>JAFLCU010000016.1 GCA_017303355.1 Caulobacterales bacterium | reverse complement strand
TAAAAGCGCGAATACTGCTGCGCGGTATAGGGCGGATCGAGATAATACACGTCTACGACGCTATCTGCAGAGCCGACGAAATCTTCGGCCGTCATGACCAGTGCTCGGTGTGTGTCACCAGTGATGGGATTCTCGTTGATGCGTTGCACCGACTCCCGGAAACGCTCTCCAATCGAGACGCGACGATCTTCGAGCAGTCGCTTGGCCAGAAACGCGGTGTTTTTCTTCGGACCTGAGCTAAGTGGTTGTGCGAAGTGCTTGCCGGCGGAATGAGCGGCGGCGGAAGCAGCAGACATAATGGCAGTGATCGCTGCCGCCGTTTGCCATATGCTCAGCAACCCCACGGCCTCTAGTCGCCGTACCGCCTTTCGTAGAAGATCAATTGTTATCGCCTGGGTGAAGCCAAAATAGCTCCCTCCATAGATGGACGCTATTAGCGGCGTTTCTGCAGATACAACTTCCCGATGTTTCGTTGCTATCCGTTGGTAGTTTGACGCGGTGGGGTCTCGCCAGATCATCGGCGCAGTCGCTGCAAGCTCCGCAAGGAGAGCGTGTTCGGACGCCTTTATTAGGCGCTGCTCTTGTTGCGCTACTAGAGCCCACTCATCAGGCAACTCATGTATCAGTCTCAAACACTCACGCGCGATTGGTTTTGGGTCGACCACTTCGTAGGGCCTACGGCCAATTCCGAGCAGAGCGGAAGCAAACGTTGCGCTATAGCGCTGTACGTCGGTGGCTGTGACTCTGTGGCCGTCAAGCGCCAGTCTTTGAGACACGACGGTCGTACCTGCAAACAGATCAACTACATGGCCATTGCGGCCGCGAAGCATCGACCGCACCGCGTCCGAAATCGCGTCCAGAGCACGGAGTTTGTTTCCGAGATATTGGACAGGTCTATACGGTGCCCACGCGGTTGCCGCGCGGACAGACGCCGAACGCTGCTCGGCAAACTCAAACCGTACCTGACCGTCGGCCATAAAATTAGGTCGCGGCGACTGGTTGCCGCATTCGTTGCGTGATCGACATCAAACCCCCGATTCTGTGAATCAAAGGTACGTCGCTGCTCCCGGCACGCAACGCCCTATGAGGGTTCCTGTGTTGCAAGTCGTGGGGAGTGGCGACCCCGGCAGGATTTGAACCTGCGACCGATCGCTTAGAAGGCGATTGCTCTATCCAGCTGAGCTACGGGGTCGGCAAAACGGTTCGTAACACGGTTCGCGGCGAGCAGGCATTCCCCTAAGCGACTCATCCCATTCGCTTTTTCGCTGCCAGAGTCGCCGCTTAGAAGGCGGATGCTCTATCCAGTTGAGCTACGGGGCCTTGCGAGGCGAATAGGGAGTAGCGAATGGCGAATAGTCAAGCGCCAGTCGCGCGCCTATTCGCTACTCACCATTCGCTATTCGCTTAGTGCGACCAGGGTTCGCGTCTTTTGAAGGCGAAATTGTCGCCATAGGCGCGCGGCTGGCGCTTGGGCTCTTCGGGCTCGATGACCTGGTGTGGGATCGCGTGCGCGCGCGCGAACTCGATCGCGGCTTCCTTGGTGTCGAACGACATGCGCACCTGGCCGTTCGTATCAGCGCCGCTGATCCAGCCCATCAGCGCGTCCGGGCGCGGCGCATTCGCCAGCACGAACTCCAACCGCCACCTCTTGGTAGCCGCCTTGCCCGATTGCATCGCGTTCTTCGCGGGCCGGTAAATCTTCGCCAGCATGTCTGCCCTCTTCCGGCTCCGTGGCTACACAAACCGGCTTAAAATAGAAAGTGCGGCAAATGAAAAGGGCGGCCCCTGCGGGCCGCCCTTTCAAGCCTATGGCATGTCGCTCAGGCCATCGCGTCTTTCAGCGCCTTGCCCGGCTTGAAGCGCGCCTTGCGGCCAGCCGGAACCTTCACCTCTTCACCCGTTTGCGGGTTACGCGCGGTGCGGGCGGCGGTTTCTTTCACGTCGAAGACGCCGAACGCCGGAAGGCGAACTTCGTCGCCTTTCTTCAGTGCGCCGGTCAATGCGTCGAACACGGCGTTCACCGCCTCTTCCGCTTTCAGCTTGGACTCACCCATGCGCTCGGCCACGTCGGCGACCAATTCTGCTTTGTTCATTTTGAACCCCCTCGACCGAGAAATCCGGAACGCGCTCGCTAAGCCGATTCTGCCAGCAAAGCGCGCTGATACGCCGACGCTAGGAGCAATTCGCTACCGTGTGCAAGCGTGTTGCAGTGCGAAAAAGCCAGAAAAACCCGGCGAATCGCGAGTTCCGCTCGCCCCTAATGGGGGCGCGCGCCTTCTCGACCATCGCCTGCGCCATCGTTGCGGCGCGTCTCGGCGAGTTCATCCTCTTCCGACCATTCCACCGGCGTCAGCGGACCCGTGAGCGCGTGCTTGAGCACTTCGTCCACCGTCGAGACGGGGATGATCTCAAGCCCTTGCTTCACGTTCTCGGGGATATCGGCGAGGTCCTTCTCATTGTCCTTCGGGATCAGCACCAGCTTCACGCCGCCGCGCAGCGCCGCCAAAAGCTTTTCCTTCAGGCCGCCGATCGGCAGCACCCGCCCGCGCAGCGTGACTTCGCCAGTCATGGCGATGTCCTTGCGGATCGGAATGCCGGTCAGCACCGACACGATCGCCGTCGCCATCGCCACGCCCGCCGACGGGCCATCCTTAGGCGTCGCGCCCTCGGGCACGTGCACGTGGATGTCGCGTGTCCGGAACGCTGGCGGCTTCACGCCGAACTGAAGCGAGCGCGAGCGCACGTACGAAGACGCGGCCGAGATCGATTCTTTCATGACCTCGCGCAGATTGCCCGTCACCGTCATGGCGCCTTTGCCCGGCATGGCGACGGCTTCGATGGTCAAGAGATCGCCGCCGACCTCCGTCCAGGCGAGGCCTGTGACGATGCCGACTTGATCTTCCTTGTCCGTCTCGCCGAAGCGATATTTCCAGACGCCAGCGTAATCAGGCAGATTTTTCGCAGTGATCTCCACCTTGTCGGTTTTTTTCTGCTCAAGCTGACGCACGGCCTTGCGCGCCAAGTTGCCGATTTCGCGCTCAAGCGAGCGCACGCCCGCTTCACGCGTGTAGCGGCGGATCAGATCGCGCAACGCGTCTTCCGTCACAGTGAACTCCGACTTCTTCAAGCCGTTGTTCTCGTACTGCTTGGGCAGCAAGTGCTTCTTGGCGATCTCGAGCTTCTCATCCTCAGTGTAGCCGGGGATGCGGATGATCTCCATGCGATCGAGCAAGGGCTGCGGCATGTTCAGACTGTTGGCCGTGGTGATGAACAGCACGTCCGACAGATCGTAATCCACTTCGAGATAGTGGTCGTTGAACGTGGAGTTTTGCTCCGGGTCCAACACTTCAAGCAAAGCAGCGGCCGGGTCGCCACGATAATCAGCCCCGAGCTTGTCAATTTCGTCCAGCAGGAAGAGCGGATTCTGCGTCTTCGCCTTCTTCATGGACTGAATCACGCGCCCAGGCATCGAGCCAATGTACGTGCGGCGGTGACCACGGATTTCCGCTTCATCGCGAACGCCGCCGAGCGACATGCGAACAAAGTCGCGCCCCGTCGCCTTGGCAATCGAACGGCCGAGTGAGGTCTTGCCGACGCCCGGAGGGCCAACCAAGCAGAGAATCGGGCCGCGCAGCTTATTCGTGCGCGCTTGCACCGCGAGGTACTCGAGAATGCGGTCCTTGACCTTCTCAAGCCCGTAATGGTCCTCATCCAACACGGCTTGCGCGGCGTCGATGTCCTTCTTGACCTTCTTCTTGTTGCCCCACGGCAGCGAAAGCAGCCAATCAAGATAATTGCGCACGACCGTCGATTCCGCCGACATCGGGCTCATCTGCCGGAGCTTCTTCAACTCGGCTTCGGCCTTTGTCTTGGCTTCCTTCGATAGCTTGGTTTGCTTGATGCGCGCTTCGAGCTCGGCGATGTCTTCGCGGCCGTCTTCGCCGTCGCCCAGCTCGCGCTGGATCGCCTTCATCTGCTCGTTCAGATAATATTCGCGCTGCGTCTTCTCCATCTGACGCTTCACGCGGTTGCGGATTTTCCGCTCCACCTGAAGCATGCCGATCTCGCCTTCGATCAATTGCAGGATGCGCTCAAGACGTTGCGGCACGTCGGAGAGTTCAAGCAGCGCCTGCTTGTCCGGAATTTTGATCGAGAGATGGCCAGAAATGGAATCCGCCAAACGCGCCGGCTCGCTGATCTGCGTGATCGCCTGCGTCACCTCTGGCGGCGTCTTGCGAGAGAGTTTGACGAAATTGTCCCACTGATCGATCACCGCGCGCGCGATCGCGCGCGCCTCGGCGGAATCCTCGTTGGTTTCTTCGATCGGCTCGACTTCCGCTTCGAAATATTCCTCGTTGTTGACGAAGTTCGTGACGCGCGCGCGATAGCCGCCCTCGACCAGAACACGCACCGTGCCGTCCGGCAGCTTCAAGAGCTGGACCACCGTCGCCACGGTGCCGACGGTGAAGATGCGGTCCGTGGACGGCTCGTCTTCTGAGGCATCCATCTGCGCGGCCAGCAGGATCTGCTTGTCCTTGCGCATCACCTCATCGAGCGCGCGCACTGACTTTTCACGGCCGACAAAGAGCGGCGCCGCCATCTTCGGATAGACGACGATGTCGCGCAGCGGCAGGACGGGAAGAACGCGGCTCTCAGCCATGATGTACTCCTTTGGGAGCGGCCGCGGTCTGTGCTCAGCCCCGCTTACGCGCCCAGCGTTAACGATTGAAAATGTGGAAGCGTTCGCACTCAGCTTCAAGGGCGCCCAAAGGCATAGCGTGTGGATGCTAGCGATCGTTCCGCGTCCGCCGATGGAACCCGCCAGATTTAAGCGCAGGACCATCGCGCGGTGGGCTGAATGCCGTTACGCCAACGATACTTGGCCGCGCCTGCCAGCTTCGAGAACGGCGAGGACGCTCGGAAAGCGAAGCCCCGCGACCTTCATCGCGGGGCTTCCAATATTCTGAACTATGGCGTTCGGCTTAGCCCGCTGATTGCGCGCCGGCTGGACGTTCCGAGTGGATTTGCAGCGGCTTGGCGCGGCCTTCGACAACGTCGGCCGACACAACCACCTCTTCCACCGAACGCATCGACGGCAGTTCGAACATCGTGTCGAGCAGGATGCCTTCGAGGATCGAACGCAGACCGCGCGCCCCCGTCTTGCGTTGGATCGCCTTCTTCGCGATCGCGGAGAGCGCTTCGTTCGGGAACGTAAGCTTCACGTTCTCCATCTCGAACATGCGCTGATACTGCTTCACCAGCGCGTTTTTCGGCTCGGTGAGGATCGTGATCAACGCCGGCTCATCAAGGTCTTCCAGCGTGGCGAGAACCGGCAGGCGGCCGACGAATTCCGGGATCAAGCCGAATTTCAGCAGATCGTCCGGCTCGATCTCGCGCAGAATTTCACCGGTGCGGCGATCTTCTTCGCTGCGCACAGTGGCGCCGAAGCCCATCGACGAGCCCTTGCCGCGCTGGCTGATGATCTTGTCGAGCCCCGCGAACGCGCCGCCACAGATGAACAGGATGTTCGTGGTGTCGACTTGCAGGAATTCTTGCTGCGGATGCTTGCGGCCGCCTTGCGGGGGAACGCTGGCGACAGTGCCCTCCATGATCTTCAGCAGCGCCTGCTGCACGCCTTCGCCCGACACGTCGCGCGTGATGCTCGGATTGTCGGACTTGCGCGAAATCTTGTCGACTTCGTCGATATAGACGATGCCCCGCTGCGCGCGCTCGACGTTGTAATCGGCGGCCTGCAGCAGCTTCAGAATGATGTTTTCGACGTCTTCGCCAACATAACCCGCTTCAGTGAGCGTCGTGGCGTCCGCCATCGTGAACGGCACGTCGATGATGCGCGCCAGCGTCTGCGCCAGCAGCGTCTTGCCGCAACCCGTCGGGCCGATCAGCAGGATGTTCGACTTCGCGAGTTCGACGTCGGAATTCTTCGAAGCGTGGTTGAGGCGCTTATAGTGATTGTGCACCGCCACCGAGAGGACGCGCTTGGCGTGGTCTTGGCCGACGACATAATCATCCAGCACGCCCTTGATCTCTTTCGGAGAGGGCACGCCTTCCTTGGACTTCACGAGCGAGGTTTTGTGCTCCTCGCGGATGATGTCCATGCAGAGCTCAACGCATTCATCGCAGATGAACACGGTCGGGCCCGCAATCAGCTTGCGGACCTCATGCTGGCTCTTTCCACAGAACGAGCAATAGAGAGTGTTCTTCGACTCTCCGCTGGCTGCGCCTTTGCTCATGCACGATCCTTCGTAGGGGCGGGTCTCGCCCAATCCATCATATAGGAAAGCGGCGGCCTGATGACCCCTCCCCCCAATGTCACGGATGGTTGACCACGATCCCTTTCAAAAACGTTCACCAACCCGGCCGCCCGGCCGAGCCAACACGATCATAGCAAGGATGGGGCCGCAAGCAGCCGCTTCACCCGCTATATCTGGTATTTACCAACGAAAACGCTGTCTTGAACGGCAAATTCGCAGCAACGCGACCCACAAAGCCGCTCCGGCGGACCGGAGCGGCTAGAAATGGACCCGTTCACGGCGTGGTTCAAGCTGCGCGCGTCATGGGTTGGCAGGCGCGGTCGTCAGTTCTTCGGACATCGTCCGTGCGATCGCCCCTTCTTGAGCCTGTGAGTTACGCGCCGCGCGCGGCGCTTCGTAAAGGCCGGTAAGGTAAGCCACGTCCCAATCCGTCAGCGCCGCTGGGGGCGTACGGCCTGCCTCGCGATCCGAGAACAAGCTGAGAATGGTGGGCGCGGCGCTGGTGTCAGCGTCGGGCGCGATCTGCGCCAGCGCCGCCATGGCGACGTAGTCTGCGAGCGTCGAGAATTGGACGCCAGCGGCGCGCGTCGCATCTACGATAATGATTACACGGCTAAAATCCTGGCGGGTGCTGCGGCGCAAACGGCCGGCGTCGGGCTGACGCACCACCTCCACGCCGGCGAAGCCGCCGCTCGCAGTCGGACGTGCATTGCTTTCACCGAGCACCTGGCCGTCAGCCGTCACGGTTTGGCTGACATGCCACCAGCGCACCGGCCGGGAGGTCTCCATGAAGCGGGTCAATTCCCCCTGGCCCTGCGTCACGGCGTTGGCGGCGGAGTGATAGGCGACCAATTGCCGGTATTCCTGGCCGATCTCGCGCGCGATGCGGTCCGAGTCGGGGGTGACGAAGACGACGACATTGGCGCGGCACCCTGGCCGCTCAGCTTCAATGCCGACCAATTGCGCGCGCTGGGCGATCCGGTCGACGAGGTATTGCGCCTGCTGCGCGTTTTGCAGGCCGATAATGCCTGGGCAGATGCGGCGATCCCAGCGGGCCAGCTGATTCTCCGAACCAGGCGCCACCGACACCTCACCGACAAAATCCCGAACAATTTCCTGCAGGCGCGTACCCGTCACGACGATATCATCGCCGCCCGTGGTCTCCTGAGCAGACACCCAGCTTGGTGCGGCCAAGGCCAGAGCCGCCGCCACCACGAAATTTCTAATCTTCATCTTCCTCATCGCCCGTCTCCTCGACGCCTGCGGGTATTAGTCTATCGATTATCGATAATTCTTACACGCCTACGCGACGAAATAGCGACGGCGGTCGCCGAATGGCGCCGCCGTCCTACGCAGTCCCAAATTGTCCGGCTTGCGCGCTTAGCCTTCCGGCAGCTCGCGCTTCTCATACACACGATCGACGATGCCCCAGGCTTGCGCCTCTTCGGCGGTCATGAAGTGATCGCGGTCGAGCGTTCTTTCCACCGTCTCATAGGCTTGGCCGGTGTGCTTCACGTAGATCTGGTTCAGGCGACGCTTGGTGTGCAGGATATCTTCGGCGTGGCGCTCGATGTCCGACGCGGGCCCGCGGAAACCGCCAGACGGCTGGTGCAGCATGACGCGCGCGTTGGGCAAGCAGATGCGCATGCCCTTCTCACCCGCCGCCAGCAGCAGCGATCCCATCGACGCAGCCAGACCCATGCAGACCGTCGAGACGGGGCTGCGGATGTATTGCATCGTGTCGTAGATCGCGAGACCAGCCGTGACGTAGCCGCCGGGGCTGTTGATATACATGGCGATTTCACGCTTCGGGTTCTCGGATTCCAAGAACAGAAGCTGCGCCGTGATCAGCGCCGCCTGCACATCGTCGATGCCGCCGCTGACGAAGATGATCCGCTCCTTGAGCAAACGAGAGAAAATGTCGTAGCGCGACGAGCCACGGCTGGTGGTCTCCTCCACGCTCGGAATCACAATTCCCGTCATTCGTTCGATCGGATCGTACATGCTGTTCCTCGTGCGGGCGCGGCGGCCCATGGCCCGACTCAAAGCCGGCTTTGTCGGCCTCATATTTGACGCTGGCACGCGGGCCGCAAGCCCTCCCGACTGCGTGAGCCGCCAGGAGGCTGAGGCTTAACCCTTTTTGGCGCCCGGCGCTTCGTCTTCGGCGAAGAGTTCGTCACGGCTGACGGTCTCGTTCTTCACGTCGACCAGTTCGAGCACGTAATCGACCACCTTCTCCTCGTAGAGCGGCGCGCGCACTTGCGCGACCAGCTGCGGATTACGCTGATAAGCTTGGAAGATTTGCTGCTCTTGGCCAGGGAAGTTGCGCGCCTGGATCGAAATCGCCTGCGCCACTTCCTGGTCGGAGACTTCGATCTTGTGACGCCGGCCGATCTCGGCCAAGAGCAGGCCCAGGCGCACGCGGCGCTCGGCGATGGCGCGGTATTCCGCCTTCAGTTCGTCGTCGCTCTTGTCGGCGTCCGACGGATCGGCGCGGCCGGCGGTTTTGTCAGCTTCGACCTGGCGCCAGATCTGGTTGAACTCGGCCTCGACCATGCGCGGCGGCAATTCGAACGAATGGCCAGCGTCGAGCTTGTCGAATAGAACGCGCTTGGCCTTGGCGCGCGATTGCTGCGTGTGTTCGGTTTCGATGCGCTGCTTCAGCGCGTCCTTGATCGCGTTCAAGCTCTCAAAGCCCAATTGCGCGGCCCAAGCATCATCTGGGGCGCCGTCTTTCGGCTGACGCACCGTCTTCACCTTGGTTTCGAACTCAGCGGCTTTGCCCGCGAGATGCGCGGCGCCGTAATTGTCGGGAAACGACACTTTCAGCGTGCGCTCTTCACCGGCCTTGGCGCCGACGAGTTGTTCTTCAAAGCCTGGGATGAATTGGTTTGAGCCGATCACGACTTGGGCGTCTTCGGCCGAGCCGCCTTCGAATGCCTCGCCGTCAATGCGGCCGACGAAATCGATAATCACGGCGTCGCCTTCAGCGGCCGCGCCGTCTTTATCTTCAAAGCCGCGCTGCGCCTTCGCCAACTCTTCGAGCTGCTCTTGCACTTGCGCGTCCGTCACCGCCGAAATTGGACGCGTGATCGAAATCGTCTTCAGATCGACCGGCTCGAATTCCGGCATGATCTCCAGCGAAAGTTCGAACTGCAGGTCGGCCGTGCCGGCGACGACTTGATTGATATCGCTCTTCAGGTCTAGCGACGGCTCGGACGCGGCGCGCAAATTCTGCAAGCTTTCGCGCGTCGAACTCTGCACCGTCTCGTTGATGATGTCCTGCATCATCGACGGGCCGTACATCTTGCGGATGTGCGAGGTCGGCACCTTGCCCGGACGGAAGCCGTTGATACGCACGCGCGGCTGCACTTCCGCGATCTTGGCGTTGAGCTTTTGCTGCAATTCGGCCGCCGGAACGACGACGTCATAAACGCGCAGGAGACCTTCGGAACGGCGCTCGGTGAGCTGCATGGAACGGGCTTTCGACATAAGTTTAAGCGCCGCTGCAAATCCTTTGCCGGCGACGCGGGAGGTTCAGGAAAGGCGGGCTTATGGCATGGGGGCCTGGGCCTGTCCACGCGAGGCGCAGCACAGGCCAAAAGGCTTGTGGACGCAGAGCGGCCCGCCCCCTAAACACCCCGCTTCGTGCGGACGTGGCGGAACTGGCAGACGCACTGGATTTAGGTTCCAGCGCCGCAAGGCGTGCGGGTTCGACTCCCGCCGTCCGCACCAGCCCTAAGCTTATTGCCAGCCGCTCGAGGAAGCTTCCGCCGCGACCTCGTTGGTCGGGCGCGCGATCAGGCCGTTTTGCGTGATGCGGACCTCATAACGAGCGCCTTCCGCCATCGGCATGTAGGCCCCCGAGCCGTAGAGCGTGTCCACGACAGGCGCGTAGCGGCTATATTCGCGCGCTACGGGCCACAGATCGATGCCGCTCTGGCGCGTTGGGCGAATATCGTAAGCGCTGCGCTCACCCGTCAGCTCCTGCTGGGTGTCCGTATAGCGGCCCGAGAAGCGGTCCAGGCGATATTGCGAATTGAGCCCCAGCACATTGGCCCAGGGCTTCCATTTCAGCACTCGCGCTTCCATGCGCCATTCGTCGCCGTGGACCTCAAACGTGCGGGTGATGCCGTCCGGATCCTGCTCCGTTGGCGGCTCCACCATGGTTGCTTCGAACAGCTGCGGCCCCAGCTGGCGAAGCTCGATGGTCGCCACCGGCCGATCCCACGACAGGCGATGATAGGTTTGGATATTGAGACCCAACAGGCCGCCGATCGCGCCGAGGCCAAGGAAGACCGCCCCGCCCAACACGCCGCGACCGCCCTTAAAGGGGCGCCCACGGAACATCCAGCCCAGGCCGCTCAAGGCGATGGCTAAGCCAATCACCGCTACGAAGCCCGGCAGAATCCACCACCACCAAACCATAACCGACCCCTCTTGGCGTACGTCCCAGAGCAAGGGTTAACCGAAAAACTGGGGCTGAAACAGCTCCGATCAACGGCTGAGGGCGCCGGCGCCCGTTTGTTCCGCTAACTCGCTCAAAACACGCGGCAAAATCTCTGTCAGGTCCTCGGAAATCAGTCCCGGCCCGAAAAGCTCGCCAGCCCGGCCATGAATCCAGGCCCCCGCTGCGGCCGCCTCGAACGAGACCATGCCCTGCCCGATGAGGCCAGCGATCACGCCCGCCAGCACATCGCCGGAGCCGGCTGTCGCCAAAAATGGCGTGCCGCGTGTGTTGACGACCGCGCGCCCGTCCGGCGCGGCCACGACCGTGTCCGGCCCCTTGAGCAGCACCACGCACCCGGCGCGGCGCGCTGCTTCACGCGCCGCTTCGATGCGCGATGGCGTGGTCTCCAACAGGCCAGGGAATAGACGTTTGAACTCGCCGACATGCGGCGTGAGCACGTCTCGTGCGTCGAGCTTGCGCGTCAGCGGCGCAAGCAGCGTCAACGCATCGGCGTCGAGCACAAGCGGCGCGCGCGACGGCGCATCGATGGCGACGATCAAGCGCGTGCGATGCGCGTCTTCCAAACCAAACGCGGGTCCGATCACAACACACTGCGCGGTGCGCGCGGCATCCGCATAGTCAGCATCGCAGGCGGCTTCCTTCAACATCACGGCCGTGAGCTGCGCTGCGTTCTCCGCGAGCGCATCACTTGGGCTCAATACCGTTGAAAGCCCGGCGCCCGCGCGCAATGCGGCGCGCGCGGCCAAGCGCGCGGCGCCCGTGCGCGCACGCGGTCCGCTCGCGACGATCACGCTTCCGCGTTGGTGTTTATGGCTTTCAGCGCTTGGCCACGGCACTACCCAATGCGATGGATCATTTTCCCATAGCCTGGTCTGCCGAGCCTGCACGACGCTCTCAGGGACGCCGATATCCGCAACG
Source organism: Caulobacterales bacterium (assembly GCA_017303355.1). Taxonomy (GTDB): domain Bacteria; phylum Pseudomonadota; class Alphaproteobacteria; order Caulobacterales; family Aquidulcibacteraceae; genus Vitreimonas. The sequence goes on along the minus strand of JAFLCU010000016.1, from coordinate 85,854 downwards.
ATGATTTCGCCACAGCGCCAGCGCCCTGGCTGCAGCACATGTGCTGGCTTCTTGCGCACGAACGTCACCGTGAGCTTGGCTTGGAACGCGGCGTCGCCAATGACACGCCCGCTGTCGCCATCGACGCCGCTTGGCACATCGACCGCGATCACGCGTTCACGTGGCAAATTCTTCGCAAGACGCGCCGCATCGCCATCAAGCGCGCGCGTCAATCCGGCGCCAAACAGCGCGTCGATGTAGAGCGCGGCGTCATCTGGCGTCTGCGACAGCGTGGACACCTCGCCGTCCCAACCCAGCGCCGCCGCCGCGGCGTCGCCAGCCAGCGTTTCTCGCGGCACAGCGCTGAACACACGCACCGGCCAGCCCGCTGCACGCAGTAAGCACGCCGCCTCCCAGCCATCGCCGCCATTGTTGCCAGGTCCGCACAGCACGGCCACCGGCGCAGCCGGAAATCGCGCCATCACCGCCTCGGCGACCGCGGCGCCCGCGTTGGCCATGAGCCGCGCGGTCGGCACGCCAGCGGCAGCGGCGCCCGCGTCGATGGCGCGCATTTCAGCTACTGAAATTATGCCGCCGTCGTCACGCATTCGTTTGCCCACATCCCAGCATACCGCAAAAGCCTGTTTCATGGGCGCCGGCGCCCTATTAGCAGGCGCCGTTGTCGCCCCAGCGGTTCCGGGCTGCCCCGCGCCTTTCCGACTCGCGCCCGGACGTCCAAGACGAGGCGGTGATCATTAAGCGCGTGTTGGGAGCGCCCCTATGAAAAAGATCGAAGCCATCATCAAACCGTTCAAATTGGACGACGTCAAAGAAGCGCTGCAAGGCATCGGCCTGCAGGGCATGACCGTCGTCGAAGCCAAGGGCTTCGGGCGCCAGAAAGGCCACACCGAACTCTATCGCGGCGCGGAATACGTCGTCGACTTTCTGCCGAAGCTGAAGATCGAACTCGTCGTCGCCGACGACCAGGTCGATGCGGCGCTGGAGGCCATTCAAGGAGCGGCCAAGACCGGCAAGATCGGCGACGGCAAAATCTTCGTCCTCGATGTGCTGAACGTGGTGCGCATCCGCACTGGCGAGACTGGCGCCGCGGCGGTTTGATCCTTTCTCAATGCTGATTCCTGGGCTGCGTCGGACCGAGCCGCGCGCAGCCCATAAATAACGTCAACAATAACGCTCGGTGGAGTATCCGATGTCAGACGAGATTCTGAAGCTGATCAAGGACAAAGAAGTCCAATACGTCGATCTGCGCTTCAACGACCTTCGCGGTAAAATGCAGCACGTCACTTTCGACGTCAGCATGATCGACAAGGATATCTTCACCGAAGGCACGATGTTCGACGGCTCGTCGATTGCCGGCTGGAAGGCCATCAATGAGTCCGACATGGTCATGCGCCCTGACCCTAAAGGCGCGCACATCGACCCGTTTTATCAGCAGACGACGCTGGCGATGTTCTGCGACATTCTTGAGCCCGGCACGCTGCAGCCCTATTCGCGCTGTCCGCGCGGCATCGCCAAGCGCGCCGAAGCGTATGTGAAATCATCGGGCGCCGGCGACGTCGCCTATGTCGGCCCCGAAGCGGAATTCTTCGTATTCGACGACGTGCGTTGGTCAACCGACCCACACAACACGGGCTATTCGTTCGACTCCACGGAATTGCCCTTCAACACGAACCGTACCTACGAGGGCGGCAATCTCGGCCACCGGCCTGGCCCGAAGGGCGGCTATTTCCCAGTGCCGCCGATCGACTCGCTGCAAGACATGCGCGGCGAGATGCTCGAAATCATGGGCCAGCTTGGCCTGAACCCGGAAAAACATCACCACGAAGTCGCGCCCGCGCAGCACGAACTTGGCCTCAAGTTCAACACGCTGACGATGATGGCCGACAACATGAACTTGTATAAGTACATCATCCACCAAGTGGCTGCATCGTACGGCAAGTCCGCGACCTTCATGCCGAAGCCCTATTTCAAGGACAACGGCTCGGGCATGCACGTGCACATGTCGATCTGGAAAGGTGGTAACAACACGTTCGCGGGCGATCGCTACGCCGATCTCAGCGAAAACTGCCTCTTCTTCATCGGCGGCGTGATCAAGCACGCGAAGGCGATTAACGCGTTCGCGAACTCGACGACGAATTCGTACAAGCGTCTGGTGCCTGGCTACGAAGCGCCGGTGCTGCTCGCCTACTCGGCGCGCAACCGCTCGGCGTCGTGCCGCATTCCGCACGGCACGGGCGCGAAGGCCAAGCGCGTGGAAGTGCGCTTTCCCGACCCGGCGGGCAACATGTACCTCACCTATGTCGCGCTGCTGATGGCGGGCCTCGATGGCATCCAAAACAAGATCCATCCGGGCGATCCGCTCGACAAGAACCTCTACGACCTGCCGCCGGAAGAATTGAAGGAAGTGCCGCACGTAGCGAGTTCGCTGCGCGAAGCGCTCACCTCGCTCGATCGCAACCGCGACTTCCTACTGAAGGGCGGCGTCATGACCGACGATCTGATCGACGCCTATATCGATCTGAAGAAGGAAGAACTCGATCGCTTCGAAACCCACCCGCACCCGGTGGAATTCGACATGTACTACAAAGCGTAAGCGCCTCGGATCAGTGCACGCAGCAGCGGGCCGGAGATCGCTCTCCGGCCCGTTTGTTCAGTGGCCAAACGCCGCGACGCGCGCTTGCGCTTGTTCGATCTGCATCGGCGTCACCAGCGTTTCCATCGCGGTGACGCGTGCGGCGGCATCCGCATCGCCACTACCTGCGGCAAGCGTGAACCAGAACAGCGCTTCATCCACATTGGCGCTGACGCCGCGCCCTTGCTCGTACATCACGCCGAGATTGTACTGGCTATCCGCAAAACCGTGCTGCGCCGCCTGGCGGAACCAGCGAAACGCTGATGCATCGTCGCGCACGCCGCCCTCCCCACGCGCATAATAAACACCAAGATCGTGCATCGCTTGCGCATGGCCGCCGCGCGCCGCACGCTCGGTCCAAGCGCGAGCGATCTCCAGATCGCGCGCAAGCACTTCGCCGCCTTCATAGAATTTCGCCAAGCGATACTGCGCCGCAGGCAAGCCGGCTTGCGCCACGCGCTGCATCAACGCAACAGCCTCTCCGGTCTCGCCGCTGCGCAGCATGCTTTCGGCGGCCGCATAACGCTCGTTCAAATCGATCGGCGCCGGCGCTGGCGCGGGTGCGCTTGTCGTCGTCGCCTCGGCGCCGTTTTGCGCGTACCAGGCGCCGAGCGCGATCAAGGTGACCGCCGCCAACGCCGCGCGCACCAGCCCCGGCCGCGCCGTGCGCGGACGTTGCTTGCGTTCCTCATCGCGTCGGCGCGCCGCCGCGCGGCTGCACGCGCGACGCGATGGGCGCGACTGTGGCGGCGCCAGCGTGGTCAATTCCAGCGGCGCTGGATCAACCGCCGGAAGCGGCGTCGCGTTGGTGACATCGGGCCCAGACGCCACGTCGACCCGCTCAACCACAGGCGCAATCGTCGGTGCTTCCACGCGCGTGACAAAGCGTTCGCGCACCGGGGTTTTGCGCGCGATCACCTCGCGGCCTGTCAGCACTGTTGCGATCGCGTCCATCATCGCCGCGGCGGGTGATTTCGGCGCCGCCTCGCAGAGCATCAAGCCCGTGCCGCATGCTTCGCCAAAACTCAGCGGGTCGAAAGCGATAGAAGCAATCGGCGCAACCCCAGCGGCCTCCGCGAAATCCTTCAGGCGAATTTCCGGTCGCTTCGCCACGCCGACCATCGAGAGCGCCAGCATAGGTTCGCTGGCGCCTGGCCGCGCAACCTTCGCCTGCTCCAAAAGGTTCTTCGTCGCCGCGAGTCCCGCGAGATCAGGCGCGGAGACAATGAGAACCTCATCGGCAAGCGCCAAGGCATGCTTCACCCATCCCGCCCAATGATGCGGAAGATCGAGTACGACATATGGGCTCATGCGTCGTGCGTTGCCAATCAACGCCGCGAGCGCTTCAACACCGATGTCGGCGCCAGGCGCCACGTTCGCCGGCGCGGCAAGAATTTGGAAGCGTGGCGAGGCGCGCGTCACGCTCCGCTCCAACGCTGCTTGGTCTTCGGGCGCTTCGAGTGCTGTGGCCAATGTAGGCGTAGCGCCCAGCTGCATGTGAAACGCCGCGGAGCCAAAAGCGATATCAAGATCAACCAACACGGCGCCCAATTGCTGGCGCTCGGCGATCGACCACGCAATGTTCTGCGCCACAGTCGATGAGCCGACCCCACCTCGCGCGCCCATGACGGCGACAACACGCGACGTGTTCACGCTCGCGAACAACGCGCAGATGGATTCCACCATCGCATCGGCGCCGACGGGCGGTACGAAATATTCGCTGACGCCGCGCAGTGCGAGTTCACGCAGCAGGCCGATATCATTCACCGCGCCCACAATCATCAGCCGCGTGCGCGCGTCCAACACCTCGGCCAGACGATCAAGGCCGACCAGCAATTGAGGAACGCCAAGATCGGTATCGACGATGAGCAGATCGGGGCTCGCTTCATCGCTATAGCGTGCAATGGCTGCGTCCAACCCACCACGGGCCGCGCCCCCGCTGGCGCGCGCCATGCGTTTATCCGTTTCGAGTGCCGCGAACACCGCGCCCATCTCCGCGCGGTCCCAGAAGATATGAATGCTGATTGGCGGCACAGGCTGCGGCGGCGCCTTCGCTTCCACCGTTTCGTCGGAATGGAGCAATGTGCGTTGCGGCAAGCGTGGCGCGCTGGTTGCCGTGCTTGATTTAACAAGCAGCAACTCAGCTGGGGCGGGCGCTGTCTCGTTCAAGGCCGGCAATCGCACCTTGGAGAAGACGGCCGGCTCTTCGTCCTCGTCCGGCGGGTCGAAGGGCGGCGGCTCTTCGTAGAAACCTTCGGCGTCAACGGCTTCTTCACCATCATCACCACAGGCGTCTATGGGCTCGGCCGCGATTTCCAATGGCGCCGCATCAACGGCTTTCGCCGTTTCAGCCGCCGACACGGACGCCACAATGAGCGCCAACTCGTCTTCGGCCGCATCGAACTCCGGAGGATCAAACGGTGGCTCGTCCGGCTCATTGGCGCCGAGATCGAACGCTTCGATGATCACCGGCGCCAAATCGGCCGCCGGCATGTCCGCATCCATTGCGCCTTCGCCAAGGGCGAAATCATCAGCGTCATTCGCTGGCGTGTAGCCTGTCTCGTGCGCAAATACGACGCCATTACCCTCCGCGGATAGGAGCCTGGAACGCGCGCGCATGCGCGCCTTCTGGAGGGAAGAATTCGCCGTCACGTCGTCCCACGCACACTCAAGCCAACACTTGAGTTTCCCTTAGTTTTCTTGATTTCAGATTAGAAATCTTCGCTAACGCGCGTTCACCAACAGCAAGGCTTTCGCCTCACCGCAATGGGGAGCGTGGGACGCTATTGAACGTGACTGAGCGCGCGACATCGCTGGTCGCGATTGTTCCTGCTAGCGGCCGATGATGGTGGCCGAACCCGCGTACTCTGCCGTGTCGTCCAACAGCTCGGCGATACGAATGAGCTGATTGTACTTCGCCGTGCGGTCCGAGCGTGCGAGTGAACCGGTTTTGATCTGGCCGCAATTGGTGGCCACGGCGAGATCGGCGATGGTTGAATCCTCAGTTTCCCCCGAGCGGTGGCTCATCACCGCCGAGTAGCCGGCGCGCTGGGCCATATCGACCACGTCCAAAGTCTCGGTCAGCGTGCCGATCTGGTTGACCTTGATCAGGATCGAATTGCCGAGGCCCTTTTCGAAGCCCAGCGCCAGACGCGCCATGTTCGTCACGAAGAGGTCGTCGCCGACGAGTTGGCACTTGTCGCCGAGCAGATCGGTGATCGCGCGCCAGCCTTCGAAATCATCTTCGGACATGCCGTCTTCGATCGAGATGATGGGGTAGCGCGCAACCAAGTCAGCCAGATATTTGGCATGCGCCTCTGGCGAGAGCGACTTGCCTTCGCCTTCAAGTTCGTACTTGCCGTTCTTGAAATACTCGGTCGACGCGCAATCGAGCGCGAGCGCGATGTCCTCGCCTGGCGTGTACCCCGCCTTCTCGATCGATTTCAGGATGAAGCCAATCGCTTCGTCGGCGCTGGCGAGGTTCGGCGCGAAGCCGCCTTCATCGCCCACGTTCGTGGAGTGTCCCGCCTCCTTCAATTGCTTCTTCAGCGTGTGAAACACTTCCGCGCCCATGCGCACGCCATCCGCGACGGCCGCCGCGCCAATCGGCATGATCATGAATTCCTGGATGTCGATCGGGTTATCGGCATGGGCGCCGCCATTGATGATGTTCATCATCGGCGTCGGCAGCACCCGCGCCTGCACGCCGCCGAGATAGCGGAAGAGCGGCAGCGCATTGCTCGCCGCCGCCGCCTTCGCCACCGCCAGCGAAACACCAAGGATCGAGTTTGCGCCCAAGCGGGCTTTGTTCTCGGTCCCGTCGAGTTCGATCAGGATGCGGTCGATGCGGCGTTGTTCTTCGGCGTCTAGCCCGAGGATCGCGTTGGCGATCTCGCCGTTGACGGCCTCAACCGCGTCGCGCACGCCCTTGCCCAGATAGCGATCCGGCTCGCCGTCGCGCTTTTCGACCGCTTCATGCGCGCCGGTCGAGGCGCCCGACGGCACAGCTGCGCGGCCGAATGAACCGTCTTCCAGATAGACATCGACTTCGACGGTTGGGTTGCCGCGGCTATCGAGGATTTCGCGGCCAAGGACGTCGGCGATGCCGGTCATGTCAGATCTCGCTGAGTGGAAATAAAAACGCCCGGCCTTTTGAGCCGGGCGTCTTGAAAACGCAAGAAAGCAGGTTGCCTCAGTCTTCCTTCGGCTGAAGCACCTGCTTGCCGCGATAGCGGCCGGTCTTCAGGTCGATATGGTGCGGGCGGCGCAGTTCGCCGGATTCCTTGTCCTCGACATAGGTGTTCTTGGCGAGCTTATCGTGCGCACGGCGCATGCCACGGCGGGAGGGCGAGGTTTTTCGCTTCGGAACGGCCATAGCCGGTATGCTCCGGTAAGAATTCTGTGACCCGGCAAATCCGGGAAAGCGGGGCTGATAGTCCAAACGGAGCCGCCGGGCAAGGCCTCGCCTGCCCCTGTCCTGGCGGAGATTAGGCCTCAGCGTGGATTTCCGCAGGTTGATCCAGCGCGGGGAGCTCCGCCAGGGCGAAACGGCGGGTCGTGGCGGTACGGCAGACGCCCTGAACGACCTGGATCACCTCGGTTTCGATGGCTCGAGGATCCGGCCTGCGGATGACGGTGAAGGCGCACGGTTCGTGACGCACCCGCTGAGACAAGGTGCCGCTGGTGATCGAAAGCGCCCGGGTGCCAACCAGGCGGGCCGAGGCGAAATGCAGGTGGCCGCTTAAGAACAGTTCGGCGCCAGAATCTATCAGCCGCTCCTGCCCTCGGAGCCCGCCCCGCGTGACGCCTTTGATTGGCGCGTCATTCGGCCAGTCCAGCGGATGGTGCGTAATCACGATCCGCAGGGCGCCCGGCGCGGCGCGCTGCAACTCGGCGCCGGCAATCGCCGTCTGTCCGCGCGAAATTTCGCCTTGCGCCCAGTTCAGGCGAAACTGCCAGGCGCGCGCCGTATTCACCGGCACGATGCTCCAGTCAGGCGTATGCCAGGCTTGCGTATGGATGCCATGCGCGGCGCGCTCATAGCGAGCCCACGGATAGAGCAGGCGCCCGATCATCTCGTAATACGGCACGTCGTGATTGCCCGGCGTCAGCATCACGGGCGCCGTGAGCGCGCGCATCCATTCGCACGCCGCCTCGAGTTCGGTCTTCAAGCCATCCTTGGAGATGTCGCCAGTCACGATCACCGCGTCTGGCTTGTGCTCGGCCACATACTTTGCCGCCGCGCTTAACGCGTCCTTGTCCTCGCACCCGAAGTGCAAGTCCGTCAGGTGTACAAGCTGCACTTAGGCGCGATCCTCCAACGCAATGACGCGCGGCCCTTTCGGATCATACGTCACGCGAACGCGAGAAACAAAGGTGCGTGGCTCGCCGTCGAGAGTCGCGGGAATAAGGCCGAGCGAGACGATGTCGCTGCTTTTGCAGGGCGCGATCTCCACGGAGGAATCATTGCGCCAGTCCGCCGTCAGCGCACGAAGGCTGACCCTGGCGAAATCCAGCGCGTGGCGCGCGTCGAGCCTCACCCATTCCAGCGTGTCGGCCTCAATGCCGCCAGAGAACGACGGGCACAGCACGCCGATCGCCTCCGCCTTCCGCATCGGCTCACGACCGATGCGCGCGCGGATGCTGCGGGTAAAGGAACGTTTCCACGCATGCTGAAACCGTCGCCATGCGGCGAGCGGCTTGCCTTCGCGCATGGCTTCGCGCGCGCGCGCCAGAAGCGTGGTCGGTCCGAACAAGGCGGCAACATAAAACGGCTCGCCATTGGCGCGCCCCGAGGTGAGCCGCTTGACCACGCCACGCTCAAGCGCGGCGCTCAGCGCATCCGGCCACGCAAGTTCGCCATAGAGCGCCTTGGGCAGAATGTTCAGCGTGCCGCCGGGCAGCAGGATCAATGGCGGCCCATCGCGCGGCGCGAGCTCCGCGACGGTGCGCGCGGTGCCATCGCCGCCCAATACGATCAACACGTCGTAGCCCTTCGCCCTTTCAAGCAAACGGCGCGAAAGTTTTTCCGGCCCGACCATCACGAAGTCGACACCGGCCTGCCGCAACGCATCGGCAAGCTTTTCATCGTCACCGGCGGAGACGCTGCCGGCCTTCTGATTGAAAAGGACAAGCGCCTTCGCGCCGACTTCTGGGATAGGCCGGCGCTTGGGCTTGTCCTCAATTTCCGCAGCGAGGGGTTCCATGGCGCAGGGCAAACGCCGCCGCACGCGCCGGGTTCCCTAGTCGTTGATGCTGCCACCCATCGCGGTCGAACGACCACGGCTGGCCCCATCGCCCGAGATATCGATCGAGCCGCCCATCGAGGCAGAGCCTTCGTAGGTCTCGCTGGCATAGACGCGCGCGCTGCCGCCCATGGCGGCGGAGACATCGGCGACGCGGCATTGCAATTCGTCGGCGCGGATCGATGCCCCCATGGCCGCGGTGGCGTCGAGCACGCCGCACGTGCCCGAGACGCGCACTTCCGCACCCATGGCCGCTGCAATGTCAAAGCGCTCGGACTCCACGCCACGCGCGCTGACCTCAACACCACGCGCGGCGGCGATGCTCTCCAATTCAGGCACGGACACGCGCACGACGGCGTTCAGGTGGCGGCTGCCGAACCACGGACGATTGCGCTGATCGATCAACAGCGCGCCATCCTCCACGCGCGTGCGCACCCGATCGGCGTCGGCGCCTGTCACTTCCACCGCATAGTCGCCGCCTACGCTGATCTCGACGCGCATCTGATCGGAGGCGCCAATCGAGTTGAAGCCGCGCAGATTACGGGTCTCGGCCGAGGCGGAAGCCGCCATCGCCAGAGCCAAGACAGCGGCGGTCGCCATGAGACGCATGAAATTCCCCTTCAGATCAGAGCGTCGCCAACCCTGGCGCGCCGCTTCTGAGACTGGGATGCAGGCCAAGCGCCGCTTGGATGCATTTAGGTGATGCTGCCCCGAACGAAATCCCGTGAGAGCCGCCGCAGCATCTCAGGCGCGCTTTGACGGTCGAAGCCGATGGCCGCCGTGTAATCGACCAAGGCGGCGTGCTCGGTTTCATCGAACTGGCCGTCCGCCACGAAGACCGAGAGCAACGCTTTCAGCAGCGCCGTCTTCTGCGATCGCGAGAATGCGGCGGAGCGATCCGCCAAGTACGCGACCAATTCGTCCTTGCTCAGCTTCGCGCTCGCGAGCGCGGCATCGACGGAAGCGGCCTCGACCGCCGCGCCGGTTAACTCACGCATCGCTTGGGCGATGGCGCCGCGCTCGGCGTCGTTGACGCGCCCATCGATATTGGCCGCATTCGCCAGCGCTTCCATCGCATAGGAGCGGAAATCAGCGCCAATGGCGGCGGCGGTTTTTCCTGCGCGCAAGCCGCGGACCAGCGCGCGCAGACCGAACCACGCGACGATCGCCACGATGATCACGAAAAGCGCCATCGGCGCGCCGCCTGCTTCGGTCGCGGGCGCGCCGCCCGCCGTACTCAGCCAAATCATCGTCACCTCGCGTCGCCTGCTTACACAAAGCGACGCGGGTGTCGATTGGCTTTGCGTCGCCGCGGTTAGCTGGCGCGGCGCATGGAACCGCCGGACGAGAGATCGACGTCGCCGATCCCGGGGTTGCCGTGCACGATCACGCCGCCGCCACTAGAGGCCTCGACATTGAGCCGGCCGGTTGCGAACACGCGCGCGTCCGCGCCTGAAGACGCATCGACGCTGCCATTCTCGCAGCGCAGAGCTTCGGCATAGATGTCGCTGCCGCTCGACGCATCGGCGGTGAAGGTACGGCAGCTGCCGCTGACGCGCAGATCAGCGCCAGATGAGGAATCCAACTCGATCGTGTCGGCGTTGACGTTTGTGGCGATGAGATCGGCGCCGCTGGCGGCGGATAGTCCATCGACGCGCGGCATCGTCACCCGCACGTCGGCGTGCGGCGATGGCCCCCAAGTGAATCCGCTGCGGCGTTCGATCACGAGCGTGTCGCCGGAAATGCGGGTGACGACGCGGGCGGCGCCCGGGCCGGTGACGTCAACGCTGAAACCAGAGCCGACGACGACCGTAACGTCCGTGCCGGCATTGGCGCTTACCTTGGTGAAACCTGAAAGATTGCGTTGTTCAGCAAACGCCGGCGTCGCCAGAACCATGACCAGCGCGCAACCAACCAAAACCGAACGCATACGAGAACTCCCTAGCCTGCGGACGCAGTTCGGGCGTCCTCTGCCTTGAGGATGCGACCAGACTGGGTTTTGGATGCAGCCCTTAGACGAGGCGGCTCTGTTCCACCGCCGCGGCGATGAAGCTGGCGAACAGCGGGTGCGGCTCGAATGGACGGCTCTTGAGTTCGGGGTGGTATTGCACGCCGATGAACCAGGGATGGTCGCGGCGCTCCACGATCTCAGGCAACAGGCCGTCAGGGCTCATGCCGGAGAAGATGAGGCCCGCAGCTTCGAGCTTCTCGCGGTACTTGGTGTTGACCTCGAAGCGATGGCGATGGCGTTCGGAGATCGCCGTGCCGCCGTAGATTTCAGCGACCTTGCTGCCAGGCTCCAGGGCAGCGGTGTAGGCGCCCAAGCGCATCGTGCCGCCGAGGTCGCCGGCCTGGTTGCGCTTTTCGAGTTCGTTGCCCTTCAGCCATTCCGTCATCAAGCCGACGATCGGGTGCTTGGCGACGCCGAATTCAGTTGAGCTGGCGCCCTTGAGGCCCGCTTGATTGCGCGCGGCTTCGATGCACGCCATCTGCATGCCGAAGCAAATGCCGAAGAACGGCGCGTTGTGTTCGCGCGCGAAAGTTACGGCGGCGATTTTGCCCTCGCTGCCTCGCTCACCGAAGCCTCCTGGCACCAGGATGCCGTGCACGCCGTGCAGGTCTTCGTGCCAGGCGTCGCCTTTCTCTTCGAACTTCTCGCTCTCGATCCAGCGGATGTTGACTTTAACGTTGTTGTGCACGCCGCCATGATGCAGCGCTTCGATCAGCGACTTATAGGCGTCCTTCAGTTCGGTGTATTTGCCGACGACGCCGATCGTGACCTCGCCGTCTGGCGATTTTAGGCGCTTCACAATCGTCTCCCACTTGGTGAGATCCGGTTGCGGCGCGACCGTCACGCCGAAATGCTTCAGCAATTCGGTGTCGAGGCCAGCGTAATGATAGGCGATCGGCGCCTCATAGATTGTCTCTAGATCGCGGGCTTCGATCACGGCGCTGCCGCGCACATTGCAAAACAGCGCGATCTTGCGCTTCTCGTCTTCCGGGATCGGCCGATCGCAGCGGCAGAGCAGAATGTTCGGCTGAATGCCGATCGAACGCAGTTCCTTCACGGAGTGCTGCGTCGGCTTCGTCTTCATCTCGCCCGCGGACGGGATATAGGGCAGCAGCGTGAGGTGCACGAACGCCGCTTGGCCGGGATCGAGTTCTTGGCCAAGTTGGCGGATGGCTTCGAAGAACGGCAAACCTTCGATGTCGCCCACCGTGCCGCCGATTTCGCACAACACGAAATCCGCGCCGCCATGATCCGAAAGGATGAAATCCTTGATCGCGTTGGTGACGTGCGGGATCACTTGCACGGTCGCGCCGAGATAATCGCCTCGGCGTTCCTTCGTGATGATCTCTTGGTAGATGCGGCCAGTGGTGATGTTATCACCCTGCGTGGCCGACACGCCGGTGAAGCGCTCATAATGGCCAAGGTCCAGATCAGTCTCGGCGCCATCATCGGTGACGAACACTTCGCCGTGCTGGTACGGGCTCATCGTGCCCGGATCGACATTCAAATACGGATCAAGTTTGCGGAGGCGGACGCGGTATCCGCGCGCTTGCAGCAACGCGCCGAGGGCGGCGGAGGCGATGCCCTTCCCCAATGAAGAGACCACCCCGCCGGTAATAAACACATAGCGCGCCATTGACCTTTCCGATCAGCCCGGAAGTCTCGTTTCTCGAACCCCAGCTCTTTCCGAGCTTATTGGTCTGGGCCAGCCCGCTCACGGCGGACAACTTCAAGCCCGCTGCCTTCATTCACCGATTCGGGCTCCAATTGCGCCGGATCGAGTGTGATCGCGGTGGTTGGGGCCGGCGTGGTGGCCGTGCGCGTGTTGGGCGCCGTCGAAGCGGGAGTCGTGTTCGTGCGCTGGGTGTTGTTGGCGGCGGTCTGGACCGGCGCGCTGGCCGGGCGTGTCGTCGCCGGGCGCGTGGTCGCCGGAGTCGTGGCGGCGGTGTTTAGAGGCGCCGCGCGCGCGGAAGCCGAGGTCGGCGCCGGCGCAACGGTCGTTTCCGCCGGCGTCGAGGGCGAAAGCGCTGCCAACTGAGTTTCAGCGGCTTGCGGCGCGCTGCTCTCGGTCGGATCGGGCGTTTCCGGCGTCGTGGCCGGCGGCGTCGCTGGGACGACCGGGGCGCTTTGCGTCGTCGGGAGTGAATCAAAAATCGACGTGCCGGCGTTGGCCGCGCCGCCGTTCGACAGCAGGGTCAGGCCGAGCGAGGTGACGAGGAAGAAACCGCCCGCCACTTGGGTCATCTTGGCCAGAGCGTCGGCGGCGCCGCGGCCGCTCATCAACGCCCCGCCGCCACCGCCCATACCCAGCGCGCCACCTTCCGAGCGCTGCAAAAGCACAAGCCCGATCAGGCAGATGCAGACCACCAAGTGAATGATGAGGACGATCAATTCCATAGACCCACCGTCTCCGCGCGGCCGAACGCACGCCGCCCAGATGGGCGCGCGCGAAAGGGCGCTCAATAGCCGAGGCTGATCTTAAACGCCAGCCCGCGCAAAAGCACGCCTACTTCGCAGCCGGGTGGCTTAAAATAATTGCCGCAAAATCAGCCGCTTTGAGGCTAGCGCGGCCGACCAGCGCACCATCGACGCCCATCGCGGCGAAAATTTCGGCCGCGTTCTTGGGGCCTACCGAGCCGCCGTAGAGGATGCGGACGCCATTCGCCTCCCCGGCGAGCCGCTCGGCAAGGGTTTCGCGGATGAGGTGATGGACCTCCTCGATCTCGGGAATGGTCGGCGTGCTGGCGCCGCCGATGGCCCAGACCGGTTCGTAGGCGACCACAATCCTAGCGTCAGCCGGCGTGCTTTCCCGCACCTGGGCGCCCACGACCTCCGCGACACGGCCAGCCTCGCGCTCGGCCAAGGTCTCGCCGACGCAAACGATCGGCGTCAGCCCCGCCGCCAGGGCGGCCTCGGCCTTGTGTCGCACAAGGTCATTGCTTTCGGCGTGGAGCGTTCGGCGCTCGGAATGCCCAACAATGACGTAGCGGGCGCCGACATCGGCCAGCATGGCGGCGTTCACCTCGCCCGTGCGGGCGGAATCATCCGCCGCAGGGCTGCAATCCTGCGCGCCAATCTGCACGCCGGTCGCGGCCGCTGCCTGGCGCGCGGCGGCGATATAGGGCGCCGGCGGGCAAATCAGCGCATCGATCGCACCCGCGACACCGCCAACCTGGGCCCAAAGCGCGGGGATTTCCCCCAGCGCGGCGCTTCGGCCATACATTTTCCAGTTTCCCGCGATCAACGGCTTACGCGCGGCCATCGGCCCTCCCCCTCGTTCAGTTTCGGCGCCCTCTGCCGATTGCCCCCTTGTGGGGGCGTCTCTATGGTCCGCCGCCTTACGCTTATCGGATGCTTACATGCTTGCACAATTGCGAAGTCTGACGCGCGGCTGGATCGCCTACATCCTGCTGTTCCTCCTGGTGATCGCGTTCGCGATCTGGGGCGTCAACGACGTGTTCAGCGGCGTGGGTTCGCAAAACCTGGCGGAAGTCGGCGGGCGCAAGATCACGCCGCCCATGCTCGCCCGCGAACTGGAGCTGACGCTCCGCGCGCAACGCAACCAGGGCAACAACATGACCCAACAGGAGGCAATCGATGCTGGCTATCATGCACGCCTCTTGGAATCCATGATCGGCCGCGCCGCGCTCCAGGAATATGCCGAGAAGGTCAATGTGAGCGCAAGCAACGCACAGGTCGCCGCGCGCATTCGCGAAATTCCGGCCGTGCTCAACCCGGTCACGGGCGCGTTCGATGAAACCGCCTACGACGCCTTTCTCGCGCAGCTGGGCTACACCCGCACCGAGTTCGAACGCGACATTCGCGGCGACATGACCATGCAGATGCTTATGGACTCGCTCGTGGCCGGCGCGCGCGCGCCGTCAAGCTACGGCGCGCTCGCCGTCGCCTACGAAGGTGAAACGCGCACGATTTCGATCGCCGAGGCGCCCGCGCCGAGCTTGGCGTCGATCCCGGCGCCGACGGAAGCGCAATTGCAAACCTTCTACGAGGAAAGCGAAGCGCAGCTCCGACTGCCGGAATTTCGTGCGCTGACGCTCGTTTATGCGCGGGCGAATGATTTCGTCGGCCGCGTCAATGTACCCGAAGCGCGCGTTCAAGAAGAATATGAAGCGCGCCGCGCAGCACTCACGCAACCGGAACGCCGCACATATCTACGCCTCACCGCCCAAAACGAAGCGCAAGCCAACGACGCCGTCGCCCGCTTGGGTCGCGGCGAAAGCGCTGACGCAATCGCGCAAGCGCTGGGCATGCAGGCGCTGCGCGGTGAAAGCCAAGCACGCGCGGAAGTGACCGATCGTCAAGTCGCGGACGCTGTCTTCTCGATGGCGGCGCGGGCGCCCGCGCGCGTTGTTCGCGGCCAGCTTAGCCCGTTCGTTGTCGTACGCGTGGAATCGATCACGCCGGCCGTTGAGCCAACGCTAGCCTCGATGCGCGAGGAACTCCGCACCGCGATCGCGCATGATGAGGCCGCGGAATTGCTCAATACGGCCATTGGCGCATTTGAAGATGCGCGCGCCGGCGGCACGTCCGTTGCCGACGCCGCACGCGCCGCCGGCCTGCCCACGGTCGTCGTGCCAGCCGTCGAAGCTGGCGGACGCGATCAAACCGGCGCGCCGGTAGCGGCGGTCGAGGGCCAAGAAGACATTCTCGCCACCGCATTCCAAACCGCCGAGGGTGAATCCAGCGACTTCATGCCGGTTGGCGAAGCCGACGTCATTGTCTCGGTGGACCGCGTTATCCCCGAAAGCGTGCGTCCGTTCGACGAAGTGCGCGACGATCTGCGCCAAAGCTGGCTGCGGCGCGAACGCGCCAGCCGCATGCGCGAGATGGGGGAAGCCGTCGTCACGGCGGTCAATGGCGGGCAGGCGTTCGCCGCCGCCGCGCGCGCAAACCGTTTCAACATCGTGGTGGCGTCGCGCCCGGTGGATCGCCGTGCGGCGAGCAACATTCCCGCGCGTGGATTGCCGTCGCAGATTTTCGCGGCCCAGCCTGGCGGCGTCTCCACCGACATCCGCGTCGATGGCGAGGCGGTGCTGGTGGCTGTCGTCGAAACGATCAATCGCGTCGACATCTCCGCCAATCCGCAAGCGGTTGAAGCGGGCCGCCAGCAAATCCAGCAGAGCTTGACCTCAAGCTATGCCGAGGCGCTGCAGCAGGACATCGTCACATCGATGAATCCTCGTCGCAACGAGCGTCTGCTGGAGCAACGCTTCCCGAACTCAAACGCGAACACCAACACCAACGCCGAAGAGACTCAATGAGCGGCGTCGCTAACGCGTTCACGCCCGAACTCAGCGACTTCGCCGCCGCCTATGCAGAGGGCGGCGGTGTTGTCTGGGCGCGCCGCATTAGCGATCTGGAGACGCCGGTTTCCGCGCTGCTGAAGCTCGGCCCAGAAAAGCCTGGCACGTTTCTGCTCGAGAGCGTGCAAGGCGGCGACTTTCGTGGCCGCTACTCGATTATTGGCCTGAAACCGGATCTCGTCTGGCGGGTCCGCGAGGGCAAGGCCGAGATTAGCCGCGGCGGCTTTGCCGACACCGCGTTTCGTGCGCAAAGGGACGCGCCGCTCAAGAGCTTGCGCAAACTGATCGCGCGCTCGGCGCTCAAGCTCCCCGCTCCCTTGCCGCCGATGGCGGCGGGCCTCTTTGGCTATCTTGGCTACGACATGGTGCGCCAGGTCGAGCGCTTGCCGGACAATGCGCCGGACCCGATTGGCTCGCCCGACGCACTGCTGATGCGCCCGACCATCATCGCGGTGTTCGACAATGTCACGAGCGAGATCACGCTTGTGACGCCGGCCCGCAAACGCGCCGGCCAATCCCCCGCCCAAGCGCTTGAAGCGGCGAAGCAACGGCTTGAGCGCGTGCTGCGAACCTTGGACCGCAGCCTGGCGCGTCAGCCGACGCCAGACCCAACAAGCGCGGAAACGGTCGAGCCGCGCTCGAACACCACGCCGGAAAATTACCGCGCGTTGGTTGGCCGCTGCAAAGAGTACGCGCGCGCCGGCGATATTTTTCAGGTCGTCCCCAGCCAACGCTTCTCGGCGCCTTTCAAGCATTCCGCATTCGCGCTCTACCGTTCCCTACGCCGCCTCAATCCATCGCCGTTCCTCTATTTTCTGAACTTCGGTGACTTCTCTGTCGCGGGCTCCAGTCCCGAAATTCTCGTGCGGCTGCGCGGCGACACGGTCACCATCCGCCCGATCGCCGGCACGCGCCCGCGCGGCGCGACGCCGGCGGAAGATCACGCGCTCGAACAAGAATTGCTGGCGGACCCCAAGGAGCGCGCCGAGCATCTGATGCTGGTCGATCTCGCGCGAAATGATCTGGGCCGCGTGGCGAAGCGCGGCGCGCCCGCCGGCTCGAACATGGCGACGGCGAAGGCTGGTTCGGCGCATGTTCGCGTCACGGATTCGTTCGTGATCGAGCGCTACAGCCATGTGATGCACATCG
Organism: Caulobacterales bacterium; assembly: GCA_017303355.1. Lineage (GTDB taxonomy): Bacteria > Pseudomonadota > Alphaproteobacteria > Caulobacterales > Aquidulcibacteraceae > Vitreimonas. Next base: position 68,493 of record JAFLCU010000016.1, on the reverse strand, counting down.
TCTCGAACGTCGAAGGGGAGCTGAGCGATGGCCTCGCCGCTCTCGACGCCCTGCTCGCGGGCTTCCCGCACGGCACGGTCACCGGCGCACCCAAGGTGCGCGCGATGGAGATCATCAACGAGGTCGAGCCTCACAAGCGCGGCATCTATGCGGGCGGCGTGGGCTATATCGGCGCCGGCGGCGACATGGACACCTGTATCGCCCTGCGCACCGGCATCGTGAAGGGCGGCATGCTGCACGTGCAGGCAGGCGGGGGCGTCGTGCTCGATAGCGACCCCGAAGCCGAATTGCAGGAAACGCTGCACAAATCCCGCGCCCTCTTTAGGGCGGCGAGCGAGGCTTGGCGCTATCCTTGAGCGAATGGCGTTAGACGACGTCGAAAAACTGGATAAAGTGCGAACGATGATCAAACACTTGGCCACCTGCCCACGATGGCGCGCCTGACGACGCAACACCCTGCTCGTCAATGCGGAAGGTCCGTGACCCATGATCCTCGTCATCGATAATTACGACAGCTTCGTTTACAACCTCGTCCACTACGTGGCCGATTTCGGCGTGCCCACGGAGGTGCATCGCAACGACGCGCTGAGCGTCACGGACGTTTTGAAGCGCAAGCCGCGCGCGGTGATCTTGTCGCCAGGGCCATGCACGCCGAACGAAGCGGGCATCTGCCTCGATCTTCTCGCCCAGGCACCGGCCACGCTGCCGATCTTCGGCGTGTGCCTCGGGCATCAAGCGATGGGCCAAGCCTTCGGCGGCGACGTCGTGCGCGCCAAGGAGATCATGCACGGCAAGGTCTCGGACGTGACGCACAAGGGCGGCGGCCTCTTTCGCGGCCTTCCCTCCCCCTTCCGCGCCACGCGCTATCATTCGCTTGCCATCAAGCGCGAGACGTTCCCCGCCGAATTCACGATCGACGCGGAGACCGCCGACGGCGAAGTGATGGGCATGTCGCATAAAACGCGCCCGCTGTTTGGGGTTCAATTCCATCCGGAATCGATCGCCTCCGAGCACGGCCACGCCATGATCGGCAATTTCCTCGCCGCCGCTGGTCTGCGATGAGCTTCGCGGCCTTGCTCGATGAGCTGGAGCGTGGCGGCGCCATTGATCTCGACGCCGCGTTCGCGACCGTCATGGACGGCCACGCCAGTCATGACGACATCAAGCGCTTCCTGGCGCTTACTGTCCCGCACATGCGTGACGCCGCTTGGATCGCCGCCGGCGCGCGTGCATTGCGCGGACGCATGGTGCGCGTTGAAGCGCCACCCGGCGCCATCGACGTATGCGGCACTGGCGGCGACGGCGCCCACACGCTCAACATCTCCACCGCGGTGACATTCGTCGTCGCCGGTTGTGGCGTGCCCGTGGCCAAGCACGGCAATCGGGCGATGAGTTCAAAATCGGGCGCCGCCGATGTGTTGGAGGCGTTAGGCTTAAAGCTCACGACCGACACAACAACGCTGGAGCGCGCGTTGCGCCAAGCTGGTGTGGCGTTCTTGTTTGCGCAGAACCATCATCCAGCGATGCGCTTCGTAGCGGCGCCGCGCCGCGAATTGGGCCACCGAACTATTTTCAATCTGCTCGGGCCGCTCTCAAATCCGGCTGGCGTCCGCCGTCAATTGGTTGGCGTGTTCAGCGCCGAATTCGTCGAGCCCATGGCGACGGCGCTAAAGCAGCTCGGCGCCGAACAAGCCGTCGTCGTGCACGGCGCGGGTGGAATAGATGAGCTGACATTCGTTGACGCCAACGGCGACAATCGCGCGACCTTCCTGAGCGCGGATGGCGGCATGCGACCGCTTCACAATATCGATGTCGGCGCGCTCTCACGTGAGTTCGATGTCCCGCCGAACCCCAGCGAGGCGCTTCGCGGCGGCGATGCGGCGCACAACGCAAACGCGCTGCGCGCCTTATTGGAAGGACGCATGGCGGGCTCGGCCTATGAAGCAACCGTGTTGCTGAACGCGACGGCGGCTCTGGTCGCGGCTGGCGCAATCAGCGCGGACGCTGAACTCGAAGGCTGGCGAATGGCGCGTGAGAGCATCGCGAGCGGCCAAGCGTTGGACGCACTGAACCGGTTGATCGACATTACGCGGAGCGCGCCATGAACGTTCTGGAGCGCATCATCGCCTACAAGCACGACGAAGTCGCGACGCGAAAGAAAGAACGCGCGTGGGACGACATCGACGCCGCAATCCGCCGGCAGTCCCGCCCACGCGGCTTCGCCAACGCATTGCGCGAGCACGTAGATGGCAAGGCGTTGATCGCCGAGATCAAGAAGGCGAGTCCATCCAAAGGCCTCATCCGCGAGGACTTCGACCCGCCCGCGCTGGCGAAGGCGTATGAAACCGGGGGCGCGACATGCCTCTCAGTGCTGACTGATGCGCCAAGCTTCCAAGGACACGAAGACTTTCTTGTCGCGGCGCGTGCGGCGTGTGCGCTGCCGGTGCTGCGTAAGGACTTTATGGTCGACGCGTGGCAGATCGCCGAAAGCCGCGCGATCGGCGCCGACGCGATCCTGATCATCATGGCCGCCGTCGACAATGCGCTCGCCTCCGATCTGCAGGACGCTGCCAATGCTTATGGTATGGACGCGCTGGTTGAGGTGCACGACGAAGCCGAGATGGAGCGCGCGCTTTGGCTCGGCGCCAAACTCATTGGCGTAAACAACCGCTCGCTCGCCACGTTCGACACCGATCTCGCAATCACTGAACGCTTAGCGAGACTGCTGCCGGAGGATGCACTGCTCGTCGCGGAGTCAGGAATCTTCACGCATGCGGATATCAGCCGACTGCAAAGCGCGGGCGCACGAGCGTTCCTGGTCGGCGAAAGTCTCATGCGCCAAGCAGATGTCGCGGCCGCAACGCGCGCGCTGCTTTCTGGTTAACGCGCATGGGTTGACCGCTCGCAGGAACGGATATAGAACGCCGAAATCGTTCACTATTTGGTCCCAGATCATGCTGACAGCGAAACAAAAAGAATTGCTGCTCTACATTCACGAGCGGATCAAAGAGACCGGCGTCTCGCCCTCCTTCGATGAAATGAAGGAAGCGCTCGATTTGGCGTCCAAGTCTGGCATCCACCGTTTGATTACAGCGCTTGAGGAACGTGGCTTCCTGCGCCGCCTGCCCCACCGGGCGCGCGCGCTTGAGGTTCTGAAGCTGCCGGATAGCGCAGCGCCCGCCGCGCCGCCCAAGGGCCGCAACGCATTCCGGCCGAGCGTTGTCGGCGAGGGCCGCGGCGGCGGTGGCGCGGGCATTCCGATCCTTGGCCAGATCGCCGCTGGCGTGCCGATCGAGGCGATCCAAAACGAGGTTGGCCGCGTTTCCGCGCCGGAGGATTTGCTTGGCTCTGGCGATCATTACGCGCTTGAGGTCAAAGGCGATTCCATGATCCAGGCGGGCATCCTCGACGGTGACATGGTCATTATCAAACGCAGCGACACCGCAAATAGCGGCGATATCGTCGTCGCGCTGGTGGATGAGGAGGAAGCCACGCTGAAGCGCCTGCGCAAGCGCGGCAATTCGATCGCATTGGAAGCAGCAAACCCGGCTTATGAGACGCGCATCTTCGGGCCGGACCGCGTGCGCATCCAAGGCAAGCTGGTCGCGATGATCCGGCGCTATTCCTGATCAAGAGATGGCGCGGCTGGCGTCCAGGCGCGCCGAACCTGCGCCGGCCAAGCGCGTTCAACACGCACCTCGTCACGCTCGAGATAGACCAGTGCGCCTCCGCGTTGGCGAAGGTTTGGTTCGTCGATGAGGGCGCGAAGTGCACAGAGTTGCGTGGAATCGGCGGGCATGGAAACGCGCGCAACAACGATCGCATTGGCGATGCAAGCGCGCGCCCCCCCCTCTTCTCGTAGAACAAGGGCGAACTCTTGGCCCTTCGTCGTCCAAACGCACGACGCTTCACTGCACGTCTCGGGCGGCGCCAAGCGCTCGATCTGTGGTGGTGAGATGCCCAGCATTGCACCCATGCGGTCGCGCGCATACGTGGAACGCCGTGCGTCGCCGATGAGACGCCATCCATCGTCCAGACGAGCGTACACCGCTCGCATATCGTCATCGAAAGCTAAGGCAGGCTGCGGCGCGGCGACATAGAGCCCGACGCTCAATATGAATATAGGCAGCGCGCCCCAGCGCAGCGCGCCGCGCCACAAGCACGCCCACAATAGAGCGAACACACACACCAGAAACGCAATGTCCGGCGGCCGAGGCAAAGCGCGTATCGCTTCAGGTCGTTCGCCGAATGTCGCGCCCACCGCCGCGATCATGTCGAGCGCGCTCGCCATCAACTCGATCGCGGGATCGGCGAGACCAAAGGGCGCCAACAGCACCGCCCCTGCGGCTGCTGGCGCCACCAAGAACGACATGATCGGCGCGGTGATGAGATTCGCCGGCAGCGCGTAAATCGAAAAGCGCTGGAAATGGTAGATCGCGAACGGATCGGTCGCGAGGCCGGCGACAAACGAGATGAGCAACGTCGCGCCAATACCGCGCGAGATCGATTGCAGCGCGCCGATCATTGGCCCGGGCGTCGGCAGCGCCTGCTCATGCGGCGCCCGCTTCATCATCTCAAAGAGCGCGACAAGTGCAAGCGTGGCCGCAAACGACATCTGATAGCCCGGCTCCAGCACCGATTCTGGAAACAGGCACGTCACGATCAGCACCGCCAGCGCCAAACCACGCATCGAGATCGCCGGCCGGTCGAGCAAGATGGCGCCGAACGCCACGCACGCCATCACGAATGAGCGCAGCGCCGGCACGCTCGAGCCGGAAACAACGAGATACGCCGCCAACACGACAAGAGCGCCTATCGCGGCAATCTTTTTGACTGGCCAGCGCAAGGCGATCGGCGGAATGAGCGACAGCGTCCAGAGCAGGATCGCAAACACCAAACCGCCGACGACGCCCATGTGAATGCCAGAAACTGAGAGCAAATGTCCAAGCCCTGAATCGCGAAGCGCCGCATTGGTTGCTTCATCGACCGAGCTCCGATCGCCCGTCACCAGCGCCGCGGCGATCGCGCCACCGCGCCCTGGCGACGCTTCCTGGATCGTCGCGGACAAATCCCACCGCATCGCCGCGAGCAACAAGCGCTGACGGTCGATCCATGAAGGCGGCGGCGCGAGGTCGAGCGGCCGGCAGCGGCCATAGGCAAATCCGGTCGCGCCCAGACGTTCGAAATAAGCGCGTCGTGCGAAATCATAGCCGCCGGGCACCATGGGTGCCGCCGGCGGGCCTAGCACACCGTAGCAGCGCGCCGCACGGCCAGGCGTCAGCATCCCCGCCTCGGCTATGGAGAAACGCACATAGCGTGGCGGCGCATCCATGCCTTCGACGTCTCGGACGAGCAGACGCAAGCGTGGACCATTATCATTGGCGTCGTTCGAAACGACCCAGCCCTCGACCGCCCTAGGCTCTTCGGACGTCTCTAAGCGCGGATCGGCGACACTCCAGGCCCTCGTTTGCGCGGATGTCGCGCCCAATCCGGCCGCCGCAACCAGCGCAAAGACACCGGCAAACGCGGCCCGCGCGCGCGCGGCGAATGTCGAAGGGCTATGATCGGGCCACGCGGCCAAGCCAAACGCGGCGGCCACGCCAAGAGCGAAGAGTGTCGGACCAAGCCACCATGCCGGATCACTCGGCGCGGTGAGCCAGAGCGCCGCGCCGACGATCAAGGCGGGGGCCAGCCAAAGGATCCAGCGGTCGCGCTGCAGTGCGACGACTTCCCCCAGCACACGGCTAGGAGAAAGCGCCGGGCGCGTGCTACCACGCGCCCGCTTCTGAAAGGTCGTGTTGCCCGAAATGAGCGTCGTCACACGCTTCGCCCCCTCCCCCACAGGTTACCTCCATATTGGGGGCGCGCGCACGGCGCTTTTTAACTGGCTGTTCGCGCGGCGTATGGGCGGCAAATACCTGCTGCGGATCGAGGATACGGATCGCGCCCGCTCCACCGACGCGGCGATCGCGGCCATTCTCGACGGCCTGGATTGGCTCGAGCTCGATTACGACGGGGAGATCACCTACCAATTCGCCCGGGCGCAGCGGCACCGCGAGGCGACCGAGGAGATGGTTCAGCGCGGCACGGCGTTCCGCTGCTATGCGACGCCGGAAGAGGTGGAGGTGCTGCGCAACCAAGCGCACGCCGAAGGCCGCGCGATCCGTTCGCCGTATCGGGATGGCAAGGCGCCGCCGTCGCCTGACGCACCGTTCGTGGTGCGGCTGCGCGCGCCCGACGAGGACGAGGTCCTGAACGCCGACCTGATCCAAGGCGACGTGCGCATCAAGGCGCGCGACATCGACGACCTCGTCTTGCTGCGCGCCGACGGCAATCCCACCTATATGCTATCGGTGGTCGTGGACGATCACGATATGGGCGTGACGCACGTGATCCGCGGCGACGACCACCTGACCAACGCGGCGCGTCAAATCCCGATCTTTCAGGCAATGGACTGGACCCCGCCGCTCTTCGCGCATGTGCCGTTGATCCACGGCGAAGACGGCAAGAAGCTCTCCAAGCGCCACGGCGCACAGGCGGTGCACGAATGGCGCGACATGGGCTATTTGCCCGAAGCCATGAACGCCTACCTCATGCGCCTCGGCTGGAGCCCCGGCCACGATGATATTCTGTCGAAAGAGGAAGCGGTCGCCCAGTTCGAGATCGGCCAGATCGGCAAAGCCCCGTCGCGGCTCGATTTCAAGAAGCTCGACTCGGTCAATGCGCACTTCATGGCGCAGGCCGATGATGCACGCCTGACCCAATTGCTGGTCGATCACATCGAAGCGCGCGACGGCGCAACGCTTTCCGCTGGCGCGCGCAATACCTTGTCGCAGGCGGTTCCGGTGCTGAAAAAACGAGCAAAGACTTTGCCGGATTTGGCCGATCAAGCTCGATTTGTTCTGGCGAGCCGCCCGCTCGCGCTTGACGAGAGAGCTAAATCCTTGATGAAAGACGACTTCAAGGAGCGTTTGCGGCGCCTGCACACAAAGCTCGCGGCGGAGCCCGATTGGGACCAGGCCGCGCTGGGCAGCGCGCTTAAGGCTTTCGCTACCGACGAAGGTGTTGGGTTGGGGCAAATCGGGCCGGGCTTGCGCGCGGCTCTGACGGGCGGAAGCCCAGCGCCCGATCTGGGACAAGCATTGGAATTGTTGGGCCGCGAGGAAGCGCTGGCGCGCATCGCGGATCAAGTTTGAGGAAGACCGCACATGGAAAGCAAGCTGACTAAAAAATCCTCCGCGACGCTCACGGTCAATAACAAGCAGCTTGAATTGCCGGTGTACGGCGGATCGGTCGGTCCGGATGTGATCGACATCCGCAAACTCTACACTGACAGCAACGCCTTCACTTACGATCCGGGCTTCACTTCGACGGCGTCCTGCGAAAGCCAGATCACTTACATCGACGGCGACGAAGGCACGCTGCTCTACCGCGGCTACCCGATTGATCAGCTGGCCGACAAATCGAGTTTCATCGAAAGCTGCTATCTGCTGCTGCACGGCGAACTGCCGAACAAAACGCAGCTCGATAAGTTCACGCGCGACATCACCTATCACACGATGCTGCATGCGCAGTTCGATCGCTTCTTCGAAGGCTTTCGCCGCGACGCGCACCCGATGGCGATCATGGTCGGCACGGTTGGCGCGCTGGCCGCGTTCTATCACGACAGCACCGACATCAACGATCCGAAGCAACGCCTGATCGCGAGCCATCGCCTGATCGCGAAGATGCCGACGATCGCGGCGCGTGCGTTCAAATATTCGGTGGGCCAACCGTTCGTGAGCCCGCGCAACGAACTCGACTACGCGTCGAACTTCCTGCGCATGTGCTTTGCGGTGCCGGCCGAGGAGTACAAGGTCAATCCGGTGCTCGCGCGCGCGATGGATGTGTTCTTCATCCTGCACGCCGACCACGAGCAAAACGCCTCAACCTCCACCGTGCGTCTAGCCGGTTCGTCGGGCGCCAATCCGTTTGCGTGTATCTCGTCGGGCATCGCGTGCCTTTGGGGTCCGGCGCATGGCGGCGCCAACGAAGCCGCGCTCAACATGCTCGAAGAGATCGGCACGGTTGATAAGATTCCAGAATTCATCGCCAAGGTGAAAGATCCAAATTCCGAAGTACGCCTGATGGGCTTTGGCCACCGCGTTTATAAGAATTACGATCCGCGCGCGAAGGCGATGCAGAAACTCTGCCACCTTGTGCTCAAGGAAGTCGGCGCCGAGGACAATCCGATCCTCAAGGTTGCGATGGAGCTCGAGAAGATCGCGCTGAGCGACGAATATTTCGTGAAGCGCAAACTCTATCCGAACATCGATTTCTATTCCGGCATCACGCTGCGCGCGATGGGCTTCCCGACCTCGATGTTCACAGTGCTGTTCGCGGTCGCCCGCACGGTCGGCTGGATTGCGCAGTGGACCGAGATGATGGAAGACGCAAGCCAGAAGATTGGCCGCCCGCGCCAAGTTTATACTGGCGCACCGAAGCGCGACTATACGGCGCTCAATCAGCGCGCCTAGGCGTCGATCTGTTTTGAAGAGACACGAAACGCGGACCTTCGGGTCCGCGTTTCTTGTTTAGCCGCGCATTACGCCAAGCACGGCGTCCGCCGCAATCTCACTGGCGGGGCGGCCGCCCCGCCCCATTTTTTTTAACGCTTCGTTTTGCGCGCGCACCTGCGCTTCGCGCTTGGCGGGATCGTCCAGCAATGACGCCGCCGCTTTCGCCAGGTTCGCGACCGTAAAGCGCGTTTGAATGATCTCAGGCGCCACCTCCGCGTCAGCCGCCACATTCATCAGCGTGGTGTATTTGCTCTTGAGCAAGAAGGCGCGCGCGAGCGCCCAGGTGATCCAGCCAAGCTTATAGCCAATCACCAGAGGCGCGCCTTGGAGCGCCACCTCCGTTGTCACCGTGCCGGACGCGGCGAGCGACGCCGTTGCGGCGGCAAACGCGGCTTCTTTCTCACTTTCGTCGACGATCAAGGCCGACGCCGGGGCTTGCGCGACAACAGCGTCGCGTACGGCGCTCGCGGCGACGACGACGAGGCGCAGATCGGGACGGTCGCGCTTCAGCAACTCAGCGCCACGCCAGAGTGTGGGGCCGATGCGGCGGATCTCGCTGGGGCGGCTTCCAGGCAGCACAAGCAACAGCTTTTCATTGGGCGCCAGCCCGTGCTTCGTTCGGAACGCGGCGCCATCACCCTGCTTGAAGCGCCCAAGCGCGGGATGACCGCACACGGTGCAGGCCAGATTGTAAGGCGTGTAGAATGGGACCTCGAATTCGTGGATGCAGATCAGGTGATCCACCGTTGCCGCCAAGGTCTTCGCCCGGCCAGGCCGCGTGGCCCACACTTGGGGGCCAACATATTTGACGAGTTTGATCTCCGGCGCGGCGGCGCGCACGCCCAGCGCTACGCGCAGCGTGAAGCCCCATGAATCGATCAGCACAACGACGTCGGGCTTGGCCGCGAGAATTGCCGCGACCGCCGCCTCGACAGCAATCTTGACGCGCTTGTAGGCCAGCAAACCATCGACGAAGCCCAGCACAGCGAGGCCGGATATATCGACTTGGCTTTTGATGCCCTGCGCTTCCATCAGCGCGCCGCCCACTCCAGCGAGTTCAAGCGTCGGGTCGCGTTGCTTCAGCACGCGCGCGAGATCGGCGCCTAGCGCATCGCCGGATGATTCCGCCGCGACAAGAAATATCTTTCCGCTCACGCTTCGCCGACATCCGCCGGCGTAAAGCCGACAACAAAAATGCCCGCGCGATCAGCGGCGGTGATCACATCTGCCCGCCGCACAACAAGCGCACCGCCCGCTTCGACAGCGATGCCGGCCAAGCCCGCCTTGGCCGCGCCTTCGATCGTGCGCACGCCGATCGTCGGCAGATCAATGCGTCGCTCCTGAATCGGTTTGGGCCGCTTCACGAGCACGCCCCGGCGCGCCTCAGGCGTTCCACGCACGGCCAACGGCAATTCACTCACGCGGCGGAGCATGGCGTCGGTTCCTTCCTGCGCTTCAACCGCAAGCACTATACCGTCAGATACGACAACGCCTTGACCAACATCATATGCGCCAATGGCCGAGGCGATTTTTGCGGCGCGGGCGATATCTTTGTGCTGCGCCGGGCTCGGCGCCAGCGCGCCCCATGCGCCGCGCGTCGCCAGCAATTCAGCCATCGCTTCGTCGGCGCCGATTACGCGAAAGCCGGCGCGTTCGTGCTCGGAAAGCACGGCGCGCAGCAAAGCGTCATCGCCTTGCGGCGCGGCCGCGAGCAGCGCCGGAACCATCGCCATGCCGCCTGCGTCGAGATTGAGATGGCGCGGATCTTGGCGCGGCACTTGGCCAAGCAGGACGACCGCATCGCAACCCGCTTCGCGCATCGCCTCCATGCGCGCGCCCATGTGGCCAAGATTGTGGCTAGCGCCCGGGTGCGCGCCCAGCGCCGCGTCCGCGTACGGCGTGACGCGTGCAACGAAATACGGACGCCCGCGCGCGGCGCAGTGCTCGGCAAGGACGACCGGCAATTCGCCGCCGCCCGCGATAATGCCGAGCTTGGACCACGGCGCCATGCGCGTCAGTCTCGCGGCATGCAGAGCGGACGCGCCGCATCGACGCGAATGAACGATACGATTTCCATCACGTGCGGATTGTTAGCGTAGAGCTCGGCGCAATCCTCCAGACGCTCCTGGAACGTGCCCTCTTCCGCGAACAGCAAGCGATAGGCCGCGCGCAGATCGTGGATCTGTTCGCGCGAGAAGCCGCGCCGCTTCAGGCCGACCACATTGAGGCCGCCCAGGTGCGCGTGGTTGCCGATGGCGGAGCCGAACGGAATGAGGTCCGTCGTCATCAGCGCGGAAGCGCCGACAAAGGCGTAACGGCCAATGCGGCCGTGCTGGTGAACGCCGGCAAGACCGCCAAGGAAGGCAAAGTCGCCTACCTTTACGTGACCGCCGATGGTCGCCGTTTGCGCCATGATCACATTGTTGCCGACGTCGCAATCATGCGCGACGTGGCAATTGCCCATGATCAGGCAATCATTGCCGATCGAGGTGACCGAGCGGCCGCGCGCGGTGCCGCGTGAGAGCGTGGCGTGTTCGCGGATCACATTGTTGTCGCCGATCTCGAGCCGCGTGGCTTCGCCGCGATACGATAAATCCTGCGGCGCGCCGCCAAGCGCGGCGAACGGAAACACGACATTGTCCTTGCCGAGCGACGTGTGGCTTTCAATGAAGACGTGCGCGACGAGCCGTGAGCGATCACCGAGCTTAACGTTCGGCCCGATGACGCAGCCGGGGCCGACCTCAACATCGTCGCCCAGCTCAACGCTCCTATCGACAACGGCGGTGGGATGAATTTTCGCGCTCATGCTGGACGGTCCGCTTTCATCGCCGCGAACTCGCATTCGGTGGCAAGTTCGCCGCGCACTTCAACGCGTCCGCGGAATTTGAAGATGTTGCGGCGCTGGAAGAGCACCTCCACCGGCATCTCCATCACGTCGCCCGGCATGACTGGGCGCTTGAAACGCGCGCTTTCGACCGACATGAACAGGATCAGGTGTTTTGATATATCGGCCTCAAGCGTCTTGGACATGAGCAGTGCGCCTGTCTGCGCCAAGGCCTCGATCTGCAACACGCCTGGCATCACCGGCGCGCCGGGAAAGTGTCCGGGAAAAAACGGCTCGTTGATGGTGACATTCTTGATGCCGCGAATGCTGGTATTCGCGACATAATCCGTGGCGCGGTCGATCAGCAGGAACGGATAGCGGTGCGGCAGACGCTGCAGCACTTCGCCGATCTCGATGCTCTCGCCAGAGCGCGTTGCTTGTTCGCTCAACTTATTTGCCCTCTTCACGGCCGCCTGCGGCGCGCCGGCTGAGCCAAGCCGCCTCGCGGAGCCATTTACGTAGCGGCTTGGCTGGATAGCCGCTCCAGACCTCGCCTGCGGGCACGTCTTGGAACACGGCCGCGCCCCCCGCAAGGGTGGCGCCCGCGCCGATAACACGATGGTCGGCGACGCCAACCCTGCCGCCCAAGGTGGCGTTGTCGCCAATCGTCGTGGATCCCGAAATGCCGCCGAACGCGGCGACCAGCACGCCGCGCCCGATAACGCAATTATGGGCGACATGGCAGAGATTATCGATCTTGGCGCCTTCGCCGATGATGGTGTCGTCAAACACCGCGCGGTCGATCGTTGAATTCGCGCCAATGGTCACCCGATCCTGGATCACGACGCGTCCCAGATGCGGCACATCGATGGGGCCGGACGCGTCGCCGGCTACGCCAAAGCCCGGCTCGCCGATCACTGCGCCGGCCAGAACATTCACCTCGTCGCCAATCAACGCAAAGCCAATCGAGACGCGCGCGCCGATGCGGCAACGCCGGCCAATGGCGACGCCTGGGCCAATAACGCTATTCGGCCCGATCTCAGCGCCCGCGCCAATTTGCGCGCCCGCGCCAATTACGACGCCATGACCAACGCGCACGTTATCTTCAAGCTTGGCGCTTGGATCAATTGCCGGCTCACTCACCGTAAACGTGCGCGGCCGAACGAGCGCTGGAGCCAAGCGCGCGAAGAGCGAGCGCGGTCGCTCGGAAAAGATCAGCGCGGCCGCCTTCGGCGCAAGGTGCGCCTGGGCGGGCGCGATGATGCAGGCGCCAGGTGCGCTGCTCAGCACAGCCGCCTTCTTCCCCTCATAGTAGCAAAGGTCTGCGGGACCAGCGCGGTCGGCGGGCGCCGCGCCCGTGAGCTGGTGCTCGGCGTCGCCGCCGATGTCGCCAGATGGCGAAAGCGCCCGGACCGTCACCGGTCCGAGCGCCTCGTAGAAGCGGGGATCGATCATGCGCCCGTCATGGCGCCGTCGAAGCCCAATGTCACGGCTGCCTACTGGCCGGCCGGCGCTGGGGCCGGTTGCTGCGCTTGGCATTCCGCAATGGCGCGACGCGCGACCGTGGCCGTGCGCGTGGCTTGGTTGCCGTCCAGCGCTTGGATCACGGCGGTGGTGATGTCAGAGTCCGGTTGAAACATCTGCACATTGCCGGCGCCGATCACGACGGCCGCTCCGCGCGATTGCATCACGCTGCGGATCACCGGTTCGGATTGGTTGCGGAAATCGCGCAGCGCGATCAATTGCGTGCACTCGAAATCGCCTTGCAGGGTTTGGCCGCGCAGCTGGAATTGCTGCAGACGCTGCGCCAATTGCTCGAACTGCGGACGATAGGTCGTGCTGTTCTGGATTTGCTGCGGCGTCATGTTGCGTGTCGCCGTGGTCAGACGCTCGCGCTCTTGCTCGATCGACTGCCCTTCCGGCTGCAGCGCCTGGGCTTCAGCACCGATCTGCGTGCGGACCTGGTTCAGCTTTTGCTGCATGTCGCGGCCAAGCGCGGATTCCGCTAGGACCCGCTCATAATTCAGCACGACGGCGGCGCCGCCGCCTTGGTTACGGTTACGCTGCGCGGATGCGTCAGGCGCAGCAGCGGCTGTTACCGCTACCGCCACGGCGGCCGCGGAAAGAATGCTCATCAAACGCATATCGCGCCTTCTCCTCAGAATTGGGTCCGGGTCGAGAACCGGAACTCTTCTAGTTGATCGTATTCCTCGTATGCGAGGGGCTGCGCGAAATCGAACTGCACGGGACCAAATGGAGAGTCCCAGAAGATCGATACGCCAGCGGATGCTCTCAAGCTGGTAGAGTCGTCAACAATAAGGCTGGAATCGCTATCAATATCGACCGAACGACGGCTGGCCGAATCCACCACGCCAACGGTGCCGAAATCGACGAACAGCGCACTGCCGAGCGAGAACGATTCCGGCAGCGGCAGCGGCACGTCCAATTGCAGCGTGCCGATGGCGTAGATGTTGCCGCCGATGGCGTCGCCCTCGGATTCAATCGTCCCGTCATCATTCACGACCAATTGGCGCGGGCCAAGGCCGGCCACGTCAAAGCCGCGGAAAGACGAGCCGCCCTTGAAGAAGCGGTCATTGATGCGAACGTCGTCACCGCCCCAGCCATCGATGAATCCTGCCGAGCCGCGGAAGGTCGCCCGGAAGCCGCCCCAGAGGCCGTAATAGATGCCGCCGTCGATTTCCGTACGCAGATAATTCACCTCGCCACCGACGCCGGCGATGTCTTGGCTGAACTGAATGTCGTAACCGCGCGTCGCGCGGACCGGATCATTGCGCTGATCCCAGTTGACCGTGAAGCCAAACACCGAGGTCAGGAACGTGCCTTCCTGATCGCAAAGGTAGGGACGCGCGGGATTATCAAAATCGCACTGATCGACGTAATTGCCGCCGCCGAGATCCACGGCGACGTCTTCGATTTGGGTGTCGTCCTGAATGAGCGAATAGGTCAGCCCGAGGCTCGTTCGGTCCGAAACCGGGAAACTCGTCCGCAGGCCGATGCCTGTCGACTGGTTCTCGAACGACGATTGCGAGATGAAATCGGTGCGCAGCGAATAGAGATCGATGCCCGCCGCAATCTCACGCCCGAGGAAGCGCGGCTCCGTGAAGCGAATATCGACCTGCTGACGCTGCGAACTCGACGAAGCGCGCAAGCGGAGGAACTGACCACGGCCGCGCAGGTTGCGCTCGGTGATCGACACATCGAACAGGAAGCTCTCGGTCGAAGAATAGCCAGCGGCGAACGCCAGTTCGCCCGTCGATTGCTCCTCGACGGTCACGGTCACGACGGAGCGATCCGGTTGCGAGCCGTCGGACTCCTCCACCGTCACGTCTTCGAAGAAGCCGAGCGATCGAATGCGCTGGCGTGAGCGGTCGAGCAACACGCGATTGAATGCATCGCCTTCGCTGACCATCATTTCACGACGGATCACGCGATCCAATGTGCGCGTATTGCCCACGACGTCGATCCGTTCGATGAAGACGCGTGGCCCTTCATTGACCTCGAACGTGATGTTCACGACGCGGTTTTCCGCGTCACGCTCGACCACCGGCACGATGTCGACGTTCGCATAGCCGACTGAACCGGCGACGTAGCTCATCGCGTCAATGGCGTCTTCGATCAGCTCGCCGCGGAATTCCGTACCCGAGCGGATCGGCACGGCCGCGCGCAGCAAATCCTCCGGCAGGCGATTCAATTCGGTCTGGATTCGGATTTCGCCAAACTCGTAGCGGATGCCCTCTTCCACCGTGAAGGTGATGAAGAAATCCTTCTGGTCCGGCGTAAGTTCCGCCACCGCGGACACAACGCGAAAATCCGCGTAGCCCCGGTTGTTGTAGTATTGGCGAAGCTGTTCGCGGTCGTACTCAAGCCGGTCGGGATCATAATTGTCGTTGCTCTGGAAGAAATTCCACCAGCTCGACTCGGTCGTCACGATCACGTCGCGGAGGCGGCGATCCGAATAGACCTCGTTGCCGATGAAGTTGACGTCGCGCACGCCGGTGACGGGGCCTTCGTCGACCTCAAAGATAAGATCCACGCGGTTTTGATCGAGTTCGCGCACCTGCGGCGTGACCTGCGCGGCGAAGCGGCCGGCGCGGCGATACACTTCGATGATCCGCTGCACGTCGCCCTGCGCACGCGCGGCAGTGAACACCGAACGTGGGCGCGCTTGGACTTCTTCTTCGAGGTCTTCTTCATCGAGCGTATTCAAGCCTTCGAAAATCACGCGATTGATCACGGGGTTTTCGATGACCGAGACAACAAGATCGGAGCCGCGCTGTTCGATTTGCACGTCGGCGAAGAGGCCGGTCGCGAACAATGTCTTCAGTGACAAGTCGATGCGTTCGGGATCGAACGTGTCGCCCGGACGGACGAGCAGGTACGATGTGATCGTCGCCGCTTCGATCCGCTGATTGCCTTCAACTTGAATGCGCCGAATGGCGACGCCCGACGCTTGCTCAGCCGCGGGCGCGGCGCCCTGCTGACCCTCTTGCGCATAAGCATCAGTCGATGCGGCGAGCACCGAACCGGCTCCAACCGTAGCGACGCTCATCGCGCCGAGAACGACATCCCGCAGAACCCGCTTCATTCACGCCCTCGACGCTTTGTGGCGCTCCCCAGCGCCGCGTTTGTAAGACCCCATCCCGCCGCGAAAGACAAGGACGAGGCGCTGTTACTGTGCTCCCGGAAAGAGCCTCGTGATATCGTTCCAGGTTGCAAACAAGAAGAGACTCGCCATTACGGCGAAACCGGCTCGGTACGCCCATTCCTGCGCAGACGGCGGCAATGGCTTGCCCCCACGCAGCGCTTCGATGCCGTAAAACAGCAAGTGGCCGCCATCCAGGATCGGGATCGGCAGCAAATTCACAAAGCCGACGGCGACCGAAAGCACTGCGGCGAGGTTGAGCAAGGCCAGCGCAAGAAAGCCAACCCGTTCGCCTAGCGCCGTGTCATCGCCGCCGCCAGCGCTGAGCGCCGAGGTCGCGACTTGTCCCGAGACGTTGATGATCCCGAGCGGGCCGGCGATCTGATCTCCGGTCTCGCGCCCGCTGAACACGCCGCCAATATAGGCGCCCGTCTGCGCGATGATGCCCCACGTGTTGGCCGCGCCTACGCTCAGCGCCTCCAATGGCCCGAAGCGTTGAATGGTCCGCTCGGAGTCCAGCGGCAGCGGGCCGGTCACACCGAGCACGGCGCGGCCATTGGCGGCGCGCGTCGGCGTGATTTGCAGCGGAATTTGTTCGTCGCCGCGCTGCACGACAAGATGCAGCGGTCGGCCGGCGCTCGGCCCGACCTGCGCCTGCAATTCCGTGAAATTGCGCGTGCCTACGCCGTCAACGCTGCGAATGACGTCGCCAGCTTGCAGCCCCGCTTCCGCTGCGGCGGATTCGGCGGCGACGGTGGCGATCCGTGCGGGAATTGTGCTCGGGTCGGTTGTTTCCCGTCCCATGATCAGCGCCAGCAGCGCGAAGGCGAGAATAGAGAAAACGAAATTCGTGAAGGGGCCAGCGGCCACCACCATCGAACGCGTCGAGAGCGGCTGTGCGTGAAAAAGCCCCTTGCGGCGCGCTTCCGCCAACGCTTCCGGGCTCTCGATCTTTTCGCGTGGCGCCGTCGACATGGCGTCCGCGTCGTCCGCGAACTTTACGTAGCCGCCCAGCGGCAACGCGCCGATCTTCCATTCCACGCCCTGCTTGTCGCGCCAGCTGACCAGCTTTTTGCCGAAGCCGATCGAGAAGGTATCGATCGCCACGCCGCGCCAGCGCGCGACCTGGAAGTGGCCGAATTCATGCACGAACACCACGACGCTCAGCACGAGCACGAACGAGCCCGCATAGATCAGGATGTTCTGCAGTACGTCCGGCATTCGACCGCTTCCTCCGCGCATGTCTTTTATGGAGCGCCGTCAGCCGTTTAGGCTGCCGCCAGACTTCCCGCAATCCGTTGTGCCGCGCCGCGCGCGGCCTGATCCACCGCAGCCACCTCATCGAAGGATGTGGGCGATTTTGCGATAAGCCCTGACTCAGCCCCCTCAAGTTCGCTCATAGCCTCTTCGACTACGCGGCAAATGTCGAGGAAACCAATGCGTCCGGACAGAAACGCCTCCACGGCGATCTCGTTGGCGGCGCTGATGGCGGTGGTGGCCGCCGCGCCTCGATTGAGCGCGGCCCGGCACAAGCCTAGCGCGGGAAATCGCTCCGAGTCAGGCGCCTCAAACGTGAGCTGTCCGACGCCGGCGAGGTCGAGCCGCGCGGCCGATACGAGCGCCCGATCCGGCCACGCCAGCGCATACGCGATCGGAATGCGCATATCCGGCGTCGCCATTTGCGCGAGCACGGAACCATCGACGTAATGCACGAGGCTATGGATGGTGCTCTGCGGGTGGACCAGAACGTCGATTAAATCAGATTTAAAACCAAACAGATACGACGCTTCGATCAGTTCCAGCCCCTTATTCATGAGGGTGGCGCTATCGACTGAAATCTTCCGCCCCATGCTCCAGCGCGGGTGCGCGCACGCCTGGTCCGGGGTGGCGACGGCCATGGCTTCCTTGCTCGCGGTCCGAAAAGGACCGCCCGAGGCGGTAAGCGTCAGCTTCTCGACCCGTTCAGGATGCGTGAGCACCTGAAAGATGGCGTTGTGCTCTGAATCGACCGGCAGCAGCCGCGCCCCGTGCGCCTTGGCCGCCTCGATAAAGAGCGGGCCAGCGCAGACCAGACATTCCTTGTTCGCCAGTGCAACAGAGGCGCCTCGGCGAACGGCGGCCATTGTCGGCGTCAGCCCCGCCGCCCCTACGATGGCGGACATCACCCAATCAGCCCGCCGGGCGCCCGCCTCCTCCAACGCCCCCACACCCGCACCAACCTCAACGCCGAGCGGGGCCAGCGCGTCGCGCGCGTCCAAAAGCAAGGCGGGGTCGGCGACGGCCGCAAATCTAGGCCTCAGCGACCGGCAGGCTTCAACAAGCGCAGGCAAGTTCGCGCCAGCGGTCACCGCCTCGACTTGGATCTCAGCGCCCTGGGCGCGGACCTCCTCAATGACGCGCCTAGTCGATTGGCCGATCGAGCCGGTGACGCCCAGGATGGAGACGCTGCGCGCGGTCACAGCCCGCTCCCAAACAGCAGCGCAGTCGCGCGCGGGCCGAAGGCCATAGCCGCGCCAACCAGGAGCGTCGCGGCCATCAAACTATCGATGCGATCAAGCACGCCGCCATGGCCCGGAATGAGCCGGCTCGCATCCTTCACGCCAAAGCGTCGCTTCAAGAATGACTCGAACAAGTCGCCCATCAATCCCGTGAACGCGATCAGCGCGCCAATGAGAAACCAGGATATGTGCAGGTTCGCGCCTGCGTGAAACAGATGGCCACAGCCAAGCCCCGCAAGCGCGCCAGCCAACACGCCGGCAATGATGCCGGCCCAGGTCTTGTTGGGCGAAAGCCCCCGCGCGATCTTAGGCCCGCCGATGAGCTTGCCGCCAAAATACGCGAATATGTCGGAAGCCCAGATCACGAAGAACAGCGCGAGGATCGTCTCAAGCCCCTCCGGTGCGCGATTGCGGAGCCAGAGGAACAGCGCCGCGGGCAGTCCGATATAAAAGGCGCCGCCCGCGGTTTCGATGAAACCGACAAACGTCCGGCGCCGAAGCGCGCCCGACACGACACAGCAAACCGTCAGCCATAGAACAGCGTACCCAAGATGCTGCCAACTCGCGAACAGCACCGCGCCCAACGACCCGGCGAGTGAAAACAAGAACGCGGGCATCAATGCTTCAGGCTCGCTCATGCGCGCCCATTCGTAACTCATGGCGACCACAGCCGCGCCGCATGCGCCGGCAAGCCACGGCCCGCCCAGCCACGCCGCCGCGACGCCCAGACTGGCCAACACCAAGCCCGACGCGATACGCGCGCCGAGATCGGACCAATCCCCGCGCTCCGGATGCGCCGGCGGCTCAGGGGACGACAGGATCTGTTCCCCCAAAGCGACGTTCGCGCTTGTTGTACTCGCCGATCGCCGCTTCCAGCGCCGCTTTGTCGAAATCCGGCCAAAGCGTGTCGACGAAGACAAGTTCTGAATAGGCCGCTTGCCACAGCATGAAATTCGACAGCCGATACTCGCCTGAGGTGCGGATCAACATGTCCGGCGCCGGCCACTCCGCCGTGTCGAGATAACGCGCAAAGCTCTCCGCGTTCACTTCCGCCGTTGAAACTCTGTTGGCCGCGACATCGGCCGCCAATTTCTTCGCCGCACGGGCAATCTCATCTTGGCCACCATAATTGAAGGCGATGATCAGGTTGAGCTTGTCGTTATGGCGGGTCTTGGCTTCCGCGTTTCCGATGATCTGCGCGATATCGCTCTGCAAGCTCGCACGCTCGCCGATGACACGGACGCGTACGCCTTCTTTCACGAGCTTATCGAGGTCGCGCGCGACGTAGAGGCGCAGCAGATCAAACAGCGCGCTGACCTCTTCCGTCGGCCGGCGCCAATTTTCGGTCGAGAAGCCGAAAACCGTCAGATAACGCACGCCCAGGTCCCCGGCCGCCTCCACCGTGCGCCGAAGCGCCTCGACCCCCTCGCCATGGCCGAACGTGCGCGGCCGCGAGCGTTGCTTCGCCCACCGACCATTGCCGTCCATGATGATGGCGATGTGGCGCGGCGCGCTGGCCGTGGATGAGGGGTGAGTGGGCTGCGCCATGATAAGCCGCGGCCGGTCAGACCTGCGTGATTTCCTCTTCCTTGTGCCTCAAGGAATCGTCGATCTTCTTGATGTGATCGTCCGTCGCCTTCTGCACTTCGGCGCCGAGCTTTTTGTGCTCGTCTTCGCTGATCGCGTGATCTTTTTCGAGTTTCTTCAAATGGTCCATCGCGTCGCGACGCACATTGCGCACGGCGACTCGCGCGCTTTCCGCGTACTTGCCGGCCACTTTCGCCAGCTCTGCGCGGCGCTCCCCGGTCAGCGGCGGAATCGGAATGCGCAAGGTTTGGCCATCGATGATCGGATTGAGGCCAAGGCTCGAAGCGCGGATCGCTTTGTCCACGGCGCCTACGGCGCTGCGGTCCCAAACCTGTACGGAAATCATGCGCGGCTCGGGCACCGTCACGCTCGCAACCTGATTGAGCGGCGACATCGCGCCGTAAACGTCAACCGTGATGGGGTCGAGCAACTGCGGCGACGCACGGCCTGTCCGCAATCCGCCGAACTCGTTGGAGAGCGCGGTCAGCGCGCCATCCATCCGCTTCTTGTAGTCATCGATCTTGAACGGCGCGGGCGCTGCCATGGTCCAATCCTCAGTCGCTAATGGTAGTGCAGACGCCGCGGCCAGCGAGAACTTCGGCCAGGCCGCCGCGTGTATGAATTGAAAACACGACAATCGGGATGCCGTTGTCGCGCATGAGCGAGATCGCGGACGTATCCATCACGCGCAGATCGCGTGCGATCACATCGTGATAGGTAAGATGATCGTACCGCGTCGCGTCCTTCACGATCTTCGGGTCGGCCGAATACACGCCATCGACCTGCGTGCCTTTGAGCAGCGCGTCGCATCCCATTTCGGCTGCGCGCAAGGCGGCGGCGGTGTCCGTGGTGAAGAACGGATTGCCGGTGCCCGCCGCGAAGATCACGATCCGCCCCTTCTCCATATGGCGCATCGCGCGGCGGCGGATATAGGGCTCGCACACCGTCACCATCGGGATTGCGGAGAGCACGCGCGCTTGGCCGCCAAGCGATTCAATCGCGTTTTGCATGGCGAGCGCGTTCATCACCGTCGCCAGCATGCCCATATAATCGGCGCTGGCGCGCTCCATGCCTTTCGCGGCGCCTTGCATGCCGCGGAAGATGTTGCCGCCGCCAATGACGAGGCAAATCTCGGCGCCATTCTTCACGGCGTCCAACACTTCCTGCGCGATACGCTCGCATGTCGCTTGGTCGATGCCGTATTGGCCCTCGCCCATCAGCGCTTCGCCGGAAATCTTCAGGAGCACGCGCTTGTAGCTGCGCGGCGCTGGGCTCGGAACTTGTTCGGCAAGGCTCATGAGTACGAATCTATAGACCAGGGGCGGGTGTGAAGTCAGCCGCCTGTTCAGGCGAACTGCGCGATCGGGAACATATCCACAACGCAAAGAAAAAGGGGCGCGAACCGAAGCCCGCGCCCCTCGTTCTCGGCTCCAGAGCCGCTTAGCTCTTTTGGCCCGACATCGCCGCGACTTCCGCCGCGAAATCGTCCGCCTTCTTCTCGACGCCTTCGCCGACGCCAAAACGGACAAACGACTTGATCGCAACCGGGGCGCCGGCCGCCTTGGCGGCTTCGGCGACCGCCGCTTCGACCGTCTGATCCGGGTTCAAAATAAAGGCCTGCTTGGTCAGCACGGATTCTTCAAAGAACTTGCGCATGCGGCCCTCGATCATCTTGTCGAGCACCTGTTGCGGCTTGCCGGCGGCCTTCGGGTCTTCCTTCAGCTGTTCCAGCAGAACCGCCTTCTCGCGCTCGACGCGATCGGCCGGGATGTCGGCTTCGGTCAACGCCAGCGGGTTGGCCGAGGCGATGTGCATGGCGAGCTTCTTGCCGAAGCTTTCCAACTCATCCTTCTTGCCCGTCGATTCAAGCGCCACCAGCACCGCGATGCGGCCCAAATGATCCTTGCCGTCCACCTTGGCGTGGACGTAGGCGGCGATGACGCCGTTCTCGACCTGCAGCTTGGCCGAGCGGCGCAGCGTGATGTTCTCACCAATCGTGGCGATAAGCTGGGTGACCGCTTCCGAGACCTTCTGGCCTTCATGCACGCTGTTCAGCAGCGTGTCGTGGTCAGCCGCCTTCAGCGCCAGCTTGGCGAAATCGCCAGCGGCCTTCTGGAAATCGGCGTTGCGGGCGACGAAGTCCGTCTCCGAATTGAGTTCAATCACCGTGCCGTGGTCGGCGGCGATCGCGATCGCGACAATGCCTTCGGCTGCGGCGCGGTCGGCCTTCTTGGCGGCCTTCGAGAGCCCCTTGGCGCGCAGCCAATCGATGGCGGCTTCGAGATCGCCGTTGGTTTCCGCTAGCGCCTTCTTGCAATCCATCATGCCGACGCCAGTTTTTTCGCGCAGGTCCTTGACCAGCGCAGCGGTAATTTCCGCCATGTTCGTACTCCTAAATCTCGAGCGGGCTTCTTCGAAGCACGCCCAACTTAGCTTGCGTGCGTGTCAGTAATTCGCGCCGGTCGGGCCATCGATCGGGCTCTCGACCGGCGTACGTTCGCGCACCACCGGCTCGACCGGGGGACGCTCCGAAGCGCCAATATCGCGGCCGCCACGGACTTGGTTTTCCGTGAGGCCGTCGAGGATCGCGTCGGCGATCAGGTCGCAATAGAGCTGAATCGCGCGCGCGGCGTCGTCATTGCCCGGGATCGGGAAGGTGACTTCATCCGGATCGCAATTGCTGTCGACGATCGCCACCACCGGGATGCCAAGCTTCTTGGCTTCCTGAATGGCGATCGCTTCCTTGTTCGTGTCGATCACGAACATCAGATCAGGCACGCCGCCCATGGCCGCGATACCGCCCAGCGAACGGTCGAGCTTATCGCGCTCGCGCGTGCGATCGAGCACTTCGCGCTTGGTCAGACCAACAACACCGCCGGAAGCGATCGCATCAAGTTCGCGCAGGCGCGCGATCGACTTGGAGACCGTTTGCCAATTGGTGAGCGTGCCGCCCAGCCAACGCGAATTGACGTAATATTGCGCCGAGCGTTGCGCGGCGGCTTTGATGTGGTCCGCGGCCTGACGCTTGGTGCCGACAAAGAGGATGCGGCCACCGTTCGCGGCGACTTCACGCACCTTCAGCAGCGCCTGGTGCAGCAACGGCACCGTCTGCGACAGGTCGAGAATGTGAATGTTGGCCTTTTCGCCGAAGATGTAGCGATCCATCTTCGGGTTCCAACGGTGGGTCTGGTGACCAAAGTGCGCGCCAGCTTCCAAGAGCTGACGCATGCTGAATTCAGGCAGCGCCATGTTTCGTTCCTTTTCCGGTTTGCCGCCGCGAGAGAGACCAAGCTTCCTTGGACCGGATGGAGGAAACGGCCGCTTTTAGACCGCCCCGCCGCTCCCGCGTGCGAAGTGCGCCGGGGATATAGAGAGCCAGCCCCCAACTGGCAAGCGCGCGCCTACACGGCGAGGGAATGGCGGGCCGAGCCGGTATCCCGATATGCATCAAAGGCCTGAGCGGCCAGCCGCGCGAAGGCGCGGCCGATTTGAGGGATAGTGATGCGGTCGTCGCTCAGCTCGACCAGCCCGTCGGCGGCCAAGGCCCGGAGTTCCGGAAGCGCCTCGGGGAAGGCCGCCAGGCCGCCACGGTCCGCGAGGTCCAACTCGAAATCGCACAGCAGCCGCATGATCAGATCGCGGCGGAGGCGGTCATTCTCGGTCAGGCCCCTGCCACGTTTCACGGCGAAGCCGCTCTCCATGACAGCCGCCCGCCACGCGCCGACCTCGGCCGCATTCTGCGCGTAACCTTGCGGGAGCGTGGAAATGGCCGAGGGGCCGAACCCTATCAACGCGTCACACGTGCTTTCCACAAAGCCTTGAAAATTGCGCTGCAACGCCCCGCCCTTTGCCGCCACGGCTATAGGGTCCTCAGCGCGCGCATAATGATCGTATCCGATCTCGACGTAACCCGCGCCGGCGAGCGTCTCGCGGAGCGCTTCGGCCAGCGCATGCCGCGCGCTTGCATCAGGCAGCGCCGCGCTATCGATCAGACGCTGGCGGGTCTTGAACCACGGCACGTGTGCGTAGCCAAACACGGAAAAGCGCGCGGGTTGGAGCGAAAGCGCCAGTTGCGCCGTACGGCGCACGCTTTCAAGCGTTTGGTGCGGCAGGCCGTACATCAGGTCAAAGCTCAGCGCCTTGATGCCGCCCGCACGCAACATGTCCACCGCATCGCGCACCTGCTCGAACGGCTGCACCCGGCCGATGGCGCGTTGCACGGCCTCATCCAAATCCTGCACGCCCAGCGACGCGCGATTGACGCCGATGCGCGCCATTGCGGCGACGTGCTCCGGCGTCAGCAAGCGCGGGTCAATCTCAACGGCGTGGCGCTCGCAAGCGCTGAGATCGAAGCGCTGCGCCAAACGTGTGGCGATGGCTTCGAACCGCTCCGGACTCAGCGAATTGGGCGTGCCGCCGCCCCAGTGAATTTCCGTGACGCGCCGCGCGGCGGTGGCGACCGCGGCAGCGTCAATCTCCGCCTGGATCGCCTCGACAAACTGCGCCACCGGCTCATCGCGCTTCACCGCGAAAGCATGGCAGCCGCAATACCAGCACATCTCGCGGCAATACGGCGTGTGCAGATAGAGCGAGAGCGATGCGTCCGCCGGCAGCTCACCCAGCCATCCACGGTAAACGCCACCATCGACGGACGCGTTGAAATGCGGCGCGGTCGGATAGCTTGTATAGCGCGGCGCGCTTTGTTCGGCGTATTTGAGAAAATTCGGATCCACGCGGCTCAGATGGCCAGTGAGCGCCCGGCGAGCATTGATCTACGTCAAGCGAGTCTGCGTCAATTCAGCTTCGTCGGCGGCGTTGGCGCGAGTTCCGCCGGCAAGGGCGCGGCCGCGATGCCCTCTTCCGCAAGCTCGGCCGCTTGCTCGGGCGTCGCTTCGCCCCAAATCGCGCGCTCGTCGCTTTCACCGCTGTGCATCTTGCGCGCCTCGTCGGCGAATTTGTCGCCAACATAGTCGAAATTGTCTTTGATGTGATCGCGTACTTTCGCGGCCATGGCCATCGCGATGGCGCGCTCCTTGCGTGAATCCAGCTTGCGGCCCGTCACCACGGACGGCGCCATCGGCGCCTTCTCGACATGCTTGGAGCCGCAATGCGGGCATTCGACCAGGCCGGACGCGGCTTGCTTGTCGTAATCGGCGATCGAGCCGAACCACGCTTCGAACTCATCCCCGTTCGCGCACCGCAAATCGTAGCGGATCATGGCGCCTTGAACTCTCGGCCGCCTTGCCATGCGGGAATCTTCGCCCGCGCCGCGGCGACCTCATCCAGATCGAGATCGGCGATGATCATGCCGGGCTCGTCGTGATCGAGCTGCGCCAGCACTTTGCCCCAGGGATCGATAATCATCGAATGACCCCAAGTGGCGCGCCCGTCCTCATGGCGTCCCCCTTGCGCCGGCGCGATCACAAACGAGCCCGTTTCGATCGCACGCGCGCGCAGAAGGATTTCCCAATGCGCTTGGCCAGTCGGAACTGTGAATGCCGCCGGCACGGCGATGATCTCGGCGCCCGCGCGCGCGAGCGACGCATAGAGCGACGCGAAGCGCACGTCGTAGCAAATGGTGAGGCCGAGCTTGGCGCCCATCGGGCCGTCAACGACAATTGCTTGGCCGCCGCCCTGCACCGTGTCGCTCTCGCGATAATTCTCCGTGCCGCCGAGCGTTACATCGAACAAATTGATCTTGTCGTAGCGGGCGACGATTTTGCCGTCGGGATCGAAGAAGAATGAGCGGTTGAACACCTTGCCGTCGCCAGTCGCGATCGGACCAGAGCCCATCAGCAGCCACACGCCCAGTTCTTGCGCCGCGCGGCCCCAGGCCAGCAATTCCGGATCGCCCTTCTCCGGGCCGACGGCGGCGAACATGCGTTCGCGGTTGCGATCCATGCGCGTGGTGTTTTCCGGCGTCGCGATCAGGCGCGCGCCAGCGGATGCGGCTTCGCGCAGCAAGGGCATTGCGGCGGCGCGATTAGCGGCGGGCTCAATGCCCGAACGCAATTGGACAACGGCGGTACGAAGTTTACGCATCAGGTTCCCGATAGCAGCGGATCGAGGCCGCCGGCGCGCTCCAGCGCATGCAAATCGTCACAGCCGCCCACATGGGTGTCGCCGACAAAGATTTGCGGAAAGGTGAAGCGGCCCGAGCGCTGGATCATTTCCTGGCGCCTGTCGGGATCACCCGTGGCGTCGATCTCGGTGACGGCCGCGCCCTTGCGCCGCAGCAAATCCATCGCCCGGCTGCAATAGCCGCAATAGGCGCGCGTATAGACGACGACTGGCCGCATGACCGACTCAACACCTCCTAAAGAGTAATATCAGTTGGCCGGACCACCCGCGCCAGGGTGACGGCATGCACTTCCGCAGCTCCAGCTTTGCGCAGAGCCCGCGCGCACGCCTCCAATGTCGCCCCGGTGGTGAAAACGTCATCCACCAGCAGCACTATCTTTCCGGCATGGCGGCCCCGCGCCTTGATCGCCCCGCCGACGTTGCGGCGCCGTTCCGAGGCCGAGAGCCCCGCCTGACTTTTCCGCCGTTTGACCCGCGCCAGCGCGCCCGGTTTCCAGGGCTTGCCGCTGGCGCGCGAAAGCGCCTGGGCCAGCCACGCGGCTTGGTTGAAACTGCGCACCGCAAGGCGCGTCCAATGCATCGGCGCTGGCGCAATGAAATCGGCGCGCTCCAGCGCATCCTCCGCCGCGGCGGCCATCCATTTCGCGAACACGGGCAAGCCATCGCGGCGGCCGCCGCGCTTCAAGTCCAGCACCAAGCGCCGCGCGTGGTCATCGTACGCAAGCGCCGCCCGCACTGTGTCGAACACCGGCGCGCTGGCGGCGCAGGCCCCGCACACGGCCGTCGCCCCGATCTCCTCGGGCAAGGGAAAGCCGCATCGCGCGCACCGGGGGTCAGCGAGAAAGCGGAGTTCCCCCCAAAGCTTGGCCTCGATCACGCCGGGCCGATCGACAATCTCTTCCGACAGCAGCGACCGAGGCGGCCAGATCAGGTCCGACAGCCGCGAGATCACGCCGCGTTTCCGGAATCCGGCGCTCGAGCGATAGGATATGGCCAATGTCGAGCCCCCAATCCGCAACCGGCCCATTCGAGCCACGCCTTGTGCGGCAGCGCAAGCGACGCGCCCGCGCGACCTATCGCGACGCCTCATTTTTGCTGGAACGTGTGGCCGCCGATCTCGCCGATCGTCTCGAAGCCGTGCCCCGGCCGTTCGCGCGCGTTTTGGTTCTCGGCGGCTTTGGCTTGTTTTCGGAAGAGTTGCGCGCCAGGCCGGAGCTCTCCGCGCGGATCGGCCAGATCATCGAAACGGGATGGGAGGATATCGATCCCGAGCACTTGCCCTTTGCGGCGCGGAGCTTCGATCTCATCGTATCGCTGCTGGCGCTGCATTGGGTGAATGATCTGCCCGGCGCACTCATTCAGCTGCGCTTGGCGCTGAAACCGGATGGTTTGCTGCTAGCTTCCATTTTTGGCGGCGAGACGCTGCACGAGTTGCGCTTGTGTCTGATCGAAGCCGAATCCGAACTGACAGGCGGCGCGGGTCCACGTGTCGCGCCCTTTGCGGCGTTGCAGGATGTCGCCGGCCTTTTGCAGCGCGCGGGCTACGCGCTGCCGGCGGCTGATCGTGACGTGATCACCGTCCGCTACGCTGACCCAATGCGCTTGCTGTCGGATTTGCGGGCGATGGGCGAAACCGCGGCGCTCACACAACGTAGCCCGCGCGGCCTGAGCCGCCGCATCCTGGCGCGCGCGTTTGAAATCTATCGCGCTCGCTTTGCCGAGCCCGATGGCCGTGTGCGCGCCACGTTCGAGATTCTCACCGCGACAGGCTGGGCGCCACATGAAAGCCAGCAAAAACCATTGCGCCCCGGCAGCGCGAAGACACGGCTTGCGGATGCGCTTGGGACAAGGGAGCAATCCGCTGGGGAAAAGGCAGGCGGCTAACGCGGCGGGCGCGTCATGCACCAGAAATGCAAGTTCGGTAGTTCGAACTCGCCGGTGATCTCGAAGCCGTGACGCTGATAGAGCGCGACGTTGCGCGGGATCGAGGCTTCCAGATAAGCGGGCAATCCTTGCTCATCCACGAGCGCCAACGTGTGCTTGAGGATCGCCGAGCCAACACCGCGTCCTTGCGCGCTTGAATGCACGCCGAGGAAGCTCAGATGTGCGTGCGGCGCATGCGGATGAAATTGCGACAGCCGTTTACCCAGATCCATCGCGCGCGACATGCCCTTGAAGCCGGCGATCGACAGCAGCAGCGGCGTCAGCATCAGCTCTTCAATAAAGGTATATTCGAAGGCTTTGGCGCCAGGCGGCAACCAGATTGCAGCGCCCAGTTGCTGACCATCCGCCTCGGCGATCCACAGCTCTCGCTTGGCGTGAACAACGTCACGAACCGCGGCGTCGAAGAAGCGCTTCCTCACGCGATCCTTCGCCGCACCCTGCTTGAGCCAGTAGTTCAAACCATCCTCGTCAACGAAAGCGTCGGTTAAAATAGCGGCGACGCGCGCATTCTCCGCATCCTGCGCACGGCGCACTTCGGACGGGACGTTCATATCTTCTCAGAGATACGGATTGCGGCGCGACAGCCGAGTTTGATGATCGCCGACAGCACCGGATAACCTGGCGCTTCACGCGCGCCTTGATCGATCGCCGTGTCGCGGTGCGCGATTTCGTCTTCTCGGAATTTGTCGACCACGCTCTTCAACTCGTTGTCGACGCCCTCGAGCGCGGCGCTTTGTCGGCCGTAATGTTCTTCAATCACCTCTTCGACGGCTTCGGTGCATGCGTGCGCGGCCTTCTCGCCGAGTAACGCGGTCGCGGCGCCCAGCCCGAAGCCCGCCACGCGCCAGATCGGCGCCATAAGCGTCGGCCGCACGCGGCGCTCGGCGACCAGCCTATCGAAGGTCGCAAGGTGTTCTTGTTCGCCGGCCTCCATGTGCGCGATGAGCCGCGCCGCATGTTGCTTGCCCTCAATGCGCTCAAACACGGCGCGCTGGCCGCGATAGATTTGCACCGCGCCAAACTCACCAGCGTGATCGACGCGGATCATCGAAGCCAGTTCGCGGTCGCGGGCGTTCTCGCCCGGCATCGGCGGATGCGGTCTCATGCCTTGCGCTCCGGCAGGAAAGCTATGGCGAACGAGGCGAGCGCCAACAGGCCTGACACGATCGCGTTGTAGCCCGCCATCGAAATTCCGAACATTTGCCAGGCGATCTCATCGCATTTCGGCACGACAACGGCGGCATTAAGATCGAACGAGAGATTGTCGGCATCGATGCGCGCGTCGCAGGTGGCGGCGACCCAATGCTGCTCCACCGCGACGTGATAGAGCGCCATGCCCATGCTGCCGATGAAGGCGAGGCCAATGAGCGCCGAAAGCCAGCGCGCGAGCCCCGGCTGGAACCGCAGCGCCACAAACGAAAGCGCGCCGGTCCCAACCACCGCCCAGTGCCAATTGCGCTGGTCCAGGCACATCGGGCACGGCTGCAAACCGCCAAAACGCTGAAACGCATGCGCCGTCGCCAGCATGGCGGCGGAGGCCAACAAAGCCAGGACCGGCCAAACCGGGCGCAAACGGGAAGCCAAACTCAGCATCGCTTCATCCTAGCGCAGAAACTGAAGGCCAATCTGCGGCGCGCCATCAGTCGGAGACCCCGCCCGCGCCGGGCAGGCCAGCAACCCAACTCGGGCAAATGGAGGCGCTATGACCGTGGCCGAACAGCATGAAGGCGATTGCCGCGGCAATGACGAGCGCCACCACTAGCAACACCAAACCTAGACGCTTCTCCATGACCGGCGCGATCTGCGGGCCAAACCGCTTGAAAAGCCATGCAACGATCAGGAAGCGCGCGCCACGCGTAACCAGAGAGGCAATGATGAATACAGGGAGCGAGAACGACGCCAAGCCCGATGCAATCGTGATCAGCTTGTAGGGAACGGGGGTAAGCCCCTTAGCCAAGATGATTAGCAGCCCCCAACAGGCAAACGCTGTCTGAAATCCCGCTAGCTGGCCTTGGAAAACTTCGAACTGGAGCAACCATTCGCGGAAAAAGTGCCCCAGCGCGTATCCAGCAATTCCCCCCAGGACAGAGGCGATGGTGCAAACTATTGCGTACCGCAGCCATTTGGCTGGGTCGGCGGCAGCCATCGGCCCCAGCAACAAGTCCGGCGGCAGCGGAAAGAACGAACTCTCCGCGAATGAAACCCCGAATAAAACCCGCTCCGCGTTGGGCGAGCGGGCGGCGGACATCATGCGGTCTTTGAGGCCGGTAAGCATGGGTGGCGGGTAGCACGGTTCGGGCCAAAGGTCAGGCGACCTTTCCGCGACCTATTTGACTTCCGCGCCCGCCCCTTTTAACGCTCCTGCCCCGCGCCGTTGGCCCAATGCCCCAGTGGCGGAATCGGTAGACGCAGCAGACTCAAAATCTGCCGTAGGCAACTACGTGCCCGTTCGAGTCGGGCCTGGGGCACCATTTCTCGTTTTGACCGTACAGCCGACGTGGGCAGGATGCCCGCGATCGGCGAGTCACGCCGGCGGGGGAAACGCATGAGCGACGCGGAGATCGCGACCGAGGAGACCGGCTTTGGCCGGGTCGGCCGCTGGGTAGGGCTCATCCTGGGGCCCGCTCTCGCACTCGGCCTCCAGCTTATGCCGCCGCCCGAGGGGCTTTCGCTCGAAGCGTGGCGCTTGGTGTCGCTGGCGCTGCTGATGGTGATCTGGTGGGTCACGGAAGCGATCCCGATTTCCGCAACGGCGCTTTTGCCGCTCGCGATCGTGCCGCTGATCGGCGCCGGCAGCATGAAGGATGCAGCCGCGCCCTATGCCGATCCGATCGTGTTTCTCTTCATCGGCGGCTTCATGCTCGCCGCGTGCGTGGAGCGCTGGCGGCTGCACGAACGCATCGCCTTGTCGATCGCGTCGGTTGCGGGCGGACGACCGACGATGCTGGTGGCGGGCTTCATGCTCGCCTCGATGCTGATCTCGATGTGGATTTCCAATACGGCGACAACGCTCATGCTCGCGCCGATCGCGATTGGCGCGGCGCGTGCGCTCTCGGGATCCGACAAGGCCGATCTCGCGCTCGGCGGCGCGCTCACGCTTGGCGTTGCGCATGCCGCGTCTATTGGCGGCATTGGCACGCCCGTCGGCACGCCGACGAACCTTATCGCGATCGCTTTCTTTGAGCGCGCCGGCGAACCGATCGCGTTCGCAGATTGGATGGCGAAGGCGCTGCCAATCATGTTGCTGATGATGCCAATTGCGTGGCTTGCGCTGTGCTTTCCGTTATTTGGGAAAAAAGCCCATGGCCGCTTCGACGCCATCGGAGCCGTGGTGAAAGATGCATTGAAAGCGCTTGGCCCGATAACGCAGCCTGAAATCCGGGTGGGCATCGTTTTCGGCTTGGTGGCGCTCACTTGGATGTTCCGCGTACAGATCGCGGAATTGCCGGGGCTGAGCGGGCTTACGGACACGGGCGTCGCCATCGCCGGCGCGCTGCTGCTGTTCTTCGTGCCATCCGGCCGATCACGCGAAGAGAAATTGATCGATTGGAAGACGGCCGAGAAAATTCCATGGGGCATCGCGGTGCTTTACGGCGGCGGCCTAGCGCTCGCGGCGGCGATGGAAGCAACGGGGCTCGCAACTTGGATCGGCGAATATATCGGTGGCCTCGATGGGCTCTCGACCTTCGGCCTGATCGCGATCCTTGTCGTTGCGACAATTCTCATCTCGGAACTCGCCAGCAACGTCGCGACGCTTACCTCCGTTCTGCCGATCGTGGCGGCGGTGGCGACAGCGACCGACACACCGCTGCAGCAACTCGCCTTCCCCGTAGCACTTGCGGCGAGCTTCGCGTTCATGCTGCCGGTAGCCACCGCGCCGAACGCGATCGCTTATGCATCGGGCCTAGTGTCGCTGAAGCGGATGCTCGGCGTAGGTCTTGCGCTCAATATCGGCGCGATCGTGCTGATCTTGTCGCTGGCGACGTAAGCCTTAGCCGAGCCCTTCGACCTTATCCCAAAACGCCTTGGGCAGATCGAGGCCGGTGAAGCGTTTCAGCTCTTGCACAAGCGTCGGCGAGGTCACGTTGATCTCGATGAGCTTGCCGGCGATCACGTCGAGGCCGGCGAAGAGAATGCCCTCTTGTCTCAGCAGCGGCGCGACCGCTGCCGTGATGCGGTGATCGTTGTCGTCCACCTCCGCTGGCTCGGCGATGCCGCCGGCATGCAGATTGGCGCGGAAATCGCCGCCTTGCGGCATGCGGCGAATAGCGCCGAAGGGCTCGCCGTCGAGCACGAACACGCGTTTGTCGCCGCCGCTGACCGCGGGCATGAATTCCTGCGCCAGGATTGGCTCGCGGCCCACTGCTTCCATGAATTTCGTCGCGCGCGCGCGGAAATCCGGATCGCTGGCCTTCAGCTTAATGACGCCGTCGCCGCCCATCAGATAGAGCACTTTGAGCACCACCTGGTTGAAGCGCTTGGCAAACTCAGTCAGCGCGTCGAGATCGCGCCCCACCCACGTCTTTGGCGTGAGATCGGGGAAATACATGATCGACATCTTCTCGGAGATGTTGCGCACCGCACGCGGCGGATTGAGCACGCGCGCTTTGGTCAACTCCAAGAAGTAAGTGTTCGACACATAGCCCATGTCGAACGGCGGGTCTTGGCGGATCAGGATGACATCGAAATCATCGAGCGCACGGATGGCAGTTTCGTGGTTCTCGTAGTGTCTGGCTTCGTTGAGGCTGACAGATGCGCGCCGCGCCCGCGCTTTCACCACGCCCGTATCGAAGAACACGTCGTTCGGCGTGAACCACCACGTCTCATGCCCGCGGTTCTGCGCCTCGATCATCAGCGCCAACGACGTGTCGCGCTGCACCACCATCGTCTCGATGGGGTCCATCTGAATGGCAATGCGGAGCGATTTCATCACACCGCTTTCGCCTGCTTCCCGTTAGTCCGGGCGCCGCGTAGCTGCTCAGCAATAAGGAACGCCAGGTCGAGCGCCTGCGTGCCGTTCAAGCGCGGATCGCAATGGGTGTGATAACGGCTGGAGAGATCGCCTTCCGTCACGGCGGCGGCGCCGCCCAGGCATTCGGTGACTTGCTGGCCCGTCATCTCGACGTGCACGCCGCCTGGATAAGCGCCCTCAGCCGGCAGAATATCCGTGAACGAGCGCACCTCGGCGAGAATCCGATCGAACGGCCGGGTCTTGTAGCCGCTGTCGGTTTTCAGCGTGTTGCCGTGCATCGGATCGCACGACCACACCACGCTGCGGCCTTCTTTCACCACCGCGCGCACCAATTTCGGCAGGCCGGCTTCGACCTTGTCCGAACCGAAGCGCGCGATGAGCGTGAGACGGCCCGGCTCGTTGGCTGGGTTCAGCGCATCGATCAGACGGATCAGATCGTCTGGCTCCAGCGACGGGCCGCACTTCATGCCGATCGGGTTCTTGATGCCGCGCATGAATTCGACGTGCGCGCCATCGAGTTGGCGCGTGCGATCGCCGATCCAGAGCATGTGCGCGCTGGTGTCGTAATATTCGCCGCTGGTGGAATCGACCCGCGTCATCGCCTCTTCGTAGCCAAGCAGCAGCGCTTCGTGGCTGGTATAGACATCCACGTGCTTCATCTGCGGCACGCTCTGCGGCGTGATCCCGCAAGCTTCCATGAACGCCACCGCTTCGGAGATGCGGTCGGCGATTTCCTCGTAGCGTTTGCCTTGCGGGCTATCGGCGACGAAGCCGACCATCCAGCGATGCACGTTGTGCAGATCGGCGTAGCCGCCGTTCGCGAAGGCGCGGATCAGGTTCAGCGTCGATGCCGATTGGCCGTAAGCTTTCAGCAAACGCTCCGGATCGGGGATACGCGCTTGCGGCGTGAATTCCATGCCGTTGATATTGTCACCGCGATAGGACGGCAGCGTCACGCCATCGATGGTCTCGATCGGCTCTGAGCGCGGCTTGCCGAACTGGCCGGCGATACGGCCGACCTTCACCACCGGGCGCGAGGCCGCGAACGTCAGCACGACGCTCATCGCCATCAACGTGCGGAAGGTGTCGCGGATATTGTCGGGGTGGAATTCCTTGAAGCTCTCGGCGCAATCGCCGCCTTGCAGCAGGAACGCCTTGCCCTGGGCCACCTGCCCCAACTGCGCCTTCAGATTGCGCGCCTCGCCCGCGAACACGAGCGGCGGATACGAGCGCAAAGTCTGCTCGACGCGCGCGAGCGCGTCCACATCGGGGTAATCGGTCGGGATGTGCTTGGCGGGTTTCGAACGCCAGCCGGCGGGGGTCCATTTCTGCATAATGCTCGCAACCTAACGAAGACGGCCCGCCCGCGCGAGACCCTTCACCCGAACATGGGCGCCAAAAGCGGCGTCACAAGGAACCACACCGCCGCGGCAGCGGCGGTGGCTGCAAGCGCTGCGCCAAAATAGAGCACGCCGTAACGCCAGCCGCCGGTAACCATGGCGATGCCGCCCTTGGCCAACGTGTTCATCAGCACCGCGATCATCACGGCATGCGCGCCAACGGCCGCTTCCAAGCCGCCCCGCGCTAGGCTGCCGGCGGCAAGCGTCACTGCGTCAACGTCAGCGAGGCCGGCGGTCGCGGCAAACGGCAACAATCCCGCCTCGCCGAACGTATTGGCGACGATGCGGCCAATTATGATGACGGCGCCTAAAAACAGCGCGAATTGCCCTACGGACATGAGATCAAGCGGGCTACGGAGATTTTGCGCGTTCGACGCCGCGCCGGGCTCGCGATTGAGCCAGCGCATGGCGAAAGCGGCGGCCGCGAACGTCAAAACGGTTGCAACCAGCGCAGGCCCAGCCTCGCGCAGGAGCGGTGGCGCCGTCACCGCCAACAGTATCACCACGCGGCCAACGCTAATCGCCGCCGCGATCGAAGCGGCCGCGCCGCCCACCGCCGCTTGAGTCTCGCCTTTGCGCACCTGCCGGCCAAGTTCGGCCGTCACCACCGTCGACGACACGAGAGAACCGGCGGCCGCGCCCGCCAATACGCCGACATCGCTGCCAAGCACGCGCACGGCGACGTAGCCCGCGAACGACGCGCCCGCGACAAGAATGGTAAGCAGCCAAAGCTCGCGCGGATTGATGGCGTCCCAAGGATCGACCGTCCGGTCGGGCAACAGCGGCAACGCGATCGCCGTCGCCGCCAGGATGATCAGCGCCGAGCGCAGCTCCTTCCACGTGATCTTATCGAGCCAATCGTGGAGCGCGTGCTTGAACGCGAGCAGCCCCGTAAGCGCCACGCCGACCGCCGCCGAGACCCGCAAATCGCCCCACATCGAATACGCGCCGAGCGCGAACACAAGGAGGCCGGCGATGGTGCCGGTGACGGAGAGATCGTCGTCCTGTTCGCTCTCGCGCACTTTGAAAATAATGAACCCACCGGCAAACGCCAATGTCAGCGCCGCGAAGCCAAGCTGGCCGATAAAGGGCAGCAGCGCCCCAGCCACGCCGCCCAGCAAGCCGATCACGGCATGAGTGCGCAGCCCCGCCGCCCGCGAGCCGTCCGGGGCCTCGCGATGGCGCCAGCCACGCTCGATCCCGATCAGGAAGCCGATGCCCAGCGCCATCGCCAAGCGCTGGAACATGTCGATCAGGAACGGTTCAGGCATGAGGCGGCAATTCTTGCGGCGGCGGTAGGGTTCCCGCCCGCACCCCCGGGTTGTGGGGCGCATGGACAAGGCGTAATGCGCCCGACTAGGGTCGCCAACAGGGGTGGTTAAATTTCATGGCGAACGCGTACCTCGCCTTCGAACAGGCCGACGAGGATCAAGCGCGCGCCATCGCCGCCGAACTCGAACGTCATGGCTGGTCGGTCGCCGGATCGAACGCCGACCTGCGCGCGCCGGAAAAGCTGGCGGCGTTGGTTCAAACCATTGGCGAATCCGCCTTCGTGGTCGTTGTCGCCTCCCGCGCCGCGCATGAGAGCAGCGCCGTTCAACGCGAGGTCGCCGCCGCGCTGAACAATGGCCGACCGATCATCGTGACCACCACGAGCGACCTGCCAGCGGAATCGTGGATTCACGCTACCCTGGATACGAGTCAGAGCATCAATCTGACCGATGGCGCGGCGTCCGAAGCGCTGGGCAAAATCATCGACGCCGCGCGCGGCGCCCAAAGCGGCGGCCGCGTGATCGCGATGCTCAACATCAAGGGCGGCGTCGGCAAAACGGTCCTGGCCGCCAATCTGTTCGCGGCCGCGCATCTCGCCGACAAGCGCTCCATCAGCTTCATCGACCTCGATCCGCAACACAACCTGACGCAGTATTTTCTCTCGCCCGGCGAGCGGCACCGCATTCGCGATCGCAACCACACCATCTACGGCATTCTCAACCCGCGCGGCGACGCCAGCCTGTCGCGCGCCGAATTAGGCGGCGTCGCCATCCCGCTCAATCGGGCCAAGCGCGGCAAGCAAGGCAATTTCGAGCTGATCGCGGGCGACGAACGCCTGTTCGAGTTCACCCTCGACACCCGCTCCGATCGCGACAAGGCGGAGGCGTTCACCCGCTTCCGCGCTCTTGTCGCGGCGCTCCGCGCCCGCTCGGACGCCGTCATTATCGATTCTAACCCGTGTGCGACCTTCCTCACGCGCCTCGCCATAACCACGGCCGATCACATCGTGGCCCCGGTGCGGCCGGAGAAATACTCGCTCACCGGATTGAACATGCTGGAGCACGTGGTTCGCGAAGTAAGAGGCAGGCCCTTGCGGCCGGGCGAATTCTCGGTGCTCCTGAACGGCGTGAACGACCGCACCCGATCTGGCGAGACTGGCGACGCCGACACGCTGACGCGCGCCGAAATTAACGACGCGCCATTCTTCAGCTCAGCGCTCTTGCCGACCGAGGTGCCATATTCGGCGGTGCTGAAATCGACGCCCTCGGATCGTCTCGCGGCCAACCCAATCAACGTTACCGCCATGATGCGCGTCGGCGGGCGCGCCGCCAAGGAATCGCTCGCACACGCCGCCGCCGCCATTCTGCGCCGGGCTTCGTCATGAAGCTGTCGGCCGATGACGCAAAGCTGCTGCGCCAGATCGGTCAGCGCAGATCGCGCGCCGAATTGAAGCGGCTGTTTGAACTCGCGCGCGCGCACTCCGATCGCTCGCTTCTGGCCGCTACGCTGCCTGCGAAAAAGAAAACGCCCGCGAAACCCAAGGGCGATCCGTTGGTTCGGGAACTGGAAGCGGCGCTCAAACCGATCATGGCGCCCGCCACCGAGAAAGCCGATCTGCTGATCGAACACATCGCCAAGAAGCACCGCCGCAAGCTGAGCTTCGAACCCAAGGGTCTCGCAGACGCGACGCGCCAGCTCCGCACCAAATTCACCGACGAGCAAATCCGCGCCGGCGCTCAAAGTCTGATGACGCATCTGGCCAAGCTCTACGGCGACCGCGAGACCGTGGTGTAACCAGCGCGCCGGTCTGGACGAATTGGGGTCCGCTCCCCAGGATAGTCTCATGACCCTTTCCCAAACCGGTTTCGACCTCACGCCGCCCAGCGACAGCGATCGTCTGCGCTTGGAGGCCGATCTCAACGACGAAGAGCGCCGCGTGCTGCTGCATCATGGCACCGAGGCGCCGTTCTGCGGCGGCCTGCTCAATCAGAAAAAGCCGGGCGTCTATTGCTGCCGCCTCTGCGGGCTGCCGTTGTTCCGTCAGGACGCCAAATTTGAGAGCGGCACCGGCTGGCCCAGCTTCACCGGCCCGCATGATCCGGCGCACGTGATCAGCATCGAGGACAATTCCTACGGCATGCGCCGGATCGAAACGCGCTGCGCGCGGTGTGACA
Organism: Caulobacterales bacterium; assembly: GCA_017303355.1. Taxonomy (GTDB): domain Bacteria; phylum Pseudomonadota; class Alphaproteobacteria; order Caulobacterales; family Aquidulcibacteraceae; genus Vitreimonas. The sequence goes on along the minus strand of JAFLCU010000016.1, from coordinate 30,520 downwards.
GCCACCAGGGCCACGTGTTTCCCGACGGCCCGCGGCCCACGGGTTTGCGGTATTGTATCAATTCCGCGTCGCTGAGCTTTGTCCCTGACGGCGATGCGTTGCCCGACCCATTGGAACGCAGCGAACACCTCTAAGCGCGCGCCGACACCCGCAATTGCTCGATCATGCGATCCAGTTCACGCCGCATCGCGCGCGCAAGCACGTCTTCTGGAACATTGTCGTGGAACGCATCAAAGGCGTGGCCCATGACCCTGCCAACCAGCAGCCCCGCCTCATTGGCGTCGCCGGTGAATTCCAATGCTTTTTCGGCCAGTTCGCCTTGGCGTGCGAGAATGGCCGTCACAGGTTGCGCCATGGCGCCCTCCTCTGTTTCCGGCCGAACGTTCCCCCAGACCGAACGGCAATGGCGGTATGGTAGCAAAGTTTTCCCCAGATGGGAGCGTTAAAGGCGTGTCTTGCGACATTTTTAGTGCGGCGGCGTAACGGCGGTTATGGCGCAAGGCTTTGTTAAGCGGGGCGCCGCGCAATGCGTGCGCCGTCTTGACGATCGGAAAGGTTCGGCGACCATGGGTCTCTCGTGACCAAGCCATTTCCAACCAAGAACCTGCGGTTCTTTCTGACGGCGCCTTCGCCGTGCCCGTATTTGCCGGGCAAGCGCGAGCGCAAAGTCTTCACCGCGCTCGATGGCCTGGATGCCGAAGGCTTGCACGACGTGCTGACCCATGCGGGTTTCCGCCGTTCGCAAAACATCGCCTACCGCCCATCCTGTGAATCTTGCGATGCGTGCATCTCCGCACGCGTTGTCGTTGATAAATTCGAGTTCACGCGGCGCTGGCGCAAGATCATGGCGCGCAACGCCGATCTATTGCGCGCGCTGAAACCGGCGAAAGCGACCGAAGAACAATTTTGGCTGCTGCGCCGGTATCTGAGTTCACGCCACGCCGATGGCGGCATGGCGGACATGTCCTTCTCCGATTTCGCGGCGATGGTGGAGGAAACGGCGGTCCACACCCACATCGTCGAGTATCGCTACACGGCGGGGTCGGACAAGGGCGAACTCGCGGGCGCGGCGCTGGTCGATGTGCTCGGTGACGGGCTCTCCATGGTCTATTCGTTCTTTGATCCCCGCGAAGGCCGCCGCAGCCTCGGCATCTACACGATCCTCGATCACCTCCAGCAGGCGCGCGCCGCAGGCTTTGCCCACCTCTATCTCGGCTATTGGATCCCAAATTCCGAGAAGATGGACTACAAGGCGCAATTCCAGCCGCTTGAATTGCTGCTGAGCGGAGAATGGCGCCCGTACGAGCCTGTTCGGTTCTGATTATCGCCCAAGCGCGCCGGTGTGGTTTAGATTTCCACGCGAGGTGACCTATGGCTGAGTCGAAAAAAGCGCTCTGGCGCGCGGGTGAAATCCAACCAGCGCTGCGGCCGTTCACACAGAAGCTCAACCCGAACTCGCTCTTCCGCGCCGCCGGCCTCTCGCGCCTCGCCGGCATGAGCCGTGCGCATGTGAGCTTGGTGCGCCTACCGCCCGGCAAGGAGAGCTTCGCCTATCATGCGCACATGCTTGAGGAGGAATGGCTCTACATTCTCTCCGGGCGCGCCATCGCCGTCATCGACGGCAAGGAAACCGAAGTCAGCGCCGGCGACTTCATGGGCTTCGCCACGCCGTCAGCACCGCATCTCCTGCGCAACAGCTTCGAAGATGAATGCGTCTATCTGATGGGCGGCGAGGACAAGCCGATCGATGTCGTCGACTACCCCGAACTCGGCAAACGCTATCTGCAAATGCAAACCACCAAGGGCGCCGAATTCTATGAGCTTGGCGATCCGACCAATCCATTCGGCAAGCCGCCAGAATAGTTAGAGCACCACACCCTCCCGCGTGCGCGCGCCATCGGGCGCCGCATAACCAAAGGTCGCGCAAAGGCGGCTCTGCGTTGCCTGCGGACCGGGCGGTTCATCACCGGTGAATACCAACAGCGTGATCGTGCGTGCGCGCGCCTCGTAAGCCAGCGCCACGTATTCGGGACGGCTCTCGCCGCAGAGGCTCGGCGCGCCTTCGCGCAGCACTTGTTGTGTAACGCGCCGCAACTCGATGGTGAGGTCGGATGGGCCCAACACGATCGCCGCGTATGAATCGCCGCCGAGTGCGGTCAAGTCGTAGCCGCTGCGCGGATCGAGAGCGCGCGTGTAAAGGATGGCGCCTTTGTCGAATACGAGACCCGCCCGCTCAACGGTGACGCCGCCGGTATAATGCAGCGCTGTATCCGAGGACGGCACATAGCGGCCTGTCAGCAGCGCTTCTGACGCCGGCGGCGTTTGCTCTGCGCTTTGGCGCGGCGCTTCGCACGCGGCGAGCGTGAGCATCAGGGCGGCGAGAAACCAGCAGCGCATGCGCGAGAACCTATGCGCCACAAACCACGCTTGCGACCCCGCCCCATCGCAGAACGAGCGCGCTTCGTCGCGCCTCAGCCCGGCAGGCCGGAAAACACCCCTCACAACGGGATATTGTCGTGCTTCTTCCAGGGGTTCTCTAGCTTCTTGTTCTTGAGCGTCATCAGCGCGCGGATGATGCGTTTGCGGGTTTCGCGCGGCATGATCACGTCGTCAATGAAGCCGCGCGAGGCGGCGACGAACGGGTTGGCGAACCGCGCCTGATATTCGGCCGTGCGCGCCGCGATCTTGTCGGGATCGCCGATATCGGCGCGGAAGATGATCTCGACCGCGCCCTTGGCGCCCATCACCGCGATTTCCGCTGACGGCCAAGCATAATTCACGTCGCCGCGCAAATGCTTGGAGCTCATCACGTCATAGGCGCCGCCATAGGCTTTGCGCGTAATCACCGTGACCTTCGGCACCGTGGCTTCGCCATAGGCGAAGAGCAGCTTGGCGCCGTGCTTGATCAAGCCGCCCAATTCCTGGCGCGTGCCTGGCAGGAAGCCCGGCACGTCGACGAAGGTGACGATCGGAATGTTGAAGGCGTCGCAGAAGCGCACGAAGCGCGCGGCTTTGCGGGATGCGTCTATATCGAGCACGCCGGCCAGCGTCATCGGCTGGTTGGCGACGATGCCGACGGTAGAGCCATCGAGTCGGGCGAACGCGGTGATGATGTTCTTGCCGAACTCGGGGCTGATCTCGAAGAAATCGCCCTCGTCGGCGACCTTCTCGATCAACTCCTTCATGTCATAGGGCTTGTTCGGATTGTCCGGGATCAGGCGATCGAGCGCCGAATCCTCGCGCGCTACGTCATCGAAATGCGGACGCGTCGGCGGCTTCTCGCGGTTCGAGAGCGGCAGGAAATCGATCAAGCGGCGCATCTGCGTTAGCGTTTCGAAATCGTTTTCGAATGCGCCATCGACGACGCCTGACTTCGCCGCGTGCACGCGCGCGCCGCCGAGTTCTTCGTGCGTGACGATTTCATTCGTCACCGTTTTCACGACCTCGGGGCCGGTGACGTACATGTAGCTCGTATCCTTCACCATGAAGATGAAGTCGGTCATCGCCGGCGAATAGACGTCGCCGCCCGCGCACGGCCCCATGATGACGCTGATCTGCGGGATGACGCCCGAAGCCAGAATGTTGCGTTGGAAGATGTCGGCGTAACCGGCGAGGCTTTCCACGCCTTCTTGAATACGCGCGCCGCCCGCGTCGAAGATGCCGACGATCGGCGCGCCGTTCTTCATCGCCATGTCCTGCACTTTGCAGATCTTGGCGGCGTGCGTGGCCGAGAGCGAACCGCCGAGGACGGTGAAGTCTTTCGAGAAGACATAGACGACACGCCCGTTCACCGTGCCCCAGCCGGTGACGACGCCATCGCCCGGCACGTTCTGATCCGCGCGGCTGAAATCATTGGCGCGCGGCTCAACGAACATGTCGAACTCTTCGAACGAGCCTTCGTCCATCAGGAGTTCGATGCGCTCACGCGCGGTGAGCTTGCCCTTGGCGTGCTGCGCCGCCATGCGCTTTTCGCCCCCGCCCGCGCGCGCGGCGGCGCGTTTTTGCTCAAGAGCGGCGATGATGTCTTTCATGAGCGGCAGGCTCCCCAGTTCGGTCGTGGAACCGGGTTAGCCGTGCGCGCCGCCCCTAGCAAGCACCCGCCCTAGCGGCGCCGGGCAGCAATCTGCGCGCGCAGGTTCGGCGCGTGCGGCCAACGCTTCAACGCGTCGTCAAACACAGCATCAGCCTCGCTGCGACGCCCCAGCATCAACAAAGCGGTCCCGTGATTGACCGACAGAACCGGCTCGCGCACACCGTTGGCAACGAGTTCCTGGAAGATGGTCAGAGCCTCCGCCGCGCGCCCAACCATAAGCAAGCTCGCGCCACGGCTATGCTGGACCGACCGCTCGTTCGGCTCGAGGCGAATCCCCTCATCGGCCGCCGCCAACGCTTCCGCGCCTTTGGCTTGCGCACGCAGCGCGCTGGACAAGGCGCTCCACGCCATCGCCGTGGGCGCGGTGTCGATAAGACGGCGAGCAGCGCGCTCAGCCTCGACCAAGTCGCCGGCGTCCAGCGCGGTCTGCGACAGTGTCCGCAAAAGACCTGGCCAAGCCTCGTTGATCTGCAGCGCGCGCCGATAGGATTCGCACGCCGCCTTGAAATTCCCAGCCGACGCGAGGGTGTGGCCGAGTGCAATGTGGTGTCGTTGAGAATCCGGCTCCACCTTGGTCGCCGCGCGCAGCAAACTCTCCGCATCGGCCGCTTTACCGCTTCGAAAGCGAATGTCCGCCAGCAGGTGCAACGCATCGCCCGGCATCTTCGCGATGTCCGGCCACGACCTCGTCAGCACCGCCTCCGCGGCATTTAGATCGCCGCCGCGGAGGGCGCTTTCCGCCTCGGTTAAAATCGCGTCCGTATCCATGCCATCTCCAAATTTTTCGCGCTTCAGGCCGGCAGCGCGTCGAACGGCGCCGTGATGCGTTCCCCCTCCAAGAACGGGATCGTCCCGTGCCACATATAGGAGGGAAAGAGAACCAGTCTCCCCACCTGCGGCCGCACCACTTTCTCCGTGGTTATGCCAGGCGTGGGCCAGCGTGCTTCACCGAATTTGATGCAACCCTGCTGATCATCGCCAGCGGCTGCCTCGGGCACGGAAACGTAGTAGGCGGAGCTGATCCAGCCCGCCGGGTGATAATGATTGATGTGATAGCCCTGGGGCTTGAGCTTCACCGACCAGGCGCCCGAGAGCTTGTACCCGCCCGTCTTGCGCCCGCTCCAGGGATGGTTTGGCGCACGCATGAGATCAGTATAGGCCAGGATCGGCTCGCGCAGCGCCGCCAGATAAGCGCGAATGACCGGGTCCTCGATGGTCAACAATGAACGCGTGGTCTGTGAGCCAAGCCGCAAGGACTGATCCAGCGGATGCGTTTCCAGCACGTGCAGGCTCAGCAGGCTTTCGCGCAGCGCCGCGTTGAATTCCATCAGCGAGCCATAACCCGGCGGCGTCGGCAGATCGAACGGCCGCACCATCAAATCATAGTCACACAATTCATTGTAACGCGGATCACCGAGTTGGCGCAGCGCCATGCCTTCGTAGCAAATCCATTCCTGGTTCAGAGGTTCGGCGGTGCGGCAGGGCTCGATCTCGCGCAACGCTTCATCGCCGCGCCCGAGGCGTAACAGTGCATTGACCACCGCGCCGCGAATATTGAGCACGTTCGGCGCGCGCGTCAGCGCCCTTTGGAGCAAGGGCAGTCCCTCGCTTGTGCGGTCGAGTTCATCAAGCAGCACGCCGAGCGACATTTGCAGCCACAGATCGTCCGGCGTGCGTGTGATACCTTCGCGCAGCAACTGCTCGGCGCGTTGGCGCTGGTCGGCGCGGCGCAACAGATTCGCGCACGCGAGGCGAAGCGCCGTCGAGTCCGGTTGACGGGCGACGGCGGCCTCGAAATCGCGGGCAAAATCGGCGCCGGCCCCGCGCATCCATCGCGTATGCGCCAATGCATCGTGCAGGTGCTGATCACTTGGCCAGCGTTTCACGCCATCCGCGAACGCGGCCTCCGCTTCAGCGTGACGGGTCTGATTGAGCAACGCCACGCCGCGCTGCAGCCACACGGGCGGCGCCTGCACACCGCGCGCGATAAGACCATCGAACGCCGCGATGGCTTCATCATTGCGGCCCAGTCGCGAGAGCGCGGTCGCGCGGCCGTGCACGGCAGAATTGTTGTTTGGCGCGAGCGCCAAAGCGGCGTCCGACGCCTCCAAGGATTGCTCAAGCTTGTCCTGCTGCCGCAGCGCGCGCGAAAGCATATCCCAGAGATCAGCACTCGGCGCGTCGCGCAGCAAATAGCGCAGCTCGCGCTCCGCGTCAGCGCTCTTGCCGGCGGCCAATAGCGCCCGCGCGTAGGCCTGCCGCGCATTCGGAAAATCTGGGTCGAGAGCGAGGGCGGCGGCGTATGCATCGGCGGCGGCGGCGTGGACGCCCGCTTGCGCGAACACATCCGCAAGCGCCGCGTGATGGCGCGCGATACCTGGCTCCGCGGCGATGGCGCGACGCAGGAAGCGCTCGGCGTCCGCGTGTCGCTTTTGCCCAAGCCGGATCAGGCCCAGCAAATGAAGCGCCGCGCCCGGCGCGTCACGCGTATCGGCCCACAGCGTCGCAAGCTTGCGCTCCGCGGCAAGCGCATCGCCGCCGCGCAGCAGCGCCTCGGCTTCGCGGAGAACAACCTCAGGCGCCATCCGCCAGCGCTTCGATGTATCGGCCTAACGCCATGAACTCATCACGCACCCGCTCCACACGCGCGCGCGCCTCCGCGTCCTCGCCCCATTTCTCAAGGCTCCAGAGATCATCCAACGCCGCGGCCTCGAAGGCTTGCGTTGAATCAATTCGCCCGCGCAGAAGCGCGAACGCGATCAGCGCCGAGCCTGATAAGCCGCTCGCTTGCGTCACGGCTGTCAGCCGAAAGTCATCCAGCGCGGCGGCGGCCTCCTGCACCGCACCGAGCGCCTCCGCACTCGGCTCGGCGGCGATGACGCCCGTCACCACCGCCAATTTTGCGCCCAGTTCAACCGCGCCCCAGGCGACGAGCGGGTCCCAGTGCGCGGCTTGGCGCGCCACCAATTCGGCGGGCGCATCGGCGCGGTGACAACACAGATCGGTCACGGCAAAGGATTGCACATACTCGATGCGCTGATCGCGGCTGACGCCCGTCCAATCCACGGCCGCGAAGGCAAGTTGCGTGAGCGGCATGCTGGCGGGCGTGATGTGTTCGGCTTGCGCATCCCACTCGCTCGCCATTGCCTGCGCCAGCGCGCGCGTAGGTGCGGCGAAGGCGCGGCCTCCCGGCGTTTTGAGGCGTCGCTCATCCAGGGCGACCGCAAATCCGCTATCGGCTTCGATAGCGCTCGCGCTTTTGTAGAATCGTCGTGGCGCGGTGGTCATCGGTGTGTGTTCAGCTTGGGACTACATCGAACGATGCGCTGAGACGTTCAGCGCCTTCGCTCGCGGCTGTGCCGTGCCACATGTAGGAGGGAAATAAAACCAACGTCCCCAGTTTGGGCTCAAGCCATTTCTCGGGCCCGCAGCCCGCCGGCGGCCGGTTGGGCTCGCCCAGCTTGAGCCAGCCTTGGCGCGGATCGTTTGGCCGCTCAGCCGGCAAAAGCGAGACGTAATAGGCGGAACTGATCCAGCCGCGATCATGCACATGGTTCGGCTGAAAGCCGCCCGCGCCGAGTCTCACCGACCAGAGCCCGCTATAGCGGAACCGCTCGCTTACGCGGCGTGTGAACGGATGCGCCTGCTCGACTTTGAAGCGCGAGATATAGTCGCGCACCGCGCCCTCGACGGCGCCCGTGAAGGCCTTGATCGCGGGATCGTTGAATTGCAGTAAGCTGCGATTGGTCTGCGACCCATTGTGCAATTGCTGGTCCAGCGGATGCGCGAACGCACGATGCTGCGCGCGCAGGACATCGCCCAGCGACGCGTTGAAATTCTCCGTCGTGAAATAGCCGCGCGGCGTGGGGATTTCATACGTGCGCACGAAACGATCGTAATCATAGAGCATGCCATAGGCGCCGTCGCCAAGCATACGAAGCGCGGTCGCTTCGATCGCAATCAAATATTGTTCGTCCGGGTCGCGGTTGCGCAAGTCACGGGCGATTTTCAGCGCTTCGTCAGCGCGGCCCGCGCGCAGCAACGTCGACAACAAATTGCGCTGGGCGCTCCAAGAATTCGGAGCCAATTGCGCCACTGTGCGCAGCGCTTTCAACCCCTCTTCCGGGCGATCCAATTCATCGAGCACTATACCATAGGCGCTCAGCAATGCCGGCGTATCGGGCGCCAGACGCAGCGCCTGCTCCAACGTCGCAAGCGCCTTCTCGCGATGGCCGCCGCGATGCAGCGCGTCCGCACACACCAGACGCAGATTGATATCGCTGGGCCTGTTGGCCCATGCATCCTCCATCGCCGATGTGCAGTTTTCCCCTTCGCCGCGCAGCCAGCGTATGCGCGCCAGCGCGCCGTGCAGAGCACCTGAGCCCGGCCATTGCTCCACGGCCATGCGTGCGGCGTCCTCGGCCTCCTTCTTGTGGCCCTCCATATAGAGCGCACGCACGAAGCTGAGCGCCAGATCGGGCGTATCTAGATCCTTCTTCGAAAGCTTCTCGAAGATGTCGAGCGCCTCCTTGTGCCGCCCTACCCGCTCCAGCGCATTGGCGTAATTGTAGCGCAAACCGCGCAGTCGCGGCGCACAGCGCAGCGCCTGTTCGGACGCATAGAGCGCATCTTCGTAACGTTCCTGTGTGCGCTGCACGGCCGAAAGCAGCGTCCAAGTTTCCGAATTGGGCTCCGCGGCGACGCAGGTGCGCGCCTCGCGCTCCGCCTCGGCCAATTCGCCCGCCGCAAGCAAGCAGCGCACGAGATTGATGCGCACGACGTTCACTTCCGGCGCCAGCGCCATGGCGGCGCGGAAGACGCGCGTGGCTTCGGCGTACGAGCCCCGCGCCTGCAACACGACGCCCAGATCATTGTAATACGCGCCCTCGCTCAGCGATTGGGCGATGGCGCTGCGCAGATGGCGCTCGGCTTCTTCAAGCTGGTTCTGCGCCTTCTTGATCAGCCCCATCAGATGTAGGGCGGGCGCGTCGTTTTTCAGTCTGTTCAGAACTGGCGCCAAAACGCGCTCGGCGCCCTCGGCGTCGCCTTGGCCCAGCAATTCTCGGCTGGCGCTGGCGATGGCGAGAGCTTCGGCGGAATTCACCGCGTCCCCTCGAACGGCTCGAACGGGTCCCTGGCGTCGCGTTCGTCAAAACCCAGCAGATCGAACACACGCTGCATGTGCGGCGCCAGCGGCGCGATCACCTTGAACTCACCGCCCGAAGGATGCGGCAGTCGCAGCGCGCGCGCATGCAGAAGCAGCGCGTGATTGAGATCGTTCGGCGTCGGCCGGTCACACTTGTATTTTGGATCGCCGGCGATGGCGTGGCCCATCTCGGCCATGTGGAACCGCAGCTGATGCGTGCGCCCCGTGACCGGGCGCAGCGCCACCCAAGCGGCCCGGCCCGCCGCTTCAGACAGCACCGCGTATTGCGTGACCGCGTGCACAGCGCCTTCATCCCATTGCACGGCGCGCTGCATCATTTCGCGATCCGCATCGTGGGCGCCGGGCGCCTTGCGCATCCAGGAGCGCAACTCGCCCACTTTGGGTCGCGGACTGCCGACGACGACAGCCCAGTAAATCTTATCCGTGTCGCGATCGCGGAAGGCTTCGCCCAGAAACGCCGCGGCGCGCGGATGGCGCGCCAACACCAGACAGCCTGACGTATCGCGATCGAGGCGATGCACCAGCTTCGGCCGCTTCTCATTCTCGAATTTCAGGCCATCGAGCATACCGTCTATATGGCGCAGCGTTTTCGCGCCGCCTTGCACGGCGATGCCATGCGGCTTGTTCAGCACGATGACGTCGTCATCCTTGTGCAGCACCAGCGAGCGGATGAAATCCTCGTCCTTGCGCGAAAGCCCGCTTTGCGGCGCGCGCGGCGCGGCGTCCGGGATCGGCGGCACGCGCACGCTTTGGCCAGGCGAGACACGGTCGGACGCCTTCACGCGCGCGCCATCGACCCGCACCTGGCCGGTGCGGATCATCTTCTCGACCTGGCCCTGCGTGAGATGCGGATAGCGGCGGCGCAGCCAGCGGTCGATCCGCGCCACGCCATCGTCCGCACTGACCTCGACGGTCTCAACCGACCTCATATGCGCCCCAGAGAATACCCCAGCCAACACGCGCCGACGCTCAAAACGAGCGACGCAATCACGTAAAGCGCGGCTGATGCCGCTCCTTGCTCCATAAGGCGAACCGTCTCCAGCGAAAACGCCGAAAACGTGGTGAAGCCGCCCAGTACTCCCACGCCAAGCAGCAAACGCACCTGCTCGTGCTCAGGCGATGTGCGCGCGGCGAGCACGCCCATCGCCAGGCCGCCAACCAGATTCACCATGAGCGTGCCCCATGGAAAACCGGTCCCGATCCAGCGCGCGGCGGCGAGGCTCACGCCGTAACGGGCGAGCGAGCCCAGCGCGCCGCCCACCGCCACCAAAAGCATCTGGTTCATCGCCGCGCTTGCAGCCGGGCGCGCAAATTCGCGGAGACTTCACGCGCATCATAGGCGTTTTCGGCGTCCGGCTTTACGCCGTCGCCGAACCGCACCTCAAGCGTCGCCGAGCGGGCCGTTTGGCTGCGCTGGCCACTACCGATCGGGAAATTGATTCCGACGCCAACGCTCGTGCCGCTTCGATACCCGCCCGAACTCGTGCCGATGCCGACGCCGAGGCTCGGCCCGGACGAACGCGTCGATTCTTGATCGACGTTGCGGCGATCGACCCAGAACCAATCATGGCCGCTCTGCAGCGTCAGATCGGCGGCGCGCAACAAGGCGTAATCCTGGATCAGCGCAGCATCGGTCGCGCCACCCGCGCGATAGGTCACGAAATAGCGGTTCGACTCGATTTGCGTCTCGGAATAGCCGGCGCTGGCGGCGCTGGTCGCCGGCGCATAGGCCGGTGTCGATGCGCACGCGCCCAAGGCGAGCGCGGCGGCAAGAATGAATGGGCGAAACATTTTTGCGTCCTCGCTGGAATCCCTCGGCGACAAGCTTAGCAGGTAAATCGCCGTGGTGCTGTCTCAAGTGGAGGCTTCAAGCCCTAGTGATCCGAGAGCGGCCTGGAAGGGCGCCGGCGGGGGCGCCTCAAAGCTGCGCCGCCCCCCGGCAGGATGCGGAATATCCAGGGCGGCGGCGTGCAGCATGAGCGACGGCGTCTCCACCCCGCCCAGGCTGAACAGGCCGCCATATTTGCCGTCCCCCGCGATCGGCCGGCCAATGGCGGCGAGGTGTGCGCGCAGCTGGTGCATACGGCCGGTCTCCGGGCTGAGTTCGAGCAAAGCGGCGACCGGCGTGGCGGCGCGCGTCCGGTACCGGGTGAGCGCGGCTTGGCCGTCGGGCGCGACCTCCATGATGTCGAGCCCCTTGCGCGAGGACTTTTTCAGCGCGAGCGCGATTTCGCCTTCGCGCGGTTCGGGCGCGCCGCCGCAGACGATGGCGAGATAAGTCTTCTTCGCGTCGCGGCTGGCGAAGGCCGCCGAGAGAAACGCGGCGGCGGGTTTGGTGCGCGCGGCGACGATGATTCCGGAGGTGTCGCGATCGAGCCGATGCACGAGGCGCGGCCGCTTGCCGTTCGACTTCGCGAACGCACCAAGCAAATCCTCCAAGCTGCGCGCAACCCCCGAACCACCCTGCACAGCCAGCCCCGCCGTCTTATTAAAGACAAGCACGTGCGCGTCTTCGTACGCGAGCAAGGAGCGCGCATAATCAATTTCGGCGTTCGTGAGCGCTTGGCCTTGCACTTATGAGCCTTTGCGCTCGGCGCGAATTTTCGCCCAATGCTCAAGCCGCTCCTTGATCGCGCCTTCGCGGCCGCGACCTTCAGGCTGATAGAAGCTGCGCCGCTTCATCTCATCGGGAAAATAATTCTGGCCGGAGAAACCGCCTTCGGCATCGTGATCGTAGGTATAGCCGGCGCCGTAGCCCAGATCCTTCATCAGCTTCGTCGGCGCGTTGCGGATATGCATCGGCGGCCCCAGCGCACCGGTTTCACGCGCCGCGCTCTTTGCCTGCTTCCAAGCCAAGTAAGCCGCATTCGATTTAGGCGCCGTGGCCAAATGGATCACGGCCTGCGCCAGATGCAGCTCCGCCTCGGGCGGGCCGATGAAATGCACGGCGTCCTTGGCCGCATTGGCGATCAACAGCGCCGTGGGGTCAGCAAGGCCAATATCCTCTGCGGCGGCGCGCACGAGCCTGCGCGCGATGAACAGCAAGTCCTCGCCGCCATCGACCATGCGCGCCAGCCAATAGAGCGCCGCATCCGGATCGGAGCCGCGAATGCTCTTATGCAGCGCCGAGATCAGATTGTAGTGCTCTTCGCGATCCTTGTCGTACGCGGGCGCGCGCTTCTGCAGCATCTCGCCGAGCGCCTTCGGATCGAGCGGCGCCTTCGGGCGTAAAGCGAACAGCTCTTCACTCAAGGTCAGCAGATAGCGCCCGTCGCCATCGGCGAGATTGGTGAAGGCGACGCGCGCCTCGTCAGTCAGCGGCAGCTTCTTTCCGAGCAGCGCCTCGGCGCGCTGCAGCAATTGCTCAAGCGCGCCATCATCGAGGCGCTTCAGCACGAACACTTGCGCGCGCGACAGCAAGGCCGCGTTGATTTCGAAGCTTGGATTCTCCGTCGTCGCGCCGACCAAGGTCACGACGCCCTGCTCTACGTACGGCAAGAAGCCATCCTGCTGCGCACGATTGAAGCGGTGAATTTCATCGACGAAGAGCAGCGTCGCCTTGCCGCTGGCGCGACGGCCGCGCGCGGTCTCGAACGCCTTCTTCAAATCGGCGACGCCGGAGAACACCGCGCTGATCTGCTGGAACTCGAGCCCGGTCTCCTCCGCAAGCAAGCGCGCGATCGTGGTCTTGCCGACACCGGGCGGCCCCCAAAGGATCATGGAGGCCAAGCGCTTCTGCGCCACCATGCGCCCGATCGGGCCTTCTAGTTTCAGCAGATGATCCTGGCCGACGACCTCGTCCAGCTTGCGCGGGCGCAAGCGCTCGGCGAGCGGTATCGGCGCGCCCTGATCCAGGCCGGCGGCTTCGAACAAATCGGACATCGCCGCCAATATGAGCCCTCGGCGACAGAGTCGCCATGGGCCGCACTGGCTTAGAAGCGGATCGTCGCCCGCTGGCCGTTGCGCTCCACCCCGATCTCCCAGGAACGGGCTTGCGCCATGGCGCGATCCAGCTGAGCCGCATCGCGAATGGGCTGGCCGTTGATCTCGTCGATCACGTCGCCCGGGCGGAAGCCGATGCGCGCGGCCACGCCACGACGGTCGAGCGCCTGGATGAAGACGCCGTCGGCGAACGGATCGAGCCCCGACGCCTCCGCCGTCGCCGGCGTCAGCGTCACCACGCGCGCGCCCGAGAGCGGATGGCGCCCGGTAAGCTCGCGCGGGTCCGGCGCGCCGCCCGGAGGGGCTTCGGCGTTCGCGGTGAGCGTCACTTGCCGCCCGTCGCGCAGCACCAGAAGCGGCACGCGCGCCCCCGGCCTTTGGGTGGCGAATTGATAGCGCACCGCGCCATCGTCACGCACATCGGCGCCCGCGACCGACAAGATCACGTCGCCATTGCGCAAGCCCGCGCGCTCGCCGGCCGATCGTGGATAGAGTTCCGTGACCAGCACGCCTTCCGGGCGGGGCAAGCCCATCGAACGCGCCAGCTCTTGCGTCACGTTCTGCAGACGCGCGCCAAGCCAGGGCCGCACCACGGTGCTGCCGCCGGAGACCGCGGACTCCACCACGCGCCGCACCATCTCCGAGGGAATTGCGAAGCCGATGCCGTTGGAGCCGCCTGTCTCGGAGAAGATGGCGCTGTTGATGCCGACAAGCGCGCCGCTCATGTCGACCAGCGCGCCGCCCGAATTGCCGCGATTGATGGCTGCGTCGGTTTGGATAAAGAACGCGTAATCGGAAATGCCCACATCCGTGCGCGCCAGCGCCGAGATGATGCCGCTGGTGACGGTTTGCTCCAGCCCGTACGGATTGCCGATCGCGAGCACCAGATCGCCGACTTGGAGCCCGCGCTGCGTGTCGGCGAACGGCAAGGTCGGCAACCGATCGCCCTCGGTGCGGATGCGCAACACGGCCAGATCGACGCGTGGATCGGCGAGCAGCAATTCCGCGTCGAACTCGCGCCGATCCGCCATCACCACTTTCAGCGATTGCGCGCCATCGATGACGTGGTTGTTGGTGACGACGATGCCGTCGTCGCGCAGGATCACGCCGGAGCCGAGCGATTGCTCGACGCGCGGGGCGCTAAAGCGGCCAAAGAACGGATCGCGCGACATCGCCCGCGTCACGCGCTGGGCATAGACGTTCACCACCGCCGGGCTCGCGCGCGCCACCACCGGCGCGAACGAAAGCTGCACCTCGCCACGGCTGGCCGGGGCGGCGCGCACGAGCGGTTCGGCCTGCACCATTTGCAGCCGCGGTTCGCCGCTGGCCGCGCCGCCGTCCGGCGTCATCGGCCCAATCGCCAAAGCGCCGCCGGCGAAGCCCGCCACCAGCGCGACATAGGGTGAAGCTTTTAGAAGCGTGGAACGGGTGATCTTCATCTAACGCCTGCCCAATCTCTTGGCCGAGGCTTTGGCGCGCGCTGTGGGCGGAAACATGGCGGCAGGTGCGCTCTGCCATTGCCTGGGCGAAATGTTCAGACCAGTCGCCGCGCCAATGCGGCCAGGAGTGCGCGCCAATGTTCGCCTTGGCGCTGCTGGAAGACCTGAAGCGGGAAATTGTGGCGCGCGACATGCTCCTGCGGAATTGTATCCCAGCCGCGATGCGTGACAGTCACACGGGTCTCCGCGCCGATCGCTTCGAAGCGCACGTCCACATGGGTAATCTGGTCGGGCGCGAAGCTGGCCTGGCGCCACGTGAACGCCAAGCGCGCGCCCGGCTCCCAGATTTCAACGCGCCCGATCTCGAACACTTTGCCATTCGCCAGCGTCGTGATCAGCCGTTCCTGGTTTTCGAAGCTGAGCACGCCGTCACCGCGTGGCGTGAGGTGGAAGAGCTGGTTTGGCCGCCACCACGCGGCGATCTCCTGCGTGAACACGTCGAACGTCTCTTGCGGCGTGGCGGGCACGCGCAGGGAGACGATCACCGCGCTCATTTGCGCTTCTTTTCGATATGCGCTTTGAGCGAAGCCAATTGGCCGCGCCACATCGCTTCCGTTTCCGCGAGCCACTTCTTGAGATCGGCCATGGCGCCGTGCCTCAGCGTGTAAATCCGCACGCGCGCATCGAAATCCGGATGCGTTTCCTCGACCAGACCACTTTGCTTCAGCGTACGCAAATGACGACTCATCGCCGGCGCGGGCAGCTTCAGCGCCTCCGCCAACTCGCCCGCGCGGTGCGGGCGCTGGCCAAGCATCTCCACCACGCGCCGGCGTGCGGGATCGGCCAGCGCCGCTAACGTCCGATCGACCGCGCGCTTGGTCACAGGCGCGTCCGCGTTTTCAATCCGCTGGCTTTGTCCCAAGCTTCGGGGCCGACCTCTTCGACCGTGACGCCGAACGTCCAGATATGGCCTTCCGGATCGCGCGCGCGATAGGTGCGGTCGCCGTAGAATTGCGTGCTGGGCTCTTGCAGAATTTCCGCGCCGGCGTTGCGCGCCTGCTCGCAATGCGCGTCGACATCGGCGCCGCGTTCGAGTTGGACGTGCACCGTCTGCGTATTCTTTCCGCCCATGGATTGGGGGCTCTTGTGATCGGCGCTCCACTCGTTGCCGATCATGACGATGGACTGGCCAAAGCTCATTTCCGAGTGCGCGATATTCTCGTTTTCGTCGAGCAGCACCATCAAAGGTTCAAAGCCGAACGCCTCTTCCAGCCAGCGGAACGCCGCCTTCGGATCGACATAGCAAACCGCGCTCGAAAGCCCTTTGGGACGATACAAATCGGACATCGCGCCCTCCTTCAATCAGGCGCAATATTTCTACTTTTTGATAAATATATAGTCAAACGCTTTCGCGGGCGCGTGACGGCTATTTAAGGAGAGGATGCCGGTTCGGCTTGCTGCATGGCGGGCGCGGTCTCTGGGGCCGCTTCCGCCGGCGTCTCCGGCGCGGACTCTGCCGCGACGATAATGCTGTCGTTCAAGGAATGCGCGCCGCCGGTTTCGCGCTGCACCGGCTCGAAGATGCGGCGCAGGATGCCCGGCGTCAGCGCCGACACCGGATTGACGCCGACGCGCGGCGCGCCGGCTGGGCCGTTGATCGAATAAGTCATGCCGAACACGCCCTCGCCACGACGCGAGACCAGCAGATCGCCGATCACCGGAATTTCGCCGAGCATCGAGAGATTCAGCATCGGCGACGGCGCGACGACACCGTCGATATCGAGATTGTCGCGCCCGATATTGTAGCTGCCCGAGCCGGTGAGGCCGAGCGATGGTCCGGCCATGCGGCCTTCGGTGAAGGTCACGCGATTGTTGGCATAGACCATCTGCGCGTCGAGCGCGGAGAAACCGATGCCGTCGCCGTTGAGCATCTCGACCAAGCCCGTGAGCGACCCCGCCGACGAAAGCAAGCGCGCCATCGCCGGCAGACGCACGACCTGGAAATCGCGCATCGAGACTGTGAACCGCGCCTGGCTCGGCGGCCCCACGCGCCATTCCCCGTCCGCCGAAGCGCTGCCGCCGACGATATTTTCGGCGCCAGTGAGCGCGGCGACGGCGAAGCCCGCATCGCCGGAACGAAGCCGCAAGCGCCCCTGCGGATCGCCGGGGCGCGGCCCGAGGCCCAGCGAGAATGGCCGGCCGTTCGGCGTTGAACCTTCGGCCGTCAGCATCGCCAGCGCCCCGCCGCGCGTGACCACATCGACGCGCGCATCATGCAGCGTCGCGGCCCCGCGCAATTTCAAACGATCAACGACGACATTGGCGCGGAACGGCGCCGGCGGCGGGCCGGGGTTCACGCTTGCGGGCGTCGCCTGCGCCTGCTCTTCGCCCGACGAGCCCATGAAGGGTGCTGCGTCAAACAATGCGCCGCGCACATTGAAGCTCAGACCGCCTTCAGGCGTGCGAAGGCCGGAAATCTGCGCGTCCGAACGGCCTTCGATCGCCAGCCGCGCCAGTTCAACCTCGGCGATGTCGCCGCGGCGCGTCAGCCGCACGCGGCCCTGCGCCAGAAGGCCCGAGCCGCGCGCTTCGAGTTCATCGAACACCAAACCGCCATCGCTGTGACGGCCAATATTGAAATGCGCCGACGCCGTTTGGCCCGCGCGCTTGGTCCAGAATTGCCAAGGCGTTTCGATCGCCGCCTGATTCAGATTGAGATCGACGCGCGCCTGATCGACATCGAAGCCGCGCCCCTGACCAGAGACGGTGACGCCAATGCGGCCTTCGGCGTATTGCGCGATCTGATAGCCCAAACGCTCAAGATCGCGCGCGTCGAAATTGCCCGCGATTTGATACTCGGAGGACGGCCGGCCGCGGCGATTGAGATACTCGGTCCAGCTGATCTGTTCGATCTGCGAGGCGCCCGCGCGGATCGGGCCGCTGACCGTGATCGCGCGCTGATCGCCGCGCACCACAAGTTGGCCTTGGCTGAGCGCCACGCGGCGCGTGCTCATCGTGCCGGCGAAATCGCGCACGCTGCCATCGACATTGAAGCGCCAGACCTCGAACGGCGCCTCGCGCAGCATCGGGCGCTGCAGGCGCAAATTCACGCTGGCGCGGCCGCTGGCGCTCGCCGCGTCGATCGGCAAACGTTCGCCGAGCGAGATCGGTTCTTGGGCGAGCAATTCCAGCACATGGCGCGCATCGCCGTCGGCGCGCGCCGAGATCGTCGCAAAGGCGCCACGCGGCTTGAATTGCGGAATATCGACACGGCCATTGGTGAGAGCGAGATTGTGCAGGCGCGCTTCCGGCACATTCATGTTGAAGCTGTTGCCGCGCAAGATCGCGGCGCCACGCGCGCCAGTCACCGGCGACATGGTGGTCAAGAAGCGCATCTCCGCGTCAGCCACGTTGAAGCGCACGTCCACCGCCTCATTGCGGAAGGCTTCAGCGGCGAAATCGCTCGGGCGCATGTCGAGACGCGCCGTCACGTCGGTGACGCGGCCGCGCGTGATCGAGCGCGCGAGGAAGGCGCGCGCGCTTTCGCCCAAGCCGATCGGCCACATCGCCATGATGTCGGGCGCGCTGAGCGCGCCGGTGACGGTAGCCTGCAGTTCAAGACCCGGGCGCACGCGGCGATCCGCGCCCGCTTCCGCCCAATAGAAGCGCCCCGTTCCTTCGACAACGCCTTCGCCCGATTGCGCGTGCAGACGCGTGAAGCTGATGCTGCGCGCCGCCGAATCGATCGCGCCGACAACCTGCACGTCGCGCAGCGAGACCTGCTGTGCAAACGTCGCGGGCACCTCGAGCGTCAGCGTCGGCAGCGAGATGTTGAACGCCGCGGGCGTGTTCGGCGCGGCGCGGAAAATCGCCGACACGTCGCGCATGCGGACTTCGCCGCCGACCCGCGTGCGCGCGCCGTTCAGCGCGATCTGGTCGATGATGAGTTCATCGCTTTGAATGTCGTAGCGGCCGCGCAGCGTGCCGCCGGCAAGATCGAAGCGCCCGCCGCCCATCTCCACCGAGCCGCGGCCAATCGTGGCTTCGCCTTCGAACCGATCGACGCCGGCCTGACGATTGAGCCCGACCGAGATCCGCGTGGTCAAAGGCGCTTCAAGACCGGCGAAAGGCCCCAGCGCCGCTGTCGAGAAAACGGCGCGGGGATAGACGTTCTCGGCTCCCAGCTCGATCACCGCGCTTTGGAAACGCGTGTCCGTTGTGACGCGGAAGCTTGCCGGCGCCGCGCCCTGCGCGCCTTCCAGGCGCGCTTCGGCCCCGAGCGTCAATGTGCGCCCGCGCCGCTCGAGTTCGAGATTGGCGTCTTGGGCCGTCCAGCGGCCGCCGCCGCCTTCGTCGATCACAGCGAGATTGGCGCCGCGCACGCTAAGGCCGCGCAGACCGCCGCCGGCGCCCACGGGCCGGAACGCGGCTTCCATGCCGTCGAGCATGCGGGCGACACGCTCTTCCATACTTTCGCCGATCGGCGGCGGCGGGATGATGATGTCCGGCGGCACGCCTTCGGGGCCAAACGCCACGTGCACGGCGCCGTCTAGCTTGCGCGTAACCGTGAGTTCGCCGCCCAAGAAATCGGCGCGGACCAGCTGAACGCGGCCAATCAGCAGCGGCAGCACCGCCAGTTCAATCCGGGCTTCGTCCGAACGAGAAAGCACCCCGCCGCGGCCATCCTCGACGCTGATGCCGATGGCGCGGATTTCGACGGCGCCGCGTGGGCTCCAGGCAAGCTCCGCCCGTTCCAGCCCCACGGGCCGGCCAGAGCGCGCAGCGCTCAATTCGGACTGAACCTGCTGCCGAATGAAGCTGAGATCGATCGGTCCCTGCGACAGCCGCCACCAGGCGAGGCCGACGCCGATCGCCATGGCGGCGACCAGCCCGAGCAAAATCTCAACCGCAATCAGCGTCGAGCGGCGTATCATCGCCACGTCTCCGACGCCCCTCGCGCGTATCTAGCGCGCGCTTGCGGCTTGACGCAAAGCACGTTTCCAGCGCCGTTGCAGCACGCAACGCCGCAAGCCGAAGCCCGGAGACACGCGATGGCGAAGGAACTCAAACCTGGCGACCCCGCACCCCCGTTCGATCTGCCGACGGCCGGGGGCGGACGCGTCAGCTTGGCTGGCCTGAAGGGCAAGCGCGTCGTCCTCTATTTCTACCCGAAGGACGACACACCCGGTTGTACACAAGAAGCACTAAGCTTCACTGAAAAGGCGAAAGCCTTCGCAGCCGCGAAGACGGTCGTGATCGGCGTATCCCGAGATAGCGTCGCCAAGCATGACAAGTTCGCGGCCAAACATGGGCTGACGGTGATTTTGGCCTCCGATGAGGATGGCGTGGTGTGCGAGGCCTACGGAATCTGGGGGGAGAAGACGCTTTATGGACGCAAGTTCATGGGAATCGAGCGCTCGACATTCCTGATCGACGCCAAGGGCCGCATCGCGCGCGTCTGGCGCAAAGTCCGCGTGCCTGGACATGTGGAAGACGTATTGAAAGAAGTTAAGGCTAACTAGGAAAACGGCCCAAGATTTACTTCGTTAACGTAGTTACGGCGCGTTTTTCGCAGCATAGCCGTTAAACACCCTGAAATTCCTGTAAACGCGCTGTTGTGACTGTTGCAATTCGAGAGCGTTTCAGGTTGGATCAGCGAAGGCGGGGCTAACGCGTTTTTTGTTTAGGTTAGTGGGCGGTGGCGGACCATGAGCCAGTTCGGATCGCGAGCGAGAGCGTTTTTCGATCGCATCTTCCCTGAGCGGCAGATTTATCACCGGAGCGGTGGTTCTGTTCGCTATGTTTCCCTTTCTCCTGGCAAGCAGGCGCTTTTGGCGTTGAGCGCTGTCGGTCTGGCGGGATGGTGCGTCTATGCGACCGCCAACACCCTGC
Source organism: Caulobacterales bacterium (assembly GCA_017303355.1). GTDB lineage: Bacteria > Pseudomonadota > Alphaproteobacteria > Caulobacterales > Aquidulcibacteraceae > Vitreimonas. The sequence goes on along the minus strand of JAFLCU010000016.1, from coordinate 9,987 downwards.
TCGAAGGCCCTCAGTCCACGGCCAGCAACGCCGAGGTTGAGCGCGAGCGCGCCAAGTACGATCGCTGGTTGAACGAGTCGCGCGCCCAGGCCGCCGCCTCGCAAGCGCTGCTCGAAGAGCGCACGCGCCAGTTCGACCGCGCCACCGCCGATTTCGAGAGCCGCCACGAAGTGCTGCGCTCGCTGCTCGAATATGCCGGCGGCGACAGCATCCAACTCGCGGCTACCCGCCCGATCGAGCGCGACGGCGCCCGCATCATCATGGCCGCCTCGATCGACGAAGCCGAGCCGCGCCAATCGCGCGCCGTTACGTCGGAGCCCTATCAGGTCACCGCCGTCGGCTTCCGCGCCCGCGCCGAGAGTTTGGAAGTCGAGCAAGAGCGCACCCTGTCCGAGCTTGAGGATCAGGTGGCCGAGCGTTCCGAGCACGTCCGCGGCGTGCTGCGCATGACCGGCGTCTCGATGGCCTCGCTGACCGGCCCTGAGGCCGAAGGCGGCGCCGGCGGCCCGCTCGTCCCGCAAGACTTCGTCGCTTACCTGCGCGACAGCGGGCTCAATCCGGCCTTCGCCGATCGCGTGGCCCAAGTCGCGGCGCGCGTCACTGAATCGCGCCGTCTGGCCGACATCGCCAATTCCACCCCGCTCGCCGTTCCGGTAGCGGTGGATTCGCGGCAAACCTCTGGCTACGGCCAGCGGATCGACCCGTTCACGGGCCGCCCGACCTTCCACTCAGGCTTGGACATGGCCGCCTTTGAGCGCGCTCCTGTCGTCGCCACTTCGCCAGGCACTGTTGTGTTCGCTGGCACGCGCTCTGGATATGGCTATACGGTCGAGATCGATCACGGCCACGGCTTTAAGACTCGGTACGCACACTTGCGCGATATCCAAGTCGAACGTGGTGAGCGCGTGGCGATCGGCCAGCGTATCGGATCGATGGGCAGCACGGGGCGCAGCACGGCCACTCACCTGCATTACGAAGTTTGGTTTCGTGGCAGACCGGTGGATCCGCTTAGTTTCTTGAGGGCAGGACGGCATGTTCACGAACAAGGGTAGAACGACGGAGACCAACGTGCCGGCGCTTCCTGATCCTGTGCAGCAACGAAGACAACCAGTCGGCCGGGCCGGCATCGCTTCCATCATCGCCAATGGTGTGAAAATCACCGGCACGATCGACGCCAACGGCGCCGAGCTGCAGATTGACGGCGAGATCGAAGGCAATGTCCTGGGCGGCTCGCTGACGGTTGGCGACACCGGCATGGTCAAGGGCGACGTCGTCTCCGAAAGTGTCACCGTTCACGGCCGCGTCGAAGGCTCGGTCCGCGCGCGCAAGGTCATGCTGGCGCGTAACGCGCACGTGCTCGGCGACATCGTCCACCAATCGCTCTCCGTTGAGATGGGCGCCGTGTTCGAAGGCCAGTGCCGCTACCTGCAAGACCCGCTGTCGCAATCGGGTCCGGGCACGCCGGCCGCGCCGCAGATCATGGCGGGCGCTCAGAGCTCGGCGTTTGGCGGCGGCAATTCAGTGTTTGGCGAGCCCAGCTCGGACGACCGCATGGTGTCGGGCGTCATCGTGACGGGCGCCTCCAGCTAAGTTTCCTTTTGGGTTGGAATACAAACTAAAAGCCCGGCTTCGGCCGGGCTTTTTCTTTGCGCGAGGCTCAGAATGTCTGCGGCGTGATCGCCTGATAGTCGCGCCGCGACAGCGTCAACGAGCCCAACGGCAACACTCCGCCCTCTTCGATCAGCACCGCGAGCCTTCGTTTGAAGATCCCGCCCTCGACATAGAAAAGCGCCGGCAACGGCCCGCGATCTGTCTCCACATCGATGCGGAACGCGCGGTGATTTGGCCCCTCGGGCCAAACCTCCCGCATCGCGACAAAGCCTGCCTCACGCAGACGCAGGCAATCCAGCCCCGCCATCTCACACAAGGCGCGCACGGCGGCGTGGCTGGGATCCAGCCGTTCGAACGCCGCGCGCACACGCGCCACCTCTTCGCGGCGCGACGCCAGCAAGGGGTTCCGTGCCGCCGCGCGCGCGACGTACCCGCTCACATCGCCATCCGCGACGACGACGAGTTTCGGCAGGCTGGTGAGCCACGCGTTGTGGCGCGGCATGAGCGGCTCGCTGCCTTCCACGCTCGTCAGGCGCGCATCCAAATCGCGCAGCGCCGCCGCGGGATTTTTGTAGCCGGATTCCTTGGCGACGCGGCGCGCCTCCTTCGCCTCCGCACGCCGCAAGCGCAACATGAGATCGAAGATCGCCAGGTGCTGATCGGCGAGCATGCTCTTTAGGCCAGCGCGTGCGCTGAGCAACGCAATCGGCTCCTTGGCGCGCTTGACGAAATAGTGCGCGTGGCCAGTAGCGCTCGCGAGCGCCACGTAGTCATGCGCGTAATAGCTCGTGAGCGCCTCAAGTGCGAATTCGCCCGGGATCAACTGCGCTTCGTTGACGAGCAATTCCGTGAGCGATCGCGTCGCCAGCACCATCCGCGCGGGGTCCGCGCTTTCGACGGCGCTGACAGGCAGCACGAGTTCATCCGCCACGAGGCCCTGAAAGGTCGTGAGCGGACTCGCGCCTTTGCAATGCGCGCGCTGGTGCGCGACGAGCCAGGATTCGGCGACAATTGCTTCGCTCTGCTCGGCCTCCGCCATCCCGCGCGCGCTCCGCTAGTCGATATCCGCCACCGGTGTTTCGCCAGCGCCGCTCACGCGCGCCGCAAGCGACGCCGCCATGAATTGATCGAGATCGCCGTCGAGCACGCCTTGCGTATCGGAGGTTTCCACGCCCGTGCGGAGGTCTTTGACCATCTGATACGGCTGCAGCACGTACGACCGGATTTGCCGGCCCCAGCCGATCTCGGTCTTGCTGTCTTCCAGCTTCTGAGTTTCGGCTTCGCGCTTCTGCAGTTCCGCTTCGTACAAACGCGCGCGCAGCATGTCCCAGGCCGCCGCGCGGTTCTTGTGTTGAGAACGCTCGGCCTGGCACGACACGACAATGCCTGTCGGCATGTGGGTGAGGCGCACGGCGGAATCGGTTTTGTTGATGTGCTGACCACCAGCGCCAGACGCACGATACGTATCTGTGCGCACGTCCTTCTCCTGGATATCGATTTCAATCGTGTCGTCGATTTTCGGATAGACCCACGCGCTCGCAAAAGAAGTGTGGCGGCGCGCATTTGAGTCGTATGGGCTGATGCGTACAAGGCGGTGTACGCCCGCCTCGGTCTTCATCCAGCCATAGGCGTTCTCGCCCTGCACCAGAATCGTCGCCGACTTGATGCCGGCGGTGTCGCCGCCCTGCTCTTCGAGCAGCTCAACCTTGAAGCCGCGCGCGTTCGCCCAACGCATATACATGCGCAGCAGCATCGACGCCCAATCCTGGCTTTCCGTGCCACCGGCGCCTGAATTGATCTCGAGGTAAGCGTCGTTCCCATCCGCCTCGCCGGAAAGCAACGCCTCCAGCTCCGCCTTCGCCGCGCGCTCTTGCGCGCGCTTCAAAGACTGAAACGCCTCCTCGACCAAGCTCTCATCGCCTTCGGCCTCGGCCATTTCGGCGAGTTCGAGCGAGTCGCGCAGCTCGCGCTCCAGCGTTGTGATCGTGCCCATGCCGGCTTCGAGCTTATTGCGCTCGCGCATCAGCTTTTGCGCCTTCTCCGGGTCGTTCCAGAAATCTGGACGCTCGGAAAGCGCGGTTAGTTCGTCAAATCGTACCTGGGAAGGTTCCCAGTCAAAGACGCCTCCGCAGCAAGGCGACGGCGGATTCGATTTGGTCGGCCAGAGCGACGATGTCGGCACGCATGTTCGGGGCTCGGTGTTTGGAATTGAGGTGAGCGCTGGATGTAAGGGAGGCGCTCGGAAACGCAAGCACCTCCCCAATTCCTAATCCCCAGAACCCAATCTCTAATAGAGCCCGCCAAGGTCCTCGGATTGCTCCTCACGATCGCGGCGCGGCATGTCCGGCGCTTCAGTGAGCCCCGAAAGCACACGCGGATCGATCGGATCGGTGCCGCCAAACACGAACGGTGAGCTGGAGACATCGCGCGTCGGCTCGGTGTCCGGACGGAAAGCCTCCAGGATCGTGGTCGTCGTCGTTGCGCTCGGCAGCAAGCCCGTTTGCGCGTCGATGCGGACCAAGCGCACGCCGGCCGGGATACGGAACGGCGTCGGCGAAGTGTTGCGCAGCGCCTCCCGCATGAAGTCGCGGAAGATCGGCGCCGAGATACGCCCGCCGGTTTCGCCTTCGCCCATGTCGCGCGGGGTATCGAAGCCGGCCCACACGCCGACCACGAGGTCTGGCGAGAAGCCGATGAACCAGGCGTCCTTGTAATCGTTGGTGGTGCCAGTCTTGCCGCCCAGTGGGAACCCGAGTTCGGCGATGCTGGTGGCGGTGCCGCGCTGAACCACGCCCTCGGCCATCGACACGATCTGATACGCTGTGACCGGATCGAGCACCTGCTCGCGCGTATCCGCCAGCGTCGGCGCGCTCTGACGACGCCATTCGTCATTACAGTTCGGGCATTCGCGCTGGTCGCGGCGGAACACCGAGCGGCCCGTCCGATCCTGGATACGGTCGATGATGATCGGCTGAATGCGGCGGCCGCCATTCACGAACATGCCGTAGGCCGTCGTCATGCGCATGAGCGAGGTTTCACCCGCGCCAAGCGCCAGCGAGAACACAGCCGGCGTGTTTTCGCCATAGACGCCGAGGCGCTGGCCATACTGCAGCACACGCTCAGGGCCCATTTCGTACGCCACGCGCGCGGTCATCGCGTTGCGCGACAGCTCAAGGCCACGGCGCAAAGTCGTCGGGCCATAGAATTCGCGCGAATAGTTTTCCGGCGACCAATTGGTGCCGTCGCCGGCTTCGATCGCGAGCGGGCCGTCATCGATCAATGTCGCTGGCGTCAGCCCGTAATCGAGTGCCGCCGCATAGACGATCGGCTTGAACGACGAGCCAGGCTGACGCTGCGCCTGTGTGGCGCGGTTCAGGCCGTTGGCGTCGTTGAAGGAATAGCCGCCGACCATGGCGAGCACGCGGCCGGTGTGCGGATCCATGGCGACGAGCGCCCCTTGAATCTCCGGCACTTGCTTCAGCGTGTAGCGTCCGTTCGAGCCGCGCACGGCGTAAACAATCGCGCCAGCGGTGAGACGACGGTCCGCCGCGTTACGGCCGCCTTGCGCCGCCCATTGCGCGTCATTGTCCGAAAGACGGCCCGTCGCGCCGTTTTCATCGGTGAGCGTAATCGCGCCGCTCGCGGCGCGCGTGACCATCGCACGCACCCAATTCGAAAGCGTCGGCGGCGCAGGCGCGTCGCGCAGCTGGGCCGCGACATCGCCGCTTGCATCGCCGCGCCCTACAGGGCCGCGCCAGGCGTGGCGGCGATCATAATCCTCAAGGCCAGCGCGCAGCGCGCGCGCGGCGGCCAATTGAAGCCGCGTATCGATCGTCGAGCGAATGGAGAGGCCGCCATTATAGAGGGCTTCCTCGCCATATTGCTGTTGCACCTGCCTGCGGATTTCTTCGACGAAATGCGACGCGGCCAGAAATTCATCGCCCGAGAGCCGGTCATGGGCGACCAGATCCTGCGCACGCGCTTCCGTCGCCTGCGCTTCGGTGATGTAGCCACGTTCCACCATACGCGAGATCGCGTAATTGCGGCGATCGACGGCGCGATCGTGGTGGCGCGGTAATTGATAATTCGCCGGCCCTTTCGGCAGGATCGCCAGATAGGCGGCTTCGGCGATGGTCAGTTCACTGAGCGGCTTGTCGAAATAATTGAGCGCGGCGGCGGCCACACCGTAGGCGCGGTTGCCGAGATAAATCTGGTTCAGATAGAGCTCGAGAATGCGATCCTTATCGAGCACGCGCTCGATACGTTGCGCCACAAGTCCTTCGCGCAGCTTCGTCCAGATCGCGCAAACCATTCCGGTGACGCCATCGGCGCAACTGGCGGCGCGGCCGGTCAGCATGTTGCCCGCGACCTGTTGCGTGATCGTCGATGCGCCTTGCACGCGCCGCCCCTGGATCACATCGAGCGGGATGCGCAGCACGGCGCGCGCCAAGCCCTGATAATCGATGCCGGAGTGTTCAAAGAAGCGCGCGTCCTCAACCGCGACGAACGCGTTCTTCACGTGATCGGGAATTTGTTCGATCGGCACGAACACGCGTTGTTCACGCGCGAATTCCGCGACAAGAGCGCCGTCACCCGCGTGCACGCGGCTGGTGACGGGCGGTTCGTAATTTTGAAGATCGGTGAGCGAAGGCAGCCCTTGCAGCGCCGCGATCAAGAAGCCCACCACCGAAAGCACGCACACGCCGGCGAAGATCGCCAGGCCAATGAGCACGCGCCGCCAGATCGGCGGCCGATCGGGATCGCCATAATCGCGGCCGCCGCGATCGTCCCAATCCTGTTCCCGGTAATGATCACTTCGCGACATGGCGCCCCGCTTCTGCGCGCTTATGCATTCGGAGGCCCGGCCTCGCCCGCCAATACGGCGCGAGTATGGCCCCTAAACCCCGTACCGCAGCGTAGCGGAGATAGCTTAAGATTCGCGCCGTTTTTAGGCGCGGGCGTGGAGCACGGGACCGGTGAAATACGTGTCGACCGCCTGCGCCATGGCCGCCGCCATCGCCTGGCGCTCGCGCGGCCGTGAGAGGCGGCGCTCGTCGGCGACATTGCTGAGGAAGCCGGTCTCGATCAGCACCGCCGGCACGTCCGGCGCCAGCAGGACGAAATACCCCGCATTGCGGTGCGTATTTCGCAGCAACGGGGCTACCTCGCCCAATTGCGGGATCACGGTCTGCGCGAATTGGGCCGAACGATTGGTCGTCTCACGTTGCGTGAGATCGACCAGAATGTCGCCAACGACGCCACTGCGCGGCGCATCGCCCAGGTCGACGTCCCAATTCTGCGACTCGATCATGCCCTGCGCGCGCGCCGCCCCGCGCTCGGAGAGCGTATAGACCGAAGCGCCCGCAGCTTCGCGATTGGCGTTGGAATCCGCGTGGATCGAGATGAACAGGTCGGCGTGCTGGCGGCGCGCGAATTGGACGCGATCAGCATGCTCCACATAACGGTCGGCGTCGCGCGTCAGCAGCACTTGGTAGCGGCCACGGCTTTCCAGCGCTTCGCGGAGTTGAAGCGCTGCGTCCAGCACCACGTCCTTCTCACGAACGCCCGTGACGCCAATCGCGCCGGGATCGCGTCCGCCATGGCCGGGATCGATCACGATGGTGCGGCGGCGCGAGCCTCGCCCCGTGGTTTCTTGGCGCGGCGTGGCCACCAGGGGCGCGTTCGGCGCGATATCGAAGCTGATTTCCGGGTTGCGGCGACCGCCCAAATCCTGGCGCACCAAGCTCGCGGGCGCTTCCAGATCAAGCACCAGGCGCGAAACCCCGTCCGGACGCGGCGCATAGCGGTAGCGGCGGACGACACCCGCCCCCGGCCCCTCGCCGCTCAAGCCGCGCGGCAGCGCCAACTGGGCGTTGGCGACATCGATCACGAAACGATCTGGGCTAGATAGGAAAAATGTCCTAGCTTGTGCCTGGCGATCCATCGCCAGGGTCACCCGGCAGGCGCCGCCGGAATCTTGCACCAGCACGCCGCGAATGGCGGCGGGCGCATCGGCCCAGGCGCGCCCGCTCAGCGCCGAGGCGCCAAGTAACGCGAAGCCGCCCAGGGCAAGGTTGCGACGGGTGGTGTCCATAAGTCCGGCCAAAATACCCGGCTCGGCTTGCTATCGAGTTGAAAAGCAGAGTGAATCTTACAGTAACCACAGGGAAGACGCAGCCACGCGGCGGATTGCTGGAGCCGCCCGCGAAACGATCAGCCGCAAAATCTAGTGGGTGAGCGCGGCCGCTCACGCTTTCTTTCCTATTTCAAATCATGCAATGTCCCCCAATCGCCGCGTGCGCCGACAGGATGTCCTGAAGAGCGCCCGGCGCGCTCCCGCCATGCGGATCGGCGTCTGGCCCGCGGTGTGCTGCTCTAGCGCCCGACCCCGGCCTCAACGACGCGTCCCCTTACGGAGCGTAAGCGCCGCCCCTCGGACGGCGTCAGTTCGGAGCCGTACATGACCCGCATCACGTTTGATTTGGCAGCTGGAGGCGATTTCGCCGCCGGATTGTCGATCGCGCGCGCGGGCCTTCCCCTTCACATGAATTTGCGTCGCTTCGCCGCCCCTCGCCCGGCCGCTCTCGGCCGCCAGCAAGCCTGCAGGCGCGACGCCCACGGAGCCCTATTCGATGGCCAAGACCATGCTGATCGACGCCGCCCACCCGGAAGAAACCCGGGTCGCGGTGCTCGACGGAAACCGCGTTGAAGATTTCGATTTCGAGACAGCAAACCGCAAACAACTCAGAGGCAATATCTATCTGGCGAAGGTGACGCGCGTTGAGCCGTCGCTGCAGGCCGCCTTCATCGAGTATGGCGGCAACCGCCACGGCTTCCTCGCCTTCTCGGAAATCCACCCCGATTATTACGCCATCCCGCACGCCGATCAGGAATCGATCAAGGCAGAACTCGCCGCGGCGGAAGCCGAGGCTGGCGACGAGGAAGACGAAGACGCGATCGACGAGCGCCGCCGTCGCATCCTGACGCGCCGTTACAAGATTCAAGAGGTCATTCGCCGCCGTCAGATCATGCTGATCCAGGTAGTGAAGGAAGAGCGCGGCAACAAAGGCGCCGCACTCACCACCTACCTCTCGCTCGCCGGCCGCTATTGCGTGCTGATGCCGAACACCGGCCGGGGCGGCGGCATCTCGCGCAAGATCACGCAAGCCACCGATCGCAAGCGCCTGAAGAAGATCGCCCAGGACCTCGATGTGCCGCAGGGCCAGGGCCTGATCATCCGCACCGCCGGCGCCAAGCGCACCAAGACCGAGATCAAGCGCGACTACGAATATCTTTCGCGCGCCTGGGAGACGATCCGCGACGACACGCTGAAGAGCGTGGCGCCGGCGCTGATCTACGAAGAAAGCTCGCTGGTGAAGCGCGCGATCCGCGACCTCTATGACAAAGACGTCGAGGACATCCATGTCGACGGCGAAGCCGCCTACAAGGAAGCCAAGGACTTCATCCGCATGCTGATGCCGAGCCACGCCAAGCGCGTGCAGCTCTGGAAGGACCCAACGCCGATCTTCGCCAAGATGGGCGTCGAAAAGCAGCTCGATTCGATCTACTCGCCTGTCGTGCAGCTGAAGAGCGGCGGCTATATCGTCATCAACCAGGCCGAAGCGCTTGTGGCGATCGACGTGAACTCCGGCCGCGCCACGCGTGAACGCAATATCGAACAGACGGCGTTCAAGACCAATCTCGAAGCCGCCGACGAAGCCGCGCGTCAGATGCGCCTGCGCGACCTCGCTGGCCTCGTCGTGATCGATTTCATCGACATGGAGGAATCGAAGAACGACCGCGCCGTCGAGAAGCGCATGAAGGACAATCTCCGCTTCGATCGCGCCCGCGTGCAGATGGGCAAGATCAGCGGCTTTGGCCTGCTTGAGCTTTCGCGTCAGCGCCGCCGCACCGGCGTGCTCGAAGGCACCAGCCACATTTGCGAGCATTGCGAAGGCACCGGGCGCGTGCGCTCGATTGAATCGGCCGCCCTCGCATTGCTGCGCGCGCTCGATGAAGCCAGCGCCAAGCAGAAGCGCCACGAAATCGATGTGCGCACCGCGACCGACGTTGCGCTCTATCTCCTGAACGAAAAGCGCGAAGCGCTGGCGGCTCTCGAAGCCAACAACAATGTGCGCGTGCGCATCACGGCCGCTTCGGAACTCGTGTCGGGTCACTTTGAAATCAATATCGGCGCGCTCGGCTATGCCGAGAGCGAACAAGAGGTCGAAGCTGAACAGCCCGCGCGGCGCCCGCGCCGCGTGGCCGAACCAGTTGAGGAGATCGAGCCCGAAATCGAAGCGGACGCCGAAGAGGAAGAGGAAGCGGACGAAAGCGAGCGCGAGGCCGTGGCCGCCGATGGCGGCGATAGCGAGC
>JAFLCU010000015.1 GCA_017303355.1 Caulobacterales bacterium | reverse complement strand
GGCGCGGTGGGCGCGGGCTGTCCCGGCGGGGCTGGCGCGGTGGGCGCGTTGGCCGCATGCGCGGCGGCTTCCGCCGTCATGTTGGTGCGCAAGCGCTGCATGAAGCGATCGAGCAAATCCGTACGCGCCACCGCGCGCGCGACATCGCGGATCGCCGCGCCATCCGCCGTCACGCCTGATGCGACGACCTCGAACGCGTCAGCCTCCGGAGTGCTGGCCATATCGCCCGCATATTCGCGGTAAAGCGCGCGCACGCCATCCTCATTGTGCGCCAAGGTCAGCGCGACAGCCGCCCTCAACACCACTTGCCGGCCATGCGCATCCAGCGGCTGCGCGCGCCCGCGCGCGGCCAGCACGGCGCGCAATTCAACAGCAGCGCGCTCCCAATCACGCGCGCGCCACGCCGCTTCCGCACGCACGCGCTGCGCTTCTTCGCCGCGATCACGCTCGACCAATTCAACAGCGGCGTCCAAGCGACCAAGATCAAGCAGCGCGCGCGCTTCAAGAATGCGGCGGTCGCCCAAGAGGTTCGCCGGCATGTTCGGCTGCCGCGACGCGCCAAGCGCGACCAAGGCGCGGTCGGGCTTGCGATCCATCAGATAAATGGCGGCCAGATCGGCGCCGACTTGCGCCTTGCTCGGCCCATGCAGACGCTCATCGACTTGATATTGCAGCAGCTGCGCGGCCTGTTCGAGCAGATCGACATGCACAAGCCGGCCCGCCAGCAAGCGCACGATGCGATCGCCATTGGGGCCGACCGGCGTCAGATCGCTGAATTCGTAGAAGAGCCCTAACGCCTGGATCGGCTCAAGCTGATCGGCTTCGCCGTCGAGAAACAGGCGCTCGAACAGATTGGTCATGTCCGCGCGCAACACGCGCGCGGCGGGATCGGTGGGGAAGCGATCGGCGGCGACACGCATCGTCGCCAACGCTTCGCGCCAACGACCCTGCTCGGAATAGGCCTCGCCCAGCATGCCCACGACAGCGAGTTCGGTCGCGTCGCCACGCCAACGGAAGCGCAGCGCCTCCAATGGCTCGATTGCGTCCACGGCGCGCATCACGCCGGTCATGCGCCGAATGCGGATCGCTTCGACGGCGGCGCTCACGGCGACGCCTTCGTCGCGCGCGCGCGCCAGTTCATCCAGCATCGTCAGCGCGCGATCCGTGTCGCCACGCGCGGCGGTCACACGCGCTTCGATGACCCGCGCTTGCAAGCGCATGCTCTGATCCGGCGATTGCCCCATCGCCGTGCGCGCCGCGGTTTCCGCCGTCGCGTAGTCGTTAAGCTCGAAGGCGGCTTGCGCCAACGCCAGTTGAAACCGCGCGCGCCATGCCGGTGGATGTTCCTCCAGCGCGCCCGCGCCGCGCTCGAACTCGCGCCGCGCCTCGGCCCAATCCTTGCGCAAGGACGCGGCATAGCCGCGCCACAGAGCAGCCGAGGGATTGGAATTAAGCGCCGACGCCGTGAGATCGTTCATCGCCGCACCGGCACGGCCCATCATCACATTGGCGGCGCCGCGCATGAGCCGGAACTCGGGATCGAGCTCAACCAATTCGCCTTGATTAATCGAAGCAATGCGCAGCGCGCCCAGCGCTTCGGCCGCATAGTCGTTCTGCAGCAGGAAGCGCGCCAGTTCGAGCCGCGCTTCGACGCCCGCGCCCTCCTGCACGCCTTCTTCGGCGGCGGCGCGCGTCAGCTGATCAATGCGCGCACGGACTTGCACCAAGTCCAGATTTGGTTGCGCCGCCCCGCTTGGATCATCCATGTCCGCGGTCATCATCGCCGCGCTTAATTCATCCGCGGCGCCGTTTGGCGCAGCCGCCGCGATCAAGCCCGCGCCGCGCGTGACATTGAGCACGCCGCCTTCGAAGGCGACGTTCACATCGTCGGCGCGCGCCTCGACAACCGCGCCATGCGCCGCCGGCAGAATGGCGGCCTCCATCGTCGCGCGGCGTGAATCGACGCCGCGCGCGGGCCCGCCGAGCAACGCCACGGCGATGCGGTCGCCGATTTCGGGATCGCGCACCCAGCGCACCACGCCCTCGCGCCCGAACGCGGCGGTGATGCGCCCGCGGCCATCCGGCGCGATCTCGCGCGTCAGCGTCGCGGCCGCATTGTTGTCGGCGCGCGCGCCTAGCGTAAATGTCCACGACGCGTCAGACGCACTCGCGGAGACTTGCACATCAGGCTGTGCGGGAATGCGCAGACCAATGACGCCCTCGCCCTGCACCACTTCGATATTGCTATGGCGACGGCCCGCACGGGCGACGCCCGTCAGATCCATACGGCCCGTGGCGTCGAACAAGAGCCAGATCGCCTCGCCGCGCCGGAACGCCGCCGCGCGCGCGGGCGCGGGCCACGTCACGGTGACGCGCGTGGCGTTCGCTTCTTCCACCAACCGCACTTGGCCCACGCCGTTCACCGGCGGCCGCGCCGGCGCGGGCGCGGAAGCAGCCGGCGCGCCTGGCGTCGCGGGCGCTGTTGAAGCCGTTTGCGCCGGCGTCTCCGGCGTCAGCAAATCCAGGACGACGCGATTGCCATCGATAAAGTGGCGCTGGCGCACGCCATAATCGAGCGTCAGCACCAGACGCACCGGCGCGCCGGCGGCGCTGGTGCGGCGCACCTCACGCACATTGCGCGGCAAGTTCGCGCGAATGTCGGCGAGATCCATATCGGCGGCGCGCGAGAAGCGCAGCTCAAGCCGATTGCCTTGCAACAGCGGCGTCACCGTCGTCGGGCCAACAAAGTTGAACGAAAGCCGCGTGTAATTTTCCTGCACGCCGACAGATACTGTCGCATTCGGCGCTGGATCGAAGCGCGGCGGCGGCGGCGGCGCGGGCGGCGCTGTCGCCGTGCTTGTCGGCGCGGGCGCGGGCGGCGGCGAAGGCGGCGGAGCTGGCGGTGGCGCGGATGGGCTCGCGGCGACCGTCAAATCCGGCGGCAATGTAACCGGGCCGCGCAATGGCGCAGGCGGCGCCTCCACGGCCGGCGCTTCGGCGGGCGCCGGCGTTGGAATGGACGCTGCGGCGCTCGGCGCCTGCGGCTCCGCCTGCTGTGTCGGCGGCGTAAGCTGCATGGGCTGACCGACAGCCGGCGGCGCCGCGATAATCGCGGCGGCGGCGATCGCCATCGGTGAGCGTAACGACTTCATCTGTTGGCGCTTTGGCCCCTCAATTCTCGACGCGGCGCGTTAAGCGCGCGTTTACCCGCCGCCGCTTTGCGCAGGCGCGGCCGCCGCCGGACGCGAACGCGCCAACAAATCGCCGCCGCCCGTCGGTGGACGCGCACGATCGGCCAGCATCTGCGTGAGCTGGCGCGCTCGCGCCGGCTCCATACGCCCCATGACCTCGGCGAGATTGGCTTGGCGCATGCGGCTGGCGACCTGCACGAGCACATCATCGTCGAGACCATCGAATACGGCGGCGGCGTCCTTGGCGCGCATGCGCTGGTACACATCGACCAAGCTCGCCAGACGCTGCTCTTGCGCCTCGTCGAGTTGCCCCAGGAGATCATTCACGTGCGCTTCGAGCGTACGCAGCTCGGTCAGCCGCTCGTTCAGGCGCTGCTCGGCGGCGAGCATCAACTCGTCTTGCGTGTCATATTGCTCGGCGCGCTGATCCAGCGTTTGGCGCCGCTCGCCCAAGGCCTGCAGCACCTGCACTTCTTCGGCGCTGAGCCCCGCCATCTCGGCAAGCGTAGGCGCCGCGCATTGGTTCGCGGGCGCGGCCGCCGGCGCCGCGCCTGGCGTCGTGCTGGCGTGCTCCGCGGCGGCGGCCGGCGCATGCTCGCCAGCAGCGACGCCTTCGGCGACAGCTTCAGCCATCGCCACCGCTTTCAAGCCAAGCACGGCGGCGACGGTGACCATCGCCGCCGGCAAAAGCCGAACCGAGCCGCCTGAGTTGGAAGATTTGGGTTTCGCCATCACATCCGCCCGCGCGCGGCGCCGACATCGGCGCTTGAACGCAAGCGGCCAGCGCCTAGGCCCAATCGATCCGCCGTGCTGCGTGCGTCATTGATGCGCGCCTGCAGATCGCGGCCGGCGTCCTGCGCCGTTGAGCGCAGCGCGCGCACGGCCGCTTCCGCTTGCGCGGTGGCTTGCGCCAGTTCGGCGGCGGCGCGCAGCGCGCCATCCTGGCCCGAGCGCAAAGCAGCGAGCTTTTTATCCAAGCGCCAGAAATAATAGAGGCAGGCGCCCAGCATCAGCGCCAGCACGATTTCAATAGCGAGTGTGACCGGGCTCATCGTCCGCCTCCAAGTTTCATGACGGCTTGCTGCGTGGCTGGCGTGATCGGCCGTTCGACCCGCACCGCCAAGGAATGTCCCATTCGGCCAACACGGCCCTGGCTGAGTTCGACAGCGCCGCACTTCAGCATCACCGGAGAATCCGGCGGCGCATCCAGCATCAGCGTGTCGCCCACTTTAAGATCGAGCACCTTGCCCAGCGGCTGCTGCAATTCGTCGAGCACGGCGCGGACTTCGAGTTTCGTCGCCCACAATTCGCTGGCGAGGTGGCCTTCCCAAATATTGTCGCGGCCGAACTTCTCGCCCATGAATTGCTGCAGCAGCATTTTTCGGATGGGCTCGAGCGTCGCATACGGCAACAGCATTTCGAGACGGCCGCCACGATCTTCCATGTCGATGCGCAGCTTCACGACGATGGCCGCGTTCGGCGGGCGTGCGATCGCCGCGAAACGCGGATTGGTCTCGATGCGATCAAGCTTGAAATCAACCTGCGTCAGCGGCGCGAACGCCTGATGTGCATCGTGGAGCACGACCTCGATCATGCGCGTGACAAGCATGCGCTCGATCGTGGTGTAGGGCCGGCCTTCAACACGGGTTGCAGTGCCGCTCCGGCGGCCGCCCAGCAGAACGTCGACGATCGAATAGATCAAACTGGAATCGACGGTGACGAGGCCGAAATTATCGAGCTGCTCGGCGCGAAACACGGCAATAACCGCCGGCAGTGGGATCGAGTTCAAATAATCGCCGAACCGGATCGAGGTAATCTGATCCAGGCTGACCTCGACGTTGTCGCTGGTGAAGTTGCGCAAGCTCGTCGTCATCAACCGCACAAGGCGGTCAAAGACGATTTCCAGCATGGGCAAGCGTTCATACGAGACCAGCGCCGAATTGATGATCGCGCGCACGCCGGTTTGGCCGGATGCTTCGTCTTCGCCCATGCCGAAGCCGAGCAAGCTGTCGATTTCATCCTGATTGAGGATGCGCTCAGTGGTCTGCACGTCGCTCTCGGCGCCGGCGTTCCATTCTTCGTCCTGGGGTTCGACCGCTTCGGCCGCGTCGCCGCTCATTATTGCACCAGCATTTCTTCGATCAGCACGGCGTTGATCTGCATCGGCGCGATCGTGAGGTTCACACGGCGCAGCAATTCCAAGCGCAAGCGATAAGCGCCGGCCGAGCCCGCGAGGTCGTCGGTACGCAGTTCGCGCAGGAAGCCGTTGAATTGATCGCTGAGGCGCGGAATATGCTCGGTGAGCGCCGTCACGGTTTCATCATTCGGCGCTTCAAGCGTGAGCTTCAGCTTGAGATAGGCCGGACGCCCATCGGCGCCGGTGATGTTCACGAGCAATTCCGGCAGCGTGACGAAGACAACGCCATCGCCCTGCGTGATCATCGTGCCGTTCGGACCGGGCACGGCCTCGCCTGGCGTACCCCCTTCGCCGTGACCGCCGCCGCCCTTGGCTTTGCCATGGTCGCCCGCTTCGGCTTCTGCGTGCTGCTCGGCGCCGCCGCCCTGGAACAGCAGCAGATACGCCGCCGCGCCGCCGCCGCCGAGCACCAGCACGGCAGGCAGTATGAAAAAGAGGACGAGCTTCTTGCCCGACATCTTCTTCTTTGCGGGCGCTTCGCCTTCAGCGCCCTCGGCGCCTTCAGCCGCCGCCGGGGCTTCAGCCTCGGCGTCCGGCGCCGGTTTTTCTTTCTTCTTTCCGAACATGACGGAATCGCTCGCGCATTAAGACCCCTCCTTGGTGCGCAACGCCTGGTTAAAGATTGGTAGCGACCCGGCAAAACTTGCCGGCGCCCGGGCAAAAATAGCGCCAGTCATTCACCATACCCTCAAGCGAGGCCCCTGCGTTTTCAAACGCTTAGCCGCTGGCACGGCGCTTGCGTAGTTAACGGCGATGGATAACGCACTCATGCTCGGCCTGCAGACACAACGTGTTCTGCAACGGCGTATGGACATCGCGGCCAACAATCTCGCCAACGTCGCCACCACCGGCTTCAAAGCCGACGGCATGTTGCTCGAGGAGGCCGACGAGACCGCCGCGCACGCCGACGAGGCGCCCACAAACATTCGTTTCGTTCGCGACATCGGCCTTGTCCGCGACATGGGCCAGGGCCCGATCGCGATGACGGGCAATACGCTGGACGTCGCCATCGAAGGCCAAGGCTTCTTCATGGTGCAGGGCGACAGCGGCCAGACACTCTACACGCGCGATGGCGCGTTTTCGTTAGCCGGGGATGGGCGTCTCGTGACCAGCGATGGTCGCGCCGTTCTCAACGGCGGGGGGGCGCCGATTGTGCTCGATCCACAGGGGGAAACTCCGACGATCGGGCGTGACGGCGCTATTCGCGTGGCTGGCGTCGAAGCCGGCCGCATCGGCGTGGCGAGCTTTGCCGCGCCGGGCGCGCTTTTGAAGGTCGGGGACAACCTTTGGGACGCGCAGGGACAAAGAGCGGGTGAGTTTGAAGGCGTGGTGCTGCAGGGAGCCCTCGAAGGCTCGAATGTTCGCCCCGTCGTCGAACTCACCCGTCTCATCGAAATTTCGCGCGCGTATCAGTCAGCGGCCAAGATCGTATCAAACGCCGATGATCTGCGTCAGCGCGCCATCCAGCAACTCGGACGATAAAGAGAAAGTCCCCACCCATGCGCGCACTATCGATCGCCGCGAGCGGCATGCAGGCCCAGCAGACGAACGTCGACGTCATCTCGCACAACATCGCGAACATGAACACGACCGCCTACAAGCGTCAGCGGGCCGAATTCCAGGACATGCTCTATCAGAACATGGAGCGGCCCGGCTCGACGTCGGCGGCCTCCGGTGCGGTGTTGCCGCTCGGCATTCAGATCGGCGTTGGCGTGCAGACGGACGCAGTCGGCCGCATCACCGAGCAAGGCGGCATCGCCAGCACGCAAAACCCCTACGACATCGCCATCAACGGCCGCGGCTTTTTCCAAGTCGCCCTCCCCTCTGGCCAGACCGCCTACACGCGCGCGGGCAATCTGGCCGTGAACGCGGACGGCGCGCTCGTCACGGCTGACGGCTATCTGCTCGAACCGTCGATCACGGTGCCGCAAGAAGCGGTCGGCGTGCAGATCACGCGCGACGGCATCGTCGAGGTCACGATGGCGGGCCAAACCGATCCACAACAAGTCGGCCAGATCGAAATCGCCAATTTCATCAATCCGGCGGGCCTCGAAGCCATCGGCGACAATTTGTATCTGGAGACGCCGGCGTCCGGCACGGTGAACACGGCCACGCCCGGCTCGCCCGGTTTCGGCACGCTGATGCAAGGCTATCTTGAACTGTCGAACGTCAACGCGGTCGAGGAAATTTCGTCGCTGATCGTGGCGCAGCGCGCTTACGAGATGAACGCGCGCGTGATCACCGCCGCCGACGAAATGCTGCAATCCACCACGCAGCTTCGCTAAGGGAGAACGCTGATGCTTCGTTGGTTCTGCCTCGGCGCTTGTCTCTACCTACTGTTCGGCGCGGCAGTCGCGTTCGCCGAACCGGTTTCGCTGCGCACGCGCATCGAGGCCAACGGCCCCGCCATCACCATGGGCGACGTGTTCGAAGGCGCGCCCGCCGATGTCGCCGCGCGCGCGATCGCGCCGTCGCCACCTCCGGGCCAAATCGCCACCATCTCCATGCCTGTGCTTTCGGCCGCCGCTTCGGCTGCTGGCCTTGAGTTCACGCCGCCGGCGGGCGTCAACGCGGTGCAAGTTGTTCGCCCTGGCGGCTTGCGCGCGACCCTGCCGGCGGCGGGAGGCCGAACCATCGCCGACGCCGCCGTACGTCGCGGCGAAACCGTGACGCTGGTCTATCAGGCGCCGGGCATGTCGCTGACGATGCGCGCGCGCGCGCTCGAAGACGGCGCCATCGGACAGCCGGTGCGCCTGATGAACACATCTTCCAATCGTACGATCGACGCCGTGGTGACGGGCCCCGGCGCTGCGAGGGCCAATCCATGAGCACTGAAAAATCCATCCGCGCCCTCGCCGTGCTCGCACTTGCCGCCAGCGCCACCGCGTGCGCCAGCGTCGATACCGGCGCGATGGCGCAAGACGCGATCGCAGCACCAGGCGTTGCTTATGACGCCGCGCGCCGCGCCATGGCCCCGCCACAGCTCGCGCCCATCGGCACGCCCGCGGCGCTGACCGGCGGCGCCCAGCAAAGCATGCCGCAGCCTGAGCCGGTCGTTTATGACGGGGCGCGGCCGAATTCGCTCTGGCGCTCGGGCTCACGCAGCTTCTTCAACGATCAGCGCGCCAGCAGCATCGGCGATATCCTTACGGTCGAGATCGAGATCGACGATAGCGCCGAGCTTTCGAACTCCTCCAACCGCTCGCGCGAAGCTTCAACCTCCGCCGGCGTCTCAAACTTCTTCGGCCTGGAGCAGACCGTCGGCGATCTGATCGGCGGCGCGTTCGATCCGGAAAACATGGTCGGCGCAAACGCCGATTCCGAACATCGCGGCACGGGCGCCATCAATCGCGAAGAGAAAATCGAACTCACGGTCGCGGCCGTGATCGTGGATCGCTTGCCAAACGGCAATCTCGTGCTCGCGGGCCGCCAGGAGGTACGCATCAATGGTGAGCTGCGCGAACTCACGGTCAGCGGCATCATCCGCCCGGAAGATGTCACCAGCGACAACACCATCAATCACACGCAAATCGCCGAAGCGCGCATTTCATACGGCGGGCGCGGCTCGATCAGCGCCGTGCAGCGCCCGAATTGGGGCCAACGCCTCGGCGACGCAATCACGCCCTGGTGAGCACAACCTAACTCTCTAGTGTCGTAGCCATGACCAACCGCGTTGAGCTCCGCTCAGCGCGGTCTTTGTTGGCGGCTCAGGCCGAGATCGCGCGCCCCGCACTGTTCTGCGCACGCAGCTCACGCACAAAGGCGAGCACCGGCCCCGGCTTTACTTTTCGCTTGCCGCGCAAGGCCTGCTTCAACGGCTCAAGCACCGGGTCATCGGGATCGCCGCGCCAGCGCGAGATATTGAACATAGGTAGATCATCGCCTTGCGGGATTTCGCACGCACATAGCGACGCGATCATCACATCGCCGCTGGCGATCGCTTTCCGCGCCGCGCGGAGAAAGGCCTCGCTCTCGCCAGCCGCTTCCGACCATAAAATGAGCGCCGCGCCATATTCCTGCACACCCACGTCGCCGACATCTAAGCCATGCGCCTGCAGCGCGCCGCCCAACGCCTCCGCGCACGCCAAATCCGATCGCACACAAATCACGATGACGTCTGTCATGAATGGCCGCTCTGTCGCCTGTCCGCGTCATACGGAAGGCGCGCGACAAACGCGCGAAAAGCGCGACGGTTGCGCGCGCCGCCGCATTGAGTTGCTAAAGTTTGCGTTAGCGACGCGCGACAATCGAAATCAAAGGCTTAAGCGACCGCGCGGCCTGCCGATGCGTCATCCACTTCGTCGGCAATGTAGTCCGCGATTAAATCGACCACCTCAGGCTGGTCGAAATAGGTCGTGTGGATCAAGCTGCTCCAGGTCATGGCGTCGTTGGCGAGATTGGCGAGCGGGCTGTTGCTGTCGGCCCCGACCGTGAACAGCGCCCAGCGATATTGCTCGATCAATTTACCGGCCGCCGCCGCCGCATTGGCTTGCATGCGCGCGGCCACTTCGCCCTCGATGCAATGCTCGCGCACGGCGTGGAGATGCGGCGCTGTCCGCACCTCGCCGATCGCCTGATCGCCATCACGGCCAAAGGCGATGCCACGCAGCACGCCCGTGACCCACGCGTTCAGGCGCTTACGCGCCAGATGCTCGCCGACGAGACCCGCGACGCCGCGATAGAGCAAATACGCCAAGGCGAACACGATGGGCGCGGTGAACAAGCTGAGTACAATCGCCGTCGTCAGCCACTCGCTGTTATAGTCCAGCAGATTAATCAAATTCATTTCCGCTGCGAAGGCGAGGAGCGCGGGCGCGACGCACGCCAAGATCACGGCGAGCACGCCAAAGCTAATCGCGCCGCTGCGCGACCCGCGCATCATCGAACCGCTCGGGAATGGTTCCAGCGGCAGGCCCTCAACCTGTTTCAAGAACGAGATCGCCTCGTCGTTGCCATGCCAAACGGAAAACACGCGCGCGCGCTCGTTCGCCGACGCGCGCGGGCGCATCACGCGCCGCAGACCACGCGTCGCCAATTGAAACATCAGCCAAAGCGGAATGCCGACGCCCAGCACGCAAAGCCAAACCGAAAACCAGCTCGACGCATTCGGCGCCCCGAACACGTCGTTCAACTCAAAGAACTGATCATTCCCGCTCACCCACAAGAACAGCATCAGCGTCGTGAGCATATAGAGCGGGATGCTGAGCCAGGTGATGGCCAAAAACAGCCAGCCGCCAAACGATTGCGCCGCACTCGATCGGCTGCTGAGAAACGGCGTGCCGATCGTGGTGAGGCTCGCGATCTGCTCCTTGGCGCGCTTGCGCCGCCCCCACCGCAGCAGCAAGGCGGCGTCATTGGCGACGTTGCCGCCGTGCGAATGGCCGACGATGTGAACGCCCGAATAGCGCCCGCCGATGCTTCTGATCTTGGCCGCGAGCTTCTCCGCGCCCGCCTCGCGCGCCGACGCGCTATTCGCGCCGGTCCAAAGAAACGGCACGATTTCCGTCTCGATGCCGCGCCCGATCAGGCGTTGGCTCAGCGCCGTCGCGAAATGCGAGCCGCGCTGAAACCATTTCTCGCCCTCGGGACCTTCCGCCGTGTCGTTGGTGCCATGCACCGTGATCACCGCAATCGGTTTGTCGCCCATGTTCACCACTCCCCCTGGAGCGTTGTAAGGGCGCAAGCGCGATCAGACCAGCAAAAGCGCCTAGTTCACACGGCGATCCTTCCCCTCCCAATAGCGTTCGCGCAATTGGCGTCGCAGGATTTTCCCTGACGGGTTGCGTGGCAAAATATCGATAAAATCCACGCTTTTCGGGGCTTTGTAGTGCGCGATCTTTGAGCGTGCGTAGGCGATGATGTCCTCCGCATCGGGTGCAACGCCCGGCTTGGCGACGACAATCGCCTTCACCGCCTCGCCCCATTTGTCATCCGGCACGCCAATGACGGCGACCTCGGCGACGTGCGGATGGCCGTGGATCGCGTTCTCGACCTCGGCCGGATAGATGTTCTCGGCGCCCGAGATGATCATGTCCTTGATGCGGTCCTGGATATAGAGATAGCCGTCCTCATCCAGATATCCGGCGTCGCCCGTGCGCAACCAGCCGTCGCCGTTGACTGTCGCGGCCGTCGCATCGGGCTTGCGCCAATAGCCTTTCATGTTGGCGGCCGAGCGCGTGGCGACTTCGCCGGTTTCACGCGGCGGCAGCACTTTGCCATCGGTGTCGAGAATAGCGATCTCCACGCCGGGCATCGGAATGCCCGCTGAGCGCATACGCTCATTGCCGTTCGGATCGTGATCTTCCGGCGGCAGATAGACAATCGTGCCCGTCGTTTCCGTCATGCCGTATTGTTGCACGAATTTGCAGCCGAACACGTCCATGCATTCCTTCAACAGCGCCACCGGCATCGGCGACGCGCCGTAGAGAATGACCTTCAAGCTCGAATAATCGATCTCACGCGCGCGCGGCGTGCGGATGATGAATTGCAGCGCCGCCGGCACCATGAACATCTTGCCGACGCGCTCGCGCTCGATCACCTCAAGCGCCTCCATCGGATTGAACTCGCGCGCGACCACGTTGCGCACGGCGTTGATCAAGCCGACCAAGCCCCAGCCGGTGCCGCCAATGTGCGCGATCGGCATGGCGACGTAATTGGTCTCGCCTTCGCTCCACTCGTTCCAGTCCATGCGCGCTTCCGAAGCCACGCGACGCGAACGCAGCATGTTTGCGTTCGTGAGCATGACGCCCTTCGGCCTGCCCGTGGTGCCCGAGGTGTAGAGCAGGATCACCGGATCCTCGGACGCGACAGGAACATTCGGATCGATGCTGGAGCGCGCGCCGCGCCAAGTTTCATAGAGCGGGTAATTGTGCTCGCCCGGCTCCATCGCCACGACGAGCGGCTTGTTCTCCACCTGTTGCAACGCCGCATCCAGACCGCCCACGCACTCAGCGCCGACGAACACGATCGGCGCTTGATTGTCGTTCAGAATGTAAGCGACCTCGTCGGGCTGCAAACGCCAGCCGATGGGCGAGATGATCGCGCCGATCTTCGATGCGCCAAGCAGCACCTCGAAATAATGATCCATGTTCTTGCCGAGGAAGGCGACCGACTGCCCCTTCCGCGCGCCCGCGGCGATGAGGCCGTTGGCGACCTGATTGGTGTGCTTGTCGAGTTCGCCGTACGTGGTGTGACGGCCTTCGAAGCTCATGGCGATGCGCTCGTTGCGCGTGCGGCCATGATGGCGCGCCACGTCCGCCAACGTATGAATCAGGTCAAATTCTTCCGGCTGCAGCGACGCCGCCATCTCACGCCTCCCTAGAGTTTTGCTTTTTTCAAAAGCTTAGCTAGGCGCGAGACGCTGTATAGCCTCTAACTTCCGATAGCTCGCGCCATCAGCGCCGCAAACAACGGCACGAAGGCGAGCAAGTGCAATTCCACCATCACCAGACGGCGCACGTTCCTTACGTCAACTTCGTCAGGCGCGAAATTGGCGTTGGCGCGCATGCTCTTGGCCCAGCGCATGAAGCGCCGCGTTGGGATGGATGAGATCACGCCGATGAGCAGCACGACGCCCATCTTCGCCCAGAACGTCCATTGGTCGGTGTAATATTCCGAGCCCTTCGCGCCCCATAGCACCCGCGAGACGCCCGCGACGATCACACCGAACGAAGCAATGCCGTAGAACAGGTCGATGCGCAGCAAGAGCCGCGCGACACGGCCATCGACGGGCAGCCGCAACACGAACGCCTCCGCCGCCAGCGCACCGGCGAGGATCAGCGCAAAGACAAAATGGAGATACGAAAGCGCGGCGTCATGCAGGGGCATGGCGCCGCTCCAACGCTATTGGTTGCCGCCGCTTGCAACCGAGCCAACGCGATTCATCTCACGCGCGGTGCGATCTTGCATTTCTTCCCACTGCGTACGCGTACCGCAAATACGCTCGCCGCGATTGCGGAGCCGGCTCTCCGAGCGGCGCACCGTCTGGCAAATCACCCGATCAGCGTCGTCTTCGGCGTTCGCTTCCTGCGGCGCCGCACTGGCTTCCGGTGTTGGCGCGGCGGCCTGCTCTTCCACTGGCGGGGTCTCAGGAGCCGGAGTTTCGTTCGCGAAAGCCGGAACGGTCAGGAACATGGCCGATACAATAAGTGCCGCCGCGATACGCATGAGAACTCCCAAATGAGCGTGGAGACCGAACCTAGCGACCCATTTTACGGTGTAAAGCCAGTTACGACAAACGATGAGTTCAGTCGTCGCGATGCACGCGTTCGCGGCGTTCATGGCGCTCTTGCGCTTCAAGCGACAGAGTCGCGATCGGGCGCGCTTCAAGCCGCGACAAGGCGATCGGTTCGCCCGTCTCTTCGCAATAGCCGTAGGAGCCATCCTCGATCCGGCGCAGCGCGGCGTCGATCTTGGCGATCAGCTTGCGTTGGCGATCCCGCGTACGCAGTTCAAGGGCGCGATCTGTTTCGCTTGTCGCGCGATCGGCGAGATCGGCTTCCGCGACAGTATCTTGCTGCAGCGATGCGATCGTGGAGCGCGATTCTTCCAGAATCTCTTCTTTCCAAGCCAATAGCTTGGCTCTGAAGAATTCCTGCTGCCGTTCATTCATGAACGGCTCGTCGTCTGTCGGGCGATATTCTTTCGTCACGGTCGAAGCCATTTCCGAAACTCCCGGCCCCTCGCTAAGGGCGCCGCCTTATAGCGCCCGTCCTGTGCCGCGTCCATCGAGCAAGGAAGGCGCCAAAGTCCCTCTAAAATCCGAGGTTTGCGGCGGGATTAGGCCCGGCCCTGCAAACGCTCGAGCTTGGCCGCCTCCACCGCGAGTCGCGTGTCGATTTCGCGAAGGGCGTCGTCGAGCCCAGGTTCTCCCGTGGGCTCACCGGCCCGGCGCAGCGTCTCGAGTTCCGCCCGCAAGGAACCTGGCGCACGCCCGACCAGCAGGCCGGTGGCCAACCTCTCCAGCGTATCCAACGCCTCGTGGCCCCGGCGCGCCTGACGCGCCCGGCGTTGGGACGGCGTTTCGTCCGCCTGCAGGGCCAAAATGGCGTCCAGCGGCGTGACCGCGCTTGGCCCCGAGGCCGCAGTCGCCTTCTGGGGCGCATCGACGCCGCTTGGCGCAAAGCCCGGCGCGGCCGCGCCGGCGGCCTTCTTTGCCCCACCGGTGGAGCTAACGCCGCGTCCGCTTTCAATCTTCATGGGATAGCCGACTCTCAGCTGCTGCTGTTTCCAGTGCATTAACGTTTGAAACTTGAACCAGCCGTTAACCAAACTGATCGCGTATCGTGTGCATGAGATTCATGCATCATGCGACCCGCTCGGCACTGCTCGCCGTTGCATCCGTGGCCGCCATGGCCGCGCCGGTCGCCACGCCGCTGGCCTGGGCTGGCCCACGCATCAAGGACGTCGCTGATTTCGAGGGTGTGCGCGAAAACCAATTGGTCGGCTACGGCCTCGTCGTGGGTTTGGCCGGCACCGGCGACAGCCTGCGCAATTCCCCGTTCACGCGCCAAAGCCTGGCCGCGATGCTGGAGCGGCTGGGCGTCAACGCCTCAAATGGCAACCTCAACACGCGCAACGTCGCCGCCGTGATGGTGACGGCCAATCTACCACCCTTCGCCAGCCAAGGTTCGCGCATCGACGTTACCGTCTCAGCGCTTGGCGATGCGCGCAGCTTGGCCGGCGGCCAATTACTGGTGACGCCGCTAATGGGCGCGGACCAGCAGGTTTACGCGGTGGCGC
Source organism: Caulobacterales bacterium (assembly GCA_017303355.1). GTDB lineage: Bacteria > Pseudomonadota > Alphaproteobacteria > Caulobacterales > Aquidulcibacteraceae > Vitreimonas. The sequence continues at coordinate 83,815 of JAFLCU010000015.1, read as the reverse complement.
AAGGCCCGCTGGCGATCGGCGGCTTCTCGGCTTCGGGCCAATCGGGTTCATCGGTGACACGCGGCGTGCCGACCGCCGGCCGCATCGCTTCGGGCGCGCTAGTGGAGCGTGAAATCAATTTCGACATCGCCGCGGCCTCCGAACTCCGGCTAGCGCTGCGCAATCCGGATTTCACCACGGCGCATCGCATCGCCGAGGCGATCAACACCGCCGTCGGCGGCGACGCCGCGCGCGCCTCGAACCCGGGCACCGTGGTGCTGCGCCGCCCGCAGGAATTCGCCGGCGACATGGTTTCGCTCGTGGGCCGCATCGAGAACCTCGAGGTTGAAGTCGATACACCCGCGCGCATCGTCATCGACGAAAGCTCCGGCATCGTCGTGATGGGCGAAAACGTGAAGGTTTCGACCGTCGCGATCGCGCAAGGCAATCTCACCATATCGATCCAGGAAGATCCGTTCGTCAGTCAGCCCGCGCCGTTCAGCCGGGGGCAAACCGAGGTCGTGCCTTCATCCGGCGTCGCCGTGGAGGAAGAACCGGGCGGCCTCGTCATGGTGCCGGGCGGCGTCGAGCTGCGCCAATTGGTCAACGGCCTCAACGCGCTGGGCGTCACCCCGCGCGACATGATCTCGATCCTGCAGGCGCTGAAAGCGGCCGGCGCGATCCAAGCTGAAATCGAAGTGATGTAATGACCGGCTCCATCGCACTTCCGGGCGCGCCGCTGCCGATCGCGACCGCGCCAACGCCGACAAGCCCTGCAGTTCCTGACGAAATACGCCGCGCGGCCGAAGAGTTCGAATCCGTGTTCCTCTCGGAAATGCTCGCGCCCATGTTCGAAGGCCTGCAGACCGATGGCCTTGGCGGCGGCGGCATAGGCGAAGAAATTTTCCGCCCCATGCTGGTCGAGCGCTATGCGGAATCCATCACGCGCTCGGGTGGCGTCGGCATCGCCGACAGCATCATCCGCGAATTGATGCGCATGCAGGAAACCGTGATCCCCGAGGAGCCCGCCGATGGCGCTGATCGCTGACGACGCGCGCGATCGCGCCGAACAATTGCTGCTGCTGACCGAGCGTCTCACGACCCTGATCAGCGAAGAGACACGCCGCGTCGATGCGCGTCAGCCGCCGCTCGATGGCGCCGAGGGCGAGGAGAAGAACCGTCTCGCCAACGCCTATCGGTTGGAACTCGCGCGCATTAAGCAGGATCGCTCGCTGCTGGATGGCGCCCCCGGCCCCCTGCTCGCGCAGCTCAAACAGCGCACAACCGTGCTGCATGATGCGCTCGCCGCCCACGACGTAGCGCTGGGCGCCATGAAGCTGGTGACGGAAGGCCTGGTGCAGGCGATGGCCGAGGAAACCGCCCGGCATCGCAACGGGGGAAGCGCCTATGGCAAGCGCGGTGCGGTCGAAACGCCAAGTTCTCCCGGCCCCACGATCATTGATCGCAGTGCTTAATCGGCGTCTTTAATTCACCCCGATCCGGCGACAACTTCGCCTTTCCTGTAATTCATCTTGCCCTGTGGCTTTTTGGTCGGCTTTGTACTGCCGTCGCGGTGGGGAGAGATGAAGCACGCGAAAGTATCCCGCGCTTGGCGGCCCGTCCGGGCGCGCCACGGCTACCGGCCACAGCACGCCTCGCTGGGCGTGCTGAGCGCGCTCGCCTTCAATCTGTGCCTCCTGCTCCTCCCCCTCGCCGGCGCGTGGGCTCTGATCGTCATCGCGCGCGACAATCTCTACGCCTACGAATATTCAGATAATGGCGCGCAACTGGTCCGGGACCGCGTCTCGCGCCTGAACGGCGAACTGATCCAGATCGATTTCGACCGCCAGCGCCAATGGGACGATCTTGTCGCCATGGAATTGCGCGCGGGCGATCACGCCGCGGCCCGCGGCTTCCTGCTCTCCGGCCCCGGCATGCTGCCTTCGCGTTCAGCCAATGTCCTGAACCAGGCGCTCAACGCCGACGCCAGCGACGCCGAGCTTGAGGTGGCGGCGCTGCAATTGCTGACACCCAGCACGCGTCAGACCTACCAGGAGCAGGTGCGTCTGCTTTCGCAACGCGCCGCGGCGCCCGAGACGGCGGCTCCGACTTTGGCCGACCCGCAAGACTTCGAACTGATGGCGCGCGCGCTGATCTCCGAACCGGAGACAGATGCGCTGCAATTCGTGCTGACGGGATTCAGCTTGGGCTTTGCCGGCGATCTTTCACCGCGCATGCAGGCGGGCGCCGTCGCCCTGCTCGCCTCAAGCCGGCGCGATGATTTCCCAGATGAACTCAAGGTCGCCGTGGATGCGCTGCTGAACCAAGCCGCGCCAATCGAAGCGTTCCGCACGACCGCGCGCGAAAGCGTGGGCGATGGCGATATCGGCGCCTACACAAACATCGCCACCGCCTTTCGCGCTTCCATGAATGAAGACGCCGCCAGTGACGTGCGCGCAATGCTGGATCAGATCGGCGCGATTTCGCAGGCAACCAACACGAACGCCGCCGCCGCGATGCTCACGCATGCGCTGGCCGTCGCCGATTTCGAGCGCCTCGCCTTGGTGGCGCGCGCCTCAGGCGATCGCGCGGTCGCGGCCGCCAAGCGCCTGCCGCGCGACGGCCGGTTGCTCAATGCAGCGCGCGGCGAACTCACCTTCACACGCGATCTGATCTCGGCGCTCACCCTCGCGGCGGCGGCGGCGCTCGGCCTGATCGCGGTGATGGCGGTCGCACTCTTCAAGGCGGCGCAACGGGCGTGGCGGCGTCTGCGCGCGGAAGACGACGAAGACGATTACGGCGCCGAGCTAATCGACATCAGCACCAATAATTGGCGCCCGCTTTAAGCGCGGAACAGCGTCAGCACGGCTTGCGGTTCGGCGTTCGCGATCGAGGCGCCGCCAACGCTCTGCAGCCCCTGCCGAACCTGCAACGCCAGCAGGCGCGCGCTCTCCGCATCCAGATCGCTGCGTACGCCCACCGCGCCCTCGGCCGCGCCGAGGAAGCCTTGGTGCGCTTCCAGCGACCGCGCCGTATCAATCAGGCGGCTCATCGAATCCTGCAACGTCTCTAGCGAACGCTGTGCGGCCGCGCCGAGCGCTGGGTCATCGGCCTGCGCATTCGCAGAAACGAACAGCACATCATCAGCGCCCGGCTCGCCTTTCAAACGCAGATCCACGCCCGACACCGTGACCGGTGCGCCGCCCGGCTCAGCTTGGATGGTCACATTCTCACCCGTGACGAGACGCGCGCCTTGCGCGACGGCGCTATCGAGCCGCTGATTGAACGTGCTGAGCGCACTGTCGAGTTCGCCCTGCGAGCCGCCATTGCGGGCAAGCCCCTGCACCGCGACAAGCATGACTTGCGCATCGTGGCCGACGGCCAGCGCCTGATGAACTTGATTGAGCCCTTCACGGACACTCTCGCGCGCCGCGGCGATAGAGGCGCCGCTCACCTCGACCCGATCGCCCTGCACCGGCGCATCCTCGCGGCGCAGCGCGCCTTGCTGATGATTGCGCACAAAACGTGTATCGACGCCAAGCGCGCTCGCGCCTGCGTTTCCCGGGACGATGCTGGTGACCATGCGGCCGCTCCTTCGGATCGCGCGGCCAGCCCCATGTCGGCCGCGACGGCGCATTCAAAGCGCAGTCGCAAGCAACACGAGATTCGTTAATGAAGCGTTAATACTAACGCATCTTAAGCAGAAAAATTTACCTTGCGTTTACGACTCGCGAACCGCGTCAGGCTTCGGTGAGCGCACGCATATACGCCATCACCGCGCGCGAGTATGCGAGCTGCCCTTCGCTCGGGTAGCGGCGCAATGTCTCTTCGGTGTCAGCGTCGGTCAAGACCTGCACGAAGCGGCCAGCGCTCGTATCGAGGCTGACCTGCAAAACGTCAGGCGCTACATCGTTGCGCAAGGAAGCGAGGCGCTCTGCCTTGCGCTGTGCCGCGGCTTGCGCGGCGGGCCCATTCTCAGCTTCGAGCTGCGGCTTTGGCGTGAGTGGCAACTCAGCTGCAGGGGCCGCCTGTGAGATCGAACTCATAGCGTTTGCCCTTGCTGTCTCGGAAATTGGCGGGGAGCGTTCGCGCTCCCCGCCTTTTCCGTCCTACGCTTAGCGGAAGAACGACAGAACGATCGACGGCGCTTGGTTGGCGATCGACAAGGCTTGCGCGCCCAGTTGCTGCTTAACTTGCAGCGCTTGGAGGCGAGCGGATTCCTTGGCGAGGTCAGCGTCGACGAGGTTGCCGATACCGGCTTCGATCGAGTCGCTCAGCTTGCCGAGGAACGTCTTTTGGACGTCCAGGGCCTTCGCTTGCGCGCCCATCGTCGCGAGATCGCGGTTCAGGGCGGTCAGCGCATCGTCGATCGCCGTCGACGCCGATTCAGCGCCCGAGGCGGTCGAGATGTCGAGCGACGAGGTGACCGTGGCGAGCGCTTGGCCAGCCACGCCGAGGCGGAAGTCGAAGCCCGAAACCGTCAGTTGGTTCGAGCCCGAGCCCGGCGCAACCGCTTGCGTCATGCTCGTGCCGGTGGCGCCGGTCGTGCCGTCAAGGATGCCGGTGTCGTCAGCCGGATCCGTGCCGTCCGTGAAGGTGACCGTGAAGTCCTCGGCCGACGCATACGAGATGACGCCGGTGGAATCGTCGTACGAAGCCGTCACGCGGCCGTTCGACGCCGTGCCGACGCGATCGATAAACGTTTGGATCGTGTCGGTGGCTTCGACATCGATCGAGAACGTCGTGGTTTCGTTGCCGTTCGTGATCGAGAACTCGAGCGCGTCGTCGGCGCCGATGGTGAGGCCCGTGGCGTCATCCAGCTGCGCGGAAGCGGCGTACTCGTTGCCAGAACCGTCATTGAAGGCCACGCCAGCGAGCGTGTAGCGGCCCGAGCCGCCGCCAGCGCCGTCGGTCGTCAGCGCGGTGAACTCGGAGGCGCCGCCCGTGAGGTTGGAGCCGTTGACGAGGTTCGAACCGTTAAACGTCGCGGCGTCGGCGATCTGGTCGATCTGATTGCGAAGCGCGTCGAAGTCGGCCTGCAGCGCGGCGCGCTGGTCGGACGAGAGGTCGGTCGCTTGAGCGGCAACCGACTTTTCCTTCAATTGCTTCAGGATGTCGCCAATGGCTTCACCGGCCGACAGGCCGACATCCACCACCGAAGTCGCACGGTCCATGCCATCCATAATCGCGCCCAGCGACGCGACGCGCGCGCGCTGACCTTCTGCGATGGCGAACACGGCGCCGTTGTCCTTCGCGGACGAAACCTTGAGGCCGGTGTTAATGCGTTGTTGAACTTCAGACAGCTCGCGGCCGGTCTGGTTCAGGGATTGGAGCGCGACAAGGGCGCCGTAATTGGTGTTCACGCTGGTCATTATGCGGTCCTTCTGGACGATGTTGACCGGCCATTTTGGCCGGCTGGGCAAAAGCCCGATCCGCGCACCACATCCGTGAATGCGGCATCACGCGTTGCCGCAAGTCTTAAGAGACATAGGTTAATTGAGTGTCAGCACCGAAATAATCGGCGGATATTTTGCAGAGGAATTATTTGCCTAGTTGCACGCGCGTTAACGCATTCAGCGCGCCACCAAGCCTTCCATCATGGTGCGGTTGATATCGATCAGCGGCTCGATATCGGCGCCTTCACGCAGCACTTCGCGCGAATAGCGCGCCACGAACATGGCCAGCGAGATGATCTGCCCCCGCAAAGCAAGCGGCAATTGGTTCTCAGGCACGGCGCAATCTGCGGAGAGCACATTCCAAAGCCGGCGGTTGGCGTCGAGCGCCTCGGCGACCATGGGCAACGCGGCGCCATCTTCCTTCGCGCGCACCAGACCGGCCGTGACCTGGCCAAAGGCGCGATATTCCAGCTCTCTCGGAGATTCAGCCTGCGTGGCTGCGCGCTGGTAGGCTTTGATCGACATCCCTCAACCCCAGACGCTCTGCTTCGTATGAAATGAGCTTTCGGCAGCGCATCAGGGCTCGGTAATATTCACCGGCCATTACTTCTTTGGAAACGCCTATGCATTCGGTGAGGACGCCGGGATCACGGACGGCCCCCATGAACTCGGCCAGGCGCGCGGCGAACTCGGTGTAAGCTTTGTCGCGCCCAGTTTCGTCCAGATACATCAGCATGATCGGGAAGTAGATGCGCTTGGCCGGCGTGTCGGCCTCGTCCTGCTGCATGATATCTTTCTCACGCAGCACCGAGGCCTTGTTCTGCAGCACAAGGGCCGCACGCCGATCTCCGTTTTGCACGACCGCGCCGTTCACGACGAATTTCTCGCCCGGACGCAACGACAATTTGAGTGGCATGAGCCCTCTTCCCCCGCTTCTGGGAGTCCATTAGCGCGTTAACAGTCGGCTGCTGCGGTTAACGAGATGTTGCCAAGGTTGCGCCGCCGCACCGTTTCGATTTCGCATTGTGTTTGTGCGATGCGTGTCTTCGACGTGTCATCCGCCCGGCTTCCGCCAGCGCCGCGCACGCGCTTGGTTGATCGCGCCGAAGCCGGCCCATAACGTCGGCCCAACGCCCGCGCAGACCGGGCGTCACCCAATCCGACTTTAGGGGCGCTTGCCCCAGCCGCGCCGGCGCAGAGCCGTCCGCGCAACGAGAACGCTTGCCCACTCAAAACAAACGCGCCGAGGCGCGAAGGAGACCGCATGCCCAACGTGCTCGACACAGCCCCCATTCAGACCTTCGCCTGCCGCGCGGCCGAACGAATTGGCGACGCCGCCATCCGCGCGCGCTTCATCCGCCTCGCTTTCACCGGCCTCATGGCCGACAGCCGAAACTTCCGCCCTGCATCACCAGAGGAATTGGCCGCAGCCCCGGATTGGGCGCGCAAGGCCGTCGTGAAGGGCGAGACGCTCAGCGTGTTCGAATTGCGCCACAGCGCGCGCATGCGCATTCACGGCGTCGCGCGCCGTGTCGCGCACACCTGCCAACTCGCCGCTACGGATGTCGCGGCGAACCCGTCGCGGATCAGCGCCGCCCTGATGGCGCGCGCCTTCCTCGACACGTTCGATCGCATCAGCTTCGAGGTCATGGCGCGCAAGGCCGGCTATTATGCGCGAATCTACGACAACGCCGATTGCGATGAGGACACGAAAGCGACGTGCGCGGCGCAATCGGTGCTCTGCGCAAACGGCCGCGTCTGGCGACGCATCACGTCAATCGCGGAGCTGCGTGCTGTCGGCCGCGAATTTCACAATTGTCTCGCCCGCAGCACGCGCGCCAGCAGCTATGGCCGCAAGCTGACGCGCGGCGCGGCGCAATTCTGGGTGCTGCGCGATCAAAGCGGCGCGGGTCATTTCGTGGCGCAAGCGCCAGGCGCGAACCCACAATTTTTCACCGAGGTGCGCGGCCCGCACAACGCCCTGGTCAACATCCACCACGCCGATTTTACGCGCTTGGCCTGCGCCATCGGCATCCAGCGCGGCGACCCGCCCCCGCCCGCGAGCGCCGCGGACGCATCGCCACGCTACGCCGACCACCGCGACGCCGCCTGACAAGCGCCCGCCCTTGCATCCGAGCACGCGCGCGCCATAAGTGCTCGGATGTTAAGGAGCTCCGATGCGGTTTGAAGGCACGCAAGACTATGTCGCTACGGAAGACCTGAAGGTCGCCGTCAACGCCGCCATCACGCTGGAGCGTCCGCTCCTTGTCAAAGGCGAACCCGGCACCGGCAAGACCATGCTGGCGATCGAGGTCGCCAAATCGCTCGGCGCGCCGCTGATCGAGTGGCACATCAAATCGACCACGAAAGCCGTGCAAGGCCTTTACGAGTACGATGCGGTGATGCGTCTGCGCGACAGCCAATTGGGCGATACGCGCTCGGCCGACATCGCCAACTACATCAAGCGCGGCAAACTCTGGGAAGCGTTCGAGAGCGACGTGCGCCCCGTGCTGCTGATCGATGAAATCGACAAGGCAGACATCGAATTCCCGAACGATCTTCTGCAAGAACTCGATCGGATGGAATTCTACGTCTATGAGATCAACAAGACGATCAAAGCCAAGCAGCGCCCAATCATCCTGATCACCTCGAACAACGAAAAGGAATTGCCGGACGCGTTCCTGCGCCGCTGCTTCTTCCACTATATCCGCTTCCCCGACGAGGAAACCATGCGCGCCATCATCGAGGCGCACTATCCGGGCGTGAAAGCGCGCCTCGTCAACGAAGCGCTGAAGATTTTCTACGACATGCGCAAAGTGCCAGGCCTCAAGAAGAAGCCCAGCACCAGCGAACTGATCGATTGGCTGAAGCTCCTGCTCACCGACGACATCGATCCCGAAACGCTGAAGCAGCGCGATCCCTCGAAGCTCATCCCGCCCATGCACGGCGCGTTGCTGAAGAACGAAGCCGATGTGATGCTGTTCGAGCGCCTCGCGTTCCTGGCGCGCCGCGAACAGCGCGGCGGGCAATAGCGCCCCAGGTTCACGGGCGTCGACAGTTCAGTCCGGCTACAATAAGCTGACGCCGGGAGGACAGCCTATGCGGTCGTGGCTCATTGCTTTCGCGCTCTTCGCAACGCCAGTCCTCGCCGATCCGCCGGAAGGCGAATTGCGCGCAGCGCCCGGCTCCATCGCCACCGGCATGATCGAGGCGGCCAGCGCCGATGGCGTGTTCGAGATCGTCCACAATGGCCAGGTCAGCGTCCGCCACCTTGGCTCCGGCATGCGCTGTGATTTTGCCCACGAGGGCGGACGCATTGTGATCTTCCCGACCTTGGCGCGCGGCGACGACGTCGCCTGCGACAGCCAGGAGAACGGCGTCTATGTCACGCTCTACGCCACGCGCTATCCGTTTGCATCGACGGCGGAAGAACAAGCGTCCGGCGCGGCCGCCGCGATCCGGCAGCGCTTCCCCGATGCGCAACCGGCGCCGATCACGCACCGGATTGAGTCCGATACGTTGCCACCGCATAGCACGGCGCAATTCCTCATCATGCGCGATGGCGTTCGCCAATTTACGAGCGTCAATGTCGCGATGGCTGGCCCCTGGACGATCAAACTGCGCTACACCGCACCCGCCAGAACAGACGCCGAGGCGCAACAAGCCGAACTCGCGGCGAACCTCTTGTTCGCCAGCACACTCACACAGATCGTTGCGCCGCCCGCGCCCTGATTACTGCATCTGCATCGAATAGCTGACAAAGCGGGGGATGAAATCGTCCTCGGCTTGCAGCACCGCCTGCCACATGAGATCGGAGGCTTCGCAGATCGTGCTGGGATCAAGCGCGCGCAATTGCGCGTCATTGTCCAACGCTTCCAGGATCGTCGTGTTGCCGCCCAACGCCATGTAGCGATTGAGCCACGCCAACCATTGCGCTTCGGTCGGCTGCGCATACTGCATGGGATTGCGCTTGCCCGAAGCAATGCCCTCGAGCGCGGCATTGGTGATGCGAATGAACGCCGCGCGCGCTTCCGGAGAGAGCCGCGATAGCTCGCTCGGCGGCGCCGCACCCGCGCGAATATAAAGCGCGCACGCGCCCGGATTCTCGCGGCGCAGATATTGGATGCCTTCGGCGAGGCTTGCGCCCATCGCGCGCAACGCGTCCGCGTCTGCCGTCGCGATATGGCGCATATTGTCGGACATGAAGCTGCGCATATAGGCTTGGCCAAACACCAGCACTTGGCGCTGACTGTCTCCACGGCGCTGCATCACCACCAATTGCGACATCATCTGGGTATAATCGGCCGGAAACAGCACCTCGAACTTCTCAAAGAAGGCGCTTGCCTCCGCGTCCTCGGCAATGCGTTCGCGCATACGCTCGTGCAGCACAGCGTCCGTCGTGAAGCGATCAGGCAAATATTCGGGCGCGTATTGGCGCACGCCAAACGCCGCCCCCGCCAGCGCAACAAGCGCCAGGATGATCAAAGTCGCCGGTTTGAACATGAACGCCACTCCCCTCCCGCATGCTTCCCGCTTGGCGTTGCGGCTGTCAAACAGCTTTCCATAGCGGAAGTCGCTGGCGCTGGCGCGTGGCGGCGCCTATCATTAGGGCGTGTTTCAACGCTTCTTCACCGAATTGCGCGCCGCGCGCGTGCCTGTCAGCCTCAAGGAATATCTGACGCTCGTGGAGGCGCTGGATAAAGACGCCATCCCGCCAAGTGTGCAGGATTTCTACTATCTTTCACGCACCGCGCTGGTGAAGGACGAGCGTCATCTCGACAAATTCGACCGCGTCTTCGGCCAGGTGTTCAAGGGCATCGAAAGCACCGATGAAGCGGTCAACGCCGAAATCCCCGCCGAATGGCTGCGCGCGCTGACCGAGAAATTCCTGACCGACGAAGAAAAAGCGCAAATTGAATCACTCGGCGGTTGGGACAAATTGATGGAGACGCTGAAAGAGCGGCTCGAAGAACAACAAAAGCGCCACGAAGGCGGCAACAAATGGATCGGCACCGGCGGCACGTCGCCGTTCGGCAATGGCGGCTATAACCCGGAAGGCGTGCGCATCGGCGGCGAAGGCAAGGGTCAAGGCCGCGCCGTTAAGGTCTGGGACAAGCGCGAATACAAAAACCTCGACGACAGCGTCGAACTCGGCGTGCGCAACATCAAGGTGGCGCTCCGCCGTCTGCGCAAGTTCGCGCGCACGGGCGCGGCCGACGAACTCGATCTCGACGGCACCATCAAGAAGAGCGCCCGCGAAGGCTATCTCGATCTCGTGCTGCGCCCAGAGCGCCGCAACGCCGTGAAAGTGCTGCTGTTGCTCGATATCGGCGGCTCGATGGATTCACACATCAAGCTTTGCGAGGAACTCTTCTCCGCCGCGCGCACCGAGTTCAAAAGCCTCGAATTCTTCTACTTCCACAATTGCCTCTACGAAGCCGTGTGGAAGGACAATCGCCGCCGCCATGACGAGAAGACGCTCACCTGGGATATGCTGCACAAATATCCGAGCGATTATCGCGTCGTGTTCGTTGGCGACGCCACCATGAGCCCCTACGAGATCACCTACCCCGGCGGCTCCGTGGAGCATTGGAACGAGGAGCCCGGCGCGCTTTGGCTGCAGCGCATCGCGCAAGTCTATGAGCGCGTCGTCTGGCTCAATCCCACGCCGCGTGCGCACTGGGACCACACGCCGTCGATCCAAGTGATCCGCGAGATCATCGGCGAAAACCGCATGTTCCCGCTCACCATCGAAGGCCTCGACGGCGCCATGCGGGAGCTGAGCCGCTAATTACTTTCGAGCTTTTGGTTTGAGCAAGATCGGCCATGATCTCTTCAGACATCGTCACCGTTCGAAGTTTCTCCACGTTTGAACGTGAGTTTCCTGCCGTTGAGGTCGGCCCTCGGACGGCGCCATCGGCTCGGTCGCAAGATCGAAAGGACTGGTGGGCAGTACGTCGCGCTGCTTTTGCGCTATACCACGCGGGTATGTTGGCCGGAGCCATTCGTTTACGACGCATCCCCGAAACAACGATCTGCAGTTGCCCAGATTTTGAATTTTGCTGCGAGCTTGGCTTCGGCACGCTCGAAATTACAGAGGCAACTCATCCCGACGACCAGCGCGAGATGACCACAAATGAAAGTGAGGCTGGGCCAAGCGTACTTGGTGCAAACGGCGGTCGCGGCAAGCAAGGATTTCCTGGCGACACTCCATTTCAGATGATCGCGGCCGATATCATCGAAGCCGTCAATCGTAAGGCAACAAAATACGACCTGTCGATGCGCAGCAGCATGATCTTGGGGATCTATGTCAACTCAAACCCCGCTATCTTTCTGGACACCTTCGACAAGCTGGCGCCATTCCTATCTGCCAATGACCTGAAGCATTTTGGCTTCCGTGCCATCGTCGCGTTCAAGGATCGAGATGAAGCGTATGCGATATGGAAGAGCACCGATGAATAAAGCTATGCGCGCCACGTTACTCGCCGCCTTCGCCCTTGCCTTGCTCGCCGCCTGCAACGCAGCGCCGCCGGCGCAAGTCGACACCGAAGGCGCCGATCCGCGCGTCGTGCAGGCGCGCGGCACGCTGGCCGAGAGCGAGCAAGCAACGATCGCCATTTTCGAAACCGCCTCGCCCTCCGTCGTGCTCGTCATCAGCGGCGGGCGCGCCGCCGGCGGCTTCAACAATGTCGAGATCAGTTCAGGCACCGGCTTCGTCTGGGACGAAGCTGGCCACATCGTCACCAACAATCACGTCGTGCAAGGCCAAGAGATCATCGTGCGCCCGCCCGGCGGTGAAGATGTCCGCGCCACCGTGATTGGCCGCGCGCCGCAATACGACATCGCCGTTCTCCGTCTCGAACGCCCGACGCAAGCGCGGCCGCTCGCGCTCGGCACATCAGCAGATCTCCGCGTCGGCCAAGCGACCTTCGCGATCGGCAATCCGTTCGGCTTCGACCAGACCATCACCTCCGGCATCGTTTCCGCGCTTGGCCGTCAATTGCCGACGCAGGAGGGCCGCGAGATCGCCGACGTGATCCAGACCGACGCCGCGATCAATCCCGGCAATTCCGGCGGGCCTCTGCTCGATAGCGCCGGCCGCGTCATCGGCGTCACCACCGCAATCTTCTCACCCTCGGGCGCCTATGCGGGCCTGGGCTTTGCCGTGCCGATCGACACGGTCGCGCGCGTCGTGCCGCAATTGATCGAGAATGGCCGCGCGCCGATCGCGGGCATCGGCGTGCTGACGGCCGATCAATCGATCGCGACGCGCCTGGGCGTTGAAGGCGTGCTGGTCTGGGAAACATCGTCGGGGTCGCCCGCCGCACGCGCGGGTTTGCGCGGCACCGATCAGCGCGCGGGCGTGCTGGGGGATGTGATCGTGCAGGCCGAAGGCGAACCCGTCCGGCGGCTGGCTGATCTCACCAATCAGCTCGACAGACTCGGCGTCGGCGGCACGGTGCGCCTCACCGTCCGCCGTGGCGACCGCGATGTCGAGGTCAGCGTGCCGATCGAAGATATCGGCGCGCCAACCCAAGCCAGCGCGCCGACCAAATAGATTAGTGCGTCATCAGGATCGGAATTTTCGCGTCGCGCACCATGCGCGCGGTGACGCCGCCGAAAATCTCTTCCGCCCATTTCGGATCTTCATAGGCCCCAAGCACGAGGAAATCGGCGTTGAAGCCCTCGACCTCGGACACGATCATGCGATCCGGGCCTTCCCAGCTTTCGCGCACGACCGGCTCTTCCACCTTCACGCCATGGCGCATCAGATAGGTCGCGATGCGCGCAATGCCCGCCTCATCCTCGCCTTCGCGCTCACCGCGCGGATTGGCGACGCACAGGCGCACGGCTTCGGCCTTCTTCAGGAACGGCAACGCCGCCTGCACGGCGCGCGCCGCTTCCGGCGTGCCCTTCCATGAAATCAGAGCGCGCTTGCCCCAGGCACGGGGATTGATCCAGCGTGGCAGCATCAAGCACGGGCGCCCGCCCTCTAGCACGGCGCCGAGGAAAATATCGGTATCAAGGCGCGAGCCGTCCATCTCCTCGGGCTGGCCGAAGATCACAAAATCGGCGCTGCGGCTCGCGCGCGCTGCGGCGGCCTGTGAATCGCCTTCGGGAATATCCCATGCGTGCACATGCGCGCCGGCGCCGGCGACGCCTTGCAGCGTCTTCACCGCCGCTTCGCAGTCCTTGCGAAGCGCGTGGCGCGTCTCGTCATCGAGCGATGCCAGCGCCTCCCCCGCGACGGCGAATGACATCGGCATCGGCGCCAGCACCAAAGCTTCAAGCTTGCCATTGAACGTCTTGGCGACATCCATCGCCATGCGCAGGCGCGCGACGCCATCCTCGGACGCATCCGCGAATACGAGAAATTCCTGCCAGCTCATGACGCCCTCCGCACGAAGCACAAATGCGTCGCACTCTTAGCAGTGGCCCGGCAGGCGGCAAACCGAAGATCGCCTGCCGCGCTAGGGCGCCGCCCAGACTAACTCGGCGGGGCGATAGCCTAGCGCGCTGATGCGCTGCTCAAACGCGGCGCGTTCCTCGGGCGTGATGTTTTCAGCGCGGGTGAGCAGCCAAAGATAACGGCCCTCGGGCTCGCCCACGATGCTCCAGGAATAATCATCGGCGCGTTGCAGCACCCAATAATCGGCCCAGAACGGTCCAAAAAAACTGACCTCAAGCTTGCCCTCGCCCGCTTCGCCTACGGGGCGTGCGCGGCCATTAGCGGTGCGCCGCTCACCATCGGCTTCGATGCATGTATTCACAACCGAAATCAGACCATCTTCGCGCAGACCATATTCCGCCGTCGCGCGCTGACAGCCATTCTCGAAGCTGTTTGGCAGGCGGGCCTGCTCGTGCCAGAAGCCCAAATAGCGTGACTGGTCGATATGCGCGACCGGCAGCGGTTCCTCGCTGATGCGATATACGGGGTTGGGGGTGCAAGCGGCGGCTAGCGCAGCCAGTGCGCTTAGGATCAAATATCTCATGCCGCTGATACGCGCGGCTTGCCGGTTCGGTTCCCTTTAACGAAAATAGGCCACAGGGGGAGTCGAATGGACCGCCGAGCTTTCCTGTCGAGCGCCGCAGCATGCAGCATCGTCAGTGCGTCCGCGCAGATCGCGCGCGCACAACCCGCGCCGCGCTTCACGCAAGCGGCGCGCTATAGCGCCGAGCGCGACGGCGCAACGCTGCTTGTGGTGCGCCACGGCGTGATCCTGGCGGAAATGTATTTCGGCGCGACGGCGGATCATCGCTGGCCGATCGGGACGGGCTCGCGCGCGTTCGCGCCGCTGCTATTGGCCTCGCTCGCCGAAGACCGCCTGCTCACGCTGGATGAGCCGGTGGCCGCCACCTTGGGCGATTGGGGCGCACATCCGGTGAAGAGCACAATCTCCATCCGCTCCTTGATGAGCGGCGCCAGCGGCATCGCGTTCGATCGCCGCGACACGCGCGATCTTGCGACCGCCATCGCCTTGGAGCCGCGCGATCCGCCCGGCGTGCGCTTCATCAACAACGAAGCGCCGTATCTGCTGCTCGCCGAAATCGCCACGCGAAAACTCGCCGCCGCCGGGCGCGATCCCGATCCCGCGCGCTATCTCACCAGCCGCACGCTCTCGCCCATCGGCTGCACGCCGATCGGCTGGACGCGCATGCCCAATGGCGCGCCGCGTCTTGATGATGGCATCGCGGTGTCCGCGCGCGGCTGGGCGCAAGCGGGCGAGCTTATTCGCCGTGAAGGTATTTGGCGCGCGCAGGAATTGGCCGATGGCGACACGCTGCGCGAAGCCATGCGCGGCTCGTTCGCGGAATCGCGCGCCGGCATGGGGCTTTGGCTCGCGGCGATAGCGCGCACGCGCGACGATCTCGACGCTGACAGCGATTTGTGGCGCGCAGCCTCGCCCGCGCCGACCGATCTCGCCATGGCCGCCGGCGCTGGCGGCCAGCGTCTCTATATCGTGCCGTCGATCGGTCTGGTGGTCGTGCGCCAATCGCGCAGCCGCGACACGCAATGGTCGGACGCGCAATTCCTCACGGCGCTCTGGCGCGACCTGTGAGACGCGAGGGAGATCGGATCTCCCCCGCTTCGCACACTAGCTCCGCGCCCGGATCAGCAGACCGCCGACCAAGCCCAGGATGCCGCCGCCAGCGGCGCCCGTGATCAGGTTCGACAAGCGCGCGCCGTTTTCGCCCTCGATCAGGCCGCTCCACATCGAGGTGATGTTGCCCACCGCCTCGACATTGCCGCCGGCATAGCCCGCCGCCAGCCCACCGACGGCGCCGATCAACGTGCGGCCCAACAGGCCGCCGCCGCCGCGCGTCAGCGCGCCCAAAATGTTGCCGCCCACGGCGCCGCCAACGGCCTGCACCACGAACGGAAGAATTGTCGCCATATCCATGCGTGTTTCCCCTCTCGCGCGGCTTTCGTTGTTAGGGCCGAGCCTGCGCTCGCCTCGCCGCAACGTCCAGAGCTTACGAGTTCCCGCGCGTTTCACAACCAAGATTGCTTTGCCGTAATCTACGCCGCGAAGCGCAGGCGTGGAACACACGCTTGAGGCGAAGTCCAAAGGCTGTCTTTGGCGCCACCGCACCGTGCCTTCGCCATGTTACTCACAATCGGGCGCGCCCTCCGTGCTGGCGTGCGCGAATCGGCATGGTAGGAGCAAGATCAATTTCGAGATCGGCCCCCCGCGATGATCGACATCCGTATCGTTTGCACGCACGACGCCACAAAAGTGGCCGAGATGCTTGTGCGCCTGCTCGAGGCCGAGCAGCACGTCGTGCGTCTGACGTGCGGGCGCCAAGCCTATCATGATCTGGAAGCCGCCAAGGACAACGACGAAGCCGTCATCATGATCTGGTCGCCGGCCGCGCCGATGCAGGAATACATGCTGGCCTGGGCCGAGCGCGCCGATCCGCAACGTCTCATTGAGTTGGCCCGCGCGCCGGGCGCGCCGAAAATCGCACGCGTCGCGCCGGTCGTTGAATTCGCGCAATGGCGCGGCGAGCGCGGCGGCCGCGCCTGGAATGCGCTGAACGATCGCCTCCGCACCGTCTCGCGCAGGCTTGAGCCCGCACCGCCGCCGCCACGTTATGCGGTCATGGCGCTTGGCGCGGCCGGTCTCCTCGCCATCGGCGGCGCCTTCATCGTGCGCATCAACGACGTCGCCGCACCCCGCCAGCAGCAAGCCGCGACAGCACCGGCGACACTGCCCTTCTCCGAAGCCACCGGCGTCGGCGGCGCGGTTGAATTCATCGAGCCGGCTTCCGTCGATGACGTCTTCGCGCTGCCGCGCCTGCCGTCGCGCATCGCGCCGCTCACGCCGCAATCGCATCCGTCGCTCTATCTGGTCGATCCCTACGAGCCGGCCGAGTTCCGCGATCCCACGCTGCTGGAGCGCCTGCGCGACATCAACCCGCTGCGCGATCGCGACGACGAGGCGCCGGAAACCTAAACGCCGCGCCGTGCGCGCTGCCAATGCATGATCGCCCAGGCGTGCGATTCATGGCGCACTTTCGTCAGAGCCTCCTGCACGCTCATCCAGATCAGCACGTGATCCGGCTCGGTTGGCGCGCTGTCGTCGGCGGAGAGCTCAACCTCATAGAAGCTGGCCAGCGAATTGCGCGGCTCGCCCTTATTGACCCAATATTGCCCGGCGCGGCCAATAATGCGCGTTGGCCAGACCGTGAGACCAGTTTCTTCCTGAAACTCGCGCATCAAGGCAGCCGCTTCATCCTCATCGGTCTCGATGCCGCCGCCCGGCAGATCGTATTCGTACGGCGCTTTTTTTCCGATCTGAACGATCGCGATATTGGCTTCGCCGCGCGGGCAAATGCCATACGCGCACATGCGCTCCAGATAGGTGAGCCCTGGCTGGGTTTTGCCGAATTGCAACGCGAACCGTGTCATCGCCGCTGATATAGCGCGCGCCGCTGGCGCTGGCGATGTGTTGAAAGCGCGCCCGCGCCGTGGCCTATGGGCGCCATGGAGCTTGACCGCCTCACCCCCGTCACCCTGATCACGGGCGCCGCCTCGCCGATGGGCGGAGCCTGCGCCCGGACGCTCGCGCGCAAGTCGCAAGGCGGCCTCATCCTTGTCGATCTCGAGGAAGCAGCGCTCGACGCGGCGGCGGACGCGATCGAGACGCCGCCCGAGCGTGTGTCCACCCTGGCGTTCGATGTCGCCGACGAAGCCCGCTGGACACAGGCGTCAGGCTTTATCCGCGCGCAATACGGCCGACTCGATTGGGCCGTCGTCAACGCCGGCGCCGCCCATAAGATGAGCATCACCGACGACAATCTGGTCGAGTGGAAACGCGCCACCAATTTTGACGCCGCGCAGCTTTCGTTGCGCGCACTGATGCCGCTGATGCGCGCAAACGCACAAGGCGGCGCCATCATCGTCACCGCGCCCTCGCCCGCGCCGGATTTGACGCGCCTGGTCCAAGAAGCCGCGCGCGAAGGCGCGAGCGGCAATATCCGCGTCAACGCGCTGACGCGCGGCGGCGTCGACATGCGCCGAGACGCGCCGCTCTTCCAGGACCTCGAACGCGCCCGCGGCGGCGCGCGCGCGGCGCTTGAGGATATCGCCAGGCTCAATCCGCAATTGGCGCGCTACGCCGCCGATGATGATTTCGGCCGCCTCATCACGCTGCTTCTGGCCGATGAGTCTCCACTGACAGGCGCCACGCTAGTGGTGGACGGCGGCTACACGCTCTGATCGGATCGGCGCACACGATTCTCCGGAGCGCGCGATGCAATCGATCCTGCAACGATTTATCGGCTTTGACCGCCTGCTGGGGCCGGTGCTGGTCAAGATCGTCTATTATGTCGGCCTGGTCGGCCTCGCCTTTTTCATCGGCATGACCATGTTTGCCGGCCTTGCGGCTTTGTTCACGGGCAATTTCGGCCAAGGCATTACCATGCTGCTCGGCGCGCCGGCGATCGGCGCGGTGGCGCTCGTCTATTGGCGTTTCATCTGCGAGCTCTTCATGCTCGCGTTTCGCGCTTACGAGCGCATGGGCCAGATCCGCGACCGCTTGCCCGACTATTCACAATTCTGATCGCCGCTTAGAACGCGCCATCGTTCGGAGAGAAAGCGCGCGTCATGAGCGGTTTGCCGCCCTGCCCCAATTGCCATTCGGCGCTAACCTACGAGGACGGCGCCCTGCTCGTGTGCCCGGAATGCGCGCACGAATGGTCGCGCGCCAGCGCGGCCGCCGAGCCCGAGAGCGGCGTCATCCGCGACGCCAACGGCAACGTGCTGCAAGACGGCGACACCGTCACCGTGATCAAGGACCTGAAGATCAAGGGCACCTCGCAAGTCGTGAAGGTCGGCACGAAAGTGAAGAACATCCGCCTCGTCGGCGGCGATCACGACATCGATTGCCGCATCGACGGCTTCGGCGCGATGAAGCTCAAATCAGAATTTGTGCGGAAGGTTTGAGACGGCAAATCTAGCGCCAGCCCTGAAGCGCGATGGTGGGTGATACAGGATTCGAACCTGTGACCCGCTGATTAAGAGTCAGCTGCTCTACCAACTGAGCTAATCACCCGGAATCGCGAAGGCCCCGGACATAAGGGGATTGGGGCGGCTCGTCCAGTGCGGCTTTGTCGCCTTGATGCTAGGACGCTCCGGGGCGAGCCTTGCGGCCCGCGGAGGGAGGAACGGCCATGAACGATTTCGCCTGGGCTTTGGCTGGCTTCGTGCTGATCCATGTCGGCGTCTCGGCCACCGGCCTGCGCGCGCGTCTCGTGGGCGTCATCGGCGAATGGCCCTATCGGGGGCTCTTTTCGCTGGCGTCGCTGGCGCTGCTAGCCTGGCTTGTCCTGGGCTATCAGGCGATGCGCGCCGATCCCTTTGATCCGCTGAACGAAATGCTCTGGGCGCCGCCGGACTGGCTGCGCTGGCCAGGCTACGCGCTGAGCTTGCTGGGCATGGCCGTGGCGGTGACGGGCGCTTTCTCGCCCGGGCCGACTTCCGCTGGCTTCGAAAGCCGATCCTTGGCGCAAGCCGAGCCCGCGCGCGGCATCCTGCGCGTCACCCGGCATCCTTTTCTGTGGGGCGTGGCGCTCTGGGGCGCGGCGCATCTCCTCTTCAACGGCGAGCGCTTCGCGCTGATGCTGTTCGGCGCGCTGGCCCTGATGGCCGTTTTTGGTGCGCGCTCGATCGACCGCAAAGGCCGCGCCCGCAATCCCGAGACTTGGAACCGCTTCGCCGACGTGACCTCCAACCTCCCTTTCGCGGCCATCGCCCAGGGTCGCAATACGTTGAAGGTCGGCGAGATTGGCTGGCGCGGCTTGGCCGGCATCGTCGTGGCGCTGGCCGTGGCGGTATTCCACGGCCACCTATTGCAGGCGTTTTCAACCTCGCCTTAAGCGAGGCGAGGCCAATCTGGCGCAATGCTCCTCGTTCTCGACCGCGCCCATTTCGACCACATGACCGGCGCGGACCGTGCGCTGCAGCGCGAGGTGCTTGGCCTCTTCCGCCTGCAAGTCGAAGGCTGGATCGGCGCGTTCACATCGGGTGAAGGTTGGCGCGAGGCCGTCCACACCATGAAGGGCTCCGCGCGCGGCATCGGCTTCGCCGCGCTCGCGGCCGCGTGCGAAGCGGCCGAACGCGTGAACGAAGCCGAGCGCGAGGCCGCGTTGGCGCGCGTCGGCCAGGCGCTGACGGCGGCCTTGTCCGAGCTGGAGCAATTCGCCGCTGAGGCGGCGTAGCGCTTTTTGCGCTACCCTTGCGGTATGGCCGCAGAGATTTTCACGCAGCGTTTCCCCGTCGACGCCGCCGACATCGATGAACTCGGCCACGTCAACAACATCGTCTATCTGCGCTACGCCCAGGATATCGCCATCGCCCATTGGCGCGCACGCGCGAGCGACGAGATGGTCGCGGGCTTTGTCTGGGTGGTGATGCGGCACGAGGTCGATTATCGCGCGCAATTGCAATTGGGCGACGAGGTCGAGGTGCGCACCTGGGTCGATGACGCGCCGCGCGGGCCGGCATGGGCGCGCTTCGTGGACATCTACAAACTCGGCGCCGAAAAGCCGTCAGCACAGATCAAATCCAATTGGTGCATGCTCGATGCGCAAACCCGCCGCATCAAACGCGTACCCATGGATCTTGTGCAACGTTTCCTCGGCTGAGCCGCGCGGCTACAGACTCTCTTCCACAACAGCTCGCATCAAGCCGATTTCGGCGGCGCCAATGCCATCGAGAATGTCGTCCCGGCAATCGCCGTCAACGACGTCGAGCATCATCGCGATTTCGCGGCTCAGCGTCAGCAACCTGCGCAGTGACTCGATTTTGTCATCGTCGTTGGCCCACATGGTCCTTTCACCTTCTTCACGCACCATCATATTCGCCCCCAAAAAGCAGATATCGATCTAGCTTGACCTCAAGCGCGCGCTCGGCGCCGCGCCCGCGAGCGCCGCTGCTTCCCAAACGGACGCCAACGCCGCCACCGGCAGCGCCGCCAACACCACGATTAAAATATAGAGCGGCGCGAGTTGCACACGCGCGTCAAAGCCCGACAGCCAGTGTTCGGAAAAAGCGTAAGCGATAGGCGCCGCAACCAGTGCGCCGACAAGCGCGGGCGCCACCGCGCGCCGTAGATGCAAGGCCGCGATCGACCAACCATCGGCGCCGACCACGCGGCGTATCGCCATCTCCCGGCCGCCGCGCTCGGCCGCGTACGCCGACAGCGCGTAGGCGCCGAACAAAGCCAGCAACAGCCCTACCCAACTGAACGCCGCGAGCACACGATTGCGCCGATGATCTGCCGCCGCGCCCTGCGCGATCGCCTGCCCGGCCGTGCGCACATCGATCGGCGCATCAGCTCTGTGATGACGCCAGATCTCGCGCACGGCGCCAAGCGCCGCGCTGTCGCTCACGCCAATGAAGCGCACGGCGACGAACATCGTCCGCTGCGACATCGCATAATAGACCGGGCGCGCCCGCTCCCGCGCCGATCCAAAGCGAATATCCCTTACCACGCCAACAACGCGCCGCGCCTCACCTGAAATATCGACGGCGCTTCCGATCGCTCGCGCCGCGTCGGCGATCCCAAGCGCGCCCAATGCGCTCTCGTTCACGACAATTTCGTCGCGCGCCGTTTGCGCGGGCGCCGCGCCCGCCAGCAGCCGCGCACGATAGGTCGCAAAGAAATCTTCCGCGATTTCGACCCGCTCGATGTTCAGCGTATCGCCGTTTCCAAGCGTCAGTATCTCCTCGTTGCGCGCGCCCACGCCCGGACCATTTGAGCTTGCGGCGACGTCGTGCACGCCCGGCGCCGCGCGCAGCGCCTCCAACAACCCGCCCTCGCCAAACGTATCGTCACGCAGAATGACAAGCCCATGCGGGTCATAGCCAAGCGCTGACTCGCGCATGTGCTGGACCTGCAAGAAGCCGATCAGCGTGAGCGATCCGAGCGCGATCGAGACGCCATATTGCGCCGCCACCACGGCGAAGCGCTGACGCCCCGCCCGCAGCCGCGCACTCGCCCCGCCGCCCGCGAGCACGCGCGCGCAATCGGTGTTCGCAAGAGAGAGCGCGGGCAGCGCGCCGGCCAAGGCGCCCAGCGCCAATGCAAATCCGGCAAGCCCCGCGACGCCGGCCGGCGTGAGCAATGGCGCCAGCGAAAGCTCAAACCCAAGCAGCTCATTCACGAATGGCAGGACCGCGAAGGCCAGCATCATCGCCGACGCCAAGGAGGCGAGCACGACAATCGTCGCCTCGACGAACATGCCCCATACGATGCTCCGCGGCGTGGCGCCGACGACGCGGAGCAAGGCAATCTCTCGCGCGCGCCGTGATGCGAAGGCTGTGTTCAGCGCCGCATAATTCGCGCTCGCGAGCGTCGCGATCATGACCCCGACGCCGACGAGGCCATAGACGAACACCTGATCGGCGGCGTTCGCTTCGCGATCAATCAGACGTTCGCGCCCGCCGATGTGGAGGCTGGCGACCGGCAGCAAAGCGTAACGCACCGAAACCTGCGCGGCCGCGCCGAATTGCGCGCGCAGACCATGCGCCGCCGCTTCGTCCAGCGCGCGCTCGATCGCGCCACGATCGGCGTCACGCCGTAGCCGCATATAGGAGCGGCCTGAAAAGCTCGCCCAATTGTCGAACACGTGCGGCGCATCCGTGACATCGCGATCGAGCCGCGCGAGCGCGCCGAAATCGAGATGAGAAGGCCCCGCCGGCTTGTTAATGATCGCGCCGATCGTGAAAGGCGTCGTGCGCCCGTCCATGCGCACGCGAACGCGCCGGCCAAGCACGCCGTCGGCGCTTCCAAACCACGCCTGCGCCACCTCGCGCGTGAGCACCAGCTGGCCTGGCGTCGCGAGCGCCGCGCGCGCGTCGCCAGCGAATGAACGCAGCCCGAACACCTCGATGATATCGGCATCCGCGAACAGCAATCGGCGCGGCAGCCACGCGGCGCCGGGCGCGACGTCGGCCTCATGCTCCCATACGCGCGCCACATGGGCGACGCCCGAAAGCGGCTGCGGCAGGCTTGGCGTCAACAGCAATTGGCTGGCGATCATGCGCTCGGTCGCGCGCGCCGGCGTCGCCACGCGCGATTCGACGACAACGACCTGCTCGACATCTGGAATCCAGCGCTCGTAGCCCAGCTCATGCAATGTGTAGGCGCCAATCAGCACCGCGCTCGCGAACGCCAGCGTGAGGCCAAGCCAGGTGAACGCCAGATAGCGCAAATGCAACGCGGCGCCGCGCAAGCTGGCGTGGATGTCAAACATCATCGCCCTCACCGCGCTTTCGCGACGGCGGAGACAATACGCCCGTCCAACATATGCACGACATGGCGCGCCTGATCGGCCTGCATTTGCGAATGCGTGGCCATGATCAGGGTTGCGCCCTGCGCGTTGAGCCCCTTCAGAATATCGACGATCTGCGTTCCGCTGGCGCTGTCGAGATTGCCCGTCGGCTCGTCCGCCAGAATGAGCTTTGGCTGGCCGACGATCGCGCGCGCGATGGCGGCGCGCTGTTGCTGCCCACCCGACAATTGGCCGGGATAGTGCTTTGCGCGGTGCGCGATGGCGACGCGGTCCATCGCCTCGTCCACGCGCGTCCTGCGCTCCGCCTCGGGCAGAGAACGATAGCGCAAGGCCAACTCGATATTCTGCGCGACGGTCAGTTCGTCGATCAAATTGTATTGCTGGAAGATCATGCCGACGAGATCGCGACGGCGCATGGCGGCGATGCGCTCCGGCGTCGCCGACACATCCTCGCCGTTGAGCACGTAACGGCCGCTGGTCGGCCGCTCGATCAGCCCCAGCAGCGCCAGCAGCGTGGATTTCCCGCAGCCGGACGGCCCCATGACGGCGACGAAATCGCCGGCGTGGATGGTGAGGTCGAGGTCCGCCAGCGCGGTCGTCTCGACCATCCCATTGCGGAAGACCTTGCCGACGCGGCTAAGCTCGATCATGCACGCCTTCCGTACCAACATGAAGGATGGCACGTCCTTAATGTTCCCACGAAATGCAGACGTATCAGATACTTAGCCCCATCACCTCGATCGCCAGTGGCCGGATTGTTCGAAATAGGACACTATAATCGTTCGGGAGCGGACAGTGGCGGACATCAATGTCATAGCCGTCGATGACGACGCAGATGTGCTGAAGGCCATCACCCTGGCGCTGCAGCCACAGGGCATCGTGATCGAAACGCTCAGCGACCCCGCTCACCTGCTGGCGCGCGTACCGGTCGGCGATGTTCTGCTGGTTGATCTCAATTTTAGTCGCGGCGCGAATTCCAACCAGGAAGGCTTGCGGCTGATCGAGGACATTCGCGTCAAGGATCGCAACGTCGCCATTGTCGTCATCACCGCCTTTGGCGGCATGAACGTCGCCGTCGAGGCGATGAAGCGCGGCGCCGACGACTTTATTTCCAAACCATGGTCCAATCCGCAACTGGTTCACAAAGTGCGCGAGGCCAGCGAAATCTCGCGCGCGCGTCGTGGCGCGGCGCCGGCCGCGAATCCGGCGAGCGTCGTTCCGTTTTTGGCGGAATCCTCGGCGCTGCGCGCCGCGCACGATTCATTGCGCCGCATCGCCAGCACAGGCCTTTCGGTGCTGATCCTTGGCGAAACCGGCGTCGGCAAATCACGCTTGGCCCAAGAGGTGTTCGCACCGGGACGCGCGCTTACGCCGTTCAGCGCCGAAACGCCGCCACACGACAGCATCATCTTCATACGCGAGCTGAGCGATCTCAGCGCCGAGGCGCAAGCGCAGCTCGTCGGCCTCCTCAACCAGCGCCCACGGCGCGTTGTCAGCACCTCCAACCGCACGCGCGAGGACTTGCGCCAGCGCGTGCGCGCTGACTTGCTCTCTCGCGTCGCCGGCGTTGAGGTGCTTGTCCCGCCGTTGCGCGAACGCCCCGAAGACGCACTGTTATTGCTGCGCGAGGCGCTGCGCGCTTTCGAAAACAAGCACGGCCGCCCCGCGCGCACGTTGGATGAAAGCGCCCTTGTCGCGGCGCGCGGCGCTTCGTGGCCGGGTGCGGCGCGCGCGGTGCTGCAAGCAGCCGAACGCGCCGTGATGCTCTCGTCCGGCGCCAGCTACACGGCCGAGGATTTCGGCCTTAGCGCCGGTGCGCCGGCGCCAACATCGACACCGATTGCGCTCGTGGATGTCGAAGCGGAAGCTGTGCGCCGGGCGCTTGCCGACAACAGCTACAATGTCAGCCACGCCGCCAAGCAACTCGGCATCAGCCGCGCCGCGCTCTATCGCCGAATGGAAAAGCATGGCCTCTGACCGCGCTTCACGCAACGGCGCGCTTCTTCTTGGCGGTGCGCTGTTGGCCGCCCTGGGTGCTGGCCTTGCCTTCGCACAAGGCGGCGTCTGGTTGTGGCTTGGCCTAGCTGTGCTCGCCGTCGCGCTATTGATCGCGCGCGCGGGCGCGCGTTTTCTGCTGCGCGAACTCAACATCGCGCGCGATCAAGCCGAGAGCTTCGCGCTTGGCGACCCATCAGCCATCGTCAATCAAGGCGAGCTGTCGCGCTTGATGACGCGCGGCATTGAACGCTTTAGCGCCGAACGCCGGGAGGCCGCCGCTCAAGCACAGTTCCAGCGCGCGCTGCTCGATAGATTGTCAACCCCGGTGCTCGGCCAGGAGGTCGATGGAAGCATCATCGGCCTCAATACGGCTGGATGCCGGCTGCTTGGCGCGGAGAAACTAAGCGCCGACGACGCGCTCACCCGACTGGGCGAAAGCCTTCGCGCTGCGTTCGCGCAATCCCGCAACGGCGCGCCGCCCGACGTCGTCGACCTGCCATCGTTCGCGGGCGCGCGCCGCCAGCGCGTGGCGAGCGCGAACATCAGTTCCGCGACGGGGCCCTTGACCGTCATCGCGCTCACCGACATCGAGGGCGAATTGGAGGCAGCCGAACTTGC
Source organism: Caulobacterales bacterium (assembly GCA_017303355.1). Lineage (GTDB taxonomy): Bacteria > Pseudomonadota > Alphaproteobacteria > Caulobacterales > Aquidulcibacteraceae > Vitreimonas. Next base: position 58,022 of record JAFLCU010000015.1, on the reverse strand, counting down.
CGCCTGGCGTACGCAAGCGCGTATCCTCACGCACGAGGTCATGAACGGGCTTACGCCCGTCATCTCGATGGCGCAATCAGCCGCCGCCGGCGCCAATGCATCAACGCGGGAAGTGCTCTCGATTCTCGAGCGCCGCGCGGCGCTTTTGCTTTCTTTCGTGGAACGTTATCGCGAACTATCCCAGCCGCTCACCGCCCAACGCCGAAGCGCGCTTGTCGCCGACATTCTGCAAGACGCCACCGGCGCGCCGGATGATCACACAACGATAAAGATCGAGCCGGCGGATCTCCGCGCCGAGGTAGATCCAGCGCTCGCCACGCGCGCCATCGCCAATCTGGTGAAGAATGCGCGCGAGGCTATCGCCAACAACGCGAGCGGCGGCCACGTCGTCATCCACGCCTGGCTCTCCGACGAATACCGCTTGGTGATCGACGTCAATGACAATGGCGATGGCTTCAGCACGGAAGCCGAGGCCAATTTATTTCAGCCTTTCTTTTCGACCAAGCGAGACGGCATGGGGATTGGCCTCGCGATCGCGCGCCAAGTCGCCGCCGCGCATAAGGGCGCGCTCACCATGATGCGCTCGCCGCTCGGCGGCGCCCGCTTGCGCCTCGTGCTCTAGTCTGATTTCTTGAAAGTCGCTGGCGCGGCCTTGAAGCGATGCAATTCTGGCCGCTCGCCAGAAAATGGATCGCGGCCCGTAAAATAATCACGCTGCCATTTCTGCGCGACGGCGTGCGCCTCGCCTTCGGCCAGGCGCGCGTTAAAGTCGTTGCGCGAAACCTTCCATGCCGTGTGCGCGGCATGCAGCTCCGCATCGTCCTCGATCGCCCGCGTTTCCACCGTCGCGGTTTCGATTCCCACGTAATCGAGCGGGAAGAAGAAGCAGACGGGCTCGCCCTCCTCGAACCGCACCCACTTGCCCGGTCGCGTGAATTTCCAATTCATCGTGAAAGTGAACGGCGCCCACGCCGTTTCCACCAAGCCCGAAAGCGGCGCGATGCCGTCCTTCGGCCAATTCGGCGGCCCCGCCACCCAAAGGCCGACTTGCCGCGGTTCGGTACGAAACAGCCACTGAAATTGTATCGTCAGCACGCCATGACCAAAGTGCGAGGCTGGCACGACAAATCCGCCGCTTTGCGAGCGAATCTGCACGCCACCCACGTCATCGGCGCCATCCCAGCGCGCCTCGAACGCTGCATCGGTACAAATCTCCCAGCCGTGCGTGTTCGCGACACGCAGCGGCAAGCAGCGATACGCATATTTCTGCGCGGTTTGGTCCATCCATTCGCGCGTTGGTCTGCCGGGCTGCGGCTCCGGCGCGCCATCACGGAGGCGGTAGGCAATGAGTTTCACGCGCGCCTCAGCACTCGATCGCTCGGCGCGGCGCATCGGCTGCCGCCTTCCAGTTCATCGCCGCCGCCGGGCACGCCAGCGCGAACAAATCCATTTCATCGACGCCGGCAAGCCACGGCTTCAGTTTTGCGGCATCGATGGCGAGCTTCCCTTCCGGCGTGATGGCGCCGATATCATTGCGCGCGTCACGCAACGCGACGGTGCATTTGCCGACGCGGCCATTGGCGCGGATCACTAGGGAATTGCTGCGCGCCGCATAGCACACGGGCGGCGCGCCATCATCCTCGCGCACAGGCAGGAAATCCCGCGCGGCGCGGCGCAGCTCCGCAAGTGCTGGATGCGCCTCCGGCAACGTCGCGAACTCAGCATCGTTCGGCCCGCCCCAGCGCCCGACCGGTTTCAAAATAATGCTGAAGCGGCTATCCGACAGTTCGGCCCGGATCAGTTCGATCAGCGCATGCAGCGAGGCGATATTTTCCGGCAGCGCATGCAAGCGCAGCACGACATCAACATCAAGATCGCTCTCGCGCAATGCGATCAAATTCGCCCAGATCTGCGCAAACGTGCCCGCGCCATTGGCGCGCCGCCGGGTGGCATCGTGCGCCTCGGCCACGCCATCCAGCGAAATCTGATAGGCGCGCACGCCAACCTCGCGTAGCGCCCGCGCCCGCTCAATCGTCAGCAGCGCGCCGTTCGTTGTGACGGAGCCCGTATAACGCGCGCCCAGAGCGACATGCGCCGCCGTTGAAATGTCCTCAACGATATCGGCCGCGATCAACGGTTCGCCGCCGAAGAAACTCAGATGCAGCTGCGCCAATTCTGGCGCGCGGCGCGCGATCAGCGCCTTGACGCCGGCCACCACCTCCGCCGGCATCCGCCCGATGGCAAAATCCTCGTAGCAATAGAGGCAGCGGAAATTGCACTGCTCGGTCGGCAACACGATCAGTTCGAGTACACGGTTGCTGAGGCACAGCGTTGCGACTTTGCGTCGAATTCCGTCGTCGCGCGCGGGCGCGCGCACGGGTTCCGCTTGAACGGACATACCGCACCTCAGCTCACCATGTGGATCGAACGGGCCCGCGCCCTCAGTTTGGATTCGGCGGCGGCGGTGGCGGGGGCGGAGGTGGCGGCGGGCAGATGAAGTTGACCGCGACGCGCATCAGTTCCGGCGCGTCGTCATCAAGCAGTTGCGCCGCTTCAAGCGCCGCATCGCTCTCCACACGCGCCACCACGAAGCGGCCATCCTCGTCGATGGCGGCCAGGCTGTCGCCGCCGGTGTGCGCGGCCGCTGTCGCGCTCATCGCAAGCGCGGCCGCGGCCATCGCGCTCAACACACCGCAAACCTTTGCCATGCTCATGACGCTATCTCCCAAAGCGCACCCAACGCTTTGTTCAATATACAACCTTGGGTTGCGCGTCAATACACATGGAAGTTCGCGGCGAAATTTTATTGAGCGGCGCGCGCGTCTTCGATGAAGCGGGCGATGCGTTCTTCCAGCACCGGCAGCGGCGCCGATCCAAGCGCGAGGATAGCATCGTGGAAAGCGCGCCGATCGAAGCGTTCGCCAAGCGCGGCCTCGGCTTCCGTACGCAAGCGGCGGATCGTGAGTTCGCCCAGCTTGTACGCGAGCGCCTGCCCCGGCCAGCTGATATAGCGATCGACCTCGGTCTCGACCTCATGACGCGAAAGCGCGGTATGGCTCGCGAGATATTCGATCGCTTGCGCGCGCGACCAGCCATATTGATGGATGCCCGTATCGATCACGAGCCGCGCGGCGCGCCACATCTCGTAGCTCTGGCGGCCAAAATTCTCATACGGCGTGCGATAGATGCCGAGTTCGATGCCGAGATATTCGGAATAGAGTCCCCAGCCTTCGCCATAACCCGAGAAATAGGTGTTGCGGCGAAACGCCGGCATCACCTCGCGCTCTTCCGCCAGCGCCGCTTGCAGCGAGTGCCCCGGCGCGCATTCGTGCAAGGTGAGCGCGGGGATATTGTAGAGCGGACGGCTCGGCAGATTGTAGGTGTTCATCATGCAATTCTCGAGACCGCCGCGCCCGGCGGTGTAGAACGGCGCGATCGCGTCCGGCACGGGAATGATGCCGAAGCGCCGGCGCGGCAGCAGCCCAAGCACTTCGCCGATCCGTTCATCGGTGCGCTTGGCGACCCACGCGGAGGTCATCATCAATTCATCGGGCGTGCGCGCATAGAATTGCGGATCGGTGCGGAGAAATTCGATGAATTCCGCCATCGTGCCGCTGAAGCCCGTTTCGCGCATGGTGACGGCCATCTCCGCGTCGATGCGCGCGACCTCGCGCAGACCGATCTGGTGGATTTCCGCGGCGCTCAGCTCGAGCGTGGTGTATTCGCGGATCTGCGCGGCATAATATGCGTCACCGTCCGGTAGTGCGTTGGCGCCGATTGTGGTGCGGGCGCGCGGCAAATATTCCTCGCGATAGAAGCGCAGCAGCTCCTGGTACGCCGGTATCACGATTGTGCGGATCGCCGCTTGCGCGTCGCGCTGCAGCGCCGCGCGTTCGGACGCCGGGATCGTCGCCGGCATATTCAGGAAGGATGCATAAAACGGATTGCGCTCGACGTTCGCTTCGGTGAACGAAGCGATCGAGCCATCGCGCCCTTCAAGCGTTGCGCGCGGCACCGTGAACCCGCGCGCCAGCCCCGCGCGCATATTGACGATGTGCTCGCGGAAATAGCGGCGCGTATCGCGCATGCGGCTGATATAGCGCCGGTACGCCTGCGCATCGCGCATCGGCGAGCGCGCGGCCAGATAGGTCCAGAACGCGGAATCGCTGTTGAACGGCATCTCCCATTCGCGGAAGCGCGCGTCCGCGATCGCCTGCTCCAAATTGGTGCGGAACACCGCCGCGTTGATCCGCTCATCGTCGGACAGCTCGCCAGCGGGAATAGCGTTCACCGCAGCCAGCGTTTCTTCCCAATGCGCCAAGCGCCGCCTTTGTGAGGCGACATCGACGCGCGGCAGGGTTCCCCCCTCGGTCGTGCCGCCTTCGCCGTCATCGATCTGGCCGTATTCGCGCATGCTCCAGGCCCAATCGGCCTCGTAGAGCGCGCGCAAGTTTTGATCGGCGCTGCTGTTCGGCGTTTGCGCCAGCGCGCCCGGCGCCGCCAGCAGCACGCCCGCCATCATAAAAGCACGAAGATCGATCATGTTCGCCCACCCACCTCAGTTTGGGCGATTTCATGCATGATGCGCGCGGGCGCTCAAGCCTCGTTCTGCGAACGGTGATTGATCAGCGCTTCACGCAGCTTCGCGGCAAGTGCGCGCTGCCTGTACGGCTTGCGCAGCAGATGGACGCCCGACGCCAAGCGGCCCTCCTCGCCCAGCACGATATCGGGATTTCCCGACGTATAGAGCACCGGCAATGTCGGCAGAATGGCGCGCGCCGCCTCGGCCAATTGCCGCCCATTCATGCCGCCCGGCATGACGACGTCCGTAAAGAGCAGGTCGAACGGCTCCTTCTCGCGCAACAGCTGGAGCGCCTCGGGCCCGTTGCGCGCCGTCACCACGCGATAGCCAAGTTCACGCAACTCGGCCGCGACCTGCACGCGCACGAGATCATCATCCTCGACCAGGAGGATTCGCTCGTTGCCGATCACAACGTCCTCCGGCGCCTCCTCGCGTTGCGCCTGGCGCGCGTCCTTGGCGCGCGGCAGATAGAGCTTGATCCGCGTGCCTTCGCCTAATCGCGAGTCGATCTCGACGCGGCCCTTCGATTGCGTCACGAACCCATACACCATCGACAAGCCGAGCCCGGAGCCCTTGCCGATTTCCTTGGTCGTGAAAAACGGTTCGAACGCGCGCGCGATCGTCGCCTCGTCCATGCCCGTGCCCGTATCGGCGACGCACACCATGACGTATTCGCCGCGCTCGCCGCCGGCCACGTCCGCACCCAAACAGACATTCGCCAATTCAATGCTGACCGTACCGCCATCCGGCATCGCGTCACGCGCATTGATACAAAGATTGAGGATGGCGCTTTCAAGCTGCAGCGGATCGATCAGCGCATCCCACAAATCCTCGGCCGCCTCGATACGCAATTCGATCTGCTCACCCAGCGCGCGCCGCAGCAGCCCCTCCATGCCGCGCGCCAGCGCTTCGATATTGGATGGCTTCGGGTCCAGCGCTTGCCTGCGCGAGAACGCCAGCAAGCGGCTTGTCAGCTCCGCGCCGCGCTCGGCGGCGATGCGGGTCATTTCCGCCAGCGCATGCATCTGCTCATCGTGCGCCAGCCGCGTTTCCAGCAATTCGGCGTTGCTCAGGATCACCGTGAGCAGATTGTTGAAATCGTGCGCGACGCCGCCGGTGAGCTGGCCCACCGCCTCCAGCCGCTGCGACTGGCGCAATTGCGCCTCCAATTCGCGCTGCTCGGTCACATCGACCATGCTGCCGACCATGCGCACGGCTATGCCGCCCTCATCGCGGATGACGTAGCCGCTATCGACCACCTGCGCGATCGAGCCATCGGCGCGCACAAAGCGATATTCATCGCTCCACTTTTCCGACACGCCGTCGATCGCGGCGTGGATGCCTGTCACCACGCGATCGGAATCATCGGGATGAATGTGCTGCACCCACGACTCGCCGATCTGGGGTTTATCGTCATATCTATAGCCGAAGCGCACGCGCATGCCGTCGCCCCACCAGATCATGTCGGTCTTGAGATCCCAATCCCAGACGACGTCCACGGTGGCCTGTGCGACGATACGGAAACGTTCAGTCGATTCCTTGAGTTCAGCTTCCGCGCGTTTGCGCGCCGAAATCTCGCGCGACACGATGACGATATGCGTCGCCTTTCCGGTCGGCGCGCGGAACGGCGCCATCTGCATGTCGACCCAGAGCTTCTCGCCGGCTTTGGTGTAAAAGATCAACTCGCCGCGCACGGCGTGGCCCAAGCTCAATGCCTGACGCATGCGCTCCACTTGCGCGACATCTGTCTCGGGGCCGCGCATGAATTGCGGCGTGCGCCCCTTCACCTCTTCGAACGTGTAGCCAGTGAGCCGTTCAAATGCTTCGTTCACGAAGACGATGCCCGGCGTCGCCACGTCCGACGCGGCCGCCTCGGTAATGACGATCATGTCCTCCAGCCGCGACACCGCGCCTTGCAGCAAGCGCATCCGCTGCTGCAAGGCATAGGCCTCGGTGACGTCGGCAATGTAGAGCGCAACGCCGCCAGTCTCGGTGGCGAAGGCGCGCACGCCGATGCGGATGCCGAGCGCGGGATAGTCGAACTCCACGAGCGTCGCCGCGCCCGCGCCTTCGCGCGCGACCCGGCGCAGCTCGTCTTCCACGAACGTGCCTTTGACGACATCGATCTCCTCCCACAAATTCTTGCCGTGGAGAGAGGTGCGCGGGCGCTGCATTTGCGCTTCGACGACGCGGTTGACGTAGAGGATGCGCCAATCGCCATCGATCAGCATGTAGCCGTCGGCCATGCTCTCGAGGCTGGCCAGCAATTGCGTGGTCAGCGCATCATCGCGATGAACAACGCCGGAGCCGGCGTCATTGTCCTGGCCCGATCCCATGCCTCAATGGCGGTAGGCCGTTCGCAAACGATGTCAAGCGTGGCGCCCTAAACACCGCCGCGCCGATGCTCAGAAGCGGAAGCGAATCGCCGCGTTCAGGCTGTGGCGCTCGACCTGATCTGAGAACTCGCCCTCGTAGCCGAGCGAGAAGGTCGAATAGCCGTTGGTTGCGTCGAGGCCGATGCCGACCAACGCGCCGCCGCTACCGAATTCATCATCCACTAGCGTGAAATCCGAACCGCCATCGACAAAGCGCATGGTGCGCTCGCCGGCTTCGTCCAGCACATTGGCGCGATAGCCGATGAAGATGCGCGGCGCGACAACACCATCGCCCATCAGGCCAAAGCGGCCGCTGAATTCGACGCCGAGGTCCGCCCAGAGGCGTTGCGAGAACGCGTCATCCACATCGTAATTGATGCCAACGCCACCGCCGTCTTCGGTGTAGCTGCTCTCCTGCAACGCCACGTATGTGAGTTGCGCTTGCGGCGTCACGATGAACCAATCCGTCAGCGCCATCGGCGCGGACGCGCGCGCGGAGGCGTGGCCTTCGAACGCCCACCAATCCGCCTCTGCGAGCGCCTCGAAATCGTCGCCGATCTCCACGAAGCGCCGCGACTGCATTTTGCCGGCGCCCAGGCCCGCGACGAAATCGAGATCGATCGGCCCCTGCGCCGTGCCGAGATAGGCGTTGAGTTGGCCAAACCAGGTGGCGATCTCGCCTTCAGGGCGCCCCTCTTCCTCGACTTCCGAAGCGAGGAACGAGGCCGACAGACCGAACAGGTCGCCATTATCGAGCGGCCCGTCGATGCCGAAGGCCAAACCGAAACCGGCGCCGGTGAATTCCTGACCGTTGTCCGTCGGCGGCGTGCGCGTCAGGCCATATCCGATCTCCTGCGCCCAGACCGAGACCTCATCCAAGCCCTGCAAACGCGTCGCCGCCATGCGGTTGCTGGTGGCGCTTTGCATTTGCTGGATCGCCGTGGTCGCGACTTCGGCCGCTGCCGAGGCGTAGCTCGGCATCAGGTCTTCGTAAGCGTCAAAGAATTCTTCCTCGCTCGCCAGCGCCGACAACGCCGCCGCCGCATCATCGTTCAGACGCAGCGCGTTGATCAGATCAGCGAACACGCTGGTCTCGTTGGTCGTCAGCCCCAGTTCCGTGGCCGTCTTCATGATGTAGCTGGCTTCCAGCGAATTGGCGTCGCCGGTCACCGTGTCGATCGCGAGATTGTAGAGGAACGGCGAACCAACACCCGTCACCGCGCCGGTGACGTTCGAGGCGCCGATCAATCCGCCATTGGCGGTCAAGAACGTATGCGTGCCCGAGACAGGCAAGCCAACCGGCACGGTCGGCACAATCACCGAACCCGCCGCGAACGTGATCGTGCCGGAGCTCTCGATCATCGTGCCTTGGCCCAGCGTTTCAGAGATCGTCACGCCCAGCGTCGCGTCGGCGCCGAATGTCGCCGTGGTCAAATCAAGCTGACCGCCGGTGTGCGTGAGCGCGCCATCGACGACATTGAGCGTCAGCTGGCCGTCGCTGTCTGTCAGCGATCCCGTATAGGCCGCTCCATCATCGATCAGGAACGTGTCGGCGCCCGCGCCGAAGGAAAGATCGCCATCCACCGTGCCCGCGAGCAGATTGAACGTGTCGTTGCCCGAGCCAAAAAGAATATCGCCGACGATCTCGGTATCGGGACGAATGGTTGAATCATCATCGTCCGCGTCGTCGTCGTTGAACACGACATCCGGTTGCTGCGTAAGCGTGACGTCAATCGTCGACGCCGAGACGTCAATCGCGACCGTCGATCCCGTGATCGCTGGCGGCGGGATATCGTCCGTCACATCCTCGTCGGTCGCGGTGATGCGCGCAACGATCGAGCCAGAATTGGTGATGGTCGCCACCGTATTCGATTGATCGACGATAACCACCGCATTGCCGGTTTCGCCGAAGAAATTCGAAGCAATGGCGCCCGTGTTCTCGATCGAGGCGACATTGGCGCCGGACTGAACGACGACGGCGTACGCGGTAAAACCGAGGTCGCCACTGGCGCTGGAGTAAAGCGCCTCGCGCACCAACAGGTTCGGCACGGTCGCGTTTTCGCCGATAATGACGCCGTAGGCGTTTGCTTCGGACGCGCCGGCGGAAACCGTCCCGTCGATCGCGACACCGTCAGAGGTGTCAACCGTCGAGCCGCCGCTATCGCCTTCGATGCGAATGGCCGTCGCGGAGAAACCATCGTAAATGCCGAACGCGCTCACCGGCCCGCGAACATGCAGACCATAGCCCGCCGCTACGCCTTGGGCCAAAGGTCCAAGCACCAGGTTGGCCGATGGGTCGGCCTGGATGTGGATCGCGGGCGCCGAGCCATAGGTAGTGATCGTCGAGGAGACGTCGTCGTCCGTGTCGTCGGAGGTGCCGTCGCCATTGTCATCGAGACCATCGCCGTCATCATCGAGGTCATCTTCGACGCCGATGCCGTCGATACTGACGCCGCCGAGCACGCTATAATTGATGACAAGCGCGGAGCCCGCCTGAAGATAATCATCCGCGTCGAAATCCGACAAATCCGCCGGCGGCGTCGTGTAGTGATAGGCGTTTGTCGTCAGAGCGCCGTCGATCCGCAACTCGCCGTCAATCTGACCATCGACGACCACGGCGGACGTTCCCGCGCCAGCCGCGGTGATGTTGCCGACGACGACATCTCCGGTGACGCCGTTCGCCGCGCCGCCCGTGATGAGCACGCCGTATGAATTATCACCGGTCACAACCATGGCGCCGGTCGAAGTCAGATCACCGTCAAGTAAGCTTTCAATGCGAATGCCCGCCGAATTTTGCCCTTCGATATTGACGGCGCCCGTAACTGAAATATCGCCCGTGAAAGTCCCGCCATTGAGCAGCAGGCCGACGCGGTTCGTGCCCGTGGCGTAGAGGCCATCCACGTCGCCATCGCTGTCGGAGTCTGAAATCGTGTAGGACTCAAGCAATCGAATGCCGCCCGCGACAGTCACATTGCCGGAATTGCCGCCGAGCAGATGAATGCCTGTGACGTTGTTTGCGTCGTTGGACGCGATCGTGCCGCCCGTGCTCACCGTCACATCATTGCTGCTGTTGACCGTGATCGCCGTCTGGCCGGCGCCGACCGTGATTGTGCCATTGTCGCCAACCGTAATGTCGCCGGGCGCGACTGGCGCCGTCGGATTGGGATCGGATGTCGTCAGCGGCGTCGTGGTCGACGTTGTGATCGTCACGTCTTCGGCGTGCGCGCCCTGCGCCGCGGCGCCTACGAGCGCCACCGCCAAACCCGCGAGCTGAACTTTATTGATGCGCATGCCGGTTCCGTCCCCTTCCGTATCGCGCGGGACGGGTGCGAACGGCCCCTCAAGCCATCCGCCGGGCGGCCCTTCGGCGGACCTACCCGATCTTCACCCCGCGTGTCGCGGCCGGGGGCGCCCCCAGACCACGCGCTTGGTTGGCATGCCGACTTTGCCGAATTTTGTCCATAGCCGGGCGCACGCACGGAAAGTCGACGAAGCGCATGGATAAGTGAGCAACGTCAAAGACTCGTCGCATTGGCGAAACGAGGCCGCGGCGCGGCAAAGGCAGTTGGTCAGGACTGCCGGTGAAGGCGGCGCGGGGTGACGACAGCCGCCGCGGCCGCGTCGCGCGGCGGGCTCAGCTTGGCCACCAGGGGCGCCACGTCGCTGGCCGGGACCGCCTGCGAGAAAAAGAAGCCCTGCAGCTCCGTCACGCCCACCAGGCGCATCACCGAGGCTTCAGCTTCCGTCTCCACCCCCTCCGCGACGATATCCATGCCAAGGCCGCGTCCGAGCGTGACCACCGATTGAATGATCGTCATGGCGCGTTTGCGCTCATGGATGCCCGTCACGAAGGCGCGGTCGATCTTGATCTTGTCGAAGCGGAAATCGCAGAGATAGCGCAACGACGAATAGCCGGTGCCGAAATCATCCAGCGCGACCTTGAAGCCCATGCCGCGCACGGCGTCGAGAATCTGACGGTTGCGCTCCGTCGATTCCATCAGCACGCCTTCGGTCACCTCGAGCACGATGCGGCGCGGGTCGATGGCATGCTTCGCCAGCAATTCGGCGAGCAATTCAGGCAGATCGACGTGGCGGAACTGCACCGGCGACAGATTGATCGCCACGTCGAGGTCCGGCCAGAGCTTGGCCTCTTCAAACGCGCGCTCGAGCACATAGGCGCCCAGCGACGGCATGATGCCCGCCTCTTCGGCGATCGGCACGAACACGCCCGGCGAGAGCGGGCCCTTCGTCGGATGGTTCCAGCGCAACAGGGCTTCAACGCCCGTCACGCGGCCGCCGGCGCAGGACATCAGCGGCTGATAATGCAGCTGCAGGTCGCCCGCCTGGAGCGCCGCGTGCAGATCGAGTTCGATTTCGCGGCGCTGCTCCACCTCCGCGGCCATCTCGGCGCAGAACATCATCGCACAATCGCGGCCTTTGTTCTTGCCCTGATAGAGCGCGATATCGGCGTGGCGCATGAGTTCGGCCGGCGAGCCGCCGTGCTCCGGCGCCATCGAGATGCCGATCGAGGCGGTCATGCGGATATGCTGACCATAAAGATCGAACGCATCTTCAAACGCGGTGCGAAGCCGCGCGATGAGATCGGCGCCGGCGTGCGGCCCGTTGGCCTGACGCATGACGGCGAATTCGTCGCCGCCAAAACGCGCCAGGAAATCTTGCGGCCCAATCGCTGCCTGCAGGCGCTCGGCCACCGCCATGATCAGCGCATCGCCCGCCTGGTGGCCCATCGTGTCGTTGATGTCCTTGAAGCGGTCGACGTCGATGTAGGCCACCACCACGCGGCCATTGTTGCGCGACTGGATCAGTTCATCGAGCGCATCCTGAAGGCGCCCCACGAAATGCGGACGATTTGGCAAGCCCGACAGTGAATCGTGCTGCGCCTGATGGCGCGAATCCGCTTCGCGGTCGGCGAGTTCGCCCGACGCGCGCTTCAAGCGCTGCACCATGAGCCAGGTCAGCAGGCCCGCGCCCATCACCCCCAGGCCAACCAGCGGCAGGATGAAAAGGAGCAAAGCACGGCCGGGGCGCTGTGGCGTCCAATTCAAATAGCCAAGCGCCGCGCCGTCATCGGCCACGAAGCGATCGGACAGCAGGTTCGAGCGATGCGGCGAGTCCTCGGTCACGGTCAGGTCCGAGATCAGCAGCGAGCCGCCGACTTCGGTCATGAACGTCTCATCGATGCGCACGATGCTGACCAGCAGGTGCGGCTCGCCGCGCAGCAATTCAGCATCGAGGTTCGGCACGATCGAAAGCGCGGCGACGACAGCCGGCTGGCCGTCAATGCTCATGATGTGGCCGCCCCAGCGGCCGAAGCTTGCGCCAAGCAGCGCGCGATAATTGCTCTGGCTTTCCACGAACGCGCGGTCGCGCGAACGCAGATGCCCATCGGCGCCGCGGCGCGCCTCGGCGACCAGTTGGTCCAACACCTCCCGACGCGCGCCATAAGCAGCGATCGGGTTGGCCAACTGGCCATCGACGTTCGCGTAAACGGGGCGATTTTCGCTATCGACGATGAAGATTTCGTCGTGGCCGTAAGTTTCGTTGAAATAAACGCCGATATTGGTCTCGAGCCAGTCGAGATCCATCGGGCGGGCTTGCGCGTTGATGACGGCGTCATCCCACCAGGCGATCGCCTTCTGCTGGTCCAGCACCCGGCTGACGCTCTGATCCAGAGCATTTTCAACGAGTTGCCGCTCGCGAGCGATCGCGGCCTGGTTAGCCGTAAAGCCGGCATAAGCGACGATCGCCATGATCGCGACGCCGAAAATCGCAAGCGCGGCGCCGATCAGCGCCGTCAGGCGGCGCAAGTCGTTCTTGTAGTGAACAGCTTTGACGTTGCCGGCGATCATCGTGTTCAAGCCAAATGAGGTTGAGCGCACACGCCGCGCCAGCGAACACAATGTCATGGCCTCTACGAATATAGAGTTACGGCGCGTCAGAATTTTATTGGAATAATCCGCCAAATACTTTATTAACCATAAAACAGATTTGATCTATACTTTCCGTTAACAAGTGTTGACAGAAATGGTTAATACATATTTGCTCTTGTATTCTTCAAATTTACGCTTTATTAGGGAAAATGGGTCGCAAGAAGCGCCGATTGGGGATAACCCAGGTAATCGCCGCGCCTCTCGCAAGTATTTGGTTAACGAAACTTGGGTGATTGATGACGCGGTACGTCGTGAAAACGCGAGCCGATAGCCCTGCACTGCGCAAGGCGGCTATGGCGATTGAGCAAGCGGCCTGGGGCTCGCTGGGCTTCCTCAATTTCACACGGGCGCATTTCGAGTTTTATCAGGACCTGCTGGACGAGCACGCCGACTGCCAGCTCTGCCTGGTCGACGAAGCGACCGGCTACCCCGTCGCTGTCGGTAATTGCGTGCCGCTTGCCTGCGATTTCAACAATCTGCCGCCCGAAGGCTGGGACTGGATCGTCGAGTCAGCCGCTCAGGGCGCCGGCAAGCCGCGCAACGCGCTTGGCGCGCTGGCGATTTCGGTGCCGGGCATACATCGCAGCAAGGGCTTGGCCCGCCGCATGATCGAGGAATTCCAGAGCCTCGCCGCGCGCAAGGGTCTCGACGGCGTCATCGCCCCAGTGCGCCCCTCGTCCAAGCACCTGCACCCGTTCATCCCGATCGACGATTATATCGGCTGGAAAAACGAATCCGGCCGCCTGTTCGATCCCTGGCTGCGCAGCCACGCCTCCGCCGGCGGCAAGATCATCAAGCCGGCCCCGCGCTCGATGGTGGTCGAGGAGCCGGTGGCGTTCTGGGAAATGTGGAGCGGGCGCACGTTCGAGGAAAGCGGCGAATACGCCCTGCCCGGCGCGCTGATGCCGGTGTCCATCGATCTGGAGCGCGGCTGCGGTCGCTACGTCGAGCCCAACGTCTGGTTCGCCTACCAGAACTAAAGCCTCGCGCTTTAAATGCGACCCAGCAGGCGGGATCGAGTTCTGGTCGCATTTAAAGTGCAAAGAGGCTTTAGATTCGGGGGCTCTAGCGCGGCTTATGGACTTCAAATTCGCTCGGCGCCCGCCATCAAACTGAGGCGAATTTAAAGTCCGCCGCGCTAAGCGCTCAAACCGCCTTGCGCAGGCCGACCGCGTCGTAAACCGGAAACTCGATTGCGGCGCCGAACAGGTAGCCTTGCGCGAGTTCGCAGCCCATCGCGCGCAACGCGTCGGCGGTGGCTTCGTCCTCGACGCCTTCGGCCGTCACCTTGAGGCCAAGCGCCTTGCCGAGGCCGACAAGCGCGCCGACAATCGTCGCGTTTTCGCGATCGGTGGTGATGCGCGCCACGAACGAGCGGTCGATCTTCAATTTGTCGATCGGCAGCTCGCGGAGCAGAAAGAGCGACGAATAGCCGGTGCCGAAATCGTCGAGCGCGATTTGCACGCCTTGGTTCTTCAGCGACATCAGCGACGATTTCGCACGCGCCACGTCGCCGATCATCGCGCTTTCCGTCACCTCGATTTCAAGGCGGCGCGCCGGGAAGCCGGTTTCGCGCAGCGTGCGCAACACCTTCTCCGGGAACCATTGATCGCGCACCTGGCTCGGAGAAATGTTCACCGCCAGGATAAACTCGCCCGGCGCGTCGAGCGCCTTGCGACACGCTTGCGCCAGCAGCGCCCAGAACATCGCATCCACCAGCCCCGCCTCTTCCGCGACGGGGATGAACGCGGTCGGCGAAATCATGCCGCGCTCGCGGTGCGGCCAGCGCGCGAGCACCTCAAATCCCGCAAGCTCGCCCGTATCGACGCGCACGACAGGTTGGAAATATGGAACGATGTCGCCGCCGGGGATCGCCAGACGCAGCTCGGTTTCAAGCGCCGCCTTGGACTTGAGCTCTTCATCGATCGATGAATCGAAGAATTGATAGGCGCCGCGATCCTCCTTCGCGCGCAGCATCGCCGCGTCGCCGCGCTGCAGCAGCTCGGCCGCATCGCGCCCGTCTTCCGGGCACAGCGCCACGCCGATCGAGGCGCCGACCGCGAGCTTTAAGCCGTTCACGAGGATCGGCGCGGAAAGCTCGTGCAAAATACGCCGCGCCGCCGCCGCGACGCCGTCGCGTCCGCCTGGGCCTTCGATCAGCACCGCGAATTCATCGCCGCCCAAGCGCGCGGCGAAGCTATCATCGCGCAGGCAGCCCGAAAGCCGCGTCGCGATCACTTGCAGCAATTGGTCGCCGATGGCGTGACCATGCACGTCATTGATCGGCTTGAAGCGGTCGAGATCGACGAACATCAGCGCGAACGCGCTTTGCTCATCGCCCACCAGCGAAAGCCGGCGTTCAAGTTCTTCCAGGAAATGGCGGCGATTGGCGAGACCCGTCAGCGGATCATGCCGCGCCAGCGATTGCGCGCGCGCTTCGGCGGCCTGGCGCTCGCCAATCTCGGCCGAAAGCGTTTCGTTGGCGCTGATCAGATCTTGCGTCCGCTCGATCACGGTGCGCTCGAGATCGTTGCGGATGGCGTCAAGCTCAAGCACGGCTTGGCGGCGATCCAGCTGCGCTTTCACGCGCGCGGTGAGCACGCGCAGATCGATCGGCTTGGAAATATAATCATTGGCGCCGCCTTCGAGCGCCTTGGAGACGATGTCGCCGTCATCTAGCGCCGTCACCACGATCACCGGCACGTGTTCGGCGTCGAAGCGCGCACGAATGCCCATCAGCGCGTCAAACCCGGAGCGCTCCGGCATCATCCAATCGAGCAGGACGAGTTCGATATTTTCCTTGGCGATGGCGTCTTCTATGCCGACCGCGCTTTCGCGCAGCACGACCTCATAGCCACGACGCTCCAAGCGTCGGCCCAGCATGTCGCGATTCTGCGCCTGGTCATCGACCAGCAGAATTCGCCCGAGGCGCGCCTGCGTGGGCACGCCTTCATCGCCTTGCGCCGGAGACATTCGCCCCCCTGGCCCCAATAACACCAATACCAGTGTTCAAAATTACACGGGGGAGATTGAAGGTGCGCTAATGCGACGCTCTTTTGTACAAATATTTTGCGTCAGTTTTTGCTAACCTTGACGCGCGCTAACCATCACGCCGCGTATTTTTCGATGAGCGCGACGAGCCCCGCGAAGTCGACAGGCTTGGTCGCGAAATCATCGCAGCCCGCCTCCATGCATTCGCGGCGCGCGCTCTCCATCGCGTGCGCCGTCAGCGCCACGATGCGCACATTGGCGACATCCGGCGTTTGGCGCAGCATTTTCGTGGCTTCGATGCCCGACATCACCGGCATCGAGATATCCATCAGGATCAGATCCGGCGCACACGTCTTGGCCATCTCCACGGCCTCCGCGCCGTTCTCGGCGCAATGCACTTCGTAGCCGCGGCGCTCAAGCCGGCGGGTCAGCATCTCGCGATTGTCGGGATGATCTTCGGCGATGAGGATACGCATGGAAGAACCTTTCACGCAGTTTTCGCTAAAGGCGCCGGCTGCGTCGCCGGCTGGGGAGAGGAGTCAGAGCGGGCAAAGCGCAGCGCCGCCGCCGCGAGCACGTCGCGATCAGCGGGCTTCACCAGAAGATCGCAAGCGCCAGCGTTAAGCGCGCGCTGGCGATCATCATCGATCGAGTGCACAATCACCGGCGCTTCATTGCCCGCGCTGCGCAGCATCGCCAGCACGTCCCAGCCCGTCATGTCGGGCAGATTGATATCGAGCAGGATCAGGCTCGGCTTCAACTCGCGCGCCATGGTCAGGCCCTGCTTGCCGGTCGCCGCGCCACACACCTTGAAGCCAAGACGCATCAGCGAACGCCCCGTAAGATCGCGCGCGCTTTCCTCGTCATCGACGAGCAGCACGATACGCTCCCTGCCCTGCCCCACGGCGGCGTTTGCGTCGATGCGCTCCAGAGCCGGCGCATTCGCGTCGAGTTGCGCTGGAAAGCGCAGCGTGAATGTCGAACCTTCATGCGGCGCGCTGAGGACAGTGACGTCGCCGCCCAGCAATTGCATCGTACGCCGCGTGATCGCCAGCCCAAGGCCGGTGCCGCCATAGCGGCGCTCGGTCGAGGCGTCCGCCTGCATGAACGCGTTGAACAGACGATGCATCTGCTCTTCGCTCATGCCGATGCCGGTGTCCGACACGGAAATCTCAATCAGACCTTCATCGACGCCAATCAGCCGCGAAGCGCGCACGACAATCTCGCCGTCCTGCGTGAACTTGGCGGCGTTCGCCAACAGGTTCAGCAGGCATTGATTGAGCTTGAACGCATCGGTGCCGGCCACGCCAATATCGGGATTGACCTCCAACACCAGCTTGTTGCCGTTCTTCTCCGCGCTCGGGCGCACCGTATCGGCCGCTTCCATGACCAGCGCGGCGACATCGAAATCCGCGATCGCGACTTCCATGCGGCCGGCTTCGATCTTCGAGAGATCGAGAATGCCATTGATGAGGTGCAGCAATTGCCGCGCCGAGCCCAACACGCGATCGAGGTCGGCGATATCGCTCCCCCGGCCGTCCGCTTGCGCTTCTTCCTGCAGGATTTCCGAATAGCCGATGATGGCGTTGAGCGGCGTGCGCAGCTCGTGGCTCATATTGGCCAGGAATTGCGACTTGGCGACGTTGGCGGCGTCGGCCGCTTCGCGCGAGTCGCGCAGCGAGGCGATCGTCTCCGCCAACGCTTCGTCGCGCACGTCCATTTCCGCGAGCAGGCTGTTCAGCCGCTCATACATCTCAGCCAGATTAACCGCCGCTTCATCGAACGCCTCGACTTCGCCGGTCGCCGCCGGTGCGAACTCGGCGAACAGCGCACGCTTGGCGCGGAACACCGCTTCCGCGCGATGCATCGTCTCAATGAACGCCGCCTCTTGGTTCTTGCGCTCGGTGATGTCCTTCGACAGCACGATCAGCTTGCGTACGCCCCCGGAGCGGCCCAGCACGCGGCGCGCCCACACTTCCACCCAACCGATGTCGCCGCCGCCGCGCACGACACGGTGTTCGATTGGGCGTTCGTCGCCATTGATCACATCGTTGAAATAATTCTTCAGCAGCGCGCGATCGCCTTGATACAGGATCGGCGTGTTGTTCTCGGAGAATTCCGTGAACGTGATCGGCCGGCCATAGATCGGCTGTGGGTCGCCATGCCAGGAGATCACGCGCTCCTTGAAATCGACTTCCCAGACAACGCTGCGGCCCGCATCTAGCGCCACGCGCAGACGTTCTTCGTTCTCGGCGACGGCGACACGGGTTTCGATCAGCGAGCTGATATCGCGTCCATGCACGACGACGCCGACGATCTCGCCCTCCGGCGAGCGCCACGGCCGCGCTTCCCACGCAAACCAGAAGACGCCATGCGCGGATTTGGTTTCATCCTCGTCGTAGCGCACATTCGCGCCGCCCAGCGCACGCGTGAACGCATCGCGCCAGCGCTCCGGCGACCATTGGATCAAATCCTCAAGCTTCGCGCCGACGCCGCCGCCCTTCACGCGCAGCACATGGCGCATCGGCTCGCTGATCGCCACGACGCGGCCTTCACGATCAACAAGTGCGGCCGCCAATGCGCCCTGATCGAGCACGAGTTTGGCCATGGTCGAATTCAAGTCCTGGCGCGCGAGCGCTTCCTTCAGCGCGCTTTCGGCGTCGGCCGCGCTCATGCGCGCGAGCGTGACGTAAGCCATCAAAGCGCCGCCGCCGACAGCGGCGATCGCGGCCAGATCCCAATCCGGCTGCTGCGTCATCGCCGCCAGCATGAAGGGCGAGCCCAGCAGCGACAGCGCCGGCGGCGTCGCACCCGCAAGCGCGATCGGCCACGAGCCCGAAGCGCCCTTGCTGAAATGGCGCACCACGCCCGCGACCCAAAGCACCATCGCCGCCGCCGCGCCCGCGGCTTGTCCATTCAGCCAAAGTGCGGCCGGCAGCGCCGCATAGAAAGCTGAACTCGCGAACGCCCAAACCATCAGGCCGGCCAGCACGCGGCCTTTGATCTTCACTTCGGCGGCGTCGAGCCGGCGATAAAGCTCGGTATCGAGGATCAGCAGCAGCGACGTGATCGCCGCCCAGCCCACGGGACCCGGCCCTCCGATGATCGCCGCGGCCAAGCCGCCGGTCAGGATCACCAGAGCCACGGAGGCCGGCATCTCGCGCCGGCGTGTATCCGCCGCGTTCGCAAGCGCCTGAGGCGTCGTTTGAATCATGAGCGGGCGCGCTCCCCCTAATAGCGGGACCGACGCTGCCAGCGCCGTGTGAATTAAGCCTAAACCATAGCGGGCATCCCGCCCGGAACGCCCTATCCTCTCACCTCGATTCGATGCCGCGCCTTGCCGATCCCGCCCTGCCCGAACGCCGTCGCGGCCAAATCCTGGAAGCGGCCCGCGCCTGCTTTCGCGAGCGGGGCTTTCGCCAGACCACGATCGAGGAAATCTGCGCCGAGGCCCGCATCTCGCCCGGAGCGCTCTACAGATATTACGCCTCCAAAGCCGACATCGTCGCCGCCATCGCCCTCGACGCCCGCGCCGAGGCCGAAGCCGCCCTCGACCAGCTCGCCAGCGCCGAAGCTTTGATCGAAGGCCTGGCCGAACTCGCCGGCGCTTTCCTGGAAGCCTTCGATAGCGAACGGGACGCCGCCCTGCTCTCGGACATCTGGGCCGAGGCGGCGCGCGATCCAATTCTAGCTAAAGCGTTGGCGAAGCGAGATAAAATCGCCCGCGAGCGGATCGCGGCGGCGATCGATAAGGCGCGCCTAGCTGGCGGCGCCTATCCGGCGTTGAACTCAGAGGAAGCGGCCGAAACCCTGCTCACGGCGCTGGAGGGCTTTGCCTTGCGCCGGGCGCTCTGGCGCGCCGAGCCGCTCGCTGCCACCGTCCGCCGCTTCCGGACGCTAGCGCTGCACCTCCTCAAACCGAAGCGCTAGATCGCCCGGTGGGCGACAATGATCGCCACATTGATCAGGAAGCAGGCCACGGAAATCGAAAAAAGCCACGGAAAACCATGAGCATGCGCGCCACGCCGCGCCAGCGCCTCAAGCGCCCCGCCCGCCGCCACGAGCGCTGCCGAAATGCCTAAAATCCAGACCTCATGGCCGTGCAGATAGGCGTGCAGCGGCTCAAACCAGCGCGCCAGCACGGCAATGCCCGAGGTCGCACCAGACAGCGCCGCCGCCACCATGGCCAAAGCGGGTAAGCCGCAGCATAGCGCATGCAACGCCACAACCGCTGCGTGAGCCAAGTGCGCCTTCCGGCCAGCATGTGCGGTGTTATGTTGTAACATTGCCCCGATACATAGCGGGGCGCACCCAAGCGTCAAGCCTAGGCGTAAGCGAGGTGTGGCGCGATAATCGGCAATTCACAATTCGCTCTACATTACCGTGTTCATGACTTGCCGCGGCATCGCGAACAGCGCAAAAGCGCGGAACATTGCATTGAGGTAGAGGGCAATGCTGCTGTCCATTCTCGTCGCCGCCCGCGATTTTCTCATCGCCGCCGCCCTGGCCTGGGTGGGCGTCAGTGTTGAACAGCGCGTTGGCACGGACGCCGCGCAGTGCGCGGCCGAGTCCTGCGAGGCCGAACGCTGAAACCCTCTCCATGCGCACGCTTTAGAAGCGCGCGCCCTTGAAATAGCCCCACTTATTGCGTTTGCGTTAAGCGTCATCAGACGCTTGAGGATTCACGCATGAGCACGCCCGACCGCCCCCGCGATCCCGGCGCACAAATCGGCATGCTCGCGCTGCTTGTCGCCGCTGCCTGGGTGGTGGGCGCGAGCGCTGCGGCGTTCGCGATCTTCGGCGTCGAACGCATCACAACGCTTGGCATTGCCGAAGGCGGCGCGCTTGCGGCGGCGATCTTTTTCCCCGCCCTGATGGCGATCTTCTCCGGCATGGCCGCCGCCGACGGCGCCCGCGCCCGCGCCGAAGCGCGCCGCCTGGCCGACGCCGCCGATCGGCTGATGAACCCAGAGCGCTCGGCCGAGGAAGCCGCGCGCCAACTCGCCATGACCGTGCGCGGTGAAATCACCACGCTCGATCACGCGCTCGAAAAAACATTGCAGCGTCTGCAGGACGTCGAAGGCCAGATCGCGCGTCAGGCGCAAGCCGTCGATGAGATGGCCGGCCAAGCCAAGGCGGGCGCGGGCCACATGATCACCGGCATGGAGCGCGAGCGCGAAGAGCTCATGCGCATCTCGCGCGAACTCACCAATCACGCCTCCACCATCGGCGATTCAATCTCGCGCCACACATCTTCAATCTCGGAAGCCGCGCGCCAAGCCGAAGCCGAGGTGCGCGCCGCCGACCAGGCGCTCGATCATCGCCTCACCTCGTTTGGCGCGGCCGCCGCCCTCATCAATGATCGCACGCACGGCCTTTCCAATGCCGCTCAGGCCAGCGCCGATTCCGCGCTGCGCCTGGAAGGCGCGCTCTCCAACGCGCTCGATATTCTGGCGAAGGCTACCAACCTGACCGACGCCGCGCGTCAATCGGCCGAAGCCGCCACGCTCGCCGCCAATTCCACCGCCGGCGCCGTGCGCGACACCACGCACCGCGCCATCGACGACGCCAAGCGCGCCGCCGATCTCATCCGCAACGAAGCCGTCAATGTCGAGCGCGAAGCCGCGCTCGCGCTTGAGCGCCTGCGCGACGCCGCCGACGCCGCCCGCAGCGCCGCCATCGGCGCGCGCGAAGCCGTGGAAGAAGAGCATCCGCCGCAACAACGCCGCCAACGCACGCGCAGCGAGCCCGCGCGTGAAGAAGCCAGCTACGATGCGTCGTGGCGCAATCAGCCCGATCCGCTCGAAACGCCGCGCCCGCCGCGCCTGCGCCGCGACGAAGCGATGTTCGGCGAGCGCCCCCAAGAACGCGCCAACGAACAAACCCAAGCGCCGCCCAACAATTGGACTTGGCGCGACCTGCTCTCCAACGTCGATGATCCCGCCGCGCAAGCGCCCGCGCCGGCGACCACGCCGCTGCGCCGTGACGCCGAAGATCCCGTCGCGCATCTGCGTCGCCAAATCTCGCAGCCGCGTAGCGCGCCGGCATTGCCGATCGTGGAAACCATCGAACAAGCCGGCTTGCGCTTGGACGAAGTGTTTTCGCCCTCCGGCCTCGAACGCATCGCCCAGCGCGCGCGCTCCGGCACGCAGGCGCGCCGCCGCGCCGTGCGCGATGCAGCGCCCGACGCCACGCATCGCTTGGCCGATTTCCTCACCCGCGATCCGCACGCCAACCAGGAAGCCATGCTCTTCCTGCGCAACGAAGGCGCGCGCATCGCCGAACTCATCGGCCGTGGCCGCGCCGCCATGAACGCCGAAGCCACGCGCGCCTTCCTGCTGATCGACGCCGCCGCAGGCTAACGCGCGATTTCATTGGGTGTTTGTGTAGGGAGAATGCGCGACGGTTTAAAAGTTGGAGCGCGTCGCTCCGCGACGCATGCGCGGCGGAGCCGCGCGCGCCCATTTTCAGGCGCCGCGCGTGGGATAGACCGCGCGCTAATCCTACGGCGTCATTTTTAAAAACACCGCAACGCCAAGCTCTTGCACGAATCTTCGCGCGAATAATCCGACCGCTTCACAACAGGCGCATAATGCGCGCCATGAAACAGCAACCCCGCCCCATCGTCAGCAAAATAGAAATCGAGGCCCTCGTGGCCGCGATGATCTATGGGCTGGCGTGCCTGGCCGGGCTGCTGCTGCGTCTCGGCAAACCCCGCAAAACGCGCCGCCTGGAAAAGCTGCTGCGTCATGCAGAGCGCCAGGTCGAATGCACGATCTTCATGCAAGCGCTGCAGGAGCTGGGGCTCCATTCACGCGCGGCGCCGCTTCTCACCGCGCGCGCCGGTTTCCGCAAAAAACGCTCCAACGCGCGTCTCATCGTAAAATGCAGCCGCGTGCGCTTGCGCAACGCGTCACCCTTCGAACGCTGCATGCGCCTTATCCATGCGCTCTGCGATCAGCGCCGCTTCCTCGAACGCGCCAAGCGCCGCTTGCGCCATGGTTACGTTGATACGCGCCTCGTCGCGTACGCACCGCCCGCGCGCCGGTTCATCACGCACGCGCTGGCGCCCATGCCCGCCGTCGCGGACTCTTCCTGACCCCATCGGGCCGCCGGCTTCCAGCCGGCATCTATCAGCAGCACAACCGCGCGGAGCCCAAGCTCCACGCGGCCAAACGTGCTGCGTGCTTTCCTGTGCGTCTATTTCTTCGGCGCGTAGCTCAGATAGCCGCGCTCCACCATGCGCCGCAGCGCTTCATAGGCTTCGGTGAGTTCATCATATGCCGTGCGCAGCGCCGCCAGGCGCGCGGTTTCTTCCGCTGTCAGCGAGTGCGGCTTCTCGCTCAGTTCAAGTGCGGCGGCGACCCATTCAGCGCGCGCGTGCGCGGCGCGGATCGCCAGCCGCTCGAACTTTTCCAGATCCGTTTGGCCGAGCGATTTGCCGATCACCGCCTGATTGGCGGCGAAGGTGGTGTAATCGATCTGATCCAGATGCCCGCGCAGCTTGCGCTGCTCTTGCGGGTCGAGCGCGGCTTCCGGCTCGAAATGGTCCTGGGTCGCGCGGCGCGAAGCAGTGACGATCGACGACATGGGCGTTTCACTCCCTCTGGATTTCCAGAGTTAGCGCCAAGCCTAGCGCGATCGCGGTTAAGGTCGCGTTCGCCGTCTTGGTTTATAGTCCGTGATCAGCAGGCAGCGGCGGCGCCTCGCGCAAAAGCGTGATGGCGATGCGGCGATTGCCGGGCAGGGTGGGGTCGTCCTCGAACAATGGTTCGCTGTCGGCGCGGCCGGCCACCTCATAGAAGCGCTCGTTCGGAATGCCCTGCGCGGAAAGGATGCGCCGCGCTTCATTCGCGCGCGCGGCCGAGAGCTCGAAATTCGAATTGTAGCGCCCGCTCGGCGGCGAGCCGTCCGTGTGCCCGGAGATCGTCATCCGGTTCGGCAGCTGCGCGATCGCGCTTGAGATCGCCACCAGCAGGCGGCGCGCGCGATCGTTCGGCGCGGCGTCGCCCGGATTGAACATCGAGCGGCCTTCTTGATCGATGATCTGAATGCGCAAGCCCTCGGGCGTCTGCTCCACGATCACGTTGCGCGAGAGTTCGGCCACGTCCGGCATGTCCTGCATGGCTTGGCGAATGGCGATCTCGGCGCGGCTGAACTCCGCCGTCTCGCGCAAGGTGCGGGCGCGCGAGAGCGAGGCTTCGTTCGGCTGCTGCTCGCCGCCGGCGGTGGTGGCGCCTTCCGATGGGTTTTCGTCGGAGGCGTTCGAGGTATTCTGCGGTTCGGACGCTGACGAGATCGGCGCCGAGTGGCCGTGGCGAACCCCTTCCTCGGCGAAGCTCGTGCCTTCCAGCAGGCCGCCGGCGCCAGACGCCACCCGGCTCACGCTCGCGGGGGCGAAGAATTCAGCGATGCCGCGCCGCTGCTCGGGGCTGGTCGTGTTGATCAGCCACATCAACAGGAAGAACGCCATCATGGCCGTCACGAAGTCGGCATAGGCGACCTTCCAGGCGCCGCCGTGGTGACCGCCGCCGCCGCCTTTTTTGATCTTCTTTATGATAATGGGGCGTTGATTGGTCGCGGCAGTCATTTTCCGTCCGTTCTGGCGGAGAAGCGCGTATCTCTCGCCGAACAGCGTTAAGATCAGGTTGAACAGGTGGTAGGAGCCAGGGGTTTGGAGCGTGACGCGGATCAGGAATTCAGGCGCGCCATGGGGGCGTTCGCCACCGGCGTGACGGTGGTGTCCGCGGCACGCCCTGGGGCGGGGCTTTCAGGCATGACCGTGAATTCGCTCACCTCGGTGTCGCTGCAGCCGCGCTTGGTGCTCTGGTGTCTGGGCGATCAGTCCGAACGCTACGACACCTTCGCCGAAGCTGAGTATTGGGGCGTCGCCATTCTGGGCGCGGACGCCGAAGCGCGCGCGCGCCGCTTCGCCCGCGCCGAAACCGAGACGATCGAACCGCACGAGGCCGAGATGTTCGCCGGCGCGCCCGTGCTGCGCGAGGGCGTGGCTCAGTTCGCGTGCCGTACCCACGAGCGCCACGTCGCCGGCGATCACCTGATCATCATCGGCCGGGTCTTGGACTTCCGCGTCCGGCCGGGGCCGGCGCTCAGCTTTTTTCGCGGCTGCTACGGCCGCATCGACGCAAACGATTTCGGAGACAAGTGATGGCCAAGCTTGCGTTCATTGGGCTGGGCGTCATGGGCGCGCCGATGGCCGGTCATCTCGCCAACGCTGGCCACGAGGTCGCGGTCTATAATCGCGGCGAGGAGAAGGCCCGCGCCTGGGCGCAGAAATATAGCGGCCGCACCTATTCGCAGGTTGCAAGCGCGGTCGAGGGCGCCGACATCGTGTTCTCCTGCGTCGGCGCCGATCGCGACGTATTGGAGGTGTTCGAAGCTGCCGCGCCCGTCATGCGCAAGGGCGCGATCTTCGTCGATCATACGACCGCGTCGGCGTCCTTGGCGCGAGAACTTGCGGGTCGCGCGCGCGATTTGGAGATCGGCTTTCTCGACGCGCCGGTTTCAGGCGGCCAAGCCGGTGCGGAGGCGGGGCGCTTGACGGTAATGGCCGGCGGCGAGCCTGGCATGTTCGCGGAAGCCGAGCCGATCATGCGCGCCTATGCCGCCAACATGACGCTGATCGGCCCGGCGGGCTCGGGCCAATTGGCCAAGATGGTAAATCAAATCTGCATCGCCGGCGTGGTGCAGGGGCTCGCTGAAGCCTTGCACTTCGCCAAGCGCGCCGATCTCGATGTGGAGAAGGTGATCGCCGCCATATCCAAGGGCGCGGCGCAAAGCTGGCAGATGGAAAATCGCTGGAAGACGATGAACGAAGGCAAGTTCGATTTCGGCTTCGCGGTCGATTGGATGCGCAAGGATCTGGGGCTCGTGCTGGAAGAGGCCGAGCATAACGGCGCGCGATTGGATTTAACTAAATTGGTCGATGAATTTTACGCCGACGTTCAGGCGATGGGCGGAAAACGTTGGGATACGTCGAGCCTGATCGCGCGCTTGGAGCCGCCAGCGCGTTAACATTGTAATGCCTATTTCGTCGGCATTTTCAAAATGTCTTAAGCCGAACGGACTAGTCTTCGCGCTTCGATTTGGGGGTCGGTGCGGCGATGAACGAGAAGCTTTGGTCGGTCTGCGTTATTGAGCCGAACAAATACGAAGCGCAGATCGTGCAGGACATGCTCTGGAACGCAGGTGTTCAGAATATCCGCGTCTTCACCGACGCGGCGCTCGCGACCAAGACGTTGGAAAGTCTCAACGCCAACATCGTTCTGGCCACGTTTGAGCTCGGCGATCAGGATGCAGCGGCCTGGACGCGCGCCTTCCGCCGCAATCCGTGCGCCGCCAACCGCAAGGCGGCGGTGTTCATTCTTTCCAAGGCGTTCTCGCGTCCGTTGGCCGAAACCTGCCGTCACGCCGGCGTCAACGCGCTGATCGGCAAGCCGATCTCGAACAAGGCGCTGCTGGAGACGATCAAGAAGGTGCTCGCCGCGCCGCGAGAATTTATCGACGCCGAAGGCTATGTCGGCCCGTGCCGCCGCGCCGGCATCGTCACAGCCGGCGCCACCGGCAAGCGCCGCAAGGCCGACAGACCGGTGGAGAAGCCGCGGGCTCAGCCTGCCGCGATGCCGGCGCTGACATTCGAGCAAGCCATCGGCGCGCTCGCCGCCGCGACCGCTCAGTTCAAGATGAATCCGAGCGCCAGCGCCACCTGTGAGGCAGCACTCCGCTTCGTGCAGGCCTATGCGGTGGCGGGCAAGGATCAGCCGATGATGCGCGCGTGCGCGGCGTTCGCGCAGCAGATCGTGGCGAGCAAGAGCCTGCCGCCGGAGGTGGCGCGCGCGGCGCTGGATGCGTGCGTCGAGGCCGTCACCGAACTCGCGCGCCTGAAGGCCGACGACGGCGCCGAGCGCGAGACCATCGCGGAGAACGTGCGCCTTACTGTCGCCAAAGCGGCGATGCAAAAGGCCGCCTAACGCGTCTCGCGTTTTGACTTTTGCACCAAAGCGTCGAGCGCGTTGAGGAATTGCTGGCGGTCGCGTTGCGAGAAGGGTCTTGGCCCGCCGCTGGCTTCGCCGAATGAGCGCAGATGCTCCATCAGTTCGCGCTGCGCCAGCGCCGCGCCGATCGAGGATGGCGTGAAGACTTTGCCGTTGGCGCCGAGTGCGTGGCCTCTGGCTTTGAGCGTACGATCCGCGAGCGGGATGTCGTTGGTGATGACGATATCGCCCGGCTGCACACGCCCGGCGATCCAATCGTCGGCAACGTCGGGTCCCGCATCGACGACCACGAACTCAACATCGGGCGGCGTGCGCATGAACGCGTTGGCGACGACGCGCACCGGGCAGCCTGTACGGCGCGCGACTTTGTAAACCTCCTCCTTCACGGGGCAGGCGTCGGCGTCGATGAAAATGGTGGGGGTCAGCCCAACAGCTCCGCCGCCTTCGGCGCGAAATAGGTGACGATGCCGTCGGCGCCGGCGCGTTTGAAGGCGGTGAGGCTTTCGATGATGGCGCGGTTTTCATCGAGCCAGCCGTTGCCGGCGGCGGCTTTCATCATCGCGTATTCGCCGGAGACCTGGAACGCATAGGTCGGCATGCCGAACGCGGCTTTCACGCGCGAGACGATGTCGAGATAGGGCAAGCCGGGTTTCACCAGCAGCATGTCGGCGCCTTCGGCGACATCCATCGCGACTTCGCGGATGGCTTCGTCGGAATTGCCGTAATCCATTTGATAGGTGCGCTTGTCGCCAGGATTGGCGACGGAGCCTGCGCCGAGCTTTCCCGACCCGATCGCGTCGCGATACGGACCGTAGAACGCCGACGCGTATTTCGCGGCGTACGACATGATCATCGTGTCTTGATAATTGTTCGCATCAAGAGCGGCGCGAATGGCGCCGACGCGGCCATCCATCATGTCCGACGGCGCGACAATGTCGGCGCCGGCGTTGACTTGTATCAAGGCTTGCTCGGTGAGCACCGCTACGGTCTCGTCATTGAGGATGCGCCCGTCGCGCAGGAGACCGTCGTGGCCGTGGTCGGTGAAGGGATCGAGGGCGACATCGACCATCACGCCCACCTCCGGCGCGGCGTCCTTCATCGCGCGCACGGCGGTGCAGACGAGGCCGTTCGGATTGAGCGCTTCCTTGCCGCTAGCGTCCTTCTTGGCGCCGTCGATGAACGGGAACACGGCGATGGCCGGAATGCCGAGCTTGGCCGCGCGTTTGGCGGCATCGGCGGCGGCGCGTACGGAGAGCCGCGCCGTGCCGGGCATGGACGCGACCGGGATTTCCGGCTCAACGCCCTCGTGGACTACGAGCGACCAGATCAGATCATCGACGCTCAAGCGGTTTTCGCGCGTGAGACGGCGGACCCAATCGTGTTGGCGCAGGCGGCGCGGGCGGGTGTTGGGGTATCGTCCAGTGAAGTTCATGCGAACCGCTCGCAACTTTCTGCGCTGAAATGCGCCGTTGGGGCCCAGTTACCTTGGAGCCCTGAAGTAGCATATAATAATTTCAACGACGCCCGCCGGGCCGAAGCAGAGGCGCGACCGTGAGAGAAGAGGACAAAAAGGTCTTCGAAGACGCCGTGGCGTCCATTCGTGACGAGGGCCGCTATCGCGTGTTCGCTGATATCATGCGCGAACGCGGACGTTTTCCCCATGCGCGCTTGCGGGTGGGCGAGGGCGACTACCGCGATATCGTCGTGTGGTGCTCGAACGATTATCTGGGTCAGGGCCAAAGCCCCGAGGTGCTCGACGCGGCGCATGCGGCTTTGGACAAGGTCGGCGCGGGCGCCGGCGGTACGCGCAACATCTCGGGCACGACCTCGTATCACGTCGATCTGGAAGCCGAACTCGCTGACCTGCATGGCAAGGAAGGGGCGCTGCTGTTCACGTCGGGCTATGTCTCGAATGACGCGACGCTCTCGACTCTGGCGAAGCTCTTTCCCGATCTCTGGATTTTCTCCGACGCGCAGAACCACGCATCGATGATCGAAGGCATCAAGCGCGCCAAGTGCGAGCGCCGCATCTTCCGCCACAATGACATTCAGCATCTCGAAGCTTTGATCAATGAAGCGCCGGCCGATGCGCCGAAGCTGATCGCGTTCGAGAGCGTGTATTCAATGGACGGAGATACCGCGCCGATCGAAGCGATTTGCGACATCGCCCAGCAATATGGTGCGATGACGTATCTGGACGAAGTACACGGCGTCGGCCTCTACGGGCACAATGGCGGCGGCGTCGCCGAGCGCGACGGCGTGATGCATCGCGTCGATTTCATCGAAGGCACGCTGGCGAAAGCGTTCGGCACGATGGGCGGCTATGTCACCGGCCCGGCCGCCGCGATCGATGCGATCCGTTCGACCGCTTCGGGCTTCATCTTCACCACCTCGCTTGCGCCTTCGATCGCGGCTGCGGCGCTGGAAAGCGTGCGCGTCGTGAAGGCGTGCCCGCATATGCGCGATCGTTTGGCGGAGCGTGCGGAGCGCCTGAAGGCGTTGCTGCGTGAAGCCGGTCTGCCGGTGATGTCGGAATCGACGACGCATATCGTGCCGGTGCAGGTGGGCGATGCGGCGTTGGCGAAGCAAGTGTCGGACGCGCTTTTGTTCGAGCACGGCATCTATGTACAGCCGATCAATTATCCCACGGTGCCGCGCGGCACCGAGCGTCTGCGCATCACGCCGTCGCCGTTCCATGACGACGAATTGATGGAGCAATTGGTCAACGCGTTGAACGCGGTCTGGGCCAAATACGTGATCGGGCGCGCCGCGTGAGCGACCGCGAAGGCGCGGGCGAGATCATCTTTGAAATTGCGCGCGTCGGTGATGTGCAGCGCGTGGCGGCGATTGATGTCGCAACCGGCGTGGAGGTCGTGATCCAGGCGCCTGCAAACGCCGCGCTGGCTGACGTGCGGGCGCTGGCGTTGAAAAAGTTGGAGAAGGCGCTGGCGGGCGATGAAGATGCGCCGCCGCCGCAACGGCCGGGCAAGCTCGTTTAGGGATCGCGCGCCTTCAAACGCGCGATCCGCCTAGTCCTTGCGGCGCACGCCTTTGCCGAGGCCGATGCTCTTGGCGAATTCAGAGCGGCGCGCGGCGTAGGCTGGCGCCACCATCGGATAATCCGGCGGCAAGCCCCAGCGGCGGCGGTAGTCGTCGGGCGTCATGTTGTAAGTCGAGCGCAAGTAACGCTTCAACATCTTGAGCTTCTTGCCGTCTTCCAGACAGACGATGTGGTCATGCTGGACGGACTTGTTGATGGGCACGGCGGGTTTGGGCCGCTCAGCCGGAGCAGAGGGCTCGCCGCCTGAAATAGAGGCCAAGGTCTTGTGAACCGTGCGAATGAGGTCGCTGAGCTCATCCGAGGAGATTTTGTTGTTGCTTACGAACGAGGCGACAATGTCTGTCGTCATGCGCAAAGCGTCTGCGCGCCCATGGGCGGCGACGTCGTCTTCGTCACGCATTCCCCAGCCTTTTTCCGAACGAATACAGTGCCCTCAAGCGCGTTATTAGAGCCAAAACCCTAGATTCTGCAAGTATTACTATCGACCTATGGGTCTGTTTGACTGCGATAACTGTATTTAGTCGGGCGGTTTTCTCTACCTGGAGAGCAACTTTGCTTACGTGAGGCTGGCGAACTATGTTCCCGGCGCAGATTCCCACTCCCAAGGAAGAGCCGTTCCATGACTGATGCCGCCGGAAGCGCCGCGGGCCGCGACCGTTTTTTTGAAGCCGCGCTTGAGCGCGCTGATCACGACGTGAAGGCGGCGATTGATGCCGAACTCGGTCGTCAGCAAAAGCAGATCGAGCTGATTGCCTCGGAAAATGTCGTGTCGCGCGCTGTGCTCGAGGCGCAGGGCTCGGTGCTCACCAACAAATACGCGGAAGGCTACCCGGGCCGGCGCTATTATGGCGGCTGTGAATTCGTCGACGAGGTGGAGCGGTTGGCGATCGAGCGGGCCAAGCGCCTATTCGATTGCAAGTTCGTGAACGTACAGCCGCACTCGGGCGCCAACGCAAATCAGGCGGTGTTCTTCGCGCTATTGCAGCCGGGCGACAAATTCCTCGGTATGGATTTGGCTGCTGGTGGGCACTTGACGCACGGTGCGCCGGCGAATTTCTCCGGCAAATGGTTTCAACCGGTCTCCTACACGGTGCGCCCTGACGATCATCTGATTGATTACGATCAGGTCGCGGAAATAGCGCATCGCGAAAAGCCGAAACTGATCCTGGCCGGCGCCTCCGCCTATTCACGCGCGATCGACTTCGCGCGCTTCCGTAGAATCGCGGACGAGGTCGGCGCGTATCTGATGGTGGATATGGCGCACTATGCGGGCCTGATTGCCGGCGGTGTGTATCCTTCGCCGCTGCCGCACGCGCATGTGGTGACGACGACGACGCACAAGACGCTGCGCGGGCCGCGTGGCGGCATGATCCTGTCGAACGATGAAGAGCTCGGAAAGCGCATCAATTCAGCGGTTTTCCCAGGCCTCCAAGGCGGGCCGCTGATGCATGTGATCGCGGCCAAGGCCGTGAGCTTTGGCGAAGCTTTGCAGCCTGAGTTTAAGCTCTATGCCAAGCGCACGGTGGAGAACGCCAAGGCGTTGGCCGAGCGTTTGATCGAGAACGGGCTTGCGGTCGTTTCGGGCGGCACGGACAGCCATTTGATGCTGGTCGATCTCAGGCCGAAGCGCGTGACGGGCAAAGCGGGCGAGCAAGCGCTCGAACGCGCGCTGATCACCTGCAACAAGAACGGCATCCCGTTCGACCCGGAAAAGCCGATGGTGACGTCGGGCGTACGCCTTGGCTCGCCGGCCTGCACGACGCGCGGTTTCGGCCCGGCGGAATTCCGTCAGGTCGCGGATTTGATCTGCGAAGTGCTGGATGGGCTGTCCAAGTCGAATGGCGACAATTCGGCGACGGAAGCGGCTGTGGCCGCGAAGGTTGAAGCGCTGACGGCGCGGTTTCCGATTTACTGAGGCATTGGGCAGTGGGCAGTAGGCAATAGGTAGGCGGCGCGACTCCGCTTAGAACCCATTGCCTAAGCCCCATTGCCCACTGCCTGCGAGCGCTAGCGAGCCCCGATGCGTTGTCCCTTTTGCCAAAACGAAGACACTCAGGTGAAGGACAGCCGTCCGACTGAGGATGGCGCCGCGATCCGGCGTCGGCGGCAGTGCGATAAATGCGGCTCGCGTTTCACCACCTTCGAGCGCGTGCAATTGCGCGATCTGGTGGTGCTGAAGCGATCGGGGCGGCGGGTGCCGTTCGATCGCGATAAGCTGGCGCGCTCGCTTTCCATCGCGCTGCGCAAGCGGCCGATTGAACAAGATCAGATCGAGCAGATGATTTCCGGCATCGTGCGCAAGCTCGAAAGCCAGGGCGAGAGCGAAGTAGCATCCGAGACCATCGGCGAAATGGTGATGGAGGCGTTGGCCGTGCTCGATCCGGTGGCCTACGTGCGCTATGCCTCGGTTTACCGCGATTTCCGCGAAGCCAGCGATTTCGCCGATTTTATCGAAGAGGCCGGTAAACCCAAGGGCAAAAGCTAACGCGATATGGACCGTCGGCGTCTCGTCGGCGCGCGCTGGTGTTGCGGAAGCTTCGCGCGGCGAGGTTCGGCGCTGGCCGGCGAGACGCAGGCGGTCCATAAGTGCGCGCGATGAACCGCCCACGCGTCACCCTGAAACTTGCGACTTCGCTCGATGGGCGCATTGCGACGGCCTCGGGTGAAAGCCGCTGGATCACGGGCGAAGCGTCGCGCGCCGAGGTGCAGAAGATGCGCGCCGCGCATGAGGCGGTGATGGTGGGCATCGGCGCCGCGCGTGCGGACGATCCGGAATTGTTGGCGCGCACTGAGCCGCCGCCCGTGAAGCAACCGGCGCGCGTGGTGCTCGATACCGAATTTTCGCTTGAGCCGGTTGGACGCTTGTTCGCGAGCATCGATCGCGCGGCGGTGATCGTGATTGGCGCAAGTGATGCGGACGGCAAGCGCCGGGCGTTGCTGGAAGCGGCGGGTGCGCGGACGCTCGGCGTGGGGCGCGGGCCCGCGGGTATTGACGTCGAGGCGGCTCTGACGGCGCTCGCGAACGCGGGCGTGGCAAGCGTGTTCGCCGAAGGCGGCGGGCAGGTGGCGGCGTCGCTGATCGCGGCGAATGCGGTGGATCGCCTCGAGTGGTTTCGTGCGCCGATCGTGCTGGGGGCTGAAGGCCGGCCTGCCGTAGGGGCGCTTGCATTGGCGCGGCTGGCGCAAGCGCCTACATGGAATCGTGTGGCGTTGCGTGAGCTTGGCCCCGATCTTTGGGAAAGCTACGAGCGAGCCTGAAAGGCCAAAGCTGAATGTTCACAGGCATTGTCACCGCGCTGGGCGAGGTGAAGGCGGTCGAGCGCAAGGATGGGCTCGTGCGTCTTTACGTCGATAGCGCCTATGACCCATCCTCAATCGAAGTGGGGGCGTCCATCGCGCATGACGGTTGCTGCCTCACCGTGGTTCGGGTGCGTGCTCTGAGGAATGGTGGCGCGTGTCACGAGGTCGAGGTCGCGGCCGAGAGCCTGGCGCTGACGACAATGGGCGAATTGAAGGCCGGTGATCGCGTCAATCTGGAGCGCTCGCTCAAGCTGGGCGATGAGCTCGGCGGGCATATGGTGCAGGGTCACGTCGATGGCCTGGGCGAGGTGCTTTCGCTGAAGCAGGACGGCGAGGGGTATCGCATCCGTATCCGGCCGCCGGGCAGCATCGCGCATCTGATTGCTGGCAAGGGCTCCCTCGCCATCGCGGGTGTGTCGCTTACAGTTAATGAGGTCGACGCCGAGGGCTTCGGCGTGCTGATCATCCCGCACACGTGGGCAGTCACGACTTTGTCTCGGCTGAAGGCTGGCGATAAGGTCAATTTGGAAGCCGATATGATGGCGCGCTACGCGGCGCGCTTGATCGAGGCGCGGAGAAATCAATCATGACGGCACAGCCGTCCCCCATATCGGAACTCAAACGCGCCATCTCGCCGATCGCGGAGATCATCGAGGAAGCGCGCGAAGGGCGCATGTTCATTCTCGTTGACGCGGAAGACCGCGAGAACGAGGGCGACCTCATCATCCCCGCGCAATTCGCGACGCCGGCGCAGGTGAATTTCATGGCCAAGCATGGCCGTGGCCTGATCTGTCTGGCGCTCACGGCCGAGCGCACGCGCGAACTAGGCTTGGAGCCGATGGCGCCGCGCAACCAGGCGCGGCTAGGCACGGCGTTCACGGTGTCGATCGAAGCGCGCGAAGGCATTTCGACCGGCATCTCGGCGGCCGATCGCGCGCGCACGATCGCGGTGGCGATCGATGCGAGCAAGGGCGCGGAAGATATCGTTTCCCCGGGTCATGTGTTTCCGCTGATGGCGCGCGAGGGCGGCGTGCTGGTGCGCGCGGGTCATACCGAGGCGAGCGTCGATATTGCGCGCCAGGCGGGGCTCAATCCGTCGGCGGTGATCTGCGAGATCATGAATGACGACGGCACGATGGCGCGCTTGCCCGAGCTGATCGCGTTCGCGCAATTCCACAATCTGAAGATCGGCGCGATCGACGATCTGATCGCCTATCGCCGCGCCAACGATCGCTACATCGAGAAGGTGCAGGAGCAGCCGTTCGAGACGAGCTTGGGCGCAGGCTTCCGCGCCGTGGTGATGCGCAATTGCCTGGATGGCGTTGAGCACGTCGCGCTGGTGAAAGGCGATATCGATCCAGACAGGCCGACATTGGTGCGGGTGCACCGCGTGGATTTTGCCGCTGACGTGATGGGCGGTTTTGGCGTGCGGTCAACGCGCATTGATCGCGCGCTGAAAGAGATCGAGGCGGAAGGCGCGGGCGTGCTGGTCATCTTACGCGATCTCGTGCCGGATGCGGTGTCGCGTCGGCTAAGTGGCGTGCCGGCGGAAGCTGAGGCGGAAGACGAGTTGCGCGTAATTGGCCTCGGCTCGCAAATCCTGCACGAACTTGGCGTTGGACGTATGATTGTGTTGGGCGGCGCGCCGCAGAAACTGGTTGGTTTGGAAGGGTACGGCTTGTCGATCGAAGGCTGGCGCGAGATGCGGCCGTGAAGGACATCGAGAAAACGCCGACGCCGAAGGCGCCAGGTGCGCGCTTGCTGATGGTGATTTCGCCCTATTACCGCGAGATCGCCGATTACATGCAGCGCGGCGCGGAAGCCGTGGCGGCGGAAGCTGGAGTAACCTTGGACCGGGTGTTCGTGCCGGGCGCGTTTGAGGTGCCGGCGGCGATCGCGCACGCGGCGAAGACCAATTTGTATGATGGCTTTGTGGGGCTCGGTTGCGTCGTGCGCGGCGAGACCAGCCATTACGACTATGTCTGCGGCGAGAGCGCGCGCGCGCTGATGGATTTGTCGGTGCGCGATGGCTTGGCGATCGGCTACGGCATCCTGACGGTGGAAAATATCGCGCAGGCGCAAGAGCGCGCGAAGCCGGAGCGTGGCGACAAGGGCGGCGAAGCGACCAAGGCCGCACTCTCCATGATCCTGCTAAAGCGCCGTTTCGCGGAGACTGCCGCTCGTGAGGATGGGCGATGAAGGCCGGTGAAATCGCGGCGCGCAGTGCCGCGCGCTTGGGCGCGGTGCAGGCGCTTTATCAGATGGAAGTCTCGGGCGCGACGACGGCCGACGTGATCGCCGATTTCGCCGCCGGCAAATTGCCGCGCGAGACGGAAGCCAGCTACACGGACACCGAAGGCGATCTCGATCTTTTCAAGGTCGTGGTGGAGAAGGCCGTCGATCGCCAGGCCACCTATGACCGCGCCATCGCGCGCAATCTCTCCAAGGGCTGGCGCCTGGAGCGCATCGACGCCGTGGCGCGGGCGATCTTGCGCGCTGGCGCCGCCGAACTAGAGCAGCGCAAGGATATTCCGACCGCCGTCGTGATCGATGAATATGTCGAGATCGCGAAGGCGTTCTTCGAGGGACCGGAACCGGGTTTCATCAATGCCGCGCTCGATGCGTGCGCGCATGACTTGCGTCCGGCGGACGAGGGCGCATAAGCGGACGCATGTCCGCTGATGAATTCGCCTTGATTCGAGACGTGTTCGCGCCGCTGGCGACGCATGAAGGCGCGCGCGCGCTGCGCGATGACGCCGCTGTGCTGGAAGCGCGGGGGCGCTTGGTCGTCACCACCGATACCATCGTCGAGGGCGTGCATTTCCTAAGCGGCGATCCGATCGACACGATCGCGATGAAGGCGCTGCGCGTGAATGTGTCCGATCTGGTCGGCAAGGGCGCGACGCCGGTGGCGGCGTTGCTGAATTTGACGTGGCCGAAGGATCGGCCGTCCGACGAGATCGCGAAATTCGCGGCCGCACTCGGGCGCGATCTCCAGAGCTTCGGCATGAGCTTGCTGGGCGGCGACACCACATCGACGCCCGGGCCGCTGACGATCACGATCACCGCGTTTGGCGAACCTCTTAGCGCGCGAACGCCGTCGCGCGCGGACGCGAAGGCGGGCGATGACGTCTGGCTCGTCGGCGGCGAGATCGGTTCGGCTTGGCTTGGGTTGCAGCTGCGGAGCGGCGCGATCCTGCTTTCCGAGATTCAGCGCGAGCGCGATGAGGCCGAGGCTGAGCGAAACAACCGCGCGTTCGCCGGGCAGATGCCAGATTACCTGACCCTTCCGGATGCTGTGTTCGATGCGGACGCGGCTTGGCTGATGTCGACTTATCTTGCGCCGTTCGTGCGCTTGGAAACGGCGTCGATCGTGGCGCGGTTCGCGAACGCCTCGATGGACGTGTCGGATGGCTTGCTGGCGGACGCTGGCAAGTTGGCGGCGGCGTCGGGCGTAGCGTTGCGCATAGAGGCCAACGATGTGCCGCTTTCCATTCCGGCGCAGCGCTGGGCCCAAACCGGCGGTGACTTCCGCAAGCTGGTGACAGGGGGAGATGATTACGTCGTGCTGTTCACGGCGTCGCCCGAGATGCGTGAGGCGCTACACGCCGCTGATCCCGACAAATCGCTGCGGCTCACACGTATCGGGCGCGCGGAAGCGGGCGAGGGCGTCGCGCTGGTCGATTGGAAGGGCGCAGCGATTCCCATTCCGGAAGCGGGATATTCGCATCAGCTGGGCCGCTAACGCGCCGATAACCGATGCAGGTCAGGCTGCTTGGGTCATGACTAAAAAGGCGCTCTATATTCGCGCGATCGCGGCGGCGATGATCGCCTCGACGCTGCTTGCCGGGCTCGCAAACGCCTCTGGACCGGCCAAGGAAAAAGCCAAGAGCGAAGAGGGCGGCGAGGGCGAGCAATTGTCGTCACGCTCAATGGACGCGCCGTATCTGGCCGTCCCCGTCGTGCGTGACGGCGTGCTGGTGAACTATCTTTTCGTGTCGATCCGCATCGAAATCGCTCAGGGCGTGGACCTGTGGCAGACGCGTGAGCGGGCGCATTTCCTGCGCGACGCGCTGGTGCGCGCCAGCCATGCCCATCCGGATATGGTCGATCCGCAGAACAATAACGCCCTCAACGAAGCGCGCGCCATACAGGTTTACCGCGCCGCCGCCGTTCAAGCGCTGGGCGAGCGCGCGGTCGGCGGAATCACCATCGTGGCCACCTATTCCAGCCAGGGCTCCGGCATCTAAGCTGCCTTGATTTCGCCCATCCATTGCCTAAGCGCGCGGCTTTTGGCAGTAAGCGGCCACCTTTGGGGGAAGCGTCGCCGCTGACGGACTGTCGCGGGGCGGCCAACCCATTCCCCAACCGGCGCGGTTCCGCGCCCAGGAAAGGTCCCATGAGCCAAGAATTGATCCTTTGGCTGGTCGTGGCCAGCGGCGTTCTCGCCGCTGTTTATGGCTGGCTGCAAACGCAAGCCATCACCAAGGCAAGCGCCGGTTCTGACCGGATGAAAGAAATCGCCGCCGCCATTCAAGAAGGCGCGCGCGCATATTTGAACCGCCAATACACCACCATCGGCTGGGTCGGAATCGGCGTCGTGATCGTGCTGGCGATCGCGTTCTGGCCGACGTGGCAGATTCCGGTCGGCTTCCTGATCGGCGCCGTGCTCTCCGGCGTCGCCGGCTTCATCGGCATGAACGTGTCGGTGCAGGCGAACGTGCGCACGGCGGAAGCTTCGCGCAACAGCCTCGCGGGCGGCCTCAAGATGGCGTTCGACGCGGGTGCGGTGACCGGCATGCTCGTCGCCGGCGGCGCGCTGTTTGGCGTCGCGTTCTATTATCTGATCCTCACCCAAGTCCTGAACCTCGAGCCGACCAGCCGCACGGTTGTCGACTCGTTGGTCGCGTTGGGCTTTGGCGCTTCGCTGATCTCGATCTTCGCGCGTCTCGGCGGCGGCATCTTCACCAAGGGCGCCGACGTTGGCGGCGACATGGTGGGCAAGGTCGAAGCCGGCATCCCGGAAGACGATCCGCGCAACCCGGCCACGATCGCCGACAACGTTGGCGACAACGTTGGCGATTGCGCCGGCATGGCCGCTGACTTGTTCGAAACCTATGCGGTGACGGCTGTCGCGACGATGGTGCTGGGCTCGATCCTGTTCCGCGAAGCCGCCGAGGTGTCGGCGCTGATGCTGCTGCCGCTGGCGATTGGCGGCACGGCGATCATCGCCTCGATCATCGGCACGTATTTCGTGAAGCTTGGCCCGTCCAACAACATCATGGGTGCGCTCTATAAGGGCCTTATCGCCGCCGGCATTCTCGCCATCGGCGGCTTGGCCATCGCGATTCACGTCACCACGGGCTGGGCATCGGTTGCGCCGAGCCTCGGGCCAACGTCCGTGCTTGGCGGCATCTCCGGCCAAGACCTCTTCATCTGCGGCCTGATCGGCTTGCTGGTGACGGGCGCGATCGTCTGGATCACGGAATACTACACGGGCACGAATTTCCGCCCGGTGCGTTCGGTGGCGCAGGCTTCGGTTTCGGGCCACGGCACGAACGTAATCCAAGGTCTCGCGGTCTCGATGGAATCGACGGCGCTGCCGGCGCTGACGATCGTCGCGGGCATCGTGGCGTGCTTCACGCTCGCCGGCCTGTTCGGCATCGCCATCGCGGTCACGACCATGCTGTCGGTCGCGGGCATTATCGTCGCCCTCGACGCGTTCGGCCCGGTGACGGACAATGCCGGCGGCATCGCCGAAATGTCCGAACTGCCGCCGGAAGTGCGCAAGACGACGGACGCGCTCGACGCCGTGGGCAACACGACGAAGGCCGTCACCAAGGGCTACGCGATCGGCTCGGCCGGTCTCGGCGCCCTGGTGCTGTTCGCCGCTTACACGGAAGACCTGAAATATTACGCGTCGAACGCCGCGGAATATCCGTTCTTCAGCGGCATCGTGCCGGATTTCAGCCTCTCCAACCCCTACGTGATCGTCGGCCTCTTCATCGGCGGCTTGTTGCCGTACCTGTTTGGCGGCTGGTCGATGACGGCGGTGGGCCGTGCGGCTGAAGCGGTGGTCGCCGAAGTGCGCCGCCAGTTCAAGGAAATCCCAGGCATCATGGAACGCACCGCGAAGCCAGATTACGGCAAGGCGGTCGACATCCTGACGCAAGCGGCGATCAAGGAAATGATCGTGCCGTCGCTGCTGCCGGTGCTGGCGCCGATCGCGCTGTTCTTCGCGGTGTGGGCGATCGCGGGCGTCTCGATGGCGCTTGCGGCTCTCGGTGCGCTGCTGGTCGGCGTGATCGTGACGGGTTTGTTCGTCGCCATCTCGATGACCTCGGGCGGCGGCGCTTGGGACAACGCCAAGAAGAGCTTTGAAGACGGCTTCAAGGACAAGAACGGCGTCGTACACAAGAAGGGCTCTGACGCGCACAAGGCGTCGGTCACGGGCGACACCGTCGGCGATCCTTACAAGGATACGTCGGGCCCGGCCGTGAACCCGATGATCAAGATCACCAACATCGTGGCTCTGCTACTACTCGCCGTGCTCGCGCACGCTGGCTAAGCAGAGGCTACAACCTCAAAAGCAAACGCCCCGGCTTCTGGCCGGGGCGTTTTTCTTTGTTCCGGCAGATACGATCAGCGATCCGGGCGACCGCCGCGTTCCTGTTCCGGGATCGGCGGGGCGCGGCCGACATTGCCGAGCAATTGCTCCAGCACCCCGAGTTCGCGACCGCGCGTCGGCGTTTCATGGCCGTCGTACGAAACGACGCGACCGCGCTCGAGCCCGAATTTCTCGACAGCCGAGACAACCTCGCCATCGAAGCGGACGACCATGACTCGCCGCTCAGTGATGCGCGGCGTGTAGAACGCGACGCGCTCTTGGGTGGAGCTCAGATAATACCAGGCCGTTTGATCGAACACGGCGGTCGAAGACGGCGAGCCAAAACGCTGCGTTACCGTCTCGCGCGTATCGACGCCCACTTGCGGATCAGGGATTTCGACATTGTTGCGATCGGGCCGGAAGCCATTGTAGGTGTGCACCGGCGCGCACGCTGCGGTCGCCGCAGCCAATGCGACGGCCACTGCCGAAAAGCGCAGGAATCCGCGAACCATTCTTTCACCTCGCGGGGCGCCAACCGCCCGAAAAACCGGCTTCACCGGTAAGGCGGACCGCGCGGGCGGGCAAGAGGGGACCACATGCCGATTTGGCCATTCAAGCGCTCGCGCGCCGACGAGCACGCTGAGCTGTTGCTGGATGCGGTGATCCGAGCCAGCCGGCAACCGACGCTTTTCGGCGAAGGGCGGACCCCTGACACGCTTGAAGGGCGATTTGAGGTTGTGGCGCTGCACGCCGGCCTTGCCCTGGTCCGGCTGCAAGCGGAGCCGGGCGCCGAAACGCTCACCCAGGCCTTTACCGACAAATTGTTCCGCTATCTGGACGCGGGCCTCCGCGAGGACGGCGTCGGCGATCTCGTTGTCCCCAAGCGCATGCGCAAACTGGCTGGCGCCTTCTATGGCCGCCTGGAGGCCTACACGGCGGCCCTCAAAGCCGAGGATCGGGCAGCCTTGGCGGCGGCGATTAGACGAAACGTTCTTGGTGTTGAGGGGGCGTCGTTCGCGATGGATGTCGCGGGCTACCTTCGTCAGGCCGCCGAACAGCAGGCCAAGGCAGACATTTCGGCGCTCCTGGGCGATGCCGGCTGGCCCGCATACACTGTCTGAAACACGGGTTTGGCATTCCCTTGGCGCGGGACTATGTTCCGCGCCCTCGACCCGCGGGCGGTCGAATAAATTCAGGACACTATCGCCTCATGGCCGAAGGGCTTGTTCTCTCGATTGACGGGATGGGGGGCGATCACGCACCCGATATCGTGGTGGAAGGCGTCGATATCGTCGCGCGGCGACGGTCTGGCGTACGCTTCCTCGTCCATGGCGACGCCGCGCGTTTAGGCGCGCTGATGGACCGCTACCCGGACGCAAAAGCCGTGTCCGAGATCGTGCCGGCCGAGAAGGCGATTGGCATGGAGATGAAGGCGAGCCAAGCTTTACGTCAGGGCAAAGGCTCAAGCCTCTGGAACGCTGTCGCAGCTGTTGAAAATGGCCAAGCGCACGCCGTGGTCTCCGCCGGCAACACCGGCGCCTACATGGCGATCGCCATGTTCAGATTGCGCACCATGGAGGGTGTGCACCGTCCCGCGCTGGCGGCGCGCTGGCCGCACGCCAAGGGCGGCTACACGGTGATTTTGGACGTCGGCGCCAACGTCGAGGCCGACGGCGAGCAATTGGTCGAGTTCGCGATCATGGGCGAAGCGTTTCAGCGCGCGGTTTCCGGCAAGGAGCGCCCTAGCGTTGCGCTGCTGAACGTCGGCGCCGAGGAGCAAAAAGGGCACGAGGAAATTCGTGCCGCCGCGCAGCTCATTCGAGATTCCGGCGTCGATCTGGATTTTCGCGGTTTCGTCGAAGGCGACGACATTTCCAAGGGTACGGTCGATGTCGTCGTCACGGACGGCTTTACCGGCAACATCGCGCTGAAAACAGGCGAAGGCACGGCGCGGCTTGTTGGGCAATTGCTCCGCGAGTCACTGACGAGCGGACCCTTGGCGCAACTCGGCGCGTTGATTGCCTATCCCGCACTTAAGAAGCTCCGCGCTCGCATGGATCCCGGCACTTTCAATGGCGCGCTTTTCCTGGGCCTCAATGGTCTCGTTGTGAAAAGCCATGGCAGCGCCAGCGGCAGCGGTTACGCCGCCGCGATCGGCGTCGCCGAGAAAATGGCGCGCAGCCACTATCGCGAAGAAATCGCCAGCAAGCTTGCGCGCGTCTCGCGCGCG
The DNA here is from genome assembly GCA_017303355.1 of Caulobacterales bacterium. GTDB lineage: Bacteria > Pseudomonadota > Alphaproteobacteria > Caulobacterales > Aquidulcibacteraceae > Vitreimonas. Next base: position 15,910 of record JAFLCU010000015.1, on the reverse strand, counting down.
CCGGCGCCCGCTAAGGTCGAGGACGCCAATTGATCCGTTCTGTACTTCTGGGCGCCGGCTCATATTTGCCGTCGCACGTGCTCTCGAACGACGAGTTGGCGCGGCGAGTCGATACCAGCAACGAGTGGATTGTCGAGCGCACCGGCATCCGCGAGCGGCATATCGCGGCGGATGGCGAGAAAACTTCCGATCTGGCGATTCAGGCGGCGCGTCTTGCGCTTGAGATTGCTGGCCGCACGGCCGAAGATGTCGATCTCATCGTCGTTGCGACAACGACGCCTGATCTCACTTTTCCGGCGACGGCCGCGCGTGTGCAGGCCGCACTTGGGGTGCATCAGGGGGCGGCGTTTGATCTGCAAGCGGTGTGCTCAGGGTTTATCTTCGCGCTCTCGACGGCCGACAACGCGCTGGTGCGGGGCCAAGCCAAAACGGCGCTGGTGATTGGAGCCGAGACCTTCTCGCGCATCATGGATTGGGAGGATCGCGGCACCTGCGTGCTGTTTGGCGACGGCGCGGGCGCCGTCGTGCTTGAGGCGCAACAGGAAGCCGAGCGCGGCGTCATCTCGACATTCTTGCGCACGGACGGGCGCATGCACGATCTCCTGTTCACGGATGGCGGCCCGTCGCAGACCCAGAGCACCGGCAAGGTGCGTATGGTCGGCAATGCCGTGTTCCGTCAGGCGGTCGAGCATATCTCGGGCGCGATGTTGGAAGCTTGCGCGAGGGCGCAGGTGCCTCTGGACGCTGTGGATTGGTTCGTCCCGCACCAGGCGAACCAGCGCATCCTCGATGGGGTGGCGCGAAAACTGGCCATTGATCCGGCGAAGGTCGTCTCGACCGTTGCGCTTCACGGCAACACCTCGGCCGCGTCCGTGCCGTTGGCGCTGGATGTCGCCATTCGCGACGGGCGTGTAAAAAAGGGCGATCTTGTGCTGATGGAGGCGCTGGGCGGCGGCTTGACCTGGGGGGCTGCCCTGGTGCGGATGTGACGCCTCCGCAATATTTGACCTAACTGTCGGAGCCGACTAGCTTTTCCCCACTCGCGCTGGGACGCGCGACGGAGGGGGCTCCGGTGGCCGGCAAGACAATCACGCGTGCGGATCTCGTCGAGGCGCTAGCGCGTCGCGCCAACATGCAACGCGCCGACGCCAATCGTCTGCTGACGCGCATGCTCGAAATGATGCAGGACTCGCTGGTCGAGGGCGAGACCGTAAAGCTCTCGCGCTTTGGCAATTTCAATGTCCGCGCCAAGCGCCAACGTGTAGGCCGGAACCCCAAGACCGGCGAGGAGGTTCCGATCACGCCGCGTCGGGTGGTGACCTTCCGTCCCTCGCAGATGTTGCGTGAATTCGTGGAAAAGGGTGGGCGCGGGCGCGCCAAAAGCTAACTCGCGACGGAGAAAATCATGCGTCTGAAGTCGTTCTTCATCGCGGCGACGGCCGCTGCTGTGCTGTCGGGCTGTGCGGCGACGCAGGCCGCTGATGAGGCGCGTGCGCCGTTTGATCCAGCCGCGTGCTACGAGCGGAATTTTTCCGTCTATTTTGAAGGCGACACCACCGAACTCACACCGCTTGCCCGCGAGGTGATCGATTTGCAGGCTGAGGCAATCGCTGGCTGCCGTATTAACAGCGTGCGTATTATTGGCCTGACCGACGCCGACGGCTCGCACGAAAGCAATCGCCAAGTTTCCGTGCGCCGCGCGGAAGTGCTTGAAGATTACCTCGCGCAGCGTTCAGGATGGCCGCGCTCGCGTACGGAATTGCTGGCGGCTGGTGAGAGCGGCGCCGTGACGCAAGACGGCTTGAACGTGCCGATGCGCAACCGCGCGCGCATTATCGTCAATGCGGTTGCGCCGTAATCAATTTCGGCTCAGTTCGTCGATCAGCCAGGCGCGCGCGGCGCGCCATTGGCGCTTGACCGTGCTCTCGGAAATCCCTTCGGCCGCCGCGATCTCCTCCACCGTGAGGCCCGCGTAGAAGCGCTGCTCCACTAGGCGCGCGCGCTCGGGGTCAAACCGCTCGAGCTTCGTCAACGCGGCGTCGAGCGCTTCCAGATCAAGCGCGCCTTTGCCTTCTCCGCCGGGCCATTGGGTCGTCACGGGCGGGGCTTGCCGCTTGGCCGCGCGCATGCGGCGGATTTCATCCATGAGTATTTGGCGCATGATGCGCGCCGACAGCGACAAGAAATGCGTCCGGCCTTGAACATCAATGCGCTCAAGCTTGAACAGCTTGATCGCGGCCGCGTGCGCGAGATCGGTTGGCTGAATCTGAAGCGCGGCGGCGTCGCCGTTGAGCACGCCGCGCGCGACGCGGCGAAACTCGTCATAATGTTGCGCGACCATCTGCTCTTGGCCGCGCCCCGCGGATTGGCTCGGTGGGGTCACGTGACTGCCTCGGAGCGGACTTTGGCCCCAGACCGCGTTTCAGGCAATCGGCCTTCTCTAGGAAGCGAACTGCTTAGATCGCGTCGCCTAAACCGCGACGTGGCGGGCCGCAGCCGCGCCGCACGAAATCCTCCGCTTCGGCCAGCGAAGCATTGCGGTCGCGCTCGCCCAACGCGCCTTCCGCATTCAAAGCTCGATAGATGCCACGCGCCTCGATCCAGGCCTCGCAGGCGCGCGCGTAGGAGCCGCCATTGTAGGAGTTCCCGCCATGGGTCATGAGAGCCGCGGCTAGGCTCCGGCGTGCACCCGGCGCGCCGTCGGCGCGTCGTACAAGTTCGCGGTGCGCGGCGATGACCTCCGAACCGGTGCTGTAACTGCCGGCGAAGTCACCAAGGTCCGCCAGAATTTGCGCGTACACCTCGTTGGAGATTGCGAGCATGCGAATGGCGCCGGCGTCATTCGGGTCGCGCTCGCGCAGAATACGAGCACTTGCGACGGATTCCTCGATCGATGCGCGCGCGAGAGCGATGCGCTCGTTGCTGCGATGCACCACGGCGCGGTACCAGGTCGAGATGGCGAAGTTGCGGATATATCCAGGATTGTTCGGTGCGGAATCGCGGACGGCGCGGTTCAGATCAACGGCCTGGTCGAGCACCACGCGCGCTTCGTCTTCCTGCTCAAGGCGGTGGTAGGCTTCACCCAATAGGCGCAGGTTCGCCGCCCGCGCCCGCATAATTTTTACATGATCGCGGATGGTGGCGGGCAATGAGGTGGCGAATGCCTCCGCACGGAGATGGTGATCGCGTGCGGTGGTGTAGTCGTCATCCCAGCCGAAGGAATCCGCCACGGCTTGCAACGCGATTGCGTAAGTGCGTGCGGCGTCGGCGTCATCGCGCGCATAGGGTTCAATCGCGGCCGCGGCGCGCTCGGCATAAGCTCGCCCGGCTGCGCTATCATTATCATTGTAGAGAGCCGCGCCGGATTGCTCGAGGAGCAATTGCGCCATGGCGTGTGCGATCCGCTCGTCTTGCGGATGTGCGGCGTAGAGCGGTTCGATAATTTGCTCGGCCTTTGCCAAAAGGGCGCTGGCGTCCTGGTAACGGCCAAGTTCGCCAACCTGCCCGCCGCCGACCACTTGCGAGAGCCGCAGAAAACCCAGGCCCGCTTCAACCTGAACATCCAGGGGCGCGTTGTCATCGGCGGCCAGCGCTTCGAGATAGGTGAGGCTGGTGCGCGCCAGCATCTCGCGCGCATTCGTTGAGCCGACGGTCAAGCTGACTTCGTCAAACACATCAAACAGCATGCTGTTGGCGATCGCGCGGGTTTGCTCAAAGCGCGCCTCGGCGAGTTCGCGCGCGTGCTCGGCACGGACGTTTGCGATCAAAGTGTTCGCGAAAGCGGCGACCAGAACGGCGAATGCGATCGCGGTCGCCGCGAAGGCGATGCGATGGCGTGCGACAAACTTTTTGAATACGTAAAGCGGCGCGCGTCCATACGCCGAAACCTGACGCCCGGAGCGCCAAGCTTCGACGTCCGCGATGAGACTTGCGACGCTGGGATAGCGCGCCGTGGGTTCATCAGCGCTGGCGCGTGCAATGATGGCCTGGAGTTCGCGGTCTTTCCGATGCGTTGGCTCGATGTTGGCGAGCAACTGGCCAAGCGAGTAAATGTCCGCGGCAGTGGTTACGTGGCCGCCGCGCAGACGCTCCGGCGCTGCGTAACCCGGCGTATGCGTCAGGGCGGCGATCCGCGCGTCATTCGCCGCAATAGGGGCTTCATCAGCTGGGCGGGCGATGCCGAAATCAATGAGCTTCACGACGCCATCGTCGCGCACGAGTACATTGTTCGGCGTCAGGTCACGATGAACGACAAGATGGCTGTGCGCGAATGCGGCGGCCGCGCAAATGTCGAGGAACAATTGAGTACGCTCGGCCTTGGAACGTGGCGCGGCCGCGATCCATTGCAGCAGGGCAAGGCCTTCGACGAGTTCCATGACAAAGTAAGGCGAGCCCTCGACGGTTTGGCCGCCGTCGAAGAGCTGCGCGATGTTCGGATGGCTGAGCCGCGCCAAGGTCTGCCGTTCGCTCTCGAAGCGAGACACAAGTTCAGGCGTGAAAAGACCTGGCTTGATGACTTTTATCGCGACCGTACGGGAGAAATCGCCGGCGTCGCGCTCGGCCCGATAAACTGCCCCCATTCCCCCTTGACCAATACGCTCAAGAATTCGGTAGGGGCCGATACGCTCGGGCAGTGCGGCGCTTTCGAGCGCCGTGATCGCGCCGCCTGTATGCAGAGAATCGAGCCGATCAGCCGTTTCAAGCGCAACCAGACGCTCGCGGAGCGCCGGACGGCCGAGCGTGTGCGCTTCGATCCAGGTTTCGCGCTGCGTCTCCGGGACTTCGAGCAATTGCTCAAAGAGCGTCATCACTTCGCGTTCGAGTACGAGATCGGCCATGGCCCCCGCCTTTGCCTCACGTAGGCGTCGTTTCTAGCCGGAACGGGTCACGCCCGGCTAGCGAATGCGCCTTCGCCGCGCCTTTTCCGTATTTGTCGCCCGAACATAGCGCTCGATCGAAAAATCTTCGCGCTGGCTGACCCATTTTCCGCCTTCGCCGCGCCTCCTCAAACAAGCGGGAGGAACGAGCCTCACCCGCGGCGAAGGGGAAGTTCAGATGAAGAAGCGCATACCAATTTTGATTGGCGCCGCGTGCCTGGCGCAGATTCTGACCATGCAGCCGGCGCAAGCGCAGGCCGATTCCGTGGAATCGTCGGTCGCGGTTTCGTATTCGGATATTGATCTTAACTCCGAGGAGGGCGCCAATGTCATGCTCGGACGCTTGCGGCAGGCTGCCCGCCGCGTCTGCGACAGCGGCTTGGGGCGCGGTTTGACCCGGGGCCGCGCCGAGCGCGAGTGCATGCGCAACGCCATGCGTGACGCTGTCGCCGCCGCCAACACCGTCGCCGTTGAACGACAGTACGCTCAATCGCAAGCCGGCGTGACGACGATCGCCGAACGTTCCTCCGTGCAGTTTACCGCGAATGGCGCGCAGGCGCGCATCAGCTACGCCGATCTGAATCTCGACGCGCCGCAAGGCCGCGCGGCGCTGCATCGGCGCATCGAAAGCGCCACGCGTGCATCGTGCGGCGTCGGCCATTGGGCTTTGCGCATGTCGCGCGGCCAGCGTGAATGCGTGAATGACGCGCGCGCCGAAGCCAATGTGCTTGTCGCCCAGGCGGCGGCCACGCAGCTGGCGCAGGGGCAGGCGGTGGAAACCGCCGCGATTGAACCGGCCACGCATACGAATGCCGCGCCGCTTGCCCAAACGACGCTGGTTTCCGCGGTTGCGCCCGCGACGCCGACAAGCGCGGCGACGATGGCCGACGCATCCGCCATCTCCGGATATGGCGTGTGCAACGCGCGTGTTCACACGGCTAATTTCACGCGTGGTTCGAGCGCGCTCAGCAGCCAGACGCGCGGCGATCTCGCTGCCGCCGTTGATGCCGCTTCCGTGTGCCAACTCGAGTCGGCCGTGATCGCGGTCGATGGAGCGAACGCACTCGCGGTGCGCAGAGCAAGCGCCTTGCGCGCGGCGCTCGTCGCGCGCGGCGTGCCGGCGCAACGCGTGACGATTGAATATCAGGACGCCGCCAACGTGCAGGGCGCGGAGGTGCGCATGAATTTCAGTGGCGTCGCCTTGGGCGGCGCCGTGGAGGCCCCGCAGCCGACGCCCGTCGCCTAAGCCCGCGACACGTCGTGCAGCACAGCCTGGCGGCCCCCAAAAGGGGCCGCCTTTCTTTGTCGGCTGCTTTTGAGTGGTTCGATAAAGATATTCACGCACGCGAGAGCGAGTGTTGACAACGCCAGGGTTCGGTGGCTCACTCCCCGAAGCGACGCCGGCGGCATGATCGGCGCCAGGGGAGGAATACGGGATGAGAGCGATGCTCTTCGCGTCGGCATGCGCCGCCGCACAATTGGCGCTTGCGCTGCCGGCGAACGCGCAAAACGCAGCAGATCAGGCGGCTTCAAACGACGAAGAGATTGTCGTCACGGCGGAGCGGCGCACCACGAGCCTGCAGCGCACGCCGATCGCCGCGACCGTGATGACGGGCGATGATCTCGCCAATGCGGGCGTGACCACGGTGGATCAGCTGCAATTCGTCTCGCCCGGCGCGACCGTCAACAATTTCGGCCAGGGCATCGATTTCAACATTCGCGGCATCGGCAAGGCCGAGCACAATACGCAAACAACGACGGGGGTGATCACCTACCGCGACGGCGTGGCGACATTCCCGGGCTATTTCACCGCCGAGCCATATTACGACATCGCCCGCGTTGAAATTCTGCGTGGTCCGCAGGGTACGTTCGTAGGGCAAAACGCCACCGGCGGCGCGGTCTTCGTGACTTCAAACAATCCCGAGATCGGCGGCGGCAGCCACGGTTATGTCATGGGGTCGGCGGGCAATTTCAACTATGTCGGCGCGCAGGGCGCGGTGAACCTGCCGATCAGTGATACGCTTGCGGCGCGTGTCGCGTTCAACACCGATCATCGCGACAGCTTTTACGACATTACGGGTCCTTATACGGGCGATGATGGCGTCCACACGTTTAGCGGCCGCTTCAGTTTGTTGTGGGAGCCCACGTCAAACCTATCGGTGCTTTGGAAAACCGATGCGAATTATCTCGATCTCAGCGGCTATCCCGCCGATCCGGTACTCGCGACCAATGATGAATTCGAACTCACGGCCAACGCCGAGATCGCCGCGGTCGATCGCTTCGCACGCACCGTGCTGGAGGTGAATTATGAGTTCGACAGCGGGATCACGCTGCGCTCGGTGACCGGTTATCAAGCCGGCTCCACGCTCTATCGCGCGGACCTCGATGGCCAAAGCGCCTTCGGCTGGACGTTCCGAGATTACGTGAAAGAGGATATCTTCAGTCAGGAAATCAACCTGATCTCGCCGGACACCGGCCGGTTCGCCTGGATTCTCGGCGCTTATTATCAGCGCGATGAATATGAATTTCCACCGGGCGATTTCATCATCGGCCAACCGCCGGGCAGCATCTTCACCGAGTATTCTCTGGAAGGCTCCAACCCGAAGGAAACCTCGGCGCTGTTTGGGCAAGCCTCGGTCGATCTCACTGATCGCCTCGAACTGGAGATTGGTGCGCGCTATGCTGAAAGCAGCACCGAAAATCACATCAGCGTTCTTCAGTACGGCACGCCAATCTTGCAGGAGCAGTCGGCGGAGTGGGACAATCTCTCCGGCAAGGTGTCGCTGAACTGGACCGTGGACGACCACAATTTCATCTACGGCTTTGTGGCGACGGGTTTCCGTCCTGGCGGTCTCAACGTGCCAGTCGGACTCGGCTTGCCCGCGCCATTCGATGAAGAGCTAGTCACCAGTTATGAGGTCGGCTGGAAAGCTGGTTGGCTGGATGGGCGCGTCCGGACACAGCTCAGCGCCTACTACAATGAGTACGAAAATTTTCAGGTCATCATCGGCTATCCGGCGTTCCCGACCTTTGGCTTCGAACTCAATACGCCAAACCCAAGCGTGATCTATGGCTTTGAAGCGCAAGTCGAAGCCGTGTTCGGCGATTTTTCGCTCGATGCGGGGCTGGGCGTTATGGAAAGCGAAATCGGCCGCTTCTTCGCGACCGATCCGCGCGCGGCAAGCTTCACGCCCTGCAACCCAGACACGGGTCCCTCAAGCCTTTCGTGCATCAACCTCGAAGGACGCGAGCAAACCTACGCGCCAGAGCTCACCTTCAACGTCGGCATGCAATATGTCTTCCATCTGCCGGGCGGCGACACGCTGACGCCGCGTCTGAACTATGGTCACGTCTCCGAGCAATGGGCGACTTTGTTCCAGAACGAAGCGCGCGGCGATTTGGTGGAGGAGCGCAACATCGTCAATGCGCAATTGGCCTGGACGCATGGCGATTTCGTCACAACGCTTTGGGCCACCAATTTGACGGACCAGCACTACATGGCCGCGTTAAATTCAGGCCTGCGTTTCGCGGGCGCGCCGCGACAATTCGGCGTTCGGGTGTACAGAGCATTCTAGTTGCGATGGCGATCGCGGTCCGGCTGGATCGCGATCGCTACGCCGCGTAGGGACCAATTTGGAATGCGATCGAACCCATGACGTCAACTGATAGCTCGGCGCACACAGGCAATATCAACGCAAGCGCCACGCGGCCGGCCGCGGGCGCTTGGTTTGTTCTCGCGGTCCTGTGTTTCGTCTATGTGCTCAATTTTCTCGATCGTCAGCTGCTGTCGATCTTGGCCAAACCCATCCAAGATGAATTGGGCATTTCCGATGGCCAGCTCGGCTTGATCGGCGGCCTCTATTTCGCGGCGTTTTACTGCATCCTAGCCATCCCCGTGGGCTGGCTTGCCGATCGCACCAATCGCGCGCGCGTGCTCGCGCTCGCCTGCGGGCTATGGAGTGTGGCCACGGCCGCGTGCGGCTTTGCCAATTCCTATCCGCAACTCGCGGCCGCGCGCATGGCGGTGGGCGTCGGGGAAGCGGGCGGGGTGCCGCCATCCTATTCGATTATCTCGGACTATTTCCCGCCGGGCACGCGCGGCACGGCGCTGAGCCTGTTCAATCTTGGGCCTCCGCTTGGGCAGGCGCTGGGCATCGCATTCGGAGCTTCGATCGCGGCTGCTTATTCGTGGCGCTCGGCGTTCGTCGCAATCGGCGTCGTAGGCGTCTTCACGGCGTTGATCGTCTGGCTCTTTGTGCGCGAGCCCAAGCGCGGCGCGCTCGATGCGGCAGCGACGGTCGAAGCGAAGCCGGCGGTCGGCTTCTGGGCGACGTGCAAGATGTTCTTCACGCACGCTGTATTGTTGCGGCTCTCACTCGCGTGCGCCGTGACGCAAATCGTGACCTATGGAATCCTCAATTTCACGACACTGTTTCTCATGCGCGAGAAGGGTATGACCCTCGGAGAAGTGGCCGTCTATTACGCGCTCTTGATCGGCGTCTTCATCAGCGCGGGCATGTACCTCTCCGGCCGATTGATCGATAGCTTCACCAAGCGTTCGAAGGTCGCCTTCGCTTGGATTCCCGCCATCGGCCTGATGCTTGCTCTGCCGCTTTTCATCGGCTTTGTCTGGGCGCCCAGCTGGCCGCTGGCGCTTGCTTTCCTCGCTTTGCCAACAGGCCTAAACTATTTTTACCTCTCGCCATCGGTCACACTGGTGCAGGAGGAGGTGCGCCCCGATCAGCGCGTGCTGGCAGGCGCATTGCTTCTGCTCGTCATGAACCTCGTTGGTCTGGGGTTTGGCCCAACCTTTGTCGGGTTCGTCAGCGACTATTTTAGACCAGCCTATCCTGAAAACTCGCTGCAATTCGCGTTTTACGCGCTCGTGCCATTTTACGTTCTGGCGATCTTGTTGTTTGTCTGGCTCGCGCGCGCGTTAAAGCGTGAAGCGCAACGTGGAGGCGTAGCGTGAAACGGTTGATTCAAATGTGCGCGGCCGTGGCGTCGCTCTGCTTTGCGATGCCCGCGCGGGCCCAGGAGCCGCCGATTGTAAACGCGCCGGCGGGAAGTGTGCGCGGTGAGGCCGTCGCTGGCACACAAGTTTTCCGCGGCATTCCCTTTGCGCGATCGCCTGTCGGCGAATTGCGTTGGCGTGCCCCGCTGCGGCTGCCGCGCTGGCGCGGCGTTCGCGACGCGACGCAATTCGGCGCGGCTTGCGTGCAGCCGCCTTCGCCGCAGACAAGCATCTATTACAATGTGCCGCCGGCCATGAGCGAGGATTGTCTTTTCCTCAACATCTGGGCGCCGGAGAATGCACGCAACGCGCCTGTGTTTGTCTGGATACACGGCGGCTCGCTGGTAAGTGGCGCCGGCAGCTCATCCTATTACGACGGCGCGCGCCTTGCCGAGCGCGGCATCATGGTGGTGTCGATCAATTATCGTCTCGGTGCGTTGGGTTATCTGGCGCACCCCGGGCTTAGCGCTGAATCGCGGCGCAACATCTCGGGCAATTATGGCCTGATGGATCAAATCGAGGCGTTGCGGTGGATACGGCGAAACATTGGCGCATTCGGCGGTGATGCGAACAATGTCACCATTGCGGGGGAGTCGGCGGGTGCGCTGAGCGTGATGTACCTGATGGCGGCGCCGGATGCGCGCGGTCTCTTTCATCGCGCCATCGCTCAAAGCGCCTACATGATCACAGCGCCCGTGCTGCGCAACAATCCTTATGAGGGCGCATTCTCCGCCGAGGCTGTCGGCGTGTGGTTGGCTTCGCAATTGGGTGCGACGGATATCGCGGGGCTGCGCTCGATGAGCGCGGAGGCCATCGTGAGCCGCGCGGCGACAACAGGGTATTTTCCGTTCGTGACGGTCGATGGCCGGACAGTGCCGCGCCAACTTGTGGACGTTTTTGATCGTGGCGATCAGGCGCGCGTGCCAATTCTCGCCGGCTATAACGAAGGCGAAATCCGTTCGCTGCGTTTCCTTCTGCCGTCGCCGCCGGTCGATGCCGCAGCTTACACGAACGAAATCCGCGCGCGCTATGGCGAACTGTCGGACGCGTTTCTCGCCCGTTACCCCGCCGACAATATCGGCGAGAGCATGTTGGCGACCACGCGCGACGCCATGTACGGCTGGACCTCGGAGCGTCTGACGGCGCGCCAAACCGCGATCGGCGCGCCATCCTTCCTTTATTATTTCGATCACGGCTATCCTGCGGCGGACGATGCGGGGCTGCATGCGTTTCACGCGGCCGAGATTCCGTATGTGTTCGGCACGATCGGGGAGACGCCGGAGCGCTGGCCGGCCGTGCCGCAAACAGCGCAAGAGCAACGTATGTCGGACGCGATGCTGAATTATTGGGCGTCGTTCGCGCGTGATGGCGCGCCACGCGCGCAAGGCGAGGCGGAGTGGCGTCCTTATGGGACGGACCGCGCCTATATGGCGTTTGCGGACGTTCCAATTATGCGTGCGGCTCCTCCGAACGCTTACGAACTCCACGAGACCGTTGTCTGCAGACGCCGTGCGCAAGGCAATCTGGCGTGGAATTGGAACGTTGGCGTGATTTCGCCGCCGTTGCCGCCGGAGGCGCCGGCGTGTCGCTGATGGACGGTGAAATGCAGGCTTTCGCGCTCACGCTCGACAAATTTCTCGAGCATGCGGCGAAATGGCGCCCGACAACCGAAATTGTCACGGCGCGCGAGCACGGCGTGCGCGAGCGGGTCGAGTATGCGGCGCTTCTGAAGAATAGTCGCTGTGCTTCGGCGGTGCTGACGCGGATGGGCGTCGGCTTGGGTGATCACGTGGCGACGCTGGCGTGGAACACGCAGGCCCATGTCGAGGCTTGGTACGCCATCATGGGGCTGGGGGCGGTGTGCCATACGCTCAATCCGCGTCTGACACTTGCGCAGCTTGCCGAGATGGTGCGCCAATCGCGGCCGCGCGTGCTGGTGGTGAGCGCGGATCTGGCGCCGCTCGCGCGTCAGATCCGGGACGCGGCAAGGCACATCGAACACGTGCTTGTCATCGACGGCGATGCGCCCGCGGACATGGCGGCGCTCCAGCCGCTTCTGGCGGATGCTGATTACGCCAGAGTGCAATGGGGTGCGTTCGACGAGACGCGCCCGGCCGGACTGTGCTTCACCTCGGGCACGACGGGCGCGCCCAAGGGCGTGACCTACACGCACCGCTCCAATTACCTGCACGCATTGCGCCTGCTTCAAGCCGATGTTCTGGCCATCAAAGCCAGCGACGTGGTGTTGCCGGCTGTGCCAATGTTTCATGCGAACGCATGGGGCTTGCCGTTCGCGGCGCCGGCGGCGGGCGCCAAGCTTGTGCTGCCGGGCCGCAATATCGATGGCGCCAGCCTCGCGACGCTGATCAACGCCGAAGGCGTGACGATCGCGGCGGGCGTCGCCACGGTTTGGCTGGGGCTGCTAGAGCATCTCGAAGCGAAGGGCGGAGACGTGGCGACGTTGCAGCGCGTGATTGTGGGCGGCGCGCCATTGCCCCCGGCATTGATGCAGCGCATCGAGCAGCGTTTGGGCGTCACGGTGCAGACCAGTTGGGGCATGACCGAATTGTCGCCCGGCGGCACGTTCGCCGCACCCAATGATCCCGCGCGCGCGGCCGCGATTTCTGGTCGCCCAGCCATTGGCGTCGATCTTCTTATCGGCGATGCGGAGGGGCGTCCGCTATCGGAGCAGCGCAATACCGAAGGGCATCTCTTCGTGCGCGGCGCCGCTGTCGTTGAACGCTATTTCGGCGCAGCGCACAGCGCCACGACAGCCGACGGCTGGTTCGCGACTGGCGATCTCGCCAAGATCGACGACGACGGCAATCTCATGATCACCGGGCGGGCGAAGGACTTGATCAAGTCGGGCGGCGAGTGGATCAATCCGGTGGAGATCGAGACCGTGGTCAGCCGTCTTCCGGAGGTTTCGCTGGCGGCCGTGATCGGGCGCCGTGATTCCAAATGGGGCGAGCGGCCCATCCTCCTGGTGCAGACGCGGGCGGAGGGCGCGATCAGCGACGAGGATTTGCTCGCGCCGTTGCGCGACGCGGTGGCGTCGTGGTGGATTCCAGACGCGGTGATACGCATTCCCAAGATGCCGCTGGCGCCGACTGGTAAGATCGACAAGATTCGTTTGAGAGCTGAGTATGGCGGTTAAATCGAGCGCAAAGGCGACGGCCCCGAGGGCAAAAGCCAAGCCAAAACCCAAAACGCGCGCCGACGAGGCAAAAGCGCGCCGCGGGCCCACTAAAGTGCAGCAGCGCGCCGACAAGATGGAGCAAATCCTCGACGCGGCGGAATATCTCTTCTCGAAGCACGGCCTTCACGGCGTGACATTGAAGGATGTCGCCCAGATGGTCGGCGCCCACCACACGCTGCTGAATTATTATTTCAACGACAAGAAAACGCTGTTTGACGCCGTGTTCGCGCGGCGCGCGGGCGTGACCAGCGCGCTGCGGATGGCCGCACTCGATCGCTACCAGACGGAAAGCAAGGGCAAGCCGACCGTCGAGGGCGCACTGCACGCGTTTCTCGACACTGACCTCGATCTCTATTTCCAGAGTGGCGAGGGCATGAAGAATTATGGCGCGCTGGCCGCTCTTGCTTCCAACACGCCGGAGGGCGCCGCACTCCTGGATCAGCACTTCGATCCCGTCGTGCTGCGCCTGATCGATCTGCTCAAGCAAGCCATGCCCGAGTGCGCCGAGGAAGACATATTCTGGGGCTATCATTTCGTCACCGGCGCGCTGATGCTGACGCTGGCGCGGACGGGACGGATCGACAGATTGTCGGGCGGCCTTTGCAAATCGGACGACCACACCGCCGTGAAGGCGCGCATGGCGGCCTTCATGGCCGCCGGCTTCCGCGATATCTGCGCCCAGCGCGGCCGGAACTAGGATAGTCGTCACCAACGTGCAAGGCCGTGATACGGACTGCTGCACCGGACACGCATCGCTTCACCTGCTTGCATAGACGCGCGGCCATGACGCCGCCGAGCGGCGCGCTTACGCCATTTTTCGCTTCGCGACCGGCTACGAAGGGTATCGCTTCTCTGGCCGCACCATGGGCTATGTCGGCAATAACGGCACGATGGACACGAGCTATGTGTCGTCGATCGCCAATCGCACGGCGAGCCAAGGCACGGGCGCGTTCAACAATGGTTCGAGTTCGTCGACGAGCTTCGCGGATTTCGATCTCGCCTACGATGCGCTGAACTCGTACGCGCAGGGCTCGGACGGCGGCATGTACGTGGTCCAGACGGGCGATACGCTGCAATCGATCGCGGCCAATCTCTGAGGCGATGAGAGCCTTTGGTACAAATTGGCCGAGATCAACGGCCTGACTGCGGAGAGCACGCTCATAGAGGGCTTGCCGCTGATCATCCCGGCGGGCGTGCAGCGCAATGAAAACAACGCCAGCACCTACCAGCCCTACGATCCCAACGACGTCATCGGCAACATCAGCCCCACGGCGGTGAAACCGCCCGCGAAGAAGAAGTGCGGCGGGCTGGGCGCGCTGCTGGTGCAAGTGGTGGCGACAGTGGTGAGCATTGTACTCGATCGCATCATACCTGGTGCGGGAACCTATATCGGTGGCATAATTCGCACAGCAGCTATCGGCGCGACCTCTAATGCCGCCGGTCAGGCTGTTGCGGTCGCTGCAGGCGTGCAGGAGAAATTCTCGTGGAGCCAAGTTGGGCTCTCCGGCATCAGCGCTGGCGTCACGCAGAGCGGCGTCGGCGATGCGGTCGCAAAGCAGATCGGCGCCAGCGGCTCCGGCGCCATCGCCGTGAGCGCGATGACCAACAGCGCGGTGTCACAGGGCATTGGGGTCGCAACGGGTCTGCAGGATAAATTTAGCTGGGCCGGCGTCGCCGCCGCAGGCGCAAGCGCGGTGACGCTGAATTGGATGACGCGTCATGGCCCCGGCCACGAGCGCGCCGAGACGGACGGCAATGGCAACAAAGTCCGCGTGCCGGCAACAGCTGGCAACGCCATCCTCGCCGGCGGCGCCTCACTCATCGCCAACGCTGCGACGCGCTCGCTGATCGAAGGCACGGATTTCGGCGACAACGTGATCGCGGCGTTGCCGGATGTAATCGGCCAAACCATTGGGGAGGCTATAGCCGGGGGTATGACGGGGCGAGGCGCCAGTACGACTGGGGCACCCAACACAGGCAAAATACCCCAGACGACCGAGCAGGTGAAAGCCGTTGCAACAGGCGGCCTCGCCAAGGCGTCGAAGACCGTCGCTCCAATTCCGGATGACTATCCGATCAAGGAAGAGCCGGAAGTCGTTGTCGAGGCACCGACAAGGCGCAGATCGAATTTCTACAACTATCAAGCTCCGCGTTCTGCGCTTTCGAGATATCTGGAAACAGCCGGTCCTAGTGACGGTGAGTACACGTACGTTCCACGGCCTAGCCTTGCCCAACAGTTCCGCACAGCCCTCATAGATAACCCAGTCGCGGACTGGAATGCGAGACAGGCGTCCGCGCAGGCGCTTTACGGCGCTGCTTTAGCCAATAGCCAACAAGACATAGCTCCCGGCTTTGAAGAACTCTTCAACCAGGGCGAGACAGCACTTCTCTTTGTTGGAGGGGTTTCGGAGCAGATTGGAGCAGTGATGGCTCCGGTCGATTCCTAAATCGGCAGGCCAATTGAATCTCTGACCGGCCTGCGACATGATTTTTGGGGCGACGGCGTGCTGACGATTGGCACGATGTTCTTGCCTGAGCTTGCTGCGAGCCGAGCGAATTCCCCTCGAGCCTCGTCTCCGCTGACTCTAGTCGACGATGCAGGAAGAGCTGCGCTCGGCCCGTACGGTCGATTCAGTTCTGCGGACGAACTCGCTGACGCTACGCTCGCGCGGTATCAGTCATTCTACGACGACTGATGTGACCCCCGCTCTTTATCCAGCGGGGACTAGACTCCGGTCGTCATCAAACGCCCCCGATGGGCGCTCTTCAAGGTCTTCGTTCTGCGTCCATCGCGCCGCGTAGTCGGCAGGCGTCAACCAG
>JAFLCU010000014.1 GCA_017303355.1 Caulobacterales bacterium | reverse complement strand
CGACGCGCGCTGTCGAGCGCGAACTGGCGCGCACCCGCGCGGCCGCGGCGCGCAGCAGCGCGCACGCCAATGCGCGCACCGTGATCGCCCGCCTGCTCCAAGTGGTCGAGCGCACCGAGACGGGCGCGCGGCTCGCCTTTGAAAACAGCGCGCCGGAGACGCTGCCCGTCAGCGACGACATTCTCATGGAAATGACCGGCCCCTTGCTGGAGAACGCCGCGCGCTTCGCGGCCCATCGCGTGCGCATCGGCGGCGACGCCGCGCGTCTGGTGATCGAAGACGACGGCCCCGGATTGAGCGATGGACAGGCCGCGGAGGCGCTCGAACGCGGCAAGCGGCTTGACGAACGCGGCGACGGCCACGGGCTTGGCCTCGCCATCGCCAACGATCTCGCCGCCGCCAGCGGCGCCGAGCTGCGCCTCGGCCGCTCGGAGCTCGGCGGTCTCAAAGTCGAACTGGTTTGGGCGAGTTGAAACGGCGAAGGGCGCGGAAGCCTCTCGGCCTCCGCGCCCTTCTCTAAGACCGCCAGTCGCTGGGAGCTTACGCGACGATTTGAGCGGCTTGGTTCAACGTGGCCATCGCCATCGGGGCGAACACGGCGCAGGCGGCGATCAGGGCATACAGCTTGGTCATTGGTTTGATCTCTGAATTCGGTGTGGCGGATTAGGCGACGATTTGGGCGGCTTGGTTCAGCGTGGCGTAGGCAACCGGCGCGAACGTCAAAGCGGCGATGATCAGGCTGTAGAACTTGGCGGTCATTGGTTTTGCTCCTCGTCTCGAAGCGCCTCGCTTCGATGAGATGAAGGTAGTAGGCGCTTAGGCATAAGGATGTGACTGCGGTCACGTTGCGCCACACGGTCTGAATCTAGGCGATCCCCCGCTCGCGGTGTTAAGCTGACGATATGAACCAAGATCTCGCGGCCTCAGTCGGTATCTGGCTTCCGATCATCCTTGGCGTTGGCGCGGCGCTCGCGCTGGCTCTGTACGCTTTGCGCCGGAAAAAGCCCGACGCCTGACTTTGACGCGGGTCATGACGCGCGATCCGCCGTACTCAGCCGCCGGCCTGCCGCAAACGCGTTGCCGGCCGGGGCGCCACCCAGGATGGTCCCCGCCTCAGATTCTCGGGGACCTTGCCCATGAAATTCCGTCGTCTTGCTTTTGTGGCAGCACTTTTGGCGCTCAGCACTGGCGCCGATGCGCAGACCAGTGAACGGCATTGGTTCGAGGGCGGGCCGAATCCGCTGCGCTACGAGATCGCGATCACGCCGAACGCGGAGGCCGCGAGCTTCGCCGGCCAAGCGCGGATCACCATCGAGGTGGCCGAACCAACGCAGAGCGTGACGATGAACGCGCTGGGGCTCGACGTATCGCGCGCGCGGATCGACAACGCGAACGCGAACGTCACCATCGACGAAGAGGCGCAAACGCTGACGCTCGCGAGCCGCCGCACCTTGGCGCCGGGACAGCATGTGCTCGACATCGCTTACACCGGCGTGATCCAGGATGACGCCTACGGCCTCTTCCGCGTCGAGTATCAGGATAACGGCCAAACCAAGCGCGCGCTGGCGACGCAGTTCGAGCCGGGCGACGCGCGCCGGTTCGCGCCGATGTGGGATCAGCCCAATCGACGCGCCGTGTTTGCGCTGACGGTGACGGCGCCAACGGAGCAAATGGTGGTCGGCAACATGCCGGCGGCGGAGACGACGCAGCTGCGCGGCGGGCTGACGCGCACGCGCTTTGCCGATACGCCGTCGATGCCGAGCTATCTGCTTTTCCTCGCGGTGGGCGATTTCGAGCGCGTGACCCGCGACGTGGATGGCGTGGAGCTTGGCGTTGTGGTGCGGCGCGGGCAAACCCATCGCGCGCAAGAAGCGCTGATCGCGGGCGAGCAATCGCTCAATTATTTCACTGAGTATTTCGGCATCAATTACCCACTGCCGAAGCTGGATATGATTGGCGTGCCGGGCGCGGGCGGTTTTGGCGCGATGGAGAATTGGGGCGCCATTCTCTATTTCGACCAATATTTGCTGGTGGACGAGAATTCGTCCGAAGCGGAACGCCAATACGTGTTCGGCACCGTGGCGCACGAGATCGCGCACCAATGGTTCGGCAATCTCGTCACCATGATGTGGTGGGACGATCTGTGGCTCAATGAGGGCTTCGCTTCATGGATGGCCGCGAAAGCCACCGAAGCGGTGCATCCGGATTGGAATCCGTGGATGGCGCAGCTGACGGACGGCACCTCCACCGCCATGGCGCTCGACGCGCGCGAAGGCACGCACCCGGTGGTGCAGACGGTCAACACGCTGGATGAGGCCAACCTGGCGTTCGATACGATCACATATGAGAAAGGCCTCGCCGTCATCCGCATGCTTGAGGCGTATGTGGGCGAAGAGGATTTCCGCACCGGCGTGCGCAATTATCTGAACAGCCGGCTCTACGGCAACGCGCGCACGGAGGATTTGTGGAGCGCGGTGCAAGCGGCGTCCGGCCAGCCGGTGCTGGAGATCGCGCGCAGCTTCACGACGCAGCCGGGCTTTCCGCTGATCGCGGCGCAGGGGCGCGATTGCGTCACCGGCCGCGGCCCGATGGTGGAACTGACACAACGCCGTTTCGCGATGGATGAATCCGC
Source organism: Caulobacterales bacterium (assembly GCA_017303355.1). Taxonomy (GTDB): domain Bacteria; phylum Pseudomonadota; class Alphaproteobacteria; order Caulobacterales; family Aquidulcibacteraceae; genus Vitreimonas. The sequence goes on along the minus strand of JAFLCU010000014.1, from coordinate 97,274 downwards.
GCGCACGACGACGTATTGGAACGTTCCCGTGGTCGCGCAACGTCTTCCCGACGCCGCGCCAACGCGCTTCGTCATGCAAGCCGGCAGCCACTTCGAACGGGTCAATGTGCTCCCGGCGATGTGCCGACCCTACATCGTCAATGCCGGCCAGACCGGCTTCTTCCGCGTGCTCTATGATACATCGAATTTGCGTAGCCTGACGCAGAGCTTCGCGTCGCTGCAAAGCGTCGATCAGCTCGGCTTGCTGCTGGATTATTGGGCGTTCGGCCGGAGCGGCGATGCGCCGTTTTCGGATTATCTCAATCTGGTCGAGGCGATCCCGGCGGATACCGATCCGCTGATCGTGATGGATACGGCGTCCTCGATGACGTCGCTGGCCGCCTATACGGTCGAGCGGCCGAGCGCGGATGCGGTGCGCGCCTATGGCGTGCGCGTGTTGCGCCCCTTCTTCGCCCGCGCCGGCTGGGATGCGCGGCCGGGCGAATTGTCCAACGCGATTCAGGCGCGCGCTAGCTTGATCACGTCGCTTGGATCGCTAGGCGACGAGCAGGTGATCGCCGAAGCACGCCGCCGCGTGCGCTCGGGCGCGGCGCTGCCGGCCGGCACGCGCAATGCGGTCCTTAGCGTCTTCGCCGAGAACGCGACCGAAGCGGATTATGAATGGCTGCTCGGCCAGGCGCGCGCGGCCACCGATTTCGTGGAGCAACGCCGGCTGTGGTTGCGCGTGGGCGCCGCCAAGAACGAAACGCTCGCCCGCCGCACGCTGCAAATGGCTCTGGGCGACGAGATTCCGCGCCAGATTCGCACGCAGGTGATCGCGGCCGTTGCTGGCGAGCATCCACGACTGGCCTGGGATTTCCTGGTCGCCAACCGCGCCGCGATCGAGGCTTATCTCGATCAGCTCACGCGCCTCGAATTCCCGACGGGGATCGCTGCGTCGAGTTCCGATCCGGCCATGGTGGGCGAACTCGAACGCTACGCCGCGAACTTCCCAGAGGGCGCACGTCCTTCCGTGGCGGCGGCGCAAGCGCAAATCCGTATCCGCGCGCAAACGATCGCCGAGCGCATGCCGGCGGTGGAGGCATGGATCGCGGCGCGGCGCTGATTTGGAGCGCGGGTCTTCAGAGCCGCGCTTCGATTACTTACGACCGAGGAACGCGGCGAACGCGGCCGCGGCTTCTGGCGATTTCAGACGCTCGGCGAAAATCTCGCCCTCGTGGCGCAGCTGCGCGAGCAGCGTTTCGCGGTCGCGCATCAGGCCCTTGGTGAGACGCAGCGCTTCCGCCGGCTTTTTGGCCAGCGCTTGGGCGGCGGCGCGCGCCTTGGGCTCAACCTCCGCCGCCGGCAGCGCGGCATTGGCGAGGCCGAACGCGGCGGCGTCACGGCCGAACAACGGCTCGCCGAGGCCCAGCATCGCGAACGCGCGTGCATGGCCCAGGCGATCGACGATGGTCATGCTCGACGCATTCTCCGGCACGAGGCCAAGATCGATGAAGGGCGTCGTCAGCTTGGCGGCTTCGGCGATGTAAACCAGGTCGCAATGCAAAAGCATGGTCGTGCCGACGCCGACGCCATTGCCCGCAACGGCCGCGACGATCGGCTTTTGCGCGTGCAGCATCGTTTCCAAGAAACGGCCGACATGGCGCGGCCCGCTGAACGCGCCCGACGATTGCGCGGCGAAATCCATGAGGTCGTTGCCGGCGGAGAAAAAATCGCCCTCGGCGGTGAAGAGAATGGCGCGAACCTCGGCATCGTTTTCGGCGGCCTCGATCGCGTCGGCCATCACACCATACATTTCGTTGGTGATGGCGTTTTTCTTGGCCGGACGGTTGAAGCGGATTTCGAGCACGGCGCCGTCGCGCTTCAGCAGAATGTCACTCACGGCGTCTCTCCTTGCTCTTAGTTTTTCAGACGATAGCCGGTTTTAAAAATCCACCAAACCGCCGTGAAACAGCCCAGCAGAAACACGCTGATCGCCGCAAGGCTTATGCCGATGTCGACGTCGGAGACGCCGAAGAAGCTCCAGCGGAAGCCGCTGATGAGATAGACGACCGGATTGAACAGCGCGATTTTTTGCCAAAGCTCGGGCAGCATGTTGATTGAGTAGAATGTACCGCCGAGGAAGGTCAGTGGCGTGATGATCAGCATCGGCACGATCTGCAGCTTCTCGAAGCCATCGGCGATGACGCCGAGGATGAAGCCGAACAGGCAGAACGACAGCGATGTCAGCACCAAGAAGAGCAGCATCATCGCCGGGTTCTGCACCTCGTAGGCCACGAAAAGCCGCGCCGTCGCGAGGATCACCAAGCCGATAATGATGGATTTGGTCGCCGCCGCGCCCACATAGCCCATCACGGCTTCGAGCGCGGAGACGGGCGCGGAGAGCAATTCGTAGATCGTGCCCGCCCAGCGCGGCATGTAGATGCCGAACGAGGCGTTCGAGACGCTTTCCGTGAGGATCGAAAGCATGATGAGGCCCGGCACGATGAACGCGCCATAGCTCACGCCGTCGATCTCCATCATGCGCGAACCGATGGCCGAGCCGAACACGATGAAATAGAGCGAAGTGGAAAGTACGGGCGAGAACAGGCTCTGACCCAACGTGCGCAGCCAGCGCGCCATTTCGAAGCGATAGATCGCTTGAACACCATGGAGATTCATCGGCTTATCCCTCGCACCCTATCGCGCCCAAGAGTCCGCACCCAGCGCCGGCGCCGGGCCGGCATTTCTTGGGCACAAACGATGCCGATGGGAGCGCGCGGCTCCGCCGCGCATGCGGCGCGGAGCGCCGCGCTCCAACCTCCAAACGATTGAGCGCGCCGGCATTCATCCACGCCATTCATCGACTGTGCACCAGGCTTACGAAAATGTCCTCGAGAGAGGATTGTTCGGTGTGGAGGTCCTTGAAATCGACGCCGAGTTCGTTCAAGCGGCGCAGCAGGCCGGGAATGCCGGTGTCTTCGGCGTTGGCGTCGAACGAATAGATCAGCTGCCGGCCTTCGCCGGCGAGTTCGATCTGATAGCCGTTCAAGCCTTCCGGCACGGCGGCGAGCGGCGCTTGCAGATCGAGCGTAAGCTGCTTTTTGCCGAGCTTGCGCATCAGCGCATCTTTCTGCTCTACGAGGATGAGTTCGCCCTTGGAGATGACGCCGACACGATCGGCCATTTCCTCGGCTTCTTCGATGTAATGCGTCGTCAGAATAATCGTGACGCCGTTCTCGCGCAGCCCGCGCACCATCTCCCACATATCGCGCCGCAGCTCGACATCGACGCCGGCCGTGGGTTCGTCGAGAAACAGAATCTTGGGCTCGTGGCTCAGCGCCTTGGCGATCATCACCCGGCGCTTCATGCCGCCCGAGAGTTCCATGATCTTGGAATTGCGCTTCTCCCAGAGCGAAAGATCGCGCAGCACTTTTTCGATGTAGGCGGGGTCCGGCCCGAAGCCGAACAGGCCACGGGAGAAATTCACCGTATCGATGACTTTCTCGAACGCATCGGTGTGCAGCTCCTGCGGCACCAGGCCGATCTTTTTGCGCGCCTGCTTGAAATCACGAATGATGTCGTGGCCGTCGGCGACGATCACGCCGCTCGACGGATTGACGATGCCGCAAATGATCGAGATGAGCGTCGTTTTGCCGGCGCCGTTCGGCCCGAGCAGCGCGAAAATCTCGCCTCTCTCAATCTCCAGATTGATCGGCTTCAGGGCTTGTAAGCCAGACTTATAGGTCTTGCTCACATCCCGAATGGATATGATGGGCTCGGCCATACGAAAATCGTCTCTCCCGCGAAGCGCCGCACATAGGGGCGCGGACGCGCAAAGGCTAGGGGCGTTCGACAATCCGCGAACCGATTGCGGAAATCGCGCCGCGCGCGCCCTATCTTCGTCAAGACGATGCAGCCGGCTCAAATCCTACATCCGCGCCCGGAAGGGCTCTATTGCCCGCTCGCGGACCTTTACATCGACCCCGTCCGCCCGGTGGCGCGGGCGTTGGTTACACACGGTCATTCCGATCACGCCCGCGCGGGTCACGGCGCCGTGCTGGCGACTGCTGACACGCTGGCGATCATGGAAGCGCGATACGGGGCGGATTTTGCGGGTTCGCAACAAGCGTTGGCCTATGGCGAGAAGCTCACGCTGAACGGCGCGCGCTTTTCACTGCATTCAGCTGGCCATGTGCTCGGTTCCGCGCAGGCGGCCGTGGAAGCGGACGGCTGCCGCATTGTCGTGAGCGGCGATTACAAGCGCCAGCCTGATCCGACCTGCGCGCCGTTTGAGATCGTGCCGTGCGACGTGTTCATCAGCGAGGCGACGTTCGCGCTGCCGGTGTTCAATCATCCGAGCGCCGAGCACGAAGTGCGCAAGCTGCTCGCCTCCGTGGCGATGTTTCCGGAGCGCGCGCATATCGTCGGCGCTTACGCGCTGGGCAAGGCGCAGCGCGTAATGGCGGAACTGCGGCGCTGCGACTGGGACAAGCCGATCTTCGTGCATGGCGCTCTGATGGAGCTGACCGAGCTTTACAGAGCGCGTGGCGTCGATCTGGGCGATGTGCGCCATGTCGAAACGGCGCCGAAGAGCTTTTACGCCGGCGCGATCGTGCTCTGCCCACCGGGCGCGCTGCAGACGCCCTGGGTGCGGCGTTTCCCCGATCCGGTGACGGCCGTGGCGTCAGGATGGATGCGCATTCGCGCGCGGGCGCGACAACAAGGCGTCGAGCTGCCCTTGGTGATCTCCGATCACGCCGATTGGCGCGACCTGCAGCGCACGATTTTGGACACCGGCGCCGGTGAAATCTGGATCACGCACGGTGAAGCCGATGCGCTGGCGCATTGGTGCGAAACGCAAGGGCTGAAGGCGAAGGCGCTGCATCTGGTCGGCTATGGCGACGAAGAGGAGCCGAGTGCTGCATGAATCGCTTCGCCGCCCTGCTCGATCGCTTGGCGTATGAGCCGCGCAGACTCGGCAAGCTGGCGCTGCTGGAAACCTATTTCCGCGAAACGCCCGATCCCGATCGCGGCTGGGCGCTGGCGGCGATGACGGGCGCGCTCTCGTTCAAGCACGCGAAAGCCGGTCTCATCCGCAATCTCGCGGCGGAGCGCACCGATCCGGTTTTGTTTGGCTTGTCCTACGATTTCGTCGGCGATCTGGCGGAAACGGTCGCGCTGATGTGGCCGGCGGACGAAGCGCGCGCGAACGCGGAGCTGAGCATCACCGATGTGGTCGAAGGCTTGAACACGATTCCGAAGGATGAGCTGCCGGCGCGCGTGGCCGATTGGCTGGATCGGCTGGATGAAAACGGGCGCTGGGCGTTGTTGAAGCTGATCACCGGCGCGCTGCGGATTGGCGTTTCGGCGCGACTGACGCGGACCGCGCTGGCGCAGTTCGGCGGCAAATCCGCCGACGAGATCGAGAATGTTTGGCACGCAGATGCGCCGCCTTACACGCACATCTTCGCCTGGCTCGAAGGCCGCGCCGAAGCGCCGAGCACGGCCACGCTAACGCGCTTCTACCCGCCGATGCTGTCGCACCCGATCGAGCCGGAAGAATTTGCACCGCTCGATCCCGCTAAGTTCAGCGCCGAGTGGAAATGGGACGGCATCCGTGTGCAAGCCGCCGCCGGGCGCGACGCCAGCGGCAAGCCTGTGGCGCGGCTCTATTCGCGCACCGGCGAGGACATTTCAAAGTCCTTCCCTGATCTTGTCGCCAGTTTTGCTTTCGACGCCGTGCTCGACGGCGAATTGCTGATCCGCCGCGAAGACCGGGTGCAGGATTTCAACACGCTACAACAGAGGCTCAACCGCAAGAGCGTGACGCCCAAACTGATCGCGGAATTTCCGGCGTTCATCCGCTGCTACGATATTCTGGCGCTCGGCGATGACGATTTGCGCGCGCTGCCCTTCATCGAGCGCCGCGTCAAGCTCGAAGCCTTCATCGAACAACACCCGTTCGCGCCCATCGATCTCTCGCCGCTGATCCCGTTCGCGACATGGGGCGCGCTCACCAACGCGCGCGCTGATCCCGCCGCTGGCGGCGCCGGCGTGGATGCGGAAGCCGTCGAAGGCGTGATGATCAAACGGCGCGACGCGCCTTATCTCGCGGGCCGACCGAAAGGCTATTGGTTCAAATGGAAACGCGATCCTATGGTGATCGACGCGGTGCTTATGTACGCGCAGCGCGGCTCGGGCAAACGCAGTTCGTTCTATAGCGATTACACGTTTGGCGTCTGGACCGAGGCGGGCGAACTCGCGCCCGTCGGCAAAGCCTATTTCGGCTTCACCGACGAAGAACTGATAGAACTCGACAAATTCGTCCGCAACAACACCACCAACCGCTTCGGGCCGGTGCGCGAAGTCACGCACACCAAAACCAAAGGCCTCGTGCTCGAAGTCGCGTTCGAGGGCTTGCAGCGCTCCACGCGCCACAAGAGCGGCATCGCCATGCGCTTCCCGCGCATCTCGCGCATCCGCTGGGACAAGGCGCCGCGAGACGCGGACACGCTGGAAGACGTGTCGAAATTCCTCGGCCACGCGGCGGAGAAGCCGGCGGGCGCTTGAACGTCCAAGGGTGCATCAAGCAACACCGCACCCATTCCGGGATTTCGGCGCAGCCGAAAGTCCGGGCCCATAAACGCAGGTTTTCCGGAAGGGCTGGAGTCCATGGGATGCTTCGCATCGCCCCGGGAATAGGTGTTGTGCAAAAGGGCGCTCTGCTGCTGCACTATTGCGCGTTGTCCGGCCGCTTTCGCTTGTCACCCGCCTGAGGGAACAATAGTCCGCTTTGGAACATTTGTCGCCCCGCGCTTATCAGGAGATCACATGCGACGTCTTGCGATGATCATGCTTGCCCTGGCCCTCGCCGCCTGTGGCGACCGTGAGGGCTCTGTCGGCGAATTCTCGAACGATTTCCTGGGCAATGAGATCATGGTGGAGGCGCTGCCCGATCCGGACATTCCGGGCGTAGTGTGCCACGTCGCCTATTTCGACCGCAGCGCGCTTGATCGCTTGCGCCAGGGCAATTGGTTTGAGAACCCATCCAACTCGGCCGTCTCCTGCCAACGCATCGGCGCGATCGACATTTCGGGCGTCAGCACATCGCGCTCGGGCGAAGAGGTGTTCAGCCAGCGCCAAAGCCTATTCTTCAAGAACGTCGCCGTGCGCCGGATCATTGATCTGGAGAATAGCTCGATCATCTACGTCTCGCACTCGCGCGAGATCGTGGAAGGCTCGGCCAAGATCGACCTCTCCAGCGTGGCGCTGACGCCGCAGGAGGTCGCGGCGGCGCGGCAGCGCTAACGCGGCGCTTCCGGCAGCGTTTGATGCGAGAAGAAATCCCAGATCACCTCGCTGGCGCGAATATCCATGTTGGTGGGGCCAAAACTCTCGACGGGCAATTGCGCCTCACCCGGCCAGGTGTGGCCGCCGCCATTGATGAGATAAAAACTCAAGGGTGCGGCGCAATCACGCGGCTCAAAGCGTACGACATGCGTTCCGGGCGAACGGCCGCTTTCGGCGTATTGGGTTTGCTGGCCAGCAAAACTGCAATTGTTGCGGCGCACGAAGAACGAGACCGTTTCCATCACGCCCAAGGTGATGCGCAGCGGCTCGCCGCCTTGCGGGTTGGGAATGGTGACGCCTTCGTAGCGCACGGCGTCATCTCCCGTTCCGTGCATGATCAGCAAGGGCGCCGGCGCGCTGCGGCGGCAGACATCGTTCATTTCAACATAGAGCGCGGCGGCGACCTCGGCGAAGCCGGCGAAGGTATCCGATGCGGAGCATGTCATGCGCAGCGTCATGAAGCCGCCATTGGAAAAGCCCGCCACATACATGCGCCGGCGATCGATGTTAAAATCGACGCCGAGATCCTCGGTGAGCGTCTTGAGCGTCTGCACGTCGTTTTGCGGCAGGCGCGAGCGTTGGCCCGTGAGCGATACACTGGTGCCCGCCAGATCGAAGTGCGCGTTCCATTCATTGTTCACGCCGTTGGGATAGACGACGATGAAATTGTGCTCGCGGGCGACGCGGTTCATCTGCGAGATCGAGGCCATGCCGGCGCCGTTGCCGCCGCGGCCGTGCAGCATCACCACAAGCGGTGTTGGGCGCGCGGGATCGTAATTGGGCGGCGTATAGACGATGTAGTCGCGCGGCCGGTCACGCCCTCCGCCCGCCGGCAAGGCAAAATTCACGCGATCGAACGCGAAGCGCTCGATCAGCGCGGCTGTATCAATAGCGTTGCGGTTGAGCTGGTAGGCGTCGTCGGCGTGAAACCAGAGATGGCCGCCGCGCGGCACGCCGACATAAGCGACCTGCGCGCCTGAGCCGCAATTGGCATAGAGCACGCTATCGCCGCGCCCCGTGGCGCTGACGTTGGCGCAGCCGTTCGCGCGCGCCCAAAATGAAATGGTTTCGTCCGCGCCGAAGCGGCGCGCACGCACGGGCTCAGTGATAACCTCGCCGCGCACGGGGAACGTTTCGTCCTCGCGCCCATGCACGATCAGCAGCGGCGTTGCGCGCGTGCTGGCGCAAGCTTGCGCGGAATATTCCCACATTAGCGCGCTGACGAGCGTGATGCTGGCGGCTTGCACTTGACCGGAGCAGGCAAGCTGCAGCGCCATGCCGCCGCCGGCGTCGAAGCCGACAATGTGGATGCTGGCCGCATCAATCATGTGCGTGCGGCCGAGTTCGGCGAGCGCGGCCTGGATGAAGCCGGCGTCGTCCTGTTGGGTTTCGCGGCGGCCGAGGGCGGCATGGCCGCCATCGTTCCAGAACCCGCCCACGGTTTCCGGATACACAAGCAACGCGCCGCGCGCGTCCGCCACGCGCTGAAGATGACTGAGCCCATGCATCGCTTGCGCGGAGGAAAAACGGCCATGCAGCACAAGCAGGAGCGACGCCGGCTGGCCGGGGGCGAGATTTGGCGGCGCATAAAGCCCGAACTGCCGCCGCACGCCCTCATGTGCGAGCGTCTGCATCTGCAGACCAGCGCGCGGTGTGGTTTGCGCATGCGCGATGCTAGCGAAGCTGAGCACGGCAAGCGCGGCAAGAAGCGTTCTGAACATAGCACAGGCGTACGCGCGCATCGTACGGCACGACCATTCAATTTCGCGCGACGAAGCCTGAAATGCGACCAAGCGCGAAGCCTTACCCCCTAGGCCCCATCTTGATTTCCGCCGGCAGCGGGGTGTTTTCCGGGACGAAGAAATCCGGCATCAGCGGCTTGGTGGGATCGACGCGATATTTGTCGAAATCACGCTCGCCAGCTTCGTAGAGCACCAGATCGTCGATGAAGAAATTGCCGGTGCATTGGCGCGACGGCTTGTTGAAGATCACGTGCGCGGCGTCAGCCATGATGTCTGGCGTGCGGCAATGCTTCATGCCCTCCTCGCCCGCCAGCGCGAACTCGATTGCCGCCGTGGCGATGCCGGTGCGCGGCCAGAGCGCGTTGAAGGCGACGCCTTGATCCTTGAACTCCTCGGCCATGCCGAGCACGCACATGCTCATCCCGTACTTGGCCATCGTGTACGCCACGTGATTGCCGAACCAGCGCGGGTTCATGTCGAGCGGCGGCGACAGCATCAGCACGTGCGGGTTTGAGCTTTTCTGCAGATGCGGAATGCAGGCGCGGCTGACGATGAACGTGCCGCGCGCGTTCACCTGGTTCATCAGATCGTAGCGGCGGATATCGGTTTGCAGCGTGCCGGTAAGCTGGATGGCGGAGGCGTTGTTGACGCAAATATCGATGCCGCCGAAGCGCTCGACAGCCGCGTCCACGGCTGCCTTGACGCTCTCCGGCTCGCGCACGTCCACCACCATCGGCAACGCCTTGCCGCCGGCTTTCTCGACCTCGTCGGCGGCGGAATAGATCGTGCCGGGCAATTTCTTGTGCGGTTCGGCGGTCTTGGCGGCGATGACGATGTTGGCGCCGTCGCGGGCGGCGCGCAGCGCGATGGCTAGGCCGATGCCGCGGCTGGCGCCCGTGATGAAAAGGGTTTTCCCGCTCAGGCTCATTGGCTTCCTCCAGATTTGGGTCAGCTTATGACGTTTCCGGGCGGGTTCCACGGCCAGTTTCGCCTGCTCACGCAACTGGCACTTGACGAAGGCGGCCAGACGCCGAAATTCGCCCCTTAGAGGGTGAGTTTGGAGGAAAGCTATGCGCGGTATTGCGCTTGCAGCCGTCATTGGCGTTGGTTTGGTCGCGGGCGGCGTCGCCGCCGCGCGGCCGTGGAACGACCCGAACGGCCGCGTCAATTTTGATGCGCCGGCGGGCTGGATCATGGAAGTGCGGCGCGCAAGCCCGCAAACGATCGTGTTGGCCGGCAGCGCCGACAATGAATGCTACGTGCTGGCGACGCCCAACAGCGTCACGGCGAATTCGACGCCGGACGCGGTGCGCCGCACCGCCGACCCGCTCGCGCCCGACGCATGGACGACGGCCGCCAATTCGGTGACGCCGATGTTTCCCAGCCATTCCGCGCAGCTGACGTCGCAAAGCGTGGACACAAGCGGCTTCTGGCCGATGCAGCGCGCGCAATTCAGCGGCGCCGAGCGCCCCGTGACGGCGGCGCTGCAAAGCCGGCCGGGCATCGATCTGATGGCGTTCTGCTGGAGCTATGCGGGCGACGCGACGGCTACGTTCGATGCGCTGTTCCGCTCCGTCTCGCACCCGAATGACGCGACGTGGCAAGCGGCGGCTGAACAGCAAGTGGCGGATCGCGAAGCCCGTGCTGCTGCGGCGGCGACGGCAAGCGAAGCTGCCCCCGCGCCGGAGGCGCAACCAGAACGCCGCCGGGACATCACGCCCGACCTGCGCCAGCGGCGGAATTAATAAAAGGTTCCGGCAACTATCGTAAATGCTTGGTTAGCTTCGCATTTACGCGCAATTCACGACGTTGGCTCATGTCTGTGAGCCATGAACGGGAGAATCCCAGATCGTGCGGCGGCGCTCTTCGCGGGCGCCGCCAGCCACGCCAACAGCCGCAGCTGGACTGCGCTTCTTGTCGCGCTGGCCGCGGGCGGCAGCGCACTTATCTCACCCGCCTTCGCGATTTTGGTGCTTGCGGCGCTCGCGGCGCACGCGCTTTTGCGTGGTGAAAACCTTCGTTTCGACATCGTATCCTTGGCGGGACCGACATTCGCGGCGCTGATCGTCGGCGCCTTTACCGGGCTTGCCGGCGCGATCGGCGTGATCTTCGTCTGGCGCATGTTCGCCGATTGCGTTTGGAGCACGCGTGAAGCGGCGCGCCTCGCCGCCGCCGCCGGGCGCCCTGGCGAAACCTCATGGAAAGCGCTGGCGCATGCGTGGCTGACGCCGCTTTATGGTTTGGCCTTGGTGGCGTTCACCGCGCCGCACATGATCGCCGGCTTGCCGCTCGATCTGCCGCACGTGCCGGTTTGGGTTCCGCTCACGGCTGGCGTGCTGGCGATTGGCGCCCTGTTCGATTGGGGCCTGCGCCGCGCCGCCGATTGGCGCCTGGGCGAACTCGCCGCCGCCCCCGCCGCGCATCTATTGACGCACCACATCCTGTTCATGCTGGCGTTTGGCCTGATGATCGATGTGTCGGCGGGGATCGTGGCGCTTGCGGCCTGGCGTTTGGCGCACGCCGTCCCACTGCGTCAGGCCAGTTTGACGGCGGTGCCGTAAGCCAACACTTCCGTCGCCTGGCCTTGGCCGGCGTCCGTCGTCTCAAAACGCACGCCAATCACCGCGTCCGCACCGAGCGATTGCGCATGCTGCACCATGCGGTCAAGCGCCTGCTCACGGCTTTCGGCCAGGAGCTTGGTGTATTCGTGAATTTCGCCGCCGACGATCATGCGCAGACCCGCGACGATGTCGCGGCCTATGAAGCGCGAGCGCACCACGTTGCCACGCACGAGGCCGAGATGTTGCGTGACGTTGCGGCCGTGCACGTCAAACGTCGTCGAGATAATCATGTGAGACTCCAGAATCAGCGTTCTACGTCACGATAGCGCTTTTCGGACGCGTCGCCGCTTTGATCGGCGATGACTTGAACGACCATCCAAACGCCGCCGATCAGCATCATGATCGCGCCGGCAATGCCGGCGAAGGCGACGCCGATCATCGCGAACACGCCGCCGACGACGAGCGCGGGATCGTCCCCGCTCGCGGCCGCGCTGATCACGGCGCCGATACCGAGGAAATACGCGAGCGTCGCCAGGCCAGCGCCGATGCAGAAGCACAGGATGGCGTTGTTGGAGCGATGCTCGGGATTGCGCTGTTCAGACGGCTTCATAATGGATCACGCCCTCCGCATCCTTGACGGCGCGCGCCAATCCGCGCCCGATCAGGCAATTGGCATGGGCGATGGCCTCGCCCGTGGCCATGCCCAATACATCTGGCCCTATCTTGCGCGCAAACAAGGCGCCGAACAAATCGATGGCGCGCTTGCGCCCCTGCTTCAAGCGATGCAGCATGCGCGCCAGCGCGCGTTCGTGGCCATCGATCAAATTCTGCAAGCGCTCGTGCAAGCCATAGAACGGCTCGTTGTGCGCTGGCAGCACCAGCACGTCGTTGGGCAAGGCGCGCAGCAATTTCTTGCAGGAATCGATCCAGTCCGCGAGCGGATCGCCTTCGGGCTCGGTGGGAAACACCGAGACGTTCGAAGAGATGCGCGGCAGCACCTGATCGCCGGAGATGAAGAGCTTCGCTTCTTCCTGCCACAGGCACACATGTTCGGGGCTGTGACCGTTGCCGGTGATCACGCGCCAGATACGGCCGCCGATTTCGATCTCGTCGCCATCGGCCATACGCCGATACGCGTCCGGCACTTTCGACACCGCTTTGCCGAAGCCGCCGAAACGTACTTTGTAGCTATCGAGCGAATCTTCGTCCCAGCCGGCGGCGCGATAAAATTCGACGCCCTCGTCCGGCGCTTCGCGGCCTGTGTCCGCAACGAGCATGCGGCCAGTGATGTATTCAAGCCGGCTCATCCAGAAGGTGGCGTTGAACTTGCGGCATATCCAGCCGGCGAGCCCCATGTGATCGGGATGCATGTGCGTGCAAATCACGCGCTTCACCGGTTTGCCGTCGAGCGTCGCATCGAAGATCGAGCGCCAATACTCGCGCGATTGTTCGAGTGCGACGCCAGTATCGACGATGGTCCAGCCGTCGCCATCGGCGATCAGCCACAGATTGATCCACTGCAGCGCGAACGGCAGCGGCATGCGTATCCAAAATACGCCAGGCGAAATCTCGCGCGCCTCGCCCGCCGGCGGGGGATCGCCCAACGGATACACAAGGTTTGGCCGCCCGCGCCGCTCGGCGACCACTTCGTCTTCTACGCCGTCCATGGACATGGGCCGGATCGTCTCCTTTTGCGCAAGCCTAGCCGAGGCGGGCCGCCGACTAAATGGGCGCCCCCACAGAAAAGCGCCCCATTCGGTCTTCCGGTTGACGTAAAGGCCATCTACGTTTGCAGGGCGTAAGTGTCGGGGGATCGCATGAAGCGCATCATCATCTGCATGGACGGAACCTGGCAGAACCTCTACCAGGATGAGTTGACCAATATCGGCGTCATCGCGCGCAGCATCGCTCACAAAGAGACGCGCCCCGATGGCTCGACCATCCAACAGACCGTGATCTACACGCTGGGCGTAGGCTCATCACTGAGCGCGCTTTCCGACAAAAGCGTGCTGCAAAAAGTGTCGACATCCTTCAATCGTCTGGCCGGCGGCGCGATTGGCGAGGGTTTGGAAGACCTCATCCTCGACACCTATCTGCGCCTCGCCTTCAATTACGAAGCGGGCGACGAGATTTATATTTTCGGCTTCAGCCGTGGCGCGTTCGCGGCGCGGCGCTTGTCGGGCTTTATCAACAGCGCCGGCATCGTCAGCCGCCGCCATATCAATCAAGCGCGCGAGGGCTTCCGCCTCTATTATCGCAAGCCACGCAGCACCGAGCCCGAAGAGAAGCAGCGCGAGCACGCGGAGGAAGCCGCGCAGTTTCGTAGGCTCTACGGCAAGGGCGAACGCAACGAGGACGGCACGCGCCGGCAAACCGATGCGCCGCCCGCGATCAAGTTCGTCGGCGTGTTCGACACAGTAGCCCAGCGCGGCGCGGGCGATGTGTTGCTCTCGATGACGCCGTGGGGCGATCGCGAGCGCCACCGCTTCAAGAATTATCGCGTGAGCCCGAACGTCGAGAGCGCACGCCACGCCGTGGCGCTGGACGAAAGCCGGCTGGGCTTTCCGGTAACGCTCTGGGACGGCATCGAGGAAGACAACGCCCGCATCGGCCGCCACGCTTACGAGCAGCGGTGGTTTGTCGGCACGCATGGCGACGTTGGCGGCGGCAGCGGCTCCAAGCTTTCGACGCTGGCGCTGAAATGGATCGCCGAGGGCGCGCGCGACGCCGGGCTGCGCTTTTATGGTGCCTATGGCGATGATCGCTCCCCACTTGAAGAGCGCTTGAACGATGCGGGCATGTGCTTCGATGCCGAAATCACGCGCCCGCCGCTGCCGCGCGCGCTGCAGCCGATCCATTATCCGTGGCGCGCACGCAAGGTGTGGGGCCAACGCGGCAAGCCTTCCATCAGTGATGCGCAATCCCTGTTCCATGAATCGGTGATGCAGCGCGCCGCCGCCGACTATTTGCGGCCGCGCTATCTGCCTGCTTCACTGAAGCCGTTCAAAACCGTGCTCCGCGAATGGAGCAAGGCGCAGGCCGAGCGGCCGGAAACATAGGCGCGGGGTTTAGGAGGCGAAGCCGCGCAGCGCGCTTGAGTACAAGTGCGCCGCGCCAGCCTTCGTGGCGGCGACATGCGCGGGCGCGCGCGTCAGCACCGTGGCGGCGTAAAAATCGAACAGTGCTTTCTGCTCCTCATCGGCGCCCTCCGCGCGCACGCCGCGCGCCAGCAGCACGGCGCCGATCACGTCGCCGGCCAAGGTGAGGTAGGCGGACGCGCCGGCGAGCGCATCCTCGCGTTTGGCGGCGAGCATATAATCGGTGGCGTCGCGCAGATGCCCGGCGGCGGCTTTCAGCGCGGGGACATGGGAAACTTCCGCCTCGGCGATGAAGCGGCCCATGGTGTGGCCACGATCGCCCAAGAGCTTGCGGCCGTAAAGATCGATGGCCTGGATGCCGTTCGTGCCTTCGTAGATCGGCGTGATGCGCGCGTCGCGATAGAATTGCGCTGCGCCGCCCTCTTCGACGAAGCCCATGCCGCCATGCACTTGCACGCCGAGGCTCGCGGCCTCGACGCCGAGATCGGTGCACCAGCTCTTGGCGATCGGGGTGAGCAAATCCTCCATCGCCTTGTCGCCGCCATCGGCCGCCACGGCGCAGGCGTAGCAGATCGCGCGGCCAGCTTGGATCTTGGCGCGGGCGGTGAGCAGCATGCGGCGCACATCGGGGTGTTCGATGATCAGCGCGCCACCTTGCTTGCGCTCTTTCGCGTAGGCCAGCGCCTTTTGGTACGCCGCTTCGGCTACGGCGACGCCTTCCATGCCGACATTGAGGCGCGCCGCGTTCATCATCGTGAACATCGCCGCGAGGCCCTTGTTCTCGGCGCCGATCAGCCAGCCGGTCGCGCCTTCGAACGCCATCGTACAGGTGGGCGATGCGTGGATGCCCATCTTTTCTTCAAGGCCGATGCAGCGCACGGCATTGCGCGAACCGTCCGCGTCACGGAATTTCGGGACGATAAAGAGCGAGATGCCCTTCGAGCCCACCGGCGCGCCTTCGATACGCGCGAGCACGAGGTGAATGATGTTCGGCGCGAGATCGTGTTCGCCCCAGGTGATGAAAATCTTCTGGCCGGTGATGGCGTAGGCGCCATCCGCTTGCGGTGTGGCCTTGGTTGTCAGCGCGCCGACATCGGAGCCGGCTTGCGGCTCCGTCAAATTCATCGTGCCGCTCCATTCGCCGGAGATCAGCTTTTCCAGATAGAGTTGCTTCTGGTCCGGCGCGCCGTGCTGTTCGATGGCTTCGATGGCGCCCAGCGTGAGCATGGGCAGCAAGCCGAAGCTCATATTGGCGGCATGGACAGTCTCCATCACCGCGAGCGCCACCGCGCGCGGCAAGCCTTGACCGCCATAAACTGGATCAGCCGCCAGCCCCTGCCAACCGCCCGCCTTGAACGCCTCATACGCTTCGCGAAAACCAGGCGCGGCGGTGACGGCGTCATTGGCCAAGCTGACGCGCGCCTTGTCGCCCGTACGATTGAGCGGCGCGAGCGTTTCGGCCGCCAGCGCGCCGGCGCCTTCCAGGATCGCGGCCAGCAAATCCTCGTCGAGGTCGGGATAGCGATCGCGCAACGACCACAGATTGGCGCACGCCTCCAAGGCAAAGCGCATATCGGTGATCGGCGCGGCGTAGCTCATTCAAATCTCCTGCGGCGCACACTAGCCCTGTTCCTAAGTTTCATAAAAGCTTGGCTGGTTACATCCGTGTGCGTACTTGTGGCCGCAGGGGGCTAGAGCCCTACATAGCCCGCGTCAGCGAGGAGATTTCTTGACATGAAATATTGGACGATCGCCGCGGCCGCTTTCGCGCTTGCCGCCTGCACCCCGCCCGCCACCGAAACCGAAGCGCCGCCGCCGGCGCCCGCAGTCGTGAACGTGCCCTCGGGCGAATATCCGGTCGACCCCCATCACACGACGATCGAACTGCGCGTGAAGCATTTCGGCCTCTCCATGTACCAGTTCCGCATGAACGCGGTTTCCGGCACGCTAAATTTCAACGCCGAGGACCCGACGCAATCGAGCATCAACGTGACAGTGCAGACCAATTCGCTGGATACGCCCTATGGCGGCGACCGCGATTTCGACGCCGAACTGCAAAACTCGGAATGGCTCGATGCGGCCACCCATCCGACGGCTGAGTTCACCTCAACGAGCGTGGAAAGTACCGGCCCGACCACGGCGCGCGTCACCGGCGATCTGACCATCAAGGGCGTCACCCGCCCGATCACGCTCGACGTGACCTACAATGCAAGCCACGCCACCCATCCGATGGGCTTTCCACTGCAGCTGATCGGCTTTTCGGCGCACGGCACGATCAATCGCCTCGATTACGGCATCGGCGCCAACACTTTGGTGCCGTCCTCGCCGGAAGCGACAGATGGCGTGGCCACGCAAGTCGAGCTTGTGATCGAGGCCGAGTTCTCGCGCCCGGCGCCAGCCGCGCCGCCGGTGAACACGCCGGCCGAACCGGTCAACTAAGCCGATGAGCGAACAAGCTCGGCGTTACAGCGCGGTGGCGATCGTCCTTCATTGGGCGATCGCTTTCGCCATCCTGCTCATGATCCCGCTTGGCTGGTGGATGGGCGATATGGCCGAGGATGGCGTCGTCAGCGACGGAATCTTCCGCGCCTATCAACTGCACAAGTCGATCGGACTCACCGTGCTGGCGCTGAGCTTGGTGCGTTTGGCGTGGCGGCTGCTCAACCCGCCGCCGCCTTTGCCGGCGCATATGCCGGGCTGGGAGCGCTTCATCGCCAAAGCGATTCATTGGGCGTTCTACGCGCTGATGATCGGCCTACCGCTGACGGGCTGGCTTTATGTCTCGGCCGGCTGGTCCGAGCATGACGATCAACCGCTGCTGGTGACGACGCATTGGTTCGGCCTCTTCGTTGTGCCGCACTTGTTCGGGCTGCCGGCGGCCGGCGCGGATGTGCGCGAGGCGGTCGCCGATACGGCCATGTCTGCCCACTCGCTCATGGCTTGGGGCGCGCTCGTGCTGGCGGCGCTGCACGCGGCGGCGGCGCTGAAGCATCATGTCTTCGATAAGGACGAAGTGCTGGCGGACATGGTCCCCGGCGTGAAGCCGCCATTCCAGACAGAACCGCCGGCGAAAGACCCGATCCGCCTCGCCGTGCTGGGCGTCGGTTTGAGCATCACCGCCGTGGCGCTGATCGCGGCCTTGTTCGCCTGGGCGGACATGGCCGACGGATCGCAAGCCGCGCCGCAGCAGCAATCGACCATCGCCATTACCGAACCCACGCCCACGGCGCCGGATGCAAGCGCGCCCGTGGCCAATGGCTGGCGTGTCGATGCGGCGCGCAGCTCAATCGGCTTTGGCTTCACCTATACGGACGACATCAACGGCGAGGCGCGCTTCAATGGCCGCTTCACGCGCTGGCGCGCCGATATCGTGTTCAACCCGGACGACCTCGCCAATTCCGCCGCGAACGTGACGATCGAGACAGCGTCGGCCACCGATGGCGTGGCCATGCATGACCGCGCGCTGCCGGGCCCCGAATGGTTCGACGCCGCCGCGCACCCCACCGCGAGCTTCCGTACGCGGTCGATCACGCATCTGGGCGGCGCCAATTATCGCGCCGAGGGCGAACTGACGATCCGGGGTCGCAGCCGCGAGGTAGAGCTGCCGTTCACGCTGACGATCGAAGGCGACCGCGCGAACATGACAGGCCAAACCAGCATCGACCGCCGCGATTTCGATATCGGCAAGGATACCGACGCCGATGACAGCATTTCGCGCGATATCGAGATCAGCATCCGCGTTGAAGCCACGCGCGCGTCATGAGCGTCGCGCGTGCTGTCGAGGCTTTGCGCGCGGGCGGGCTCGTCATCCTGCCGACGGAAACCGTCTATGGGCTGGGCTGCGATGCGACCAACCCGAAGGCAGTCGCGCGAGTCTATGAGGCCAAGGGCCGGCCAAAGCTCAATCCGCTGATCGCGCACGTGCTGGGGCTCGCCGAGGCGGAGACGCACGGCGTGCTGCACCCGAAGGCGCGCGCGTTGGCGCAAGCGTTCTGGCCCGGCCCGCTGACGCTGATTGCCGAGCGCAGACCCGAGAGCAGCGTGGCGGAGCTGGCCTGCGCTGGCTTATCCACCATTGCGTTGCGCGCGCCCGCGCACCCGCTCGCGCGCGAATTGCTGGCCGCGTTCGGCAAGCCGATCACTGCCCCCAGCGCCAACCGCTCGGGCCATATCAGCGCCACCACGGCGCAGCACGCGGCCGAAGATCTGGGCGCGGCGGTGGATGTGGTGCTCGATGGCGGGGCAGCCCCCCTCGGGCTTGAGTCCACGATTGTCGCCATCGCGCCGGATGGTTCAGGCGTGCTGCTGCGGCCGGGCGCGATCCCGCGCGAAGCAATAGAAGAAATCGTCGGACCGCTGGCCGCGCCGCACGGGGCCAAGATTTCAGCGCCCGGCATGCTGGAGAGCCACTACGCGCCGCGTGCGCGCCTGCTCCTCAACGCAGCCACGCCGCCAGAGGGCGCGACGTATCTGGCCTTCGGCGCACCGGCGCCCCGCGGCGGGCTGACACTCTCGGCGAGCGGCGATTTGGTGGAGGCGGCGGCGAACCTCTACGCACACCTGCGCGCGCTCGACGCCAGCGGCGCCGCGACGATCGCGGTAGCGCCGATCCCGAGCCACGGCCTCGGCGAGGCGATCAATGACCGCCTGCGCCGCGCCGCCGCGCCGCGCTGATCACGGCGCGCGCTTGAAAATCCAGATGCCGACCTGATTGCGCTGGTTCTGCGTCTGGCCGCCCATCGTGTCGCCCGCGACCGTGCCGGAATAGAGCGCGAAATTGTTGTTGGTGTGCCAGTAGATGAGGCTGTTGTTCTGGGTCCAACGGCCATTGTCGTAGGTCGCGCCGTTGTAGCTGTACTCAAGCACGCCGTCGGGACGGAAGAGCACGCCCCATTCCGTGTACTCCCCGTCGCTCCAGCGCACCTGGCCTTGCCAGCGTGTGCCGGCTACGGGGAAAGAACTCCGCTGCTCCTGAGCGGCGGCCGCCTGCACGAAGCCGATTGGCGCCGGGGTCGCGAACAACGCGGCAGCCATCAGCACCAGAGCACCCAATACGCGCATCTCACCCTCCGTTTCCTCGCGCCACGACCCTAGCGCGGCGCGCAACGCACGCAAACGCTGACGATTGGACCGCGCGCGGCTAAGTTCGGCTTATGAACAGCGATCTCCTGGAGCGGCTCGCCGCCCTTCTTGGCCCCAAGGGCTATTCCACCGACGCCGAAATCCTGGCCCCGCACCTCCAGGAATGGCGCGGCAAGCATCAGGGCGCGACACCCTTCCTGGCCATGCCCGCCAACACCGGGGAAGCGACCGAACTGGTGCGCCTGTGCGCTGAAGCGCGGGTCGCGATCACGCCGCAGGGCGGCAATACCGGGCTCGTCGGCGGGCAAATTCCGAACGGCGAGGTGCTGATTTCACTCAAGCGCATGAACCGCATTCGTTCCATCGACGCCGACAACGACTCGCTTGTCGCCGAAGCCGGCGTGGTGCTGGCCGCGGTGCAGCAAGGTGCGGCCGAATCGAATCGGCTCTTCCCATTGAGTCTCGCGAGCGAAGGCAGCGCCACGATCGGCGGACTCATTTCGACGAACGCCGGCGGCGTTCACGTGCTGCGCTACGGCATGATGCGCGACCTCGTGCTCGGCATCGAAGCGGTGCTGCCGGACGGGCGCGTGCTCTCCGGCCTCAAGGCGCTGCGCAAGGATAACACCGGCTACGACCTGAAGCAGCTCTTCATCGGCGCGGAAGGCACGATGGGCGTCGTCACCGCCGCGAGCCTCAAGCTCTTCCCGCGCCCGCACGCGCACGAGGTGGCGCTCGCCGCCGTCGCCAACGCCCGCGACGCACTGTCGCTGCTGCACCACATGAAGGGCGCGACAGGCGCGGTCGCCGCGTTCGAGGTGATGAACCGGCTCTCGGTCGATCTGCTGATCAAGAACATTCCCAACATGCGCGCCCCGCTGCCGGGCGCGCCGCTGCTGGTGCTGATCGAGTTCGAGGCGATGCAGGCCGAGGGGCTGCGCGCTGGCGTCGAAAGCGCGCTGGGCGCGGCCATGGAACGCGGCCTCGTGCAGAATGCGCTGATCGCTGAAAACTCAAGCCAGGCAAAGGATTTCTGGACCATTCGCGAATTGATTTCCGCCGCGCACAAGACCGAAGGCGCACAGGTCAATCACGATGTCAGCGTGCCGGTTTCAAGGACGCCGGACTTCCTCGAGCGCGCCAATGCGGCGATGGAGGCGCGCTGCCCCGGCATCCGCATCGTCGCCTTCGGCCACATGGGCGACGGCAATTTTCACTACACCGCGATCCAGCCCGAGGGCATGGCGCGGGATGCGTTCCCAGGCGGCGACCTCACGCAAACGGTCTATGAGATCGCGAGCGCGCTCGACGGTTCAATCTCGGCCGAACACGGCATCGGCGTTGAGCGCACCGCCGACCTCGTACGCTTTAAGGATGCGACCGCGCTCGACCTCATGCGCACGATGAAGCGCGCGCTCGATCCGCATCGTGTGATGAACCCGCGCGTGCTGCTGACGTGACGCGTGTGTCGAATCGATCCAAGTGAACGTCGCGTTCGTCATGTCGATGCATCGATTTTCGATCGAAGCATTGTTGCAATTTCGCCTCGTTGAATTTTTTCAGTGGCGATCTTGCTTGCACATGACATTATGAAGACGTACTGCGGCTCGTCGCAGTGACACTAGAGGAGCCAGGGCATGGCCAAGAAAGCAAAGAAGGCTACGAAGAAGGTAGCGAAGAAGGCAAAGGCGAAGAAGGCTGCGCCGAAGAAGGCGAAGGCCGCGAAGAAAGCGCCGCGCAAGACTGCCGCCAAGAAGGCGAAGAAGGCGAAGGCCAAAAAGGCCGCGAAGCGCTAAGCCTCTGCCGAGCACGCCATTCACGGGGTGCTCCAACAGAACAAAGGGCATAAGCCCACGAGATGCGCGGCACGAAAGTGTCGCGCATCTTCTCTTTTGAGCTTCCGCGATCGTCACGGAAGCCGCTGGAAATACTCAGATTCTTCTGGGCGCCTGGCGTGTCCCGCGGGCATCGCCCTGGGCGCGTCGCCACGAGTGCGCGGCGCGGGTTTCGCGCATGCCGGCCGGCACATTCTCACGCCGCGCGGCGGGCGCTCGTGGCGACGCGGCGTCGTTTCGCCACCGCTTGAAACGCGCTTCACGCCGCCGCGCGCCGAACGCGACACGTGCGCAGCGCGGTCTTGAGCACGCTCGAATCCGATCAATACGGACATCGCAAAAGCACGTGCGCGCGCGCATTGCGATGCGTCGCGACAGCGGTTCAGGCGGCGCGAGCGGCGCCGACTCACACGCCACTGAGTCGCGCGATCGAGCCGATTCCGGCGCCCCAATCCGGGTCCGCGCCAAACTTTTTGCAGTTGCGATCCGAGCCAAGGCGACCGCCAATGCGATCGAATGGAGTCCGATATGAATGACGTCACAACGCGACGCGTTCCTGTTCCCGCCGTGGGCGTCGTCTGCTTGCGCGGCGTCGACGTGCTGCTGATCCGGCGCGGGACGCCGCCGATGGAGGGACGCTGGTCGTTGCCGGGCGGACGGATCGAATGGGGCGAACGCGCCGCCGACGCCGCCTTGCGCGAACTCAAGGAAGAGACCGGCTGCGAGGCGCGGCTTGTTGGCCTGATCGACGTCGTCGATGGCGTCATGACAAGTGCGAGCGCGCCAGCGGACGCGCCATGGGCGCATTTTGTGCTGATCAATTACGCCGCGCGCTGGGTGAGCGGCGAGCCGCGCGCGGGCGATGACGCGCGCGAGGCGCGGTTCTTCTCCCCCGCCGAACTCGATACGCTCGATCTATGGAGCGAAACGCTGCGTATCATCGCCGCGGCCGCGGCGATCGAATGAGAGATTGGGCAGGCGCCCGCCCACCTCGGCCACATCATAAGCCATCTTCACCAGCGCCAGGATGACGACGCCGACGACCGGCTGATTGAGCGCGAGCAGAATGAAGCCGCCAAGGATGATGGTGAGATGCAGCGCGATGATGCGCGGGTAAGGCGCGGCCATCAGGGCCAAGGGATTGGTGCGCGCCACTTCTCCGCGCCCAAGGAATAGTAGGAACTGCACCAATTGCCAAAACACGATCGAGACAAAGCCGATGAAAAGATTGGCTTGCGTCGCCATCAATTCCCGCACGGCGCCGGCAAGATCGAGGATGCTGTCGCCGTGCAATTCATCACCGCCCGCGCCGCTAAACATCGACATCACGAAGATGCCGTGACCGTAGCAGAACATGCCGTAGTGGACGGTGAAGAAGGCGCTGAAGAAGAGCGCGCCAGGCAAGCCACCGGCGCCGCCGAGAGCGCCGCTTGCCAGCATGGACAAGACGTTACGTCCGCCGATGACGACATTCTCAAGCCAATAGAGCGCGATCAACGCGAATGCGCTCCACCCCCAGAAGATGATTCCGATGACCGGGATAAGGTTAATTGCGACAGCGATGATGACCGGCCCCGCCTTGGACGATGGAACTTCCGGACCGGCCATAGGTTCTCCATGTGACGCGTTCGCCAGAGGGGCTTGTGTGAGCGCCAACCTAACCGATCTCCTGTAGAATTGGGCAAGGAGAGAATTCAAATGGCTACCGATCGCGCAAAACGCGCCGCTGAACTCGCCGATGAAGCGCGCGCACGAGCCGAGGAGGCCTATGAGGCCGCGCATGACGCCATCGAGGACGGTCTCGATGACGCGCATCGCTATCTTAAACGCCAATGGCGCGAGCGGCCCGTGGCGGTTGCGGCGACCGCGGCGGGCATTGGCTTGCTGGTCGGCCTGCTGATCGGCGGGGGCCGGCGTTAATGTTTGACCGCGCGATGTCGGCCGTAATCGCAACGGCCGCCGCAAGCGCCGCCGCCGTCATGGCGGTCTTCGCGCTTGGCTTTGCTCTCTACGCGCTGATCGAACCAAGCGTCGGCGCGGCCGGCGCGGCGGCGATCGTGGCGCTGGCGGCCGCCTTGGCGATCGCGATTTTCGCCCTCATCGCCACCCTGCGCGCCCGCAAGCGCGAGCGTGAGACGGCGGTCGCGCAGGCCGAATTGCTGGACGAATTGCCGATGGGCCTGGGCGACATCGCCCGCGACCGGCCGCTGATGACGCTGGGCATCACCGCCGCCGCTGGCCTGCTCGCGGCCCGCCACCCGACGTTGGTGCGCGACTTGATCCATATCGTCGCCCGCTTCGGTTCGCGCCGTTAAGCGGCGACTTCGCCTTTACATCGCCCGTCCGGCCAGCGATTTTCCTCCCCGAAGAGTGGGGAGAAGAGAATGAGGCTGTTCGCAGCCGCCGCTGTGGCGGCGTTTGTCATGGTTGGCGCGGCGGACGCGCGGACGTGGCGGATCCGGCCTGGCCCGGAGGCCGAGCAAGCGCTGCAGACGGCGCTGATCGAAGCTGAACCCGGCGACACCGTGCAACTTGGGCGCGGCCGCATCGAATTGAGCGGCGGGCTCTCGCTCGATGTCGATCGCGTGACGATCCGTGGCGATGGCGAGCAGCGCTCGATCCTTTCATTCAACAATCAGCGTCGCGGGGCCGAGGGCCTGCTCATCACCTCGGACGGCGTGACGCTGCGAGGCTTCGCGGTCGAGAACGCGCGCGGCGACGCGATCAAGGCGCGCGATTGTAATGGGATCACCATCCGCGACGTGCGCGTGGAATGGACCGGCGGCCCCTCACCGAACAATGGCGCCTATGGCCTCTATCCAGTGAATTGCGACAACGTGTTGATCGAGCGCTCGATCGCGCGCGGCGCGTCCGACGCCGGCATCTATGTCGGCCAGTCGCGCAACATCATCGTTCGCGACAATATCGCCGAGTTCAACGTCGCCGGCATCGAGATCGAGAACAGCTTCAATGCCGATGTGTTCGGCAACACCGCCACGCGCAACACGGGCGGCGTGCTGGTGTTCGATCTGCCCGGCCTGCCGCAGACGGGCGGCCATTCGGTGCGGGTGTTCGAGAACCGCATCTTCAACAACGACACGCCGAATTTCGCGCCGGCCGGCAATATCGTCGCCAGCGTGCCGACGGGAACGGGCGTGCTGATCATGGCCAACCGCAATGTCCATGTGTTCGACAACGAGATCGGCGATAATGGAACAGTCAACGTGCTGATCACCGCCTATCGCGAAAGCTTCGAGGATCGCACCTACAACCCGCTCGCGCGCGATGTCGTCATCCGCGACAATCGCTTCGGCAATACGGGCTTTGCGCCGGCGGGCGATCTGGCGGCGCTGACGCAGCTTGGCGTGCCGATCCCGGACGTGCTGTGGGATGGGGCGACGCTCTATTCGGTCGGCGGCGCGCCGCGCACCGAAAATGTGCGCATCGTGGTGCGCGACAATCGTTCGACCCGCACCGGCGGCGGCAGCTTCCTTTCGCTGGGCATGCCGGCGGCGGGCTCGCCGCTGACGGAAGCCGCGCCCGATCCGACGCCGCCGCCGCTGCTGGAAATCGCGGAGCCAGAAGAAGTGCGGATTAGAAATTGATGAAGAGCGACGCGCCTATGGACCGCCGGCGCCCTCGCCGGCCAACACTGGTGCATGCCGGCGAGGGCGCCGGCGGTCCATATTGGCGCTTGGCCCTGCTCGCGCTGCTCTCGCTCATCTGCATCACCACGGCCGTCGCACAGTCTCCGCCGCGTGTGAACGTCGCCGCGATCAGCGCCGAGCGGCCGCCGCAGCTTCTCTCCGCCTACGGCTTCTTCCGTGACGCGGGCGGGCGCGAGCCCAACAGCGGCGTGACGCCCTATGATCTGAACACGCCACTCTATTCCGACGGCGCGCTCAAGTTTCGCTATGTCTATGTGCCGCCAGGCGCGCGGGCGCGATACAATGCGGGCGGCGTATTCGACTTTCCGGTCGGCACGGTGCTGATCAAGACGTTCGCGTTCGCCGCCGACATGCGCGCGCCAACGGCGAATGTCCGTTTTCTGGAAACGCGCCTGCTGATCCGCCGCGCCGAAGGCTGGATCGCGCTGCCTTACGTTTGGAACGAGGCGCAAACGGAAGCGCGGCTTTCGCCGATCGGCGCGGACATTCCGGTGAGCTTTACCGACGAGGATGGCGAAGCAGTCGATCTCGATTGGTCCGTGCCCAACCGCAATCAATGCAAAGGCTGCCACGACCTCAACGGCGAATTCGTGCCGATCGGGCCGAATGCCCGGAATCTGAACCGCGTGTTCGACTATGCGGCCGGCGCAGAAAATCAGCTCGCGCATTGGCGCGGCGCTGGCTTGCTTGATCAGGCGCCCGTTGACGCGCCCCGCGCGCCGCGCGCATTCGATGCTTCGGACGGCGCACTCGAACTGCGGGCGCGCGCCTATCTCGATGTGAATTGCGCGCATTGCCATAACCCGGCGGGGCCGGCGCATACGTCGGGGCTTGATCTGCGCTGGAGCCAGAATGAGCCGATCCAATGGGGCGTGCTGAAGCGGCCTGTCGCGGCGGGACGCGGCTCGGCCGGCTTTGAGTTCGCGATCGAACCCGGCCATCCGGAGCGCTCTATTCTGTTGCACAGAATGGAGTCGACCGATCCCGGCGTGATGATGCCCGAGACCGGCCGACAATTGGTCGATGAACGCGGCGTCGCGCTGATCCGCGATTGGATCGCGGAGATGGATTGATCAGTGCACAAAGTTGAACTGCACGATGCCCACGGCCATCGCGGCGTGGAAGGTCAGCGCTGCCAGCACCAGGCTTGCCAGCGAGAACACCAGGAAGCGCAGCGGGATGAAATTCGTGGTCGCCTGGATCAGCGAGTGCACGATGCGCAGCGCGACATAGGCCCAGGCGAGGCCGATATTGATATGGTGGGTCTGATCCAGGAATTGGAGCGCGAAACAGATCGCGTAGAAGATCGTCGGCTGCTCCATCAGGTGATTGTAATTGTTGGCGACGTTGGCGCTGGGCAGCGCTTCCATCGCGGCCTTGGTGGCTTGGCCCGGCTTGACGCCCGCTTTCCGCATCGCCGGGATGCGCGTGGCGTACATCCAGACCCACATCACCAGCGTCCAGATCACGAGCGCCACGACAGGCGCGATCATTCCGTGTTCGTACATATCTCTCTCCCCGCTTGTTATGGGCGAATGATCAGCGCGGTTCCTTCGTTTCGGCAAGCCTCTCCCTAAGAGAGCGGGCTTGGCGATGCGCGCGGGCGCCCCTAGGTTCGCGCCGAATTTTGAGGGCCAGAATGACCGACGATGTGAAATCCCGCCGCTCCCGCACGCCATTCCTGGAAGCGGCGATCGAGTGGATCATCTATACGAGCCGCTGGCTGATGGCGCCGGTTTATCTCGGCCTGATCGCGGCGCTCGGCATTCTGATCGTCACTTTCTTCCGCGAGCTCTACCTGCAAGTCCCGCAGGTGATGACGATGGATGAGACGGACATCATCCTCCTGGTGCTGACGCTGGTCGATCTTTCGCTGGCCGGCAATCTGGTGCTGATCATCCTCTTTTCCGGCTACGAGAATTTCGTCTCGAAGATGGAAAGCGCCAAGGACGATCCCGATCGTCCGGAATGGATGGGCACGCTCGATTTCAGCGGCTTGAAAATCAAGCTGATCGCCTCGATCGTGGCGATCTCGGGCATCCATCTGCTCAAGATTTTCATGAACATCTATCAGTACACAGAGACGCAATTGCTCTGGTACACGATCATCCACCTGACCTTCATTTTCTCAGGCGTGTGCGTGGCGGCGATGGATTGGCTCGAAGAAAAAGCCCACGAAGTCGCGGCGCGGAATAAGCATTAGGTGCTTGCCCGCCCCCGCTCCGCTGCGCTGGTGATCGCGTCGGCGATAGCGTCGTAGAGCGCGGGTGGGAGGTCGTGGCCCATGCCGGGCACGATGCGGAGTTCAGCGCCCGGCACGTTGGCGGCGAGGTCCTTGCCGCCTTCGAGCGGCACGAGCGGATCGGCGTCGCCGTGCAGCACGACGACCGGCGCCTTGATGTTCGCGAGTTTCGGGCGGCGATCGCCATTGGCGATCACGGCCGCGATCTGGCGTGCCACGCCCAACGGCTCGTAAGCGCGCTGCACGTCCCTCAATGCGCGTTCGCGCAGATAGCTCTCCTCGAGCGGATAGGCGGCGCTGCCGATGGTGCGCGAGCTACGGATCGAGTGCGCGAGATAGGCTTCCATATCCTTGTTCGGATCGGGCGCGCGGGTGGTGAGCACGGCCATCGCGTCTGGCTGCGCTGGCGGCAAACCGGGATTGCCGGTGCTGGTGAAGATCGCAGTGAATGAGCGCACGCGCTCGGGATAATCGGCGGCGACAAGCTGGCCGATCATGCCGCCCATCGAGGCGCCGGCGACGTGCGCATGATCGACGCCGAGATAATCGAGCAAGCCGACAGAGTCCGCGGCCATATCGTCAAGCGTATAGGGAATATCGGGCTTTTGGCCCTGCATCAGCGCGCCAATCACGCTTTCAATCGTCGGCGCGCCGGAGAATTTGGTCGAGAGGCCCACGTCGCGATTGTCGAAGCGGATCACGCGGAAGCCGCGCGCGACCAGCTTTTCGTAGAGCCCCTGCGGCCAGCGCGTCAGTTGCACGCCAAGGCCCATGATCAGCAGCAATGGCTCGCCATCGTCGGCGCCATGCACCTCGTATTCGAGATTGATGCCGTTGACCCGCGCCTGCGCCATTGCCCGCTCCCTGAATATTCCGCCAGCCTGCGGGCGACGGCGTCCGGGCGCAAGCGCTTACGCTACGTTACATCCGCTCAGGCACGTCGATGCCGAGGAGGTCGAGCGTCAGCGTGAGCTGCTTCAGCGTCGCCCCCGCCAACGCCAAGCGCGAGGCGCGCACGGCGCCTTCCGATTGCAGCATCGGGCAATTGGCGAAGAAACCGGAGAAGGCTTGCGCCAGAGTGTAAGCGTGCTCGGCCAGGAAGTGCGGCGCCTTCTTGTCGTAGGCCGCGCGCAACGCGCCGTCGAACGCGTCGAGCGCCAAAGCGAGCGCGCGTTCGGCCTCGTGGGCGATGGCTATCACTCCCCCGCCCCCTTGCGCATCAGAACGCCCCCCCTCACCCTGCCCTCTCCCCCGCAGAGGGGGAGAGGGTAGAAGCCCCTGCTCCTCGGCTTTGCGCAGGATGCTTTTGATACGGACAGCTTGATAGAGCAGATAAGGCCCCGTCTTGCCTTCGAAGCTCATGAAGCGATCGAGATCGAACACGTAGGACGTGCCGCGAAAATTCGAGAGATCGGCGAACTTGATCGCGGCGATCGCCACCTTGTGAGCGATGTCCTCGAATTCCTCTTTCGAGAAATTCGCGTCGACCTCGTTTTCTTTCAACCGCTCGCGCGCCTTCTCTTCGGCTTGGCCGATCAGGTCCTGCAGCTTTAGCACGCCGCCGGCGCGGGTTTTGAACGGCTTGCCGTCGGCGCCATTCATGGTGCCAAAGCCGACATGCTCCAGCTTGTCGCGCGCGATGTAGCCGGCCTTGGCGGCGGCGCGATAGACTTGCTCGAAATGATCGCCTTGGCGCTGATCGACGACGTAGAGCACCATATCCGGCTTCTGATCGCGCACGCGCTGCACGATAGTGGCGAGATCGGTGGTGCCGTACATGGCCGAGCCTTCGCTTGAGACGACAAGCAAGGGATCGGGGCTCTCGACCTCGACCACGCTGCCGTCATCGAGCTTTTTCTTTTTGGTCTCGCCCGGATTTGCGACGCGCACGATGCGCGCGCCCTGGTCTTCCTCGAGCAGGCCCTTGGCTTCGAGATCCTTGACCATATCGGCGATCAAGGGATCGGCGTCGCTTTCGCCAAGCCACAGATCGAAGTTCACGCCGAGCGATGCAAAGTCGCGCTTCTGCGCCGCCATTGAGACGTCGTGCATCGCTTTCCAGATTTCGCGATGCAACGCGCTGCCGCCCTGGAGCGCCGCCGTCGCCTTACGCGCGCGATCGCGCACGTCGGTGTCGCCGTCGCGCACCTTCGCGGCATAAGCTGGGTAGATCGCTTCGAGTTGTTCGAGCGTGAGCGTGCTCAGGCGCGCGTCCAGTTTGGCGCGATCCTCGAAGCCGCCGAGTTCATCTTCGAGCGCTGTGATGACGAGGCCCATCTGGAAGCCCCAGTCACCAAAGTGCGCATCACCCCACACCTCATCGCCACGGAAGCGATAGATGCGCTTGACGCTCTCGCCGATGATCGATGCGCGCAGATGGCCGACATGCATGCCCTTGGCGACGTTTGGCCCGCCGTAATCGACGACGACGCGGCGCTTGTGTTCAACCGGGCTCGCGCCGGCCATCTCGTCGTCCGCCACGAACTGCGCGCGGCTGGCCAAAGCTTCGGGCGTGATCGTGAAATTGAGAAAGCCAGGGCCGGCGATACTCGGCGCGGAAGCGAGATCGGTCGCGACCCAAGCAGCGGCGACGTTCTGCGCCACCTCTTGCGGCTTCTTAGCCGCGGCCTTGGCCACGGCGAGCGCGCCATTGCACTGGAATTCGCCGAGGTCCGGGCGGTCGGAACGGCGCACGTCCGCATGCTTCGGGTCGAGCCCGAGTTCAGTGAAAACAGCGGCGTTCGCCGCGCTCAATGCGGTCGCAAGGTCTTTCATGGAGGCAATAGGCAGTAGGCAGTGGGCAATCGGAATGCAAGCAGCGCAGGCGCGCGCCTACTGCCTATTGCCAATTCCCTACTGCCCCGAGGATCAGCCGCCAGGGTTCGTCGCCGCGTCGATGCGGAAGCGGCGGCCGTCACGGTTGAACTGGAGCTGCTCGGGCGTGAGTTCGAAGCCGACGAGGATTTCGAAATTCTCGCCGGAGATTTCCGGATTGGCGCGCGGGATGACGATGTTTTCGATCTGCTCTGTGCGTGTGACGACCTGCTGGTCGCGATCCCAGCGCACATCGACGTCGAAATACACTTTCTCGATCGGCGCGCGGCCACGGCGGGCGACGGCGACCCAATAGCGATAGGTCTCACGATTGTCGGTCGCGGCGGGGCCACGGCCGAACGCCATATCGACCTCGATGCTCATCGTGATCGGATCAGCCTCGACATAACGGCAAAGGCCGCGAATGCCCTGCATTTCGCCGGTATGGCTGATATTGGCGTAGCGCTGATTGCTTGCGTCAGCGAACGCGACGAGGCGCGAGCTATCATAGAGCACGCCCATCAACGGGCACGGGCCGACGTTCGGACGATCATCGTTGCCGATCATGCGATCGAAGAAGTTCGGCGCGCGCTGCTCGGTCTCTTCCGGCATCACGCCGCCGGGCAGTTCGACCGTGCGCTCACGCGCGCTGCCGCCACACGCGGAAACGGCCATGGCGAACGAAAGCATCAGAGCTGCCGGAAGCTTCATCTACGACCTCTCGCGCCGAACCAAAAAAGGGCCACGCAGCGGCGGCTGCATGCCTCACCCCACCCGCAGGCAATCGGCGTCGGGTCGTGATAGCTTCCGGCTCGGCCCTGGGCAACTAACCCTGGCGCCATGCGTGTAAACTTCGCCCCAGAGGCCCGCTTGCCAGAAAAACGCCCCATTTCAATCCTGTTGGCGGCTCCTCGGGGGTTCTGCGCCGGGGTGGACCGGGCCATCCAGATCGTTGAGCAAGCGATCCGGAAGTGGGGTGCGCCGGTCTATGTGCGCCACGAGATCGTCCATAACCGCCACGTGGTGGAGCGCCTGGAGGCGCTGGGCGCCGTGTTCGTGGAAGAATTGGACGAATGCCCGCTCGACCGGCCGGTGATCTTCTCCGCCCACGGCGTGCCGAAATCGGTGCCGGCCGAAGCGCGCCAGCGCGAGATGATCTATGTCGACGCCACCTGCCCGCTGGTCTCGAAGGTGCACGTGGAGGCCGAGCGCCATTTCAACGCTGGGCGTGAAATCGTGCTGATCGGCCATGCCGGCCACCCGGAAGTGATCGGCACGATGGGGCAGCTCCCCGCTGGCGCGATCACGTTGCTTGAGACCGTCGAGGATGCGGAGAAATTCGCGCCGGCTGATCCATCGAAACTCTCCTTCGTCACACAGACCACGCTCTCGGTGGACGACACCGCCGAAATGGTGGGCGTGCTGCAGCGGCGCTTCCCGGGCATCGCCGCGCCGCACAAGGAAGACATTTGCTACGCCACCACCAATCGCCAGGACGCGGTGAAGGCGATGGCCGAGCAAGCCGACCTCGTGCTGGTGATCGGCTCGCCGAAATCCTCCAACTCGGTGCGGCTTGTGGAGGTCGCCAAGCGCGCTGGCGCGCGCGACGGCCAACTGGTCGCCTCCGCCGATGATGTGGATTGGGCTTGGTTCGAGGGCGTGCGCACCGTAGGCGTCACCGCTGGCGCCAGCGCGCCGGAAGATTTAGTCGAGGGCCTGATCTCAGCCATCGCGGCGCGCTTTGACGCCAATGTCGAAGAAGTGCGCGTGACGAAAGAAGACGTGGTGTTCAAACTGCCGCGCGTGTTGGCGGAGTGAGCGGCGCTCCGTTTCTTGGACCGCCGGCGTCCCCGCCGGCGAGACGCCAGCGGTCCAAGAAATGACTGAGATCGCCGACCTTATCTCGCGCCTCGTCGCGGAAACCCGCGCGGCCAACTCCGATCGCCCCGCTTTGATCGGCGTCGGCGGCGCGCAGGGCTCGGGCAAATCTTACCAGTGTCGCGCGTACGCGGCAGCACACACGAGCATCGCGCATTTCTCGCTGGATGATGTGTATTTCACGCGCACCGAGCGTGAGGATTTGGCGCGGGAGGTGCATCCGCTGTGCATCACGCGCGGCCCGCCGGGCACGCATGACCTTGATTTGGCGGATCGGACGATTGCAGCCCTTGAGCAGGCTGACGACGACACGCGCACGAGCTTGCCGCGCTTCGATAAGGCGCGCGACGACCGCGCGCCCGAGAGCGCTTGGCCCGCCTTTGTCGGCCGGCCGGATGCGATCCTGTTCGACGGTTGGTGTGTTGGCGCGGTAGCCGGAAAAGAGCTCGGCTTCGACAGACCGATCAACACGTTGGAACAAGAGAACGACGGCGACGGGACATGGCGCTGCGCGACTGAATACTATCTCGCCACCGACTACGCCGACTTCTTCGCCGCCTTCGACGCCCTCATCTACCTCCGCGCCCCATCCTGGGAGATCGTGCGCGCGTGGCGCGGCCAGCAGGAGGAAGAAACTTTAGGCCGACCGCTCAGTCCTGAAGAAAACCTAGCGCTCGACCGCTTCGTCATGCACTACGAGCGCATCACGCGCGCCATGCTGGCCGGCCATCACATGGCGGGCTGGATCGTGCATCTGGATGAAAAGCGGAACGTCGTGCGAGTTGAACAGCGCTAGTCATGGCCGTCTATACCCAACTCTCCGACACTGATCTCGCGAACCTGCTCGCCGAATACGACATCGGCCCCGCCACCTCGTGCAAAGGCATCGCCGAGGGCGTGGAGAATTCGAACTTCGCGCTCGGCACGCCGAAGGGCCAATACATCCTCACGATTTTCGAGAAACGCACCAACGAAGCCGATCTGCCCTTCTTCATGCGGATCATGGAGCGCCTGGCCACACGCGGCGTGGTCGCGCCGCTGCCGATCGCCACCAAGAGCGGCGCGCTCTACACGCGCGCCAAGGGCAAACCGTGCGCCATCATCTCCTTCCTCGAAGGCGTGTGGCCGCGCTCGCCCGACATCGGCCATTGCGCCGCCATCGGCGAAGCGCTGGCGCGCATGCATGTGGCGCTCGATGGTTTTGAACTGACGCGCGCGAACGCGCTCTCCGTCGATGGCTGGGAAAAACTGATAGCGCCGCGTTTGGCGCAGGCTGAATATCTCCGCCCCGGCCTCGCGCGTTTGATCGAGCGCGATGTGGCCGCGGTGCGCGCGGCTTGGCCGCAAGATTTGCCGCGCGGGCCGATCCACGCCGATCTCTTCCCGGACAACGCGCTCTTTCTCGGCCAGCGCCTCACCGGGCTGATCGATTTCTATTTCGCCTGCACCGATTTCCTCGCCTACGACCTCGCCGTCTGCCTCAACGCCTGGTGCTTCTCGACACCGCGCGAATTCGATTTCGCCCGTGGCGCCGCGATGATCGCGGCCTACGAAACCATCCGGCCTTTGACCGATGCCGAACGCGAAGCGCTGCCCACTCTTTGCCGTGGCGCAGCACTCCGCTTCTTCGCCACCCGCCTCACCGATTGGGGCGACACGCCCCCCGGCGCGATGGTGAAGCCGAAGGACCCGCTGGAATACGCGGATAAACTCGCGTTCCACCGCAAAGCGAAGGGGGCGGGGGATTATGGCGGTTGATCTCGATCGCGCTGGGGGCGTCGTCGCTTGACCAAATCCGGCAAAATCCTTCGAGCAGCCTTGGGGGGCGCGATACTCGCGTGGCTCTTAGCCAGCCTATTGCTTTGGATCGGCTTCTACGCAGCCTCGCCGTCACCCCATGAACCGGAGGTCATAGCCTTCGTCGCCATCTACGCGATGAGTTCTCTTCCGGTGTGCTTGATTGCTAGCCTTACGCTTGGTGTTGCATGGCACGTGTATGCTTTGAAGCGCAACTGGCGGCGGCGGATAAGTTACTGCATCGCAGGCGCCTTATGCGGCGCTGTGTTGGGTCCAACGCTTGTCCTTCTCTCGTTCGGTTGGAGTTGGTGGGCGCACGCAGGAATCACCTTGCTCTATGGCGCAACAATGGGCGGGCTTACAGGTCTCTATTCATGGCTCATTCTCCGTCCGGATCGCGATGCGCCGAATCCCGATAGAGCCACGCCATGAGCAACACAGTGGACATCTGGACGGACGGCGCGTGCAGCGGCAATCCCGGCCCCGGCGGTTGGGGCGCGATCCTGCATTATGCGGGCACGGAGAAAGAGCTCTCCGGCGCCGAGGCCGCCACCACCAATAATCGCATGGAGCTGATGGCCGCGATTCAGGCGCTCGAAGCGCTGAAGCGGTCGAGCAAAGTGCGGCTGCATACTGATTCCAAATACGTCATGGACGGCCTGACGAAATGGATTCACGGCTGGAAAAAGAACGGCTGGAAAACCGCCGACAAAAAGCCGGTGAAAAACGAAGACCTCTGGAAGCGTCTCGATGCTGCGAATGCCGTGCATCAAGTCGAATGGAAATGGGTCAAAGGCCACGCCGATAACGTCAACAACAACCGCGCCGACGAACTGGCGCGCGGCGCGATCAAGACATTGCGCGGTTAATCCCCCTCCCCTTGAGGGGAGGGGTTAGGGGTGGGGTGCTGCTCCGCACGTTCAAAATCTTCGATAGCGATAGCATTGCCAATTTCGGCGCTTCACCCCGCCCCCTGCCCCCTCCCCTCAAGGGGAGGGGGTTGTGCAAAACGATCGACGCGCGCAGCGTCACATCATGCGCACGCTCCTCATCCTCGCCGCCCTCGCGCTCGCGCCTGCCGCGCACGCGCAAACGCTCGACGATTTCACCTGGCTCAAGGGCTGCTGGCGCACGGAGGCGCCGCGCGAAGCCGAGAGCGGTTCTCAAACCACCGAGGTCTGGATCAACCCGCCCGGCCCCGCGCTCTTCGGTTATTCGTTCACCGAAGGCGAAGGCGCGGTGCAAGGCTGGGAGCAGATGCGCATCGATGCCGCTGATGGCGGCCGACCACGCTTCGTCGCTATGCCCAACGGCGGCGCGCCGGTTGAGTTTCGCATGCTGGAGCAAAGCGAGGTGCTGCACATGGGCGGACGACAGCCTGATGGAATCGCTGCGTTCGAAAACCCAACGCACGACTATCCGCAGAGCATTCTCTATTTGCGGTTCGGCAATCGTCTCAGCGCCACGATCTCGGGCGCGAACGGCAGCGATCCCTACACCTACAATTATCGCCGCATCAGCTGCGGCGCAGCACTTCGCCCTTAGACGCGCTTCACTTTCAGCGTCGCGCCATCAACGCTAGCGATCACCACGGCTTGGCCGGCTTCCAGCGCTTCATCGCTCACCGCGCGCCACACCGTGTCTTGCACCTTCACCGAGCCCACGCCGTTGGCGAAATTGGTGACGACAGCGTTTTCGCCGATCAAAGCCGATGAGCGTTCGTTCAAGCCGCTCGCCGCGCCCTCATTGCGCCAGCGCTGCACCAAAGGCCGGCCGAGCGCGGTCAGCGCCACGACCAGCACGCCGAAAATCGCAAGCTCGGCGATCCAATTGGTGAAGCCGGCCCACGAGACGAGCGCGGTCAAGAACGCCGCCACCGCGGGCCAGAGCAGATAGGTCGTGCCCGTCGCCATTTCGGCGATCAGCAGGATAAGACCCAACACGACCCAGTGTTGCGGGCCGAATTCGGAAAACAAGGCGATCAGCGCGTCCATGAACGCTATGTAGCAATTCGGAGCGCCGGCTTCCAGCGTTACCGCGTCGGGGGGACCGATGTGCGCGCGCCAGCCGAGCCTTCCGCCTGCGTGTTCAACGCCCGCAAGCCTTCGACCAGGCCCGCCAAGCCGCTCAAATCCGCCGGCACGATCACGGTGCGCTGCTGGTTCGAGGTGGCGAGTTCGCCGAACGCCTCGACATATTTCAAACCCAAAAAGTAGCGGATCGCATTCACATCGCCCTTGGCGATGGCCTGGGAGACCATGTCCGTCGCCTTGGCTTCGGCTTCCGCTTCACGCTCGCGCGCCTCGGCGTCGCGGAAGGCGGCTTCGCGGCGGCCTTCGGCTTGCAGAATGGCCGATTGCTTGGCGCCCTCGGCGCGCAGCACGGCGGCGGCCTTGTCGCCTTCGGCCTCAAGAATTTGCGCGCGGCGTTCGCGTTCGGCCTTCATCTGGCGCGCCATCGATTGTGTAATGTCGGCGGGCGGCGAGAGATCCTTGATCTCGATGCGCATCACCTTGGTGCCCCACGCTTCGGTGGCGGCGTCCACCACGCCCAGCAAGCGCGCATTGATCGAGTCACGCTGCGAGAGCACCTCGTCGAGATCCATCGCGCCGACCACCGTACGAATGTTGGTCATGCAGAGGTTCTGGATGGCGAGGCGGAGATTTTCGACTTCGTACGCGGCCTTCGCCGCATCAATGACTTGAATGAACACAACCGCGTCCACCGAGACGACGGCGTTATCCTTCGTGATCACGTCCTGGCGCGGCACGTCGAGCACGGTTTCCATCATCGACAAGCGACGGCCGATGCGATCAATGAACGGCACCAGAAACGAAATGCCGGGCTTCAAGGTGCGCGTGTAACGCCCAAAGCGCTCGGCGGTGAATTGGCGGCCCTGCGGCACAATCTTGATCGCACTGAACGCGAGCACAAGCGCGGCGACCGCAAAGATGAGAACAAGTGTCGGCATTTCAATCCCTCCACCGCTTCTGCGGCTCGCAGTTCAAAGCGTTACGCTCAGCTTAATTGGCCGAGC
The DNA here is from genome assembly GCA_017303355.1 of Caulobacterales bacterium. GTDB lineage: Bacteria > Pseudomonadota > Alphaproteobacteria > Caulobacterales > Aquidulcibacteraceae > Vitreimonas. The sequence continues at coordinate 60,188 of JAFLCU010000014.1, read as the reverse complement.
AGGTATTCCGCGCTGGAAACCTTGTATTCACCGCCTTCTTCGACGTTCAGCTGAGATACCACCCCGTCCTTGACGATCATTGAATATCGCTTGGAGCGCGGGCCCATCCCGAACTTGGAAAAATCAGCATCCAGGCCGATCGCGCGAGCGAATTCCCCTGAACCGTCGGCCAGCATAATGATCTCGCCGAGTACATTCTGGTCCTTGGCCCATGCGCCCATGACGAAATGGTCGTTAACCGCCGTGCACGCCACCGTGTCCACGCCCTTGCTTTTGAAATCCTCCAGATGCTCGCGGAAGCTCGGCAGATGGCGCGCCGAGCATGTGGGCGTAAACGCGCCGGGCACGGCGAAAAGCGCCACGACCTTGCCGGCGAACACATCGGCCGTGCGCAGCGGCTTCATGCCCTCGGGGCCGGGAACATTGAACTGCGCATCCGGCAAGGAATCGCCGATCTTGATCATGGGAAGCTCCTTTATCGCCCTGGGCTCAAGGCTTTGAGCGTATTTAGGCGTGAAAGCGCGCGTATGCGAGCACCCTCTTGCGCGAAAACCGCCGGGGGCCGACGATACGCCCATGACAGACACCCTCATGGGCAAGCTCTTGGTCGCGATGCCGGGGATCGGCGATCCCCGGTTTGAGCGCACCGTCATCATGATGTGCGCGCATGATGGCGAGCACGCGATGGGCGTCGTCATCAACAAGCCGAAAGATGAACTCACACTCTCCGACGTGCTCGGGCATCTGGGCTTAGAGGCTGAAGAAAGCGTCGCCGAGCGCATCGTGTTCGATGGCGGGCCGGTGCGGCCAGATCGCGGCTTCGTGTTGCATTCGGAAGATTTCGCCGCCGGCGAAGGCACGCAAGACGTCTGCCCCGGCATTCGCCTCACCGCCACGCGCGAGGTGCTGGAAGCGGTCGCGGGGGATCACGCGCCACAACGCTTTCTGCTGGCGCTCGGGTGCGCGGGGTGGAGCGCGGGGCAATTGGAGGAAGAATTGCGCCACAATGCGTGGATCGTCGTCGACGCCGACAACAGCATCATCTTCGACGAGCCGCACGAAGATAAGTGGTCGCGCGCGATCCGAAGCCTTGGGTTTGACCCAGCCCAACTCAGCGGCGGCGTCGGCAACGCGTAAGCGCGCGCGTTTGCAGCCAATACGAGTGAGTTAGCTGCAAGGCGAGTTACGCACAATACGTTCAATCGAAGCCGGATATTTGACGAGCGCCGCCGCCGGCCGCACAGGGCGACGCACAAGCTCGCCACCGCAATTCGGGCAAGCGCCTTTCAGCACGCGATCCGTGCATTCCGCGCAAAACGTGCACTCAAACGAACATATAAGCGCGCCCGTGCTTTCAGCCGGCAAATCGCGGTCGCAGCATTCGCAATTGGGGCGCAGCGCCAGCACTAGACCGCTCCTGTCATCTGCTCGATCGCTTCACGGCGTTGCGCCGCGAATGTCGAGAACAATTGCGTCACGGCCGCCACCGTCTCCGGCTCCGCCGTTTCGGGGCGCCCCGAATTGAACGGCGGCGCTGGCGCGTATTCGATCGCCAGCTGAATCATCTTCGCGACCTTCTCGCCTGCCAGATCGGCCACGATGGTCAACGCGATATCGATGCCGGCGGTGACTCCGCCGCCCGTGATCGCGGCGCCATCGCGCACCACGCGCGCGTCATCTGGGATGGCGCCAAACGCGGCGAGCAGATCGCGATAGGCCCAGTGCGATCCCGCGCGCTTGCCGGTGAGCAAGCCGGCGGCGGCAAGAATGAGCGAGCCGGTGCAGACTGACGTGACGTACCTCGCGCTTTCGCCAAGACGCTTCACCTCCGCCATGAACGCAGGATCGAGCATGGCTTCGGTTTGGCCCGGCCCGCCAGGGATCATGATCATGTCGGCGCGATCGATGTCGGCGAGCGCGCGCAGATTGGCGAAGGTGAGCCCCATTTCCGTGACGAGCACGCCGCCGTCCTTGGAGGCGATGATCGCTTCCGCGCCGGGCATGCGCGCCAGTACCTCGTAAGGGCCGGTGAAGTCGAGTTGCGTGAGGCGCGGATAGAGAATGAAAACGACGCGGAACGGCTGGGCCATGGGCGGGCTCCTGATTGACAAGCGATTTATGGCGCGGGAATGCTTTGGCTCCAATGTCAAAGAAACCTCGTTTTCCGCCAAAGCCGCGCCGGATCGTCGTGGCCGTGTTCGAGGGATTTCAAATCCTCGACGCCGCAGGCCCCATCGCCGCGTTCGAGATCGCCTCGCGCTTTGCGCCGGAGGCTTATGATGTACGCGTCGCCGCGCGCGCGGCCGGCATGGTGCGCTCCTCCTCCGGCGTACGCTGGCCAGCGGAGTCGCTGGGCGCTCAGCGCGACATCGATACGCTGATGGTCGTTGGCGGCCACGGCACTTATCTGGCGATGCAGGACGGGAAATTCGTCGCCGCCATCAAGCGCGCACCCCAGCGTGCGCGGCGCGTTTCCAGCGTCTGCTCCGGCGCGTTTCTGCTGGCGCAAGCGGGCTTGCTCGCCGGCAAGCGTGCGACGACGCATTGGCGGCGCGCGCGGCAATTTCAGAAGCTCTTCCCAGACGTGCGGCTCGACGCCGATTGCATCCATGTACGCGACGGCCAGATCTGGACCTCGGCCGGAATCAGCGCCGGCATCGATCTTTCGCTGGCGATGATCGGGGACGATCTGGGCGAAGACATCGCCACCGAGGTTGCACGCGAGATGGTGGTGTATGCCAAACGTCCCGGCGGCCAGGCGCAGCACTCCGCCTTGCTCGATCTCGACGCCGGCGGCGCGCGCTTTGCGCACCTCAACGCGTGGATGCGCGATCATCTGGGCGACGATCTCTCCGTCGAGCGCCTCGCGGCGGAAGCGGCGATGAGTCCGCGCAATTTCGCGCGCGCCTACGTCGCGGAAACCGGCGTGACGCCCGCCAAGGCGGTGGAGCGCCTGCGTGTCGACGCCGCACGCGCCGCGTTGCAGCAAGGCGCGGCCATCCAGGAGATTGCGGAACGGACAGGCTTCGGCGACCCAGAGCGCATGCGCCGCGCCTTCATCCGCCTCTACGGCGCCCCGCCCGCCGCCATGCGCCGGACGCTGCGCCAGCCTTGACGGCGCGGGCGTTACGGCGGACCAATTTCACCCATGGCTGAACCGCAAAAATCCATCTTCGTCACAGGCGCCGGCTCCGGCATTGGCCGCGCCACCGCCAAGCTCTTCGCCGAGCGCGGCTGGTTTGTCGGCCTGTTCGACGTCGATCCGAAGGGCCTTGAGGAGACGGCGGCGATGCTGCCGGAAGGCCAGCGCATATCGATGGTGTTTGACGTACGCGATCGTAGCGGCTGGGCGCGCGCAGTGGAGACGTTCGGGCAAGTCACCAATCGCCACATGCATGTGCTGTTCAACAATGCGGGCGTCGGCCGTGGCGGCTTCATCGAGGAAATGCCCGACGATGACATCGATCTCGTCATCGATGTGAACCTGAAAGGCGTCATCAATGGCGTACGCGCGAGTTTGCCTTTACTGCGCGAAACGCCCGGCGCGCGCATCGTGAATACAGCGTCGGTCGCGGGCATTTTCGGCGCGCCGAAACTCGCTGTGTATGTGGCGACGAAATTCGCCGTACGCGGGTTGACCGAAGCGCTCGACGCGGAGTTTTCGCGCTATGGCGTCAGCGTCGCGAGCTTGATGCCGTGGTTCATCGACACCGCGATCCTCGGCAATTTCGCCGAAGAAGGCTCAAACCGCACGCTGAAGGACTCGCTCAGCGAAAACAAAACGCCGATCTATCCGGTGAGCATGGCCGCCGAACGCGCCTGGGACGCCGCGCACGGCAAGGAGCTGCACTACATGGTCGGCAAGGAAGCCGAGCGCGCGCGGTTCGCGGCGCGCTTCTTCCCGAACGCCATGCGCAAGCGCCTGCGCAATTTCATTCCCGACGAATGAAAACGCGGGACCTTGGAGGCCCCGCGCTTTCGTACAAATTGAACAGATGATCGCTTAGGTCGCGACGCCGGTTTCGCTGCGATGGTTCGCGGCTTCGGTGTCGGCTGGCGCATCGGTCGCGGCGGGGATCGCTTCCGGCGTTTCGACGGCTTCCGTCGTGGTCGCGGCGGCCGCGTCATCGGCTTCCGGGATCAGCGTATCTGCGCCGCTGCGGCGCGAACTGATGGCGCCACGGCGGCGGGCCAGGGCTTCCTGGTAGTGGGCGCGCTCCGAGCCGTTCGGGAAGCGGTAGAACACGTGGCTGCCGACATTGACGGTTTCCACGAGGCCCGAATTCCAGACCGGGTTCACGGCGTGCGTGTGATAGTGCGTGGCGCCCTGCGTGATCGGGCGGGTGTAGCCAAGCATCACGGCCGTAGCGACGCGTTGGGCGCGATCCCAGGCGCGGCCGCGCGGGCGTTGGCCCAGCGAGCCATCACAGGTGAAGGTGAATTGGCAACCCGTCGCCCGGTGCGAGCCCTGATAGACGACGCCGCAGATCGAGTTCGGGTACGCGCGCGAGCGCGTCCGGTTCATGATCACTTCGGCAACGGCGACCTGGCCGCGCTGGCTCTCGCCGCGCGCTTCGTAATAGATGGCCTGGCTCAAGCAGGCATGCTGGCGCACATCGATTTGCGGCTCGGCCGGGGCCGATTGCTCCGGCGCGGCCGGGGCCGACGGGCCGCGCAGAACCGCTTGCACCATCATGGCGCGCGCATCGGCGCTCTCGAACAGCGAAGCGCTGCCGCGGGCGCGCAGACCGTCATTGGTGCGGAATGAGGTGAGCTCAACGCGCGCGTTTGGCTCCGCCGACGCGAGTTGCTGTTGCAGCTCGGCTTGGAACGCCGTGGACGTGGCGGCCCATTCAGCGCCGTCGCGCTGTTCGGCGGCGCGGTGCGAAATCAGCGGCATCGCGACTGCAGCAGCCGCGAGACACATGATCGTCGCCGCGCCTTGGCGTACAGCCAGGGGGTTCCGTTCGATCTCCACCATCACCTGCGTCCGAATTGAACCCGCAAAGATAGCCAGTCGACGCCAGAACAACGATAAATGCATTAAGCCCCGCTTAACGCCGTCCAGTTTTGGCACAAGTAATCGCCAGAAGAACTGCAACAGCCGAGTTTGTTTCGTTCGACCAATAACCTGCGGCCGAGCTTGGCGGGGATACAGGACCGACGCCCGAGGGGCGATTGACTTTTTGTTCATAGTCGCCGCTCCCGCTTGATCTGGCTGACTTCACCGTCCCGGTGCGACCCATCGGTCACGCCGAGAAAGCCCAAACCCGCCAAAGTCTTGCGAGGGGCGTGCCAGTTCACCGAAAAGGCGAATTTGGCCGCGACGGCCGGTCGCGGTCGCGCAGGCGACTTACGCAACGTCAAATACGGTTTCTGGCGCCCGTCAGCGCTTTCCAGCAAGGGCGGCCTGGGCGGCAGCCAGACGTGCAATCGGCACGCGATACGGCGAACAAGAGACGTAATCGAGGCCCACGCGCTCGAAGAACGCCACCGACGCCGGGTCGCCGCCGTGCTCGCCACAAACGCCAAGTTTCAGCCCTTGCCGAACCGCCCGCCCCCGTTCGCAGGCGAGCCCGACGAGTTCGCCAACGCCCTCGGCGTCGACGGTCACGAACGGATCGCTCGTTAACACTTGGCGGTCGACATAGGTTCCGAGGAACTTGCCGGCGTCGTCGCGCGAGAGCCCCATCGTCGTCTGCGTGAGATCATTGGTGCCGAACGAGAAGAACTCGGCCGCCTCCGCGATCTCGCCCGCTTTCAGCGCCGCGCGCGGCAGTTCGATCATGGTGCCGACGAGATATTCGACGCGGCGGCCGCGCTTGGCGAACACCTCTTCGGCGATCGCATCGACGCGCGCTTTCAGCAGTTCGAATTCCTTCTTGGCGATCACGAACGGGATCATGATTTCCGGCACGGGGGCGGCCCCCTTCTCGGCCACGTCGCACGCGGCCTCGAACACGGCGCGCGATTGCATGTCGTAGATTTCCGGGAACACGATCGCCAAGCGGCAACCACGGAAACCGAGCATCGGATTGTTCTCGGCAAGCTCACGCGAGCGCGCGAGCAACGCCTTTGCATCGAGCCCCGTCGCCTTGGCCACATCGGCGCAATCTTCTTCCGTATGCGGCAGGAATTCGTGCAGCGGCGGATCAAGATAGCGGATCGTCACCGGGCGCGCGCCCATGGCGTTGAATATCTCGACGAAATCCTTGCGCTGGTGCGGGAAGAGCTTGTCGAGCGCGGCCACGCGCGCGGTTTGCTTTTCGGCCAGGATCATCTCGCGCACGGCGGCGATGCGCTCGGCGTCGAAGAACATGTGTTCGGTGCGGCAAAGGCCGATGCCTTCGGCGCCGTACTTTACAGCCGTGGCCGCGTCGAACGGCGTCTCGGCGTTGGCGCGCACCTTCATGCGACGCGCCTTATCGGCCCAGCCCATCAGCGTGCCGAAATCGCCGGTGAGTTCAGGCTGCACCATCTCGGCGGCGCCAAACAGCAACTCACCCGACGAGCCATCGACGGTGACGATCTCGCCAGCTTTGACGACACGGCCCGCCGCGCGGAATTCGCCGAGCTTCATATCGATGCGCAAATCGCCCGCGCCCGACACGCAAGGACGCCCCATGCCGCGCGCGACCACCGCCGCGTGGCTGGTCATGCCGCCGCGCGCCGTCACGATCGCTTTGGAGGCGTGCATGCCATGAATATCTTCGGGGCTGGTTTCCTCACGCACGAGGATCACGTCCACGCCCTCGCCGGCGAGCTTCTCGGCCTCATCCGCGTCGAACACGACCTTGCCGACAGCCGCGCCCGGCGATGCAGGCAAGCCCTTGCAGATGATGTCGCGCTTGTAGCCGGGCGCGATGGTTGGGTGCAGCAATTGATCGAGCGCCGCCGGATCGACGCGCAGCACCGCTTCATCCTGCGTGATCAGGCCTTCGGCCGCCATATCGACGGCGATCTTGAGTGCTGCCTTGGCGGTGCGTTTACCGCTGCGCGTTTGCAGCATGTAGAGCACGCCGCGCTCGACCGTGAACTCGAGGTCCTGCATGTCGCGATAATGCGCTTCGAGCTTTTGATAGACGGCGACCAATTCGCCGAACACGTCCGGCATCGCTTCTTCAAGCGACTCGCCCGGCTCTTTCATCGCCAAGCGCGACGCTTTCGTGAGCGCCTTCGGCGTGCGGATGCCGGCGACGACATCCTCGCCCTGCGCGTTGATCAGAAACTCGCCGTAGAAGCGGTTCTCGCCGGTTGACGGATCGCGCGTGAACGCAACGCCCGTGGCTGAGGTTTCGCCCATATTGCCGAACACCATCGCCTGCACATTGACGGCCGTGCCCCAGCTTTCGGGGATGTTGTTGTGCTTGCGATAGAAGATCGCGCGATCGTTCATCCAGCTTTGGAAGACCGCGCCGATGGCGCCCCAGAGCTGATCCTTCGGATCGGACGGGAACGGCTTGCCCAGCTCGCGCTGCACCGCGCGCTTATATTCGGCGACGACGTGCTTCCAATCCTCGGCCGTGAGTTCGACGTCGGAGCGATAATCGTTGGTGTCCTTATGCGTGCCGAGGATTTCCTCGAACACGCCGTGCTCCAGTTCGAGCACGACATCGGAATACATCTGGATGAAGCGGCGATAGCTATCATAGGCGAAGCGCGCATCGCCCGAGAGCTTGGCCAAGCCTTCAACCGTCTCATCATTGAGGCCGAGGTTCAGCACCGTATCCATCATGCCCGGCATCGAGGCGCGTGAGCCGGAGCGCACGGAGACGAGCAGCGGATTGGCGGCGTCGCCGAACGTCTTGCCGACCTTCTTCTCCAGCGACGCCAGCGCGGCATCGACTTGAGCCGCGAGATCGGACGGATAGGTGCGGCTGTTGTCGTAAAATTCGGTGCAGACTTCAGTGGTGATGGTGAAGCCGGGCGGCACAGGCAGCCCGAGCTTCGACATTTCCGCCAGGTTCGCGCCCTTGCCGCCGAGCAGCGCCTTCATCGAGGCGTCCCCCGCGCTCTCGCCGCCGCCGAACCCGTAAACCCACTGCTTCGTCATTGCTCGCTCTCCCCCCCTCTCCCTTGCGGAGAGGGGGTTGGGGGGTGAGGGGCGTCGAGGCGAGCGCGCACTTCAGCGAGCACCCACGCAGGTCGATCCCACACGTCTTCATTTGCAAAACGCAACACGCGGAAACCCTGCGTGATGGCGAATATCGGTCGCGCATCCTCCCCCCTCGCGGGGGAGGTGTCCGCGGAGCGGACGGAGGGGGGGCGGGCCGACGCGTCAGGCGCCTGAGCGTATGATCGCCCCCCACCCCCTGCCCCCGCCCCGCGAGGGGGCGGGAATGATGCAGCGCCAACGCGTCGCTCGTTCATCCCTCGATCTTCGAAAAATCCGCTACCTGAGACAGCGCCTCACGTAAACGCGAGAGCAGCAAAAGTCTATTGCGGCGCAGCATGGCGTCCTCGGCGTTGACCAGGACTTTTTCGAAGAACTGATCCACCGGCGCGCGAAGGCCGGCGAGCGCCTTCATCGCTGACGCGAACTCTTCCTTCTCCACCGCTGACCGCGCGGTCGGCACTGCGCTTTCGAGGGCCACGTGCAGCGCCCTTTCGGCGGGCTCGGCGAGCTTGGACGCATCGACTTGGCCTTGAGCCTCGTCCGCGCTCCATTTGCCCTTCTTCTCTTCCGCCGCGAGAATATTCGCCGCGCGCTTATAGCCCGCCAACAAGTTCGCGCCGTCTTCCGTTTTCAAGAACGCATCCAGCGCCTCAACGCGCGCGACGATGCGGACGAGATCGTCGTCGCCGAGTGCGAACACAGCGTCGACCAGATCGTGGCGCTTACCTTGATCGCGGAGCTGAACTTTGAGGCGATCGGCTAGGAATGAGAGCAAATCCTCAGTGATAAAGCACGCAGGAATCTCGTCTTGGCCTACATCCACAGTCTCGGCTGGGATATAACGTTCACCCAACCATTTGTCGCCATCGGGTCCACCAAACACGGGAATGCCGGTTCGGCAAACAGCGAATAGAATTGGGCGAGCCAGCGGGATCGTTTCCACGATGTAGTCAGCGATCGCACGAGCAGACTCCTCTCGGTCGGTAGAGTCGAAGTCGCGATCCAACCCAGGCGGCCATACGAGCTTGGGCGGATTGAGATCAATGGTTCCACCGTCGCTAACCGGCGCGAGGTATGGGAAGAGTGGCGTCGCTCTCCGTAATACTTGAAGCACGAGAGAACGCCGCACCTCGCGCGCGGCTCGATCAATCCAATTACGCAGCGCAACGCTGTAGCCGCCACTGAGGATGCTGCGGTTCTGCCCTAAGCCGGCTCGCCGCAACGCATACGGATCACTCGATCCCGTCGGCTTCTCATCAATAGCCCAGAACCCAACAAGCGTATCCAGCTTATCCGCCAGCGCGAGCGTTACGGCGACTTTGTCTTCCGGCACGCGATCGTTTGGCCCAAGCGGGCGGTAGTGGTCTTCGATCGCGGCGGCGATCGACTCCCCCTCCCCGCGAGGGGAGGGGGCTGGGGGGTGGGGTGAACCTCGGCGTTCGGACTCTCGCGCAGCATCGGAAGCGGCGGTGTCTCTCCCCGCCCCCTGCCCCCTCCCCGCGCGGGGAGGGGGTGAGTTGAGCTCCAACAGATAAAGCTGGCGCCCCACCTGCCCCTGCAGCTCAGGAAACTCGCCGACCGTCTCCGTCACCAAATCCATCTTGGCGAGTTCGGCGGCGCGCTGCACGGCTTCCACATCCGCGCCCGTGACCGCGCACAATTCGGCCGCCAGCGCCTTCACGCGCTCGACCTTATCCCACACGCTGCCAAGCTTCTGGTGGAAGACGATCTTCTCCAGCTTCGCACGGCGCTCATCGGTGTAGAGCGGCGTCTTCTTATCCGTGTCCCAGAAGAAGCGCGCATCGTTCAGGCGCGCGCTCAGCACGCGCGCATTGCCCGCCGCAATGGCCAAGCCGGCATCCTTCGCTTCAACGTTCGCCACCGTCACGAAATGCGGCGCGAGCTTGCCGCTGTTCGGATCGCGCACCGCGAAATATTTCTGGTGCGTGCGCATCGAGAGCCGGATCACCTCACCCGGCAGATCGAGAAACGCAGGATCCATATCGCCCAGCAGCGTCACCGGCCATTCCACGAGCCCGCACACTTCTTCAAGCAGACCAATATCCTCGACCAGCTCCAGGCCTTTCGCGGCGCAGAGCTTGCGGGCTTGCTCAAGGATGATCGCCTTACGCTCCTCGCGCTCGATCAGCACCTTGGCGCCGCGCAGCTTCGAGGCGTGATCGACGGCACTCGTAATCGGCAAAGCTTCCGGCGCGTGAAAGCGATGGCCCCAGGTGACCGCCTGCGAACCCACGCCTTCAACCGCGATCGTCACGGCCTTGCCATCGAACACGCACGCGATGTTATGCAGCGGGCGCACCCATTGCAGATCGCTCTCACCCGAGCGCATCGATTTCGGCCACGGAAACGCCCGCACGATCTCCGGCACGATCTCGGCCACGATCTCGGCCGTGGCGCGGCCAGCGCGCTCGATCTTCGCGACGTAAAACGCGCCCTTCTTGTCCTCGACCACTTGCGCCTGATCGATGGAGGCAAGCCCCGCGCTTTTCAGAAAGCCCTGCAGCGCTTGCTCCGGCGCCCCCACGCGCGGGCCCTTCTTCTCTTCGTTCACATCCACCGCTTTTAGCGGCAGATCGTCGATCACCGCGCCCAGGCGGCGCGGACTGGAGAAGGTTTTCACCGCCTTCGGTTCAAGCCCGTGCGCCTTGAGCTTCTCGCCCAGCGCCCGCGCCAAATCCTCCTCCGCACGCTTCTGCATGCGCGCGGGAATTTCCTCGGAGAAGAGTTCGATCAGCAGTTGGGGCATGCGCTACTCGTCCCCCGCCCCCTTGCGGGGCGGGGCTAGGGGTGGGGGGCGATCCGACGCGCCGGCGCCCAGCGCCTCACGCACTTGAGCAAGCACCCAAGCCGGACGATCCCAAACATCATTGTTGGCAAGACGCAGAACGCGGAAGCCCTGCGTGATCGCGTAAATTGTTTTGGCCTTGTCGCTCGCCTTTACGTCGTCGCGCTCATGGATCGATCCGTCGATCTCGATGAGCAAGCGCGCGCCGTAGTTCGCGAAATCGAAGACGTAATCGCCAATCGCCGCTTGCTTGCGGAAGCGCGCGCCCTCAATCTCGCGAAGAAGCAACCAAAACTTCTTTTCCGACGGCGTCATCTCTTTGCGCAAACTCTGAGCACGCAATTTCGTGCGCGTGCGATCTTTCTGACGAGCACCCGCTTCGGGATCGGGCGCCCAACCGTGTCCCAGCTTGCGCGGCCGCGCATCCTCCCCCCTTGCGGGGGAGGTGTCCGCGGAGCGGACGGAGAGGGGGCGATCCGACGCGTCGGAGGTTGGCGTGTTTGAACGCCCCCCACCCCCTGCCCCCGCCCCGCGAGGGGGCGGGGGTGCGCTGGCGTCATCGTGCGGCGTCAAGACTGGCTCTCCGCCCAAGCGCTCGCGCAGCCTTTCGCCAGATCGCGCACGCGGGCGATGAAGCTTTGACGTTCCGTCGGGCTGACCACGCCGCGCGCGTCGAGCAGGTTGAAGAGGTGCGAGGCTTTCAGCGTGTAATCGAACGCCGGCAGCACAGCGCCCGCTTCGAGCAAGCGCTTGGCCGTCGCCTCTGCGTCAGCAAACCAGCGGAGATTTTGCTCTGGATCGCTCAGTTCGAAATTGAAGCGCGATTGCTGCTTCTCGTTTTCGAGAAACACATCGCCGTAAGTCAGCGGCGTCGCGCTATCGGGATCGTTGAACGGCAGATCATAAACGCAATCGACGCCGAACACGTACATCGCCAAGCGCTCAAGCCCGTAGGTGAGTTCGCCGCTCACCGGGCGCACGTCCAAGCCGCCGACTTGTTGGAAGTAGGTGTATTGGGACACCTCCATCCCATCGCACCAGACTTCCCAACCCAAACCCCACGCGCCGACAGTCGGGTTTTCCCAATCGTCCTCGACGAAGCGGATGTCGTGCAGCAGCGGATCGATACCGATGCGCACGAGCGAGTTGAGATAGAGCTCCTGCAGGTTCGGCGGGTTCGGCTTCAGGATCACCTGGAACTGGTAATAATGCTGCAGTCGGTTCGGGTTCTCGCCATAACGCCCATCTTTCGGCCGGCGCGAGGGCTGCACGTAAGCCGCGCGCCAATGCTTTGGCCCCAGCGCGCGCAGCGTCGTCGCCGGGTGCAGCGTGCCCGCGCCCACCTGCTCGTCATAGGGCTGCAAGATCGCGCACCCCTGCTCGGCCCAGTAAGTCTGGAGCGTCAGGATCACGTCCTGGAAACAACGGGGCGGGCGGTGCGACATGGGGCCAGACCGGTAAAGCCGCCCGCCCCGGCGATCAAGTGCGGCGGCTAGCTGGGCTGGAGCATTAACAACAGCATCGCGGCAAAGCCCGCGGCAAGCAGCGCCTTGGAAGCGAAGAGCATGACTTTCCCCTTGGCGCTCGCGCGCCTTCGAAATCGACCTGGAATTTGAAAGCGAGCGGCGCTAGCGGCGGCGCAGCCAGAACACGCCCCAGCAGACGAAGAAGCCCACGACCATCAGGACGGGCGTCAGCATCATGCCGGAGAGGAAACTGGTCATCGGATCGGCGTCGCCGAACCAGCGGGTCAGCGCATCCTGTACGATCGAGAACGGCTGGCCGGTGAAGCTAAACAGCAATTGGATCGCCAGCACGACGACGATGCCCAGGAGGCTGCCCCAATACCAGGCCACGTACTGGCCCTGCTTGGCGACCTCATCGAGCGTCTCGAATTGAAGAATGGCCAGCGCCGAGAAGATCAGCAGCAGCGCCAGCAACGGCCAGTGCACCGCGATCTCCATGGTGCGCCCCGCGACCGTCAAAGCCAGCATCGCCGTGCCGATCACGATCATCAGATTGCGCACCAGGGCGCGGCGTTTGTTTTGCGAGGTGGGCAGAACAGACATGGATTCTTCCCTATTCAGCGGCTTGCGCCGCTTCGTCGGCGCTGAAAATTTGCTCGATCGGCAGAGCGAAAATGGCGGCGATCTTGAACGCAAGCGGCAGCGACGGATCGTATTTGCCGGTCTCGATCGCGTTCACGCTTTGACGCGAGACGTCGAGCTTCTCGGCCAGATCCGCCTGGCTCCAATTGCGCTCGGCGCGCAGAACCTTGAGACGATTTCTCATTTGTAGCGCATCCGCACGAAGACATGCGCGACGCCGAACGTGAACGAGAACACCGGAAACACCCAGATCAGCGGCAGGTGCGGAAAGTTCGCCCATTCCTCCAGAAAGCCGTAGGCGAAGCTGCCGAACACGGTGAACGCTGTGGCGATGATCAGCGCCTCGGTTTGCATGCGGCGCTGAAATTCATCGAGCGCCGCGTGGAAGGTCATGTAGGCGCGCAGCATCAGCAGCGCCGGCGCGAGCGGCAAAAGCGCCAGCACCACCAGCGCCCATTGCGGCGGGTCGAGATAGCGGATCGCGCTCACCGCGCCAAACACGGCGCCGACATAAAGCGCCGCCGCGACAGCCATGCCGCGCGTGTAGCGCCGGCGCGCCTGTTTGGCGTTTTCAGTGCTGGGTTCGCAGACCATGAGCCTCGCCTCCTGCCTTAGCCAAAGAAGCCGAGCGACATCGCCAGCGCCACCAGCGCCGCGACCGCCAGAATGCCAAGCCAAGGCCATTTGTTGAGCTTCGTCATATCCATCTCCATCAAGCGAACTTGTCTCGATGACAAGGATACTTGTCTAATTGAAGCGACATGTCAAGCAAGCTTTGCAAAAATATTGGTGTCCTTGACGTTTGCACTCCGGTCGGAATCCGCAGCATGCTTGAGCCATGGGCATTTGCGGGATCGATGAGGCGGGGCGCGGGCCGTGGGCGGGGCCGGTGGTGGCCGCGGCCGTGATCCTGCCAGCGGGCAAGAAGCGCCCCAAGGGGCTCGCCGATTCCAAGCAATTGAGCGCCGAGACGCGCGAGGAGCTGGCGCTGGCGATCCGCGATTGCGCGCTCGTCGGCGTCGGCCTCGCCAGCGCCGACGAGATCGACCGGATCAACATTCTGCAGGCCACCTATCTGGCGATGCGGCGCGCGTTTGACGGCCTCTCCGAACCTCCGGTCGCGGCGCTGATCGATGGCAATCAGGCGCCCGATCTGCCCTGCCCGATCGAGATGATCATCGATGGCGACGCCTATGTCGCCTCGATCTCGGCCGCCTCGATCATCGCCAAGGTCGAGCGCGACCGGATGATGGTGGAACTTTGCGCGCACTATCCCGGCTACGGTTTCTCCAAGCACAAGGGCTACGGCACGCCGGAACATCAAAGAGCGCTGTCCGAACTCGGGCCGTGCGCCATCCATCGCCGCAGCTTCAAGCCGGTGCGGCTGGCCTCCGGCATCGCCGCCTAGGCGCCGCGGAGTTTACACTAGGCCTTCACACACTATGTTCCGCCGATGACCAGTCAGGCCAGTACGGGCGCTCCGCCCGTCAAAGACATTTCCGCCGCCGCCGTTTGGATTGTGTGCGCGCTGCTCTTCGCGGCGCTGCTGACGCTGATCGTCGTGAACCCGGCGATTCTGCGCGGCGAACTCGGGCTGGTGGAAATGGGCCAAAACCTCATTCTGCTGATTTCGCTGGCGCTGATGATCGACACCTTCTTCCGCGCCGACACGCGCGAACTGCGCATCTGGATGGGGCTCGCGACGTTGGGCGCGATCTACTTGCTTGGCGAGGAGGTTTCCTGGGGCTGGCATTTCTTCCACTGGGACGTCAGCGGCAGCGTCTTCGAAAACATCAACGACCAGGGCGAAACCAACCTGCACAACACAGGCGGCGGCTGGCTCGATCAAAAACCGCGCGCAATCCTGCTGTTCGGCATGATCCTGGGCGCGGTCGTGCATCCGCTGGTGAAATGGGCGCGCAAGGGGCGCGGCCTGTTCGATCACCCGTGGTGGCTGGCGCCGACGCTGGCGAGCCTGCCGCCGGTCGTCTTCTCGCAACTGGCGGCGCTGCCGAAGAAAATCGAGAAGATGCAGATCATGGTCTATTCGCTCGATCTCTATCGCTGGAGCGAGGCGGAGGAGTTCTTCATGTACCTCTTCTTCGTCACCTACACGCTTTCGCTGCGCCAAAGATTGATCCAGCGAAAGCAACAGCTTGGTGCGTCAAGCTGAGAAAGCATGGTTAACGGCGACGCGGACTCTTGATTCTTGATTCGCGTCAAGCTTGAATCCGCCCCTTCACGGGGGACGAATGTCAGCGCGCCAACTCAAAGACCGGATCATCGAAGGCGATTGCGTCGAAGCGATGCGCAAATTGCCCAAGGGCTGCGCCGATCTCGTCTTCGCCGACCCGCCTTACAACATGCAGCTCGGCGGCGCGCTCACCCGGCCGGATCAATCCCATGTCGACGGCGTCGATGACGAATGGGACAAGTTCGCCGACTTCAAATCCTATGATGATTTCACCCTCGCCTGGCTCACCGAGGCCCGCCGCTGCCTGAAGGACGACGGCGCGATCTGGGTGATCGGCGCCTATCACAACATCTTCCGCGTCGGCGCGATCATGCAGGACCTCGGGTTCTGGATTTTGAACGACATCGTCTGGCGCAAGACCAATCCGATGCCGAATTTCAAGGGCACGCGCTTCACCAACGCGCACGAAACCCTGATCTGGGCCGCCAAGTCGAAGGACGCGAAATACACCTTCCACTATGACGCGCTGAAAATGCTCAACGACGATCTGCAGATGCGCTCCGATTGGACGCTGCCGCTCTGCACCGGCTCTGAACGCTTGAAGGATCGCGAAGGCCGCAAGCTGCACTCCACGCAAAAGCCGGAAGCGTTGCTGCACCGCGTCGTGCTCGCCACCTCGCGCCCCGGCGAAACCATCCTCGACCCGTTCTTCGGCACCGGCACCACGGGCGCGGCCGCCAAGCGCCTGGGCCGCCACTACATCGGCTGCGAGCGCGACGAGGCTTACATCGCCGGCGCCAAGGCGCGCTTAAAGAAAATAACACCAGCGGCGCCGGAAGATCTGGCCGTCACTCGCTCGAAGAAAGAGGAGCCGCGCGTGCCGTTTGGACAAGTGATCGAAGCCGGCCACATCCATCCCGGCGATTGGCTGGTCGCGCCGAACGGCAAGCGCGCCCGCGTGCGCGCCGACGGCAGCCTAGCCTTTGGCGACGTCACCGGCTCGATCCACCGCGTCGGCGCGGTGGTCTCGGATGCGCCGGCCTGCAATGGCTGGACCTTCTGGAGCCTGGAGACCAAGCAAGGCCCCAAGAGCATCGACCTCTTCCGCCGCGAAATTCGCCGCGAAATGGCGATGAGCATGGGCGCGTAGAGCGCATTTCGTTGACGCCGCCGCGCGTGGCGGCAATCTTCCGCGCCGATGGCCGAAAAACTTGATCTCCATGGCGTCGAGGCGGCGCTGGCGAAGGCGGAACTCATGGCCGCCCTCTCCGAGGCGACGCGCGCCAAGCTCGTCAAACAAGGCGCGCCGATCAGCGTGGAAGCCGGCAAGCTATTGTTCGCCAAGGGCGACAAGGGCGATGCGCTCTACGTGCTGCTCGAAGGCGAAGTCGAAGTCCGCACCTCGACCGAGGCCGGCAAGGATGTGCGCATCGCAGCACTCAAGCCGCATGCGCTGATCGGCGAGATGGCCGTACTCGACGGCGGCGTGCGCTCAGCGGATATCGCCGCCATCCGCAAATCGCGCCTGCTGCGTATCGGCCGCGATCAGGCGATCGCCGCGCTTGAATCCGAGCCGAAGGCGCTGCTCAAGCTCATCGCCGAATTGAGCAAACGTTTGCGGCACGCCGACGCCGCACTGGAAGACGCGCACACGCTCGATCTCGGCGGCCGCCTCGCGCAACGTCTGCTTGAGGAAGCCGGCGACGGCGCCTCGATCACGCTCACGCAAACCGAACTCGCCCGCCGCATCGGCGCCAGCCGCGAGAAGGTGAACCGCAAGCTCCACGAATGGGCCGATGAAGGCTGGATCAATATGGGCCGCGCCGGCATCAAATTGCTCGCGCGCGACAAGCTCAAAACACTGATCCAGGAATCAAGGGCGACTTAAATATGGAATGCCGGCGTCTCGCCGGCATGCGCCAGAGTCGGCCGGCGAGACGCCGGCATTCCATACGCGCCGTGCCCGCGGTCACAGCCGCCGTCGCATAGCCGCGCTATAACGACCCCACTGAACGCCCGCCGCGCTTTCTCCTTCCTGAGCGCACCGGTCGGAGCGGATCGCGGCGCCGAGCCAAGCGCCGCGATCAACAAAGCAGGGACGCGGAGCAGCTCCCCTCCGCGTCCCTCGCTTGTTCAGGTTTTGCCGCTTGCCGCCGCCAATCGCGCCAGACTCTCGGGCGACCATTGCTTCGCCGTGTCGTAATAAACTTCGAACGCTGGCGTATCTTCAGGCAGCGTCACCCAAGGCACGCGGCTGCGCGTGAAGATATGCGCGTCGGGCTTTATCGCGTGCGGTGCATCAAGCGTCGCGACGCGCACGAAACGCATCCAGGCGCGCCGCCCATAATTACTCCACAACGCCACCTCGCATTTTGGACAACGATGAATCTCGTGCCCGCGTCCGCTCGGGCTCGGCATCTCGATCACCGCAGGCTCGCCGGCGCGTATTTCAATCCGCGCGGTTTCGATCATCGCGTTGATGGCGAACGCGCCGCCGGTTTGCTTCTGGCGATCGTGGCAATTCGTGAACATCGGCCGCGATGTCAGGCGATAGCGTACCGCCCCGCACGAGCATCCGCCTTCGAACGTTTCACTCATCGCGCTCTCCCTTCAGCAATGCGGCCTTTTTGAACACTGTTGGCAGCGCTCGCTCATCGCCCCACCAGCCTTCGCCCACAGGCGCGGCGTCAGCGACATAAACATCAAGCGTCAGCGCAAAGTGCGTGAACACGTGGCGCACCGCGCCCGCCTCGCGCCATTTCGCCTTCGCCGGCGCATGTTTCAAAGCTTCCGCACGCGTCCAAGCCTCGCTGCGCCATTCCGTTGTCGGCAACGCCGCCATGCCGCCGAGCAAGCCTTTGTCCGGCCGGCGCACGAGCCAGATGGCGCCGTCGCGCTCGGCGCGAAACGCCACGCCGAACCGCTCCGGCCGTTCAGCCTTCGCCGCACGGCGCGGATACGTCTCCGCCGCGCCGCTCGCGTACGCCGCGCACGCCTTCATCCACGGACACGCGCCGCACTTGGGCGATTTCGGCGTGCAGATCGTGGCGCCCAAATCCATCAAAGCCTGCGCCCAGTCGCCGGGCCGATCCTCGGTCACAAGCCCGCCCGCCAGCGCCCTCAATTCAGCTTTCGCCCCCGGCAACGGCGCCTCGACCGCATAGAGCCGCGCCATCACGCGCTCGACATTGCCGTCCACGACATTGGTCGCCTCGCCATAGGCGATCGCGGCAATGGCGGCGGCTGTGTAAGGCCCAACGCCCGGCAAGCCACGCCAGCCCGCCTCATCGGGTGGGAAGCCGTGCTCAGCCAGGGCCTGCGCGGCGGCGTGCAGGTTTCGCGCTCGGGAATAATAGCCAAGGCCGGCCCAGGCCTCGAGCACCTGATCGCGCGGCGCCCGCGCCAGCGACTCGACATCAGGCCAAAGGCTCAGAAATTTCGCGAAAAACGGCCCGACGGCGGCGACCGTGGTTTGCTGCAGCATGATCTCGGAGAGCCAGACCCGGTACGGATCCGCGCGGCCCTGGCGCAGCCTCCAAGGCAGGTCGCGACCGTTCGAGTCGTACCATTTTAGCAACGATTTCCGCAACTTATCCCGAGTCGCGGAAGCCTTATCCACAGGCGGTAGGCGTTGGCGAGCAAGCGCGGGCATCGAGCGTCTTTACCCTTTGTTCATGGCTTTACGATTCGCTCAACAATCCATGTCCCTGCGCGACCGCTTCCGCCCGGCCCAGGAGCCGTTCCTGTCGCCCGCCGCCGATAAGGCGAAGGCCGAAGCACGCGCCGCCCAGACGCTCGCCGCATCGCGCGGCAAAGCCAGCATTCCTGGCGCGCCCAGCGCCGGCAAGTCCATCACCGCTTTGGTGAAGCCGCTCTTGAAGCAGACCGGCATGGGCATCAACGAATTGAAGCGGCATTGGGCCGATTTGGCGGGATCGAGCTTCGCGCGAGCCACGCCGGAGCGGCTCGCCAATGGCGTGCTGACGCTTCAGGTTCCCGGTGCGCTCGCGCCCTTCCTGCAGCAACAGACCCCGCTTCTGATCGAGCGGCTGAAGCTCGCGGGCGTTAAAGTGAAATCGATCCGGCTCGAACAGCGCTCCGCCGCGCCGCGCACAGCCAACATTACGCCCGTGAAGCGCCCGCTTTCAGCCGCCGAGGAAACCGCCTTGGCGCAAGCGCTTGACCCGGTGGGCGACGCCGGCCTGAAATCGGCGCTGATGCGGCTTGGGCGCGCGGTCAAGCAGGGCTGAGGTTTCCCTCGCCGGCAAAAGACTCTATGCCTCCGGCCAAATCTGGAGGTTCTCGAATGATCGTACTCGGCCGCCGTTCTTTGCTCTTGGGCGCGAGCGCCCTCGCCCTTTCGGGCACGCTCGCCGCTTGCAACGGAGGCGGCGGCGGCGGCACGGCAATTGGCGCTGACGATGTCGTGCTAGGCGCGGAGAACGCGCCGGTGACGATGATCGAATACGCATCGTCGACCTGCTCGCACTGCGCCGAATTCCACGAAACCGTGTGGGAGCAATTGAAGACCACCTATATCGACACCGGCAAGGTGCGCTTCGTGTTCCGCGAATTCCCGACAGCGCCGGCGCCGGTCGCTGTCGCCGGCTTCCAGCTCGCGCGCTGCGGCGGCGCGTCGAACGAGCAATATTTCACGCGCCTCGGCGAACTCTTCCGCCAACAACGCGCCATCTTCGCGACCGGCAGCATGGAGGGCATTCGCCGCAAGTTCGTTGAGATCGGCGCCGCGGCCGGCCTCTCGGAAGAACAAGTCGTACAATGCATCTCGGATGAAGCCGGCGGCGAACGCGCGCGCCGCATCATGGAGGGCGCCGAGGCGTTCAACGTCACGGGCACGCCGACCATCATCATCAACGGCCAAAAGATCGAGGATCCGAGCGTCGCGACCTGGGAAGGTCTGTCGCGCATTCTCGATGCCGAACTGGCCGGCTAAGGCGTAAGGGCGCGCGGCCACGTGCAGATCACCGAGCTGCGCCTCCACGGCTTCAAAAGCTTCGTCGATCCCGCACGCGCGCCGATCGAGAACGGGCTGACGGGCGTTGTCGGCCCCAACGGCTGCGGCAAATCCAATCTGTTGGAGGCCGTGCGCTGGGTGATGGGCGCCACCAGCGCCAAATCCATGCGCGCCTCCGACATGGAGGACGTGATCTTCGCCGGCAGCGCTGGCCGGCCCGCGCGCGAATTCGCCGAGGTTACGCTCGTGCTTTCAAACGCACGCGGTCGCGCACCGGCGCCATTTCATAAGGAAGACACGCTCGAAGTCTCGCGGCGCATTCGCCGAGGCTTGGGCTCGATCTATCGCATCAACGGCAAGGAGGTGCGCGCCAAGGACGTGCAGTTGCTCTTCGCCGACGCCGCCACAGGCGCGAACTCGCCCGCGCTCGTGCGCCAAGGCCAGATCAGCGAATTGATCGGCGCCAAGCCGCAAAATCGCCGCCGCATCCTTGAGGACGCCGCCGGCATCGCCGGCCTTCACGCGCGCCGCCACGAAGCTGACCTGAAGCTCAAAGCCGCCGAGACCAATCTTACGCGCCTCGACGAAGTGCTCGGCGAAATCGAAGCGCAAGCCGCGAGCCTGAAGAAACAAGCGCGCCAAGCCGAACGCTATAAAGGCCTTGCGCAAACGCTGCGCGAAACCGAAGCGCTGCTACTGCATCGTCGCTGGAGCGAAGCGCGCGAACGCCACGCAGAGGCGCAAGGTTTCCTCCGCGACGCCGAACGCGCCGTGGCGCAAGCCGCCGCTGACGCCAGCGCCGCCGAACGCGCCGCCGAAGCAGCCCGCGACGCGCTCGCGCCACTACGCGAAGAAGAGGCCATCGCCGCCGCCGTGCTGCGCCGCCTCGAAGGCGTGCGCGTCGGCCTCGAACGCGATGTCGCCGAAGCAGATGCCGTGATCACGCGCTGCGACGACGATGCAAACCGCGCACGCGGCGAAGCCGAACGCCTCGAGGCGCTCAAAGCAGATTCCGCGCAATCGCTCGCCCGCCTCGAAACCGAAGCGGCCGTGCTCGGCTCCGGCGACGGCGCGGAAGCGCAAGCGATCTTGAAGCGCGCGCAGGATGCCGAAGCCGCCACCGCGAAAGCGCGCGCTGAAGCCGAGGCCAAACTCGAAGCCATCGCGTCGGAAGCCGCCGCCAAGCGCGCCCGCACGCAAGCTTTGGCCGACGCCGCCAATTCCGCCCGCACCCGCGCGCAGCGCGCCGAAGAGCGCAAACGCGCGCTCGACGCCCAGATCGCAGCGCTCCCCGCCACCGCCGACATCGACGCGCGCATCACAAACGCGAAAACCAAAGCCGAAACCGCGCACGCAGAGCACGCCAAGCTCCGCACCGAACTCACCAAATCTGAAGCCGCGCTGAAAAAAGCCGAGAGCGCCGACGAAGCCGCCTGGGCAGCCTACCGCCCCGCCGAAAGCGCGCTGCGCGAACTCGAAGCCGAAGTCCGCGCGCTAGATAAGCTCGCCCCGCCCGATAACGCGAAATTCCCACCCGTGCTCGCCTCGATCGACGTCGAGCCCGGCTACGAACGCGCGCTGGCCGCAGCGCTCGGCGACGATCTAGATGTCTCCACGCACGCCGAGGCGCCAGCGCATTGGGGCGGCGCCAATGCGCCGACACCGAACCTGCCGCCGGCCGCGCAATCGCTCGCACGCTTCGTCAAAGCCCCGCCCGCGCTCGCCGCGCGCCTATCACTGATCGGCGTGGTCGATGCGAAAGACGGCGCGAAGCTCGCAAAGCAACTGACGCCAGGCTCGCGCCTCGTCTCGGTCGAAGGCGATCTATGGCGCTGGGACGGTCTCGTCCGCCGCGCCGACGCGCCACAACCGGCCGCCGCGAAACTCGAACACAAAAACCGCCTCGCCGCCGCGCGCAAAGAACTGAAGAGCGCCGAAGACAAGCTCGCGAAAGCCAAAGCCGCCTGGGAAGCCGCGAAAGCCGAGCGCCAAGCGCTCGATTCCAGAGCGCGCGCGCTGCGCGGCGAAGCCCCCAAACGCGCCGCCGCTGAAGCCGACGCCACACGCGATGTCGAACGCTTGGAAGCCGAACGCACGCGCATGAGCGAGCGCGGCGCGGATTTGCGAGCGCAAGCGCAAACGCTCAGCGCCGAACTCAACGAAGCGCGCACAGCTTTCAACGAAGCTGAAGCCGCCACAAAAGACGCGCCCGCCCAAGCGGATGATACAGCGCTTACCCAAGCCCGCGCCGCCGTCGATGCAGCCCGCCGCGCCGCGGCCGAAGCCAGCGCTGAAGCGCAAGCGCTCGTCCGCGACAAAGCTCAGCGCGACAGCCGCCGCACCGCCGTCAACGCGGAGACCACGCAATGGCGCGCACGCATCGCCGATAGCGAAAAGCGCCTCGCTTCAATCGCTGCCGAACTCGATGCGATCGAAATCCGCCGCGACAAAGCCAAAGCCGCACCGGTCGAAGCGCGCGCCAAGCTCGAAGCGCTGATGGAAGAAGCCGGCGCCGCCGAAGCGCGCCGTCAACAAGCCAGCGATCATGTCGCCGAAGCCGAAACCGCCGCGCGCCAAGCCGGCGAACACGCCAAAGCCCAAGAACAAGCTCACGCCGCCGCCCGCGAACGTCGTGCCGGCGCCGAAGCGCACGCCAGCGCCGCCGCCGCGCGCGTCGAAGACATCGTCACCCTCGCGCGCGAGCAAACCGGCAAAGCGCCGGAAGACCTTGCCTCAGCCGCCGGCCCGCTCATCACCGGCCCACTGGGCACAGCCTCAATCCAGGAAATCGAAAAGCGCTTCGACCGCCTCAAGGCCGAACGCGACGCCGCCGGCCCCGTGAACCTGCGCGCCGACGAAGAACTGGCCGAAGCCCAAGAGCGCATCGACACGCTGACGCGCGAAAAGGACGACGTGGTTCAGGCCGTCACAAAGCTCCGCCGCGCCATCACCACGCTCAACAATGAAGGCCGCGAACGACTGATGAAGGCGTTCGAGCAGGTCGACGCCCATTTCGCCCAACTCTTCGCCACCTTGTTCGAAGGCGGCCAAGCCGCGCTCAAGCTCACCGAAAGCGAAGATCCGCTCGAAGCCGGCCTCGAAATCTTCGCCCAGCCGCCCGGCAAGCGGCTCACCAACCTCAACCTGCTCTCTGGCGGCGAACAGGCGCTGACGGCCACGGCCCTCATCTTCGCCGTGTTCCTGGCCAATCCGGCCCCGCTCTGCGTGCTGGACGAAGTCGATGCGCCCTTGGACGACGCCAATGTCGACCGCTTCTGCCGCATGCTGGAAGAAATGAAGCGCCTCACCACCACCCGCTTCATCGCCATCACCCACAACCCGGTGACGATGTCGCGGATGGACCGCCTCTACGGCGTGACGATGCCGGAACAGGGCATGAGCCAGCTGGTAAGCGTCGATCTCGGCCGCGCCCAGGCGCTGGCGGCGGAATGATCGAAAAAGAACCCTCTCCCTTGCGGAGAGGGTCGCCGCGAAGCGGCGGGGTGAGGGGCGTTCCGACGTGCGGTGTTTGTGGGTTTTTCGGGCCGATCTTGTTGAATCAGCGCTAGCTGAACGCCCCTCACCCCCTGCCCCTCTCCGCCTCGGGATCGCTTTGCGATCCCGCCAATTCTGCATTCGCCGGCCGCCAAGCGGCCGGTGGGGAGAGGGGGTTTTGCGCCACACCATATGTCGCACCCGGCTTCCTTGACCCGGTAATCGCCCCTGCTAGTTTCCGCGCGCGCGAATAAGGGGGCTTGAAAGAGTCGCCCATACTCGTGCATCGACCGTTCAATGGCTGACAGAAAACCGCCGGAGGACGCCCTTTCCAACCTACGCCGCCGCGTCGATGCGGCGCGAGGCGAAACGGGCCCTCAGAACACCCCGCCCGCCATGAGCCCAGCCGCGCTGGGCCTTCGGTACGGCGGAGAGTTTGGCGCGGCGATTATTGTCGGCGGGTTGCTCGGCTACGGGGCGGATTATTTTCTGAACTCCCAGCCATGGGGTTTGGTGATCGGCATCGGGCTGGGCTTCGTGGCCGGCGTGGTGAATGTGGTGCGCGTCGCGCAATCCTATTCCCGCGCTAACCCGGTCGATCCCAACGCGCCGTCCATACCGGACGACGAAGAGGACTGAGCGGTTAAGTGGCGAACGATCCGATCCATCAGTTTCACATCGAGCCGATTGTCGAGTTTCAACTCGCCGGCTGGGACGCGAGCTTCACCAATGCGAGCCTCGCTATGGTGGCTGGCGCTGGCTTGGCCGCGTGGTTCTTCAATTGGGCGATGAAGCCGGCCGCTTTGGTGCCCGGCCGCGCCCAAGTGGTCGCCGAAGGCGCGTACGATTTTATCCGCGGCATGCTGAAGGACGGCGCCGGCGAAGAAGGCGTGCGCAAATTCCTGCCTTTCGTCTTCACGCTCTTCCTGTTCATTTTCATGTCGAACATGCTGGGGATGTTCCCCGGCTTCTTCGGCGTGCATCACATCTTCACGCCGACCAGCCAGATCGTCGTCACCGCCGCGCTCGCACTCATGGTGTTCTTCACGGTCATCATCGTCGGCTTCGCCAAGAACGGCATGAAATTCTTCAAGCTGTTCGCGCCGTCGGGCGTGCCTGGCTACATTCTACCGTTCGTGATCCTGATCGAGGTGATCTCGTTCTTCTCGCGCCCGCTCAGCCACGCAGTTCGTCTTTGGGCGAACATTCTGGCGGGCCACATTCTGCTCAAAGTCTTCGCCGGCTTCGTGCCTGCGCTGGCCGCCGCTGGCGGCATCTTCGCGGCGATCTCGATCCTGCCGCTGGCGATGACGGTTGCTCTCTACGGTCTCGAATTCCTGGTTGCGTTCCTGCAAGCCTACGTGTTCGCGATCCTGACCTGCAT
Organism: Caulobacterales bacterium; assembly: GCA_017303355.1. Lineage (GTDB taxonomy): Bacteria > Pseudomonadota > Alphaproteobacteria > Caulobacterales > Aquidulcibacteraceae > Vitreimonas. The sequence continues at coordinate 35,110 of JAFLCU010000014.1, read as the reverse complement.
CTACCTCAACGACGCGCTTCATCCGGGGCACTAACGCCCCTCAATCACAGCCAAAGTTTTTCGAAGGAGTTCATCATGGACGCGGAAGCGGCAAAGTACATCGGCGCTGGTCTGGCTTGCTTGGGCATGCTCGGCGCCGCCATCGGCGTGGGCAACATTTTCGGCAGCTTCCTCTCCGCCGCGATCCGTAACCCGTCGGCCGCCCAAGGCCAGTTCGGCAATTTGATCTTCGGCTTCGCCGTGACGGAAGCTCTCGGCATCTTCTCGCTGCTGATCGCCATCCTGCTGCTGTTCGTGGTGTAATGGCCGACCCGCACGCTTCCGAAGCTGGCGTTGTTGACGCGGCTCACGCCGCGGACGCAGCGCATGGCGCCGACGTCGCGGCGGCCGCTGCTCATGGCGGCGAGCACGCGGCGACGTTCCCGCCGTTCGATTCCGCGCTGTTCTCGAGCCAGCTCATCTGGTTCGCGATCACGTTCGCGGCGCTCTATTTCATCGTCTCGCGCTTCATCATCCCGAACGTCTCGACCGTTCAGGCCAAGCGCGCGGGCACGATTGCGAGCGACCTCGACGCGGCGGCGCTGAAAAGCGCCAAGGCCGAGGAAGCGCGCGCCACGATGGAAAAGGCAATCGCCAAGGCGCGTGCGGATGCGCGCGCCACGGTCGATGCGGCCCGCGCCGACGTGGTCGCGAAGCTGACAGCCGAGCAAGAGCAAGCCGAAGCCCGCCTCGCCGAGCGTATCGGCGCGGCGGAAGCCAAGGTCACCGCCGCGCGCACCGCTGCTTTGTCAGAGGTGCCCGGCATCGCCGACGGTTTGGCGCGCGACATCGTCGCCAAGCTCGTTCCGGCGAACGCGTAAGGAGAGCGTGATGGAAATCACAGCAACCGAAATCGCGTTCCTGGCGCTGCTGCTGTTCATCGGCCTGCTGGTCTATCTGAAAGTGCCCGCCGCGATCATGGGCGCGCTCGATAGCAAGTCCCAAGCGGTCGCCAAGGAACTCCACGACGCGCGCAAGCTGCGTGAGGAAGCCGAGGCGCTGCTGGCCGAGTACGAAGCCAAGCGCGTCGCCGCCGAAGCGGAAGCCAAGGCGATCATCGACAGCGCCAAGGAGCAAGCCGCTCTGGTCGCGGAAGAAACCCGCGCCTCCATGACGGCGGCGATCAAGCGCCGCGAGCAACAAGCCGAGGACCGCATCGCCCAAGCCGAAGCGCGCGCCGCCGCCGAGGTCCGCGCCGCCGCTTCCGACGCAGCCCTCGCCGCCGCTGAAAAGCTGATCCGCGAACGCCTCTCCGACAAGGTCCAAAGCGCGCTTGTCGCCGAAGGCGTCGCCGAGATTGGCCGCAAGTTCGGCTAAGCGACAACGCAGTTCAAAAAAGTTCGAGGGCGGAGCTTCATGGGCTCCGCCCTCTTCTTTTTGGCGGGAGCCGCGCGGGGCCGCCATCGCGCATCGGCCGCGCCTCATCGCTTTATCGATTGCGACGCCTGCTCTTGGCTTTCTAATGCAGCGGCGGGGAAAGGGAGACGGGGATGCATTGGATCGCGCGGATATTGGTCGCCATCGTCGGCCTTGAACACATCGGCTTTCTGGTGCTGGAGATGTTTCTCTGGACCGGGCCCATCGGGCAAAGCGTGTTCGCCATGCCGGCGGAATTCGCCGCCCAAACCCATGTCATCGCGATGAACCAAGGGCTCTATAACGGCTTTCTGGCCGCCGGCCTGCTCTGGGGCGCGCTGCGCAATCGCCGCGAATTCATGATCTTCTTTCTCCTCTGCGTGATCGTCGCCGGCGTCTTCGGCGCGCTGACCGCGACAATGACCATCCTCTACATCCAAGCCGTGCCGGGCTTGATCGCCTTGCTTGCATTGCTTGCCGCCGGCGCCGCGAAGCCTTCGCAGGTTTGACGGCGCTGGCGCGCTTCGTGTAAGCAGCGCGCATTCTTCGGGGAGTAGCCGGCCGCTATCTGCGGCGCCCGCCGTCAACATACTTGCTTCTCTGGAAGCATGGCGCGGGAGACGGACGCAAAGTCCGGATTGGCGAGACCGACGATGCCGCCGCAAGCGTGGGCCGCTTGTGCGCGTGTATCGTCGTGTCGGTTCAGGCCCTGGAAGTTTTTCACATGGACGCACTCTGGATTTCGACGGGCATCGTCGCGCTCGCCGAGATTGGCGACAAAACCCAATTGCTCGCCATCGTGCTCGCCGCGCGTTTCCGCAAACCCTGGCCGATCATCGCCGGTATCTTCGTCGCCACATTGCTGAACCACGCCGCCGCCGCCGGCCTGGGCTACATCATCGCGCAATGGCTGACGGGCGACGCCTTCCGCATTGGTGTCGGCGTCGCTTTCATCGCGATGGCCGCCTGGGCGCTCATTCCCGACAAGGATGACGAGCGCGCCGAGAAAACCAATGCAGGCGGCGTGTTCCTGACGACGCTCGTTGCGTTCTTTCTGGTCGAGATCGGCGACAAAACGCAGATCGCCACCTCGCTACTGGCCGCGCGCTATCAAGACATCGCGCTCGTCACCGCCGGCACCACGCTCGGCATGATGCTCGCCAACGTGCCGGCCGTGTTCTTGGGCGAAGCGGTGACGAAGATCGTGCCGCTGAGCTACGTGCGCGTCGCGGCGGCGTTCGTGTTCGCCGCCATCGGCGTATGGGTGATCATCGCAACGCTGATGTAACTGCTCCCCCGTTCACGGGGGAGCTGTCGCGAAGCGACTGAGGGGGGCTACGCCGCGCTCAAACGGCAAACGGACTTACCCCTCCGCTTCGCTGTGCTCAGCACCTCCCCCGCAAGCGGGGGAGGATTTACTCCGCAGCCTGCTTCGCGGCGCTGTTCGCTTCCGGCTTCCAGCGCAGCTTCGGCGAGCGCGCGGCGCGTGTGTCGTCCAGGCGGCGCATCGGCGCGAGCTTTGGCGCTTGCTTGAAGAACTCGACCTCGCCCGCATTCACGCGCTCGGCCAACGCGATCATCACGTCGGCAAAGCGATCGAGCTCGCGCTTCGGCTCGGTCTCGGTCGGTTCGATCAGCATCGCGCCATGCACGACCAGCGGGAAATACGTCGTGAACGGGTGATAGCCCTCGTCCAGCAAGGCCTTCGCCATATCGATCGTCTCGACACCCTTCGGCTTGATCGAGCTATCGTCCAGCAGCACCTCGTGCATGCACGGGCGCTCGCCGAACGGCGCGTTGAAATGCGGCTTCAGGCGCGCGAGCAGATAATTCGCATTCAGCACCGCGTCTTCCGACACTTGGCGCAAACCATCGCTGCCATGGCTCATCATGTAGGTCAGCGCACGCGTGAACATGCCCATCTGACCGTGGAAGGCGCACATGCGGCCGAACGCCTGCGTGCCTTCAGCATGCTCGCGCAATTCGCGGCTCGTCGGCTTCTTCACGATATGAGGCACTGGAGCAAAGGGCGCCAACGCAGCGGAAAGCACAGTCGGGCCAGCGCCCGGCCCGCCGCCGCCGTGCGGCGTCGAGAACGTCTTGTGCAGGTTGATGTGCATCGCATCGACGCCAAGATCGCCCGGTCGCACCTTGCCGACGATCGCGTTGTAATTGGCGCCATCGCAATAGAAATAGCCGCCCGCCTCGTGCACCGCGTCGGCGATGTTCTTGATCTCAGGCTCAAACAGCCCGCAGGTATTCGGGTTGGTGATCATGATGGCGGCGACATCGGGGCCAAGCTTGGCCTTCACGTCATCGAGATGCACGCGCCCGTCATCGCGCGCGGGAATTTCATCGACGGTGAAACCCGCCGCCGCCGCCGTCGCCGGATTGGTGCCGTGCGCCGAGGAAGGCACCAGCACGCGGCGGCGCGTCGTTGCTTCGCCGCGCGCTTCAAGAGCGGCCTTGATCGCCAGCATGCCGCAGAATTCGCCATGCGCGCCGGCCTTCGGCGAGAGCGCCACCGCCGGCATGCCGGTCAGCGTCATCAGCCAATGCGCCAGCTCGTCCATCAGTTCGAGCGCGCCCTGCACCGTGGAGATCGGCTGCAGCGGATGCAGATCGGCGAAGCCTTCAAAGCGCGCCGCGCGCTCGTTCAAGCGCGGATTATGCTTCATCGTGCACGAACCGAGCGGAAAGAGACCGAGATCGATCGCGTAATTCTTTTGGCTCAAACGCACGAAATGGCGCATCGTCTCGGGCTCCGAGAGCCCGGGCAATTCAAGCGCCGCCTTGCGACCCAAGCCGCCCAGCTTCTCGTACTTGCCGCCCTTCGGCGCCGGCAGATCAACGCCCGTGCCCGTCGCGTGACCCGTTTCAAAGATCAACGGCTCGGCCTGCTGCAGACCCTTGTTGCCGGATGTGGTTTCGGTGGTCATTGGGCGGCCTCTTGCAGAATTGAGCGCGACGTCAGCCGCTCCCCCTCCTCTTGAGAGGAGGGGGTAAGGGGGCGGGGTGATGCGCGATGTTTGAAGGGTGGCGCGCAACGCAAATTCGGAACGGACGGGGCTTCACCCAACCCCCTGCCCCCTCCCCTCAAGGGGAGGGGGTTGTGAAGAGCGGCCCTCATGCGAGCACCTTCTTCAGCGCGTCGGCGTAGGTTGCGATATCGTCGTGCGTGTTCATTTCCGTGGCGCAGGTGATCAGCACGTCGTCCATGCCAGCCCTCGGATCGAGGCGGCTCATGGCGACGCCCGCGATCACGCCCTTCTCGGCGAGCGCATCTACAACGCCTTGCGCCGGCTTCGGCAAGCGCACCGCAATCTCGTTGTAGAAGCGCGTCGTCAGCACCTCGACGCCCGGCACACCGCCCAAGGCAAACGCCAGCTGCGTCGCCTTCTCGTGATTGAGCGCCGCCAATTGGCGCAAGCCCTTCTCGCCCAAGAGCGTCATGTGGATGGTCCACGCCAGCTGGCAGAGGCCCGAATTGGTGCAAATGTTCGACGTCGCCTTCTCGCGACGAATGTGCTGCTCGCGCGTCGAGAGCGTCAGCACGAAGCCGCGCTTGCCGTCCGCATCGAGCGTTTCGCCCGCCACGCGGCCCGGCATTTGGCGCAGGTATTTTTCCTTCACCGTGAACAGGCCGACATACGGCCCGCCAAAGTTCAGCGCGTTGCCGATCGATTGGCCCTCGCCGCAAACGATGTCCGCGCCATACGAGCCGCCCGGCTCGATCAGCCCGAACGCCGTGCATTCGGTGAACGTGGCCACCATCAGCGCGCCCGCGCCGTGCGCCGCTTCGCGGATCTTGGTGAGATCAGTGATCGTGCCGAACACGTTCGGCGATTGCACGATCACCGCAGCGACATCGGCGCCCAATTCATCAGCAACCGCCGCCTCGTCATCGATCGCCGCCGGCAGCGCCACGATCTCCAGGTCCAACGCTTCGCAAGCCGTGCGCGCCGTCGCGATATAGTGCGGATGCACGCCGCCGGAGAAGACGATCTTCTTCCGCTTCGTCACCCGCGCCGCCATCATCGCAGCTTCGGCGCAGGCCGTGGAGCCATCATACATCGAGGCGTTCGACACCTCCATGTCGAGCAACGCCGCCACTTGGCTTTGGAATTCGTAAAGCGCCTGCAGCGTGCCTTGCGCGATTTCCGGCTGGTACGGCGTGTACGCGGTCAGAAATTCGCTGCGCTGAATAAGGTGATCCACACTCGCCGGCACGTGATGGCGATAAGCGCCCGCGCCCAGGAAGAACGCCGTGCGGCCGGCAGGCGTGTTCTTCTCCGCCAAACGCTGCATATGGCGATGCACCTCGATCTCGCCCTGCGCGCGCGGGAGATCGATCAAATCCTTCAGCAACGCGCTCTTCGGCACATCGACAAAAAGCTCATCAATCGATGTCGCGCCAATCACGCTCAGCATTTGCTGACGATCGGGGTCTGTAAGCGGGAGATAACGCATCAAAGCCCCTTCACGTAATCGGCGTACGCGGCCTCATCCATCAGCGCGTCGAACTCGGCCTTGTTGGCGATCTTCAGCTTCACGAACCAACCGTCGCCTTGCGGCGCGTCGTTGATGATCTGCCAATTCTCGCCTTTGATTTCGGCGTTCGCGTCCACGACTTCACCGGAGATCGGCGCATAGACGTCCGACGCCGTCTTCGCGCTTTCGACCACGGCCATGTCCGCGCCCTGCGCGAAGCTCGCGCCAACGGCCGGCAGTTCGGCGTAAACAACATCGCCCAATTGCTCCGCCGCATACGTGCTGATGCCCACGGTGGCGACATCGCCATCGAGGCGGACCCATTCGTGATCTTTGGTGTAACGCGTCGTCATTGAACTTCTCCGGCGAAAACTCGGCGCAAACAATATGGACCGCCGGCGCCCTCGCCGGCATGCACGCGATCGAACAAGCAGCGGCGCTTGTCACTAGCTGTCGCGCCGTGCCGGCGAGGGCGCCGGCGGTCCATATGCGCGCTCATTTCTTCCTCACGTATTTGTGCGGCACGAACGGCAGCGGCACGATGGTCGCCGGGCGCGCTTGGCCACGGATGATGAGATCGATGCCCGAACCGAGTTCAGCGAATTCGGAATCGACGTAGCCGATCGAAATCGGCGCATTCAAAACCGGCGAGAAGCCGCCAGACGTGACCACGCCAACGCTGCGCCCGCCCGCCTGGATTTCCACGCCCTCGCGCGCCGGGGCGCGATCGTTCGGGCGAATGCCGACACGCTTGCGCTTCGGCCCATTCGCCAGTTCAGCGCTGATCCGCTCAGCACCCGGAAAATCCTTCGCCTCGCGGCGGCGCTTCTGGATCGTCCAGGCGAGATCGGCTTCGATCGGCGACGTGGTCGCATCGAGATCGTGCCCATAAAGGCAAAGCCCTGCTTCCAAGCGCAGCGAATCCCGCGCACCCAAGCCAATCGGCTTCACCTCGGCGTGCGCCAAGAGCGCATTGGCAAGCTCCGCCGCATGCTCGGCGCGCACCAAAATCTCATAGCCGTCCTCGCCCGTATAGCCTGAGCGCGTCACTGTGAGCCGGCCGAACGCGTCGTAGCGCTTCACGCTCATAAAGCTCATCTCAGCCAAAGCCGGATCGATCACCGCGCTCGCCACCACATGCGCGCTCGGCCCCTGCAGCGCGAGCAAGCAGCGATCATCGGCGCGGACGAGATTGGCCTCGCCCTTCGTCGCGTCCTCGATCAGCGCCCAATCCTGGTGCTTACAGCCCGCATTGACGACGATGTAGAGATCGCCCGCCGCACCCGGCTCGGCCGGCCGCGCGATCATCAAATCGTCCAGCACGCCGCCCTCGGCATTGGTGATCATGGTGTAGCGGACTTGCCCTGGCTTCAGGCCCTGAATGTCCGCCGGCACGAGCCGCTCAATCAGCGAGGCCACCTTTTTGTGCGCTGCATCGCCCTCAAGCCCATGCCCCTTCGGCAAGGCAAAAAAGCTCGGCCCCATGTGCGAGACATCGAAGAGGCCGGCGTGCCCGCGCGTCCAATTGTGCTCGCCGATCAGGCCCTCGAATTGCAGCGGCATGTCGTAGCCGGCGAAATCGCCGAACTTCGACGTGCGCGCGCGCCAAAGCGCGTCGAGCGGCAGTTTTTTCGGTGATCCGGCTTCGGCCATTGTAATTCCCAGGATTGCGCGGCGCGCGCACGCGTTCCCGCGTGGCGGCCCCCGCTGTCCTGGCGCCTGAGAGATTCACCGCATCTGGGTCGCGGCTTACTCCGTCGGCGGCGCGAGCTACCCGGCTCGCGCGCTTTCCAGCGTGTTCATCCCCCCGCGGTCCGGTTCCCTGAGAGTTTCCGGGGCGGTTGCTCCTTCGGGGGCGGCGTCTTTGGCCGCGCTCTCCCACGGGGTTCGCTTGTGTGGCCGGGCGCGGGGCGACTCAGCGTCGGCCCGATCCGTTAACGCGGAAACTGGTCGCGCGCCCGGGCGGAGTCAATTGCGGCGCACGGTTATGGCGCCCGGATTCCCACTTCGTTCGCGAAGATCGCGCGCCGGGTGAGCCGGCGCTTATCCACAAGTCCAATCTGGCGGCCTTTTCGCCTCAGCGAGGGGCGACGTTCCAGGGACGTTCGTCAGCCGAACCAGATGTACGCTTCGCCGCGAAGGATGGCGTCAGCCTCGGGCGTGTATTTGTCCTTGGAGTCGTCGCTCGGATGCAGATTGAGCCCGTGGAAAAGTTTGAGCGGCGCGCGCGAGCCCTTTCGCGCACGCACAATCACGCGCCGCGCTTTCGACTGCGCGCTCGGAAAAATCGGGAACACCTCAACGCCGCCAAGACGCCCATCCAGGGCCTCCAAGATTTCGCCCAACCGATGCGCGCGATGAATGAGCGTCAGCGTCGCCTGCGCGCGCATGCGGTTGGACCAAACCTTGATCCAATCCCCAACCGGGCGATCAGCGAGATAGGCCGCGCGCTTGCCTTCGGCCGGCTCGCGCCCCTCGCCAGGCTCATCGTAGGGCGGATTGAAGAAGACGTGATCGAACAGGCCATAATCAGCGCCCGTATCAAGCGCATCGCCCTCGATGATCCCCACCCTATGCGACGCAGCGTTCAGCACCACATTCTGCCGCGCCGCATCCGCGAACACGGGGTCGCGTTCGATGCCGACAAAGCTGACATCGCCCTCTTGCCGCGCCGCTACCGCCAAGAGCGCCGCCGCCACGCCACAACACGGCTCCACGACGCGCGCGCCATCAGCGATCACACGCGGCAAGCTCGCCGCCAGCAAGAGCGTATCGACATTGACGCGATAACCGCGCGCGGGCTGGCGAATACGCACCCGCCCGCCCAAAATCGCGTCTTCCGTCAGTTCAGTCACAAGCTTGTTCCTATGCGGCCTCGCCCGCGCGACCCCAGCCGTGCGACCCCAGCCGTGCGACCCCAGCCGTGCGACCCCAGCCGTGCGACCCATGGGCGCTCTCGCCGCAACCCGCTTGACCGGCGCCCCCGGTCCCACCATCGTCCGGCCACCTTTGAGGTCAAGCGGAGAGGCATTTGGGACCGGCGGTCGGACCTGCCAAGCAAGCCGCCGGCGCACCGCACGCGGTCGACCGGCTGGCCGCGCTTTTGGCCGATGACCTCGCGGCCGTCGACGCCATCATCCACCAATATATGGCGAGCCCGGTTGGCGTGATCCCCAACCTCGCCGCGCACCTGATTGACGCTGGCGGCAAGCGCATTCGCCCGCTCCTCACCTTGGCGGCCGCGCGCATCTGCGGCGGCGGCGGCGATGGCGCGCGCAAGCTGGCGGCCGCGGTTGAATTCATCCACTCGGCCACCTTGCTGCATGACGACGTCGTCGATGTCTCCTCGATGCGGCGCGGCAAGAAGGCCGCCAATGTCGTGTGGGGCAATTCGGCGAGCGTGCTCGTCGGCGATTTCCTGTTCGCGCGCTCCTTCAACCTGATGGTCGAAACGGGCGACATTCAAGTGCTGGATATTCTCGCGCGCGCCGCCAGCGTCATCGCCGAAGGCGAAGTGATGCAGCTCGCCGCCGCCAACGACGCCGAGCAGACGCGCGAGCGCTACATGGCGATCATCGAGGCCAAGACAGCCGCGCTCTTCGCCGCCGCCGGCAAAGCCGGCGCGGTCGCCGCTGGCCGCCCGGGCGTCGAAGCGACAGCGCTCGACACCTATGGCCGCGAACTCGGCCTCGCCTTCCAACTCGTCGACGACGCGCTCGATTATGGCGGCCTCGCCGCCACCATGGGCAAGAACGCGGGCGACGATTTCCGCGAAGGCAAAGTCACGCTGCCGGTGCTGATCGCGCGCGAAGCCGGCGACGAATCCGAGCGCGCCTTTTGGCGCCGGGCCATGGGCGGCGAACGCGACGACGACGATTTCCATCGCGCCGTCGCCCTCGTGCGCCGCCACGACGGCATCGCCAAAACGCTAGAGGCCGCGCGCGCCCACGCTGCGCACGCCAAGGAAGCGCTCAACGCGCTCCCCGCCAACGCCTATCGCGAAGCCTTGGCCGATCTCCCCGATTTCGTGGTCGACCGCGCGTACTGAGCAATCTCAAAGTTGGATGGGTGTTTGGCTGTTTGAAAGTTGGAGCGCGTCGCTCCGCGACGCAGCGCGGCGGGAGCCGCGCGCTCCCATTTTCAAGCGCCGTGTGTGGGATAGACCACGCGCTAATCCTACGGCGTCATTTTTGAAAACGTAGTCGCGCCAAGCGCTTACAAAAACCTTCGCGCGAATAATCCGACCGCTTCACAACGGGCGCATACTGCGCCACATGAAAACACAACCCCGCCCCATCGTCAGCCAAACAGAAATCGAGGCCCTCGCGGCCGCGATCCTGTATGGGCTGGCGTGCCTGGCGGGCTTGCTATTGCGTCTCGGCAAACCGCGTAAAACGCACCGCTTGGAAAAGCTGCTGCGCCACGCTGAACGCCAAGTCGAATGCACCATCTTCCAGCAAGCCATCCATGAGATGGGCCTGGTCTCACGCGCGGCGCCGATGCTCAGCGGCCGCGCGGGCTTTCGCAAGCAACGCTCCAACGCCCGCGTGATCGTGAAATGCAGCCGCGTGCGCCTGCGCAACGCCTCGCCATTCGCGCGCTGCATGCGCTTGATCCACGCGATGTTCGATCCGACCAAATACGTCGCCCGCGTGAAGCGCCGCTTGCGCCACGGCTATGTCGACACGCGCCTCATCGCCTACGCGCCGCCGTCGCGCACTTTCATCACGCACGCGCTGGCGCCCATGCCGGCTGTCGCGGACTCGTCCTAACCCCCATCGGGCCGCCGGCTTCCAGCCGGCATCTATCAGCTGCACAACCGCGCGGAGCATCGCTCCACGCGGCCAAACGTGCTGCGCGCAATATGGACCGCCGGCGCCCCCGCCGGCGTGAGCACAGGCCTTGAAAGAAGGGAGCGCGCCGCTCCGCGGCGCATGCGCGGCGGAGCCGCGCGCTCCAACCTACAAACACCGGCGCGCGCTTTTCTTGGACCGCCGGCGTCCCCGCCGGCGTTCGGTGTTTCAACCAGCACGATTTTCGCTAATCGAAGCGCCGCGCCGGCGAGACGCCAGCGGTCCAAGACGGCCACTCACGAACGGGCTGGCGCTGGTTGGGCGCGGTGATTTTCAAACAGCCCGCCACGCTCTCATTCGCGCCACGCTGAGCCCATCGGGGCCCGGCGCGCGGCCGCCAAAGCGTCAAGCGCCATACGCGGCGCTTTTAAGTCGAGAGCAAATTCCTGTCGGCGCCCCAGCGGCGCACGAAGCTTGAACACGTGATCGCCAGCAAGCTCAGCGCGATCAGCGCGATCCATTCGGCGGCAGGATCGGCCTCGCGCGACACGAAGAAGCCGAGCACCCCGCACGCGGCCGTCGCCAGCCAATAGATCATGGCGACGCGCGCATGGCTCAGGCCGCCGCGAATGCCGAGTTGGTAATGATGCTCCGCATGCGCCACCAGCAGCGGGCGTCCGGCGCGCCAACGCCAAAACAGCGTGAGCAGCGCATCCGCCAACAGCGGGAAAAACAGGATCGGCGGCACGAAAGGAGAAATGTCGGCGCGGGCGATGACGATCATGGAGGCGAAGGCGCCGAGCGCCCCGCCGAACAACGCGCCGGCATCGCCAGCGAACAATTTTCCGTTGGGAAAATTCCAAACCAGGAAGCCCAGCATGGCGCCCGCGCCACACAGCGAAATCGCCGAACCGCTCGGCGCGCCTTCGGCGAGCGAGATCGCCGCAAGCGCCAGCAGCGCCACGCCCACCGAGCCCAGCGCCAAGCCGTTCGAGCCGTCCATGAAATTCACGCAATTGATCATCGTGAACACCCAAAGCGCCGTGCCGACAAGGGCGGCTTCAAAGGGCAAAAAGAGCGTCAGATCTTGCGTCACCGGAAACACGTTGACGACGCCGATGACATAAGCCGCGCCAAGCGCGATCGCCGAATAGAGAACAAATTTCAGGCGCGCGCCCAAATGCCAGACATCGTCGATAAAGCCGATAATCAGCAGCGGATACGCGAACGCCGCCGACGCCCACAGCATCCGCAGGCCGAGCGGATGCACCTCGTAGCGCCAGACTGTCGATACGAATGTCAGCAGCGCCAGGCCGATCGCGTAGCCGAGGCCCACGCCCAGCCCGCCGCTCGTCGGCGTCGCGACGCGATGCTGTTTGCGCGCTTCGCTGGGGTGATCGACGGGGCCTGTCCAAATGACCAGCCGGCACGCCAGCGCGCTCGCCGCCAGCGACACGAGCATGACGATGGCCAGATCAAGAAGCACGCGATCTCCTTGCCTCGCGCGCCGCGCTGTCGCTACGCGCCGCCTAGAATTGTTTCACATACCCACCAGGCCGGCCAATCCGCCGCCAGTTTCTCCGCGAGGGATTCAGCCTGCTCCCAATCCTCCAGCAACGCGAAGCATGTCGCGCCACTGCCGGAAAGCGCGGCATAGCGTACGCTCTCTTCACCGCGAAGAACGGCGAGCACATCGCCTATTTCAGGGACGAGCGCACGCGCGGCGGGCTCCAAATCATTGCCAATCACGGCAATGTCATCGAGCGCGTGATCCAAATCCTCCCACTCTGGCGGGCCCTGCGCCTCCAGCGCTTGGCCAAGCCCCATGGCGTCGAACTGGCGATACACCGCCGGCGTCGCCAGCGGGATCATGGGATTAACGAGCACGGCGGGCATTTCCGGCGCATCGATCGGCGCGCAAGTTTCACCGACGCCCGTCATATAGGCCGCCGACGCGCCGGTGAAGAACACGGGCACGTCGGCGCCCAATTGCCGGCCGACGCGCGCGAGTTGCTCATTGCTCCACTCGAGCCGCCACACATCATTCAGCGCGCGCAAGGTCGCGGCCGCGTCGGCCGAACCGCCGCCGATGCCCGAGGCGATGGGGAGATTCTTTTCCAGCGTAAGCTTGGCGTGCGCCGGCACGCCGACCGCCTCCGCCAGCGCACGCACCGCGCGCAACACGAGGTTTTCCGGATCAGCTTCCAGATGCTCGGCGAAATCGCCGTTGATCGCGAACGAGAGGCGGCTCGACGCCTCCGCCTCCACCACATCGCCGATGTCGGCGAACATGACGACGCTCTGTAGCGGGTGCATGCCATCGGCGCGCGGCGCGCCGATTTGAAGCGTCAGATTGATCTTCGCCGGGGCGAAGACGCGCACGCTCATCGCGTCGCCGATCGTGTCGTCGGTTGGTGCGGCAAACCGTTCGCGATCTTGGCGCGAATGGCTTGCGCGTCGCCGGGATCAAATGTCAGCGCGCGCTCCCATTGGAAGCGCGCCTCGATGCGCCGCCCCAGTCGCCAATACACATCGCCCAAATGATCGTTCAACGTGGCGTCCGCCGGCTCGAGCGCAACGGCGCGCTCCAGCAGATCAAGCGCCTGCCCATACTCGCCCATGCGATAATGCGCCCACCCCAGACTATCAAGGATGGCGCCTGAGTTCGGGCGCAGCTCAACCGCGCGCTCGATCATCGCCAAACCTTCGGACATGCGCTCGCCGCGATCAATCCAAGTGTAGCCCAGATAGTTCAGCACATCGGGCTGATCGGGCGAAAGCCGCAACGCTTGCTGCAGATCCGCTTCGCCTTCGCTCCACCGGCCAATCCGCTCGCGCGCGGCGCCGCGTGCGAAATACAAGCGCCAATCGCGCGGCTGCGATTCAATCAATTGGCCATAGAGCGGCTCGGCCTCATCGTAGCGCTCCATATTCCGATACATGTCCGCCAGCGTACGCACAGCGCGCGGATCGCCGCCTTCTGCGTTCGCGCGCGCCAACACCAGAGCGCCCTCTTCATCGCCCGCGTCCAGCAGCACCCACGCATCCATGATGCGCGCCGTACCGTGATAGGGCGAAGCCTCGGCTACACCCGCGAGCGTATTGCGCGCCAAGGCGACGTGCCCCAGCGCCGCTTGCTGTTGCGCGAAGGCGATGCGCGCGCCATCGAACGCCGGATCAAGCATCATCGACAGCGTCAGCGCCGCCAGGCCGCTGGTACTATCGTGCTCCTGCAGGAAGATCGCCGACATGCCGTAGAGCCCAACCGCCGCGCCACGCGCGGGGGTGAGCGGAGCCGAGGCCGCCGCGCCACCGCCCTCCAGACGCGCGAGCGCGGCCACGAGTGCTGGATTGGCGCGGTTGCCATCTTCACTCAGCAGCGCGATCGCGCGATCGCGCGCGCCGGTGCGCACCAAGAGATCGGCGTGACGCTCAATGCCAGCAGGCAACCACAGCCCCCCATTATTGGCGGTTTCGTACGCCGCCAGCGCTTCAGCGTCGCGGCCGGCATAATCGAGCGCCATCGCCTGCTGATACGCGAACAGCGCGCCGTACGGCCTGATCTGCGACAGCGGCGCCAGATCAACCATGATCTGATCGACATCGCCGCGCCCGGTCTGCGCCCAGACCTGGATCATGCGCGCCAGCAATTCCTCCGCGGCCGGCCCCTCAACTCGCATCGTCTCTGTGTTCGAAGCGGCATAGCGGCCGGCGACCAACGCATCGGCCGCGCGGATCAAATGCGCATAGCCTGGCGCATCCTCAAGCGGCGCCATACGCGCGGCGCGGCGCGCGCGCGAGATGTCGCCAGACGCCAACGTCGCCACCAGCGCGCCATTGAGCACACTCTCGTCGCGCGGGGCGCGCGAAAGCGCGGCGAAATAGCGATCCGCGGCCACGGCGTGATCGTCATTCATGTTGGCGATGCGGCCGATCAAATAATCCGCGTACGCACTCGAACCATGCGCAGGCGGCGGCGCGGCGCTGGTCGCGCACGCCGCCAAGCCGAACCCCGCCGCCAGCGCGGCGACAGCGCGGCGCATTAGAGCTCTTCCCGCTGCGACGGGCCTTCCGGCAGACTGACCTGCGGCAAGTCCCGCTGACGCGGCGCCGGCGTCGTCATGCCGCGCGCGATCTTGTGTTCGAGATCGCGACGGCGCAGCACCTCCGGACGGGCCTCCAGTGCACGTCGCCACATGCCGCGCGCATCATCGCGGCGATTGAGCCGCCAATACACATCGCCCAAATGGTCGAGAACCTCCGCGTTCGGCTCGTTCACCGACAAATCGTTGGCGCGTTCGATCAGCGCGCGCGCTTGCTCGAAATGGCCATACAGGTAGTACGCCCAGCCCAGACTATCGACGACGGCGTAATCGGTTTGTCCGTAATTGAAGCCGCGCCACAACAGGCGATAGCCCTCTTCCAAGCCTTCCGGCCGCTGGATCAGCGCGTAGCCCAGCGCGTTCAAGCGCAGCACCGAATCCGGTTGCTCAGCGAAAAGCCCACGCGCCATGGCGACGCTATCGGCCCAGCCGGCGCGATCCTCCATCAGGATCGATACGAACAGAAGCCGCGTATCGACACTCGGATCGATATCGAGCGCGGCGCGGGCGTCGGCCGTGGCGGCCGCCTGGTTGCCGGCGAAGCGATGCGCGTAAGCGCGCCAGCCCAGCACGTCGGCGCGATCCTTGTCGCTCGCCGCCATCGCCAAGGCGCGGTCGAAAGCGGGGATCGCCAGATCGGCATGACCGGCTTGGCGATAGATGTCGCCGGCCGAAGCGATCACGCCCCAGCGCTGACCGCCGATCTCCAACGCCCGCTGTGCGGCCGCGACGGCAGCGCTGTCGTTATTGCGCTCCAGCGCGATCGAAGCGCGCACGATCTCGGCGTCCGCGGCATACACGCTATCGCTCGGCATGCGATCGATGATGCGCTGTGCGCCATCGACGCCATTGGCGCCCAGTGTTTGCTGCGCCGCGTAGAGCCGCCAATCATTCGCGTCGCCGGCCAACAATACGCCGATCTGCAACAGCGCCGAACCGTTCGGCGAGATCAGACCGGGCTCCGGCGCGCGCTGCGACAGCATCGCCGCCAGGCTCTCGGCTTGCGTCAGATATTCCGACAAAAAGAGCATCCAGCGGCCCGTCGCGGTGACCGGCGTCAGCGCCGCTTCGAACGGCGGCTGCCCAGAGTTCAAGCGCGCGAGATTGGCTTCCACATCCGCGGAGCGCGGCGCAAAGGCTTGCACGATCTCGTAATAGCGGCGCGCCTCCGCCGTGCGGCCCAAACGATGATGCACGAGCGCCGCGCGATAGACGGCGTGCGTAACGCGCGCGGCGCCCAAGGCGCGCTCGAACTCTTCATTGGTTTGCGGCTCTGCGTCGCCCGGCGGCGTCGTATCCAAACGCTCGACCATGAGAGCATAAACCGCCGCCGCTTCTTCCAGGCGGCCAGCGGATTCAAACACCAAGGCGCGTGCGACCTCCGGCAAAGGCGCCGGCAGATTGTCCGCGCTCGCATCGACACGCTCGACGCCTAGATCGACGCGGCCTTCGGCGGCGAGCACGAACGGCTCCAGCAGCGACGCCAGCGGGCCGTTCAACCCGCCCGGCGCACGTTGCAGAACTTCGCGCGCTTGCGCGTTCCGGCCCGACGCCACTTCGTCGGCGAACACGGCCAGCACCCAAAGCGAATCCGGCTCGCCGCCCTCGGCCAACTGACGCCGGCCTTCACGCACGAGGTAATCGACGTCGGCCTGCAGCAACGCATCGCCCGGCGCGTTGTAGGTGCGGTCGAGTGCGGCGTTCGGCGGCGAGGTGACGCGCAATTGCTCATTGGGCGCACGCTCCTCTTCGAGCGCGGTTTGCTGCAGCGTGGCGCCGTCAGCCGCGGGCGCGGCCAACGCCTGGTTCATGCCCGCATAGCCGCCCGCCGCGATCGTCGCCGCCAGAAGAACCCAACGCATGCTTTGTCCTTTCCGCCGCTTTCACGCGGCCAAGTTACATATTGGCGTAGTTCGGACCGCCGCCGCCTTCAGGCGGCACCCAATTGATATTCTGACTTGGGTCCTTGATATCGCACGTTTTGCAGTGAACGCAGTTTTGCGCGTTGATCTGAAAACGCGGATTGGTCCCTGCCTCGTCATAGAGCACTTCGTACACGCCAGCAGGGCAATATCGTGTCGCCGGCTCGGCGTATTCGGGGAGGTTCACCCGGATCGGGATCGTCGGGTCCTTCAGCGTCAGGTGCGGCGGCTGATCTTCCTCGTG
Organism: Caulobacterales bacterium; assembly: GCA_017303355.1. Lineage (GTDB taxonomy): Bacteria > Pseudomonadota > Alphaproteobacteria > Caulobacterales > Aquidulcibacteraceae > Vitreimonas. The sequence goes on along the minus strand of JAFLCU010000014.1, from coordinate 18,162 downwards.
ATTGGTGTTCGACAGATAGACGGACGAGAGCTTGTCGAACGTCAGCACGCCATCCGGCTTGGGGTACGTGATCGGCTTGTGCTTCTTGGCCTTGTCGAGTGACGCGTAATCGGCCTTGCCGTGCTTCAGAGTGCCGAAGAACGAAAAGCCGCCGAACAGCGTCGTCGTCCACATGTCGACCATGCCGAGCACGCCGCCGAAGAACGCGCCGAACCGCGTCAGCAACGGCTTGGCGTTGCGCACGCGGTTCAAGTCCTTGAACACCTCGCTCTCGCGATAGGCTTGCTCATAAGCATCGAGCGTGTCGCGCTGGCGTCCCGCTTGCAGCGCTTCGAACGCGGCTTCAGCGGCCATCATGCCGGTCTTCATCGCGTTGTGGCTGCCCTTGATGCGCGGCACGTTGACGAAGCCGGCCGAGCATCCGACGAGCACACCGCCCGGGAACGCGAGCTTCGGCACCGATTGCAGACCGCCTTCGGTGATCGCGCGCGCGCCATACGCTACGCGCTTGCCGCCTTCGATGTGCTGACGAATTTCGGGATGCAGCTTGTGCTGCTGGAAGATGTCGAACGGTGAAAGGTACGGGTTCTTGTAGTTCAAGTGCACCACGTAGCCGAGCGACACGTAGCGATCGCCCCAATGGTACAAGAACGAACCGCCGCCGGTTTCACTATCAAGCGGCCAGCCGACAGTGTGCACCACCATGCCGGGCTTATGCTGAGCGGCAGGAACTTCCCACAATTCCTTGATGCCGATGCCGAACTTTTGCGGATCGCTTCTCGCGCACAAATCAAAGCGCTTTTGCAGCACTTTGGCCAGTGAGCCGCGCACGCCTTCGGCGACGAACATGTACTTGCCGTGCAATTCCATGCCCGGCTGATAGTCGCTTTTCTTGTGGCCGTCCTTGGCGATGCCGAACACGCCGGCGACCACGCCCTTCAGCGCGCCGCGTTCGTCGTACACAGGTTCAGACGCCGCCATGCCGGGATAGATTTCAACGCCCAGCGCTTCGGCTTCGCCAGCAAGCCACTTCGTGACGTTGGAAAGCGAGGCGATGTAATTGCCGTGATTGTTCATCAGCGGCGGCATCATGAAGGTCGGCAGATCAGCCGCGCCCGCCGGCCCAAGGAATTTGAACTGATCGCTCGTCACCTCGGTGTCGAGCGGCGCGCCTTTGGCTTTCCAATCCGGGATGAGTTCGTCGAGCCCGCTTGGATCGATCACCGCGCCGGAAAGAATATGCGCGCCAACTTCAGCGCCCTTCTCCAGCACGGCGACCGAAACCTCCACGCCGGCCGCCGCCGCCAATTGTTTCAGACGGATCGCGGCCGACAGACCCGCAGGCCCCGCGCCCACGATGACGACGTCGTACTCCATTGAGTCACGAACGATCTCTTCCTCGGCCATTTCCATCCCTTCGTTCCATCAGCCCCGAAGCAGAAAAGCTTTATCGAAGCTGCGAATAGACCGCGCAAGGCGACCTGATGCTTTGTCGTTTCCTTCGAGTCCGACCACAATGGGTGAATGGACGCAGACGCCGCCCAGCCCTCAGCCCGCGCACTGCTCGCCTTTTGGCGGGCGGCGGGCGTCGATATGGACGAGGCGGAAGCGGTTTACGCGGCGGCTCCGGCGAGAGGTTCGGCCGCCGCGCAAGGCTCATGGGCGCGCGAGGAACCAATCATCGCCCCCCGCCCGCTGCAGCGCCCCAAGCAGGAAGCCTCCACAATTGACGCTGCCCGCACACTCGCGGCGGAGGCGCAGACCATCGCCGAGCTCCGGGCGGCTGTGGATAAATTCGATGGCTGCGCCCTGAAGAAGACGGCGCGAAATACCGTATTTTCCGATGGCGTGGACGCCGCTCAGGTGCTGTTGATCGGCGAAGCGCCCGGGAGGGAGGAAGACGAGCGAGGCAAGCCCTTCGTCGGCCGCTCCGGCCAGCTGCTGGATCGCATGCTCGCCCAGATCGGGCTGGATCGCCGCAGCAATATCCTGATTTCAAACACAATCTTCTGGCGTCCTCCCGGTAATCGCGATCCAACCCAGGGGGAAATCGTGGCCTGCCTGCCTTTCGTGGAGCGCCTGATCGAGCTGGCTCAGCCCAAGCTGCTGATCCTGACCGGCAAGGCGGCCGCCCAAACATTGCTGCGACGTGAGGAGGCTGTCACGCGCATGCGAGGCCGTAAGCTCAGCTACACGCGTGACGGGTTAGCGGCGCCCGTCAACGCGATGGTCATGCTTCATCCCGCATACCTCCTGCGTCAGCCTCAGCAAAAAAGGCTGGCATGGGCGGATTTCCTGCTCGCCGAAACCTGGCTCTCGGAGCTGGGCGTCGGCCGGGCCCGCCAATCCTGAAGTTCGACAAAGCAGGCCCCGATGACGTTTCGCTCCGCCCTCGCCGCCTTTGGCATCGCCGCTATCGTCGCACCCGCCGTTCACGCGCAGACACAGATCGTCGCGCTTACGGAACAAGATGAAGCCGCCTACCGCGACGCTTTCGAGGCCATCGAGGCCGGCAATTGGCGCGGCGTCGGCACCGCGCTCAGCCGCACGGAAGACGACGTGCTCGAAGGCGTGGTGCGCGGCCGGCTCCTGCTCACGCGCTCGTATCGCCCCGGCTGGAGCGATTACACCGCTTGGCTCAATCGCTATGGCGAGTACGGCATGGCGCCTGCGGTTCACGACCGCGCCATGGATTCGCGCTCACGGCGCGCACGCCGCAACGGCACGCGCGCGCCCTCGCCTGAAGCTGGCCGCGGCCGTTCTCTGCCGGGCACGCCGCCCGCGATCTCGGGCGACACCTCAGCCGCGCGCGTCGCGATCGAACGTGTGCAAGAGCGGCTCGGCGAAGGCGACATGGAAGGCGCGCGCAGCATCGCCTACGCGCAGATCGACGGCCCACGCTCTGGCCAGGCGCAATGGCTGCTTGGTCTCATCGCCTATCGTCAGCACGATTACGCCGAGGCCGTGCGCCAATTCGAAGCTTCGGCGCAATGGCGCCATCACGGCGGCTGGGCGTTCGCCGGCGTGCATTATTGGGCCGCGCGCGCGCGCCTCGCCGCTGGTGAAACAAGCGGCGTCACGCAACACCTCGAAGCCGCCGCGCAACGCCCGTGGACATTCTACGGCCAACTTGCCGAAGCGCAGCTCGGCCGCGAAAGCTCGCTTGAGTTCAGAGCGCCGCAAGTCGATGGCGACACGCTGGTGCGCTTCGTCGATCGCTACCCCGCCGCGCGCCGCGCGGCAGCACTCGCGCAACTTGGCCGTCTCTCCGAGGTCGAACTTGAGTTGCGCCGCCTGCACGCGGATTTGCCGGCCGACGACGATCGCAACTTCCTCGCGCTCGCCATTTCGTTGCGCGCGCCGGCCGCGCAATTGCGCGCCGCCGAATATGGCGGGCGTGAGATGGCGGCGGGCTTCTGCCCCGCCACGTCGTTCGAGCCAGACAACGGCTTTTCGCTCGATCGGGCGCTCGTCTATGCGATCGTGCGTCAGGAAAGCTATTTCAACCCGAAGGCCGTCAGCGTTTCGAACGCGCGCGGCTTGATGCAGCTTCTGCCCTCCACCGCGCGCGACATGGATCGTTCGCACAATTATCGCCGCAACCCGGCGCCGTTGTTCGAGCCGGGTCTCAATATGCGCCTCGGCCAAGATTACATCGAATGGCTGATGACCGAATTCCACAATGACGGCGATCTCGGCCGCGTCTTCGCCGCGTATAATGGCGGGCCAGGCTGGCTTTCGCGCTGGCTGGCGACACAGCCGGCCGACATCGATCCGTTGCTGATGCTGGAAATGCTGCCGCGCGCGGAGAGTCGCGATTACGCGGAACGCGCGCTCTCGCACATGGCGCTTTGCCGTAAGAGCTACGGCCAGCCGACGCCGGAATTGGATCGCATCGCTTCGGGTGGCCCCGCGATCTACACGCCGCTCGACTCGCGCACAGCGTCGCGCTGAGCCGCACGCGCGTTCAACGTCACGATCTCGGCGTCGAGGATATGCAGCCGGCCGCCAAGTCGGCGTGCAAGATTGACGTTTTCCTCGCTCGCGATCTGATCATAAAGCGCGCGTGAAATGAGCAGGCCGTGCGCCGCGCGCGGCGCCTTGAGCCAGCGCGCCTGCATATTCGCCCACGCAGCGCTTGAGCCATCTTCGAATGCAAGCGTGAATAGGCCCGCGCGTTGCGCGGCGCTCGGGTGCGCGATGAAGCGCTGAACGATGTCCGTCCAACCCGGCGCAAGCGCTGCGTCCGCGTTCAGCAGTAAAAGCCACGCGCCTTTCGCCGCCCCGACACCAGCGCGTACTTGCGCCGCGCGGCGCGCCGGCGCCGTGATCATATCGCAGCCCGCCGCGTCCGCGATTTCCAGCGTCGCATCGTCGGAGCCGCAATCGGCGACAATGACCTGACGCACGATGCCCAACGTCACGCCGTCAACGAGCGGCGCGAGCACGCGCGGCAATGTGACCGCGTCGTTGAGCGTGGGGATGATCACCGAAATCATGGCGCGCTATGTAGCGGTGCGGCGCGCGCTTGGCTTTGGAAAATTTGACTTTAACTGCGTGGCGCTCAGGCGCCAGCGGCGGGTGCGGGGAGAGGAGGCGAGGACGGTGTCCTGGGCGGCGGTGTCGCGGATGGTCATGGCGGTGGAATGCTTGGATTCGCCGGAATGCATGCAAACGCCGTGCCAATCGCATGGCATTGATTTTCAACGAATTTCCGCGACGTCCGGGCTGTCCGTCCGCTGTCCGGACGTGTCCGCGCGGACGCTCGTCCGGGGTTTCGTCGTTACACTAGCCGGCCTCGGAGGCGGCGCGCTGCGCGCCTTCCGGAGCCTCGTCCACCCCGTCCAACCCTCAGAGGACTGCAGACCCATGTGTGGCATTGTCGGCGCGATCGCGGATCGCGATGTGGTACCGGTGCTGGTCGAGGGGCTCAAGCGTCTGGAATATCGCGGTTACGACTCCGCCGGCATCGCGATCGTCGAAGGCGCCGATGCTTCGCGCGACGTGCGTCGTGTCCGCCGCACCGGCCGCGTCGCGGAAATGGCGAACGCCGCCGAGACCGAAGCCTTCCGCGCCGACCTCGGCATCGGCCACACCCGCTGGGCCACCCACGGCGGCGTCACCGAAGGCAATGCGCACCCGCACATCAGCCACGGGGTCGCGCTGGTCCACAACGGCATCATCGAGAACCACGAGGCGCAGCGCGAACGCCTGCGCGCGCTGGGCTACACCTTCGAGTCGCAGACCGACACCGAGGTCATCGCCCACCTCATCCACCACTACCTGACCCGGGGCGACGATCTGCTGGCCGCGCTGCAGCGCGCGGTCAAGGAGCTGGAAGGCGCCTACGCGCTGGCCGTGATCAGCCGCAAGGAGCCGGACCGCATGGTCTGTGCGCGGATGGGCTGTCCGCTGCTGGTCGGCCTGGGCGAAGGCGAGAACTTCATCGCGTCCGACGTCTCGGCCATCGTCCAGGCGACGCGCCGGGTGATCTTCCTCGAAGAGGGCGACACCGCCGAGGTTCGTCGCGATGGCGTGCGCGTGTTCGACGCGCACGATGCCGAAGTACAGCGCGATGTGCATGTCTCCGACGTGTCGCTGGCGTCGCTGGAGCTGGGCCCGTACCGGCACTTCATGCAGAAGGAGATCCACGAACAGCCGCGCGCGATCGCAGACACGATCGAGGCCATCGTCGACCGCGGCGCGTTCGTGCCGGAACTGTTCGGCGACCAGGCGGAAGCGCTGCTGCGCGACATCGCCGGCCTGCAGATCCTCGCCTGCGGTACCAGCTACTACGCCGGCCTGACCGCGCGCTACTGGTTCGAGGCGATGACCGGCCTGCCGTGCACGGTCGAGATCGCCAGCGAATACCGCTACCGCAAGGTCGTCGCCGACCCGCGCCAGCTCGTGGTGACGATTTCGCAGTCGGGCGAGACGCTCGACACGATGGAGGCGCTGAAGTACGCCAAGTCGCTGGGCCACGACCGCACGCTGTCGATCTGCAACGTGCCCGAGAGCGCGATCCCGCGCGCCAGCAAGCTCGTCTTCTACACCCGCGCCGGCGCCGAGATCGGCGTCGCCTCGACCAAGGCCTTCACCACCCAGCTGGTCGCGCTGTTCGCGCTGTCGGCGACGGTCGCGCGACTGCACGGCAAGCTCACCGACGCCGCCGAGGCCGAGCTGATCGAGGCGCTGCGGCACCTGCCCGGCAGCGTGCAGCACGCGCTGAACCTCGAGCCGCAGGTCGCGGTGTGGTCGGAGCGGTTCGCGCCGAAGCAGCACGCGCTGTTCCTCGGCCGCGGCATCCATTATCCGATCGCGCTGGAAGGGGCCTTGAAGCTCAAGGAAATCTCCTACATCCACGCCGAGGCCTATCCGGCGGGCGAGCTCAAGCACGGGCCGCTGGCGCTAGTCGACGCGGCCATGCCCGTGGTGGTGATCGCGCCCAACGACAGCCTGCTGGAGAAGGTGAAGTCCAATATCCAGGAAGTGCGCGCCCGCGGCGGCGAGATGTACGTCTTCACCGATGCCGACAGCCACTTCAGCGAGTCCGAAGGCGTGCACGTCATCCGCACGCCGCGCCACGTCGGCACGCTGTCGCCGATCGTGCATGCGATCCCGGTGCAACTGCTCGCCTATCACGCCGCGCTGGCCCGCGGCACCGACGTCGACAAGCCGCGCAACCTGGCGAAGTCGGTCACGGTGGAATGATTTCAACGGGGGTGTGCCCCCGTTCGACATCGTTCAATCATGGTGGGGCCGGCGGCTTCGCGCCGTCGCGCACGCCGCACAAAAAAGACCCCGGCGCGAGGCCGGGGTCCATCGGTGCCGGGGGCGTCCCGGGGAGAAACGTCCCCCGGCACCGCGAGGCGTGACGCTTACGGCGAGATCGTCGCCTTCAGACTGACGCCCGAGTACGCCGCGTAGGCGCGGACGCGGACGTAGTAGGTGCCGGCCGTCGGCGAATTGAAGGTGCAGGTCTCGGTGTTGCCGCTGAGGTAGGGACGGCAGTTGTACGAGGAGGTGGTCGGCGCGCTGCCGATCCGCACGTACAGGTCCGCGTCGCCGGTGCCGCCGGAGATGTTGAACACCGCGCTGGTCTTGCCGGCCGGAACGGTGATCGTGTAGGTCGACGACCAGCTGTTCTTCGCCACCGACGGCAGCGCGACCGCGACGCCGCTGCACAGCACGAGACCGCCGCAGCTGCTGGTGCCGACCGTCACCGACATCGACTTCGCGCTGCTCAGGCCGCCGCTGTCCGTCACCGTCTCGCTGACCGTGTAGGTGCCCGCGGCCGCATAAGTGTGGCTCGGGTTGGTGGAGGTCGAGGTCGCGCCGTCGCCGAAGTTCCAGCTGTGCGTGCTGATGTTGTTCTCGGCATCGCTGGACGTATCGGTGAAGTTCGCGGTCAGGCCGCTGGAGGTCACGCTGAAGTTGGCGACCGGGGCCGTGTTGCCGCCCGTGCCGCCGCCGACGATGGCGTGCGAGATCGCGCAGTTGTTGGTGTCGTTCGACCAACTGGCCTGCTGGGTGAAGGTGCCGGTGCTGAAGGCGACGTTGGCGGCACCGCCGGCGCTGCCCGCGGCGATCCAGGCGCATTCGTCCGAGTTCTCGTAGCCGCTGTTCGCGGTCCAGCCGCCCGCCGGGAACTGGTCCGACATCATTTCGTGCCACTCGTGGCCCAGCGTCATCGTGTAGCCGTCGAGCTTGCCGGCGGTACCCGAATTGACGAAGTTCACGCCGCAGGACGAGCCGACGTCGATGTTGTAGGGCTGGTTGCTGAAGGCGAGGGGGCCGTAGGTGGTCGGCGTGGAGAAGTAGGAATCGCCGACGTAGTCGTGCCAGGCGCAGTAGCCCTGGGTCGGACTCTTGTAGTTGTCCGGGTTGGTACCGGTCGGCGACAGGATCACGTAGTAGGTGTAGCGGTTCGACGCGGCCGTGGTGTTGCCGAAGTGCGCGGCGGCCTTGTTCGCTTCCGCGGCGAGCTGGTCGCCGGTGGCGGCGCTGGGCGAGGCCGCCGCGTTGTCGTACCACACGCCGGCCAGCACGTTCTGCTGGTACGGGATGCGGGCGATGCTGCCGCTGCTCGGGCAACTGCTGGCGCCGGTGGCGACGCCAGGGCCGTCGCACCACTGGGTCAGTTCGGCGGACCACAGTTCGCTGTTGGTGCCGATGCCCTTGAACATCTTCTGCGCGGCGGGGCCCGCGCCGGCGGCGTCGTTGCTGAAGTTGAGGTAGCCGTTGGCGTCCGTGGTCGAGGTGCCCCACTGGTTGCCGTAGAAGATCAGGTAGACCTTGGACTGGCCGCTGAGCACGCCCACGCCGCCGGTGCCGCCGCGGTAGTACAGCGTGTTGCTCGAGGCGGCCTTGGCGAAGCCGGCCTTGCTCTGCCACTGCTGGATCGCGATCTTGCCCTGGCGGGTGGGAATCGCGCCGTGGCGGTAGTCGTGCATGTAGGCGGGCGCGTAGGGGTTCCGCTCCGGTTGCGGCGGTGCGGCCGAGGCGGCGAAGGCCGACGAACACAGGGCGGCGACGAGCGCGCAACGCGACAGCGTTCGGGAGTCGAGCTTGAGGGATCTCGGGAACATCACGGGTCAGAGTCCTTTGGAGGGGTGGTGGTACGCGCCGACCGCGGGGGCGATGGCGCGAGCGGTGCAGGGCCTGACGCGAGGCCAATCGAGGCCGTTCCCGCTTCGCCGGTGGCGATGCGGGTGGACGTCGAGGAAGGCTTCGCGCTGCGTCTCCCATTCCGTGGGGAGAGCGCGGAACGAAGCTAGCAACGCCGCGGCGTGCGCTCAATGCCGATGCCGGGCATGCGACGGCGTTTCGTTGGGATTTGTTCTCGTCTTCGGATGATTCGTGGACTTCCCGGGCGTCCTGCACGAAAGCGAGTGCAGGAATCCGCGACCCGGCACCGTGGGACGCGCATCATTACGGTTTGGTAATGCCGGACTTAATGTTGCGAAAAGAAATCGCGATTTCGAGGAAAAAGAGCGGGAAAAAACGTTCTCTCGGGACTCGGGCGTCGTGTGCCGCGCCCGTCGTCGCATTGCGATGCAGCAGCGTGTCGAACCTCCCGGCGAACGGCCCTGCCGGTTCCGCGCCCTGTCACGCACACCTCCGCGCCGACATCGCTACCACTGCGCGAAGATCGCGTTCGGCGTTCGGCGTTCGGCGTTCGGCGTCCGGTGTTCTGTGTGTGTCGGGATCGGGTATGGTGACGACGCTCCGCCTGCCCCGCCGTCGATCCATGCGCAGGATCCTCCACATCGACATGGACGCGTTCTACGCGTCGGTGGAACAACGCGACGATCCCGCATTGCGCGGCCGTCCGGTGGTGGTCGCCTGTGCCCGGTGCGGGCCGGCCCGCCGCGGGTTCAGGCGCGTCCGCCCGCGTCGGGTCGCCATGGCCGCACGTGGTCGAGCGCCCAACCGGAGATGAATTCGCCGAGACGCCGGAATGTGTCGGCGCGGGCGCAGCCCTTGCGCCAGCACAGGCCTACGGTGCGTGCGCCGGCGTCCTCGGCCAGCGGACGCACCACCACGTCGCTGCCGTCGAGGATGCCGCCGGTGATCGCCAGGTCCGGCAGCAGGGTGGCGCCCATGCCCTCGGCGACCATCGCCACCAACGTGTGCAGACTGGTGGAGGCATAGCTGGCACCGGGTGCCTCGGCGGCATGGCGCAGCACCGGCAGCGCATGGCTGTGCAGGCAGTGGTCGTGTTCGAGCAGCAGCATGTCCTGGCTTTCGAAATCCGACTCGGTGATCGCCCGCCCGCGCTGCTTCGGCGGCTGCGCCCGGACCGAGGCGGCCGATGTCACGAACCGGTAGGCGTCGTCGAACAGCATGTACGTCTCCAGGCCGGGCGTGTCGTAAGGGAAGGCGATCATCGCCAGTTCCAGTCGCCCTTCCGCCAGCCAGCCCAGCAGTTGTCCGGTCTTGTCTTCGCGCAGGCGCAGGCGCAGATGCGGAAACGCGGCGCCCACCCCGCGGATCAGCCGCGGCAGCAGGTACGGGCCGATGGTCGGCAGCACGCCCATCTCGATGGTGCCGGACATCGGCCGGCTGTGCTCCAGCCCCATCGCCATCAGCGCTTCGGCCTCGCGCAGCAGCAGGCGCGCACTGGCGACGATGCGCCGGCCCACTGGGGTGATGGTCACCGAGCGCCGGTTGCGCTCGGCCACCTCCACGCCGAACGCGCTCTCTAGTTCGCGGATGCCGGCGCTGAGCGTGGACTGGGTGACGAAACAGGCCTGGGCCGCATGGCCGAAATGGCCGTGATCGTGCAGTGCGACCAGATAGCGCAGATGACGCAGATTGGGCAGCGGTTTCATCGGTCGGCCGGAGGGAGGCGGAGGACGGGGCGATGTTATCGGGAAAAGCGATCACAGAGAGCGCTTTTATTCGTTTTACATCAATGGCATGCGGCCCTAGCCTTCTCCCATCGCATCGAGACACCGGAGCCCGAACATGCAGGACCGAGCCGCCATCACCGACGCCACTGGGCACCCGGAAGTGACCGCGTTCTTCGACGAGGCCACCAACACCATCAGCTACGTGGTTCGCGACCCCTCCGGCGACGCCTGCGCCATCGTGGATTCGGTGATGGACATCGACTACGCGGCCGGCCGCATTTCCTTCACGCATGCCGACCGCATCATCGACCATGTGCGTGCGCATGGTCTGCGCGTGGAGTGGCTGATCGAGACCCACGTGCATGCCGATCACCTGTCGGCCGCGCCGTATCTGCAGGAGAAGCTGGGGGGCCGCATCGGCATCGGCGAGCACATCACCACCGTGCAGCAGACCTTCGGCAAGGTGTTCAACGAAGGCACCGAATTCCGCCGCGACGGCAGCCAGTTCGACCGGTTGTTCGCCGACGGCGATACCTACGCGATCGGCAGCCTGCAGGCGCGTGTGTTGCATACGCCCGGGCATACGCCGGCCTGCGCCACCCATGTGATCGGCGATGCTGCCTTCGTGGGCGACACCCTTTTCATGCCCGACGGGGGCACCGCGCGCGCCGATTTCCCCGGCGGCGATGCGCGCACGCTGTACCGCTCGATCCGGCGCGTGCTGGAAGAACTGCCGCCGCAGACGCGCTTGTTCATGTGCCACGACTACGGTCCCGGCGGCCGCGCGGTGTGTTGGGAAACCACGGTCGCCGACGAGCGGATGGGCAACATCCACGTACGTGACGGGATCGACGAAGACAGTTTCGTGACCATGCGCACCGCACGCGATGCCACGCTGTCGATGCCGCGCCTGATCCTGCCGTCACTGCAGGTGAACATGCGCGCCGGCCATCTGCCGCCGGCGGACGGCGACGGCCGCCTGTTCCTGAAGCTGCCCCTCAACGCGCTCTGACCGCACCGCCCCGGCCACAGGCCGGGTGCGGACCCCGAAAACCTTTCCACCGATGGCGTTCCGCGCCGTCACGCCCTCCATTTGCCTCCCGACAGGAGAATACCCATGAGTTGTGCCGATACCGAAACCCGTCCCGTCCCCGCCGCCGCCCCGGCTGCAGGCATCAACGTCACCGCCACGGCCGGCCTGCCGCGGATCAACGAGCCCGCCCCCGACTTCAGTGCGCAGACCACGTTCGGCCCGCGCTCGCTGGCCGACTACCGCGGCAAATGGCTGGTGCTGTTCTCGCACCCGGCCGACTTCACCCCGGTGTGCACCACCGAGTTCATCGGTTTCGCCAAGGCCGCGGACGCTTTCGCCGCCGCGAATACCGAACTGCTCGGGCTGTCGATCGACTCGGTGTTCTCGCACCTGGCCTGGGTGCGCAACATCCAGGAGAAGTTCGGCGTGACGATTCCCTTCCCGATCATCGAGGACCTGTCGATGAACGTGGCCCGCGCCTACGGCATGATCCACCCCGGCGCGTCGGACACTTCCGCGGTGCGCGCCACGTTCGTGATCGATGACCAGGGCATCCTGCGCGCGATGGTCTACTACCCGATGACCAATGGTCGCTCGGTGGACGAGATCCTGCGCCTGGTGCAGGGCCTGCAGTACAGCTTCGCCAACGGCGTGGCCACGCCCGAAGGCTGGCGCCCCGGCGACCGAGTGCTGGTCGGCGCGCCGAAGACCGTCTCCGAACTGGATGCGCGCATGAAGGAAGGCTTGGAGACGACCGATTGGTATTTCTCGATGAAGCCGGCGTCCTGATCGGTATGCTGTGCGGCCGGGATCGCGAGCGGTGGCTGTCGCTCGTGATCCCGGCCGTTTTCGTGGCGACGCGGTGCGCGGCCGGCGGCATGGCGCGCGCGGCGTCCGTACTGTCGCGCGGCTCGCGACGACGCTTTTCCGGGGTGTTCAGATGACGGATCCGTTGACGATGGCGGCATCGGTGCTGTCCGGCGCGCTGGTCGGCTTCGTGCTGGGTCTGATCGGCGGGGGCGGCTCCATCCTGGCCACGCCGCTGTTACTGTACGTGGTCGGCATCGCCCAGCCGCATCTGGCGATCGGCACCGGCGCGCTGGCGGTGTCGGCGAATGCCTATGCCAACTTGATCGCGCATGCGCGCAGGGGCAACGTGTGCTGGCGCTGCGCGGCCACGTTCGCGCTGGTGGGCGCGCTCGGTGCGCTCGGCGGTTCCAGCCTGGGCAAGTCGCTGGACGGCACGCTGCTGCTGTTCCTGTTCGGCTGGATCATGGTGGTGGTGGGCATCGCCATGCTCCGCCCCCGGCGCGTGCATGCGGATGCCGGCGAGGTGACCACGTTCGCCAACTGCGTGCGCACGGCGGCGGCGGCGCTGCTGGCCGGCGGTGCGTCCGGGTTCTTCGGCATCGGCGGCGGCTTCCTGATCGTGCCGGCATTGATATTGGCCACCCGCATGTCGATGGCCAACGCCGTGGGCTCCTCGCTGCTGGCGGTGGGCACCTTCGGCCTGGCTACCGCGCTCAACTACGCGCGCTCGGGCTGGGTGGATTGGGGCGTGGCCGGGCTGTTCATTCTCGGCGGCATCGGCGGCGGACTGCTGGGCACCCGGCTGTCGCTGAAGCTCGCCGCGCGGCGCAACACGCTCTCGCACATCTTCGCCGGCATCGTGTTCGCGGTCGCCGTCTACATCCTCTTCCGCAGCGGCAGCACGCTGCTGGCCTGAGTATCGGGTGCGGCCTGCTCGCCGTGTTCCGGTGTCTTCTTCGTGCGCATGAGCCGCCAACCTGGTCCGATCTGGCGCGACCAATGCACCAAGGCGACGCCGACGAAGCACGCAGCCGATTGACCCACCCAGCGCCCGTCCTGCGCACCGTGCATGCGCGCTCCGGCATCATGGGCGGATGCGCAAGATCCTCCACATCGACATGGACGCGTTCTACGCGTCGGTGGAACAACGCGACGATCCCGCATTGCGCGGCCGTCCGGTGGTGGTCGCCTGGCGCGGCGAGCGCTCGGTGGTCTGCGCGGCGTCCTACGAGGCGCGCACGTTCGGCGTGCGTTCGGCGATGCCGGCGGTGCGCGCCGAGCGCCTGTGCCCGGAGGCGGTGTTCGTGCCGCCGGACTTCCCGCGCTACAAGGCGGTGTCGCGGCAGGTGCGGGAGATCTTCGCCCGGCACACCGACCTGATCGAGCCGCTGTCGCTGGACGAGGCCTACCTCGATGTCACCGCGCCGACCAGCGGCCTGGCGACCGCGACCGAGGTCGCGCAGGCGATCCGCGCGCAGATCCGCGAGGAGACGCAGCTCACCGCCTCGGCCGGCGTGGCGCCGAACAAGTTCCTCGCCAAGATCGCGTCCGACTGGAAGAAGCCGGACGGCCTGTTCGTGATCCGCCCGCACCAGGTCTTCGACTTCCTCACGCCGCTGCCGGTGGGCTGCATCCCGGGCGTCGGCAAGGTCGCGCAGCGCCGGCTGGAGGACCTCGGCGTGAAGACCGTCGGCGACCTGCGCGGCGTCGATGTCGCCGACCTGCAGGCGGCCTTCGGCAGCTTCGGCGTGCGCCTGCACGAGCGCGCACAGGGCATCGACGAGCGTCCGGTCGAACCCGACCAGCCGGTGCAGTCGATCTCCTCGGAGGACACCTTCGCCCGCGACGTGCCGCTGGACGAGATCGAACCGATGATCCGCACGCTCGCCGAGAAGACCTGGGCGGCGTCGCGCAAGACCGAGCGCGTGGGGCGCACGGTGGTACTGAAGCTCAAGACCGCGCAGTTCCGCATCCTCACCCGCAGCCACACGCCCGAGGTGCCGCCGGGCTCGCTGGAACGGTTCACGGAGATCGCGCTGGCGCTGCAGGAACGCGTCGACCTCCCGCCGCGCACGCTGTACCGGCTGGTCGGCGTGGGGCTGGGCAATTTCAGCGATCGCGACGCGCTGGTGCCGCCGCAGGCGACGCTGTTTCCGGTGGAGTGAGCGCCGCCTGCCTCCAATCCGTCGCGCGGTAGAGCGGCCTTCAGGCCGCTGCCCCGTTTTCGGCAGGTGGTAGCGGCCTGAAGGCCGCTCTACCGACACCTGCGGAGCGTTATGCGCCTCAACCCGCCGGCTTCTTCCACGCCTTTGCCAGCGCCACCGCCTTCGCGGCGTCGATCCGGCCATGGCCGAACCTGTTCGAATGCCCGTTGGCCTTGTACGCCGAGGCCGGGCCGATCTTCTTCGCGCTGGCGACGAGGATGCCGCGGACATCGTCCGGGGTCATGTCCGGCTTGAGCGAGAGGATCAGCGCGCACAGCCCGGCGACCAGCGGCGTCGCCGACGACGTGCCGCCGAAGTCGTTGGTGAACAGGCCATCCGTGCCGCCCGCCGCGACAGTGCCGGTGTTGAAGCCGCGACCCTGGGTGGAGACGTCGGTGGTGAAGATGCCGCGGGTGCCGCCATTGGACGGTGCGACCACGCACAGCTGCGGCCCGCTGTTGGAGTACCAGGCGAGTTCTTCACCGTCTGTGGAGGCGCCGATCGCCATCGCGTTGGGGTCGGACGCGGGATAGTTGACCTGCTTGCTTTCCTCGTTGCCCGAGGCGCAGACCACCACCGATCCACGGCCCTTGCGCCCGATCGCGCGCGCGTCGCGCAGCGCGAACTCGATGTCCGGACTCTTCGCGCCGCCCCACGAGCAGGAGATCACGTCGGCGAACTGCGCCGAGTAGCGGATCGCGTCCGCGACACGGCTGTCGCTGGCGAGATCGTCGGCGTGGAACACCTTCACCGGCAGCAGCCGGCAGTTCGGCGCCATCCCGTAGGCCTTCGGGCCGCGGCCGACGGCCACGCCGGCGCAGCAGGTGCCGTGGATGTCGTTGCCGGCCATCTCCTCGAACGGCGCGCGGAAACGCTTGGGCCGCGGGTTGAAGTGGTCGGCGTCGTCGTCGGGCAGATAGAAGTCGCGGCCGCAGAGATCGCGCGGCTCGTCGGGATCGGGGTGGCGCAACACGTTCGTGCGCAGTTCCGGATGCTCCACGTCGATGCCGTCGTCGAGCACCGCGACCACCACGCTGCGTTTGCCGCGGCCGAGCTTCCACGCCTGGCTCGCGCCGACCAGGCGCAGGTGCCACTGCTTCGTCGACGGATTGCCGGATGCGGCCGGTGCGCTGCGCCGGTACTGCGAGATGAAGTCCGGCGTGGCGAACGCGACTTCGTCCAGCGTCGCCATCTGCGCGGCCAACCGCACCAGCGCTTCGCCGGGATGCAGCCTGTCGTCGTCGCTGAGCGTGACCTGCCCGGGCGCCAGCGGGTTCTCCGCGAAGAGATGCAGGCCGCTGTCGCGGATGATGGCGTTGCGCAGCGTCTGCGGCGTGCCGGGCTTGAAGCGCAGCACCACCTGCTTGTAGAGGATGCGCATCAGCTGCGTTTCGGCATCGAGGTACGCGCTGATCGTCTTGCGCTCCAATACGTTCCCCAGCGCGCGCGTGGAGGCCTTCGAGCGCGAGGCCACGACCGGTGCCGCAGTCGGCGCGGGAGCCTTGCTCGGCAGTTCGAAGAAGGCCTGCGCGGCGCGCATCACTCGAGCGGTGGCCATCTCCGCGACCGGCGTGCCCGACAGCCGGGCCACGGTGGTGCCGGCGACGGCTTCCAGACTCAGCGGCAGCGGTTGCAGGCCGACCCAGCTGCCGTCGGCCATGTGCAGGCCCAGCCTCTCCGGCACGGGAACGGCGACGCCCACGGGTGCGTCGGGGGGAGCGATCGGGGAGACGGGCATGCGGGCGTCCTCACGTCCTGTGGGTGGAAGGCCGGTGCGGAAGCCGGCCGGAAAACCCGCTCGAAAGCGGGAGGCTCAGGTCCGGGTGAACGCGCTTTCGGCATCGAACCAGACGGCTTCGACCTTGTCGTCGCGCTCGACCTTGCCGCTCACGTCCGGCAGAAACACGTCGCTGCCGCCTGCCGGGCGGAACAGCGCCTGCTGCCGCGTGAACTTGGTGCGGCCGACCAGCTCCAGACCATAGTGGATGCCGAT
The DNA here is from genome assembly GCA_017303355.1 of Caulobacterales bacterium. Taxonomy (GTDB): domain Bacteria; phylum Pseudomonadota; class Alphaproteobacteria; order Caulobacterales; family Aquidulcibacteraceae; genus Vitreimonas. Next base: position 1,767 of record JAFLCU010000014.1, on the reverse strand, counting down.
CTCGTGCAGCGCTTCCTCACTGGCCTCGTTGCCGAATCGCAGCGAGAGCAGACCGGTCGGATACCGCGGCCGGCCGGCGTCGTCGACGATCGCCGGCAGCACCACGTAACCCGCTCCGAGCAGGCGATGCAGGCTGTTCCAGCCGGCGCGGGCGGTCTTCGGCGCGCGCTTGAGCTTCACCAGCCAGCCGGGCGTCGGGCCGGACAGCGCCTCGACCCGGGCGCTGGCGCCCAGGCGCGACTGCAGGTCGTCGTCGGCCGCGGCCTTCGTCGCTGCCTTCGCGGAGGCAGCGGCGGGCCTGACCACGAAAAGGCCGGGGCTGAGCTGTTCGGACGAGGACGGCATGGGAGGCGCCGGAAAGGGTGCTGCGGAGGAAGACGACGTCGGGAAGGCGCGGGACATCCGGGAAACCGGGCGGGCGTCGTCGATGCGGCGCCCTCGGCATGTGGTAACACGCCGCCGCCGTCCGGCGCAACCGCGCGCCGGACGGCGGGGAGGCCGAGCGTCAGCGGACCGGGTCGAACCGCAGCGCCACCGTCCAGGTGCGGCCGGGCTGGTTGTAGTACGACGCGGTCTCGTAGCGGCGATCGAACACGTTGGCGACGCCGGCCTGCAGCGTCCAGGCGTCGGCGATGCGGTATTCGCCGCGCAGGTCGAGCGTCGCGAAGCCGCCGAGGCGACGGGTGTTGGCGACGTCGTCCCAGCGCCTGCCCTCGGCGACGCCGGTCAGGCCGAGCCGGAAGGCGCCGAAGGCGCGATCGAGGTCGAGGCGAGCGGTCTCGCGGGCGCGGCGCGGCAGATCGTTGCCGCGGTTCGGGCCGACGGCACGATTCTCGGTGTCCAGCCAGCTCGCGCTGCCGGCCAGCGTCCAGTCCCACAGCGTCGCGTCGGCGCGTAGCTCGGCGCCGCGCAGGCGGGCCTCGTCGAGGTTGTTCGGCAGGCCGAGCGAGGCGTCGTAGGCGATCAGGTCCTTCACCCGCGTCTCGAACGCGTCCATGTGCAGGCCGACGCGTTCGCCGCGCCAGGCGAGGCCGGCTTCCGCGGTGCGCGAGGCTTCCGGGCGCAGCGCCGGATTGCCGAAGAACGGGTAGTACAGCTCGTTGAAGGTCGGCGCCTTGAACGCGGTGCCGTAGCCCGCGGTCACCCGCCAGCCGTCGCCGAAACCCAGGCCCCACGCGGCGTTGCCGGTGGTCTTGCCGCCGAACTGGTCGTTGTCGTCGTGGCGCAGCGCGAGCTGCACGTCCTGCGTGCCGAAATGGCCCTGGTACTGCGCGAACGCGGCGCGGTCGGCGCGGCGCTTGTCGTCGTAGGGCGTGTCGCTGCTCACACGGTCGCGCAGCCAGTCGGCACCGACGGTGATCGTCTGGCCTTCGGCCGGCACGAAATCGGCCTGCACCGAGGCCGTATCGCGACGGCTGGAGAAGAAGCCCGCCGGCGCATCGCCGAGGAAGTTGTCGGAGCTGTCCTTGTTGCTGCCCGCGGCGACGGTAAGCGTGAACGCGTCGGTCGGCTTCCACTGGAACTGGGTGCCGATCGCCTGCTGCACGATGTCGGAATTGTCGACGAAACTGCCGTCGTATTCGTTGTGGCCGCTGACGTGCAGTGCATGCGCCTGCAGCGTGGCGCTATCGCCGATGTTCACGCCGCCGCGCAGCGACACCGCGCGGTTCTCGTAGCCGTCGCGGTCGGTCTGGCCGTTCGCGAAGCAACCGGCATAGACGTAATTGACGTCGTCGGAGATGCCGCGGCAGGCGTCGATGCCGTCGG
>JAFLCU010000013.1 GCA_017303355.1 Caulobacterales bacterium | reverse complement strand
CCCGGGCGTCCTCCAGGGTTGGGGCGCCAAACGCCGGCGTGAGGGCGAGTGCCAGGCAGAGAGCGGCGACGGGTCCGGGCTTCGTCATCAGGCGGTCCCGTACTTGGTCTCGACGCGCACGCCGATGGAATTGAGGAAAGCGGACGGCAGGACGCCACCGGCGCTGATGATCACCGCGTCGTTGTCGAGCGCGAGCTCGTCATCCGACCGGCGCAGGCGCACCTGCTCGGGCTCGATGCGGAGTACTTCGGATTTCAGGATGACCTCGACGCGGCCGTCCCGGGCGGCCTTCTGGAGGCGCTCCCGGTTGGCGGGCTTGGCGCGGTTGAAGGCTTCCGCCCGGTAGGAGAGGGCGACGCGGGTGCCGGGCATCTCGCCTATGGTGGTCGCTGCCTCGATCGCGCTGTCGCCGCCGCCGACCACCAGCACGCGCCGGTCCCGGTACTGTTCCGGCTCGATCAGTTTGTAGGTGACCTTGGTCAGGTCCTCGCCGGGGACGCCGAGCTGCCGGGGCGTCCCCCGGCGGCCGATGGCGAGCAGCACGTTCCGGGCGAGTATTTCCCGGTTGCTGGTGGCCACGCGGAAGAAGTCGCCCTCCCGGGTCACCGCGATGACCCGTTCGCGGAAGCTGATCGGCAGCCCCGTGCGCTGCTGCACGTCCTGCCAGTAGCCGAGCAGCTCTTCCTTGGTCGTGTTGCCGAATTTCACCTGGCCGACCAGCGGCAGGTGGGCGGTGCCTGCCATCACGAGTTTGCCGCGCGGGTAGTGGGAGACCATGCCGCCGAAGGTGTCCTGCTCGACGGTGACGAAGCGCAGCTTCTTCTCCATGGCCGCCAGCGACGCGGCAAAGCCGGCGGGCCCCGCGCCGACGATCACCACGTCGACCACCTCGCCCCGGGCCGGTGCCCGGTTGCCGGCGATGGTGGCCATGGCCTGCCGGCCCTGCTCGATCGCGTTGCGGATGAGCCCCATGCCACCGAGCTCGCCCGCGATGAAGATGCCGGGCACGTTGGTCTCAAAGTCCGGCCCCACCTCGGGGATGTCCACGCCGCGCCGCTCGGTGCCGAAGACCAGGGTGATCGCGCCCACGGGGCACGCCGTGCGGCACGCGCCGTGGCCGATGCAGTCGCCCGGGGAAACGAGTTCCGCCTTGCCGCGGATCATGCCGAGCACCTGATGGTCGGGCATCTCCGGGCACGCGTTGATGCAGGCCTTGCAGCCGATGCAGAGGTTCGGGTCGATCAGCGGGTGCAGCGCGGGCGGCTCCGTCAGCCCGGCGCTGCGCGACGCCTCGAGCACGGCGGTGCTCCGCTGGTGCAAACGCCGCTGGAGCCAGCTCCAGGCCGCGATCGCGGCGAGGGCGGGGACGACATAGACCAGCAGGGACACCGAGGTATCCATTCAGAATTGGTTTCCCATGTCCCAAAAAAGCCGCCCGAGCGCATTTTCCAGACCGCGGGGCACCGTGGACGTGCGGGGCTTCACAGTCGTGTCCACGGGGCACCATTAAGGTCGTCCGCTGGCTTGGGACTGACGGCCACGACTTGACATAAAGTCAAAACGTTGCCGTCCATCATCTCAGTTGTGCCTTATGTGCACAACTGAGAGTAGGATTTCAATCCGCGGTGGGGAACCGCCTCTGGCGCCCGGGTGCGCCAGTGACGGCCGGGCGGCCGTGGTCGATGGGGAGCAGGACGCGCAATGGCGGCAGTGGCAGGCAGCATCAAGGCGGCCCCGGTTCGGGCGGTGCCCGGCGGGCTCCGGGCGGTCTATTCCCGCTATGGCGCCCTGGCGGGTTATGCGTTCGCCGCGCTCGTCGTGGTTGGCGACAAGAAGGGCCGCGTTGGCTTCGGCCATGGCAAGGCGCGCGAAGTGCCGGAAGCCATCCGCAAGGCCACCGACGAAGCCAAGAAGTCGATGATCCGCGTGCCGCTGCGCGAAGGCCGCACCCTGCACCATGACGGCGCTGGCCGTTGGGGCGCGGGCAAGGTGATGCTGCGCGCGGCGCCCGCCGGTAAGGGCTTGATCGCCGGCGGCCCGATGCGCGCCGTGCTCGAAGTGCTGGGCGTTTCGGACGTCGTCGCCAAGTCGAAGGGTTCGTCGAATCCGTACAACATGGTGCGCGCCACGTTCGACGCGCTGAAGTCGCAAAGCTCGCCGCGCCAAGTGGCGAACCGTCGTGGCTTGAAGGTGTCCGATCTGGTCGGCCGTCGGAAAGACGGCGCGAGCCTCGGCGAAGTGCCGGCGGAGGGCTGATAGATGGCTGCGAAGAAAACCATCAAGGTTCGCCGTACCGGCAGCCCGATCCGCCGCGAAGGCGATCAGCGCGCGACGCTTCTGGGCCTCGGCCTGAAGCGCGCCAATCAAGTTGTTGAACTTGAGGACACGCCGTCGATCCACGGCATGATCCGCAAGGTAAATCACTTGGTCGAAATTGTGAAGTAAGGCAGTTGGCAATGGGCAATAGGCAATAGGGCGCAGCGAAGCGAACTCGCGACTGCCCACTGCCTACTGCCTACTGCCTGGAGCGGTAGCGACATGAAACTGAACGAACTGGCCGATAATCCGGGCTCCACCAAGAAGCTGATGCGCGTCGGTCGCGGCGTCGGCTCGGGCAAGGGCAAGACCGGTGGTCGCGGCGTGAAGGGCCAAAAGTCCCGTCGCGGCGTGTCGATCAATGGCTTCGAAGGCGGCCAAATGCCGATCCACATGCGTATGCCGAAGCGCGGCTTCAACGCGCTCAACAGCAAGACTACGCAATGGATCAACCTGGCGACGCTGCAAAATGCGATCGATAACAAGAAGATCGACGCCAAGTCAGAGATCACCGAGGACACGCTGGTCGAAGCCGGCGTGCTGCGCCGGAAGAAAGACGGCGTTCGCCTCCTTGCGCGCGGCGAACTGAAGGCCAAAGTGAACATCACTGTCACTGGCGCTTCGGCGGCCGCGATCGCGGCTGTTGAAAAGGCCGGCGGCAAGGTGACGTTGCTGGCGCCGCCCGCGGCCGAAGCAACCGCCTAAGGTTCGCTCTCCGGACGGGGAGTTTTCCGGCTATGCCGGGATAAGATTCGGAGCAGCGCGCCCACATGGCTTCAGCCGCAGAACAACTTGCCGCCAATATCAACTTCGCGGCGTTCGCGAAGGCGACAGAACTCCAGAAGCGCATCTGGTTCACCCTGATTGCACTGATCGTCTATCGGGTCGGCACGTTCATACCGATCCCGGGGATTGATCCGGCTGCGTTCGCCAATGCCTTCCAGCAGCAGGCTGGCGGCATTCTCGGCATGTTCAACACGTTCTCCGGCGGCGCCGTGGAGCGGATGGCGATCTTCGCGCTGAACGTGATGCCCTACATCTCGGCCTCGATCATCGTGCAACTGATGGCGACATCGGTGCCCTCGCTTGAGCGCTTGAAGAAGGAAGGCGAAGTCGGCCGCAAGCAGCTGAACCAATACACGCGTTATCTGACGCTGGTGCTGGCGCTGGTGCAATCGTACGGCATCGCCATCGGCCTTTCATCGAGCCCGGGCGTTGTGACCAATCCCGGCCTCTTCTTCATCGCCTCGACCGTGATCACGCTCACGGGCGGCACGATGTTCCTGATGTGGCTGGGCGAGCAAATGACGGCGCGCGGCGTCGGCAACGGCGTCTCGCTCATCATCTTCGCCGGCATCGTCGCCGAGCTGCCGCGGGTTGCATTCCAAACCCTGGCGCTGGCGCGCACGGGCGACATCAACCCGTTCGCGATCTTCGCGATCGTGGCCGTGATGCTCGCGGTGATCGTGTTCGTGGTGTTTATCGAACGCTCGCAGCGCCGTCTCGTGGTGCAATATCCGAAGCGTCAGGAAAAGGGCCGCATGTTCATGGGCGAAAGCTCATTCCTGCCGCTCAAGATCAACACGGCCGGCGTCATTCCGCCGATCTTCGCTTCGTCGCTGCTGTTGCTGCCGACGACGCTGGCGAGCTTCGCCGGCATGGGCGCCGATGCGCCGGAATGGCTGACGATGTTCCAGGCCTCGTTCGGCTACGGCAAGCCAGGCCATATGATCCTCTACGCCGTGGGCATCATCTTCTTCTGCTTCTTCTACACCTCGATCGTGTTCAATCCTGAAGAGACGGCGGACAATCTGCGCAAGTATGGCGGCTTCCTGCCGGGCATTCGCCCCGGCAAGAAAACCGCCGAATATCTCGACTACGTGCTGACGCGCCTTACCGTGATTGGCGCCGGCTACATCACGCTGGTCTGCTTGCTGCCGGAAATTTTGATCTCGTACTACGCAGTGCCGTTCTATCTCGGCGGCACGTCGGTCCTGATCGTGATCTCGGTGACGCTCGACACTGTCGCGCAGATCCAGTCGCATCTGGTCGCGCACCAGTATGAAGCGTTGATCAAGCGCTCGAAATTGCGTGGTCCGAGCGCGGGGGGAGTGCTCAAGAAATGAACCTGATCCTGTTCGGCCCGCCTGCAGCCGGCAAGGGCACGCAGGCGAAGCGGCTCACGGCTGAGCGGGGTTTCGTTCAACTGTCCACCGGCGACATGCTGCGCGCGGCGCGCAAGAGCGGCTCTGAACTGGGCGCCAAGGTCGCCGCGATCATGGATTCGGGCTCGCTCGTCTCCGATGAGATCGTGATCGCGCTGATCGAGGAGGCGCTTGCCGCCAACAAGGGCGCGCCCGGCTTCATCTTCGACGGCTTCCCGCGCACGGTCGCGCAGGCGGAAGCGTTGGATGCGATGTTGGCCAAGCATGGCCAGAAGATCGATCGCGTCATTCGTCTCGAAGTCGACAGCGTGCAATTGATGGCGCGCATCGCCAAGCGGTTCGACGAAGAGGGTCGCGCCGACGACAATCCGGACGCGTACAAGGTTCGCCTCGACGCTTATTTCAATCAAACCGCCCCGCTCGTGCCCTACTACGAAAAGCAGGGCAAATTAGCCGGCGTGGACGGCATGGCCGATGTCGAAAGCGTCGCGCGCGGCATCGCTGGCGCGCTGGCTTAAGCTTCCGAGTAAAGCATAAAAAAAGCCCTTCCTCGCTCCGGGGAGTGGCGAGGAAGGGCTTGCGCGCATCCAGGGACGAGGGTGCGGGGATGCGCGGCTTAGGTCGTTAGAAGCTGAGCGCCGGCGCGCGCAGGCGCTTGGCCCAATTGGCGAACGCATCGACCCACGAGGTCATCAATTGCCTCAGGCCCTCATCGGCGATCTCGCCGTTCACGACCTGGCCTTCGCGGAAGTTCAGATAGATTTCCGGGTGGACGTTGACGTGCAGACCGATGGCGCCCGCGACGCTGCGGAGCTGCGATTGCGCCACGGCCGTGCCGACCGCACCCAAGCTCGCGCCGATAATAGCGGCGGGCTTGCCGGCCCAGGAATTCTTGCCCCACGGGCGGGCGCCCCACTCGATGGCGTTCTTCAGCGCGGCCGAGAAGCTGCGGTTGAATTCCGGCGTGACGAGCAGGACGGCGTCCGCCGCCTCGATCTCGCGCTTGAAGCGCTGCACCGGGGCCGGCAGGTCAGCTTCCAGGTCCTGGTTATAGAGCGGCAGGTCGCCGATCTCGACGAAGTGGAATTCGAGCTTCGGGCGGGCCAATCTGGCCAAGGCCTCGGTGAAAATGCGATTGACGGAGTCCTTGCGGAGGCTGCCGACGATGACGGCGACTTTGGTGGTCATTTTTCGATCCCCTGGTATAAATCGGTAACCAGGGCTATATGAGTGCCTGTAAGTATGGCTCAAGAAGGCACGTACATGTCACCCGGTAACACTCATGTCCCCGACCCGGCCTCCGCCGATTGCCGGCTGGTGAGCGAGATCTTGTCGCGGGTGGGCGATAAATGGACCGTGCTGATCATCATGATGCTCGGCCAGGGCTCCAAAAGGTTCAACGAAATCAAGCGGGGGATTAACGGTATCTCGCAGCGCATGCTGACGCTGACGCTGCGGGGGCTGGAGCGGGACGGGATTGTGCGCCGCACCGTGACGCCGAGCATCCCGCCGCGGGTCGATTATGAGCTTACCGAGCTCGGCCGCGACCTTTTGGTTCCGGTCGCCGCGCTGGGCGATTGGGCCATGCGCCACCAGCCTTGCATTATGGCCGCGCGCGCACGATTTGACGCTGCCGCGGATGCCGATCCGCCGCAGGAAAAGCGCGTTTCCGCTGGTTGACGCGGCATTTCGCCCCGCTATAACCACGCCCTTCGCGAACACCGAACCGCGATGTCCCCGGATCGAACGATCCGGCGGCGTCGCGTCTATTGCGTTTTGGAGCACCGCCACATGGCACGTATCGCCGGCGTAAATATCCCCACCCAGAAGCGCGTCGTTATCGCGCTGCAATATATCCATGGGATCGGCGGTCACTACGCCAAGGAAATCATCGAGAAGGTCGGCATCGCGCCGGAACGCCGCGTCAGCGAACTGACGGACGCGGAAGTTCTGCAGATCCGCGAAGCGATCGATCGCGACTACACGGTCGAGGGCGATCTTCGCCGCGAAACCGCGACCAACATCAAGCGTCTGATGGACCTCGGCTGCTATCGCGGCCTGCGTCATCGCAAGGGCCTGCCGGTCCGCGGTCAGCGCACGCATACGAACGCGCGCACGCGCAAAGGCCCGGCGAAGCCGATCGCCGGTAAGAAGCAAGCGACCAAGAAGTAAGGACACGCCGCAATGGCTAAGGAAGCAGCACGCGTTAAGAAGCGTGAGCGTAAGAACATCGTCACGGGCGTCGCGCACGTGAACGCTTCGTTCAACAACACGATGATCACGATCGCCGATGCGCAAGGCAACACGATCTCGTGGTCGAGCGCCGGCACGATGGGCTTTAAGGGCTCGCGTAAGTCGACGCCGTACGCCGCGCAGGTCGCCGCAGAAGATGCGGGCCGCAAGGCGATGGAGCACGGCATGCGCACGCTCGAAGTGAACGTGTCTGGTCCGGGTTCGGGCCGCGAAAGCGCGCTGCGCGCGCTGCAAGCTGTGGGCTTCACCGTGACGTCGATCCGTGACGTGACGCCGATCCCGCACAATGGCTGCCGCCCGCCTAAGCGTCGCCGCGTCTAATCACTATCTATCGGGCTCGCGCGCGTTTTCCGCTGCGCCCCGTTGATTGGAAAAACTATGAGCATGATGTCGATTGAAAAGAATTGGCTCGAACTGATCCGCCCTAAAAAGCCGATCGTCGAGCACAGCTACGATCCCGCACGTCGCGCGACGCTGATCGCCGAACCGCTTGAGCGCGGCTTCGGCATGACGCTCGGCAACGCGCTGCGTCGCGTGCTGCTCTCCTCGCTGCAGGGTGCGGCGATCACGTCGGTGCAAATCGATGGCGTCGTGCACGAGTTCAGCTCGATCCAAGGCGTACGCGAAGACGTCACCGACATCGTGCTGAACCTGAAGCAAACCGCGATCCGTATGCGCGGCGAAGGCCCTAAGCGCGTCATGCTGACGAAGACGGGCCCGGGCGAAGTGAAGGCCAGCGACATTCAGACGGTTTCCGACATGGAAATCCTGAACCCCGACCTCGTGATCTGCACGTTGGACGAGGGCGCCTCGCTCCGCATGGAGCTGACGATCAACAACGGCAAGGGCTATGTCCCGGCTGAGAAGAACCGTCCGGATGATGCGCCGATCGGCCTGATCGCCATCGACTCGATCTACTCGCCGGTGAAGCGCGTCGCCTATCGCGTGGAAAACACCCGCGAAGGCCAAGTGCTCGATTACGATAAGCTGATCATCGAAGTCGAAACCAACGGCGCGATCCGTCCGGAAGATGCGATCGCCTACGCCGCGCGCATTCTGCAAGACCAGCTGCAAGTCTTCATCACCTTCGAAGAGCCGAAGGCGAAGAAGGAAGGCGGCGACAAGCCGGATCTGCCGTTCAATCCGGCGCTGCTGAAGAAGGTCGACGAGCTCGAGCTTTCGGTGCGTTCGGCCAATTGCTTGAAGAACGACAACATCGTCTACATCGGCGATCTGATCCAGAAGTCGGAAGGCGAGATGCTGCGCACGCCGAACTTCGGTCGCAAGTCGCTCAACGAGATCAAGGAAGTGCTGGCCTCGATGGGTCTGCACCTCGGTATGGCGGTCGAGAATTGGCCGCCGGACAACATCGAAGACCTCGCCAAGAAGTACGAAGACCAAATTTAAAAGGAGAGCCGGGCGTTGAGCCCGGCGGGGAAAGACCATGCGTCACGGTACAGGACACAAGAAGCTCGGCCGCACGGCCAGCCACCGTCAGGCGATGTTCGCCAACATGGCGGCCTCGCTGATCAAGCACGAGCAAATCGTGACGACGCTGCCGAAGGCGAAGGCGCTTCGTCCGGTGGTCGAGCGTTTGGTCACGCTGGCGAAGAAGGGCGATCTGGGCGCGCGCCGCCTGGTGCTCTCGCGCATGCGCGACGAAACGCAAACCAAGAAGCTCTTTGAAACGCTTGCGCCGCGCTACAAGGCGCGCGCCGGCGGCTACACGCGCGTGCTGAAGGCGGGCTTCCGCCACGGCGACAACGCCCCGCTCGCGGTGATCGAGTTCGTCGACCGCGACGAAGCGGCTCGCGGCCAAGACAGCGGCCCGCGCCCGGAAGCGATCTATACCGACGAGGGCTGAGCCTTCGCTGAACCAGCAGAAATACGGGGCCGCTCCAAGGAGCGGCCCTTCTTTTTTCGGCGCTGGCCTCGATATGTTTCGCACAAAAGGAGCGCTCTGATGCGGGTGATGTCGCGGCGAAGTTTGCTGGCGGGGACGTGTGCACTCGCCGCTTGTGCAAGCGTCAACACGTCGGAGCGGACAGGCAACACCGTCACGGCGTTGCTCGCGGCGCGCATAGACGATCAGCATCGCGGATCGGGTGGCGCTATAGCGGTTGCGCGCAATGGCGTCTTCTCGTTCGCATCGCATGGCGTCACGCGCATCGACGGCGGCGCGCCGATTTCCGCCGACACCACCTTTCAGATCGCGTCGCTCACGAAGGTCTTCACCGCTTTTCTGTTCGCGGACGCGGTCGAGCGCGGCGAGGTCGCGCTCGACGAGCCACTGATCCGAGACGCGCCGCAACTCGTCCATGAAGGCCGCGCCATCACACTTCTCGATCTCGCGACGCACACAAGCGGTTTGCCGCTGCGCCCAATCAGCCGCGTCGATCGAAGCCAGGACAATCCATACGCGGGTTATTCTCCGCAGGAGTTGCAGGCTGACATCGCGGCGATCCGGCTCGGGCGGACGCCCGGTGAGCGCTTCGAATACTCGAACTTCGGCTACGCGCTGCTCGGTTGGGCGCTCGCGGAGCGCGCCGGCAGGCCGTACGCGACGCTGCTTGAGGAGCGGATTTTGCGGCCGCTGCGCATGACCAGCACAACGCTGTCCCCCAGCGACGAGACACGCGCGCGATTGGTACAGGGCTACAATGGCGATTGGGCGCCGATGCAGCCGTGGGACTTCGGCGCGCTCGCGCCTGCCGGCGGCCTTTTCTCGACTATTGCCGATCTCCAAAAATTCCTGTCGCTCTGGTCGGAAGAGCATGGCCGCATGTCGGCCATTGCACGCTCGATGCTGACGCCCGCGCGTCCCGGCGCTGACGCGGAGACGCGGATGGCGCTGGGCTGGCGCGTGCGCACGCGCAATGGCCGATCGATCGCGTGGTCCAACGGCAGCGGTGGCGGGGTGCGCTCGTTCTTGGCGACATCGCTCGATGATCGTTCCGGCGTGATTGCGTTCGCCAACATGGCCACCGGCATTGGCGTGGACGATATCGGCTTCCGCGCGCTCGATCCGAACGAACCCGTCGACGTGGCGCCCATTCCGGTGCGCGTGGCGATCGGGGTCGCGCCCGCGGCGCTCGACCGATATGTCGGCGCATATGCCTACGCGCCGGATGACACGCTGACGATTGTCCGCGCCGGCGATGGTTTGGCGATCCAGCAGGGCGGTCAGCTGATCAGCCTTTACGCCGAGACGGAGCGCCTCTTTTTCATCCGCGAGGACAACGTCACGCTTGAGTTCGCGCCGGCCGAAACGGGCCTGTCGCCCGCCCTGACGCTCACACAGCAGGGCCAGAGTTTCCTTTACGCGCGCCAATAACGCGCTACCCGGTCCGCGGCGGCGACGGGCGCTTTCGGCGCTATGGGCGGGTCGTCGATCAAAATGGCCAAGACAGCGGCCAGCGCCCGGAAGCGATCCATGCCGACGAGGGCTAATTCGCCTTCGTGCATTTGTCGCGGGAAGTGATTAAGAGCGGGGCCATGAATTGGCTCCGCTCTTTTGCTTTTGTGCTCTGTGCAACGCTGGCCGCGTGCGCGAGCGCCCCTTCTCACGATGCGCCGCAGGCGGCGGTTGAAGAGATCACGATCCTTGTCGGCATTGACGGCTTCCGCGCCGATTATCTCGATCGTGGCGATACGCCCGTGTTGGCCGCGCTTGCAGCCGGTGGCGTGCGCGCGGCGATGCGGCCGAGCTTTCCTTCAGTCACGTTCCCGAACCACTACACGCTCGTGACGGGCCTCACGCCCGATCATCACGGCGTGATCAACAATCGTATGGAAGATCCCGCGCGGCCGGGCGTGGTGTTCACGCTCTCCGATCGCGCCGTGGCGAACGATCCAATCTGGTGGTCGGACGCCGCGCCGATCTGGGTGACGGCCGAACAACAGGGCGTGCGCACCGGCACGATGTTCTGGCCGGGCAGCGAATACGAAATTCGCGGCGCACGGCCGAGCCAGTATCGCGTGTTCGATCAATCGCTGCCGAGCTTCGCGCGCGTCGACGTGCTGCTCTCTTGGCTTGATCTGCCGGCGGCGCAACGCCCGCGTCTCTTCACGCTCTATTTCGATCTCGTCGACACCGCTGGCCATCGCTACGGGCCGAACACGCTGGAGACGGATGCGGCCGCCGCTGAAGTGGATGCTGCGATGGCGCGTTTGCTCGAAGGCTTGCGCGCGCGTGGCTATGAGGGCCGCGTCAATCTTGTCGTCGTCGCGGATCACGGCATGGCGCCGCAAGCGCCGGACGCGATCATCGATCTCGACGCGCGCATCAGCGCCCAGCAAGCGCGCGTGGTGTTCGACGGGCAATTCGTTGGCATCAACCCGCTGCCGGGCCGCGAAGCGGAGGCCGAGCAGGCTCTGCTTGGCCGTAGCGAGCATGGCGAGTGCTGGCGCAAGAGCGAGCTACCCGCGCGCTTTGATTTCGGCACGCATCGCCGCGTGCCAGCGATCATCTGCATGGCCGACCTCGGCTGGCGCTATCGCAGCCTGCAACTCACGCAATATGGCGGCACGTCGCTCGGCGCGCACGGCTATGATCCGTCCGCGCCGGAGATGGCGGCGCTGTTCATCGCCAATGGCCCCGCGTTCGGCCACGGCGTGACGCTGCCGACGTTCGATAACGTCTCGGTCTATCCGCTGTTGGCGCACCTCGCCGGCGTGACGCCCGAGCAGAACCAAGGGCATCTCACCGACTTTGAGGGCGCGCTGGCGGAGTGATCTGCTGAAGCCGTTTAGGGCTTCAGCAGCGCGTGCTTCTTCTTGCCGAGCGAAAGCTTGATCGCGCCATCGACGAGATCGGCGGCGCTGATCGTTGCGGTTTCATCGGTGACGGGCTGATCGTTCACGCGCAACGCGCCGGCGGCGATGTGGCGCTTAGCTTCGCCGTTTGAGGCGACGAGCTCGGCGCGCTGGAAGGCCGCGCCGACGCGCATGCCTTGCGCCAATTCCTCGCTCGTTACGCTGAAGGTTGGTAGATTCTCGGACGTCACGCCCTTCACGAACGTGTCGTGCGCGGCTTGCTCTGCCTTCAGCGCTTCGTCGCGGCCGTGCAGCAAGGCTGTCGCCTCGGTGGCGAGCACTTTCTTCGCGTCGTTGATCTCAGCCCCTTGCAGCGCTTCCAATCGCGCGATTTCGTCGAGCGGCAGGTCGGTGAAGATTTTCAGGAAGCGGCCGACGTCGGCGTCCTCGGTGTTGCGCCAGTATTGCCAGTACTCGTACGGGCTCTTCATGTCGGCGTTGAGCCAGACGGCGCCATCCGCTGTCTTGCCCATCTTCGCGCCGGACGCGGTGGTGATCAGCGGCTGGGTGAGGCCGAAGAGTTCGAAGCTCTCCATGCGGCGGCCAAGCTCGACGCCGTTGATGATGTTGCCCCATTGATCGGAGCCGCCCATCTGTAACGTACAATCGTAGCGCTTCTTCAGCTCCACGAAGTCGTAGGCCTGCAGGATCATGTAATTGAACTCGATGAAGCTCATTGGCTGCTCGCGCTCGAGGCGGAGCTTCACGCTGTCCATCGAGAGCATGCGGTTGACGCTCATGTGGCGCCCGACCGTGCGCAGGAAGTCGAGGTAATTGAGCGGCATCAGCCACTCGGAATTATCGACGAGAATGGCGTCGGTTTTGCCCGGGCCGAACGTCAAAAACTTATCGAACGTGCTGCGGATCGAGTTGGTGTTTTTGACGATCTGCTCTTCGGAGAGCATCTGGCGCATCTCATCCTTGCCCGACGGATCGCCGACGCGCGTCGTGCCGCCGCCGAGCAATACGATCGGCTTGCCGCCAGCCTGCTGCAGGCGGCGCAGGTACATGATCTGGGTGAGGTTGCCGACGTGCAGCGAGGGCGCCGTCATGTCGAAGCCGATATAGCCGGTGACGCCGCGCAGGGCGGCTTTGTCCAAACCCTCAAGGTCGGTGCATTGATGAAATTGCCCGCGCGCAAAGGCGTCGCGGAGGAATTGAGACTGGGGATTGGAATCGGCGGTCACGTGAAGGGCTCCTCAAGGGGTTTTGGAGGCCGGGACCGTCTCTTGTCGAGGGCACGCACCGGCCATTTCGGGCGGTCGTGCAGGGGCGCGCCGCTCGCTTTAGATCAGCGAGCGGTAATAAAGCTGGGCGAAGGTCGGGCGGCGCGACATGGGCGGGGTTGCTAAAGAGCGGGGCCGGGGCCGTCAAGCGCGCGCCCCTGCTGAAAGATTTTCGCGATTGTTAAGGCTGGCGCCTGCATAGAATGGCGCATGCGCCTTGCTTTGACGCCGCACCCGGAAACGCCCAGCGCCGTGATCAATGCGATCGAGGTGGAGGGCGCGCGTCTGGATCGCACCGGCCTAGAGCTACGCTACAGCGCCCACGGCGACATTGGCCGCTTGCTGACGCCCGCGCCTGCAGCGCCCGAGCGCACCGACGGCCTCTGGCAGGCGACCTGCTTTGAAGCGTTCCTGCGCGCCGATGACGGCGAGGGCTATTACGAGTTCAACTTCGCGCCCTCGTCGCAATGGGCCGCCTACGCGTTCGATGCGTACCGCGCGGGGATGCGCCCGCTTGCGCTTGAAGCGCCGCGCATCGACGTGGCGACGAGCGACGATCTCTATGAGGTGAGCGTCGCGTTCGAATTGCCGCTTCTGGCGCAGCATGCGCGTTGGCGCGTGGCGCTGACGGCCGTGATCGAGGATGTGAGCGGCGGCAAATCTTATTGGGCGTTGAAACACGCGCCCGGCAAACCTGATTTTCATCACGCCGATGGCTTTGCGGTGGAGCTTCCATGAAATTTGGCATCGATCGCCTGCTTGAAGACGCAAGTTTGCGTGCGCCGCTTGCGGGCAAACGCGTTGCGCTCGTGGCGCATCCAGCGTCAGTGACGCGCGATCTGACGCACTCGCTCGATGCATTGAGCGCTCTCTCTGACGTGCGCATCACTGCTGCGTTCGGGCCGCAGCACGGCATGCGCGGCGACAAGCAGGACAACATGGTGGAGTCGCGCGACTACACCGATCCTGTGCACGGCGTGCCGGTGTTCAGTCTCTACGGCGATCAGCGCAAGCCGACTGGGCAGATGATGTCGACGTTCGACGTGGTGCTGATCGATCTGCAGGATCTCGGCTGCCGCATCTACACTTTCATCACGACGCTGCTCTACATCCTCGAAGCTGCGGCCGAGCACGGCAAGGAAGTTTGGGTGCTCGATCGCCCGAACCCCGCCGGGCGGCCGATCGAGGGGCTTACGCTGCGCGCGGGCTGGGAGAGCTTCGTTGGCGCGGGGCCAATGCCGATGCGCCACGGGCTGACGCTTGGCGAACTCGGGCATTGGTTCATCGATCACTACAAACTCAACGTCGCCTATCGCGTGATCGAGATCGAGGGCTATCGGCCCGACGAAGCGCCTGGTTATGGCTGGCCGATCAATTCGCGCACTTGGGTGAACCCATCGCCGAACGCGCCCAATCTCTGGATGGCGCGCGCCTATGCCGGCACGGTGATGGTCGAGGGCGCGACTTTGTCCGAAGGGCGCGGCACGACGCGGCCGCTCGAAATTTTCGGCGCCGCCGACATCAATGCGCGCGATGTGATGAGCGAGATGGAGCGTCTCGCGCCGCAATGGCTCAAGGGCTGCAAGCTGCGCGAAATCTGGTTCGAGCCGACCTTCCACAAATGGGAGGGCCAGCTCTGCCATGGCGTGCAAATTCATTGCGAGGATCCGGCCTATTACGATCACGGCGCGTTCAAGCCGTGGCGCGTGCAAGCGCTGGCGTTCAAGGCGATCCGGCGGCTCTATCCCGATTACGAATTGTGGCGCGAATTTTCGTACGAGTACGTGTTCGATAAGCTCGCCATTGATGTGATCAACGGCTCGCCGCTGCTGCGCCAATGGGTCGATGACGCAAACGCAATGCCCGCCGATCTCGACGCAATCGCGCTACCCGATGAACAAGCCTGGGCGGCTGAGCGCGCCAAACACTTACTGTACTAGAACCAGCCCTTTTTCTTCTTCGGCGGCTCCGGTGGAGGCGGCGTGGGCTGCGGCGCGGCTTGACGCGGCGCTTCAGGCGCGCGTGCGGCTTGGGGTGCTGGCGCGGCGGCCTTTGGCGCTGGCGCAGCCGCCGGCTGTTGCGGCGCTGGCGCATTGGGCGCGGCTTTGGCCGGCCCCAGCTTATCGACAAACCACATCTGCGATCCCCTCTCTGCGAGAGGTCGCATCATGCGGGCATGCAAGCAGGACGCAAGCGTCTAGCGCGGCGCGCGTTTGGCGAGGATGCGCTGCAGCGTGCGGCGGTGCATGTTGAGCCGGCGCGCGGTCTCCGAGACATTGTGGCCGCAGAGCTCATAAACGCGCTGGATATGTTCCCAGCGGATGCGATCGGCGCTCATCGGATTTTCCGGCGGCTCCGGGCGATCGTCGGGGGCGGCGAGCAGCGCTTTGACGATATCTTCCGGATCGGCGGGCTTGGCGAGGTAATCGATCGCGCCGGCTTTCACAGCGGCGACGGCGGTGGCGATCGCGCCATAGCCGGTGAGGATCACGACACGGCAATCGGCGCGGTGCTTGGAGAGCGCCTCGACAACCGAGAGACCCGAGCCGTCCTCCAAGCGCAGATCGAGTACGGCGTAGGCCGGCGGCGTCTTCACCGCAAAATCGCCGGCTTCGGCGACCGTGGCGAGCGCGGTGACATCAAAACCGCGCTGCTCAAGCGCGCGGGCGAGGCGCGTGCGGAACGCCGCGTCATCGTCGAGAATGAGTAGTGACTTTTCCCCTTCCAGGGGCGCCGACAAGGTCATGAAAATCCAGCTCCGATGTGGCTGTATTTATAGCATTTCACGCCAGATCAAAGCGCAGGCGCCTCAATAGATGCACGTGGCCACACCGCCTTAACCACAGCGCCCTGGGCGGGCGCCTTCTTGTTGCGGACATCAAGCTTCGCGCCGGTGCGTTCGAGCAGGGTTTTGGAGATGAAAAAGCCAAGGCCCAGGCCGCCCGCCATGCCCTCATGGTCGCGCTCGGTGAGGTAGGGCTCGCCGAGGCGGCCGAGAATCGCGGGCGAGAAGCCGGGACCGTCGTCGTGAACGACGATCTCGACCGTGCTGGCGTCCCAGCGTGCTTCGATGTCGACGCGGGTGCGCGCGAAGCCCACGGCGTTTTCAACGAAACCGCCCAGCGAATGCACGATTTCCGGCATGCGTTTTACATCGAGCGGACCATCGCCTCGGGCGGTGATCACGATTTCGGCGCCCAGGCCTTCGTGCTGGGCCGCGATCTCCTCGAGCAGGGATTTGATGGGCGCGCGTTGGGTCATCACGTCGCCCTGGTCGCGCATGGCGGAGAGTTGGCCCAGAATCGAGCGGCAGCGTTCGCTTTGGCTGACCAGCAGCTGAAAATCCTCCACGCGCGGATCGTCGGCGGGCACGCCGCGCGCAAGCTCCTTGGCGACGAGGTGGATGGTGGCGAGCGGGGTGCCGAGTTCGTGCGCGGCGGCGGCGGCGAGGCCGCCAAGCGCCGAGAGAGTCTGCTCTCGCGAGAGCACGGCCTGCACGGCCGCAAGCGCGATATTCAAGCGCTCTTCTTCGGCGGCGACGCGCCATGCATAGACGCTGGTGAAGCCCAGCCCCACGAGCACGGCGGCGGCGATGCCCAGCTGATAGAGCGGCGGCGCCTCAAAGCTCGCGCCATCCGGCCAAGGCAGCGGCAAACGCCAGGCGGCGATCGCGCCCACGCAAACGAAGGTCAGCGCCGCGAGGATCGCGGTGACGGAGGGGCGCAGGATGGTGGCCGAGACCGCGACCGGCGCCACGAACAGGAACACGAACGGGTTCTGCAAGCCGCCGGTGAGGGCCAGCAGAAACGCGAGTTGTACAACATCGTAGGCGAGTTGCGCCGCCGCCTCCCACTCGAGCGCCAGTTCTTGTGAACGGCGCATGGAGATGAGGGCGATGTTGATGGCGATCGACACGCCGATGGCGAACAGCGCCCAGCCGAACGGGAAATCGACCTCCAGCCCGTAGCGGACGAACAACACCGCCGCCGCCTGACCCAGGATCGCCAGCCAGCGCAGCAGGATGAGGGTGCGCACCCGGACCCTGCTGGTGGCGGTCCAGAAGCCGGGAACGGGGGCGGGCTCAGGGCGGGCGTCGGTAAGGGCCATGCCCCTTCATGACCGGTGTCGGGGCTCTCTCTCAAGGTCACGACGGAAAACCATAGACTTTCCGCGATTGATTCTGCGACGCAATCGCAATAAGGGCGTTGGGACTGCTGAATCAGGGGAAATGCACATGCGGAATATTTGGGGGACCTCGGCGCTGGCGCTGGCCATGGGGATGGCGAGCGCCGGCGCGGCGTACGCTCAGCAGACTGAGGAGCGTCAGTACGCCGAGGCCGACATCACGGTGACGGCCACGCGTTTGCCATCGGAATCATTCGAGGTTCCCTCGGTCGTGACGGTGATCGCGGCCGAAGAAATCGAGCAAAATCTCGCGACCGATATTAAGGACCTCATCCGTTTCGAGCCCGGCGTTTCGGTGCCCACGGCGCCTTCGCGCTTTGGCGCGGCGCTCAGCGCTACCGGGCGCGATGGCAATTCGGGCTTCCGCATTCGCGGCATGGGCGGCAATCGGGTTCTGTTTCTCACCGATGGCGTTCGCGTGCCGGATGCATTCTCCTTCGGGCCGAACGCGTTCGGCCGCGGCGATTATGTCGATCTCGACTTGCTGCAATCTGTTGAGATCGTGCGCGGGCCTGCCTCGGCGCTTTATGGCAGCGACGGCCTTGCTGGAGTCGTGAGCTTCATCACCAAGGATCCGAATGATTTCCTCGCGGAGGACGACGCCTTCGGTCTGCGCCTGCGCGCCGGCTATGCGAGCGCTGACGAGAGCTGGAATACCGGCCTCTCGTCGGCTTGGCGTTTCACCGATGCGTGGTCGGCGCTCATCGCCTACACGCACCGCGATGCGCACGAGCAGGAAAACCAGGGCGAAAACGACGCATTGAACAACACGCGTACGGCGCCGAATCCACAAGAGATCGCCTCCGACGCCGTTTTGGCGCGCCTCGTGTTCGAGCCGAGCGACGCCCATCGCTTCAGGCTGACCGCCGAATACGGCGAACGAGAAGTGACGACGGAAGCCTATAGCGGCCGCGCCGTGCTGCCGGCGCCGCCGGCCCTGCCGGCCGGTTCCGCTGTCATTGATCTGGACGGGCGCGACGCGAACCAGCGGCAGCGCGCGACGCTCGACTACACATTCGACAACCCGAACGACGGCTTGATCGACAGCGCGTTCGTCGCGGCTTATTATCAAACGAGCGAGACCGAACAATTCAGCGCCGAGGATCGCCACACCTCGTCCGACCGCACGCGGTTTTCTGTCTTTGAGAACGTCGTCTGGGGCGTCCAAGCGCAACTGACGTCATCGTTCCAGACCGGCGCCGCGCAGCACCGCATCGCGTATGGCGGCGATTATTCGCAGCTTCGCCAGGAAGGCGTCCGCGATGGCACGGCGAATGGCGTGCCGGACGTGGGCTTGCCCACGCGTGCGTTCCCGACCACGGATTTCGCGCTTGCCGGCTTGTTCGTGCAGGACGAAATCAGCTTCATGGACGGCCGTGTCGTGCTGTTTCCAGCGGTGCGCTACGATTATTACGATCTCTCGCCGGAGCCGGATGCACTTTATCCGGACCCGATCGCCCCAGGCCAGAGCGATTCCGAAATCACGCCGCGTTTCGGCGTCGTGGCGTGGCCGACCGAGACATTCGGCGTATTCTTCAATTACGCGCACGGCTTCAAGGCGCCCGCGCCGAGCGAAGTGAACCAATATTTCGCGAACCCAGCGTTCGGCTACATTTCGCGCGCCAATCCTGATCTTACGCCGGAAACCAGTGAATCGATCGAACTTGGCGTGCGTTTGCGTGACGTGACGTTCGCGGGCGCTAGCTTGCGCGCGAGCGCCTCGACGTTCCTATCGGATTATGAGGACTTCATTGAGCAGGTGGTCGTTGACGGCAGCTTCACGCCGATGGACCCGGCGGTATATCAATTCATCAATATTGGCGAAGTGCAGATCTGGGGGCTTGAGGGCCGCGCTGATCTGACTTGGGAGAACGGCTTTGGCGTGACGCTCTCGGCGTCGTATGCCGAAGGCGATCAGATCGTCAGCGACGGCACCTCTTCCGGCACTTTGAGCGGGCCGTTGCTGAGCGTCGATCCGCTGCGCGTGGTCGCGGGGCTTACATACGCCGATCTGGATGGCCGTTTCGGCGGGCAAGCGGTCGTGACGTATTCGGCCAAGGTCGATGAGGACAATGCCGCTGGCAATTTCCGTCCGGACGCGTTCGCGATCGTCGATCTGACCGCGTATTGGAACGTGACGGACGCGGCGACGCTCCGCGTCGGCGTGTTCAACGCCACCGACGAAAAATACTGGTGGTGGAGCGACGTGCGCGGCGTGGCGCCGACATCGGCGATCCGTGACGCCTTCACCCAGCCTGGCCGCAATTTCTCTGCCTCGATTGCATATCGTTTCTGAACAGGAGGAAATTCAGAATGAGCATGGTGTTTACACGGCGAGCGTCGATCGCTGCGCTTGCCGGTGCGGGGGTCGCGGCCGCGACCCCCTTGGCTTTGGCGCAAACGCGCGGCAGCGCCGTTGAGCGCGATCGCCAATCCATCTTGGCGATGGCGGGCGACTACAATGTGCATTTCGCCTTCACCGAGACGACGCCGTTCGTGGCCGATTACGAACCGCTTGAGCCGAAAACAAGCGGCGGCTTTGAAAGCGTGCGCGTTGTCAGCGATACGGGCGATTTCATTCAGCTGCAGCATCTGCTCGTGGTCTCGCACGAAGGCCAGAACTTCGTGATCAAACACTGGCGTCAGGATTGGAGCTACCAGCCGCGCAACGTGCTGATGTATTCCGAGCGCAACCGCTGGCGCGTGCAAAACGTGAGCAGCGCCGATCGCCGAGGCGCTTGGTCGCAAACCGTGTGGCAGACCGACGACTCGCCGCGTTATGGCGGCGTGGGCCAATGGGATTATTCCAATGGCCGGGCGATGTGGACGAGCGCGCCGGCGTTACGTCCGCTCGCGCGTCGCGACGCCGTGCGCAACCCGGCCTACAATCGCTATCTTAGCATCAACCGCCATGCGCTGACGCCGACAGGCTGGGTGCATGAGCAAGACAACGAGAAGATTGGCGAGCGTGACGGTCAAGCCGCGACGATCGTGCACGAAGACGTTGTCAATACCTATGATCGCTATTCCAATTATGAAATCGCCGCTGCGGAGTCGTATTGGTCGGCGACGCGTGAATACTGGGCCGCCGTGCGCGAAGAATGGAACAACGCGATCGCGCGCAGTCGCGGCGTCTATGTGGAAGAAGAGCCGGAAAATGGCGCGGTGACGGGCCCGACTTTGATGGGGCTCGCCTCTCGCATCCAAGATGGCGAGGTGCAACCTGCGGCCGCGATCGCGGAAGCGCGCGCAACGATCCAACAGGCGACGAGCGCCGCCTGATGCCGAGCATGAGCGACAATCATGGGGTTCGCGCATGATTGTCGCTCTGCCCCGCCTGGCGCGTCGCGGAAGCGTCATCTGTGGGCGTGCGGCATTGCGCCTCCTGCGCCTTCGCGCCGCCTTGCTGGCCCCGCGTGGGCCAGCCTAGCGTCCCGGCGATGGCAGAACCTGTCGAAACGCCGCGCCGCAATCTGACGGGCGCTGTCGTTCCCGCTGTGGCGGCGGCGGCGCTTGCCGCTCTGGGGGTGTTGCTGGTCGTCACCCGCGATAACGGGCCGGCGGAGATTCCGGTCGTCGAGAACTGCATTCTCGAAGGCGCAGACGCCGTGAACGGCCCGATCGAGTTGGTCGATCCCGCCGGCCAGACTGTCACCCAAGCCGATTTCGCCGGCCAACCCGCCGTCCTCTATTTTGGCTTCACGCACTGCCCGGATATTTGCCCAACCAGCATGTATTCCTTGGCTGCGGCTTTGGCGGAGCCGGGCGGGTATGACGTTCAAACCGTGCTGATCAGCCTCGACCCGGAGCGCGATACGCCTGAAGTCATGGGCGCGTACGTGGCGACCGAGGGCTTTCCCTCAGGGCTCGTCGGCCTCACCGGCACGCGCGCTCAGGTGGACGCCGCCAAGGCGTCTTTCCATGTCTATAGCGCCCGCGCGCCGATCGAGGGCGCGCCGGCCGACACCTACAATGTCGATCATTCGTCGTTCCTCTACGTGCTGGACGGCCAATGGCGCACGCGGGCGATCGTGAACACCGTCCGGGCGACGCCGCAGCAGGTGGCCCAGTGCATAGCGGCGGGGCTTGAGCGCCGCTGATGGCAGTCGCCATCTGGTCAATCATTACATCGCCGTAATTATGTAATAGTCATGACGTTTGGCCTCCTGGGCTGTTGCAGTGCAACAATCAGGCGTCTTAGCTTGTTGGAAACGGGGGAGCGCGCAGACTCCGAGGTCGGTTTGCTGTGGCGCGGCACGAAAGGGCAAGATGCTCTATTCGCTTTATGAACTTGGCCACTTGTCCGTGGCTCCGCTGCGGATCGCGGCGATGATGCAATCCAGCATGCTGCGTTCGCCGCTGAACCCGGCTGCTGCGTCCGAGGTCGCGAAGACGGCGGCCGCCGCGTCGGATTTGTTTGAATCCGTCACGCGCCGCTATCGCAAGCCGGATTGGCTTTTGCCGACGACGCACGTCAACGGCGTCGAGGTCGCGGTGACGCCGGCGCCGGTATGGTCTTCGCCCTGGTGCAATCTCGTGCATTTCGCGCGCGACGGTGAAGCGCTCGAACGCGCGCGCGGCAAGCGCACGGACCCCACCGTGCTGATCGTTGCGCCGATGTCGGGCCATTACGCGACGCTGCTGCGCAGCACGGTGGAAGCGTTCCTGCCGGAGCACGAAGTTTACATCACCGATTGGTCCGACGCGCGCATGGTGCCGCTGGTGGCGGGCCGCTTCGACTTGAACGATTACATCGATCACGTCATCGCCATGCTGCGCGAGCTTGGGCCGGAGACGCATGTCGTTGCTGTGTGTCAGCCCGGCCCGCTGGTGTTGGCGGCGGTTTCGCTGATGGCGCAGGCGGATGATCCGTGCGCGCCGGCGACGATGACGATCATGGGCTCGCCGATCGATGCGCGCAAATCGCCGACCGAGCCAAACAAGCTCGCCGAACAACGCGATATTGCGTGGTTCAAGCAGAACATGATCCACACGGTGCCGGTGCTTTATCCGGGCGCGTTTCGACGCGTGTATCCAGGCTTCGTGCAGCTCGCGAGCTTCATGGGCATGAACATGCAGCGCCACGTCGATGCGCATTACGACTATTACCAAAACCTGGTGAAGGGCGACGGCGACGACGCGCGCAAGCATCGCGAATTCTATGACGAATATCTCGCGGTCATGGATCTCAGCGAGGAATTCTACATTCAAACGCTGATCGAGGTTTTCCAGGAATATCGCTTGCCGCTGGGCACGATGATGCATCGCGGCGTGAGGGTCGATCCCGCCGCGATCACCAAGACGGCGCTGCTGACGGTCGAGGGCGAGAAGGACGATATCTCCGGCATCGGCCAAACCCAAGCCGCGCACGATATCTGCGTGAACATTCCCGAAGCCATGCGCCGCGACTACATCCAGCCGGGCGTGGGCCATTATGGCGTGTTCAGCGGCCGTCGTTTCCAGACCGAAATTTATCCGCGCATGCGCGAGTTCATGCGTACGTTCCAGTCGCCGGCGGCGCGTGGCGCAAAGCGCACAAAAGCAAAAATCACGGCCGAATAGGCGCTGCTCACAGCAAGCTCACAGCCCGCTCCACTTGGGTGGAAGCGCGGAGCGTGAGACTCTTTGCGCATGCGCTTCGATTCGCGTGCACCCGATCTAACTCAAACCGAGATCGAAACGATCGACGGCCGCCGACTGCCGGTGAAGCTGATCGTGAATCCGCGCGCGCGCCATGTCTCGGTGCGGATCGATCCGACGCGCCGTGAAGCCATCGCCACCGCGCCGAGCAAGCGTCACCTGAAGCACGCCGCGCAATTTGCCGCTGAACGCGCCGGCTGGATCGCGCATGAGCTGTCGCGTTTGCCGCAGGGCGTTCAGCTGACGCCCGGCGCACGCGTGCCGCTGCGCGGTGTTGAGCACGAATTGGTCTATGAGCACGGCCGCGCCGCACCGCGTATCGAGGCCGGCGCGCGCCTCATCGCGCCGGCGCCAGACGTGGCGCTATTCGAGTCGCGTTTGCTGCGCTTCCTGAAGGATCAGGCGCGCGCCGACCTAGCCGCGCGTGTGGCGGTGCATGCGCAGACGCTGAGCGTGAAGCCCACGCGTCTGCAAGTGAAGGAATTGCGCTCGCGTTGGGGCTCATGCTCCAGCGACGGCGTGCTTTCCTTCTCGTGGCGTGTGATTTGCGCGCCGGAATTCGTGCTCGATTATCTGGCCGCGCACGAGGTCGCGCACCTGCGCGAGATGAACCATTCCCGGCGCTTCTGGGCGCATGTGCGCAAGTGCATGCCAGACTACGAACGCGGACGCGCCTGGTTGCATGAGCACGGCTGCGCGCTGCACGCGATTGGCCACGCGCGCTAGGGCTTCGTCGGCGCCAGCATCCGACGCAACACGCCGTCCCGGTCAATGAAGGCGTGCTTCAGCGTGCCTGCGATGTGTACGCCGATCAGGACAAGCAGCATCCAGCGGCCGATCGCGTGTGCGACCTCGGCGCCTTCGTGGACGGCTTCATTCTCCGCCGCGAAGGGCGTTGGAATTGCGAAGAAATCGAACACATTGATGTCGCGGCCGCCCGACCAAACAGCGAGCGGGCCGGAGATCACCTGGATCAAGATGGAGACGAGCAAGAGCAGGTGTGTCGCGCCGGAAAGCAGCATGAGCGGCTTTTGCTGCGCGATTGGCGTGGGGCGCGGTTGCGCGAAATGCGCGGCGACGCGCGCGAGCAGGAGTAGCGCGATGCTGGCGCCGAAGCCGATGTGAAAGCCCATCAAGGCGCGGCGCGCGGCGCGATCACCGAGTTCGCCAGCGTTTTCGGCGGCGAAGCCGCTCCAGAACATCATGATGATGGCGAACGCCGCCAGCCAGTGGAGGGCGATTGAAAGCCAGCCATAGCCGCGTTCAGTGTTGATCCATTGCATACGTGTCTCCGCGAAGCGCTTTGAGTGCAGCAAAGCGCGGTGACGCGCTTTTGTCCAATTGTGTTCAAGTTCACGCGAGTGCGAGGCAATCGCCACGCGGCCAAAAAACTCCCCGTCCTGCGGCGGGGAGTTTGATGTTCATCGTGCCGCGCTGGCTTACGGCGTCAGCGGGCATTTTGCGCGAGATGAACTACTCGCGTCGCTTCTGGACGCACGTTCGCTGCTGCATGCGATTGGCATGGCGCGCAAGCTGGCTGCATCGTAGCGGGCGCCATTCAACAGCACCGCGCGCGTGCTGCGGACATTGGCGATGTCTTGCGACGGGTCCGCACTTAGGAAAACGACATCCGCTTCCATGCCGCGAGCGAGGCGGCCGATGCGGCGTTCCAGCCCCATCGTCTCGGCCGCATCGCTCGTCGCCGCGCGCAGCACGGCCCAAGCTGGAATGCCGGCGTCGCGATGGAGCTCCATCTCGGTAAGCGTGTCGTAGCCGGGCGCAACGAACGGATTGGCGAGATCGGTGCCGATCGTCAGCTGCACGCCAGCTTCATGCAGCATGCGCGCGAAGCGTTGGATCTTCGGCCAGATGGCGCGGGCGCGCGCGTGCTGCTCAGGCGTCCAGCCGGCGTCGAAGCGGAAGGTGCGCCAATTCTCGCGCATCGCCGGGTGCGTGAACTCAATGCCGTCATCGCGCACTGCCTCATCGTCGCCCCAAAACGTCTTCTGGAAAACGACGAGCGTGAGATCTACGGTGACGTGGCGCGCGGCGAGCGTGTCGATCAACTCGCGCACTTGCGGTGAGTCGAGATCGACACGCTCCCACCACGTGTAGAACGCGTGTGAGCTGACGACTTCAGCTCCCCGATAGCCCTCGCGCGCGGCCTCGGTGAGCGTGTCGGCGCTGTTGGGCATGGCGTGAACGATGCCGTCAACGCCAAGTTCAGCGGCGCGGGTCCAAGAGATTGCGCCATTGTGCGTGATTGCGCGCAATCCGTGCCGGTGCGCGGACTCCACGCCAGCGCGAATAAGGTCTTCGCTCAGACCCTGATAGAGTTTGATGTAGTTCATGCCGGCCGCTGCCTGATTGGCGACGGCCGCTTCGATCTCGGCGGGTGTTGCAACGACGAGCGTCAGACCATCGATGCGGCTGGTGTCGAGGATTTCTCCGGCGGCCAGTTGCTCTGGTCCAAGCAGCGCGCCGTCGCGCACGGCGTCGTTGTAGGCGCGGTTCATCTCGGTCGAGCCGCCGGGATTGCGGATGGTGGTGACGCCGTGCGCAAGCAGGAGCCGTGCATTGTGCGCCGTGATCTCCGCTTCGCTGATCGAAACGATGACCGGCGTATCGCCTTCGTGACGCACGGCAATGCGGCCCAGCGTGACATGCGCGTGCGTATCGATAAATCCAGGCAACGCAAATGCGCCGCCCATGTCGTGCATGCGCGTGCTCTCGACACGCGGCGGCCGTCCATGGCCCGTGCGGACGATTTCACCGTCGGCCACAAGCATCCAGGCGTCTGTCGTGCGCGCCTCGGTCTTAGGATCAAGCAGCGTGAAGTTGATGTAGAGATCGCCCTCGCGCGGCATCGGCGTGCTGGCGCAGGCGGTGAGAAAGATGAGGGCGCAGGCGGTAAGCACCTGCAGAGCGTTATAGGTCATGTGGTTCTCCCGTTTGGCGCTCTGATGCCGCAGGAGCGCCGCTCGGATGCCCGCGCATAAAAAAAGGCTCCCCATTTGCATGGGGAGCGTTCAGTCAATTCAGACGATAGCGTCGTTATGTACCGCCACCGGGCGGCACGCCAGGACCGATGTGCTCGTTGAAGAAGCCCAGCGCCTCCGTCAGCACCGTGCGCCACGCTTCGCCGTTGTTCGGCGAGGCATAGTGATCGATGTCGTGCAGGGTGATGAGGCGCGTGGGCTTGCCTGCACGCTCCATCGCGCGTTGCATCAGGATGCTCTGATCGATTGGCACGGTGATGTCTTCGTCACCGTGGATCATCAGCAGCGGCATGCCGACCCGGTTGGCGTTCTGCGCCGCGGAGACGGCGTCGAGGCCGGCGTCGTCGCGGTTCGGATCGCCGATCGCATCCGTCCAGTATTGGTAGCTGGTTGATTGCGCGCCGCCGCCGCCACCGCCGCCTTGGACGTCGTTGCGATTGCCGCTGCGCACCCAGCGCAGCATCGCCCGCAAATCCGCAACGCCCGCGCCCGCCACCGAGCATTTGAAGATGTCGGCGTTCATGAACGAAGCGGTGAAGGCGACATAGCCGCCATACGACCAGCCATTGATGCAAATGCGGTTTGGATCAGTGATGCCCGCAGTGATGAGGTGACGCGCCGCGTCGGCCACATCCGCTTGCATGCGCTGGCCCCACTGGCCGTGGCCGGCGACCACGAAGGCGCGACCGAAGCCGCCGCCGCCGCGGAAGTTCGGCTGGAACACCGCATAGCCCTGACTGGAGAAGGATTGCGCGAACGGGTCGCTGCCCCAGGTGTCGCGGCCTTCCGGGCCGCCGTGCGGCACGACGACAGTCGGCAGATTGCGCGCTGCTTCCATCGTCACGCCCGGCGGCAGCCACAAATAGCCCCACTGACGCTGGCCGTCGGAGGTTGTGTACTCAAGCACGTGCTGCGTGGGCAGCAAGGCGCGATTCACGTTGTTGCGTTGGGAAATGATCGCGTTCAGCGAACGGGTCTGGTGATTGTACATATAGTACGTCCCCAGATCCTGCGGACCATTCGTGTAGATCAACCAACGATTGCCGTCATCGGAGCGATCGATGAGGCGCACATTGACCTGATCGCCAAGCGCGTTGTTGATCGAGGTCCAGCGTTCACCGAATGCCGCGTCCTTCGCTTCGCACGTCCAGCGATACGCCCACCAGCACGCCGCCTGCAGCACGTTGTTGGCGGTGTCGAGTTCGGCGTCGGTCACGTCGAAGTTCGGGTTGGTTTGGATCGTCTCGGTATATTGGCCGGTTGCGGAATCGTAGATGTAAAGTCCGCTCGTGTCGTTGCCGTCGCGTCGCGCGAGCACGAACACTTGGCCGGGTTGGGTTGCAGCGCCGATCGGCTGGAAATCGGGGCCTGAGTTGGCGGCGGCAGCGCCGCTGAAGCGTGCGATTTCAGTCCAGCCACGCTGCCCGGGGGCACGGCGAGACCAAGTGTAACCGCGACCGTTCTGTACGCTGTCTTGGCGCAGCACTGGCGTGCCGTTGACATCGACTTCGTAGCCGAAAGTGAAGAGCGTGCCGTTTTCGACCGTCTGCGCGGCGCCGGTATTGATGTTCACCTTGCGCAATTCCGCGCCGCCGGCGGTCGGCACGAGGATCAGGATGTGATCATCGTCATTCGGCAGATCGCTGACCACGCCAGCGTCAAGATAGGGCGACAGCGCCGACGGATCATAGAGCTGAACGAGGTTCGTACCGTCGAGATTCGATGCGTAGATGCGCGTATTGGTCTCGAAGCCGTCATCGACGCTGCCGCGGCTGCGGTGAATCGTGCGCGTGTTGGCGACAACGCGATTGCGCTGCACTAGGCGGAACGCCACGCGCGTGTTGCTGGCGAACGTGACCTGGCTGATTTCCAGGCTCTGGTCCGCGCGTGCGCGCTGGATCGGCGTGGGCCGACGCGTTTCGAGGTCGACAATCAGCAGCACGTCGCCGACGTCGTCACGGCGAATGACCGCCAAATGGCGCCCGTCCGGCGACAAGGTCGCGCCCCGGAATTGGTCGTAGCCTAAGAACCAGTCCAGCGGCGCGCGCTGTTGCGCGGCTGCTGGCGTGGCGAAGGCTAACAAGGCCCCCGCCAGGACAATCAAAGTTCGGAACATGTTTTACCCCTAACGCTCTAGGTACGAGCGCCTCGCCTTTTAAGTTTAGACCAAGGATTACGGGGCTGTCAGCCGCGAAGGGCGCCAGATTCTAGCCCTCGGGACCAAAATCGAGTGATCGATCCTCATTGTCGGGCGGCGGCGCGCCCGGATTTCCAAGGACCGCGCCGATGGGGGCGCCAACTGCCGTCAACGTCGGCGTCGAAGGATCGGGCGTTCCCAAATCGTAATCTTCGTCGCGTGGCATTTCGAGCTGACGCGGCGGGGTGTTGCGCAGCACTGTCGGCATGAAATTCGCCCAGATCTGTGCCGGCAACGAGCCGCCGGTGACGCGGGCGGTGGTGGTGAAATTGTCGTTGCCGACCCACACGCCGCCCACCATGCCGGGCGTGAATCCAATAAACCATGCATCGCGATAATCATTGCCGGTGCCGGTTTTGCCGCCGACTTGGAAGCCGTTGATGCGCGCGCTTGTGCCGGTGCCTTCGGAGACCACACGCGCCATCATCTGGTTCATGTAACGCATCGGGCGTTCTTCGATGACGCGTTCGCGTCGTTCCGGGCGCCAGCTCCACATCGTCTCATTGCTGTTGGCGCGGCGGATGCGCGCGACGCCATGTGGCTCGACGCGATAGCCGTCGGCGGCCATGGCGCCGTACGCGCCGACCATCTCGATCAGCGTCATTTCCTGGGCGCCCAGCGCCAGCGAATGGTAATTGCTGAGCGGCGAGGTGACGCCCAGCCGGCGCGCCACGTCGATCACCTTGTCGCCGCCCACCTCGTTGGCGACGCGAATGGCGACCATGTTGAACGAATGCGTGAAGGCGCCCGAGAGCGTGACCGCGCCGTGGAATTCGTTGGTGTAATTGCCTGGCGTCCAATCGGGCTGGCCCGGAATGGAAATGGTGATCGGCGCGTCCTCGCGCACGCTCCACGGCGTCAGCCCATTCTCCATTGCCGCGAGATAGATGAAGAATTTGAACGAGGAGCCCGGCTGGCGGCGCGCTTGCGTGGCGCGATTGAACTGGCTTTGCGTGTAATCGCGACCGCCGACGATGGCGCGCACGCCGCCTTGATCGTCGAGCGCAATGGCTGCTGCTTGGCTCACGCGGCGCGCTTCGCCCTGTTCGTCGAGCAATGTTGAAACCGCCTCGGTCGCGGCGCGCTGCGCGGCGATGTCGATCGTGGTCTCGACAATAAAGTCGTCGCGCTGATCGCCGATGACCTCGTTCAACAGGGGATCGATCCAGTCGCGATAATAGGAGAGCACGCCCGCCGGATTTTCGCGGCTGATGACCAATTCTTCCTGCAGCGCCGCATCGCGCTCGGCGGCGCTGATGAAGCCCATCGCCACCATTTCGTTGAGCACCACAGTCGCGCGTTCGCGCGCGGCGGCGATATCCTGGCGCGCCGGGTTAAGGCGCGACGGCGCTTTCACAAGGCCCGCGATCATCGCCGATTGCAGCAGCGTAAGTTCACGCGCCGGGCGGTCGAAATAGCGCTCGGCCGCCGCTTCCACGCCGTATGCGCCCGCGCCGAAATACACGCGGCTCAGATAAAGTGCGAGAATTTCATCCTTGGAGAACCGGCTCTCTAGCCAGAACGCCAACATGATTTCCTGCGCCTTACGCCGCCACGAGCGTTCGTTGGTGAGGAAGAGGTTCTTGGCCAGCTGTTGCGTGATCGTGGAGCCGCCTTGCACCACGCGGCCCGCGCGCAAATTCTCCGCGCCCGCGCGCATCATGCCGCCGAAATCGACGCCAAGGTGATTGTAAAAGCGGCGGTCTTCGATCGCGATAAAGGCTTGCGCCACGTAGGGCGGCAGCGAAGCGAGATCGACGGGCGGCGCGTTTTGCGCGCCTTCGCGCAAGATCACGTGGCCGTTGCGATCAAGATAAGTGATCGACTGGCCTTGGCGCGCTTCCCAGAGATCGTCGGTGGAGGGCATGCCGGCGGTGACGAACACAAAGAACGCCACGATGAAGGCGAAGCCGCCAGCGGCGAGCCAGCCGCCCCAAACGGCGGCTTCGCGCACATTCTTGGGACGCTTGATGCCGCGCAGGCGGTTCCACATTTCACCGCCAAAGGCCCGGGCCGCACCGGAGAAAGCGACCCATTTGGGCTCGGCGACGGCGCGGAATTGGCCCCAAAGCTCGATCGCCTTGGCGCGGGCTTTATCCGCGAAGGTTTGCGGCGGCGGCTCTTCCTCGGGCTCGTCGGGATCGCCGGCCGCGCGGAAATAGGTCGGGGGCGGGCCGCCAATGTCCGCGGCGTCTTCGCGCGCCTCCACGGGCGCGGGCTCCTCGACCCCATCACCCTCCAAGCGGGCCGCGATCGGGGGCGCTTCAGGCGCCTCTACGGCTGGCGCTGGCTCTGGTTCCGGCTCCGGCTCCGGCGCGGCGGACTGCGCCGGCGCGTCGAGCGGTTCATCGGCCTCGCTTGTGATCGCCTCGGGCTGGGGCGGCGGTTCTATGCTTGACGCCTCGATTTGGCCCGGCGTCTCGCTTTCGAAGATGTCGTCATCGGCCGGCGGAAGCGCGCGCGTCTCCGCAGGCGCGGCTTCGCCTTCGCCCTTGGGCGTCGCCGGAGAATCGTCCTCCGGCCGGTTTGGATCATTCTCGTCAGCCACCCCGGCCTAACCTCCGCGCTCGTGGTTAGCGCGATTCGAGCACAGCCTTACGCGCCCCATGAATAAGTGGCGGCGTGGGCCCGGAAAGTGAAACGTCGGCAAGGCGGCATCCGGTTCCCTCCCGATTCGCCATTTCGGCGTTGGTGATCCGGAACGAAGTCCAGTTTTCCTTGCTCAGCGGGGGAGGCGTGGCCATATAACAGCAGTGACGCGGTATTCTCCGCGCCAAGGAGGTTTTTGATGAGCGACTACCACTCGCAAACACGGTCGATCCCGGCCGAGCGCGCGGACATGGCGGTCGATGCCGGCCTGCGGGCCTTTATGTTGGGCATCTACAACAAGATGGGCTTGGGCTTGGCGCTTTCGGGCGCGCTGGCTTGGTTCGTCGGGACGACGCCGGCGCTCTATAGCGTGCTGCTGACGGCGCCTGTTGTGTACGCGGTCATGTTTGGCCCGCTGGCGATCCTGCTGATTTCAAGCTTCGCGATGCGCAATCCGTCGCCGACCTCGGCTAACCTCATCTATTGGAGCGTGGTCACGCTGATTGGCGTCGGCATGGGCGCGATCGTCTATACCTATGCGCGCATTCCGGATGGCTTCACCATCGTCGCCAAGGCGTTCTTCGTCACGGCGGCGGCGTTCGGCGGTTTGAGCCTCTGGGGCTACACCACCAAGCGTGATCTGAGCGGCTTTGGCACATTCCTGATCATGGGCCTGATCGGCATTATCATCGCCTCGATCGTGAACATGTTCATCGCCAGCTCGGCGCTGAGCTTCGCGATCTCGGTGATCGGCGTGCTGGTGTTCGCGGGCCTCACCGCGTTCGATACGCAGCGCTTGAAGCACATGTATTATCAGCTTGGCGGCGACCAACGCGCACTGGCCGTCGGCAGCACCTATGGTGCGCTCAGCCTGTACCTGAACTTCATCAACCTGTTCCAATTCATCTTGAGCATCATGTCGCCGCGCAACTGATGCACTTAGGGATTGAAACTGATCAACGCCCCGGTGAAAGCCGGGGCGTTTTTATTGGTCGACGATCTGCATGCGCTTGGGTTCCAGTACGGCGAGCACGCGATCCAAATCGTGCCCGCGTCGCAAAACGCGGCCGTCGATGGCGCGCACGCTATAAGCGCCTTGCTTGCGCGCGTTCTCCGGGCATTTCTCGATCTGATAGAGCGGCGCCTCGCTGGTGCGGCGATAGACGCTGAAGAGGGCGCGATCGGGCAGCGCGTCAAGCGCGTAATCGCGCCATTCGCCCGCCGCCACCATGCGACCGTAGAAGCGCATCAGATGATTGAGTTCAAGACGCTCGAAAAACACGGTGCGACCGCTCATGTCGCTCCTCTTATCCACACTACGACGAGCAAAGCGCATCGCGCGGAATATTACAAATGCCGTAGGTCGGTATTTGGCCTGATTTTCTGCTTGAACTCGCCCCAACCGG
Organism: Caulobacterales bacterium; assembly: GCA_017303355.1. Classification (GTDB taxonomy): domain Bacteria; phylum Pseudomonadota; class Alphaproteobacteria; order Caulobacterales; family Aquidulcibacteraceae; genus Vitreimonas. The sequence goes on along the minus strand of JAFLCU010000013.1, from coordinate 76,418 downwards.
AAGCGACCTTAGCTGCGTGGCCGGTCGGAGAAAGGCTCGTGCCGGGGGAATCCATCAGCCCCCCCAGCCCCCCTCCGGTGCGCGCTTCGGCCGGCCACACTTTGATAAAGCCCGCGCACGTCGCGGGCTTTATCGTATCTGAGCCCCCGAAAATCCGCATAAAACAATCGACTTGCGCTATGCGTTCGGCGCGCGTGCGCGAGTGTGAGTGCTGTGGATAAACCTGCGGGCGCGCAGGCGCGCACGCCCTAGGACGCGCGTTAAGCGCTACGCAACGAGTCGTGGAATCACGCAGACTGATTCGCTTCCGGAACGCCGCGCTGTGGATAAGAAGCGGTGGCGTTTTCGCCAAAACAGCCCTAAGAGCGGCGCTCGTTTTTGAACGGGGATAGCTATCCACATGCTGCTGCAGGTCGACGGCTTGCGGAAAACCTTCGGCCGCCGCGTCGCCGTGGACGGTATCGGCTTCGTCCTCGATGTAGGCGAGATCGTTGGTTTTCTTGGCCCCAACGGCGCGGGCAAAACCACCACGATGCGCATGATCGCGGGCTATCTTGAGCCCGACGAAGGTGTGGCGAAGATTTTCAACATCGATGTCACGCGCGAGCGCGGGCGCGCGCAGGAGCGCATCGGCTATCTGCCCGAAGGCGCGCCGCTCTATGGCGAAATGACGCCGTGGAGCTTTCTGCGCTTCGTCGCCGAGGCCCGCGGCATGACACGGGAGGCCGCACGGCACGCCGTGCGCCGCGCCGCCCAAGACGCACGCCTGGGCGACAGCATCGATCGGCCGATCGAGACGCTGTCGAAGGGCTATCGCCGCCGCGTCGGCTTTGCCGCGGCGCTGCTGCACGATCCGATGCTGCTCATTCTCGACGAGCCGACGGACGGCCTCGATCCCAACCAGCGCCACGCCGTGCGCGATCTCATTAGAAAGCTGGGCGAGGAGCGCGGCCTGATCATTTCCACGCACTCGCTGGAGGAGGTGGAAGCGGTATGCACGCGTGCGATCGTTATCGATCAGGGCCGCATCGTCGCCGACAAGACGCCGCAAGCCTTGATCGATGAACACGGCACGCTCGAACGCGCGTTCACGGCGCTGACGCGTGGGGAGGAGCGCGCGTGAAGAAGCGGCCTGGTCTTTCGAGCATGCTGGCGATCTATCGCCGCGAATTGCTCTCCTATCTGACGACGCCGACGGCCTATGTGTTCGTCGCCGTGTTTTTGTTTTCCATTGGGCTCTTCACGTTCCAGATACCGCCGAGTTTCTTCGACGCGCGCGCGGCCGATTTGTCGGGGTTCTTTGGCTATCATCCATGGATTTTCATGGTGTTTTTGCCCGCCATCGCGATGCGCATGTGGGCGGAAGAAACGCGATCCGGCGCGCTCGAATTGCTGTTGACCTTGCCGGCGCCGACGTGGTCGCTGGTGCTCGGCAAATATCTCGCGGCGTGGACAGTCGCGGCTGTCGCGTTGCTGATGACGATCCCGCTTTGGATCACCGTCAACGTACTGGGCTCGCCCGACAATGCGGCGATCTTCACGGCCTATCTCGCAAGCCTTCTGATGGCCGGCGCCTACATCGCCATAGGCTCTGTCATGTCGGCGCTGACGCCGGCGCAGATCGTGGCTTTCGTCCTGGCGGTGCTGGTCTCGTTCCTGGTGACGGTGCTCGGGTTGCCGCTGGTGCTGGATTTCTTCTCCGGCGTGATCGGTGGGGGACTGGCGGAGGCGATCGCGCGCTTCTCGATCCTGCACCATTTCGACGCCGCCCAACGTGGCGTCGTGGAGTTCCGCTCCGTGTTCTATTTCGCGTCGCTGATCGCGCTGTGTCTGGGCTTCACCGTGCTTGCGGTGGATGCGCGGCGGGGAGGCTGAGCCATGAACGCGCGTCGCTTCGCATTGTTCGCCGCCCTGGCGCTCTTCATCTCGTTCGTATCCGCGAACGTCATCGCCAATTCCTGGTTTCGCGGCTGGCGTCTCGATCTGACCGAGAACCATCTCTATTCGTTGAGCCCAGGCACGCAGCGCACGCTGGATGAGTTGAACGAGCCGGTGGAGCTTAAGCTCTATTATTCTCGTGACGCCGCATCGGCGTCGCCGCAATTGCAGGCTTACGCCGGGCGCGTGCGCGAGATGCTGCAGACGTTTGCATCGCGCTCGCACGGGCGCGTGCGCTTCGTCGAAGTCGATGTGGAAGCGTTTTCCGAAACGGAAGACGAGGCGGTCGAAACCGGCATCGAGCCGTTCCGCATCACGGAAGGCGGTGATCCGATTTATTTCGGGCTCGCCGGCGCGAACGCGATCGATGATCAGCGCGTCATTCCAATGTTCGCGCAACAGCGCGAGCCGTTTCTGGAATACGAGATCACGCGGCTGATCTACGAATTGGAAAACCCCAATCGCGTGCGCGTGGCGCTGATCACGTCGCTGCCGATCGATCCCGCCGCCGCCAACGATCCGGCGATGGCGATGATGCGCCAGTCGGCGTTCGCGACGGAAATGGGCCGGTTGCTGGATGTGACGAAGCTCGCGCCCGATTTCGTCGACATTCCCGACGTTGATGTGCTGGCGATCATTCATCCCGGCCAGCTTTCGCCCCAGCAAAGCTACGCTATCGATCAGTTCATTCTGCGCCATGGGCGGGCGTTCATCGCGATTGATCCAGCGTCCATCATGGCGCAGCAGCAGGGCCAGACGAGCTTTGATCCTTTCAATCCCGTCGCGCCGATGCCGATCGCCTCAACGCTCGAGCCCCTGTTGGCGCAATGGGGTGTAGCGTTAGCGCCGAGCGTCGTGCTGGATCTGGGGAACGCGCTTCCAGTGCCAGCGCAGGACCCCAGCACGGGGCAAACCGTCGAGGTGCGGCAGCCTCTTCTCTTTGGCATTCCTGCTGAAGAGGAAAATCTCGATCGTGATGATCTGATGACGGCGTGGTTGCGGCGTGGTGTGAATTTCGGTTTGTCAGGCGCGCTGACGTGGAGCGATCGAGAAGGCGTGAGCATCCGGTGGTTGGCGCGCACCAGCGGCCGTACCATGCGAATGGCCACGGCCGACGCACTGGCATTCCCATCGCCGTTCGAAATCATGCGCACATGGCCCCAAGGTGGGGGACGCGTCGAAACCGTCGCGCTGCGTCTCTCCGGCAATTTGACCAGCGCATATCCTGAGGGCCGTCCTGCAGATGCATCGCCGTCCGCGCCGGTGGAAGGCGAAGCTCCTGTCGCCGCGCCGCTGGCGCCACCCGCGCCAGCCCAGCATCTCGCGCGCTCGGCGACGCCGGCGGAAATTGTTATCGTCGCCGATGTCGATTTCCTCGCGGACGATTTTTACGTTGATCCAAACAATGGCGCGGCGGCGGCCGACAACGCCGCTTTCGCGTTGAACGCAATCGATGTGCTGGGCGGATCAGACGCGCTGGTTTCGTTGCGCTCGCGCGCGCCGTCGTTGCGGCGCATGGACACGGTCGAGCAAATGGAGGCTGACGCCGCCCGCCGCATCCAGCGCCGTCAGGAAGAATTGCAGGCGGAGCTTCAGGAAACCGAAGGCCGTCTGGCTGAGTTGCAAGCGCGGGGCCGTGGGTCGGGTTTCTTCGCGGGCGATCTGGGCGCGGAGCTGACGCCGGAAGAGAACATCGAAATCGAGCGTTTCCGCGCGCGCGCCATGGAGGTGCGCAGCGAATTACGCCGTGTCGAGCGCGATCTGCGCGGCGATATCGATCGCGTCGAGGCGCTGGTTCTGTTCATCAATATCTGGCTGGCGCCGCTGCTGGTTGCGGGCGCGGGCTTGTTCTTGTTCTGGCGCCGGCAGCGGCGCGGGAGTGCCGGGCGATGACTTCCGATCTGGCTGAGCGCCGCAAAGGGCGCACGCTTTCGCTGTTTTTGCTTGCGGGCGCGCTCGCCATCATCGCCGCCGTCACGGTGGGCATTGAGATGCGCTCGTCGCAGCCGAACCAGGCCTCGGGCCTCGTGACGCCTGGCTTGGCTGAATCGATCGCCGGCGCGCAGCGCATCACGGTGGTGAGCGCCGAAGCGAGCTATCGCATCGAACGCACGCAGGGTGGCTGGGCGATGCGCGACCGTGACGATTATCCGGTCACGCAGGCCAGTCTCGAAGCGCTCACCAATGGCCTTGAGGAATTGCGTTACACGCGGCGCATGACGAACGACGCCTCCAAGCACGAGCGCCTGGGCGTCACCGATCCGCGCCAGGGCGGGCGGGGCATCCTGCTGCAGATCGAAGATGGCCGTGGCGCATTGCTGGTGAATTTCATCCTCGGCGTCGAGCCGAATGGCGGCATGTACGTACGCGAGCCGGACGATGATCAGACCTGGGCGGTTGAAGGTGAATTGCCGCCGCTGCGCGATGTTGCGGCTTGGTTGGCGCTGCGGCCTCTGAATGTTGATGCGGCGCGCTTTGCGCGTGTTGAGATCATGCCGGCGGAAGGCCGCGCCTACATTTTGGCGCGCGACGTCGCCGATCAACCCTGGCGCATTGCATCGCCGGCGCTGGCGCCGCTATCGCAATCGACGCTGGCCGCGGCCGCAACGCATCTCACCGATCTCTCGCCGACGGACGTGCGCACCGCGCCCGCCATCCAAGGCGCGCCGCGCGCCCGTGTGCGCGCCCATACGTTCGACGGTGTCATCATTGATGCCGAACTGATCGAAAGCGATGGCGCCACATGGGTGAAGCTCGTCGCGCGCGCCGCCGCGCCCGAGCAGGAACCCGCCGCGCTCGCGATCAACAACGAAAGTGCGGCGTGGGCGTATGAGCTGAGCGCGATGGAGGTGCAGGCGGTTGCGCCGCCGCTCAGCGCGCTCGTCCCCGGCGCCGCGCCAACGCCGCCTCAGTAGCGGTCGCGGTACGTGTAGGCGGCGGCGAGAATGCGTCCGCCGTTGGGCTCCTGCACCAGCACCGCGCACTCAGGCTGGCAACGCGCGCGTTCGTACCAGGTCGATCGCCCGGTCCAGGCGTCGAGCCGCTCGATCGTGCGTACAAGATTGTAGTGCGCCACCGAGCGATTGTTGTTCACGCCGCCCGTGATCACCACGGTCAGCGGGCCGGGGTCGTAGGCGATCATCCAGATGTCGGCGTTGTAGGTTCCGCTTTGCGCGCCCAGCGTGATGCGGACCCTGTTGTTGCGCAGACGCGAGATGTTCAAAGCCGGCGCGTTGGTTGGCCAGCCCGCCGCTTGCTGTTCGTCGAACACCGCGCGCGCGTCATCCCAATTGGAAGCGCTGAGCTGGCGCGCGCCGTTGATGACAAGTTGCGGCGTAAACCGGCCGCGCACCCGCATGTTGGTGGAGTACGCACGCTGCCGATCCGCGAACTCGGGGCGCGCGAACGTGTCGTGCCAGCCAAGATAATCCCAGATGCCGACGGGAAAGGTGAGCGCCAGCACATCCTCTTCGCGCGAGAACATGCCCAGCAGGCGGTTCGCGCGCGGGCACTGGCTGCAGCCTTGGCTCGTATATAGTTCAACCACGGTTTGCGCGCGTGTGCCTGCCGTCTGGGCGTGCGCGCTCAGCGTGGTGGCCGCCAAGCTGAGCAGCAAAACGGCCAGGAAGCGGGCGATCATGCCTGACAGCATGACCGGCCCGCCCCCTTCGTTCTAGTCACAGCGGCGTGACGGAGCGGCCCGAAGGCGCTTCGATCAGCCCGCTTTCGCCAAACCGCGCAGCACATAGTGCAAAATACCCCCGTTACGGAGGTATTCGACCTCGTTCTCGGTGTCGATCCGGCAGGCAACCTCAAGTTCGCGCACCGCGCCGTCCGCGCCTTTAATCCGCAGCGTCACCTTCTGGCGGGGCCCGAGATTGGCCACGCCGGAGAGCGAGACTTGCTCGTCGCCCTTGAGGCCGAGGCCGGCCCAGGACTGGCCGTCGATGAATTGCAACGGCAGCACGCCCATGCCGATCAGATTCGAACGGTGGATACGCTCGAAGCTCTCGGCCACCACGGCGCGGACGCCGAGGAGGGTGGTGCCCTTGGCCGCCCAGTCGCGCGAGGAGCCGGTGCCGTATTCCTTGCCGGCGAAGATCACCAACTCGCGGCCTTCGGCCTTGTAGCGCATGGCCGCGTCATAGATGGCGAGGCGTTCGCCCGACGGATGGTGGATTGTGTAGCCGCCTTCCACGATCGAGCCATCGTCGTTCTTCACCATCGCGTTCTTGATGCGGATGTTGGCGAAGGTGCCGCGCATCATGACTTCGTGGTTGCCGCGACGCGCGCCGTAGGAATTGAAGTCCGCCTGCGGCACGCCGTGCTCGGTGAGATAGACGCCAGCCGGCGAGACCTTCTTGATCGAGCCCGCGGGGCTGATGTGGTCGGTCGTGATCGAATCGCCGAAGAGCCCGAGTACGCGCGCTTCGACGATATCGGTTGGCGGCTTCGGCGACATGCTCATGCCTTCGAAGTATGGCGGGTTCTGCACGTAGGTGGAATTGTTGTCCCACTCATAGGTGCGGCCGGCGCCGACCTTGATCGCTTGCCAATGCTGATCGCCCGCGAACACGTTGCCGTAACGCGCCTCGAACATGGCTTTCGTCACCGACGCGCGCACGGTTTCTTCGATTTGTGCGTTGGTCGGCCAGATGTCTTTCAGGAACACCGGCTTGCCGTCGCGGCCCGTACCGAGCGGCTCGGTTTCGAGGTTCGCATAGACCGATCCCGCCAGCGCGTACGCGACCACGAGCGGCGGCGACGCGAGATAGTTCGCGCGCACGTCCTGGTTCACGCGGCCTTCGAAATTGCGGTTGCCCGAGAGCACCGAGGCGACGACGAGATCGCCTTCCGCGACAGCGGCGGAAATCGCTGGCGGCAGCGGGCCGGAATTGCCGATGCAGGTCGTGCAGCCATAGCCGACAAGGTTGAAGCCGAGTGCGTCGAGATCCTTATCGAGACCAGCCTTGGCGAGATAATCAGTCACGACTTGGCTGCCCGGCGCGAGCGACGTCTTCACCCAGGGCTTGGTCTTCAAGCCCTTCGCGACAGCGTTGCGCGCGACGAGACCGGCGGCGATCAGCACGCTCGGGTTCGACGTATTGGTGCACGAGGTGATCGCGGCGATCACCACGTCGCCGTGGCCGACATCGTAGCTCGCGCCCGCGACCGGTGCGCGCTTCTTCAATTCCGCGCTCTTGCGGAATTCGTCGTTCATCACCTTGGTGAAGCCTTCGCCGACGCCGCCGAGCAGAACGCGGTCTTGCGGACGCTTCGGGCCGGCGAGCGACGGGCGCACGTCAGCGAGCGAGAGTTCGAGCGTATCGGTGAATTCCGGTTCGACGTCCGAGCGCCACAGACCATTGGCTTTGCAATAGGCTTCGACCAAAGCCACGCGCGCGGAATCGCGGCCGGTGGCGTTGAGATAATCGATCGTCTTGGAATCGACGGGGAAGAAGCCGCAGGTCGCGCCATATTCCGGGGCCATGTTGGCGATGGTGGCGCGGTCTTCGACGCTCATGGTTTCGAGGCCGGGGCCGTAGAATTCGACGAACTTGCCGACCACGCCCTTCTTGCGCAGCATTTGCGTCACCGTGAGCACGAGGTCGGTGGCGGTGGCGCCCTCCGGCAATTTGCCCGAGAGACGGAAGCCGATCACTTCCGGGATCAGCATCGAGATCGATTGGCCGAGCATCGCCGCTTCGGCTTCGATGCCGCCGACGCCCCAACCAAGCACGCCGATGCCGTTGATCATCGTCGTGTGGCTGTCCGTGCCCACCACCGTGTCGGGATAAGCGAAGGTCTCGCCGTCAACATCGCGAACCCAAACACTCTGGCCAAGATATTCGAGGTTCACCTGGTGGCAGATGCCGGTGCCGGGCGGGACGACGCGGAAATCCTGGAACGCTTGTTGGCCCCAGCGCAGGAATTGGTAGCGCTCGGCGTTGCGTTCGTATTCGAGTTCGACGTTCTGCTTGAAGGCGCCGGCGCTGGCGAAGTGATCGACCATCACCGAGTGATCGATGACGAGATCGACCGGCACCAGCGGATTGATCTTCTCAGGATTGGCGCCGAGCTTGGCGGCGGCGTCGCGCATGGCGGCGAGGTCGACGACGGCGGGCACGCCGGTGAAATCCTGCATCAGCACGCGCGCGGGGCTGAACGCGATTTCGACTTCGTTCTTGCCTTTGTTCACCAGCCACGAGGTCATGGCCAGAATGTCCGCTTTCTTCACCGCGATACCGTCTTCGGTGCGCAGCAGATTTTCGAGCAGGACTTTCAGCGAAATCGGCAGCTTGGAGATGTCGCCGAGGCCGTTTTCAGAAGCCTTGTTGAGATCGAAATAGGTGTACGACTTGCCGCCCGCGCTGATCGTGGTGCGGGCGTTGAATGAGTTCAAAGATGGCATGGGTCTGCATCCGGCTTCTAAGCTTCAGAGATGCAAGCGCGTTGGGGTGCGCCCCAATTTCGGAATCAAACCGGTTCGCGCGGCAGGGCTTATTTAGCGCCGTTTTATGAACGCGCAATTGATGCTCTGACCTATGTTTGCGACCCGTTCGCAACAGGGCCGATCACGCGCCCCTGAGTGCCAGATAAGCCCACTCTGCGACGAAGATTGAGAGAGGAAAGGCGACGAGAGCGAGAACGGAAAGTACTAAGAAGGCCAAAAGCATGACGGCCATGCCGGCACCTTCCTTTGTGTTCAAGCGAAGCCCGAAAACAATGTTCCATGCCAAGGAAAGTGGAAAGACTTGAACGATCATCAGCGGAAGAAGAAGTCCCCCTTTTAATGAGAACAGCCACGGTTGAAAGGAAATGCCCGGGTCCTGCCAACTCGTTTCCTCTGTTTTCCCGCTGCGCCTTCTTTCGTGCTTCAACCGTCTGTGGACAAAGAAAATTCGATAAGCACCAAAGACTCCAAACAGCACGATGGAGATTACATCCATCAGGACTGGCGTTAGCTCAAACGGCAGCCACTGAAACGTCCAGCGTATGACCGGATAGACGAACTCACGAAACGCTTCCGCGAGCCAGTGCGCCTGCGCCCCAATCCACTCCAGTACGTCGAATAGCCAATGGGGAAATTGTTCAGACCAGGCTAGTATTGCGGACCACGCTGCACTCCAGAACGTCATTTTGCCGATCAAGGAGAATGTGCTGGCTAACCATCCAATCAGGGTCAGCAATGCCGAAATCATGCCAATGATCTCGAAAGCGTACCTAATTGGACGCGGCAGCCTATCCATCAGTTTATCAGTGATGGATGTTCTGGGGGCGGTTGATGGCGCAGGATTGCTCACGGACGATTCTTCCAACAGCGCGGTTCAACATAGCACTGTTCGGATGTGACGTCAGTTTGTGTCCGGCGGCGGCGCCGGCGGCGTGCGGTTGAAAAACCGGCCGCCGCGACGCCGACGCCAGCGCAGCGCCAACCACACGATCGGCACGATGACGATCGCGAACGGGATCAGCCCGGCGATGATCGTGATGATGGCCGCAAAGCCCGCCACCACGATGCCGAGGAAGTTCGCGAACGCGTTGCGCAGCGGCTCGAACGTGTCGCTGCCGACAGGGCGCGGGGCCGATTGGTAATTGATCGTGAGTTCGGACATAGACACGCGCGTGCGCATCACCGCGAGGTTCGATTGCACCGCGTCGATCTCGCCCTGCACGCGCGCCAATTCACGCTCCACCTCCAGCAGATCGGAAAGGCGGCCCGGACGCGAGCGCAGCAGCTCCTGCAGGCGATCTCGCAGCGCCGTCTGTGCGCGCAGGCGTGCTTCGGTATCGACAATGGCGCGCGTCAAATCTTCGGTATTGGTGGTCGACGATTGCACGCGGCCGCCAGCCTCATCAACCTGCGCGCTGACGCCGTTTCGGAACGTCGCGAGCCAATTTGGTTCGCCGCGTATCGACACGTAGCCCTGCATGAAGCTTTCCGGATCGCCGCTCTTGTTGGAGCCGATCAGCTGGCAAAGCCGTGGGCCGGCCGCGGTGCAGGCCTGGATGTGCGCGTCCATGACGCCCGAGAGCCGGTCGCTCGGGATCTCCAGGCCCATGGCGTACGAATAGGCGAGGTGGAGCACCGGGGTCGGGCCGGTGGGCTGGCTCGGTTGACCGGTGGCAGGATCGACTGGCGCGGGTGCGGCGGCTGGCGCAGGTGCGGCCTCCTCGGTCGCCACCTCCATCTCGGCACGGCCCTGGGCCATGTCGGCAACGCCGCCATAAGCCGCTTGGTTCGCCGCCTCGCCCCCAGATGGCCCCGCGGAGTCCTGGCCGCAGGCGGCCAGCGCGCTGGCCAAAATCAGTCCCGCCACGAAACGACGCATCGCCGTCCCTCCCTTATGTCGCAACCACCAAGGCCTGCCTTGGCGGATGACGCAACCCTTTCTAGAAGCAGGGCGGCATTATGAGCGCGTCCGGACCTTTCCAAGACAAGCCGAAAATTCGGGCCGACGCGCTTTCCGTGGCGCGCGGCGGACGCGTTCTGTTCGAAAGCCTGAGCTTTGCGGCGGAGCCGGGCGCCTACATCGAAATTCGTGGCGGCAATGGCGCGGGCAAGACGACCTTGCTGCGCACGCTCGCCGGCTATCTCAAACCGCGCGGCGGACAGATCGTGTTCGAGAACGCGGAGGAGCCGTCGCTGGCGCTGCATTTTGTCGGCCACCAGAACGGCCTGAAACCGACACTCAGCGTCGCTTCGCATCTGCGCTATTGGGCCGGGCTGTTCGGGGGCGCGATCAATGCGGGCGTCGCCGCCGAGAAGCTCGGCCTTTCTGCATTGCTCGAACGCGCAGCGCGCACGCTGAGCCAAGGTCAGGCCCGGCGCCTGAGCCTGTCGCGCCTCGTCCTCGCGCCGCGCCCGATCTGGCTGCTCGATGAGCCTGCCGCCGCACTCGATGCGAACGGCAAAGCCATGCTCGCCACGATCATCGACGCCCATCGCGCTGAGGGCGGCTTGGTGCTTGCGGCTGTGCACGAACCTTTGGGGCCGACGCCGAGTCAAACGCTGACGGTGGGCGTATGAGCGCGCTGTCTCCATCGCACCTCCTCCCTTTGAGGCGAGGGGGCAGGGGGCGGGGTGAAGCGCTGCATTCTGCAAACGTGCGTGCGCGTGGCTCACATTCAAACAACGAGTTTCACCCCACCCCCCAACCCCCTCCTCTCAAGAGGAGGGGGAGATGAGCGCGCTTGTGGCGACGTTCCGGCGCGATCTCGCGCTGATGTGGGGCGGCGGCGGCGGCGCGTTGGCGCCGCTGGGCTTCTTCCTGGGCGCGACCATGCTGGTGCCGCTGGCGATGGGGCCGGAGCGCAATCTGCTTGCCGCCGCTGGCCCGCCTTTGGTGTGGATCGCCGCAGCGCTCGCCGTGCTCGCTACCTTGGAGCGTCTGTTTCAGGCCGACCTCGAAGACGGCTCACTCGATCACATGCTGCTATCGCCCGAGCCGCTCGAACTGATCGTGCTCGCGAAGGGCGCGGCGCTTTGGGTCGCTGTTGGCCTGCCGCTGGCGCTTGCGAGCGCGCCGGCCGCTATCGCGCTACAAGCGCCGCCGGAATTGGTTCCAGCGATCGTGCTGAGCCTGCTGCTGGGCATGGCCGCCTTCATCGGTATTGGCCTTGTCGGCGCGGCGGTGACGGCGGGTGTAAAGCGCGGCGGGGTTTTGATCGCGCTCATTGTTTTGCCGTTCTTTGCGCCGCCTATCATTTTCGGCTCGGCGGTGGCGGGCGGAGAACACGTGGGCGCCGCGCTTTCCGTATTGGCAGGCTTTGCGCTCGCCGCGCTGGCGCTGGGGCCGATCGCGGCGGCGGCGGCGCTACGGCTGCAGGCAGAGTGAAGGTGTCAGGTGCGAGGTATCAGATGTCACAATGTCCCACCGTCGCACGCGATTTGTATCTGGCGCCTGACACCTGATACCTGACATCCGATGCTGACCTATCTCGCCAACCCCGCGCGCTTCATGGCCTTCTCGGCCTGGGCCGCGCCGATCTTTCTGGTCGCCGCACTCGCGCTGCTGGCGATTGGCGCGCCGTGGGGGCTGTTCTATTCGCCGGCCGATTATCAGCAGGGCGAGACGGTGCGGATCATGTATCTGCACGTGCCCACCGCGTGGTGGTCAATGGGCATCTACGCGTTCATGGGCGCGGCCAGTTTCGTCGGCCTCGTCTGGCGCCACGCGCTCGCCGACGTCGCCGCGCGCGCGGCAGCGCCGATCGGCGCGACGTTTGCCGCTGTATGCTTGATCACCGGCTCGCTCTGGGGCGCGCCGACGTGGGGCACGTGGTGGGAGTGGGATGGCCGTCTCACGTCCATGCTGGCGCTCTTCGTCATCTATCTTGGCTACATCGCGCTTTGGAGCGCGATCGAGGACGAAGAGAAAGCCGCGCGACTTGCGGCGATCCTGTGCCTCGTCGGCCTCGTCAATTTGCCGATTATCAAATTCTCCGTCGATTGGTGGAGCACGCTGCATCAGCCGGCGAGCATCATGCGCGCGGGCGGTTCGTCCATTGACCCCAGCATGATGGGGCCGCTCTTCGCGATGGCCGGCGGGTTCCTCTGTTTGTTCGCGGCGCTCCTTATGATGAACATGCGCGCGGCCGTGTTTCGCCGCCGCGTGGAAGCGGCGCGCTTGCGCGGAGCTGATGCATGATTGAAGGCGGTTGGGCTTATATCTGGCCGGCTTACGCGGTTGGCGCCGGCGCCTTCGGCGTGCTGACGCTCGCGATCGTGCTGCGCTTACGCCATTGGGCGAACGAAGCGCGCAAGCTTGAGAAGAAGCCATGAAGCGCGCGCTCGCTTTCGCGCCTTTGGTTTTGCTCGCGCTGCTGGTTGTCGTCGGCGTCGTGATGCTGACGCGCGGCGGGGAGCGGCAAACCGTATCTGACGGGCGCATTGGCCGGCCCGCGCCTGTGTTCGAACTCGCGCGTCTGGATGGCGGTGCGCCGCTGACGAACGAGGCGATGGCGGGCCGCGCCTATGTGATCAACGTGTTTGCGTCCTGGTGTACGCCGTGCCGCGCCGAGCATCCACAATTGATGGCCATGCGCGAGCAGGGCGTTGAGATCGTCGGCGTCGCGTACAAGGACGAGCCGGGCGACGCCGCGGCGTTTCTCAACGAGCTTGGCGATCCCTTCCGCGTGGTCGTGCTCGATCCCGAAGGACGCTTCGGCTTGGATTTGGGCACGGCAGGCGTGCCCGAGACGTTCGTTATTGGCGTCGATGGGACGATCCGCGCCGTGCATCGCGGGCCGCTCACGTCAGACGTGATCGAGCGCACGATTGCGCCAGCGCTCGCGCGCTGAAGGTTATTTGCGGGCGCTGGCTTTTGGCTTGCTCTTCCTCTTTTCGCGCTTGGCTTCGCGTTTAGCTTGCTGTTCCGCTTTCTCCGCCGCTTCGTCGGCGAGCTTGGCGAGCTTGATAAGAATGTTTTGAAAGGTGCGCCGTTTGGTGCGCGGCAGCAAATCGAGGATCGCCGCATCAGCGGCACGCGCATGGCGCGTCGTCGAAGCCAGCAGCGCCGTGCCCGACGTTGCAAGATGCACCGCGTGCGCGCGCGCATCGAGCGGTGCGGTGGTGCGCGAAATCCAGCCACGCTTCTCCATGCGCTGCACCGTGTCGGCTAAGGTTGATCGATCGATGCCAGTCGCCCGCACCAATTCGGCTTGGCTCAGACCCGGGTTTTCAGCGATCGCGACGAGCACCGCGAACTGGCGCAGCGTGACCGCGTCGCCGACAAGCTGCGCGAAACGATCTGACGCAAGCTGCTCCGCGCGATGCAGCAAATGGCTGGCGGAGGTCGCCAGCCGGAAAGGCTCGGACTCAGGTCCGTCCGTCATCGACCGAGCCATAAGCCGTCGCCCCCAAACGCCTGGGAAGCTTAGCGCCGAGGGTTGCGCTTTCAATCATGTGTTCGACTTTAGTTCGCCTTGTGGGCGAAAATCGGTCCGAATCCGGCGCGATCAGGCGCCGGCAGCTGGCGGCGTGACTTCTTCTTCCGGCTCCTGATGGTGCTTCAGCACGATCGGCGTGTTGATGGCGGCGAAGACGAGCGTCAGCGGAAAGACGATGAATGGGCGCGAGTTCAACCAGAATTCGAACGTCTGCGTGTTGCGGATCACCTCGTTCAGCACCGCTTGAAACAGAAAGAACGCCGACCAGCGCAGCGCAAGGATCGTCCAAATACGATCCGGCAACGTGAAGGCGTGACCGAACAGCAGCTTCCAGACGTTCTGCTTGATCGCCAGCGAGATCAGAATCGCGGTTACGTAGAAGAGGTACGTGAAGGTTGGTTTGATCTGAATGTAGGTCGGATCGTGCAGCAACAGCGTCAAACCGCCGAACGCGGTGACGATGAAGCCGGTGACGACGAGCACTGGCGGAATGCGCCCTTGCTTCAGCTTGCACCAAACGATGGCGGCGATCGTGGCTGCCATGAATATGCCCGTCGCGATGTAAACGGCGTTGTCCTTGGTCGCTTCAATGCGCTGCAGGATGTTGAACGCGACGACGTAAACCGCGATCGGACCGAGATCGATCATGAGCTGGTTCACGCCGCCGGGCTTGGCGGGCTTCACGGTGGCGAGGGGCGTCAGCTCTTCGGTCATGGCTCCTGATACGCTGAACCGGGGGCGCCAGACCAGACGCTTGCGCTGAACGCCAATCCCTGCCCAGATCGCCGCCTGATTGGGAGAGACGAGATGCGTTTTCATGGATTTGCCGCCTTGGCGTTGCTGGCCGCATGCGCGAGCGCGCCGGCCGAAGGGCAAACGCCGGCGCCGGTACGGTCGATGGGTGAAATCCTGGAACAATCGCCAGCCAGCGATTGGCGCGCCGTCGATCCCGCCAATACGATCTACATGGATTTGCCCGGCGGCCGCGTGATCATCGAACTCGCGCCTGAATATGCGCCCAACCACGCCGCTAATATCCGCGCCCTGGCGCGCGCACATTATTGGGATGGCGCCGCGATCGTGCGCAGCCAAGATAATTACGTCGTCCAATGGGGCCGCGACGAAGCCGACGCGACGTCGTACGGCGAAGCGCAGCGTTCCTTGCCGGGCGAGTTCGATCGCCCACGCGCCGGCGTGGACGTCACGCGTCTGCAAGACCCTGACTCGTATGCGCGCGAGGTCGGCTTCGCCGATGGCTTCCCCGTCGCGGGTCAAAACGGGCGCACGTGGCTTGCGCACTGCTACGGCATGATCGGCGCGGGCCGCGGCGACACAGCCGATAGCGGCAGCGGCGCGGAGCTTTATGTCGTCATCGGCCACGCGCCGCGACACCTGGATCGCAATGTGACGCTTGTTGGCCGTGTGCTGCAGGGGATGGAATTGCTCTCGGTGATGCCGCGCGGCACGGGCGCATTGGGTTTCTACGAAACGCCGGAAGAGCGCACGATCATCCGCTCCGTACGTTTGGCCTCGGAGTTGCCGGCGAGCGAGCGCGTGAATCTGGAAACGCTGCGCACCGATAGCGCGACGTTCCGCGATCTCGTGGAGAGCCGCCGCACG
Organism: Caulobacterales bacterium; assembly: GCA_017303355.1. Classification (GTDB taxonomy): domain Bacteria; phylum Pseudomonadota; class Alphaproteobacteria; order Caulobacterales; family Aquidulcibacteraceae; genus Vitreimonas. Next base: position 60,968 of record JAFLCU010000013.1, on the reverse strand, counting down.
CGCCGTGATGCATGGTTCCTGCAACCGACGGGCCGCATCAATCTCTGCAACGTGCCGCTGCCTGTGCGGACGCGTTAAGCGTCCAGCCCGACGAGCGCGCGAGAGAAGCTTGCGGCGTCGAATGGCTGCAGGTCTTCCGCCTTTTCGCCGACGCCGATGAAATGGATCGGAATGGCGTGGCGCTGCGCAACGGCGACCAGAACGCCGCCTTTCGCTGTGCCGTCGAGCTTGGTCATCACCAAGCCCGTGATGTCGGTGACAGAGCGGAAGCTTTCGACTTGAGAAAGCGCGTTCTGTCCAACGGTCGCGTCCAGCACGAGCAGCGTTTCGTGCGGGGCGTCTTCATCGATCTTGCGCATCACGCGCACGATCTTGGCGAGTTCGGCCATCAGCTCTGACTTGTTCTGCAGGCGGCCAGCCGTGTCGATCAGCGCGACGTCTGCATTCTCTTCCCTGGCGCGCTTCACCGTCTCGAACGCCACGCCCGCCGCGTCCGCGCCCTGCGTGGAGGAAACGAACGAAGCCTCGGCGCGATCAGCCCAGACCTTGAGCTGCTCGATCGCCGCCGCCCGGAAGGTATCGGCCGCGCCGATCACCACTTTCGCGCCGGCATTGGTGAGATTGTTGGCGAGCTTGCCGATCGTCGTCGTCTTGCCGGAGCCATTGACGCCGATCACCAGCACGATGCGTGGTTTGGGTCCGTTGGTGAGATCAAGCGTGGCTTCGCGCGGCTTCAGCAAGCGCGCGACTTCGCCCGCTAGTGCTGCGCGCGCTTCGGCTGCGCCGTTCTCCTTGCTGAAACGCTGATCGGAAAGCGCCGCCGAGATCCGCGCGGCCGCCGCCGCGCCCATGTCCGATGCGATCAGTGCTTCTTCAAGTTCAGCGATCGCCGCATCATCAAGCTTCTCCTTCGTGAAAACGGAGGTGACGCTTTCGGCGAGCTTGGCCGAGGATTTACGCAAGCCGTCGAACAAGCCCTTGGGCTGCTCAGCGGGCGCCTCCTCGCCTTGCTTCTTTTTCTTGTCGAACAGGCCCCAAATCATGCGGCGACGCCAATCAGCTGCGCGCCGTCATGTGCGGCAAAGCGCAGGCGCTGGAATGCATGGCCCACAGCGCCTTCAAAGCGCACGGACGTGAAATCGGGCAGGCGAGCAAAGCCATCGCGTTCGATCAACGCTTCGGCTTCGCGGCCAACCCAATGATCGAGATGGCGCTTCAACGCCGCAGCGCCCGCTTCGCGCAAACGCGCCGCGCGCGCCTTGATCAGCGGGCGCGCCACTTGCGGCATGCGCGCGGCCGGCGTGCCGTCGCGTGGGCTGAATGGAAATGCATGCACGTAAGCCAGGCCGCAGTCTTCGATCAGCGCGAGCGTGTTCTCGAAGTGCGCCTCGGTCTCTGTCGGAAAGCCGGCGATGAGATCGGCGCCGAGGGCGATCTCCGGCCGCGCCGCGCGCAGGCGCTGCGTGAGCTCGATCGCTTGCGCGCGCGAATGGCGGCGCTTCATGCGCTTTAGGATGAGATCGTCGCCATGCTGCAAGGAGAGATGCAGATAGGGCGCGACGCGCGCATGCTGGGTAACCAATTCGAACAATTGGTCGTCCATCTCGATCGCGTCGAGCGAGGAGAGGCGCAGCATCGGCAGATTTGGCGCGAGCTTCAAAATGCGCGCGACCAATGATCCGAGCGTCGGCTGGCCAGGAAGATCCGCGCCCCACGAGGTGAGATCGACGCCCGTCAGCACCACTTCCGGCACGCCATTGGCGGCGAGCCGGCGAATTTGCTCCACCACCTCGCCAGCGGGCGAGGAGCGAGAGTTCCCACGGCCGTACGGAATGATGCAGAACGTGCAGCGATGGTCGCAGCCGTTTTGCACTTGCACATACGCGCGTGTGCGTTCGACAAAGCCGTCGATCAGATGCGACGCGGTTTCGCGCACGGCCATGATGTCGGCCACGGCGACGCGTTCGTGGTTGGCCGCGAAACTTTCCGCGCGCATCTTCTCGGCATTGCCGATGACGCGGCTCACCTCCGGCATCGCCGAAAAGCTCGATGGATCGATCTGCACCGCGCAGCCGGTGACGATGATTTCCGCGTCCGGCCGCTCGCGACGCGCGCGGCGGATCGCCTTGCGCGCATCGCGCACGGCCTCGCTAGTGACGGCGCAGGTGTTGACGATCACCGCGTTCGAAAGTGCGGCTTCGCCCGCGAGCGCGCGCATGGCTTCGCTCTCGTAAGCGTTCAAGCGGCAGCCGAGCGTCAGGATCTCGACATCCGCGCGCGGAGGCTTCGCAGGCGCGTTCATGGGGCAGAGGTCAGGTGAGCGTGTGGGGCCGTGAGGTCAAGCGTTGGAAATGAAAAGCCCCGCGAGGTCATCGCGGGGCTTTGAATTCTGGAAGAGGGCTGAAGCTTATTCAGCTGCGTCGTTGGCTTCGCCGACAAACGCCTCTTCGCGGGCGCCGCCGGCGCGCTCGGCGATACGGGCCGACTTACCGCGGCGGTCACGCAGATAGTAGAGCTTCGCGCGCCGGACCTTACCGCGGCGAACGACTTCGATGCTGTCGACCGTCGGCGAGAACAGCGGGAACACGCGCTCCACGCCTTCGCCGAAGCTGATCTTGCGAACCGTGAAATTGGCGTTCAAGCCGCCGCCCGAACGGGCGATGCAGACGCCTTCGTAAGCCTGTACGCGCTCACGATCGCCTTCCTTGATCTTCACATTCACGCGCAGCGTGTCGCCCGGATCGAAAGAGGGGATGGTCTTGCCCTTTGTAATGCGGGCGATTTCTTCTTGTTCGAGCGTCTGGATCAGGTTCATTTACGCAACCGAGCGCACAGGCTAAAGGCCGGCGCTTCCATAGGAAACCACGGGAAAGCGGGGCGTATAAGGGAAGCTTCGGGCGCTGTCGAGGGGGTAAAGCCTCAACCGGTGGGCGCACAGCCTACATAGTTCAGCAGCGGCCCATCGGGCGAGCGCAGCCGCAAAACCGGCCATTGGCCAGCCCGGCCCAATTGCGCGCTGATGCTGGCGCCCGAGCCATCCTGAATAGTGAGGAAACCTTCCGCCTCGCTCACCACCGTCACCCGCCCCATGCCGGGCGTCACCCAATCGAGCCCGATCGGCGGAAATAGATAGAACCACGCCGGATCGTCGCCGGTCGGGATGATCAGCAAGCCGCGCAGCCCGCGCACGCGCGCCAGCGAGGCCGGCGAAAGCACAGGGGGCAGGGCGGCCTCAACCGCCGCGATCTCCTCAACAGCGCCCGAGCAGGCGGCGGTCAGCGCCGTGGCCGTCATCGGGCCATCGACCGGGCGCCAGATGGCGGCAAGCGCAGATGCCGCGCGTTGCACCTCAGCCGGATTTTGCTGCGCGGCCGCAGGCGTGGCGAACAGCAAAGCGAGAGCCAAAAGAGCGCGCCGCATGGAAGCTCCGATCAATCCTTGGACCGGTTGCCTGTTAAATCGGGCCGTCTTTGGGCGGTGAGCCGCTCACGCTCAGCGCGCCGCCAGGCCGCGACCTTGGCGTGGTCGCCCCCAAGCAGCACTTCCGGGATGCTCCGCCCCTCCCATTCGCGCGGCCGCGTGTATTGCGGATGCTCGAGCAATCCATCGCTGAAACTTTCTTCGATAATCGAATTTTCATTGCCAAGCACGCCTGGGAGGAGGCGCACGCACGCCTCGAGTAGAACCAGCGCCGCCGCCTCGCCCCCGGCGAGCACGGCGTCGCCGACTGCGACTTCCTGCATGCCGCGCGCTTCGATGACGCGCTCGTCCAAGCCTTCGAAGCGGCCGCAAAAGACGATCAGGCCGGGGCCAGCCGCCCATTTGTGCGCCATCTCCTGCGTGAGCGGCTTGCCGCGCGGCGAGAGGTAGATGACCGGTCGTTCGTTGCGCGCCACGCTATCGATCGCCGCCGCAGCCACATCGGCGCGCAGCACCATGCCGGCGCCGCCGCCGGCGGGTGTGTCGTCCACGTTCTCGTGCGGACCTTGGCCGAAATCGCGGAGCTGTACGGTGTCTAACGACCACGCGCCATCGCGCAGCGCTTTGCCGATCAGCGAAACCCCCAGCGTGCCCGGAAACGCTTCCGGAAACAGCGTGATGATGGTGGCGGCGAAACTCATGCGAGCCAGGGGTTTACAACGCGCAGACCAAAGTCGGCGAAATCGTATTCGTTACGCGTGGCCACCGCGAGATTGTGCACAAGCGCGGTCGCGCCGATCAAGCCATCCGCCGCGGAGACGGATCGGCCCGCGTCGTACTTCAATCGCCCCCACCGCTTTCCCACGGTGACATCGATTGGAAGAATGCGCCCGGTAAAAAACGGTACAAGTTCGTCGAACCAGATTTCGAGCCGCCGCTTATGTGAGCCTTCCCGCATCCGATCGATGCCGAAGCGAATCTCGCCGATGGTGATCACGCTGATGAATTGTTGTTGCGGCTCGATTGCCGCGAGCCACGCACACACGGCGGGATCGGGGCGCGTCTTCGTCCGCTCCGACACGACCATGGTATCGAGGATGAACACCTAGTCCTCATCCCAACCGGCCAAGTCCTCGGCCAATTGCAAATCCCGCGTGGATTCGGGTTCCCGGGTAGGTAGCAGCAAGCGGTCACCCGCGCCCTTAACGCCAGCGTACAATTCGTCCCAGGTTTTCGGTGGACGTTTTACCGGCGCATCCTCTTTGCGCATGATCACGAATTCCTCGTGACCACGCACAGAGATTGTTTGCGGGCCCTCCTCACGAACGGCGCGCAGAAGCTCTGAAAGCTTCGCCTTCGCGGTCTGTAATTGCCACGTCACCATGTGGTCAGACTAGTCTGGTCTGGCGGTCACGGCAAGAAGCGCTACTTGCCGTTGGTCGGCTCAGGCGCGGGCGGATCGATCACGACGCGCTTGGCGGCGAGATCGACGTGCGGCACCGTTTCCTTGGTGAAGGTAATGCGCACGTTCGGGCCGCCGTTCGGCGGGCGATATTCGATGATGTCGCCAGCGCCGAAATTCCACACTGCGCAGATCTCGCCAAGCACTGTGCCGTCCACCGCTTCGGCGCGCGAGCCGAGCAGATCGACAACATAGAACTCGTCCTCCGCCGTCGGCGGCAGATTTGCGCGCGGCACAAAGAGGCGCGTGCCTCTCAGCGCTTCGGCGTCCTCGCGTGTTTTCACCTCGGGCGCGACGACGGCGACGCCGTCCTTCAACTCGCGCCAGGATTTCGGCTTCAGGATCACCTTGCCGTCTTCGCTGTGCAGCGGGCCGTAGGCGATCACGCCGTCCTTCTTGTCGGTGAAGGCGCGCAGGCGAACTTCGCCCTTCACGCCGAACGCGCCGGCGATAGCGCCCACCAGCACCATGCCCTTCGCCCCGCCAGCCTTGCCCTTGAAAGCCGGGACGGCTTGCAGATCGCCCACCATTTCCGGCTCGACAGCGACCGGTTTCGGCGCGGCGAGCGGCTTCGGCGCTTGGCGGATCGGGGCGCTCAGCGGCGTCATGGCGACGGGCTGCGCACGGCCAGCGGCGACAGCCAGCGGCTTCGACGGGATCGGCCCAGCGAACGCGGCCGCGACGGGCGCGAGCTTCGGTGGTTTCACCGGCTTGGCCTTCGGCGGCTTGGGTTGGGCCTTCGGCTTTTCAGCCGCCGGCTTCGGCTCGGCCTTCGCCTTGGGCGCCGGTTTCGCTTTCGGCTCGGGCTTGGCCTTTTCGGCGGGCTTCGCCTCGGTCTTGATCGGCTTCGCCGGTGCAGCCTTGGTCTCCGCCGGCAGCGGTTTGCCCTTGGTCACGGGTTTTGCCGCCCTGGCTTCCGGTGCGGCCTTGGCCGCCGCTTTCGGCTCCGGAGCAGCTTTCGCTGCCGGCTTGGCCGTCGCCTTGGGGGCGGGGGCCGGGGTCTTCGCCTTTGCCTCGGCCTTCGGCGCCGCTCTGGGCGCAGGGGCCGGCTTCACGTCCGCCTTCTTGGGCACAGCCGCCTTGGCCGGGGGCGCCGCCTTGGGGGCGGGCTTCGGCGCGGGCTTCGCCGCTTTTGCCGCCGGAGCAGCCTTGGCGACTGCTTCCGGCTTGGCCTTCGCTACCGGCTTCGCGGCGGCTTTGGGCGGCTCCTTCTTGACCGGCGCGGCAACCTTCGCAGGCGCCGGCGCGGCCTTCTTGGCGGCAGCGGCCTTCGGCGCGACTGCCGCCTTCGGAGCGGGCTTAGAGAGTGCGGACTTCTTGTTCGGCAAGGGTTTTCTTACGCCTCCGAGGCGGCCTCAGCCTCGGCAGCCGGAGCGTTGGCAGCAGCGCGCTCAGACATTTTCTTGCCGGGTTGGGCCTTGTTGGGGTTGTTGCGGGTTTCGCGCTTGAACACGCCAGCCTGGTCCAAGAAACGAGCCACGCGGTCGGTCGGCAGCGCGCCCTTCTTCATCCAGTCCTGGATACGCTCGAGCTTCAACGTCACCCGGTTCGGATCATCGGACTTCAATATAGGATTGTAGGTTCCGACTTTCTCAATGAAACGCCCGTCGCGCGGGCTACGGCTGTCGGCCACAACGATGGAGTAGAACGGGCGCTTCTTGGCGCCGCCGCGGGCCAAACGGATTTTCAGGGACATTTTCTAAGCTTCTCCTTTGAACTCTTAGCTTTTTTTGTTGCTTCCGGGAAGCCCCGGAAGGCCCCCAGGAAGCCCTGGAAGCGCAGAATGAGGGTTAAGGCCTGGTAGTGGTTTACCGGAGCCCAATTGTTTTAGCGCCTCAGGGGAAGGCATGCCGCCTCCCATCCCAGGCATGCCGAAAGGCATTTTGCCTTTGCCCATGGCTTTAGCCATGTCCGCCATGTTGCGGTGCATCTTGACGAGGCGGTTCACCTCCACGACCTCGACGCCGGCGCCCTTGGCGATCCGGGCGCGTCGGCGGCCGTTGATCAGGTCTGGTTTGGCTCGCTCGCCCTTGGTCATCGAGCGGATGATGCCAATCTGGCGGCGCAGCTGGCGGTCATCGAGCTGGGCTTCGGAGATCTGGCTTTTAATCTTCTGCGCGCCCGGCAGCATGCCCATGACGCCCTTGAGGCCGCCGATCTGGATCAGTTGGTTCAGCTGCTTTTCCATATCGTCGAAATCGAAGCGGCCCTTGGCCAGCTTCTTGGCCATCTTCTCGGCTTCGTCGCGGTCGACTTGTTCGACCGCCTTTTCGACGAGGCCGACAATGTCGCCCTGACCGAGAATGCGGCCGGCGATGCGCCGCGCGTCAAAGGTTTCAAGCGCATCCGGGCGTTCGCCGGCGCCGAGAAACTTGATCGGGAGGCCGGTGACGGCGCGCATCGAGAGTGCGGCGCCGCCGCGGCCATCGCCGTCGGCGCGGGTCAGCACCAAGCCGGTGAGCGGCAGGCGTTCGTGGAAGCGCTTGGCGGTTTCCACCGCGTCCTGGCCGGTGAGGCTGTCGGCGACGAGCAGGATTTCGCCCGGCTTGGCGATTTGCGCGATCGAAGCCGCTTCCGACATCATCTCTTCGTCGATGGTCGTCCGGCCGGCGGTGTCGAGAATGAGGACGTCATGGCCGCCCAGACGCGCAGCTTGGAGCGCGCGCTTGGCGATGTCTTGCGGGCTTTGCCCGGCCACGATCGGCAGGACATCGACGCCGATGGTTTTACCGAGGGTCGACAGCTGTTCCATGGCCGCGGGGCGGCGCGTGTCGAGCGAGGCCAGGAGAACCCGGCGTTTGTCGGTTTTCGTGAGCCTGAGCGCCAGTTTGGCGGTGGTGGTGGTTTTGCCGGAGCCCTGCAGGCCGGCCATCATGATCACGTTCGGCGGCTCGCCGCCGATGCGCAGCCCCTCGGGCGCGCCATCGCCGCCCAGCGTCTCGATCAGCGCGTCATGAACGATCTTGATGACCTGCTGGCCCGGCTTCACCGACTTGATGACGCTTTCGCCAACCGCCTCGGTGCGGACCTTGGCGATGAAATCCTTCACCACCGGCAGGGCGACGTCGGCCTCGAGCAGGGCGACGCGCACCTCGCGCAGCGCCGCGTCGACATCTGCTTCACCGAGCGCACCGCGCCCGGTGAGCTTGTCGAAGACGCCGCCAAGGCGTTCTGTCAGGGCCTCAAACATCAAAACTCCACGTCATGCGCCGCGCAAAAGCGATTTTGCCCCGCCGGACGATCACGTCGGGCGGGGTGCCTCGCCAGCCTCCAGACCCTCATATGGGGTCGTGTGCCGGTCAAAGCGCAGCTCAAAGCTGGCGCATGGGCGGGGCTTTTAGGGGCAAGCGGCCAAATCGTCAAACTCGCGCCCTTTTGCCGACCTCCTCCGAAAGGCGGAGGCTAAAAATGGCGATCCGATATCTCGTGGCGGCAGCGATGCTGGCGGAGCTGGCGAGTTCGCCAGCTCTGGCGCTGACGCCATTGCCCTGGCCCGAGCCGGCCGCCGAATGCAGCGGGCTTGCCGGTGCGCTGCGCGACGGGACGGCGATCGTGTGCAGTGCGCCTTCGATCGCCGATCCCAGCTTTGCCGCCGAGCACCGCTTCCGCTGTGACGATGCTGAAGCCTGCGCCTACACCCAAACCATGCCGGATGAGCGCACATTGTGGCGCCGCTTCAGCGAAGCTGGGCGCGCTGAATTCGCCGCCAACCTCGACGCGCATGCGCCGCACTCGATCGGCGCGATCGGCGCGCGCGAATGCGAGGTGCGCGATAGAACGGGCGCGATCATTCCTTTTGAACACGCGCACGCGGCTGGCCACCATCATTAGATGGACGGACTCGCGAAGACCGCGTCACCACGACGCTAGGCAACGGCGGCGATGGGGGGTGATCGCGTATCCGCGCGCGCAGCTAGCTTAGTCGACGCGCGACATCCTCGCCGATCGCCAGTGACGAGGTGAGGCCGGGGCTTTCGATGCCGAACAGGCACACGAGATTTTCAACGCTGTCGTCGATGACGAAATCGCCCTGGCGTTCGCCGGGGCCATGCAGTTTTGGGCGAATGCCGGCGTAGTCGGGCGCAAGTGCGCCATCCGGCAAGCCTGGCCAAAATCGGCGCACGGTTTCGTAAAACGCGCCAGCGCGTGCGGGATCGACCAGGTAATCCTCGTGATCCACGAATTGCAGATCAGGCCCAAAGCGCGCGACGCCGCCGAGATCGCGCCGATAGTGCGTGCCCAAGGCGCCCGGAATCGGCGGGGGATAGATCAGCCGCGAGAACGGCGCCTTCACGCCCTGCAGCGCGAAATAATTGCCCTTGCCAAAATGCAGCGCCGGAATGCGCGAAGCGGGGAAGGCGTCGACCATTGCGGCGCACGCTTGCGCGCCAAGCCCCGCCGCGATCACGAGCGCCTTTGTGCTGATTTCTGTCGGCGTCTCACCGCCAACACGGACGACGAAACCGTCGCCGCCACGTGTCGCGCCTTCAAACGGCGCGCTCAAGACAACCGCGCCGCCACGCGCTTCGATCTCGCCTTCCAGCGCCTCCATATAGCCGTGTGCGTCGAACACGCCGCTCTCGCGTGACTCCAGCGCCGCGACCGCGCGCAGCTGTGGCTCCAGCGCCAACGCCTCGGCGCCGCTCAGCCATCGCACACCTTCAACGCTGTTGATCTCCGCCTGCCGCGCAAGCTTTTCCAGCGCCGGAATTTCGCTCTCCTCGGTTGCGACGATCAGCTTGCCGCATTTGTCGTAAGCGACGTTGTGCGTTTCCAGGAAATCATAGAGCGCGCGCCGGCCATCGACGCAAAGGCGCGCTTTCAGTGAACCGGTTGCATAGTGCAGGCCCGCGTGAATGACCTCGGAATTGCGCGACGAGACGCCCGCGCCGATATGCGCTTCGCGCTCGAGAACGAGCACATTTTGGCCACGGCGCGCCAGCGCGTAGCCGCAAGCGAGCCCCACAGCGCCCGCACCGACAACCACTGTGTCGAAATCGCTCATCAGAAAAAGCGCTCCGTAACCCGAGTTTCGCCGATTTGCCGGCTCCGGTTAATAGACGGGAAAGCACGCTGCATTGATAAAAATTCGAATAAGCGGGTGCTTAGTGTTCGACTTTCTCGATTCTTCGATGGTTGCCGCCGCGCGGGGGCGGGTTTCAAGCTTTCGCTGGCGCGTGGCCATCGGCGCATTGTTCGCGGTCGGCGCATCGCTTGTCCTGAACTCCACCGCCGCCGGCCTTAGCTGGTGGCTGGTCCTGGCGCTGTCGATGGGCTTCGACTGCATGCTGGGCAATTCGTACCTCGAAGCGCGTGGCGAGGCGGATCGCAAAACCACCGGCGGGTTGTTCGTGTGGGGCTGCATTTTCTCCATCACGATCTTCTGTGGCATGCCCGTTCTGCTCGCGGCCCTAGGCGGCGGGCCAGGCCGGGTGCTGGGCGTGCTGATGGCGGCGAGTTCGCTCGTCAGCGTGATGCTGTTCACGTTCCAATCGCCGCGCTTCATGGTCGTATCCGCCGCGCCCGCGACATTGGCGTTGCTGGCGATCCCCTTCATCCCGTTCAACGGCGCGCCTGCTGACGCGATTCAAGGCGCGCTGGGCGTTGGCTGTGGCGTGGCGGGTTTTTTAGCCTATGTCGCGCGCTCAGCGGTAAACAACACCAAGATGGTGGCTGGCTGGAAAGCCGCGCACCAAGCGTCGAAAGAGCGTCAGCTCGAAGCCGAACTCAAGCGCGCCGAGGCGGAAGAAGCGAACCGGGCGAAATCCGAATTCCTGGCTGTGATGACGCATGAGCTACGCACGCCGCTGAACGCTGTGATCGGTTACGCGGAAATCATTCAAGAAGATCTTGATGCGGACGGCCGCAAGGATTTAGCCGACGACGCCGGGCGCATCAGCGGCTCGGCGCGCCACCTGTTGGGGTTGATCGATCAAATCCTCAATCATTCGAGTGTCGACGCCGGCGCGGAAGGCTTGGCTCCGCGCGATGTCGATGTGCGTAAGCTCGCCGAAGAGGCCGTGCACGCCGTGCAAGACGATGTGCGTGCGAGCGGCAACCGGATTTCGCTGCGCGTCGATCCCGATGCCGAGTGGGCCTACACCGATGGCGGCAAGCTCTCGGTATGTCTCGCCGCGCTCATGTCGAACGCCTCGAAATTCACCGAGAATGGCCTCATCGCCGTGACGGCCGACAAAGCCGATATCGATGGCCGTGATTTCCTGGTGCTGGGCGTATCCGATACCGGTGCTGGCGTGGCCGCGGCGGATATCGAGCGCATCTTCAAGCCGTTCACGCAGGTCGACTCGACATCGACGCGCGCGAAAGGCGGCATGGGCCTCGGGCTTTCGATCGCGCAGCGCATGGCGCATGCCTTGGGCGGCAAAGTGAGCGTGACGAGCGAACTCGGCGTTGGCTCGACCTTCACCATCCGCGTGCCGATGCGCATCAGCGCGGCAGCGCCGGCCACAGCGCGCGTTGCTGCATAATTCCCGTAGAGGGCTGCTTGAAACATCCTTGAGGGCGTCGATATGCCCAGACGGATACGATAGAAAGCGCCTATGGAAGACACCCGCATTCCGGCCTCGGCCATGCCGACGCTGCGCCAGTTGCAATTCCTGTTGGCGATCCGCGCGGAGGGCTCATTCGTCGCCGCCGCTGAAGCCGTGGGCGTCACGCAGCCGACGCTTTCAGCCGGCATCAAGGAATTGGAGATCGCGCTCGGCGCTGTGCTGGTCGAGCGCGGCAGGGCGGGCGCAGTACTCACGCCGGCTGGGTTGGAAGCCGCCGATCGCGCCGCACGCGCGATCAACGAAGTCGAAGAGCTCGTGCGCGCGGTGCACACGGCAGGCGAGCCGTTCTCCGGCTATTTTCGCCTCGGCGCCATTCCAACTATCGCGCCATTTCTATTGCCGCGCGTGATGCCGCTGTTGAAGCAGCGTTTCCCACAATTGCGCCTGCAAATGCGCGAGGATCTCACCGCACGCCTGGTCGATGCGTTGCGCGCGCGCACGCTCGACGCCGCCGTGATCGCGCTGCCCTACACTGCGCACGGCATCGCCACGTCCGTGGTGGCGGAGGACGAATTCTTCCTCGTTTGCCCTGAGACGCACCCGCTGGCGCACCGCAACGACTTGGCGCCCGAGCATCTAAAGAGCGAGGACGTGCTGCTGCTCGAAGACGGCCATTGTCTGCGCGAGCACGCGCTTTCGGCTTGCCAATTGGCGCCCGGCCGGCGCTCCTCGGAGGTGGGGGCGACGAGTTTGCATACGTTGGTGCAGATGGTGTCGGGCGGCATGGGCGTGACGCTGTTGCCGAAAATCGCCGCTGACGGCGGCGCGGCCGCTGGCGCGCATGTCGCGGTGCGGCCGTTCGCGCAGCCTTTGGTTGGGCGTTCGATTGGCGTGGCTTGGCGCGAGGGCGGTCAGCGCGAGGAAGAGGCGCGCATGCTGGCCGATGTGCTGCGCAACGAACTGTTTGGCCGAAAGGCTTAGGAGTTCGGCCAATCCGGCTTCGAGAGCTGCTTGGCCAAGTGCGGCAGGCGGATTACCAGCCAGAGTGCCGCCCAGATATTGCCAAGCAAGAAAATGGGCGCGGCCCAAAGCGCGGCCACGACCCACGAGCGCTCGGTCAAAAACACGATCGTCGCGAAGAACACGAAGCCGATCAGCAGGTCGGCCAGCGTCGCTACGCCCCAAGGCAGCGTCGTCAGCACCGCGAATTGATCGAAGATCGTGCCGTGCAGGTCAGGCTTGGCGAGGGCGGCCCACAAGACCAACCCGAGCAGGGCGAAGCCCAAAATCCCAACCGCCGCGCGCAAGACGTTCATAGTCACCTCGTGAAGCGCTTCTCACCGCGCGTTCCGCCAAAATCAAGGCGGAACGCGCGGCCGCGCTCAATCCATCAATTGCTGCATCAGATAAGTGTATTCAAGCGCGCGCCGGCGCGCCGCCTCGTTGAGGTTCGCCGCCGCCGAGTGGCCGCCGTCGATATTCTCGAAATAGAGCACCGGCATGCCCAACTCGATCATGCGCGCCACGTATTTGCGGGCGTGACCGGGATGGACGCGATCGTCCTTGGTCGATGTGACCACGAACGGGGTCGGGAAATCATCGCGTGCGCGCAGGTTCTGATAGGGCGTGATGGTTTCGAGGAACGCGCGCTCCTCCGGATTGGACGGCGAGCCGTACTCATCGACCCATGAAGCGCCGGCGAGCAATTGATCGTAGCGCAGCATGTCGAGCAGCGGCACTTGCACGACGGCGGCGTTGATCATCTCCGGATGCTGATTGAGCATCACGCCCATCAGCAAGCCGCCGTTCGAGCCGCCCATGATGCCCAGATGATCTGGGCTGGTGATGCGGCGTTCGACAAGGTCGCGCTCAACCGCATAAAAATCATCAAAGATGATCTGGCGCTGCGTGCGCAGGCCCGCTTGGTGCCATGCCGGACCGAACTCCCCGCCGCCGCGAATATTGGCGAGCACGTAAACCCCGCCACGATCAAGCCAAAGCTTGCCGACATTCGGGCTATAGCCAGGCGTCATAGAACTCTGGAAGCCGCCATACGCATAGAGCAGCGTCGCGTTCTCGCCGTTGAACGGCATGTCGCGGCGGCGCAGCACGAAATACGGAATGCGCGTGCCGTCGCTGCTGACCGCCTCGTATTGCTCCGACACATAAGGCGAGGCGTCAAACTGCGCCGGCAGCGAGCGGATCGGGCGAGCGAGTGTCGCGTTGCTGTCGAGCGCGTAGAGCGTGTCCGGCGTCAGGAAATCCTCGAACACGGCGAAGGCTTCGCTTTCGGTCGGCGAGGAACCCGCCATCGTCACCGAGCCGTTTTCCGGCAGCGCGATGGTGGTGGTCGTCCAGGCGCCGGCGGTACGTGAAATGCGCAGCAAGCGGCCGCGGACATTTTCGTAACCCGCCACGAGGATGGCGTCGCGCGTGATGGAAACGCCTTCCACCGATTGACGCTGGTTCGGCGCAAACAGCACCGTGACGTTCGGATTGTCGCTGCCGGTTTCGCTGAGCGGATAAGCGATCAGCGCGCCTTGCGGGTGGCCGCGCCATTCTTCCTGCAATGTTGCGATCAGATAACCCTGATAGAGCCCGACGATCGAGGATTTCTGCGGCAGGTTGATGCGCTGCGGCGATGCGCCGTCGAGGCGGAAATTGGTGGATTCAAAGAACGTCGTCGCGCGCACCGCGATCGGAATGCGCCGCCCGTCCGTATCCTGCAGAACGCCGCCGAACACCCCGACATCGCTGGCCTCGCCGCGCAAAACTTCGGTGGCGGACGAAAGCGGCGTGTCGCGCGTCCAACGCTTCACCACGAACGGGTAGCCGCTTTCCGTCATCGTGCCCGCGCCCCAATCGGTGGCGACGATCAGCGTGTTGATGTCGAGCCAGGTGACGCCCGATTTGGCTTCCGGCGTCACAAAGCCGTTCGCCACGAAGCCGCGCGTCGCCAAATCGTATTCGCGATACGTCGAGGCGTCCTTGCCGCCATCGGAGAGCGCAACCAAACAGCGCGTCGTGCCCTCAAGGCAATCCATGCCTTGGAAAACCCAATTGGCGTTCTCGGCCGTGGCGACCGCATCCACGTCAAACACCGTTTCCCAGCGCGGACTGCCGCTGGCGAAATCGGCGACGCGCGTGCGGCGATAGATACCGCGCACATGTTCGGCGTCCTGCCAGAAATTATAATAATAGCCTGTGTGAATGCCGCCGAGCGGCAGGCGATCCTGGCTATTGGCCAGCGCCAGCGCATCGGCGTGCAATTGCGCGAACCGCGAATCGCCTTCGAGCACGGCAAGCGAGCGCGCATTCTGTTCGCGCACCCATGTGAGCGCGCGTTCGCCTTCGACCTCTTCAAGCCAGAGATAGGGGTCTTCCGTCATATTGAGGGAACCTTGGGTGGTGCTGCACGAGGCAAGGAAAAGGGTCGCGAGACCCGCGACGGCGGCTGCAAGACGCATATAGGAGATCCCCTGAATCTAGGCGCGCAACCAAGCAGATTGGCCTTGGCGAGGAAAGGGCGGTTGGTCGCATGCGGCTCGCGCCCTCGGGGAAGCGTAGCGCCGGGCCGCAAAGCGCCTTACATTCAAAGTAGATGCGCTATTTCAAGATGAACGGCTGCGGCAACGATTTCGTCATAATCGACGCCCGCTCGCGCGGCGCGCTGCCGCTCTCGACCGCGCAGGCCCAAGCCATCGCCGACCGCGAAACCGGCCTAGGCTGCGACCAGGTGATCGCGATCGAGCGCTCGATCCGCGGCGACGCCTTTATGCGCATTTGGAACGCCAATGGCGGCGAGGTCGACGCCTGCGGCAACGCCACGCGCTGCGTCGCCTGGCTGCTCATGGAGGAGGGTGGGGCGGCCTCACGCCGGATCGAGACGCCCGCCGGCATGCTCTACGCCGAACGCGCCGGCGCCGACATCATCACCGTCGATATGGGCTCGCCGCTGTTGCGCTGGGAGGAAATCCCCTTGGCCAAGGCGATGGCGACGGACCGGTTGGATTTCCTCGCTGGCGGCTATGAGGCGCCTGGCGCCGTGAACATGGGCAACCCACACGTCGTCTTCTTCGTCGATGACATCGGCAGCGTGCCGATCGAAGCGCTTGGGCCCACGATCGAGCACGATCCGCTCTTTCCCCAACGCGTGAATGTGGGATTTGCCGAGGTGCGCTCGTCCGGGCAAATTCGTTTGCGGGTTTGGGAGCGGGGCACGGGGTTGACCAAAGCCTGCGGAACGGGCGCGTGCGCCGCCGTGGTCGCGGCGCATCGGCAGGGGCGCACCGCGCGTAAGGTCGAAGTCCTGGTGGACGGAGGTTCACTTGAGATTGAATGGCGCGCGGGCGACGACCGGGTACTGATGACAGGGCCGATCGAGCTGGAGAGCACTGGGGAGCTGCCCGCCACATGAAACGCCTCGCGCTTTGCCTTCTGCTCACCGCCTGCGCCGCCACGGCGTCCAACTCAAGCACGCCCCCAGAGCGCGTGCATGGCTGCTGGATCAATCGCGACGCCGGCGCCTCCACCATGCGCTGGTTGCCCGATCGCGCGCGAGCCGGCGTCATGGCGGGCGCCAAGCTCGTCTATCGGCAAGGCGGCGCGCCGCTCTCGACGCGCTATACGCTTGAGCCCAGCGAAACCGGCTGGAGCCTGTGCGAACTCGACACGGCCGGTGCCGCGTCGCGCTGTTGGCAAGTGGCCCAGGGCGAAGGCGGCTCCCTGGAAGGCGGCCGCGCCTTCATCGATGCGCACAGCGATCGCCTGCGCATCACAATCATAGGCGACGGCGCCGATCAAACCATCTTCCAAGGCCGGCGCGACGGCTGCGATTGATGATCAGCGGCTTCGATCACGTCGTCATCGCCACGCACGATCTTGAAGCGGGCGCCGCGACTTACGCGCGCTTGCTCGGCAGGCCCGTCGCTGAACGCTTTTCGCTCGACGGCATCGACATCGCGCTGATCGGCCTGGACAACATCGCCGTCGAGATCATCGCGCCGGGCAACGGCTCCAACGCCGAACGTGTGCGCGCCTCATTAGCTGAGGGCGAGGGCTTGAAGAGCCTGGTGCTCGCCACCCGTGATCTCGCCGGCATGCATCGCCGCGCCGAGCGCGTCGGCCTCGCGCCCGAGCCGCTCGCCGATCGCGAAACGCATGCGGTATTTCGCCTGAACACGGATCGCTCGCACGGTGCGCGGCTTATGGTCCAGGCACGAACAACGCCTGCACCAGTGTCTCTAGCCTCAGAACATGGCGTGCAAAGCCTCGATCATATCGTGGTGCGCACGCCAGACGCGGAGCGCGCCGCAGCACTTTATGGCGCGCGGCTTGGTCTCGACATGCGGCTCGATCGTGAGGTCGCTGGGCGCAGGCTGATGTTCTTCAGATGTGGCGACGCCATCGTCGAGGTCGTGCATGATCGTGAGATCGCGAATGGCCGTGATCGCTTTTGGGGCCTGTCATGGCGCGTCGCCAACGCTGACGCCGCACGCAAGCGTTTGGCCGGCGCGGGGCTCGACGTGTCGGAGGTGCGCGCCGGCTTCAAGCCCGGCACGCGCGTGTTCACGGTGCGCGACCAAACCTGCGGCGTGCCCACGATCATGATCGAGGCGTCGCCAAAACGCGATTGATCTTGGCGCCCTGCCTTGCGATGCTCCTGGCATCGAGAGGGGAACATCATGGCTGAACCGCTGAACGCTACGTTCTTTGCATTTCGCAAGCGCGAACCGAGCGGCGTCATGCTGCGCGCGTCGCTGGCCTTCGTCATCGTCGCCATCGTTCTGGTCGCGGCCTTCGCGGCGTTGTTCTGGGGCAGCCTCGCGCCCGTGATCACATGGTACGGCACGGTGGTGTCGGCTTCTATCTCGGGCGATAGCGCAGCGATCCAAAACGCTGGCTTCCCGACGGAATTTTTCGCTGTCTTTGGCGGGCTGCTGCTCTGGCTCTTCCCGTTCTACATCCTCTGCGCCGCCTACGAGGCCGCCTGCTTGCGCTGGATGATTCATGGCGAGGTGCAGGGCTTCATGGGCCTGGCGCTCGATGTGCCGACCTGGCGCGTGTGGGGCTGCTATTGGATGTGGCTTTTGTTGAACATCGCGTTCTCGATCGTCATGAGCATCCTGTTCGGCGTTGTGCTCGGCGTGTTGGCCATCAATAGCGGCGGCGATCCAGCCGCGACCGTCTCGGCCATGATGGTGCTCTACGTCGTCCAATATGCGCTGATGGCGTATTTCGCCATTCGCTTCGCGCCGGGGGCGGCCACGACGGTTGCGGCGCGCAGGTTTGCGTTTTTCGATGCGTGGAAGGTGACGAGCGGGCGTTTCGGCGCCTTGCTCGGCTCGTTCGCGCTGCTCTGGTTCTTGTACGCTGTCTTCAGCATCGTGATTGGCGTTGTCTGGTTCGCGGTGGCGCTGAGCGGCGTTGCAATTGATTTCGCGGCGCTCTCCGATCCGGCGCGCGCGGAGGCCGCCGCCGCCGAGGTCTTTGAAGCATATTTCCAATCACTGTTGCGCCCAGAATCGTGGGCGGTGATTGGCGTATTGTGGGGCGTGGGTTCGATCGCCGCCGTAATCTTCTATGTCGCGACCTACGGCGTGAACGCGCGCGCCGCGCAAGCCGCACTTGAAGAAGGCAAAATTCAAAGCGCCTAGGTTTCCGTGCAACAGGCGGAAACGAACACGCGCGGCGCCCGCGCGGCGGGGGTGCAATTCACTTGTCAGGCGGGCGCTTTGGTGGGACAGGGCGATCCGTATCTGGGAGGGTAGTGTGCGTAAGATTTTATCCGCGTTGGCTGTCGTCGGCGCTCTCGCCATGGCGCCCGTCACGGCCGCGCAAACGGTCGGCGCGCCGCTGCAAGTTCGCACCGGTGAAGTTTACACGATCTCTGTCGAGCAATCGCAGACCACCGATTTAGGCGAGAACGACGTCACCGCCTCGCTCAGCCATGTCTATGCGCTGCACATTGTCGATGCTGAAAACCGCATCTGGCGCTACATGCCCGCGAGCCTGACCTATTCGCTACCGACCGGGCTTGGCATTGAAGCGCAAGCCGCCGCGCTCAACTGGCCGGTGCTGAGCGAGGGCGTCTCCGCCATGCTGCGCATCGCCACCGATATCGGCATCGAGTGCCGCGTCGACGAGTTCGGCCGCTGCATCGACATGACCAATTGGCCCGCTTGGCGCGATCGCGCCGAAAACCTGATCGTGATGGCGGATGCGTTCGCGCGCATGGTCCCGGAAACGCCCGCGGCCCCAAGCGCGGTGGACGGCGGCCCCAAGGACGAAGCCGGTTCGCCAGCCGCCCCGCCCACGCCGACCTGGTCGATGCTGCGTGGCCCGGTGCTGCG
Source organism: Caulobacterales bacterium (assembly GCA_017303355.1). GTDB lineage: Bacteria > Pseudomonadota > Alphaproteobacteria > Caulobacterales > Aquidulcibacteraceae > Vitreimonas. The sequence continues at coordinate 42,222 of JAFLCU010000013.1, read as the reverse complement.
CGGGCTCGCCGCCATGCTTGACAATTTCGACAGTCGCGACGCCGCCGCGAGCATGGCCAGCATCGAAACCATCGCGGGCGTGCAGGGCCGCACGCTGGCGCGCCGTCAAAGCGTGCCTGTGACGGATGAACTCGAAATGCCGTTTGGCGCTTCGCCCTTGCGCTTCACCGGCACTGTCCGTCTTGAGCGCATTGATCAGCGCAATAACACCGCCACCGTAGTGCGTCGCGTTTCGCTCGATCAAGAGAGCGCCCGCGCCACGCTGCGCGGCGTGAGCGCCTTCCTCACCACGAACATGGTTGAGCCCGTCGCGCAGGCCGCTGGCGAAGGCGCCGACATCACCAGCGTCACCGGCGCTGTTGATACGATGCTCGACGCCATGTCGTTCCAATATCAAGAGACGACGACCGGCACGATCGATCTCACTACTGGCATGGCCCGCGAAGCGACCACGGATTACACCGTGACGCTCACGCCCCCGAGCGGCGCCGGCGGCGATACGCCGCTCACCTTGCGCGGCCGCACGATTATCCGCGTGACGCAGGGCGCGCCGGACATCCAGCGTCTGCCGCGCGGCTGATCGTAAGCAGCGAACCAAGATGAAGCGCGTCTCCTAAGCGGAGGCGCGCTTTTTCTTTGTGGCTTTCGGCGCGGGCGCTTCAGCCGCCGCGACCTTGCGCTTTGGCGGCGCGGCCTTGCGTGCGTTCTGCTTATCGAGCGTTTCGGCGAGATAGCGGCCGGTCCAGCTTTCCTTGACCTTGGCCACGTCTTCCGGCGTTCCTTGCGCAACGAGTTTGCCGCCGCCATCGCCGCCTTCGGGGCCAAGATCGAGCAGCCAGTCCGCGGTTTTGATCACATCGAGATTGTGTTCGATCACCAGCACCGAATTGCCGTTGTCGACAAGCTCATGCAGAACTTCGAGCAGCTTCTTGGTGTCTTCGAAATGAAGCCCCGTCGTCGGCTCGTCGAGAATGTAGAGCGTGCGGCCGGTGGCGCGTTTGGAGAGCTCCTTGGAGAGCTTCACGCGCTGCGCCTCGCCGCCCGACAATGTCGTCGCTTGCTGGCCGATATGTACGTAGCCGAGGCCGACGCGCTTCAGCGTTTCCAGCTTGTCACGAATGCTCGGTACGGCGGTGAAGAGATTGGCGCCTTCGTCCACGGTCATGTCGAGCACGTCGGAGATCGACTTGCCCTTGTAGAGAATTTCCAACGTCTCGCGATTATAGCGTTTGCCCTTGCATGTATCGCAGGTGACGTACACGTCCGGCAGGAAGTGCATCTCGATCTTGATGACGCCATCGCCTTGGCACGCCTCGCAGCGGCCACCCTTGACGTTGAACGAGAAGCGGCCAGGGCCGTAGCCGCGCGCTTTAGATTCCGGCAGGCCCGCATACCAATCGCGGATCGGCGTGAACGCGCCGGTGTAAGTCGCCGGGTTCGAACGTGGCGTGCGGCCAATCGGCGATTGATCGATGTCGATGATCTTATCGATGTGTTCGAGCCCAAGGATCGCGTCGTGCTCGGCCGGCACATCGCCCGCGCCATGCCATTGCCGCGCGACGGCCTTGTAAAGCGTCTCGATCACGAGCGTGGACTTGCCGCCGCCGCTGACGCCTGTAACGCACGTGAACGTGCCCAGCGGAATATCGGCATCGACGTTGCGTAGATTGTTGCCGCGCGCGCCTTTGATCGAAATCTTGCGCTTCTTATCGGTCCAGCGCCGCTTCTCAGGGATCGCGATCTCACGCGCGCCGGTGAGATAAGCGCCAGTGATCGAATCCTTGTTCTTCTGGATTTGCTCGGGCGTGCCTTCGGCGATGATGCGCCCGCCATGAATGCCCGCCGCTGGCCCCATGTCGATCACGTGATCGGCGGTGAGGATGGCTTCTTCGTCATGCTCCACCACCAGCACGGAATTGCCGAGGTCCCGGAGACGCTTCAGCGTATCGAGCAGCCGGGTGTTGTCGCGCTGGTGCAAACCGATTGACGGCTCGTCCAACACGTAAAGCACGCCGGTCAGGCCGGAGCCGATCTGCGACGCTAAACGAATCCGCTGGCTTTCACCGCCGCTCAGTGTGCCAGAATTTCTGCCGAGCGAGAGATAATCAAGCCCCACATCCACGAGGAAGCGCAGGCGATCATTGATCTCCTTCAAGATCCGAACCGCGATCTCTTTCTGCTTCGGCGTCAGCTGATCGTTGAGCGCGGCGAACCAATCGCGCGCATTGCGGATCGACATGGTCGACGCGGTGGCGATGTCGGTCATCGCCACCTTCACCGCGAGCGCTTCGGGCTTCAGCCGCTTGCCTTCGCACACGGGGCAGGGCGCTTCCGATTGGTAGCGCTCCAGATCCTCGCGCACCCAAGTCGAATCCGTCTCCTTCCAGCGGCGCTCCAGATTCGGCAGCACGCCTTCGAAATTCTTCGTCGTCTCGTAGCGGCGCACGCCGTCGTCATAGACGAACTTGATCGGCTCCTTCGTCCCGTGCAGGATCGCGCCGCGCAGCTCTTTGGAGAGCTCCTTCCACGCCGTCGTTGGCTTGCATTTGAAATGCTTCGCCAATGAATCAAGTGTCTGTGCGTAAAGAGGCGAGGGACCTTTGGCCCAGGGCGCCACCGCGCCGTCCTTCAGGGATTTGTCGTGATCCGGGATCACCAGATCGGCGTCGAACTTGAGCTGCACGCCCAAGCCGTCGCACGCCGGGCAGGCGCCTGCCGGATTGTTGAACGAGAAGAGCCGCGGCTCGATTTCCGGAATCGTGAAGCCGGAAACAGGGCAGGCGAATTTCTGGCTGAAGATGATGCGCTCTGGCGCGCTCGCCTTGTTCTTCAGCGTCGCCTTGCCGCCGCCGGTTTCACCTTTGTCCGCGAACTCCGCGAACGCGACGCCTTCAGCTAGCTTCAAAGCTTGCTCAAGCGAATCCGCGAGCCGCGTTTCGATTCCGGCCTTCACCGCGATGCGATCCACGACAATGTCGATGTCGTGCTTGAATTTCTTGTCGAGCGTCGGCGGTTCGCTGAGTTCGTAGAACTCGCCATCGATTTTAGCGCGCTGGTAGCCCTTCTTCAGGTACTCAGCCATTTCCTTTTTGTATTCGCCTTTGCGGTCGCGCACGACCGGCGCCAGCAAATACAAACGCGTGCCCTCGGGCAGCGCCATGATCCGATCGACCATTTCGCTGACTTGCATCGCCGCGATCGGCTGCCCCGTCGCCGGCGAATACGGAATGCCGACGCGCGCCCAGAGCAGGCGCATATAATCGTAGATTTCAGTGACGGTGCCGACCGTCGAGCGCGGATTGCGCGACGTAGTTTTCTGCTCGATCGAAATCGCCGGCGACAACCCTTCGATCGAATCCACGTCCGGCTTCTGCATCAGTTCCAAGAACTGACGCGCATACGCCGACAGCGATTCCACGTAGCGACGCTGGCCTTCCGCATAAATCGTATCAAACGCCAGCGAGGATTTGCCGCTGCCGCTCAAGCCGGTGATCACCACCAGCTCATTGCGCGGAATGTCGACGTTCACGCCCTTGAGATTGTGCTCACGCGCGCCGCGGACACGAATATGGGTCAGTGCGTCTCTCATGTGGTTTGCTTCTTAACGAGGATCAGCCACGAAGCCGCGTGCAAAAAAGAGCTGCAAACAATCGGCAAGGTAGATACGGCGATCAGTGAACTGGTTGTATTCAGCCACATAGGCAACTGATCGCCTGACAAAAAGGCCCGGGCGAAAGAGCTACTGCCGGTCACGCTTGGATAGGAGAGAATCGAGATCACGATTGAGCTCGCGACGCGCCACGACCAGGTGCGCGGCAGAAGGGAGGACGTGAGCAGTTCGCCGAGCACAAGCGTGACCAGGGCGGCGCACGCGACAAGCCAGCCGAATGGTTGAACTGTCAGGCCAACGATGGTGGCGGCGCCAATTGCGACTAGTTGCGTTGCGACGCCCGCAGAAAGGTACAACGGCAGTTTCATGCCGCGAGTCCGTAGCCGAACGCTGTCATAGAAATTCCAGGTTGATAGTCTTGATTGAACACGGTTGCGCGTTCGCCGTCGCCACGCGCGCCGAGCGCGTAGAAGACGGGGAAGAAATGTTCCCAATCTGGCGCGGCCTCACGCGCATCCGCGCGCGCGCCATAATTCAGAACCGAAGCCGCATCGCCGCTCGTCGCCGCACCCGTCACGAAATCATCGAAGCTCTGCACCCACGGCAACAGCTCACGCGTTCGAAAGAAGGCCGGCAGATTGTGTACGATATTGCCGAGCGCCAAGATCAGCACGTTCTGATCGCGCAACGGCGCCAGCGCTTGCGCGATCGCGTAATGCTGCTCCGGCCCGCGCCGGATATCGAGGCTGACTTGCACGACCGGCACATCGGCGCGCGGATACATGTGCACGAGAACGCTCCAAGCGCCGTGGTCCAAACCCCAGCTATCGTCGAGTTGCGCGCCAAAAGGTGTCAGCAGCCTGACAATCTCCCCAGCTAAAGCCGGGTCGCCGGGCGCCGGGTATTGGACGTCGAACAGCGCCTGCGGAAAGCCGCGGCCGAAATCGTGGATCGTCTTCGGCCGCGCGTTCGACATCACGCGCATGCCTTCCGTCACCCAATGCGCCGAGATCGCCACGATGGCGCGCGGCTTCGGAAAGCGCGCCACCACCTCCGCCCAGCCGCGCGAGGAGGGCGTGTCTTCGATCGCGTTCATCGGCGAGCCGTGGCCGACGAAAAGGGCGGGCGCCTTGGTCGTCATGGGTCTTTCTTGGGGGCCGCCGGCGAACCCGGCGGACACCATATTTAGTAGCCAGAGTCGCCGAAGCATCAAGAACAAAGATGGAACGGCAGTCGTGGCCACACGCATGTGCCCGGTGGGCGGTAGCTTCGTTTCGGCTCCGGCCAATTCGCTCCACCGGTTCGGACGGTTAACGAGCCTTTACCAATCACGCGAGTCGGCGTATAGAACATAGAGAGAACATTTGTCCGGCCAAAGAAACGTTGAGCAGCCGGCTTATGCCTCGTCCATCGAGTACAGCGCAGGAAACAGGAGGTCGGCGATGGCTGGCAGCGTCAACAAAGTGATTTTGGTCGGCAATCTGGGCAAGGACCCGGAAATCCGCCGGCTCAACAATGGCGATCCGGTTGTGAACCTCTCCGTCGCGACCTCGGAAACCTGGCGCGACAAGCAGAGCGGCGAACGCAAGGAAAAGACCGAGTGGCACCGCGTCGTGATCTTCAACGAGAATATCGCCAAGGTCGCCGAGCAATATCTGAAGAAGGGCTCGACGGTTTACATCGAAGGCTCGCTGCAGACGCGTAAGTACGAGCAGAACGGCGTCGAGAAATACACGACCGAAGTCGTGCTGCAGAAATATCGCGGCGAACTGACCATGCTCGGCGGCAAGGGCGACGGCGGCGGCCGTTCCTACGATGACGATGGCGGCGGCAGCTCGTTCAGCAGCAAGGCCGGCTCCAAGCGCGTCAGCGATGGCCCGCGCGAAAGCTTCAACCAGGATCTGGACGACGAAATCCCGTTCTGATCTGCGTTGAATGAGCAGGATTGTATTGGGCGCTTCGCAAGAAGCGCCCATATTCTTTTTATGATCCCATTCTCCGTTCTCGACCTGGCGCCCATCGTGGAAGGTGCGGACGCTTCGCAGGCGTTGCGCAACAGTCGCGAACTGGCGCAGGCGGCGGAAAGGTTTGGCTACAAGCGCTTCTGGCTCGCCGAACACCACAACATGCCGGGCATCGCTAGTGCTGCGACCGCGCTGACGATCCAGAACGCGGCGGCGGCCACAAGCACGATCCGCGTCGGCGCTGGCGGCATCATGCTGCCGAACCACGCACCGCTGATCATCGCCGAACAATTCGGCACGCTCGAAGCGCTTTTCCCGGGCCGCATCGATCTCGGTCTCGGTCGCGCGCCGGGGGGCGACCGCGTCACGATGAACGCGCTGCGGCGTACACTCGTCGGCGGTGAAGATCGCTTCCCGCAAGATGTGCTCGAATTGCAGGCGCTGCTCGGCCCCAGCGAACTCGGCCAGGCCTTGCGTGCGGTGCCTGGCGAAAACTCCAATGTGCCGCTCTGGATTCTCGGCTCGTCCACCTTCGGCGCGCAACTCGCGGCGATGCTCGGTTTGCCGTTCGCGTTCGCCTCGCATTTCGCGCCGGCGCAGATGATGGAAGCGATCGCGATCTATCGCGGGCGCTTCAAGCCGTCAGACGATCTGAAAGAGCCGTATGTGATGCTCGGCTTCAACATTTTCGCGGCGCCTACTGACGAAGAGGGCCGCTTGCTTTCAACCTCGCTGATGCAAGCCTTCGCCAATCTGCGGCGCGGCGTGCCGTCGAAACTGCAGCCGCCCGATCCGGACTTTGAAGCGTCGCTCAGCGTGCCTGAGCGCGCCGCGCTGGAATCCGTGCTTGCCTGCTCGGCGATCGGTTCGCCGCGCAGTGTGAAGCGTAGCATCGAGGCGTTCATCCGGCGCACCGGCGCGGACGAGTTGATCCTGGCCTCGCATATCTTCGACCACGACAAGCGCGTGCGCGCGTACGAGATCGCCGCGCAAGTGCGCGACGAATTGGCGGCGGAAAGCTAAGTCAGCAACGTGTCCTGCATCACCAGCGGCGCGTTGCTGCGACGGGCGAGCGCGCGCGCCCAATCGCGGGCGCTGGCGAGTTCCTCGGCGTGCGAGGCGGCGGCCTCCTCCAATTGCGCTTGATGTTGCGCCGGATCGAACGACTGGGCGTGATTTTTCGCGTGTTCCTTGAACACTTCGCTCCGCGCGATCTCGGCGCATCGCGCATCGTCCAGGCCGAGGCCGAAGAAATCGGAGACGCGCGATAGCGTGGCGCTCTTGTTGGCGAGAAAATCCGCGCAATTCAGCACGCGCACGCGTTCAGAGCCCAAGCGCCGCGCCACCGAATCGAGGAAAGCCGCCTGCATCAGCCAGACTTGCGCGGCGATCTGCAAATCCGTCTGCAATTGCAGATCCTCGCGTGAAAACCGTGTCTCCAGCGGGATCGCTAATAAAAATTGATGAAACGCGCGTCGCGCATATTCGCGTCCTTCCTGGCCGCGGCGCACGATGCCGGCGAGGAACGCCTCCAAGCTGGAATAGAGCACGATGGCTTTCGCGTCGGGACGCAAATGCATCATTTGCGGGATCAGGTGATTGCACGTGTTGCTGGGCTTCACGATCTGGGTTTCGCCGGGCGCTAACGGGCGCGACAGCAAGTCCAGCGTCACGCCCAATGCCGCAAGCGCGCCAGGCGGCTGACGGCCCAAGGCGGAATCGTAGGCAAAGTGCGTGAGCACGCCGGGCTCTTTAAGCCCCATCGACACCCCGGGAATGTCGAGCGCGCGCGTGAGCAGCGTCGAACAGCAAAACGCCGTGTGGAAAATGAAATGCAGCGGGCCGGCGTGCTCCGCGAGCGCGGCTGCGGGCAGTTCCGAGACGGGCGCCTGGTCCGAATAGGGCGCGTCGGCCACGAAACGGGGATCGAGGAAGACGGCCCGGCGCTGCACTTCGCGGGGCAGGTGCGCAAAGCGCAGCGTGTCGCCGCGGGCGTCGTAAGCGTGCGGCGCCCATTCCGGATTGGCGACCAAATCGCGCCACTTCTCCGCGGCAGGCTCAGCTTGCAACTTGCACTGAGCTGTCACGCGAAGAATCTCCCAATGGTCGGTGCTTCTGAACCGCATGATCTGATGTCACGTGCGTGTAATTCAAGTTACACTCGTCGTAAGGTCATGTCGTTTGGTCGAATGGAACCGGCGCTTGCGGTAGGTCGCGCAAACCTCTCTAAGCAGACGCCGTGAACCCGGCATCGCGCGCCTTCGCGCCCCTCGACTTCCTGCAATTGCTGTCGATCGCGCTCATCTGGGGCGTGAACAATATCCTTGTGAAAATCGCCATCGATGCGCTGCCGCCGATGATGGCCATGGGGCTGCGCTTTGGCATCGTGCTGGTTGTGCTGGCGGTATGGCTACGCCCGCCGCCGCCCGGCAAATGGCTGCTCTTCGCGGCCATGCTTGCCTGCATCGGCCCGCTGCATGTCGCCATTCAATCCATCGGCCTCAAGCTCGCAACGGAAATGCCGCCGATGATCGTCGCGATGCAATTATGGGCGCCCGCCTCGGTTTTGTTCGCGGGGTTGATCCTGCGCGAGCGGGTCAGCCCGCTACGTTGGGCCGGCGTGTTGATCGCGTTCGTCGGCGCAGCGTCGATGACGTTTGATCCAGCGGTGTTCGCGGAAGGCTGGGCGCTCATCCTCGTTGCATCCGCCTCAGCTTTCTACGGGCTCGGCGCCGTGCTGGTGCGCAAAATCGGCGACGGGCTCGATCCCTGGGCGACGCAGGCTTGGATCGCGCTGGCGGCGGCGCCGACTTTGTTGCTTGGCTCGGCAACGTTCGAGCGCGGGCACTTTGAAGCCGCGCAAGCCGCGCATTGGAGCGTGTGGGCGTTCATCGCCTTCGGCGCCATCGTGTCGTCGATCGTCGCCAACGCCTTCATGTTCAAGCTGGTGCAGAAATACGAGGTTTCGCGCACCACGCCTTATCTGCTGCTCACGCCCGTCATTTCGTTCGGATTGGCCGTGCTGATCCTGCACGACACCATCACCTGGCGCATTCTCGCGGGCGCGGCGCTCACCATGAGCGGCGTCGCCTTGGTGGCCTTGGCCGAGCGCAGGCTTACGGCAAGAGCGTGAGTGCGGCGCACGCGACGCGGTCGCCGGCGCCGCCGATCGGCTGCGTGGCGTGATCGTCCGGTCCGGCGTGAATCATTAGCGCCGTGCCGTCGGCGTCGAGCAGGGGGAGGCGACCGCGCAGCGGCTGATCGCCGATCAGCGTCACGTGCGGGGTGAACATTTCTGCTCCGAACGGGCCGGCCGGCGTGGCGAAGATGTTGGGCAGATCGCCCGCCTCGGGGCCGCGCCGGATCATCAGCCCATGGCGTACGCCGTCGCGCATGCCAAGATGGCCGCCCGAGGCGCGGAAGCCATTGGCGAAATCGCTGCAATCGCCGCGTGTGTGCAGATGCAGCCCGTGCCAGCCCGGGCTGAGCGCGCGGTCGGAAAACTCAAGTCTAATCAACACGCCAGCGTCGCCCTCCGTGAAGGTGGCCTGGCCGATGGCGCGGCCATCCTGGCCGACGATCCAGGCTGTTCGCGGCGTCACTTCCGGCACCGGCGGCGTATCGGCGCCCGTGGAGGCGCATGCGCCCAGAACTGCTGCCAAAAGCAGGGCGGCGATGGGGCGCATATGGAGCTCCTTGGTTTGCGGCTGACGCATCACGATGTTAGTTTGCAAAGGATTCGAGACCAGCTTTCTCGAATTATTTTCCGTTGTTTTCCTAGTCCAGAATAGACCGGCGATCCGTGTCAGACACGTCCGATCCCGCCGATACCGGCGGTCCATCCCTTCCCAAAGGCGTCTCGCTCATCACCATCGAAGATGAGCTGAAGCGTTCGTACCTCGATTACGCGATGAGCGTGATCGTCTCGCGCGCGCTGCCCGATGTGCGCGACGGCTTGAAGCCGGTGCACCGGCGCATCCTCTACGGCATGTACGAGGAAGGCAACACGCCGGACAAACGCTACCGGAAATCCGCCAACACGGTCGGCGAGGTGATGGGCCGCTATCACCCGCACGGCGACCTTGCGATCTATATGTCGCTGGTGCGCATGGCGCAGGATTTCTCGATGGGCCTCACGCTCATCGATGGCCAGGGCAATTTCGGCTCGATCGACGGCGATAGCCCCGCTGCGATGCGCTACACCGAAAGCCGGCTGGCCAAGCCTGCCTTGTCGCTGCTGGAAGATATCTACGAAGACTCGGTCGATTTTCAGGACAATTACGACGGCGACCGCAAAGAGCCGTCGGTTCTCCCCGCGAAGTTTCCGAACCTGCTGGTGAACGGCGGCGGCGGCATCGCCGTTGGTATGGCCACCAACATCCCGCCCCACAATCTCTCCGAGGTGTGCGACGCGGCGATGGCGATGATCGACAAGCCGGATATTTCCGATCTCGAATTGCTCGACATCGTGCCGGGGCCGGATTTCCCAACCGGGGGTGAAATTCTTGGCCGCGCCGGCGCGCGCATGGGCCTGATGACGGGGCGCGGTTCGGTCGCGATCCGCGCCAAGCATCACATCGAAACCATTCGTGGCCGCGAAGCGCTGATCTTCACCGAGATTCCCTATCAGGTGAACAAGGCCGAGATGGTCGAAAAGATCGGCGAGCAGGTGCGCGAAAAGCGCATCGAAGGCATCGCCGAAATTCGCGATGAATCGAACCGCCTCGGCATCCGTCTCGTCGTCGAACTGAAGCGCGACGCGGTGCCCGATGTGGTGCTGAACCAGCTCTATCGCTTCTCGCAATTGCAGACCTCGTTTGGCGTCAACATGCTGGCGCTGCATCAGGGCAAGCCCGAGCAGATGGGTCTCAAGACCATGCTGCAGGCGTTCTTGAGCTTCCGCGAACAAGTCATCACGCGGCGCACCAAGTTCCGTTTGGCCAAGGCGCGCAAGCGCGGCCACGAAACCGTCGGTCTCGCCATCGCCGTCGCTAATATCGACGAGGTCATCAGGCTCATCCGCGAAAGCCCCGATCCGGGCACGGCGCGCGAGCGCTTGGTCGCGCGCGATTGGCCGGCGGGCGATATGATGCCGCTGATCGCGCTGATCGCCGATCCGCGCACCGTCGTCAGCGACGGCGACAAGATCCGCCTTTCCGAAGAGCAAGCGCGCGCGATCCTGGCGCTGCAGCTCTCGCGTCTCACCGGCCTCGGCCGCGACGACATCGCCAAGGCGGCGAACGAGATCGCCGAGGAGATCAAGGAATTGCTCTCGATCCTTGGTTCGCGCGAGCGGATCATGGCGATCATTCGCGGCGAGCTTTCCGATGTGAAGGAAGCGTTCGGCGTGCCGCGCCGCACGCAATTCTCGGAAGCCGACGGCGATATCGACGATGAATCGCTGATCCCGCGCGAGGAGATGGTCGTCACCGTCACGCATGGCGGTTACGTGAAGCGAACGCCGCTGGCGGCCTACCGCACGCAGCGCCGTGGCGGCAAAGGCCGCGCCGGCATGCAGATGAAAGACGAGGATTTCGTCACCCGCGTGTTCGTGGCCTCCACGCACGCGCCGATCCTGTTCTTCTCGTCGTCGGGCATGGTCTATAAGATGAAGACGTGGCGCCTGCCCGCGGGCGATCCCCGCACCAAGGGCCGCGCGCTCATCAATCTTTTCCCGCTCGAACAAGGCGAAACCATCACCTCGGTGATGGCGCTGCCGGAGGACGAGCGCGATTGGGACAAGCTCGACGTCATGTTCGCGACCAAGTCGGGCAATGTGCGTCGCAACAAGCTCAGCGATTTCGTGCAGGTGAACCGCAACGGCAAGATCGCCATGAAGCCCGACGAGGGCGATGGCATCGTCGACGTGCAGATCTGCTCGGAAGACGACGATATCCTGCTCACCACCGCGAACGGCCAGTGCATCCGCTTCGCCACCACCGAGGTGCGCGTGTTCTCGGGCCGCACCTCGACGGGCAATCGCGGCGTCAACCTGGCCGACGGCGATAGTGTCATCGGCATGGGCGTGCTGCGCCATGTCGAGGTCACGCCGGCCGAAGCGCGCGCCTATTTCAAATGGGATGCGCAAGCGCGCGACGGCGCCGAGGTCGAGGCCGAAGCCGGCGAGGATGCCGGCGAGGTGGCGGACGTGCCGTTCGAGCGTCTGGCGTGGCTCAAGACGCAGGAGCAATTCATCCTCACCGTCACGTCAAACGGCTTGGGCAAACGCGCCTCGTCCTACGAATACCGCGTCACCGGCCGTGGCGGCAAAGGCCTGATCGCGCATCGCCTCACGGGAGATGCGCGCCTGGTCGCCTCCTTCCCGGTGAAAGACGAAGAGGAATTGCTGCTCGTCACCGATAAGGGCCAGCTCATCCGCACCGGCATCGGCCAAATCCGCATCGCTGGGCGCGCGACGCAGGGCGTCATCCTGATCAATGTCAGCGACGACGAGCATGTCGTGGCGGCCGAGCGCCTTGAAGCGCTGGGCGGCGAAGCCGGCGAAACGGCGTCCGAGGAGGGCGGCGAGTGACGAAGAAGCTTCGTGTCGGCCTTTATCCAGGTACGTTCGATCCCGTCACCAACGGGCACGTGGACATCATCACGCGCGGGGCCAAGCTGGTGGATCGCCTGGTCATCGGCGTCGCCATCAATAAGGACAAGGGCCCGCTCTTCACCCTGGAGGAGCGCGTGGCGATGGTCGAGGAGCAGATCGCCAAGATCAAGGGCGGCGCCGAGATCGTTGTTCAACCTTTCGACACATTGTTGATGAAGTTCGCCGAGAGCGTAGGGGCGCAAATTATCGTCCGGGGACTTAGAGCGGTCGCCGACTTCGAGTACGAATTCGCCATGGTCGGGATGAACCAAAAGCTCAATCCCGCCATCGAAACGGTATTTCTCATGGCTGATCCGACCCACCAGGCGGTGGCGTCGCGGCTGGTCAAGGAAATCGCGCGACTGCAAGGAAGCGTCGCGCACTTCGTGCCTCAAGAAGTAGAAGGACGACTGAAGGCCAAGTTCGGGGTGTCTTGATGCTGCGCTGGAGTGGAATTTTGGCCGGGGCGATGCTCGCCCTCGGGCTGATCGGCGGTTTTGACCTGGCTTCGGCGCAGACGCCGGACCCGCGCAATTGGCGCCAGGTCGATCCTGAAAACACGATCTATATCGATACGGTCCATGGCCGCGTCGTCGTCGAACTCTATCCAGAGATCGCGCCGCGCCATGTCGAGCGGATCAAGACGCTCGCGCGCGGCGGCTTTTACAATGGTCTCATCTTTCACCGTGTGATCGATGATTTCATGGCCCAAACCGGCGATCCGCTCGGCACCGGCGAAGGCGCCTCGAGCCTGCCGGACCTGCGCCAGGAATTCATGTTCCGCCGTGGGCCGGACATGCCGTTCGTGGAAGCGGCGGTGCAGAGCCGTGCGCGGCTCGGCTTCTACAAGGCGCTGCCGATCGAGAGCCAGCCTGATGCGCAAATGGCGGTGACGACCGATGGCCGCGTCTCGGCCAACGCGCTGCATTGTCAGGGCGTCGTCTCGATGGCGCGCGCGGAGCCGGAGAACTCCGCCAACAGCCAGTTCTTCATCATGCGCGCGCCAAACACGGCGCTCGACAAGCGCTACACGATTTTCGGCCGCGTGGTGTGGGGGATGGACGCGGTGATGCGTATCGCCGTGGGCAACCCGCCCCCGGCGCCGGACCGCATGCTGGCGGTGCGGATCGCCGCTGATGTGCCGGAAGCCGAGCGCGCGCCTATCTATGTGCTGCGCACCGATGGTCCGCAATTCCGTGATTTGATCGAGGAGACGCGCCGCGAACGCCGCGCCGATTTCTCGGTTTGTGATGTGCAAATTCCGACGCGCGTTCCGCGCGATGGCGAAAGAGAGAGAAGCTGGTGGTCGATAATTCCTTTCATACCCTGACGCTCGAACTCGACACCGGCACGGTGAAGATCAAGTTGCGTCCGGACCTCGCGCCGAACCATGTTCAGCGCATCGGCGAGCTGGCCAACGAGGGCTATTACAACAACGTGCCGTTCCATCGCGTCATCCCGGGCTTCATGGCCCAGGGCGGCGACGGCAAGAATTTCAACGGCACGGGCGGCTCGTCGAAGCCGAACCTGAAGCAGGAATTCAACGCCGAGCCGCACGTGCGCGGCGTGTGCTCCATGGCGCGCACCAATGATCCGAACTCGGCCAACAGCCAGTTCTTCATCTGCTTCGACGACGCGCGCTTCCTCGACAAGCAATATACCGTCTGGGGCGTGGTCGAGGAAGGCATGGACGCGGTCGACGCGCTGCCGAAGGGCGAGCCCCCGCGCACGCCCGGCAAGATCATCAGCGCACGGGCGGAGTGAGCTTTCATCCTCCCCCGCATGCGGGGGAGGTGGCGAGCGACGCGAGCCGGAGGGGGTACGTCCGGCGGCCGTCGCGCCATCCCCCCTCAGTCATCGCGCTACGCGCGCTGACAGCTCCCCCGTAAACGGGGGAGCATGATGCGCGTAGATCTATTCGATTTCGAACTCCCCGAAGAGCTGATCGCGCTGCGCCCGGCGCGGCCGCGTGATAGCGCGCGGCTCTTGCTGTTGCGCGACGACGGCATGATCGAGGATCGCTTCGTGCGTGATGCGCCGGCGCTGTTTCGGCGCGGCGATCTCTTGGTCTTCAACGACACACGCGTGATCCCGGCCGCGCTGAAAGCGACGCGGCCCGCGCGCGATGCGCAATCGCCGGACGTCGCCGTATCGCTCAATCTGATCGAGCGCATCGACGGCGCGACCTGGCGCGCGCTCGGCAAGCCGGGCAAGCGCTTGAAGGAAGGCGATGTCCTGAACTTCGAAGCGGGGCTCGCCGCCACGATCGACGCCAAGAGCGAAGAGGGCGAACTCACGCTCCGCTTCGATCGCGCGGGCGCGGCGTTGGACGAAGCCATCGCGCGGATCGGCGCCCCGCCACTGCCGCCCTACATCGCCGCCAAGCGCACGCCGGACGACGCCGATCGCGACGATTATCAAACTGTGTTCGCGGAGAAGGATGGTGCAGTGGCGGCGCCCACTGCAGGCCTGCATTTCACCAATACACTGTTGAAGCGGCTCGCCGCGGGCGGCGTCGAAAGCGCGCGCGTGACGCTGCATGTCGGCGCGGGCACGTTTCTGCCGGTGAAGGCCGAAGACACCGAAGCGCATGTGATGCACAGCGAATGGCGCGAGATTTCGCCGGAGACGGCGGACGCGATCAATCGCGCCAAAGCCGAAGGCCGGCGCGTGATCGCCATCGGCACCACGGCGCTGCGTTCGCTGGAATCCGCCGCCGACGGAGCGGGCCGCATCCGCGCCCAAGCCGGCGGCACCGACATCTTCATCACGCCCGGCTATCGCTTCCGCGTGGTCGATGGCCTCTGGACCAATTTCCACCTGCCGCGCTCAACGCTCTTCATGCTCGTCTCCGCCTTCGCCGGGCTGGAGCAGATGCGGGAGGCGTATGCGCACGCCATCGCCAATAAGTACCGCTTCTATTCCTATGGCGATGCAAGCCTATTGTGGCGTTCTGCGGAGAGTGAAGCATGACAAAATATGCGGCTCGAATAGCGCTGAAGAGTCTAGTCCAAGAAGGGCTGGTGATGCGTCTAGACGGCATACTCAGCGAGGAAGGGTTGCTTGCCAAAGGTGAGTTCTACGGCGTGGAAAGCTGGAGCAAGACGACCGAGCGATATCCATTTGTGCTCCTAGAGGATGGAGACATCGATTACGGAGATTGGTGCGATCCGCCCGAGCGGTTTATGAAATCGAATTTCAGAAAGAGATTTATGCGGAGCGGGGAGATTGTAACTTTTGACAGTGAGGGAGGTAGTCACGAGTACCAGATAATTAAGGTCACTCGTACCACAGCATAAAGCGATGCAGTTCCCCTTTGAAATTCACGCCCGCGACGGCGCGGCGCGCACCGGTGTTCTGAAAACGCCGCGCGGCGAGATTCGCACGCCTGCGTTCATGCCGGTCGGCACGGCCGGCACCGTGAAGGCGCTGACCGTCGACCAAGTCGCTTCGACTGGCGCCGACATCATCCTAGGCAACACCTATCACCTGATGCTGCGCCCCGGCGGCGAGCGCATGCAGAAGCTCGGCGGCCTGCATCGCTTCATGCGCTGGGACAAACCCATCCTCACCGATAGCGGCGGCTATCAGGTCATGTCGCTTTCACAGTTACGCAAACTCGACGCCGATGGCGTGACCTTCCGCAGTCACATCGATGGCGGCGAGCATCGCCTGACGCCCGAGCGCGCGATGGAATTGCAAGCCGACCAGATCGGCGCCGACATCATCATGCAACTCGACGAATGCCCCGCGCTGCCCGCGCCGCGAGAGACGGTCGAGAAGGCGATGCGGCTTTCGCTCGATTGGGCCGGCCGCGGCAAACGCGCGTTCGGCGCGCGTCCGGCGCAGAATCTGTTCGCCATTGTCCAAGGCGGCGTCGATCCCGAATTGCGCCGCATCTCGGCAGAAGCCTTGGTCGCCGAGGGCTTCGACGGTTACGCCATCGGCGGCCTTGCCGTCGGCGAGGGCCACGAAGCGATGCTGGCGACGCTTGAGGTGACGACGCCGTTTCTGCCCCAGGATCGCCCGCGCTATCTGATGGGTGTCGGCAAGCCGATCGACATCGTCGAAAGCGTCGCGCGTGGAATCGACATGTTCGATTGCGTGCTGCCCACACGTGCGGGCCGGCATGGCCAAGCGTGGCTAGAGAGCGGGCCGATCAACATCACCAACGCGCGCTTCGCCGAAGACCTAAGCCCGCTCGATGAGAGTATCGATTGCCCCGCGAGCCGCGATTATTCGAAGGCGTACCTGCACCATCTCTTCAAGGCCGGCGAATTGCTCGGCCAAACGCTGCTCTCGTGGCACAATATCGCTTACTACCAAGCGCTGATGCAGCGTCTGCGCACGGCGATCGCGGCAGGTAAGCTGCAAGATTTCCGCGATGAATTCCGCGCGCGCCAGCGCGCTTAATTGCGGTTGCGCGGCGGTTGCGCAGGCGGGGGCGGCGGAATGATGCTGGGGCAGCCGAGCGATGCGCCGTAGCCGCGCAGGAACGTACGCCGTTGCTGGCCATTCGCCACCGCGCGCAACGCGGCGCGCTCAGCACTGCTCGCGCCTGAGATGCGGCGCACCCAGGAGCGGAACGGGATCAAATCCTGCGCCGTATCTTGCGCGGCCTCGATCGCTTGTTCTTCAACGAAATCGCCGCTGCGGTCCCAGATGTTGCGGTTGGGGCCAGGCTGATAGCTTTCCGGGCCGAGCACGGCGTCAAGTGCCGCGATCTCGCGGGTGACGGCGGCGCAATCGGCCAGCGTCGCGGTCGCGTAGGGATATTGCAGATTGCGCAGGATGAGCGGAATCTCGGGGCGGATCAAATTGACGTCGCGCAACGGCGAGTAGGCGGCGTCGGTGACGCCCCGGCGCGTGTCGGCGGTGCGTCCGGTCGAGCAGGCGGCCAAGCCCACGCTCAGCACCACAGCCATCACCAGTTTGCCCAGAAATCTCGCCCGCATTTTCCGCTCCCTGCCTGACGCGGCAGCCTATACCGATCCGCATCAGCCACGCCAATGCGGCGAGACATGGACCAAACGACAGGTTAAGCCCCCGCCATGCTCCCGGTTGAGGATGTTCTGCCCCAATTGCGCGCCGCCTTGGCCGAGCGCGGCGAAGCGGTGCTGGTCGCGCCGCCCGGCGCGGGCAAGACCACGCGCGCGCCGCCGGCTTTGCTGGAGGAGCCCTGGGCGCGGAATGGCAAAATCATTCTCCTTTCGCCCCGGCGCATCGCCGCGCGCGCGGCGGCGGCGCGCATGGCCGCCGAACGCGGCGAGCGTGTGGGCGAGACCATCGGCTATCGCGTGCGCCTCGATTCCAAGATCGGCCCGAAGACGCGCATCGAGGTCGTCACCGAGGGCGTGTTCAGCCGCATGGTGCTGGACGATCCCGAATTGCGTGGCGTCGCGGCGGTGCTGTTCGACGAATTTCATGAACGCAGTCTTGAAGGCGATCTTGGGCTCGCGCTGGCGCGCGATGCACAGCAGGGGCTTCGGCCCGATCTTAAGATCGTCGTGATGTCGGCGACGCTCGACGCCGCGCGTATCGCCACGCTGCTGGGCGACGCGCCCGTGATCGTCAGCGAAGGGCGCATGTTTCCGGTCGCGCACATCTATCGGCCGCGCGACCCACGTGCGCGCCTGGAAGACGAGGTCGCCGCCGCCGCGCGCGCCGCGCTCAATAGCGAAACCGGCAGTATGCTCGCGTTTCTGCCCGGCGTGCGCGAGATCGAACGCACCGCTGAAGCGCTGCGCGCCAGCATCAGCAATCCGAACGTAGATGTACGCCCGCTTTACGGCGCGATGAGCCCCGCTGATCAGGACGCCGCGATTTCGCCCGCGCCGCCGGGCCGGCGTAAGATCGTGCTCGCCACCTCGATCGCGGAAACCAGCTTGACCATTGATGGCGTACGTATCGTCATCGACAGCGGCCTCGCGCGACGGCCGCGCTTTGAGCCGGCGCTTGGTCTCTCGCGCCTGGAAACCGTGCGCGCCAGCCAAGCCGCGATCACGCAGCGCGCCGGCCGCGCCGGCCGCCTGGAGCCTGGCGTGTGTTGGCGCTTGTGGAGTGAGGGCGAAACCCGCGCGCTGCCCGAGTTCGATCGCCCCGAAATGCTTGACGCCGATCTGGCTGGCCTTGCGCTCGATCTCGCCGCCTGGGGCGTCGCCGATCCCGCGCATCTGGCGTGGCTCGATCCGCCTCCGAAGCCCGCATGGAACGAAGCCATCGCGTTGCTGAAGCGTATCGGCGGCCTGGATGAAAGCGGACGCCTCACCGAGCACGGCGCGGCCATCGCGCGTTTGCCGTTGCCGCCGCGTCTGGCGCACATGGTGGTCGCCGCCGCACGCAATGGCGAAGTACGTTTGGCCGCCCGCATTGCGATGCTGCTGACCGAGCAAGGCCTGGGCGGACGCAGCGTCGATCTGCGCGAGCGTCTGCATCGTTTCGCCGCTGAGCGCGGCCAGCGCGCCGACGCCGCGCGCGGCTTGGCCGATCGTATCGCCCGCGCCGCCGGCGGCGTTTTGAACGATGTTGACGACGAACGCGCCGGCGCCGTGCTGGCGCTGGGGTATCCTGATCGCGTCGCCAAGGCGCGTGGCGAATCCTACGGCATGGTCAATGGCCGCGCCGCTGCGCTCGATCCCGCATCCGCGCTGGCGCGCGAGCCATTCATCGTCGTTGCCGATATCTCCGGCGCCGCGGGCCGCGCGCAAATCCTGCTCGCCGCGCCCATCGATCTCCGCGAAATCGAAGCGATGTTCGGTGACCAGATCGAAACCCGCACCAGCGCCAGCGTCGATGCCGCCAGCGGCGCCATACGCGGCCGTCGCGTCCGTGCTTTGGGCCGCGTAACGCTCTCGGAAGCGCCTCTAGAGCGCATGAGCGGCGACGAACGCACCCAAGCGCTGCTGGGCGCCGTGCGCGATGATGGACTCGATCTGCTCGATTGGGATGACGCGGCCGTGCAGGTGCAGGCGCGCGTGCGTTTTTTGCGCGGTCTCGGCGGCGAATGGCCGGGTTGGAGCGAGGAATCTTTACGCGCCAGCGTCGATGATTGGCTGGCGCCCGCGCTGAGCAATGTCGGCAAGCTGCGCGACGTGAACGTCGCCGAAGCTTTGCTCAATTCGCTGGCTTACGAGCAGCGCCGCAAGCTCGATGCGGAAGCGCCTGCGCGGTTTGAAACGCCAGCCGGGTCGTCGCTGCGCATCGACTACACCGCCGAGGGCGGCCCCGCGCTCGATGTGCGGCTGCAGGAATTGTTCGGTCAGGACAAGCATCCAAGTGTCGCCAGTGGGCGCGTGCCTCTGAGCCTGCGCTTGTTGTCGCCTGCGCACCGACCGGTACAAACGACGAAGGATTTGCCTGGCTTCTGGCGCGGCTCCTACGCCGCTGTTCGCAGCGAGATGCGCGGCCGCTACCCGAAGCATCCCTGGCCTGAAGACCCGTTGACGGCCCCGCCCACGCGCCGGGCAAAACCGAGAGGATCGTGATGTACGTCCCCACCATCGCCGACGTGAAAGTCGCCGCCGAACGCATCAAGGGCATCGCCGTGCGCACGCCGCTGGTGCGCAATGATTGGCTTGATGAAGCGGCCGGCGCGCGTGTCTTTGTGAAGGCGGAGTGCCTGCAGCGCGGCGGCGCCTTCAAGATGCGCGGCGCAGCGAACGCGTTGGCGGCGCTCTCCCCCGAGGTGCGCGCGCGCGGCGTCCTGGCGTTTTCCTCCGGCAATCACGCCATCGCGGTCGCAACCGCCGCAAAGCATTTCGGCGTCGCCGCGACCATCGTCATGCCCGCCGACGCGCCCAAGATTAAGCTCGATACAACGCGCGCCTTGGGTGCGGAGGTCGTCACTTATGATCGCGTGCGCGAAAGCCGCGAAGAGATCGGCGCCAAGCTTTCGGGCGAGAAAGGCGCAAGCTTGATCAAACCGTTCGACGATCCGTTCGTCATCGCCGGCCAGGGTACGGCGGGGCTTGAGATCGCCGAGGAGATCGCGCCCGACATCGTGTTCGTGCCGGCCTCGGGCGGCGGCTTATCGACCGGCGTGGCGCTTGCGCTGCCAAACGCGCGCATCATCGCGGTTGAACCCGCGGAGCATAACGATATCGAGCGCACGCTTGCCGCAGGCGTGATCCAACGCAACGCGCCCGGCATTCGCTCGATCTGCGACGGCCTGCTCACCGAACAGATGGGCGAGATCACCTACGCCATCGCGCGCAAGCGTTTCGAGCGCGTCGTCGCCGTCACCGATGACGCGGTGCGCCGCGCGATGAAACTTGCGTTCTTCCGCTTAAAGCTCGTGCTGGAACCCTCGGGCGCGGCCTCGCTCGCGGCGCTCTTGGAAGGCGGCGTCGACGTGCAGGGTAAAACCGTCGCCATCATCGCCAGCGGCGGCAATGTCGACGCGGAGACCTTTATAGGCGCGCTGAACGTCTAGCGGCCGCGATGCAGGTCGCGCTCCAGCTCGATCGGCGTTGGCGCGCCAGCGAGGCGATGGCGATAGACCTGCAAATTCTCCGTCACGCGCTGCACGTAATTGCGCGTCTCCGAGAACGGGATCAGCTCGATCCAATCGATCACGTCCACCGACGACGTACGCGGGTCGCCCCAATCCGCGATCCAAGTGCGCGTATTGTGCGAGCCTGCGTTGTAGGACGCGATCGCGAGCACGTACGAGCCGTTGAAATCGTCGACGAGGTCGGCGAGGTGGGCGGAACCGAGCGTCACATTGTATTCCGGATCGGTGGTGAGTGCTGCGCGCTGATAGGTCATACCTTCGCGCCGCGCCTGCATCTGCGCCGTCGAGGGGATGAGCTGCATCAGGCCGCGCGCGTTGGCCGAGGAAATGGCGCCCGGATCAAACTCGCTTTCCTGGCGGATGATCGCATGCACCAAAGCCGGTTCGATGCGGCCGCTGGAGCGCACCGTCGCCGGCAGCTCCATCGTCGGATAGGCGGCGCTGGTGGCGACGACATTGCGGAAGAGGCCGGCCTTCGCGGAGCGCAGCGCGGTGCGATAATAGGATTGTTCGCGCGCCATCTGCGACAGGAGCTCAAGCTCCATCGGATCGTCGAGCGTATCGTCCAGATAGAAGGCGATCGATTCGAAATCGCGTTGCGCGCCGACTTCCGCCATCAGACGCAGCGCCCGCGTCAGTTCGCGATTGTCGAAGCGATTGCGCGCCGCTTCGGTCACCCGCGCCGTCTCCGGCAGCGAGAGCATCGCCGTGCGATTGCCGCGCGTGGCCGCGAGTTGGCCGTAATAGGTGAAATTGAAGCGCGCGGCGGCGTTCAGCCATTCTTCCGCTTGCGCCGTCTGGCCAAGTGCGCGGGCCGCTTCGGCGCGCCAGTAGAGCGCGCGCGACAGCGAGACGGGCGACGATACATTTTCGCTCAAATGCGAGAAATGATCGAGCGCGCGTTGCTCTTGGCCAAGGAAGCGCAGCGAAAGCCAGCCCGCCAGCCATTCGGCGTCGGCGAACGATTCGCCTGAAGTGAGGCCGTGATTGGAGACGAGCTGATAGGCTTGGCGATAATTGCCGGCGCGCATGGCGCGCGGCACGTAGAGGCGCCGTTCGCGGAAAATGTCCGCACGCGCCGCGAGCGGCGCTTCGCGCGGATCGATCTCCACCATCAGCGGCAGCGCTTCCTCGGGATTGCCGGTGCGGCGGCGATATTGCGCGCGATCATAGAGGAAGCCCGGATCGCTCTGGCGCGAAGCCGGCACGGCGTCCACGACCGCCTGCAGCCCGCGCCGCTGGCGCGTTTGCAAGCCGATGCGCGCATTGGCGACGGCGCGATCGGCGCTGGGGATGCGCGACATCAGGCGTTGCGCCGCCGTACGCGAGCCGCGCCACAGCAGACCATCAACGCGCGCGGCGTGATCCTCGGCGGTGAACGCCGAATTGAATTCCGCCAAGGCGCGGTCTTCCGCCTCTGTCGTCAATTGATCTTCGCGCCAGGCGGCGCGCGCGATCTCGTTGGCTTCCGAACGCTGGCCCGCATCGCGCAGCGCGATCGCCAGCGCCACGCGGCCGTCGCCGGTGATCGGCCCCCCGTCTTGGCGCAAAAACGCGATGCGCTCCGAGGCGGAGAGCCGCGAACTCAAAATCGCTTGCTCGGCGCGCGTGCGCATGGTCGTGCGGCCAGGCCAGCCCTGAAGATCGGCCAGCGCGCGGGAGAGATCGTCGAACGAGGCGGGCGCTTCGCTGGCCGAGGCCCAGCGCCATTGCAGCATGCGGCGCACCAGCGGGTCGCTGGCGGAATCGCGCAGCTGCGCCAGCCCCACCCAATCGCCCTGTCCAGCGGCGGTCAGGCCGTCGCGCAAACGCATGCGCTCGGCCGCGGACGGCAGCGCTGGCGGCGGCGTATAGGCGACAGCCTCCGCCGTGGCGGGGCTGGGACCGGCCTGGCCGGCGCTTGACGCCACCAGAAACGCGCTCGAAGCGGTCGCCACCAGAACAATGCGGGCTAGCCGTGCCGCGTTCATGAGTTCCCCTCCGCACCAATGCGAAACAGCCCGTCGCCTGTTTCTCCGGGCGGCGCGCAGCTATTTAACCTCGCCCGACACTGTGGCAGGAATCGCGCCAATGCCACACCGCGCCGAGCGTTCCTTGATGATCCACGGATCAATACCAGCCCTGATTACGCCATTCCGAAACGGAATCGTAGATGAACAGGCCTTCCAGACCCTTGTCGAACGACAAATTAATGAAGGTTCCCATGGGCTTGTGCCGTGCGGAACGACGGGCGAGGCGGTCACGCTGAGCCATGCAGAGCACCTGCGCGTGGTCGAATTGTGCGTCGAGGCCGCGGCAGGGCGTGTTCCCATCATTGCGGGCGCGGGCTCCAACAACACCGCCCATTCCGTGGCGCTGGCCGAAGCCGCGCACCGCGCCGGCGCCGACGCGGTGCTGGTGGTCGCGCCGTACTACAATCGCCCCAGCCAGGATGGAATCGTCGCCCACATCAAGGCGATCAACGACGCCGTCGATATTCCGATCATTGTTTACAACGTGCCGTCGCGCACAATTGTTGACATCAGCGTCGAGACAATGGGCCGCTTGGCCGCGCTCGCCAATGTCGTCGGCGTCAAGGACGCGACCGGCGACATGACGCGCCTGGCGCGCCACCGCGCGTTGTGCGGTACGGAATTCATCATGCTCTCGGGCGACGATCCAAGTGCGGTTGGCTTCAACGCGCATGGCGGCAAGGGCTGCATTTCCGTCACCGCGAACGTCGCGCCAAAGTTGTGCGCACAAATTCAGCACGTGAGCGCGCAGGGCGCGTTCGAGGCCGCGCGCGCGACTGACGACACGCTCGCGCCATTGCACAAGGCGTTGTTCGTCGAACCATCGCCGGCGCCGGCGAAATACGCCTGCTCCTTGCTTGGCCTCTGCACGGACGAGGTGCGGCTGCCTATCTTGACGCTGAGCGATTCCGCTAAGGCGCAGGTGCGCGCGGCGATGACGCATGCAGGATTGATCTAACCGATGGCGAAGAAGGACACCGACAATCGCAAGCTCGTCGCCGAGAACCGGCGCGCGCGCTACGATTACGCCATCGAGGAAACGCTCGAGGCCGGCATCCAATTGCTCGGCACCGAGGTGAAGGCGTTGCGCGCGGGGCGCGCCAATATCGCCGAAAGCTACGCCAGCCCCGAGCGCGGCGAGCTTTGGCTGATAAACGCGCACATTCCCGAATACGCGCCCGCCGCGCGCTTCAATCATGAGCCGCGCCGGCCAAGAAAGCTCTTGGTGAAGGCGCGGGAATTGAAGAAACTGGTTGGCGCGGTCGAGCGTGAAGGCCGCACCATCGCCCCGCTCAAGCTCTATTTCAACGAGCGCGGCGTGGCGAAGCTGGAGATCGCCTTGGCCAAAGGCAAGAAAGCGCACGACAAGCGCGACGCGCAGAAGGATCGCGACTGGAAGCGCCAGCAATCGCGCCTGTTGCGGGATCGCGGCTGATGCGCTGGGGCGCGTTCATCGTCCTGGGGCTTGGCCTCATGGGGTGCGCGCCCGCCGATCCGCAAGTCGTGGCGGAGCGGCTTTGGACATCGTGCGAAGCGAACGCGTTTCCCCAGCAGCGCATTCTCGACTGCTCGGCGCTGATCGCCGCATCTGAGACGCCGCACGAGCAACGCGTGCAGGCCTACATCAATCGCGGCGTCGAACGCGCCGCGCAAAATGAATATGCGCGCGCCATCGCCGATTTCGGCCGCGCTCTTCGGCTGGACCCGCGCAACGCCGACGCGCATCTCGAGCGCGGTTTGGTGCACCACGATCGCGGCGCCTATGATAGCGCGGTGGCTAGTTATGACGCAGCGCTCGCGTTGCAGCCGAACATGCCGACAGCCTTGGAGCGGCGCGCCGCCGCCTTGGGCGAGCGCCTCAACGGTTGGCGCCGCGAGTTGGCGCAGCTCGATCAGATGCTGGCGCGTGATCCTCGCAATGTTGACCTGCTCAACAACAGATGCTGGGTTCGCGCCGTCAATAACGACGATCTCGACCGTGCATTGGCCGATTGCAACGAAGCGGTCCGTATCGCGCCAAGCTATGGCGCCGCACTCGATAGCCGCGGCCTCGTGCATTTGAAGCGCGGGGCGTACGCCGAAGCGCTGGCGGATTATGAAGCCGCGCTCTTCATCGAGCCGAACACCGGCCACTATCTTTATGGCCGCGGTCTCGCGCGCATCGCGCTTGGCCAAAAGGATGCGGGCGAGGCCGATCTGCGCGCGGCCGAAGCCGCAAATCCCGGCATCGCCGCGCAATACGCCGGCTATGGCCTCGATATCTAATTTTACGCCGCCGTCGCTCGCGTCCTAAAGCGCGGCCAGCGCTTTCGCGCGCGCCATCACCGCTTCGAACATCTCCGTCGTCAGCCGCCGCGTCTGCGTATTGTAGCGCGAGCAATGATAACTGGAGATGAGCCAGCGCCCGTCCGGCAATTGCGCTTCCACGCCATGGCCAAATTTGGCGAACGTGGGCTTTAGCCCGTGCGCGCGCAGCACGCTTTCATGCGCGATTGATCCCAGCGCCATGATCGCGCGCAGCTTGGGCAGCTTGTCGATGCGCGTCGCCATGAAGGGGCGGCAGGTGGCGATCTCGGCTGGCGTCGGCTTGTTTTCCGGCGGCGCGCAGCGCACCGCGTTGGTGATCATCGCGCCTTGGAGCGTAACGCCATCGTTCGGATCGGCGCGATACTCCCCTTTCGCGAGGCTGTATTTGATCAACGTGCCGTAGAGCAGGTCGCCTGCATAATCGCCGGTAAACGGCCGCCCGGTGCGATTGGCGCCAGTGCGGCCGGGCGCCAGCCCCACGATCAGCAATTGCGCCTGCGCATCGCCAAACGAGGGCGCGGGGCCGTTGAACCAAGTCGGCTCCGCGCGCGCATTGGTTTCGCGATAGGCGACCAGCCGCGGGCAAAGCGGGCAATCTTTCGCCGGCTCGGGCGGCGCGGGCTTAGTCTTCATGGTGCGGCGTGCGGACATCGCCGCCGCGTTCGCGCGGCGGGCGTCCAATCAGATTGCCGAGATCGGCGAGGTCGATGAAATCGTCGGCGGCGCGACGAATTTCGTCGGACGCCATCGGCGGGTTGGACTTGATGGTGGAGATCACGCTCACGCGCATGCCTTTACGCTGCACCGCCTCGATCGCGGCGACGAAATCGCCATCGCCGGAGAAGAGGAAAGCGTGATCGATATAGCTCGCCGCCTGCAACAGATCGACCGCGATCTCGACATCCATGTCGCCCTTGAAGCGCCGCCGGCCGTTGGCGTCGGTGTATTCCTTGGCCGGCTTCGTCACCAGCGTGTAGCCATTATAGTCGAGCCAATCGACAAGCGGGCGAATAGGCGAAAAATCCTGATCCTCGACCAGCGCCGTGTAATAATAGGCGCGGATGAAGCGGCCGTGCTGCTTGAACTCGTCGAGCAGCTTGCGATAGTCGATGTCGAAGGTGAGGCCCTTCGCCGCCGAATAAAGATTGGCGCCGTCGATGAAGAGCGCGACGCGCTCGTCGGGATGGATCAGGCGGTCGAGAAGGGTCATGTCGTCACCTGTGAGCGCGTTCGAGCGCGTGGTTTGATTCCGACCTATGCACAATGCCAGCGCCTGGATCGCAATGGGAACCAACATGCCATTTAACGGCATGGCGGGCGTTGATTTACTCAGCGCTGCGTTGGCCGACCTCGTCGCGCGCGGTGTGACGCTCAAATCATGTTCCAGCGTGTGGCGCACCGAGCCGTGGCCCGCTGGCGCCGATCAGCCCGACTATTTCAACGCAATGGTTGAGATCGAAGCGGGCGCCTGGACACCGCCTGCGCTCTACGACGTGCTTCGCCAGGTCGAAAGCGCCTATGGCCGAGAACGGCGCGAGCGCTGGGCGGCGCGCACGCTCGATTTAGACATCGTGGCGATGGATGGCTTCGTCGGCACATTTGGCGGTATTAAACTGCCGCATGCGCGCATGCAGGAGCGGGCGTTCGTGCTGGCGCCGCTGGCTGAGATCGCGCCGGACTGGCTGCATCCGGTCACGAGCCAAACGGCTAGGGACCTGTTGGCGGCCTTGGCGCTTGGGGATAAGTACGAGGCGGTGGGGGTTCTGACCGCCCCGACGGGCTGAACGCCTGCGCCTTTTCGCGCCTGCGGTGGCTCTTCGCATTGCGAAATACCGCGGGGCCGACTAGGTTAGAGGGCTATTCCGCCCTTTTGACCTAGAGGAAGCACGCTTTGGCCCGCGTAACCGTCGAAGATTGCGTAGATAAAATCCCGAACCGGTTCTCGCTGGTGCTGCTTTCCGCGCATCGCGCGCGCAACATTTCCTCGGGCTCCGAGCCACTGGTGGATCGCGACCGCGATAAAGACCCGGTCGTGGCGCTGCGCGAAATCGCCGAATCCGCGGTCAGCCCGGAAGAGCTGCGCGACAGCTATGTGAACCTCTACCAGGATGTCGCCCCGGCCGCCCAAGCCGAGGACGAGCAGGATCGCTTGGCGCTCGCCGCGCCGGTCGAGACCAGCGAGGAAGATGTCCTGCGCGCGCTGCAGCAGGAAGCCGAAGCGCAGCGCGACGAACGGTTCTGAGCCGATGGCGGGCGGTGACGACGCTGTCGCCGCCAAAATCCCCGCCGGCTCCCATCAAGCCGGCGCGGGAGAAGCGCCGCCGCGTACGCGCATGCTGCGCCAGTTCGAACTGGTGGAGCGCGTTCGCGACTACGACCCTTCCGTCGATGAAAGCCTGATCAACCGCGCGTACGTGTATGCGACGGTCAAGCACGGCAGCCAGAAGCGCCATTCCGGCGACCCGTATTTCGCCCACCCCATCCAGGTCGCGGGCATCCTCACCGAATACAAGCTCGACGCCGCGACCATCGTCGCGGGCCTCCTGCACGATACGATTGAGGATACCGACGCCACGCGCGAAGAGATCGCCGGCATGTTTGGCGATCAGATCGCCGAACTGGTCGAAGGCGTCACCAAGCTCTCGCAGCTTGAAATTCAATCGGAAGAGAACAAGCAGGCGCAGAACCTGCAGAAATTCATTCTCGCCATGTCGCGTGATGTGCGCGTGCTGATCGTGAAGCTCGCCGATCGCCTGCACAACATGCGAACGCTCGGCCACGTGCCGAACCCCGTGAAGCGCCGCCGCATCGCCACCGAGACGCTTGAAATTTATGCACCGCTCGCCCGCCGCATCGGCATCGAGAAGATGGCGCGCGAATTGGAAGGTCTTGCCTTTCACGAGGCCTATCCCGAAGCGGAAGCCGCCATCAACGCGCGCCTGGAGCAGCTACGCGTCGAAAAAGGCGCCAACGTCGCCATCATCATTCAAACCATCATGGAGGTGTTCGAATTCGCGGGCATCGATGCGCGCGTCTATGGGCGCGAGAAGCAATCCTACTCGATCTGGCGCAAGCTGCAGCGCAAGAGCGTTGAATTCTCCGATCTCGCCGACGTCTATGCGTTCCGCGTGATCGTTGGCCTGCCGGACGATTGCTATCGCGCGCTTGGCCTCGTGCACCAGACATGGCGTTGCGTGCCGGATAAGGTCGAGGATTACATTTCGAACCCCAAGCCGAACGGCTATCGCTCGATCCACACCATCGTCATCGGCCCCGGCAACGTGCGCGTCGAAATTCAGATTCGCACCGAGGAAATGGATCAGATCGCCGAAAATGGCGTCGCCGCGCACTGGCGCTACAAAAACGAGTCCTACGGCTTTGACGAAGAGCGTGCAGCATCCGCCGGCCTCGACGCACGCGAAGCCACGCGTTCGCTGCTCGAAATCGCCGAACATGGGGGCGACGCGACTGAATTCCTCGAGCACGCCAAGCTCGAAATGTACTCCGATCACGTGTTCACCTTCACGCCGAAGGGCGCGCTGATTCCACTGCCGCAAGGCGCGACCGCGCTCGATTTCGCGTACGCCGTTCACTCCGGCATCGGCGATCGCACCACGGGCGCCAGGATCAATAGCGTCGAGCGGCCGCTGCGCACGTCGTTGCGCAATGGCGATGTGGTGGAAGTGATTATTGGCGATCGTGTCGCGCCGGTGCCAGGTTTCGAAGCGCTCACCAAGACCGGCCGCGCCAAGGCCGCGCAGCGCCGCTTGGAGCGCCAAGCCAAGCGCGAGGAATTCCTGCGCCT
The DNA here is from genome assembly GCA_017303355.1 of Caulobacterales bacterium. Classification (GTDB taxonomy): domain Bacteria; phylum Pseudomonadota; class Alphaproteobacteria; order Caulobacterales; family Aquidulcibacteraceae; genus Vitreimonas. The sequence goes on along the minus strand of JAFLCU010000013.1, from coordinate 13,417 downwards.
GGGCCGCGATCTCGTGGCGCACGCGCTGCATCGCTACAATCACGAACTCGCCGACACGGCGCTCCAGCAAGCCGCCGAGCGCCTGGGCCGCGCCGACGAGGAAGAGCTTTTCCTCGCCGTCGGCGAAGGCTCGCTGAAAGCGAGCGCGGTCGCTGTCGCCGCCTTCCCAGGGCTTGAGGAAAAAGTCCGCAAGGATGCAGGCCGCAAGCCGATCGAAGCGGAGAAGGCCAAGCTCTACGTCAAGGGCGGCGATCTGACGCCCGGCGTTGCGCTACATTTCGCCGAATGCTGCTCGCCCATTCCGGGCGATCGCATCATCGGCGTGCAGGCGCCCGGCAAGGGCGTCATCATTCACACCATCGATTGCGAACGCTTGGCCGCGCTCGAAAACGATGCCGACGCAACCTGGGTCGATCTCGCCTGGACGCAAACCGCGCTGCATCGCGCCCTGGCCACCGGTCGCGTGATCGTCACGGTTGAGAACAAGCGCGGCGTGCTGGCCGAGCTTTGCCGCATCATCGCCGAGAACCAGGGCGATATTCTCAATCTGCGCCTCGCCAAGCGCACGGCTGATTTCTTCGACATGGTGTTCGATATCGAAGTCGCCGATACGCGTCACCTCACCAATATTTTGGCCGCTCTCCGCGCCAGCCGATCGGTGAAGGAAGTGGATCGCGTGAAGGGCTAGTTTTCGCGCGTTGCTTGGGATGCTACATCGACGCCATGAATCAAGCTGAAGTTCTCGACGAATTCCGCGCCGCCGGCGCGCTGCTGGAAGGGCATTTCATCCTGTCCTCCGGGCTCCACTCCCCCGTGTTCTTTCAGAAGAACGCCGTGTTCATGGATCCCGCGCGCACCGAGCGTCTCTGCCGCGCGCTGGCCGAGAAGGCGCAAGCCGCGTTTGGCAGGATCGACGCTGTCGTATCGCCCGCCGTGGGCGCGATCATTCCCGGCTACGAAACAGCCCGCCATCTCGGCGCCCGCGCGATGTTCGTCGAGCGCGAAAAGGGCGAGTTTCAGCTGCGTCGCGGCTTTGAGATCAAGCCGGGCGAACGCGTGCTTATGGTGGAGGACGTCGTCACCACCGGTCTGTCGTCGCGCGAATGTCTCGACGCTATTCGCGGCCATCCCGGCGAATTGGTGGGCGCTGCGTGCTTGATCGACCGCTCCGGCGGCAAGGCCGATATCGGCGCCAAGCTCGTCTCGCTGGCGAGCGTGCAGGCGCCGGCCTATCCAGCCGATCAATTGCCGCCGGAGCTGGCGGCGTTGCCGGCGATCAAGCCTGGCTCGCGGGGCCTTGCGGCATGAGCCAGCGCGTGCGTCTCGGCGTCAACATCGACCACGTCGCGACGATCCGAAACGCACGTGGCGGCGCCTTGCCCGATCCTGTGCGCGCGGCGGTGCTCGCTGAGCAGGCGGGCGCCGACGGCATCACACTCCACATCCGCGAGGATCGCCGGCACGTGCGTGAAGACGATCTCTTCCGCATGGTCGACGCAGTGAAAATCCCGATCAATCTTGAGATGGCGTGCGCCGAGGAGATGCTCGCCATCGCGCTCAAGGTGAAGCCGCACGCCGTGTGCCTGGTGCCGGAGCGGCGCGAAGAGCGCACCACCGAAGGCGGTCTCGACGTCGCCGGGCAGCACGATCATGTCGCGCCGTTTGTGCGCAAGCTGCGCGAAGCGGGCGTGCGCGTATCGCTCTTTATCGATCCTTCGGTGCGGCAGATGGCGGCCGCGCAAAGCCTCGGCGCGCCCGTGGTTGAGATTCACACCGGCGCGTTCTGCGAAGCGCATATAAGCGGCGACGCAGCCCGCATCGCCCACGAACTGGAACTCATCCAAACCGCCGCCAAGGATGGCGCCGCGCGCGGGCTCGAAATCCACGCCGGCCACGGCATCACCTTCGACAGCGTCGCGCCCGTCGCGGCCGTCCCAGAGGTGCGCGAACTCAATATCGGCCACTTCCTGATCGGCGAGGCGATCTTCGTGGGCTTGGGCCAAGCGATCGCCGAGATGCGCCGGCGCATCGATCTGGCGCGGGGCGAGGCATGATCCTCGGCATCGGCTCCGACATCATCGACATCCGCCGGATCGAGAACACGCTCGCTCGCTTCGGCGACCGCTTCACCCACCGCATCTACACCGAGCTGGAGCGCGCCCGCGCCGAACGGCGTCCGCACGAGCGCGCCGCCAGCTTCGCCAAGCGCTTCGCCGCCAAGGAGGCCTGCTCCAAGGCGCTGGGAACTGGGCTGCGGCAGGGCGTGTTTTGGCGCGACATGGGGGTGGCCAATCTCCGAACCGGCCAGCCGACCATGATCCTGACCAACGGCGCGGCGGCCCGCCTAGCCGCCATGACGCCGCCCGGCCACACCCCTTACATACATGTCACATTGACGGACGATTTCCCGCTTGCTGTCAGCTACGTCATTATTTCGGCTGAGTTGACCCCGAATGACCCCACATGAACCGGGGGCTCGGCTTGACCAAAATCGGCCCCAAAGGGGAAAAGCTTCGCCGCCCGGCAGGCGGATACGTCAGTGAAAAGAGACCGGTTTCGCCGGGCGCGCCATTCGCGGCGGCGCTCGCGGGCCGAGTCGTGAGCGAGAACGCATGAGCATGACGACGACAGGTTCCTCGACGCCGGCGATGAGCGTCTTCTGGGATAATGTGAAGACGATCCTCTATGCGCTGGCGCTCGCCATGGTGCTGCGTTTCACCATCGCCCAGCCGTTTCGGATTCCATCCGGCTCGATGCAGCCGACGCTCGCCGTTGGCGACTATATCGTCGTGACCAAATGGTCCTACGGCTATGGCCGCTTCTCGTTCGCGCCGCTCGAAGGCTTGCTGCCGCATGGCCGCTTGTTCGGCAGCGCGCCCGAGCGCGGCGACGTTGTCGTGTTCCGCCCGACGCCGGAGCCGGATCGCGATTTCATCAAGCGCGTGATCGGCCTGCCGGGCGATCGCATCCAGATGATCGACGGGGTGCTGCACATCAATGGCGAAGCCGTGCCGCGCGAAGAACTTGGAATCACCACCGATTGCCCGGACGAACAGCGCCCCGGCCTGCAAGCGGTGATGTATCGCGAAACGCTGCCGAATGGCGTCAGCTACATCACCTGCGATAAGGCGCCGAACACGGAATTGGATCAGACGCGCGAATTCCTCGTGCCTGAAGGCCATTATTTCATGATGGGCGACGATCGCGACAATTCCGCCGACAGCCGCACCGGCGTCGTCGGCTTCGTGCCGTACGACAATCTCGTCGGCCCCGCGCAATTCATCGTCGTCTCGTGGGACGATTCCACATCGCTCGTACGCCCGTGGACCTTGTTCACCGGCTTCCGCGGCGATCGCTTCCTGAAGTCGGTGAATTGAGCCGCCAGGATACGCGGCTCGCCGAGCTCGAACAGCGCATCGGCTATGTGTTCCAGGATCGTGAGCTGCTGCGTGAAGCGATCACGCATGGCAGCGTCGACAATGGCGCCAAGAAGAAGCGCCGCGACTATGACCGCCTCGAATTTCTCGGCGACCGCGTCCTCGGCCTGATCGTGGCCGAGCGTTTGCTGGCCGAGCACGAAGACGAGCAAGAAGGCCAGTTGGCGCCTCGCTACAACGCGCTCGTCAACAAGCACGCCTGCGCCCGCGCCGCGCGCGCGGCCGATCTGGGTGCGGCGCTCATTCTCTCCCCTTCCGAGGAGGCGAGCGGGGGGCGCAACAAGGAAGCCATTCTGGGCGACATCTGCGAGTCCGTCATCGCGGCGCTCTATATCGATGGCGGCTTCGAGGTCGCGCGCGGCTTCGTCACCCAATTCTGGGGCGATGCGTTCGACGATGTAAAGTCCGCGCCGCGCGATGCAAAAACCGCGCTGCAGGAGTGGGCGGCGGCGCGGAAACGTGGTTTGAGCTACGTCATGATCGAACAAAAAGGCCCCGAGCACGCGCCGCATTTCATTATCGAGGCGCATGTCGATGGCTTCGCGCCGAGCCGGGGCGAGGGCAATTCCAAGCGCCAAGCGCAGCGCGCCGCCGCCGCCGCGTTTTTGAAGGAGCACGGCTGATGGCCGAGCAACGTTGCGCCGTCGTCGCCGTGCTGGGCGCGCCGAACGCGGGCAAGTCCACGCTCGTGAACACGCTCGTCGGCGCCAAGGTCGCGGCCGTGACACAGAAGGTGCAGACCACGCGCGCGCTCGTGCGCGGCATCGCCATGCATGACGAAGTGCAACTCATCCTGATCGACACGCCCGGCGTGTTCGCGCCAAAGCGCCGCTTGGATCGCGCCATGGTCGCCGCCGCCTGGAGCGCGCTCGAAGGCGCGGACGCGATCATCCACGTGGTCGACGCCGCCGCGCACGCCGCTGAAAACCCGAAGGGCGCCGATGCGCTGGCGATCGCGGACGCCGCCGCGATTTCCGCGAAGCTAAAGCAGATGGAACTCGGCTCCATCCTCGTGCTCAACAAGATCGACGCGGTGGCGCGCCCGGCCTTGCTGGCGCTGACGACGAAGCTCGTGGAAGAGGGCCTCTACACGGACGTCTTCATGATCTCGGCCAAGAAGGGCGATGGCGTTGACGATATCAAGCGCGTACTGGCCGAACGCGCGCCGGAAGGCCCTTGGCTCTTCCCCGAAGATCAAACCATGGACGCGCCCGCGCGCGTGCTCGCCGCCGAAATCACACGCGAAAAGGCCATGCTGCGCCTGCATGACGAGCTGCCCTACGACATGATTGTCGAGACCGACACATGGGAAGAGCGCAAGGACGGCTCGGCCAAGATCGATCAAACCATTTTCGTCGCGCGCGAAAGCCAGCGCAAAATCGCCATCGGTTCTGGCGGCCAAACCATCAAGATCATCGGCGAAGCCGCGCGCAAGGAAATGGAAGCCGCCTTCGATCGCCGCATCCACCTCTTCCTGCACGTAAAACTGCGCGAAAACTGGAGCGAGGAGCGCGCGCTCTATCAGCGGCTGGGCTTGGATTATGAGGCCTAGGCCGGGGTGACGTTTCAGCCGGATCGCGCTATATTCGACCTATGAGTTTGCTCGACCGCATCACGATTGAGCCCGGTAAAATGGGTGGCCGTCCGTGTATTCGGGGGATGCGTATCCGTGTGAGCGATGCGCTCGACATGCTTGCCGGCGGCGCCACCCAGGAGCAAATCCTGGAGGATTATCCCTACTTGGAGGCGGATGACATCCGCGCCAGCCTTGCCTACGCAGCCTCGCAACTCGGCCATACGGTCGTGCTCGCGGCGGAATGAGATTCGTCGTCGATCAGCAATTGCCGCCGGTGCTCGCCAAATGGTTTGAAGAGCGCGCACTCCGCGAGAGCGCCATTGTTGTAACCAGGGATGTTGATTTCCCGGAGCGTCGTCTCAGAGAGGCATGCGGTCCGACGATCCTCTGGCTGCGTATGGGCAACACGACAAAGCAAGAATTGCTGGACGTCATGCAGCGCACTTGGACGGTTGTTGAGCCGGCGTTGAGCCGCGAACCGATCGTTGAAGTCCGCTAAGCTTAGGCCGGGGTGACGTTTCAGCCGGATCGCGCTATATTTGGCCCATGAGTTTGCTCGAACGCATAACGATTGAGCCCGGAAAAATGGGCGGCCGCCCGTGTATCCGGGGCATGCGCATTCGCGTCACGGACGTTCTGGAATTGCTGGCGGCAGGCGTTTCCCAGGAACAGATTCTGCTCGATTTCCCCGACCTTGAAGCTGAAGATATTCGCGCTTCCATAGCGTACGCGGCCGTTCAGCTTAATCATCCCGTGATTATTGCCGCCGAATGAGGTTCGTCCTCGACCAACAATTGCCGCCAGATTTGTGCGATTGGTTCCGGCGAAAGGGCCACGAAAGCGAACACGTCCGCGATCTTGGTTTAAGAGACTCTGCGGATTCCCAGATTTGGACCTATGCGGCTTCTCACGATGCAATCACCGTGTCCAAAGACGAAGACTTCGCATCGCGTCGAAAAACGGTTAGCGCCGGCCCGCAGATTGTCTGGCTTCGCTGTGGCAACGTGTCGAACGCGGCCCTCGTTGCACTTTTCGAGCGGGAATGGCGCGCGATTCAGTCGGAGTTGGCCGCCCGCGCCGCCGTGATTGAAGTCCGCTAATGGAATGGGTCGATAACGCGATCGTTTTGGGCGCGCGGCCGTTTGGCGAGGGCAAGCTCGTCGCCGAAGTTTTTTCGCGTGAGCACGGGCGCTTTGGCGGCGTCGTGCATGCGGGGCGCAAATCGCAACCGATCCTGCAGAGCGGCAATGTCGTACACGCCGGCTGGAAGGCGCGGCTTTCCGAACAACTGGGCTTCTTCAGCCCGCTCGAAATGCTCGAGCCGCACGCAACGCGGCTGCTCGATGATGCGGCAGCACTTGCGGGGCTTTCATCGGCGGTATCGTTGGTGCGTGGCGCGACGGCGGAGCGGCAGGCGTATCCGCAACTCTATGACGCGCTGATCGTGCTGATCGAAGCAATGCCGGAGCACGAGATTTGGCCGGCGATCTATGCGCGCTTCGAATTGGGTTTGCTTTCGGCGCTTGGCTACGGGCTCGATCTTACGCGCTGCGCAGTGACGGGCGAAACCGAGAACCTCGCCTGGATCAGCCCGCGCACCGGCCGGGCGGCAACCTATGAGGCCGGCGCGCCGCACAAGGACGTGCTGTTCCGGTTGCCGCCGTTTCTGGTCAATTCGGAAGCGGAACTGGAATCGGGCGATGTCGCCGATGCTTTCGCCATCGCCGGCTACTTCATCGAGCGCCGTTTGTTCGACCAAAAGGGCGAAGGCCTGCCAGAAGCGCGCCGCAGACTGATCGAGCGCTTGGGTTTTGCGGGGCGACTCTGATTTAAGGGCGCTGTAGCGAACCCTCTCCCTTGCGGAGAGGGTCGCCGACGAAGTCGGCGGGGTGAGGGGCGTTCAAACAAGCAGGCGCCTGCAAGGTGGAACGCCCCTCACCCCCTAGCCCCCTCTCCGCAAGGGAGAGGGGGAAAAGACGGAGCTAGAATGGCTGACGACGCGACACGGACCCCGGAAGAAGGCGGGCGTATTGTTGAGGAGCCGATCGGCGAGGCGCTGGCGAAGCGCTATCTCGCTTATGCGCTCTCCACGATCACCAGCCGGGCGCTGCCGGATGTGCGCGACGGCTTGAAGCCCGTGCACCGGCGTGTGCTCTACGCGATGAAGCGGCTGAACCTCACCGCCGACGCCGCGTTCCGCAAGAGCGCGAAAGTCGTTGGCGACGTGATGGGCGATTATCACCCGCACGGCGACCAGTCGATCTATGACGCGCTCGTGCGCCTCGCGCAGGATTTCAATTCGCGCTACCCGCTGATCGACGGCCAAGGTAATTTCGGCAACATCGACGGCGATAGCCCCGCCGCCATGCGCTACACCGAAAGCCGCATGACCAAGGCGGCCGAAGCGCTGCTTGAAGGCATCGACGAAGACGCCGTCGATTTCCGCCCGAGCTATGACGGCTCGAAGGAAGAGCCGTCCGTGCTGCCGGCGGCGTTTCCGAATCTGCTGGCGAACGGCGCATCCGGCATCGCCGTCGGCATGGCGTGCAGCGTGCCGCCGCACAACGTCGCCGAATTGATCGACGCGTCGCTGTTGCTAATCGAGAATTCAAAAGCGACCACCGACGATCTGCTCAAAGTCATGCCCGGCCCGGATTTCCCAACCGGCGGCATCGTCGTTGAGCCGCCAGAGAGCATTCGCGACGCCTATGAAACCGGCCGTGGCGGCTTCCGCGTGCGCGCGCGCTGGCAGACGGAAGATTTGGGCCGCGGCCAGTGGCGCATTATCGTCACCGAGATTCCGTACCAGGTACAAAAGTCCAAGCTCGTCGAAGCCTTGGCGGCGGTGATCGAAAACAAGAAAGCGCCGCTCCTGGGCGATGTGCGCGACGAGAGCGCCGAGGACATGCGCCTCGTGCTCGAACCGAAATCGCGCACGGTCGAGCCCGCGGTGCTGATGGAGAGCTTGTTCAAGCTCACCGCGCTCGAAGCCCGCATTTCGCTGAACATGAACGTGCTCGACGCGGCCGGCGTGCCGCGCGTGATGAGCTTGAAGGACGTGCTGCGCGCCTTCCTCGACCATCGCCGCGACGTGCTGCAGCGGCGCACGGCCTATCGTCTGGAAAAGATCGCCCAGCGTTTGGACGTGTTGGCGGGCCTGCTGATCGTCTTCCTCAATCTGGACGAGGTGATCCGCATCATCCGCAACGAGGACGATCCGAAAGCGAAGCTGATCGCGCGCTTCAAGCTGAACGAAACGCAAGCCGAGGCCATTCTCAACACGCGCTTGCGCCAATTGCGCAAGCTGGAAGAAATGGAAATCCGCCGCGAGGACGCCGCGTTGCGCGCCGAGCAGGCGGAGCTGCAAGGCCTGCTCGAAGACACGCGCAAGCAATGGCGTAAGATCGCGAGCGAGTTGAAGGAAACCAAGAAGGCGTTCGGCGCGGGCACGCCGTGGGGCAAGCGGCGCACTGAGCTTGGCGAAGCCGGCGAAGTGCCGACCGAGATCGACGTCGAAGCCTTTGTCGTGCGCGAGCCGGTGACGGTCGTGCTTTCCGAGAAGGGCTGGATCCGCGCCATGAAGGGCCACCTCGCTGATCTCTCCGAGATCAAATACAAGGAAGGCGACGGGCCCCAGCACATCGTCCAATGCGAGACGACCGACAAGCTCTTGATGTTCGCCTCGGACGGCCGCGCCTTCACGCTCGATGTTCATAAGCTGCCGGGCGGGCGCGGGCACGGCGAGCCGGTGCGCCTCTCTGTTGAACTTGGCGACATCGACGAAGCGGTGGCGCTGTTCAGATACGAGGAAGGCGCAAAGCGCGTGGTGGCCAGCCACGAGGGCTATGGCTTCATCATTCCCGAAAGCGAAATGCTGGCGACCAAGCGTTCCGGCAAGCAAATCCTCAATGGCCGCGCCATGCAGGCGGCGAAGGTGGTGGGCGAGCAGGTCGCGGTCATCGGCGAGCGCAAGAAGATGCTGATCTTCCCGCTTTCCGATCTGCCGGAAATGACGCGCGGCAAGGGCGTGAAGCTGCAAAGCTACGCCGATCGCGGCCTCGCCGACATCAAGACCTTCGACAAGGACGAGGGGCTCACCTGGGAGGATTCCGCAGGCCGTACACGGGCCGTGGCCGAGTGGAAAGAATATCGCGGCAAGCGCGGCGGCGCCGGCAAAGTGGCCCCGAAGGGCTTTTCGCGTTCCGGGCGTTTCTCTGACGTGATCGGCTAGGGCCATAGGAAGCCGCCGGCGCTTTTTTAGGGACCGCGGTCACACTGAAAACGTGCTCCCGCCTGGGCTTTCCTGTATGGGTGTCCATGACTCGTAGTCAGAGGGAGCCTCAATGAGCGGCCTACTTATCGTCCTGATCGTCGTCGTCGTTTTGGCGGTGCTGCTGATCGGCATCTACAACCGCCTCGTCGCGCTGAAGCAGAATTGCAATCAAGCCTTCGCCGACGTCGACGTGCAGCTGAAGCAACGTCACGACCTGATCCCGAACCTGGTCGAGACCGTGAAGGGCTATGCCGCGCACGAAGCGGGCACGCTCGAAGCGGTGATCAAGGCGCGTAACGCCGCCGTCAGCGCCGAGCAGACCGGCGATCCCAAGGCGATGGGCGCGGCCGAAGGCGTGCTTGGCCAAGCGCTTGGCCGCTTGATCGCGCTGTCGGAAGCCTATCCCGACCTCAAGGCCAACACGAATTTCCAGCAGCTGCAAGCCGAGCTCTCGGACATCGAGAACAAGCTCGCCGCCGCGCGCCGCTTCTTCAACAACGCCGTGGGCGAGTACAACACCTCGCGCGAACAATTCCCGGCCGTCATCTTCGCCGGCATGTTCGGCTTCGGCCCGCGTGACTTCTTCGACGTCGGCGAGGAAAACCGCGCGACGCTGGAGCAAGCCCCGCAGGTCAAGTTCAACTGATGCTTATCCTCCCCCGCGTGCGGGGGAGGTGGCGCGCGAAGCGAGCCGGAGGGGGTATGTCCGGCAGACGCTTGCGTCACTCCCCTCTCAAGTCGCCCCGCTTCGCCGCCCGCGCTAACGGGGGAGCATGATGGGCGCCGCTTACGGGCTCCAGACGCACATCTGGAACAACAATTGGAAAACCGTCCTGCTCATGGCCGGTTTTCCAATCCTGTTGTTGCTGCTGACCTACGCGCTCTTCCTGCTGTTCGCGGGGCTCACGGGCACGTATGTCGGCAACGATCCGGTCGCGGGCTATTTCATCTGGGCCAGCGACGCGTTGGCGCAGGCTTGGCCGTTCGCGCTGATCGGCGCCGCTGTCTGGTTCGCCATCGCTTACCTATTTTACCAAGGCATTATCGATGCCGCGACCGGCGCGCGCAAAGTCGAGCGCCGTGAAGAGCCAAAGCTCTACAATCTGCTCGAAAATCTCTGCATTTCGCGCGGCATCACCATGCCCGCGCTGCGCATCATGGAGACGGACGGCCTCAACGCCTTCGCCACCGGGCTGCACAAAGGCCAATATTCCATCACCGTCACACGCGGGCTGATGAACACGCTGAACGATGAAGAGCTGGAGGCCGTGCTCGCGCACGAACTCACGCACATCCGCAACGCCGATGTGCGGCTGCTCGTGATCGCCGTGGTATTCGTCGGCATCTTTTCCTTCATCGGCGAAATGGCGTTTCGCGGCCTCTGGCATACCGGCGGCGGCGCATCCTCGCGCCGTTCGTCCTCGAGCCGCGAAGGCGGCGGCGGGGCGATCATCGCCATCATCGCAGCGCTCGCCATGATCGCGGTAGCTTATGCGCTCGCCATCGTTATTCGCTTTGCGCTCTCGCGCCGGCGCGAATATTTGGCTGACGCGGGCGCGGTCGAGCTCACCAAAAACCCCGACGCCATGATCACGGCGCTGCAGAAAATCTCCGGCAACGCCGCCGTCAACGCGCCGTCGGAAGTGCGCGAGATGTTCATCGAGAACCCGCACTCCGATTTCGCGTCGCTGTTCGCCACGCACCCGCCCATCGCCAAGCGCATCGAAGCCCTGGCGAAATTCGCCGGCGGCCGCGTCGCCGCACCCGTCGAAGCGCCAGCGCCATCCGTCGCGCCAACACCATCAGGCAAACCCGGCCCCTGGGGCTAAACATGAGCGACGTCGAAGATCACGTGCGCGCCACGATCCGGTACTGGGTGTGGGGTGGCTATTATGGCCCGCGCGATTTCGATCAGATGATCGAAGACATCATCGAAGAGGGTGTCACAACCGAATGGGCGCAATCAATCGTCCAAGAGGAAATCGCGCGTAAGACGGCCGCCGAAGCGCATTGGCCCGCGCGCACCGATTGCGATCGACTTGATGAAGCGTTCAGCCGGTTGGACAGCGTTGGCATCTGCGCCGTGCAAAACGCCGGCTATACAAGCTCGGACGGTCACGAAGAAGTCGAACTGGCGCTCGATCAGCGCGGGCGCGATAGATGCCACGGTTATTGTTTCTTCCATGGTCAAGATCTTGAGCGCGCCATCGATGGCCATGGCCTCATGTTGGCGTTTGGCGATCTGCGCGACGACGTCAAGCGGTCTGCCAGCGTAGCGCAGCAGGTCTGTAGCGAGATGCGCGCCGCTGGTTTTGCGGTTCAATGGAACGGCGACGTCGGGCAGCGCATCGAAATCACATCGATCGACTGGAAGCGGCGTCTCAAGCGCTAAAAAAGAGGGCGCGACCCGAAGGTCGCGCCCAGGCTATGGAGCTGCTGCGCTGGATCAGTTCAAGATCCACGTCGCGTGGAAGTGTTCCGCGAAGTCGCGGATGACGAAGTAGGCTTGCTCCATCAGTTCGCGCGCTTCGGGCACGTAGGCCCAGGCGACAAGGCCGGCGACGACGACGATCGCCAATGTCGCCAAGCCATCCATCGCGCCGCCTGCCGCATTGTGGCCGCTTAGCGTGGCGTACGAGGTGCGGCGCAGCGCGCTGAAGGGGGAAGAGATCGCAGCGTACGTGATGCAGAGGATCACGATCACCAGCCAGCCGGGGATGTCGTCCGGCGGCGTCCAGCCCAGCACTTCGCCGGTGCCGATCAGCGAGAAGAACGCGACCAAGAACGCGATCAGCAACGCCGCCGTGATGATGCTGAAGATGAAAGCAAAAAGCCCCGCGAACACGCGCGTCACGTAGCCGACGGGCTTTGCCGGCGCCGCGGCAGGGCCCGCGCCATGATCCCAGCGCCAGGATTGATTCCACGTGCGCATCTGCTCATTCCAGGCGCGACGCTGCGCCCGCATTTGCGCACGCCACGACCGGCCATTGTCATCCGCGAAGCGTGAGTATTCGCGCTTGGCGCGATCGATGATTTCCTGCGCGTTAAAAGGGACGCCGTGCGCGGCCGCCCATTCCGCGCTGGTATGGGCTGAAGGCACCAGAAACATCATGGCGATGTAGATCAGGATCACGAAGCCCGAGGTGAACAGCGTGCCGACGATGAACAGGATGCGGACGATGTTCACGTCGAGATCGAAATAGGCGGCGATGCCTGTGCAAACGCCCGCGATATTCGCGCCGTCCTTGATCCGATAGAGCCGCTTGTGCGGCCCTTCGTACGCGGTGTTTTCCGCGCGCGGCGCTTCAGCGCCTTCGCCTTCGACTGGGCCCATCTCTTCGAGGATGCGCGTCATCTCCGCGGCGGAGACCACGCTTTTGCCGGGCGAGAGATAGCCGGCGCACTTGTCAGCAATCGCTTGCTGAAGATCGCGCACGATCTCGGCCTTGTCGGGGTTCGCGGCCAGCGCGCTTTCCGCGCGGCCGATATACGCGCGCAGGGCGTCATAAGCGGGCTCCTCCAATTGATATGGATTGCCGTTGAGATTGATGGTGACGACGCGTTCCATGGTTCTGTTGGTCCCCTAGTGCGAACCGAGGTTCTCGAGCGTGGTGGTGAGGCGGCGCCAATAGGCCGCGAGTTCTTCAAGCCGGCCCGCGCCCTTGTCGGTGAGCCGGTAATATTTGCGCGGCGGGCCTTGGCCGCTCTCGACCCATTCGTAATCGACGTATTCGTCACGCCGGAGCTTGGAGAGGAGCGGGTAGAGCGTGCCTTCCTGGGTGGCGAACGGGGTGGGGGCCAGGGTGGCGAGGATGTCGCCCACATAGACCGTCCGCCCCGACACCACGGTCAGCAGCGCAAATTCCAAAAGCCCCTTCCGGAGCCCGGCAAATTGTTCGTTCGCATCCGACATAAGCTACCTTGTACAAAAAAGGTAGTAGGGGTGGCAAAGGTTGTCAAGGCAGCCAAGGTTCTCTGGGAGCGGGGAAATGCGCGGCCGTTCGAAAGTTGGAGCGCGTCGCTCCGCGACGCATGCGCGGCGGAGCCGCGCGCGCCCATTTTCAGGCGCCGCGCGTGGGATAGACCGCGCGCTAATCCTACGGCGTCATTTTTAAAAACACCGCAACGCCA
>JAFLCU010000012.1 GCA_017303355.1 Caulobacterales bacterium | reverse complement strand
CAGCGCCGTGCCCACGCAGCGCAGCCGCAGCGGCTGGCCGGGCCGCAGCTGCGCGCCGTCGAAGGCATGGCCGTCCATGGCCGAGTTGTCGTGCGGCGGCACACTGATGGGCGAGACCACGTCCTCGGCCAGCACGCGCCCCAGCGCCGCCGGCAGCGGCACGCGCTGCACCTCGGTGACGGGCTCGACCAGCTGCTGCAGAAAGGCGCTCACCGCGTCGGCGCGCAGCGCCTGCGGGTCGTAGCCCTGCAGCGTGGCGGCGATGTCGGCGGTGCGCGTCATAGCACTTTGACCATCAGCGCCTTGTCGTGGTAGCGGCCATCGATCTTGATGGCGCGCGGCAGCAGGCCGTAGCGCACGAAGCCGGCGTGTTCGTACAGCGCCAGCGCCTGGGCGTTGCTGGCCGTCACCGACAGCACCACCTGCTCCAACCCGGGCAGCTGGCGCGCCAGCTTGACGAACTCGGCCAGCAGCGCCTTGCCGATGCCGCGGCTGCGCACTTCCGGAGCAATGATCATGCCCACCAGCGCCGCTTCGTGGCGCTTTTTCAGGCGCGACTCGCGCTCGCACACCACGGCGCCCAGCATGGCGCCGGCGGCGTCGAAGGCGCCCAGGATGAAGTGGTCTTCCGGCGGCTGTCCCAGCCGCGTGGCGTAGCTGGCCGCCGGCAGCGCCGAGCCGGCGTTGAAATCGGTGGTGAAGGCCTCGGGGTCGTTGCGCAGGCCGACGTCGCGCAGCGCCTTGTAGGCCGGCAGGTCGGCCGGGCCGAGCAGGCGGATGGTCAGGGGTGGCGTGGCGGGCATGGGCGTCTCCTTTCAGGGGTGCTGTTCCAGCCGGCGCAGCTCGGCCAGGGTGTTGGCGTTGGCAAAGGCGCGCGGGTCGTCGTTGGGGCTGTCGAAGGGCACGATCACCTGCCGGTGCTGCGCCGTCCAGGCGTCGATCTTGCGCCCGCCGGCGGCCATGAAGCGCGCCAGGCTGTCGCGCAGTTCGCGCCGCAGCAGGCAGAACACCGGCTGGGTGCGCGGCGGGCCATCGTCCTCGGCCGGCGCGTTTTCCGGCGCGTCGATGCCGGCGAACGGAATGAGGCGCACGAAATCGATCGGCCGTTGCGCGGCCGAGAGCGCCACGCGCCACGAACCATCGCTTTGACGTTGTGCGACGCCCACCGTGATGCCGCGCGGGAAAAGTCCGCCATCGCCCGAGGTGATGACGCGTTCGCCCTCGCGCAGTGCTTGGGCGCCGACGATGAAATCCAGACGCGGCGCCTGCATTTGATAAGGGTGCGTAATCAGTTCCGGCGGACGCGTCGCTTGGCCCGCCAACACGGCGCGCACCCGCGACGCCTCGCCCATCACCGGAATGCGCGAATTGTAATCATCCAGCATCAGCACGCGCGAAGAGCGCCGCCCCACCGAAACGACGCGGCCAATCAGGCCGTTTTCGTTGATCGCGATGAAGCCCGAACGGACGCCATGATCGGCGCCCGCGTTGGCGACAAGCGTGCGCGTGAACGGCCCGCCGCTATCCAGCACCAATTGCGCGGCGATCGATTCTTCGACAGCCGCGCCTTCGCCAAACGCGCTCGCCGGCATGCGCAGCAGCGCTTCGTAGCGCGCATTGCGTTCAGCCAGACGCTCGGCCATTTCACGCCATTGCTGCAGTTCGCGGTTTTCGCGCTCCAACTCCGCGACGCGGTCATGCGCGTTCCAGAGCCCGCCGATGCGCGCGAACAAATCCTCGCCGGCGCGCGCGGGACCCGTGGCGACGCGTCCGGCCGCGGCCGCACCGTCATCGCCCGCTTGCGCGACACTGCTTTCGTCCGAATTGCGCGCTTGCACGGCGACGAGCACGATCGCACCGATCCCCAGCACGATGGCCAGCAATACGCCGGCGGGGATGCGTCGTCCCCCGCCTGCGCGCCGCACGGTGCTTCTGCGTCTAGCCAATGAGTGCCGCCTCTTGCTGGCGCGGTTGCGGCTTAAACTTCTTCAGTCAGCAGCCGGCGCGCTTCCGACGAGTTTATGGTGTCGAGCGCGATTCCGCAGCCCTTCACCACACAACGCAGCGGATCATCCGCAACCGAAACGCGGATCGAAATGCGTTCCTGCAACACTGTGTCGAGATTGCGGAGCAACGCGCCGCCGCCCGTCATCATCAGGCCGTGGTCGTAAATGTCGGCAGCCAATTCCGGCGGCATTTGCTCGAACGCCTGGCGCACGGCATCGACGATGCGCGTAACTGGTTCCGCAAGCGCATCGGCCACCATCGCTTCGGTGACGACGATTTCCTTCGGCACGCCCGAGAGATTGTCGCGGCCCTTGATCGGCAGGCTCATACCCTGGCCATGATCCGGCGCCTTGGCTGTGCCGATTTCCTTCTTGATGCGCTCGGCGGTGCTGTCGCCGATCATCAGATTTTCCTGGCGGCGCAGATATTGGATGATCGCCTCATCCATCTTGTCGCCCGCTTCGCGCAAGCTGCGCGACCACACGAGGCCGCCCAGCGAGAGCACCGCGATCTCGGTCGTGCCGCCGCCAATATCAACGACCATGCAGCCCGACGGATCGTCGATCTGCAGGCCGGCGCCGAGCGCGGCGGCCACAGGTTCTTCGATCAGTTTTACGCGGCGAGCGCCGGAGGCTTGGGCGCTTTCCAGAATGGTGCGGCGCTCGACCGGGGTGGCGCCGGTGGGCACGCAGATCACGATCTGCGGCGAGATCAGCGCCGGGCGCGGCAGCACCTTGCGGATGAATTGCTTGATCATCTCCTCGGCCACGTCGAAATCGGCGATCACGCCGTCGCGCAGCGGGCGGATGACCTCCATGTTGCGGTGGGTCTTGCCGAGCATCGTCTTGGCTTCGGCGCCGACGGCATAGACGACCTTGCGTCCGCCTTCGTTCACATACGCAACCACGGACGGCTCATCGAGAACGATGCCCCGCCCCTTGACGTGGATCAGCGTGTTCGCGGTCCCCAGATCGATCGCCAGATCCGGCGCAACGAGACCGAACATATTGCCGAGCATGCCTATGAAATCCTCGCCGCTTAGAAACCCGCCGAATCAGTCCTGAACAGGACTTAATGCGGCAAGCTTAACAATCTTGAGACGGCGCCAACTCGATGGCTGGAATAAGGGCGACGGGGCGTGAACGCGCGGAACTTTCACGTTCCGCGCCTGCAAGCCGCCGACCGCCCCCGTCGCCGACGGAATGGACTTGCCGCGATGTTTAAGGCGATGCAAGGGGCGGGCCGCGTCGAAGCCGTTAAGCACTGCGATTGCCGCGAAGACACACTTCGCGCAACTACTGGGCGGCGCGCTTGCGGGCGCGCGTGCGGCGCCCGATTATTCCAACAGGGACCCGGACGGCCCGGGCGGGGTTTTGCTTGATCATCAAGGCGTTAAGATTCCTGGCGGCGGCGCTTTTCGTTGCGTTCGCCGTACCGGCGGCGGCGCAAGACAGCGTCGACACCGCCGAACGCGGAATTGTGCGCGTCGTCGTCATCCTGCAAACCAGCGAAGGCCGGATGCTTTACGGCTCCGGCTCGGGCTTCGTCGTCGGCCCGAACCTGGTGGTCACCAATGCCCACGTGGTGGCTCCGGCGCGGCAACGACCTGAATATGGCGTGGCGATCGTACCGCCCGAGGGCGAGGGCCTGATCCCGGCGACGATTATCCGCTATTCGCCGCTCTCCGAACTGGCGCTGCTTGAGTTTCACGGTGGCGGCGATCTGACGCCTTTGACGATATCCACAGTTGAACCGCATCCGGGCGACGGCGTCGTCGCCCTCGGCTACCCCGACGTGGATTACCAAGGCGCCACCGGCGCCGATCTGCTGCGCCCCTCGCCGCCTTCGCGGACCTCCGGCCAGATCGCCTCGCTGCGCGATCGGGCCCCCACCGGCGATCTTATCCCCACCATCAACCACCAGGCGGTGATTTCCTCCGGCTCGTCCGGCGGCCCGCTTCTGGACGAATGCGGCCGGGTGATCGGCGTCAATTCCTGGCACGTCTCGGGACAAGACACCCGCGAGACCCGCGGCGTCTCGACCCGCGCCGTCCAATTGCTCCAATTCCTGGACGAAGCCGGCGTCACGCCGACGCTGAGCGACGAACGCTGCCTCTCCTTCACAGAACGCGTCGAAGCTGAGCGTTCGGCGACCATCCAGGCGCTGCAAACCCAGAATGAAGAGCTCGCCAGCAAGCTCGAAACCGCCGACCGGCTGACCCGCGTCGCCGTCGTGATCCTGATCGGCGGCACGCTCGCGCTGTTCGTGGCGGTGTGCGTGCTGGGCGCTGTCGTGCTCTCGCGCCGCCGCCATGGCCAAGCGCAAGAACCCGTCACCCTGCACGAACACGCGCATCCGCAAGTTCACCACGATCCCGAGCCGTTCGAAGCGCCGCGCCGGCGCCATGGCGTGCTGGCGATCCTGGGCGGCGCGGCCGTCGCCGTCATCCTGGTGGTCGCCGTGGGCATCGCGCTTTTGCGCATGCGCGACGAACAGCGAAGCGCCCAAGTCGATATCGCGCCGGAATTCAACGGCGCCATCACCTGCACGCTCGATCGCGCCGCAAGCACCGGCGCCCAAGGCGTCTCCGACATGAGCTTCACCGCCAGCGGCAATCTCTGCGTCAATGAACGCACGCTCTATGCGCCGATCGACGAAGGCCGCCGCTATCGGCGCGTCATCGTTCTGGGCGAAGCGCGGGTGATGGATATTCTCACGATCGATCCCAACAGCGGCGAATTCCGCCGCGAGCGCTATCCGCTCAGCGAAGAGACGTTCACGCGCGCCAACGAAGCCGTCGCCAGCTCCGGCGCGGGGCGCGGCTGCCAAGGCGATCCTGGCGTTGTGGCGACGCGCAACGAATCCCTGATGGAATACGCCCAAGGCGAACCCAGCCAACGCCTCATCTGGCGCTGCGAAGCGCGGAACTAAGCGCTAGTTCGGCGCTGGCGGTTCTGGATAGGCGACGCGCCAGATGATGTCGCCCACATCATCGGCCACGAGCAGCGCGCCGGTCTGATCCATCGCCACGCCGACAGGGCGGCCCTGCGCTTCGCCTTCGGCGTTCAGGAAGCCGGTGAGAAAATCCTCGGCGTCGCCGCTGGGGCGGCCATTGCTGAACGGCACGAACGCGACCTTGTAGCCGACCGCTTCGCTGCGATTCCACGAACCGTGCTGGCCGATGAATGCGCCATTCCAATAATGTTCCGGGAAGCCGTCGAAATGGTAGAAATACAAACCGAGCGACGCGGTGTGGGCGCCGAGCGCGAAATCCGGCGTGAGCGGCTCGCGCAGACGCACATTGGGCGGAATCTCGACGCGTTCGTCGCGGTGATTGCCCCAATAATAATACGGCCAGCCATAGAAGCCGCCATCCTGCACGCTGGTAATGTAATCCGGCACGAGATTGTCGCCGAGCATGTCGCGCTCGTTCACCGCGACCCACAGCGCGTTCGCATCGCCGCCGCTCCAGCCCATGCCGACAGGATTGCGCAGGCCCGACGCAAAGATGCGCGCTTCCGAGCCGTCGGGATTCATTTCCCAGATCGCGGCGCGCCCCTCTTCGATCTCCATGCCTTGGTCGGCGATATTGGTGACGGAGCCGACCGCGACATAGATTTTCGCGCCCGCTTCGTTGGCGATGATGTTGCGCGTCCAATGGCCGTTGTCGCCTTCATGGTGCGGCAGTTGCAGCACAACCTCGCCAGCGCCTTGCAGCCGCGTCGCGCCTTCGGTGTAGGGAAAGCGCACGACCGCATCGGTGTTGCCCACGTAGAAATACTCGCCCACCAAAGCCATGCCGATCGGCTGGTTCAGATTTTCAGCGAACACAAAGCGCTCGCCTTCGCCGATCTGGCCATCGCGGTTGCTGTCGCGCAGCAGCGTGATGCGGTTGGCGCTGGCGGCGAGCGCGCCGCCGCGCCGTTGCATCATATTGGCGATCCAGCCTTGCAGACCGCCACCGCGCGACGGCAGCGTCGAGCTTTCGGCGATCAGCACGTCGCCGTTGGGCAAGGTGTAAATCCAGCGCGGATGCGCGAGCCCTTCGGCGAAGCGCGTCACGACAAAGCCCTCCGGCGCGACCGGGCCTGCGCCATCGGGCCAGCCCACGGCGCGCGCGACATTGATCGTCGGCAGCGGGCTGGTTTGAGGTTCGGGTAATTGCGGATCGGCGCCATAGCCATGCTCGGCCGGCGGCGCAGGCTGCGCGCACGCCGCCAGCGCGAGCGCAGCTATGGCGATAAAGCGCTTCATTGCGGCGAGATCTGGCAGGTGAAGCCATCGATCGTGCGCGTCTCAAGCGTGCGCTGACCGTTGGCGGTGACGATCACCGTGCCATCCATCGTCGTCATCCGTACAAGCGCCGTCGCCACGTCGTGCTCGACACGCATCAGAAACGTCGCGTTCAAGCCAAGCGTCACGCGCCCCTGCACTAGGCCGGAGCCGGACATCGCCATGCGGCCTTCCCACACCCACACGCGCGAACCATCAGCCGATGTGGTTTCGCCGATATAGGGCACATCGACATTGCCCGTGACCGGGAACGGCAGGCCGAAGCTGCGTGTGAGATCGCCGATAATCTGTTCACCGAGACCAGCCGGATAAAGCTGCTCGCCCGGACGGAACGTGCGCGAAACCATCAAGCGCTCGGGAATATCGCGCGCGAGCGTTTGCGCCATCGCGGAAAACTCCGCGGGCGCCATCGCCGCCGCGATCGGCGCGGCGCCTGGCCCAGAGATTTCGGCCCACGAGACCTCGCCCGTCGGCCCCACATTGGCGCGCAGTTCAATGTCGCCCGTCGGCTGCGACGCGCCCTGCACGAAGGAATACCCTTCGCCGTTGCGCGTGGCGTAGAAGGAGCGCGTGCCGCCAACCACGGAGGGCGCTGTCGGCAGCGTGCCGGAAGCGTCGAACACGTTGGTGGTGGTGGTTTGCGCGGCGCACACGCGCTGCATCGTCGTCGACAAAGCCGGTGTGATCGTCTGCGCGGCGGCCTGCGGAACCAGCAACGCCGCCAGCGCCATCGCCCCAGCCGCCGAAATCAAAATACGCATGCGCCTCTCCCTGTCGCCCTCAGGGGCAGCGTAACAGGTGCGGCGCGAACCGCAATTTCAGCTTTCGATTGAACCGCCGTTTTGCGGGCGCAACCATTTGCGGACCACGACCGCGACGATGATCCAAAGCGCGATCGCCACCGCGCCCGCGATCGCAGCGGAACCCCACTCGCCCTCAAGCGCATCCATGATGCCGTCGCCCGCGAACGCGACGATCGCGGTTTTCGGCAATACGCCCAGCGCCAAGCCGCCGATGAACGCCCAAAAGCCAACGCGCGCGGCGCCGAACGCCATGTTCACAACCACGAACGGCGCGGTCGGCACGAAGCGCACGATCAGGCTGGCGAGAAAGCCGTTCTTGCCCATGAAGCGCGTGAAGCGTCCGCCGGTGGCGCCGCCGAAGCGCTTTTGCGTCGCACCGCTCGCGAAGCGCCCCGTGTAATAGGTGGCCGCGCCAGAGACGATGGTCGCGATCCACGACCACCAGAAGCCTTCCTCCGGCCCGAACGCGACCACGCAAGCGCCGATCAGAACAATCTGCGGCGCGCCAACATAGGCGGTCAGCACAAACACCAGAATTGTGACGGGCAAGCCAAGGTGCGAGCGGCGCGCCTCGCCCAAGGTGTTGTCGATGAACGCCTCGATCTCGGCGCCGTAATAGAGCCGCCCGATCACCAGCATGATCGCCACGATCACGACCATGCCGACAGACACCGCGACCGCGCGCCAGGCGCGGGCGTCCATGTTGTTGGCGAAATCGGTGAGGCGCGCCCAGAGGCCCGCCTGGGCGGCCGGTTCGATCGGTTCAGGCGCGGCGGGGTCGGTCATCGGCCCCCGCCTCTCGCCCGGCGGGCGCCGCCGGTCAAGCCGGCGCGGCTCTTAGGCGGCGCGTTGGGACCTGCGGTTCCACAGCGCGCCCATGTCCTCGGCGCGGGCGGCGGCGGCCCGGCGCTTCGGTTTGGGCGTCTCGGCCGCCGGAATTTCCATGTCGTTCATGCGCGGTTTGAGGCCTTTGATCAGGTCCTCCTCGACGCGGCGGCGATCGATTTCGTCGCGGATCGGCCCCAGCACGTAGCGCTCGGTCGCGCCATAGTACCAAAACGCGCGCGGCCATTTCTCGTGGCCCATCAGGCGCGAGCGCAAATCGGCGGCCTTGCCGACATAAAGCGCTTCCAGAAAGAACACCCAGCGGCGGCGCACGAACACGTAAATCCCGCCAACACCTTCAGGCGGCAGGCCTTTTTTGGTCAGCACGCACTTGAATTGATAGCGCTGGCCGCTCTTGCCGCGCCACGAATGCGCACCGAACAGAAACATGAGCCTCTCCCTGCGGGATTGAAGGCGGGCACGCTCGGCCTCGAATCGTAAACGTCGCCTTAACCAAGCGAGGCATTGCGCGGGCGCAACTCGGACCCGGCGCAAGCCTGCTAGCAGCCGGCGCGCTGGCTTGAGGCCAGGTGCAATCGGAGTAAACACATGAGAATGGCTCTCGACGCGCTCCCCACCCTCACCATGCAAGACCGCCGCGCCAATCCGGAGGCGTTCGCCAAGGCGATGGGCGAGAGCTATGCCCAATTCGGCTTCGCCGTGGTGCGCGACCATGGGCTGGACGCCGCCAAGATCGAGCGCGCGCTCGCCGCTACCAAGGCCTTTTTCGCGCTGCCGGAGGATGTGAAGCGCCGCTATCACGTCAAAGGCGGCGGCGGTCAGCGCGGCTATGTGCCGTTCGGCGTCGAAGCGGCGAAGGGCGCGGCGAAAGTCGATCTCAAGGAATTCTGGCACGTCGGCCGCGAACTCGCCGATGGCCACCGCTATCGCCCGGAGATGCCGGAAAATCTGTGGCCGGCGGAGATCGAAAACTTCGAGCGCGACGTCTATGGCCTTTATGATGCGCTCGACAAGCTCGGCCTCGAATTGCTGCAATCGATCGCCACCTTCCTCAAGCTGCCGGCGAATTTCTTCGAGGCGCCGGTGAAGGACGGCAATTCAATCCTGCGCTTGCTGCACTACCCGCCCACGCCGCCGAACCCGGAAGGCATCCGCGCCGAGGCGCATGAAGACATCAACGTCATCACGCTTCTGCTCGGCGCCGAGGAAGCCGGTCTGCAATTGCTGACGCGCGAAGGCGAATGGATGGACGTGGCCCCGCCCGAAGGCGCGCTGGTCGTGAACATTGGCGACATGCTGCAACGGCTCACCAATCACGTGCTGCCCTCCACCTCGCACCGCGTGCGCAACCCAAGCGCCGACCGCGCGCACTTGCCGCGCTATTCGATCCCGTTCTTCCTGCATTTCGCGCCGGATTATCTGATCGAAACGCTGCCGAGCTGCATCACGCCGGACAACCCCAACCGCTATCCCACGCCGATCACCGCGCAGGGCTATCTGCTGGAGCGCCTACGCGAAATTCGCTTGGCGTAGCGTCAGTCTTGCGGCGCCAGGCGCCCTCGTGGGCATCTTCGTCCGCGCACGCGCAGCCTTCGACAGGCTCAGACTGGCTGCGGCGTCCAACACATGACACGCTCAGTCCAATCGCTCGATAGGAGCGAATTGGGGGAAACGTGATGAAACTTGTGCTGCGTATCGTGCTGGGTCTGGCCGGCCTGGTTTTTGTTGTCATGGGTATCGCGTTCTGGGCCAACCCGGCGGCGCCCGCGGCGCGGCTCGGCATCGAAGCCGCCAGCGCGCTCGGCACGTCATCGCTGCGCGCCGATATGGCCGCGTTTTTCGGCGTGGCGGGCGGGCTCACGCTGCTGGCGGCGGTGCGCTCCAATGCGCGCTTGCTCACGGCGCCGCTGCTGATGATCGCCATCGCGCTTGCCGGCCGCATCATCACCGTGATCGTGGACGGCTACACGCCGGACATGATGCAGCCCATGGTGATTGAAGCAGTGCTGCTCGGCTTGCTCGCGGCGGGCCGGCGCCTGATCTGATCGATCTATTTCCGCTTTTTGCCTTTGCCAGCGGGTTTACTTGAAGGCGAACGGCGCTCGTCGCCGCCTTTGCGATGCGGCTTGGGTTCGCGTCGTGGCTGCTCGGCATATTGCGCGCGCGCGGCCCGTTGCGGGCGCTCCGCGCGTTCGTGCCGGTCAGTGCGTTCGGTGCGATCCATGCGCTTCGGGCGTTCCGTGTACGGCGTCTCAATCTGCGGCGGACCATCGACGCGGCGCGCGTGGATGCCCTTCTCGATATTGCCGGCGCGGCCGATCCGCTCGAAGAAGCCGTCAATGCTCGTGGCGCTGATCTCGACGAAGGTCTCGCTTTGCTGAATGCGGATCGTACCCAGTTCTCGCTTGTTGATGCCGCCGGCCTTGCACAGCATCGGGATCAGCCAGCGCGGCTCGGCGCGATGGGCGCGGCCCACTGAAAGCGAAATCCAGGCGCCGCCGACAAAGTTGCCGCGCCCATCGTCGCGCGCATTGCGGCGCTCTCCGCGCTCCTGGCCTTCATTCCACGCTGGCGCCGGCGCCAAATCCTCGGGCGCGCCCTGGCCCTTGCGATAGAGCCGCACGAACGCCGCCGCGATCTGCTCGGCGCCATGCTGGGCCACCAAGGCGCGCACGATGCTCTCTTCGGCGCCCTGAACCGGCCCTTGCAGCAGCTCATCGCCCAGCAAGCGCTCGTCATCGCGCTTCTTGATGTCGTCGGCCGATGGCGGCTCGCCCCATTTGGCGGTGATCTGCGCTTCGCGCAGCAAGCGCTCGGTACGGCGTCGCGCTGAATACGGGACGATCAGCACGCTCGTGCCCTTGCGCCCCGCGCGACCGGTGCGGCCGCTCCGGTGCAGCAAGGCTTCGGTATTCTTCGGCAAGTCCGCGTGGATCACCAATTCCAAATCCGGCAGGTCGATGCCGCGCGCGGCGACGTCGGTGGCGATACACACTTGCGCACGATGATCGCGCATCGCTTGCAGCGCATGCGTCCGCGCCGATTGGCTGAGTTCGCCCGAGAGCGCCACCACCGAGAAACCACGGTTCGCGAACCGGCTTTCCAGCCGTGTCACCGCCGCGCGCGTGCTGCAGAATACGATCGCGTTGGTCGCATCGTAATAGCGCAGCACGTTGAAGATCGCGTTCTCGCTCTCATGGCTAGCGGTCACCAGCGCCCTATACTCGATATCGACGTGTTGCTTCTGCTCGCTGACCGTATTCACGCGCTCGGCGTCGCGCAGATATTTCTGCGCCAGATTTTCGATCGGACGCGGCATCGTCGCCGAGAACATCAGCGTGCGCCGCTCTTCCGGCGCCGAGTCGAGAATGAATTCCAGCTCTTCGCGGAAGCCGAGATTAAGCATCTCGTCGGCTTCATCGAGCACGATCGCGCGCAGGCCGTACATTTCCAGCGAGCCGCGCCGGATGTGATCCACCAGACGCCCCGGCGTGCCGACGACGATATGCGCGCCTTGGTTCAGCGCGCGGCGCTCCTCGCGCGTGTCCATGCCGCCCACGCACGAGGCGATGCGCCCGCCCGCTTCGGCGTAGAGCCATTCCAGCTCACGACGCACCTGCATCGCCAATTCACGCGTCGGCGCGATGATCAAAGCCAGCGGCGCGCCCGCGGCGCCAAATTTCTCCTGCCCCCGCAGCAATTCGGCCGCGAGATTGAGCCCGAACGCCACCGTCTTGCCCGAGCCGGTCTGCGCCGAGACAATCAGATCGGCCACCTGCAGATGCGGCGCGAGCACGGCCTCCTGCACGGGCGTCAGCGTTTCGTAGCCGCGCTTGGATATGGCCCGCGCGAGCGCGGGAACGACGTTCTGAGGGAGAGGCATCGCGAGGCTGTAGGCGATATCGCGGCCCAATACGATGCCTTGGCGTGTAGTTTTGACGGTTAATCGCGAAGATCAGCCCTGCAATAGCGTGCGAAGGAACGCCGCGTCGGACCAATCCGGCCCGCGATTGCGGCGCATCAGGGCCTGCAGAACGCCGTTCGCCTGGCGCGCGATGACCAGATCCAGCTCGGGCAAAAGATAGAGCCGCTGGTTGCCCGCGCCCGCCGCCATCGAGATGCCGCCAAAGCGCTCGGCGAAGCTCGGATCAATTTCGATGCCGGCATTGCGCCCCGGCGCGATCAATCCCGGCCGCAGCAACCAGAACGAAAGCCCGTAGCCCGGATTGGCGCGCGAGCCGTTGAAGCATTGCGCCAAGGCGTTCGCGTCGACGCGGCCCTCGCCCTCGCGCAACACGAACCAGCCAAACCGCGCCCAGTCGCGCGCCGTGAGGCCCGCGCCGGACGGCATGTGCGGATTGCCGTCCGAACCGCGCCGCCAATGCGTGGGCTGAATACCAAGCGGATCAAAAATGCGCCGCTGCAAATAGGCAAGCGGATCGCCGCCGGTCTTGCGGCGCATGATCTCGCCGAAGATTTGAAACGGCGTCGGCCCGTAGGCGAAGCGCTCGCCGGGCGCGGCTTCGGCGCGGGTGGCGACAGCGTCGTCATAGTTTGGCGGACGCGCGATCGGCCCGCCGCCAATGCCGCTCGTCAGCGAAAGCAGGTCGCGGATGGTGATGCGCCGGCGCTCGTCGTTGCGCCATTCGCGCAGCGTCTCGACGGCCGGCTCATCCCAACTCAGCAGGCGATCCTGCACCGCAGCGGCCGCCATGATTCCGGTGAAGCTCTTCGTGCCGCTGGCCAGTTCCCAGCCGCGCTCGGCGCCGCCTTCGCCTGGATAATTTTCGTAGATGATCTGGCCACCTTGCACGACCATCAGCGACACGCCACGCCGCTCGGCCGAATAAGCGGCGGCGGCTTCGAAATTGAATCGTGGTTGCGCGACGGCGGGCGTGACGGTGCAGGCGGCGATGCTGGCGGCGAGGAAATTTCTGCGGTTCATGCGTGTTCAACGTACAACCCGCCACACTCCGTCGCGAGGCTAGGCCGCCGCTTGCGACGCCAAGCAAGAGATGCAGCGCGCCTCCTCCGCCTGAATACGCGCCGTTATGTCTTGATATATACCGATCACGCCCCACACGAGCCCCTCGGCGTCGCGCAGCGGGATTTTGCTCACCTCCAGCCAGCGCGCCTCGCCGTTCGCATGGGTGAATTTTCCCACGATTCCCAGTCTCGGCACGCCGCTAAGCATCACGTCGGCGTCGTCATCGCGAAACGCGGACGCCTGTTGCGGTTCGCAGAAGAAATAGTCCGATTTGCCGATGAGCTCGGCCAGATTGGGCACGCCCGCGTCATCGGCGAACAATTGGTTGCAGCCGAGGAAGCGCGACTCGCGGTCTTTCCAGAAGACGCGGAGCGGTGTTGCGTCCACGATCTGGACCAGCACCTCGG
Organism: Caulobacterales bacterium; assembly: GCA_017303355.1. GTDB lineage: Bacteria > Pseudomonadota > Alphaproteobacteria > Caulobacterales > Aquidulcibacteraceae > Vitreimonas. The sequence continues at coordinate 99,717 of JAFLCU010000012.1, read as the reverse complement.
GAGGCAATGCATTGATCATGCGCCCAGCGTGCGCCGCATCAGTCTTAAAGCACGCTAAAGTTGCTGCGAAAACAGGCTCCGCCAGAGGTGCTAGGCCATGTGTCCTAGCTGCAGGCCGCTGGCGAGCGCCTCAAGCCGCGCGCGGCCCATCGAACGGCGCTCCTCGGTGATGTGATGATAGAGGCCGATCAGCCCAATCACCGCGCCCTTGGCGTCGCGCAGCGGCATCTTGTGCGTCTGCACCCAGCGCACCTGGCCATCGGGCATGGTGATCTGCTCTTCAATCGTCATCGCCTCGCCCGTCACCATCACCTCGGCGTCAACGAAGCGATAGCCGTCCGCTTGGTGGAACGGGAAAAAGTAAAAATCCGTCTTGCCCACGAAATGGCGCGGATCGGCGATGCCGGCGTCTTCAGCGAAAAGCTGATTGCATCCCAGATAACGGGACTCGCGATCCTTCCAGAAAATCCGGACGGGCAGCGCCTCCAACACCTGCCGGAGCACTTCGAAAGGCAGCGAACTGATCATGCGATGATGTGCCCACTTGGCCGAAGCATCACTGATAATGCGCTAACGCGGCTGCATCGGATATGCAGCTTACGGCATAGGCCGCACCAAAGCGCGATCGCCACCAGCAGGCGAATTAGATGTTAAACGCAACCCCTGTCATGCGTTCGCTCAACGTCCACAGCGCATCCGCCTGTTCAGCGTCCACCGCCCAAGGGCGAACGCCAGTGAACTCCTTAGCGTCCGGCGCGACCGCGACAGCGATGTCGCAATCCTCGCAATAGACGCCGCCCTTGCCATCGAGTTGCGCGTTGGCTGCACACCACACGCTGGTCGCGGCGCCTTGGCTCGGCGTTTTGAAACGCGGATCGACATTGCCGTCAGCGTCGATCCATCCCATCGCGCGCTTCTCTTCTTCCGGCATGAAGCGCTGCAGGTCGGTCATGATGCCGCCCGGATGCACCGCGAAGGCGCGCACGCCATGCGTCGCGCCACGTTGGTCGAGGCCGATCGCGAACAATGCATTCGCCGTCTTCGCGCGCCCGTAGGCCACCCACTTGTTGTACTCGCCATGCTCGAAGCTTGGATCGTCCAAGTTCACCGGCGAGATGCGATGGCCGATCGATGAAAGCGCCACCACGCGCGCGCCGCCCGCTCCTTTCAACGCCGGCCACAGCCGCGCCGTGAGTTGGAAATGGCCCAGATGGTTGGTCGCGAATTGCGCTTCGTAGCCGCGCGCATCGCGCATTAAAGGCGAGGCCATGATCGCGGCGTTGTTGATCAGAATGTCGAGTTTCTTCGTGCGCGAGAGAAATCCGCTCGCAAACGCATCAATGCTCGCGGGATCGGCCAGATCGAGCGCGGCCTGTTCAACGTTGGCGATGCCGGCGAGCGCCTTCTGCGCCTTCTCCGGCGAACGCGCCGGCACGATGACGATGGCGCCAGCGCCCGCCAACGCCTTCGTTGTCTCAAGGCCGAGTCCCGAATAGCCGCCGGTGACGATCGCGACTTTGCCGGTGAGATCGCGTCCGCCCAACGCTTCGCGCGCCTCCGTGCGCGCGCCATAGCCGGATTTGATGGGCTCTTGTTTCGTCATCGCGGGTCTCCCTCGTTTTGAGAAACGCTAGTCCGGCGCCACCGGTTTGACCAGCGACGCGGCCTGCTTCGCGCGTGCACGCGCTTCATCCGTATTCGCGCCGCGCGCCAGCGCCACGCCCATGCGCCGCTTGTTGAAGCTTTCGGGTTTGCCGAACAGACGCAGCTCGCTATCCGGCACGGCGAGCGCTTCGGCCACGCCGTCAAACGCAACGCCCTTGGCGTCCATGCCGCCATAGATCACCGCGCTCGCGCCCGGCGCACGCAGCGACGTATCGACCGGCAGCCCCAAAATCGCGCGCGCATGCAGCGCGAATTCGCTTTGCACCTGGCTCGCAAGTGTCACCAACCCCGTATCGTGCGGGCGCGGGCTCACCTCGGAGAACCAGACCTCATCGCCCTTTACGAACAGCTCGACGCCAAACACGCCATGCCCGCCCAAAGCCTCTGTCACTTTGCCGGCGATCTCGCGCGAGCGTTCCAACGCCAACGCGCTCATCGCTTGCGGCTGCCAGCTCTCGACATAATCGCCATCGACCTGCACGTGGCCGATCGGTTCGCAGAAATGCGTGCCGGATTCTGCGCGCACCGTGAGCAATGTGATCTCGAAATCGAAATGCACCTGGCCTTCGATGATCACGCGCGGCTGCTTCACCCGCCCCGCGCTCATCGCATAATCCCATGCCGGCGCCACATCGGCTTGCGCCTTCAAGCGGCTCTGGCCTTTGCCGGACGACGACATCACCGGCTTTACGAAACACGGAAAGCCAATCTCATCGATCGCCGCCTGCATCTCTTCGAGCGAGGACGCGAACGCATGAGGCGAGGTTGGCAGCTTCAACTCTTCCGCCGCCAGCACGCGAATACGTTCGCGATTCATGGTCACGTGCGCCGCGTTCGCCGTCGGGATCACGCGCGCCAGACCATCGGCCTCGATGCGCACCAATTCGTCCGTCGCGATCGCCTCGATCTCCGGCACGATCAGATGCGGCCTCTCCTGCTCGACCAGCGCACGCAGCGCCTTGCCGTCCGTCATGTCGATCACATGCGCACGATGCGCCACCTGCTGGGCGGGCGCGTCCGCATAACGATCGACCACGATCACCTCGACGCCAAAGCGCTGCAGCTCGATGACCACCTCTTTGCCTAGTTCACCCCCGCCCAAAAACATGACGCGAAGCGCGGACGAAGAAAGCGGCGTGCCGATGCGGACAATTTTCATGGGCGCTGTCTAAGCACAGAGCGCGCCGCGCGCCAGTCAATATGGACCGCCGGCGCCTCGCCGGCCGGCTCAGGCGCATGCCGGCGAGGCGCCGGCGGTCCATATTACTTTCCCAACATCGCCCGCACCGTGCGCCCCGCGTCCTCGATCGGATGCGCCGCAGCCGCCTCGCGTAGCCGCGCCAAATTCTTCCCACCCGCGCGGTGCTCCGCCATCCACTCGCGCGCGAACTTGCCGCTTTGCACGTCCGCCAGCACCGCGCGCATCGCGTCCTTCACGTGTGCATCAATCACGCGCGGGCCGGTGACGTATTCGCCGTATTCGGCCGTGTTCGAGATCGCCAGATGCATGCCGGCGATGCCGCGTTCATGGATCAAATCCGAGAGCAATTTTACTTCGTGCAGGCAGTCGAAATACGCCAGCTCCGGAGGCGTGCCGGCTTCCACCTGCACCTCCCACGCCGTGCGGATCAAATGCGTGAGCCCGCCGCAGAGCACGACTTGCTCGCAATAGAGATCGCCCTCGGTCTCGATCTTGAACGAGCTTTCGATCATGCCCGCGCGCCCGCACCCGATCGCCGCGCCATAGGAATACGCCAGCGCCGAAGCGCCGCCGCTCGCATCCTGCGCCACAGCAACAATGCACGGCAACCCGCCGCCGCGCGTGAACGCCTCGCGCAGCGCCTTGCCCGGCCCCTTCGGCGCCACCATCGCCACATCGACGCCAGCCGGCGCGCTGATGAAACCGAAATGCACGGCAAAGCCATGCACGAACATCAAAGTCTGCCCATCACGCAGATGCGGCGCGATCTCGGCCGCATATAAATCCGGCATCACCTCATCTGGCGCGCACATCACCAGCACGTCCGCGCGCCGCGTCGCATCCGCCACGCTGACGATCTCGAAGCCGTCGCCGCGCGCCTGCGCCTCACGCCGCGCGCGCGCCTGCAGCGCCACGATCACGTTTACGCCCGCGTCGCGTAGATTTAGCGCATGCGCGTGCCCCTGCGCGCCATAGCCGATCACGGCCACGTTTTTCGTGGCGATCAGCGCCGGATTCGCGTCTTTCTCGTAGCGAACTTGCATCGTCATCCCATGCCTTCGGTTGGCATCCATATCTCAGGCGCCTACCTTAGGCAAAAAGGGAGAACCTCATGGCGAGTGCGGGCGAGATCGTGCGCTTCTGGCGCGATGCGGGGCCGAAGGCCTGGTTCGCGAAAGACGAGACATTCGATGGCCGTTGCCGCGGATATGAAGCCGAGCACCACGCCGCCGCGCGCCGTGAGCTCAGCACTTGGGAGCGGGACGCGGAAGGCGCGCTCGCGCTCGTGCTGCTGCTCGATCAATTTCCGCGCAACATGTACCGTAACAGCGCCCACGCTTTCGCCACCGATGGCCTTGCCCAAGGCGTCGCCGCGCGCGCCATCGCCAACGGCTTCGACGCCGCCACCGATTCGGCTTTGCGCGCATTCTTCTATCTGCCGTTCGAGCACGCGGAAAATCTGGCGCTGCAGGACCGCAGCGTGACGCTCATCACTCCGTTGGGCGATCCCGAGTTCACGCGTTACGCGATCGTTCACCGCGAAATCATCGCCCGCTTCGGCCGCTTCCCACACCGCAATCCCGTGCTCGGGCGCGCGAGCACGGAGGAAGAGCTCAGATTTCTTGCTGAGGGTGGCTTTTCAGGTTGAGCACACAATCACTTCCGTCATCCAGGACACGCGGAGCGTGATCCGGGATCCAAGGCAAACGCGCAGCTCGATGATCCCTGGGTCCCGGCTCTCCCTTCGGTCGGCCGGGATGACGGAGTGCACTACTTAGCGGATCGGCGCGTCGAACGCGTAGCGCCAATTGCCTTCGTAATCGCGCGTCCATATCGAAATGTAGCGCCCGGTGCGGCGGGCGCCGTCCGCGCCGGTGTGGGTGGAATTGCCCCAGGTCCAGCCCATGTCGCCGCGCGCCGACACGCGCGCCGTCTCAGGCGTCCACTCCAAGCGCGCGCCTTGCGGCCACGTGCTGTAAGATTGCACGATCGCCTCGCGCCCCGCGATCGTCTCCGCGCTCGTCACGATCAAAGCGTCCGACGCCGCATAATGCTCAAACGCCGCCGGCACGCCCTGCGCGGCCGCCATCGCCGCGAACGCGCGATCGACCTCGAGCAATTCCGCCACCGCAGCACCCGCCAATTCTTCTTCGTTACGCGATCCCGCCAGCTCAGAGAGGCGCTGCACCAAGCGCCCGCCCGCGTCCGCGTTGGTGACGCACGCGCGCGAGAGCGACGTCGCGCGGCCTGCGACCGCAACCTCGATATAGGCTTGCTCGCCCGTCTGGCACGCCTCGGATGCGCCGCCCAGTGATCCCGCCACGCCGCTCACAGCGCGTACAAGATTGGCGATCTCGGTGCGTTGCGGCGCTGTCGGCGTGGTGACGCGCGGCGCATCGCCGCCCCAGAGCCACCAGCCGGTCGACGAATGCCCCGTGAAGCGGCGCACATAAAGCGTGCCGGTATCGGCGCGCTGATCGTAGCGGATCACGCGCGCCACGCCGCCCTGATACGGCGCGATCGTCACGCGCACGGAAAGCTCAATGCCTTCAGCGGTGAGCGCCGAGCGGCCGCCGGTTGTCGGGATCACGTCAGCGGAGACCAGCGCCTGCGCCCATTGCGGCGCGCGCAACGCCAAATTCTGCGCCCAGGCCGGCGTGCTCAGAAACAGCGCCGCGCCACAGATCGCGGCCGCGCGAAGCATGTTCATTTCCCCAACCCTCGTGGCGTTTAATCCCTGCGATGGACTCTAGGGCGCCCCGGCGGGCGGCGGAAGCCTCAGGGCTGCGGCGGGTCGCGGACAGGCCGGCCGTCGCGCAGCACCCAGCGGCTGGTTCCCGCCACGCGATCGATTTCGTCCTGCAGTTCGCGCACGGCCCGCGGCATGCCAGCGCTGACGCCGCCGTAATCGAGCACCGATTTGCTGCGGCCATTGCGCGTCAGCGTGATCGTGGTTGTGGGTAAATCGGTCATCTGGCCGCGATATTCGCTCCGCAGCTCATCGAAGCCGATCGCGTCGAAGCGCGCCAACAGCGCCTCCACCTCCGCGGGCGAAATCTGGCCATGTTGCTCGCCCGTGACATTCACGAACCGGCGTCCCTCGAACAGCACGCCGCCATCGCCGCTGATCGTCACTCTGTAGTCCGGGCAAAAGCCAAAGCATGGCGTGCGCTCAAGCACGATCTCCACCGGCCCGGCATTCTCGGGCGTCGGCGCGGGCGCGGCGGCCGCGCACGCGCTCAACACCAGAGTTGCGACCAGCCCGACAAGCGCACGTCTCAGCATGAACAATCCCCGAATTTCAGCGCTTCTCTCGGCGCCGATCGTGTCAACCTTGCGGCAAAGCCAAAACGGCGGCGATCCTGCTTTCCAAATCGTGATCCGCCACACGCGGCCAATCCGGCATTTGTCCGCCGATCCAGGTGAACTGGCGCTTAGCGTAGCGCCGTGTGTCGCGCTTGCCGATCTCGGCCGCTTCCGCCAGCGTGAGTTCCCCGCGCAAATGCGCCATCAAAGCCGGCGCGCCATGCGCTTTCATTGCAGGCAATGCAGCATCGAGCCTGCGTGCCGCGAACGCCCGCACCTCATCCAGCGCGCCGTGCTCAAGCATCTTCTCAAACCGCGTATTGATCGCCGCATAGAGCGCTTCACGGTCCGGCGTCAGCGCGAGGCCAGCCCATTCATCGCGCGCCAACGCTGGCTTTGTGTTCGCCTGCAACGCACTGATGCTCTCACCCGTCGTTTCCAGCACCTCCAGCGCGCGCAATATCCGCGGCGCGTCATTCGGCTCCAACCGCGCCGCCGTCACCGCATCGCGCGCCGTCAATTCCGCGTGCAGCGCCGGCGCGCCTTCCCGCGCCACACGTTCACGCAACGCCGCGCGCGTCTCATCGTCCGCCGCTGGAATGTCGGCCAAGCCTTGCGTCAGCGCTTTGAAATAGAGTCCCGTGCCGCCCACCAGAATGGGCGTCCGCCCGCGCGCGCGAATGTCGGCGATCGCCGCCAGCGCATCCTCCAGCCAACGCCCCGTCGAGTAGAGCCGCGCGGCGTCGACATGGCCGTAGAGATGATGCGGCGCCTGCGCCTCTTCTTCGCGTGTCGGCCGCGCCGTGAGCACTCGAAAATCGGCATAGACTTGCATCGAGTCCGCATTGACGATTTCGCCGCCGATACGCTCGGCCAGCGCCAACGCCAGGGCGGACTTACCGCTCGCGGTCGGGCCCATGATGAGGAGCGTGCGCGGACTCATTCCCCCTCCTCTTGAGAGGAGGGGGTTAGGGGGTGGGGTGAAGCGCCGCGATTTGGGATGATGCGCATGTGCTCTGCGTGCATTACTTGAGGCGCATGCTTAAGCGATCTTCGTCCGCGCTTCACCCCACCCCCTATCCCCTCCCCCGCCGAGGCGCCTTGCGCCTCGGACTGTGTGGAGTCCTGATCGCGGGGCGATCAGGAGCGGGAGGGGAGGCATGACCGCCCACGCCCTCGTTTTTGTCGCCTCGCCGGAGAACAAGCCCGCTTACCGCGAAGCGTTGCTGATGCTCGGCCGCGTGGCGCTGAACCGCAAATTGCCGCCGCCGGACGTGCTCGCGGGCTGGGAAAGCGCGCAATGGATCTATGAGCGCGTCGATGGCGAACTCCGACAGGAGGCCGCCGCGGCTGTCGCCGAAATCCCGGTCGATTGGGCGCTCGTACCGGTCGAAGGCCGCCGCAAGAAATTGCTCGTGGCCGACATGGATTCCACCATCATCAATGTGGAATGCCTCGATGAGCTCGCCGATTTCGCCGGCCTCAAAGCCGAGATCGCCGCCATCACCGAGCGCGCCATGCGCGGTGAGTTGGAGTTCGAGCCGGCATTGATCGAACGCGTCTCCAAACTCAAAGGTCTCGCGCTCGACGCACTGCAACGCACCTACGATGAACGCGTACGCCTCAATCCGGGCGCCGCCACCTTCGTGAAGACGATGGCCAAGCATGGCGCGCGCTGTGTGCTCGTCTCCGGCGGCTTCACCTTCTTCACCGCGCGCGTCGCCGACGCCGCCGGCTTCCACGCCAACCGCGCCAATGTGCTGCTCGATGATGGCGCGACGCTCAAAGGCGCGGTGCAAATGCCGATCCTCGGCCGCGCCGCCAAGCTCGACGCGCTCCGCGCCGAAGCCGCCGCGATCGGCGCGACAGAGCGGGACGCGCTCGCCATCGGCGACGGCGCCAACGACCTCGACATGATCAAAGCAGCAGGCTTCGGCGTCGCCTATCGCGCCAAGCCTCTGGTCGCCGCCGAAGCCGACGCCAAGATCGATCACATGAGCCTGGAAGCGGCGCTCTTCTTCCAAGGCTATCGCCGCGAGGAATTCGCGACTTGAGCCTGCCGCGCGCGCCGAAAGCCATCGTCTTCGATCTCGACGGCACGCTGATCGATTCCGAAGCATTGGTGCGCGAGGCGCATTTTCATGCGGCGCACGCGCTCGGCTATGCGATGAGCGAGGCGCAATTTCTCGGCCTCGTCGGCATGCATCGCGAAGCCAACGATCTGCAGCTCAAAACCTATTATGGCGACGATTTCCCGCTCGCGCATTTCATCGAAACGACGCGCGCGCACATCGGTGATCGCGCCGCGCCGCTGAAGGCCGGCGCGCTGGAGCTGATGGATGCGCTCGATGAGCTAGGCCTCGGCTTTGCCCTGGCCACGTCATCGCGGCGCCCATGGGTCGAGCGGCATTTCAAGACCTACAATCTCGCCGATCGTTTCCGCGCCGTGGTCACGCGCCAGGATGTCGTCAACGGCAAGCCCGATCCGGAGCCATACCTCAAGGCCTCGCAACTGCTGGGCTTTGCGCCGATGGATGTGCTGGCGATCGAGGATTCGCCGCCTGGCGTCCGCGCCGCGCACGGCGCCGGCTGCATGACCGTGATGATCCCCGATCTGCTGCAGGCCGACGATGAGATGCACACCAAGGCGCGCGTGCTCGCGTCACTCAGCGATGTGCAGGCGCTTCTGCGCGCCTAGCTCCGCGCCCGCAACCGCCGATACGTCACGGCGCCCTCGCGGTTGATGCGCACCACGACCGCGTGCTCGCCGATCGCCGCGCGCCCGGCCACCGCGCGCGCGGCCGCCATCGACTCCATCGGCGTTGCGCCCATCGCCTCGATCACATCGCCCGCGCGCAGCACGCCTTCGTTTTCGCCGCCGACATCGACCGCCAGCACGACGAGCCCCTGCACGTCCGGCTCGATCTGAAACTCCTCGCGTAAGCTTGCATCAAGTTCAGAGAGCGCGACGCCGAAGATGCGTCCGCCACGCGGGCCGCCATCGCTGCGCGGCGTCGTCGCGCCCCCGCCGGTCGCCACGCGCGCGCCGCCATCGTTTTCTTCCAGGCGCTGGATCGTCGCCGTGATCGTGGAGCGATGGCCATCGCGCACGATCTCGATCGGCGCTTGCGAGCCGATCGGCGCCTCGCCGATCATGCGCGTCAAAGTACGGCTATCGGCGATGGGCCGGCCATTGAACGCGACAACCACGTCGCCGGGGCGCAAGCCCGCGCTAGCCGCTGGCCCGCCAGGCGTCACGCGCGTGATCAACGCCCCGCCTTCGCCAGCATGCCCCGCACGCTGCGCCGCCGCGCGATCCACGTTCGACAGACGCACGCCAAGCCAGCCACGCCGCGTCTCGCCATAGCGCAGCAATTGATCGACGACCGGGCGCACGATCGAGGTCGGCGTCGCGAAACCAACGCCGACCGAGCCGCCTGTGGGCGACACGATCGCGGTGTTCACGCCGATCACATCGCCGTCCGTATTGAACAACGGCCCGCCCGAATTGCCGCGATTGATCGCGGCGTCGGTCTGAATGAAATCGTCATAGCGGCCCGCATCGATGTTGCGATTGCGTGCGCTGACGACGCCGACGCTCAGCGAACCGCCAAAGCCGAACGGATTGCCGATGGCGAGCACGATATCGCCTACGCGCGCGGTGTCGCTGTCACCCATGTTCACATAGGGCATGGGCTGGCGCGCGTTCATGCGCAGCACCGCGATATCGGTCGCCGGATCGCGGCCCACGACCACCGCTTCATAGCGCTGGCCGTTTTGCAGGATCACCTCGATCGCGTCCGCGGCTTCGATGACGTGATTGTTCGTCACGACGACGCCGTCGGCGGAAATAATGAAGCCCGATCCCAGCGAGGTAATCTGCGCTTCGCCCATGCCCTCGTTCAGCCGCTCCATCGGCGAGCCCGGCGGGAAGCGCGGCAGATCATCAACACCCTCCACGCGTTGGCTGGTCGCGATGTTCACAACGGCTGGCGACAAACGCTCCACCAGATCCGCGAACCCTTCAGTCGGGAAACGCGTTTGAGCCGATGCGGGCAGAACGGCGAACGCGCCGAGCGCCAGCGCCGAAACGATCGAGCGAAAACGAAGCATGCACTGACACTAACGCGGCGCTTGGCCGGCGCAATCGTTGGCGTCAGGCGCGGGAGCAAGTATTTATGGCGCCATGACGATGCTCACGGATCGCCGCGCTCTGCTCGCGGGCCTTTCTCTCACGCCGGTCGCGGCCTGCGCCACGGCGTCTGTTCCGGCCAGCAACGAGCTTGAGGCCGCACTCCGCGATACGCCGCCCGACGCCATCATTCCGCTTTGGCCCAATGGCGCGCCCGGCGGCGAGAATGTCAGCGTGGTCGAGGAAGAGATTGCGCGCCCGAACGCGGAAGGCTTGCCGGATCGCATCGTGCGCTATGTGCGCACGCCCCACCTTTCCATGTTTCGCCCCGCCCGCGCCAATGGCGCGGCGCTGCTGATCGTTCCTGGCGGCGGTTATCGCCATGTCGTCATCGACAAGGAAGGCTACGAGGCGGCGCGCTGGTTCGCGGCGCGCGGGATTACATCCTATGTGCTGCGCTATCGCCTGCCCGGCGATGGCTGGGCCGCCGGCGCTGAGGTTTCCTTGCAGGATGCGCAGCGCGCCATGCGCGTGATCCGCGCGCAAGCTGGCATCGATCCCGCGCGCGTCGCCTCGATTGGTTTCTCAGCCGGCGGCCACGTCGCCGCGTCGCTGGCGACGCGCTTCGATCTGCCGCTCGCGCCCGATGGCGATACGAGCAACGCCAAGCCGGACATTTCCTGCTTCATGTATCCCGTCATCACCATGGGCGCCGGCGCGCACGCGGGCTCACGTTCATATCTACTGGGCGAAAATCCATCCGCGGAAGCGCTCGCCCGTTATTCGCTTGAAAACCACGCGCGCGCGGACATGAGCCCCACCATGGTGATCCATGCGGGCGACGACGAAGCCGTACCGCTCGGCAACGGGCTGGCCATGTATGAAGCGCTGCGCCGCGCCAGCGTACGCAGCGAGCTGCACGTGTTCGAGGAAGGCGGCCACGGCTTTGGCTTGCGCTTCGTGCGCGACAAGCCGGCGGGCATCTGGCCCCAGCTGTTTTTCAACTGGGGCCAGCGCCACGAGATTTTCGTTTCGGCTTAGCGGTTGCCGGTGCGGCGCTGCATGTAGCGGAAGAAGTCGCTGTCGGGCGCCACCACGATCGGCGTGCCCTCTTCCATCGCGTAATCATACGCGCGCATCGAACGGTAGAACGCGGCGAATTCCGGATCGCGGCCATAGGCGCGAGCAAAAATGCGCGCGCGTTCGGCGTCGCCTTCACCGCGCAGACGTTCGCTTTCCTGCTGCGCCGTGGCGCGGATGATCGTCGCCTCGCGCGCGCCTTCGGCGCGGATGCGGCCCGCGACCTGCTCACGCTCCGAGCGCATGCGGTCATAGACGCGGTCACGCGTGGCGTCCGGCAGATCGGCCTGGCGGATGCGCACGTCGATCACGCGCACGCCCAGTTCTGTCGCGGCAGAGGCGTTGAGGTCGTTTTCGATGCTTTGCATCAGCTCGGCGCGGCGGCCCGAGATGATCTCGTTCGAGGTGGCGCCGCCCAGCGCGCGGCGCAGCGCCGCTTCCGTGAACGTACGCAGACGCCCCGCGCCATCCATCTCGGTCAGCGCGCTTTGATAGAACAGGCGCGGATCCTCGATGCGCCAGCGCACGATCGCGTCGACGCGCAATTGCTCCTGGTCGGACGCCACGATCGGCTGGCCTTCCAGTGTCAGGCCGATGTTGCGCTTGTCGTAGCTGACGACGCTGTCGATGAACGGCACCTTGAAATAAAGCCCTGGTTCATCGCGCCCCGGCGCGTTGATGGTGCGCTGATACTCGCCGAAGCGCAGCACGATGGCCTGTTCGGTCTGGCGCACGACGAAGAGCGTGTTGAACAACACGACCAGCACCGCGAAGGCGCCGCCCAGAATGAAGGGAAGATTGCGCTGCATTAGCGGGTCCCTCCTTGGGCCGGCGCGGCGGGCGCGTTGCGGCGCACCATGCCGTCCAGCGGCAGATACGGCACGGCGCCCGAGCGCGAATCCAGGATCACCAGATTGCCGTTGCGATACACGCGTTCCATCGTTTCCAGATAGAGCCGGTCGCGCGTCACCTGCGGCGCTTGGCGATACTCGGTATGCACGGCGATGAAGCGCTCCGCTTCACCCGTCGCTTCGCGGATCACTTGCTCGCGATAGGCCTGCGCTTCGTTGACGATGCGCGCCGTTTCGCGTTCGGCATTGTTGCGCGCCGTTTCGGAATCTTGGCCGGCGATGATCACGTCGTTGAACGCCGCGATCACTTCAGTCGGCCACGCTGCGCTCAGCAATTCGACCTGCAGAACCTCAACGCCGGACTCATACTCGTCCAGCACTTGCTGCATCAGCACTTCGACATCTTGTTCCACGAGCGCGCGCTCGCGCGTCACGATCGGCTCAAGCTGACGGCGGCCGACGACTTCGCGCATCGCGCTTTCGGCGACTTGGCCCACCACTTCCTGCTGATCACGCACATTGAACACGTACGCCACCACATCCTTGATGTTGTAGATGACGCGGAAATGCACCTCGACCAGATTGCGGTCGCCGGTGATCATCAAGCTTTGCTCTGGATTGTCGACGCGTTGATCGCGGTTCACGACGTAGCCGATATTGGCCGTGCGTTGCCCGGTGACGTTCTCGATCTGGCGCGCTTCGAACGGCGCCGGCAGCTTCCAATGCACGCCCGGGCCGCTGGTGCGGTTATAATCGCCAAAGCGCGTCACCACGGCGCGCTCGCTTTCATCGACCTGATAAAAGCCGCTCAGCAGCCAGCCAAAAACCAGGATGCCAACGATCAGCGGCGCGGAGATCTGGCCGCGACCTGCGCCGCCGCCACGCGAACCGCCGCCGCCCATGCGGAACCGCTCGCGCCATTGGCGCAGCATGTCTTCGAGATCGGGGCCTTGCGGTTGCTGCGGCGGACGTGGCGGCTGCCCCCACGGACGGCGCGGACCGCCGCCCCACGGGCCTTGGCCGCCAGAATTGTTCTGGTTGCCGCCGCCGGACTGATCATTCCAAGGCATCAGAAATTCTATCCCCGCCAATTGGCCTGGAGGTGCGCGCGCCATTCTGGGCGCGCTTGAAGCCCTCCATGCGCGCCGATATGTGGCGCATGTGTTATGGGATCAAGCATGAACAACCAGTTGGCGGTCATCAAAGAAGCGGTCGAAACGCGCCTCGATGCGATCAAAGACCCCGCATCAGGCAAGGGTTTGTTGATTTCTGGCCGTGTTTCCGGGCTTGAAGTGCGCGACGGCGGCAAGGTCTCGTTCACCATAGAAGCGCCAGCGGACGTCGCGGAGCATTATGTCGCGCTGCGCGAACGCGCCGAAAAAGCCGCACGCAACGTCGAGGGCGTCACCCAAGTGCTCGCCGTACTTACGGCACATGAACCAAAGCAAGTGAGCGCCGGCGGCGTCGCGCGCGTGAAGCACATCATCGCCGTCGCCAGCGCAAAAGGCGGTGTCGGTAAATCAACCGTGGCGGTAAATCTCGCCGCTGCTTTCGCCTCATTGGGGTTGAAGACCGGCTTGCTCGATCTCGATGTGTATGGCCCCTCCGCACCGACGCTGCTGGGAACCGGCGCGCGCCGCCCCGAGATGAGCCGCGACAAAATTCTCGATCCGCTCGACGCGCACGGCCTGAAGACCATGTCGATCGGCTACCTCGTCGACGCCGCCTCGCCGATGATCTGGCGCGGCGCAATGGCGACGAGCGCGGTGCGGCAAATGATCGATGAAGTCGCGTGGGGCGATCTCGATGTGCTGGTGCTCGATCTGCCGCCAGGCACCGGCGACGTGCAGCTCACGCTCGTGCAACGCGTGCCGCTCGCCGGCGCCGTCATCGTCTCCACGCCACAGGAGGTCGCGCTCGCCGACGTGCGCCGCGGCCTCGCCATGTTCGACAAAGCCAAAGCGCCGATCCTCGGCATCGTCGAGAACATGGCCTATTTCGAAACGCCGGACGGCAAGCGCACGCACATTTTCGGCGAAGGCGGCGCCCGCCGCACGGCCGAAGCGGCCGGCGCGCCCTTCCTGGGCGAAATTCCGATCGACGTCGCCTTGCGCGAAAGCTGTGATGCCGGCGCGCCGCTCGTGACGACGCAACCGGTCAGCGCGGTCTCGCAACGCTTTGTCGGCATCGCGCAGGCGGCGCTCGCCAACGTCACCCGCCTCAACAAGCCAGCGCCGACGATTAAAGTCGTGTAATTCAGCGCTGTGGCGCGCTTACCCTCGGCTTAGTCCGTCGCCAGGCTGGCACGATATCGGGATACCGTATCACGCACACTTTCGATGAGTTGCGCCATTTCCGGGCGCGCCAATTCCTGCGTCGAACGCACGCGCCCTTCGCTATCGATCAATAATCGTCCGCTCGCGACCAGCTGATTCACTTTGCGCCGAACGGTCTCGCGCGGAAGCCCTGTGCGTTCTGAAATGGCGCGCCGTGAAATCCAGCCACGTGCGTCATTGGAAGGAAATACTTCCGTGATCACGTCACGATCGCCACCCGTGACAATGGGTCTCATCGTGGCTTCGCCAACGCAAATAATGATCACTACACTTTCGATTTCGAGATCCAAATAGCGGCGCGCGCCGTCTAAGGCTTCGAACAACAAACTAGAAGCTGGGCTCGCCATATTTGAGGATTTGCACCGAATTCGACTGTTGGGTTGATCTTGCGCAAATCGTAGCGCGGTTCGAATGCATTACCCAGTTAGGCCGGCCCAGATTGGGTCACGGGGGAATCTAGCACGCATGAGCGAAGCCGTGATTGATCCTGCGGGTCCCACACTCCCTCTTGACCGCCGTCCGCTCGCATTCGCCGGCGTGGAACTGGTCATGGACTTGCTCTACGTCGCCAAAACCCATTTCGAGGGGGATTACGAAGCGTTGCTGCTTCATCTCTATGCGCTGCGCGCCACGGAAACACGCGGGGGCGTCTCGCGTCGCGAACTCTGCGAATGGACGGGCCTTGCGCGCGAAACAGTCCGGCGCAAAGTCGCGCTCCTGCTGGCGCGCGGCGACCTCGTGGAGCAAGGACGCGGCCGCCTGAAGGCGCTTATCGACGAAAACACGCCTCACGCGCGCGCCCTTGAACGAGAAGCGCAGCGCGCGACCCAGCGTTATGTCGAACGCGTCGCGCGCGTCGGCGTTCGTATCGAAGCGGCAGCCTCCGCGACTAATTCAGCTCAAACCTGATCGGCAGCTTCTTCAGCCCGTTCACGAACCAGCTTTCCGTGTAACGCGGCTCGCCGTCGAGGCTGATGCTCTTCAGGCGCGGCAGCAATTCCTCGAACAGGATGCGCATTTCCATGCGCGCCAAATGCTGCCCCAAGCACAGATGCGCGCCGAAACCGAAGGCGAGCTGGCGGTTCGGCGTGCGGTCGATGTCGAACGTGTCCGAATTCGGAAACACCTCTTCGTCGCGATTGCCGGAGGCGTAGCAGAGCATCAGCCAATCGCCCTTGGCGATTTTGCGACCGCGCAACTCCGAATCTTCCGTGGTCGAGCGCATGAACGTCTTCACCGGCGTCGTCCAGCGGATCGCCTCCTCGATCAAAGCCGGCACGAGCGAAAGATCGCCACGCACGCGCTCCAGCAAACCAGGCTGCGTCGCCAGCGCCCACATCGCGCCCGCCGTGGAGGACGATGTCGTGTCATGCCCGGCGGTTGCGACGATGGTGTAATAGCCCGTCGCCTCGAACTGCCCCATCGGCGCGCCATCGATCTGCGCATTTGCGATCAAGGTCGCGAGATCATCGCGCGGATTGGCGCGGCGATCGGCGCTGATCGCCTCGAAATACGTGGTAAAATCCTGCACCACGGCCAGCAGCAGCTGCGCGTATTGCTCATCGGTGAGCGCTTCCTGGAAACGCTGCACATCGGGATCCTGCGCGCCAAACAGCTCCTGCGTCAGCCGCAGCATGCGCGGATAATCTTCCATCGGCACGCCCAGAATTTGCATCACCACGCGCAGCGGGTAATGCATCGCCACGTCGGTGACGAAATCGCATTTGCCCGGCAGCGCCACGAACTCATCCACCGATTGCTTCGCCAGCGCGCGCACATCCGCTTCGCGCTTCTTGATCGAAGCCGGCATGAACCACGCCTGCGTCAGCAGGCGATATTTCATGTGCTCGGGCTCATCCATCTGCACCAGTGATTTCACAAGGTGCGGCGTGCCCGTGATCGCGCGCGCCCGTGCGTCGCCCGCCTTGTTCGTCAGCGTCGTTCCGCGCACGCCGCTCGAATAGAGCGCGTTGTTCTTGCTGATCTCCAGAATGTCGGCATGCTTGGTCACGACCCAGAACGGATCGAAGCCCTCGACCTCGGCCACGCCCAGCGGATTGTTCTGGCGCATCCAGCGATACGCATTGAACAAATCGTCCGACGCATACGCGGTCGGGTTCACAAGCGTCGTCGCGATATTTTCCGGCAGCCTGAGCTCACTCACACGCGCCTCCCGTTTGCCGGGAGAGTGCGCGCATCAATTAGCGGCTGCAAGATAGACGCAGGGTCAACTATTGAGCGCCGCGAAGCTCTCCGCGAGCACGCACCTTAACGAGCAGAGCCCGCAGAGCATTCTTTTGAGCATCGTCCATAAAGCGCACCGGCAGCATCACGGCCATGTACGGCGTCATCCAAAAACGAAAACCATCGGCGCTTTCAACAACATCGACAAACGCCGCCCAACGATAGCTGCAGCCACCAACCGACAGGCTCTGTTGCATGCCCTCGTCATCAAACCGGAAGGTGCATGGCGCAGCGCCCGTCGGCGATACTTCGTAACCGCGCCTGAGCGCGCCCATGAACACGCCGTTGGTGAGCCATAGAAATATATAAAATCCGATCACGACTGGCCCAAGGATTGTCAACAAATCCCAAGCCGTTGGATCAGTGAGAAAACTCAAAGAAAAGGCGGAGACCAGAGCGCCAACGGCAATTGGCACGAGCCGCCAATTGTTGGCGCGGTTGACGCTCGGCCAGAGCGACCAAACGACCTTCAAGTCATTTCCACGTAGGACAACGTTCTCGATCGTAATCGCTTCAGACACACCAGCCCCTTCCGCTTTTAACTTAGCCGAGTGCTACTCCACCCGAAACACGCGGATCGTATTCGTCTTCCCCGGCCGACCAAATGGAATGCCGGCGATCACCGCAACGCGATCGCCCGCTTCCGCAATGCCCAGCTTCTTCACTGAAGCATCCGCCTTCGCGACCATATCCTCCACGTCCGTCGCGTCATCTGTCACAACCGTACGCACGCCCCAGACCAGCGCCAAGCGCCGCGCCGTCTCGCGGATCGGCGTCAGCCCCACAACACCGCAGCGCGGCCGCTCACGCGCCACGCGCAGCGCAGTTGAACCCGTCGATGTATAGGCCACGATCGAAGCCGCGCCCAACGTGTCAGCGATGTGCCGCGCCGAAAGCGCGATCGCGTCGGCGGTGGTTGCTTGCGGCGGCGTCATATCGCGCGGCAGCGAGCTCCAATATTCGTTGTCGTCCTCCACGGCGCGGATGATGCGGTCCATGATCGCCACAGCACTTTGAGGATGGCGGCCCACCGCGCTTTCGGCCGACAGCATCACGGCGTCCGCGCCCTGATACACGGCCGTCGCCACGTCCGAAGCCTCCGCGCGCGTCGGCGTCGCCGCCTCGACCATGCTTTCCAGCATGTGCGTCGCCACGATCACCGGCCGCCCCGCCGCGCGCGCCGCACGGATGATCTTGCGCTGCGCGATCGGCACTTGCTCGGGCGGCAGCTCGACGCCCAGATCGCCGCGCGCCACCATCACCGCGTCGGACAGCTCAACGATCTCTTCGATCTGCGTCAGCGCACTCGGTTTTTCGATCTTGGAAATGATCCCGGCACGATCGCCGATCAGCTCGCGCGCCTCGCGCACGTCCTCGGGATGCTGCACGAACGAGAGCGCGATGTAATCGACGCCAAGATCGAGCGCGTACGCCAAATCCTCGCGATCCTTCTCGGTCAGCGCCGAGATCGGAATGCGCCGCGTCGGCACATTCACGCCCTTCTGGTTCTTCAGCACGCCGCCGAAATCCACGCGCGCCTTCAGCTGCGTGCGGCCAACTTCCGTCACCGTGATCTGAAGCTTGCCATCATCGAGCTTGAGGATGTCGCCCGCTTCCAGCGAGTTCACCAGCTCCGGATGCGGCAGACGAATGAGCCCCGCCTCGCCCGGCTCGTTCGACGCCTCCAGCGTCACGATCTCGCCAAAGCGCAGCTTGATCTCGCCATCCTTGAACATGCCGACGCGGATTTTCGGCCCCTGCAAATCCGCGAACACGCCAACCGGCACGCCCGCCTTCGCTTCCGCTTCGCGGATCGCCTGCATGCGGCGCGCATGATCCTCGCGCCCGCCATGGCTGAAATTCAGCCGGAAACAATCGACGCCGGCCTGGATCAGCATGGCCAGCCGTTCCGGCGGATCGCTCGCCGGGCCCATCGTGGCGACGATCTTACAATCGCGTGCGCGCATGCTTTATCCGGGTCAGTCGTTAGTGGTGCGTAGTCAGTAGAGAGTCGCTGTCGCTGCGGCAATGCTACTATCGACCACGCGCTGCTCACTATTGACCCATCTTGTACGGCCCGCCCTTTTCAAGCGCGCGCTGATAGGCCGCGCGGCTCTGGTAACCGTTCCTTACCCGGACAAGATTGGGATAGCGTTCCAGCCCGCCGCGCCCCGCGCTCGCATCAAGCACGAAACTCATTTCGATGTCGGCGGCGGTGAACCGATTGGCGGCGAAGAAATCCTTCCCCTCCATCGCATTGTTCATGAAGCTCAGATGATTGGCGATTTCCGGCTCCACCCGCATCTGCATCAAGGGCGCGCCGTTCTCACCGAGCAGCCCGACATAAAGCTTCAGCAAGAGCGGCAGCATCGCCGAACCCTCGGCGAAATGCAGCCAGTACAAATAGTCCGCCCGCGCCGGATCGCCGGGCGCGACCGCGAGCTTTCCGCCCGCTTCGGTCTCGGCGAAATATTCGATGATGGCGCCGCTCTCGGCGTAGATGCGGCCATCCTTTTCCACCACGGGCGATTTGCCCAGCGGATGCAGCTCCTTCAGCTCCGGCGGCGCCAGGCGCGTCTGTGCGTTGCGCGGATAGCGCTTCACCGCGTAATCGAGCCCCAGCTCCTCCATCAGCCACAATACACGCTGAGACCGGCTCTCTTCGAGGTGATGGACGATGATGCTCATGACGCTTCCTTCCTTGGAGCGCGGGCCTTCAGGCCCGCGACGCGCGTCTGAAGACGCGCGCTCCGATCAGTACGACGCAAAGTTCAGCTTCAGCCCTGGCTCCGGCCAGCGCATCTTCGCGAGCTTGCCGGTCGCCGAAAGCGTCACGTACGCATCGCGCTGATCTTTTCCGCCGAAACAGATGTTGGTCACCAGCGGATCGGGAAACGCCGTGTGCGTGGAAACGCCAGCGGGCGTGATCGTGGTGATGCCGCCATTGAGGATCGTCGCCACGCAGACATCGCCATTGGCCTGCACCGCAAGGCTGTCGAAAAACACATGCATGGGCTGCACCGCCACGCACCGCCCCTGCGATCCCAACATGCCCGGCGCGACCTCGCCCTCGCCTACGATGTCGAACGCCCAGAGCTTCCCGGTTTCCGTCTCGGCCGCATAGACGACCTTCTCGTCCGGCGAGAGTCCGACGCCATTCAGGCCGACAAATCCGTACGCCGCTTCCTTGATCAATGATCCATCCGGCTTGGCGTAATAAATCCCGCCACGATCGCGCGAGCGCGCATAGCCCTTGCCCAAATCGGTGAACCAGAATCCACCGCTCTTATCGAACACCAGATCATTCGGCCCACGCAGCTTGAACGCGCCCGCGCTTTCATAGACGCGCTCGACCTTGCCCGTCGAAAGATCGACCCGTTCGATCCGCCCCGTCTCATAATCAGCCGCCGCATGACCAGGGATCGTCAGCCCGCCCATGTCGTGCCAGGCGAAGCCGCCATTATTGGTGATATACATCGCGCCATCCGGCCCGAGTGCGGCGCCATTCGGCCCGCCGCCGACCTTGGCGATCACCTCGCTCTTGCCGTTCCACACGCGCGTTAGAGTCTGCCGCTTGATCTCAACCAGGATCACGCTGCCGTCCGGCATGGCGACCGGCCCTTCGGGAAACTCGAGACCTTCGGCAATGATTTCAATGTTGCTCATGCGCGCGAGCTTATGCGGGCGAAATGCAAACGCCAGTGCAATCTAACATGACGCAACGGCGACTATCGAAACTATTGGGCGCGCTCCAACACGCGCACGACAAAATCCGCATCGTCATTCGCAGACGCAGCAACGCGCTCCGCGCTCAGCTCGCGCCACGCGGAAAGATCGAGCCGCAAATGCGCGTCGCCTTCCGGTTCGAGGCTCACCTCCGTCAGCACGATGCGCTCAGCCTCCGGCAGCAGCGCTTCATAAAGCTGCGCGCCGCCGATCACGCAGACTTCGCCGACGCCGGCCGCCTCCGCCATGGCGCGGCCAGCCGCCACGAATGCGGCCACGTCGGTGTAAACCCACGCGTCCGGCGCCGTGAAATTCGCGTCGCGCGTCAGCACCAGATTCGGACGCCCCGCCAGCGGCCGCTTCGGCAAGCTCTCCCAGGTCTTGCGCCCCATCAGAACCGGCTTGCCCATGGTGGCCGCCTTGAAGCGCGCCATGTCGGATTTCAGCCGCCACGGCAGGGCGCCCTCGCGGCCAATCACGCCGTTACGCGCCACGGCGACGACAAACGTGAGTTTGGGCTTGGCCTCCGTCACTCCCTCTCCCTCCCATTGGAGGGAGAGGGTTGGGGTGAGGGTGGAGCACCGATATTGCGAGAGCACGCGCGCACGCACGGCTGGGCGCCAATAAACTCAATCACCTGCGCTAGCCCTCACCCTGCCCTCTCCCCTCTCGGGGAGAGGGTTCTGATGCGCGCGTTCTAACCTTGGCGCCGACGGAAATCATCACCTAGAGTAACGAGATGCCGCGCAATCTTGTTCTCTATGGCCTCGCCGCCCTCGCTGGTCTCGTTCTCTATGGCGTGCTTCGCGCACTGCTCGGGTTCGAGATCGTGATGCTGCTCTCGCTGGCAGCGCTTGTCGTGGTCGGCGTGATCATTTTCCGCAATTTGCAGACCAACCGCAAAATCGCCGACGCCACGCCCGAGGCGCGCACCGCAGCGCTCAGTTTCACCGCCGAACCCGGCAAAGCCGCGCTCTACATTCTGCGCAACCAATTCGTCGGGCGCGCCGTGGGCGTCAATATCGAGGTGGACGGCAAGCAGATCACGCAGTTGAAAAGCCCGCGCTTCATGCGCCTGACGCTGACGCCCGGCCCGCACCGCATCGTCGGCTACATGGGCGCGCCCGATAAGAAAAAACCGGGCGAAGCGGTGCTCGAAGGCCATGCGCAACCCGGCGAGGTGCTGATCCTGAAAACCGAGGTCGAACCGCAAATGGTGGGCGTCATCGTCAAGCTCACGCCCGTCGAACTCGACAAGGTGCGCGCCGATTTCCAAAAGACGCGCATGGTCTCGAACGACGTGGCCGAGGTTTAATTGGTGCGCGACGCAGGAAAGCACTTGTTCCGGTTCGTTTTCGGCAGCCGCCCAGCGAAATTGCGTTCGACGGAAGAACCAGCTGCGCCGGTTCTCTCCAAAACGCCGGAACGCGCCACGCCAAATCCGCGGACAAGCGAGCCGCGAGCTCCGCTCCCATCCATCTCAGACTTTGACACAAGCAGATGGGACGCGGCCGCCGTGGAAGCCGTGCGCGAGCGCCTCGAAACGGGCGCACCGCTCGGCTTGATGTTTCGCAAATTCGGCGGCGTCCGGTTCCTTCAAGACACGAGCGACCCAAGCCTCGCGGCAGAATCCGCTGAGCATTTGGCGCGCACCGCGCCAAATGGCGTCGTATGGATCGCCGTCGAAGATCCGCGCGAACGCTTGGAAACGTTGCAGGGCATCCCTTGGGTTCGTTTCTCGGACGAGACTTGGCAGGACGGCGTCCGCAAACTCTTGCGCATCTCAGACGCCATCTATGCCGAATATTCGGCACTAGCCGCCGGCGGCCAGCACGAATTGGACCTGTGCCTCGAAGAAGGCAAAGAGCGCTGCACGCTCATCTGCATTCCGGCTAATCTCGCGCTAAACCGCGACGACAACATTGCGCCGGCCTATCAGCACTTTACGCGCGCGCTATTGGCGCAGGAACTTCACGTCGGCGGCCCCTACAGCGATCCGCAATTTTTGGCGCTGAAGGAGCGTTTGGCCGCCCTCGCCGCGCTCTCCGAAAGCGGACAAGCGCCGATAGATGACGCCGGGCGTTGGCAGGCAGCGCCGCTGCCGCTCAAGCCTTTGCTCGAATGGCACTTGGAATGCGGCCGCCGCTACGCCAATTGGCAGGGCGAGGAAGAAGAGCAAGGCTCGCACATCATCGCCTCCTTCTGGCACTTCTATCGCGCGGCCCTGTTGTGCTTCCGCGCGATGGAAAGTTCGCCGCGCGAGATCAGCGGCGCCTACGCGCTGCGTTGCTTGGCGCAGGCCTATTGCGAGATGGCGGAATTCCTGATGAGCGGCCTCACGACCGCCCATAGCGGCGTGCTGCGCATGAATGGCCCGCCGGCGCTGGTGCGTGAGATGCTGGATGCCGGCAAAGCGTGCTTTGAAAAGAGCGGCGGCGACGCAGAGGTCCTCAATCAGCTCCCGGCCTTCACCTATTTTGAGCAAATCTCCAAAGCCATCGCCGCCGGCGAATTGCAGATTGCACCCGATCACTGGATCAGGGAATTGCCGCACCTCCCCATCCGCGCGCCGCGCGAATGGGTGAAGATGTAGCTGGCGTCAAAACTGCGCCCGCACCGATTGCGCAAACAACCAAGCCGACGCCGCAAACATCGCCGCCAGCAAGAAGCTGCCGCCCAGCACGTCGAGCGGATAGCGGGCGCCGTCGTCGCCCCAGCCGACGAGCACGGCGACCACACCGATCGCAGCAATCGCCAGCGCCGTGACGCCCGCGGCGAACGCGGCGCCGCGCGCTTGAAACCGCGCCAACGCCGCGCCGATCAAGCCCACGCCCACCGCCAGAAAGTAAAGCCCGTTCGCCGCGTGCCGCTCGGAACCGACGATGCCGACCGCGCCCGTCACCCACACCATCAGCAGCGCCGCGACCACCGCCACGCCCACGGCCAAACGATACGGCAAATTGCGCGGGCCCCGCACAACGAACCAAACCGCCAGCCCCAGCCCCGAAAGCAACGCCCCCGCGAACTCAAAATCCGACAATGTCCAATCCATCGAACCCTCCTCACGCAACGCGCGTCGGGCTCAACATACAAACACCCTCGCCTCCACGGCGGGGAGCTTTTGAGGACTTATTGTGCAGACAGGCGCGGGACACGCCGATATTTCGACGCGCCCGCGCTCATCCATGCTGAGATCTACAAGCGATAAGCGACGCCGACGCGGAAGATGTTGACGTCATTTTTTGACGTGACCTCACCTACATCGTCGCCAGGCGTGCCCCAGCCGAAATCGCTATAGGTCGTGGTCATGTGCGTCTGGCTATCGTCCAGATTGATATGAGAGGCTTCGGCGGTGACGCTCCAGCGATCATTGACGGCCCATTGCCCGCCGACGCCTACAGTCCAGCCGAGTTCGGTGCGCTCTTCGCGGCCTTCGGCCTCATAGACGATGAAATCGCTATCATAACCGACATCATTGATCGCGGTGGTGTTCACCTGGCCGAACGCAATGCCGCCAGCGCCATACACCATCAAATTCGGTGACGCTGCATAGCCAAGCCGCGCGCGCGCCGTACCGAACCATTCCAATTCGGACTCAACACTGTCCGTTCCGTCGTAGCCCATGTCCGCGACGTAAAAGCTCGTGCTCCTGCTGCGCTGGCCTGCGTACGCAACTTGTCCGTCGACACCGAACACCATCGGGCCGCGCTGAATGTTGAATCCCGCTTCGACGCCGCCTGAGAGATGGTTCCAGTCCTGACCGAGGTCGCGGCCGGAATATTCGCTCTCACCTTCGCTTTCAACATATTGCAGGCTCGCGCCGACAAAAGGCCCCGACCAATCGCCGGGCTCCCCGCCAAAGTTCAGATTGAAGCCTTCCGCGAAAGCGGGGGTCGTGGACATCGCCAACGCGGCGCCGACAGTGAGTATTTTGCCCTGCATGTTCTTGTCCTTTGGATGCGTTCAGGAGAGGGTGTTCAGGAAGCGGCTCCGCAGCGCATGGCGCACCACTTTGCCGTTGTCGTTGCGTGGAATGGCGTCGATCCATTCGATCGACACCGGCGCGCCTTGCGAAATGCGTTCGCGGCAATACGCGAGAAGCTCTGCTTCACCGACATCGCCGGCGCCGCGCACCACGACGGCGTGCACACGATCGGCGCCATGCGCGCCCGGCGCGGCAAACACCGCAGCGTCACGCACGGCCGGATGCTTCAGCAAAACCTCTTCGAGCAATTCCGGCGCGATCTTGGCGCCGCCGGCGTTGATGATGTCGTCGGTGCGCCCGGTGATGACGAGCACGCCATCGCCGCGGATGATTCCGACATCGCCGGGATAAAAATATTCGCCGCGTATAGCGCTGTCGCCGTCCGTATTGAGGTAGCGGCCCATCACGCTCGATTTGATGCGCACAACACCTTCGCGGCCCGGCGCAACCGGCTGCTCATCGTTGTCCAGAATATCGACGCGCGCCCAAGGCGCGATGCGTCCAACCGCGCCGTCCTGTCCGCGCAGCACCGCCGGCAGGCCGCCAGCCATCGGTCCGACCTCGGTGGAGCCGTAGCCCACCCAAACCTGCGTGGTGAAGACGCATTGCGCGGCCTGCACCATGCTCGCCTGCACGCGGCTGCCGCCCATGATAAGCCGGCGCAACGAAGGGTATGAGCTGTTCGCCGCGCCAGCTTTCATCAGGTTTTGCAGGTGCGCCGGCGACGCCATCAGCAAGCTCACCTGAAATGCGCGCATCAATGTCAGCACGTCGTGGGGGGTGTTGCCATATGCAAGGCAGGCGCCGCTCAACAACGCGCACGCCATCATTCTATCGCCGCCAATCGTCGAGAGCCCCATCATCGACAGATGGCGGTCTGTCTCCGAGATGTGACCGTGGCGCATCATGAATTGGAACGCGCGCGCCTGTGACTTTGCCGCGCTAATGCCGATCGCCTTCGGCGCGCCCGTAGTGCCGGACGACAGCACGATACGAGAGATTCCGGCGCCGCCATCGAACGAAGCCGGCTCCCGATCGGCGATATCGATCCCCTCTGGCGGCGCCAGCCACGATTCATCAACCAGTTCGACCGAGGCGCCGTCGGCGTTGAATCTGCTGTCGGCGAAGATCGCGTCCACTGACAGTTGCGACGCCTGAAGCGAGAATACGCTCTGCACCGAAAGCGATGCGACGCCGCGCAATTCCGCCGCCAGGATCAGGGCGATGTGCACGCGGACATCGCCGGTGTGGATCGCAACGACTGATCCCGGCCCGAGCCCAAGCTTGTCGAGTCGCGATGCGCATCCCAACGTCGCGGCCGCGAGTTCGCCATAGGTGGCCACGCCGCCGACCGTTGCGATCGCCGGCGCCTCCGGGTTGGCGAGCGCGCGCGACAGGATGATGGCGGCGAGGTTCATGAAGCGCATCCGTCGCCGAAAGCAGGAGTGCGCATCGTCTTCCCCAGCAAACACAATTCGTGTGAGGAAAATCGATTTTTATCGTTGATGAGACCTTAATCGGCCTGCGCGAAGGCCCCCGACGTTTGGCCTATACCGACCCAAAACTCGCCACTCAGACCGCGATCGGCGCCTTGATCACCGAATGCGCCGTGTAATCCACCAGCTTAAAATCCGCATACTCGAACGCGAAAATATCCTTGCGCTCCGGATTGATCAGCATCTTTGGCGGCGCGTGCGGCGTGCGTGAGAGCTGCAGGCGCGCTTGATCGAAATGGTTGTGATACAAATGCGCGTCACCAAACGTGTGTACGAACTCGCCGGGCTTCAGCCCCGTCACTTGCGCCACCATCTGCGTGAGCAACGCGTAGGACGCGATGTTGAACGGCACGCCCAAAAACACGTCCGCGCTGCGCTGATAGAGCTGACAGCTCAGCTTTCCGTCCGCGACGAAAAACTGAAACAGACAATGGCACGGCGGCAGCGCCATCTGATCCACTTCCGCCGGATTCCACGCCGACACGATGTGGCGCCGCGAATTCGGATTGTGCTGGATCGAATGAACGACATTCGCGATCTGATCGATCACGCGCCCATCCTTGGCCTCCCATGAACGCCATTGCTTGCCATAGACCGGCCCAAGCTCGCCTTCGCTATCGGCCCACTCGTCCCAAATCGTGACGCCCTGCTCCTGCAGCCAGCGCACATTGGAGTCGCCGCGCAGAAACCAGAGCAGCTCCAGAATGATGCTCTTCAGGTGCACCTTCTTGGTCGTCAGCAGCGGGAACGAATGCTCCAGATCGAAGCGAAGCTGCCGCCCGAATACGCCGCGTGTGCCGGTGCCAGTCCGGTCGCCGCGATCGACTCCGTTATCCAGAATGTCCTGCAGCAGCCCGAGATAGGCGATATCCGCCGCCGAAGGCGGGCCGGACGGGGCAGGCTTGGGTTGCGCGCTCATCGGCCCAATATGGCCCGACTCGCCGCGAAGTTCACGGCCCCTGCGTTCCGGCTTTCACTGCAGGGGCTTGCGGCAGCGCCTCCGGCGCGCAGCTGATAAGCCCCTCCTGGCGCACTTGCTCGATCAGCGGCCCGGCCAACCAGGCCGCGCGCGCGTTCACGTCGATGCCCGCCGCGCGCAACGCCCGCGCCATCCATTGATTGCAGACGTTGAATAAGTGAAACGACCCGCGCGAGCGCAAAAACACTGAGCGGCCAATCACTTTGCCGCTGGCGACGCGCACCGGCGCGCCCGCATCATCAAGCACAAGCGCGCGATCCAGATAGGCCACGAACGCCGCCGCACCCTCATGGCTGATGGCGATATCGATCTCGTCATTGGGCCCCAGATAGGCCGAGCTTGGCCCCGCATTATAGGCGATGTGCAGCACGCTGGGGCTGGGCGGGATCAACGCGTCCAAGCCCAGCATCCAATCTGTGCCGTCAGTTTGATAAAAGCGCTCGTCGCCCCAACCGATCAGGAAGCTCTGCGCGTCGGGATAAAGCCGCCGCAACGGGTGATCGGCCGGAAACAGCGCCGCCGGCGCGCCGATGTCGCTGTGATAGCCGTTCGAATAAAGCCGCAGCGTCACGCAATCGCCCGCGCTCGCGGGCGTGACGCGCGGCGCGGGCCAAGGCCCATAGAGATAGAGCAGCAATGCAACGAGCGCCGCCAGAGCGCTCGTCACGATCGGACGTCGCTTTATGAAGCTTGGTCGCTCGCCAACAGTTTCGCCCGGAACGCCCATCCCGCCAGACCTGCTCCCACCAACGGCGCCACGATGAACAGCCACAATTGCGCCAGCGCGTCGCCAAGCACCCAAATCGCAGGCCCAAGCGAACGCGCCGGGTTTACCGATACGCCCGTCACTTGAATGCCGACAATGTGGATCATCACAAGCGTGAGCCCGATCGCCAGGCCCGCGAATTGTGAAGGCGCGCCAGTTTGCGTCGAGCCCAAGATCACGACCACGAAGATGAAGGTGGCCACCACTTCAAACACCGCGCCGGCAATCAGGCTGTATTCGCCCGGCGAGCCCGTGCCGTAGCCATTCTGCCCAAGCCCCGCGTCAATCGAATACGCCGGCGCGCCGGTGGCGATCAGATAGAGCACGCCCGCGCCAACGATCGCGCCCAGGCATTGCGCGGCCCAATAGCCCAGCATGTCGCTCATCGACATCCGCCCCGCCATCCAGGCGCCGAAGCTGACAGCCGGGTTTACGTGGCAGCCCGAAACCGGCCCGATGCCGTAGGCCATCGCCACGATCGCCAGGCCGAACGCCCAGGCGATGCCGTCCTGGCCGACGATGCCGAAGCCCGCCAGCACGGCCGCCCCGCATCCAAACAGCACCAGCGTGAAAGTGCCAACGAACTCCGCGGCAAGTTTCTTGGTCATGGGTTCAGCCCTCCCCGGCTTGGGAACAGCCTAGGCGAGTCTTTCCCCAAGCGCACGCAACCGCGCTTTGCGCCGGGCGCGAACCGACCTATATCGGCTTTGTCCGGCTTGACCGGACTATGGTGATAAACGCGCGGAGATAGGCGGATCGGACCCGGGTGCGATGCCCGGCGGCTCCACCAGTTTCACCCTCGTTGGGGGTAGTCTGGGGCCGAAATAGGATCGACGGACGTTGAATGCCGAAGCTTTTGCTCGGGTGGTCCCGTTACAGGCCAAACAGCATAGTTGCCAACGACAACAACGCTGAGGAATTCGCCCTCGCTGCGTAAGCAGTGCGGAGTTTTCCGAACCTAAGTCCTACCGAGTAGCATCGCTAGGCGGGGCCCCCCGGCGCCCGGCAACAGAAGCCGGGGATTTTTCCCTCCTCCGACTTTTTGCAGTATGCGCGTGAACCAAGTCCGCGTGTGCGCTTTCGATACGCATGTCTCACGCAGGCCACATCGCCAAACGCCCGCAAACGCGGGGCATGCCATTCGTCGCACATTGCAACTTATCCACAGGCGCGAACGCACACGCCTTAAGGCGTCTTTCTCTCGCGCCGCGCGTAGCGCGCATGCATTTTCCGTTGATCTGCAATCGCTTGGCGGGTTCCCGCGGTTTTTCTTCGCGCCCTGCGCGAAGTGATGCGCGTGCGGCGTCACAATTGCAGACTCAGTGCGCTGTCTGTTGCAATGCACGCGCGTTTCGCCAGTCGCCGTTTGAAAACGCGACGGTTTCGCGCTTGGTGGATCAACAATTGACTGCCCGGAACGAGCCGGTAAGGGTGAGGCCAAGAGCCAAGGAGGGGCGGCCGTGGCCGACGACATGATTGGGTACGAACAATTGATGCAAGACGCGCTGCGCAGCGTTGTGCGCGCCGCGTTGCAAGAAGCCGCGTCGCCGCGCGGCATTCCCGGCAAGCATCATTTCTACATCACGTTCCGCACGCATGCGCCGGGCGTGGTGATCCCCGATCATCTGCGCGCCCGCTACCCCGACGAAATGACGATCGTGCTCGAGCACCAATTCTGGGATCTCGAAGTCTATGCCGATCGCTTCCGCGTCATCCTGAAATTCTCGGGCCAGCCGCAGCCGATCACCATCCCGTTCAAGGCGATCACGCGCTTCTTCGATCCGAGCGTGAAGTTCGGCCTGCAATTCGAACAGCATCATGTCGAAGACGAAGCGCGTATGGCATCAGGCGATGCGCCGGTCGCGCCCGCGTCACGCGAAGCGCCAGCCGCCGAGGCGCCGCCGAAGGTCGATACCGCCGTCGTCAGCCTCGACGCATTCCGCAAGAAATAATATGGACCGCCGGCGCCCTCGCCGGCATACGCTTCGCGTCGCCCTTCGACATGCTTAGGGTGACGCGACTTTGGGCGCGGGTGTTTGATGAGCGTCAGCCTGAGCTTGTCGAGGGCTGCGCTTGCACAAAAGCTTAGAAGCCGGCGAGGGCGCCGGCGGTCCATATTGAGCTATTCCCGCTTCACCGCGCGCACCAGGATGCGATCACGTTCGCCCACGCGCCGCTCGCACAAGAGCCGCGCGATCTGGCTGTCATCGACGAACACATGCCCCTTCAGTGCATCGAGCAGCGCCTTGGCCAGATTGTCGAGATCAAGCGTCGGCGTTTCGCCGACATATTCCATGATCAGCTCGACCTCGAACTCGCCATAGCGCGGCCGCAGCTGAAATTCCTTGCGGAAGAATTCATAGACCAGCGGCTTGTAATAGCGCGCCTGCGTGGTGATGCCGTCGATCGTCAGCTCCACACCGCCCTCAATGGCGCGCGCGCGCACCTTGCCGCGGCCGGACCACGCGCTCATGCGCCCGCGGCGTGCGTTGCGCGCATCGCCGCCAGCATCGCCGCGCGAAATTGCGGGCGCCGCTGCATCTCGCCATCGGGCGCGTACGGGAAACAACGCTGCGAAAGCCCCGCCGCACGCAACGCCGCGTCCGCCTCCTCAAGCTTGCCCCACAAGGCCACGAACACGCAGCGCGCCGCTGCGCCCTCGCGCTGGATCGCTTCCAGCACCCACGAGCCGCCATCGGAGAGATCAACGACAATCGCGTCGCTCGAATCCAGCAACAGGTTGAGCACCAATGGCCGCCAAGCATCGCTCGCGCCGAGCGCCAACGTCTCGCGGCGCGTGCTCATATTGGTGAGATTGAGCCCCACGCGATTGCCGAGCTCCAGCGCCCGCGCGCGATAATCGGCGGCGCTCTTGATCACCAGGCCTTCAACGCCGCTCGCCAGCGTCACGACGTGACCATAGGGCCGCAACTCGGCGCCGATGGCCGCGCGCAGCGGCGTCCGCGCAATCGCCAGCGCCGGGCGCACAATGCAAATGCGCGCCGGCTTCGGCCGCAGCGCCAGCAGCGCGAGCCAAAGCGACAACGCCGCAAAGCCTGCCCCAAAAAGCGCGGCGCTCGCGGCCAGCGGGCCAAAGCCAAGCACCACGCCGCCGACGAGCGCCAGCAGCGCGCCCCAAGCGAGCCCCGCGCGCAATGTGCGCGGCCAGCCGAAGAACAGCGCGTCGCCCCGCTCCAAATCCCGCGCGCTCAGAAAGCTCGGCACACGCACGCGCCAAGGCTCAGGCGACAAGCGCCGCGCCCGCAGCGCTTCGGCCGCCGCCGCACGCGCCCCATCGCTATGGTCCGGATTGAGCGCCGCCGCCCGCAGCGCACGATCCGACAGCCGCTCCACCTCGTCGGGGTGCGGCGAACCGGCGCGCAAGGCGCTGATGGTACGCATATCCTGCAGCTGCACGCGCCAATCGCCCCCGCTATCGGCTTGATCGCTCGATTTCATCCCCATATCCCCTACCGGGACAACGCGGCACTTTCACCCAAAGGCCCAGAATCCAAGGTTCTCCCATGACCACCCGCACAGAAACAGACACTTTCGGCCCAATCGCGGTCGAGTCCGACAAATATTGGGGCGCCCAGGCGCAGCGGTCCTTGGGCAATTTCAAGATCGGCTGGGAAAAACAGCCGGAGCCGATCGTCCGCGCCCTGGGCATCGTCAAGCGCGCCGCCGCCGAAGCCAACATGGCGCTGGGCAAGCTCGATCCGGCGCTCGGTGAGGTCATCATCCGCGCCTCCAACGAGGTGATCGAAGGCAAGCTCAGCAGCCACTTCCCGCTGGTCGTGTGGCAGACGGGCTCCGGCACGCAATCGAACATGAACGCCAACGAGGTGATCTCGAACCGCGCCATCGAGATCATGGGCGGCGAGATGGGCTCCAAGAAGCCAGTCCATCCCAACGATCACGTCAACATGAGCCAAAGCTCGAACGATTGCTTCCCGACCGCGATGCACATCGCCGCCGCCGAAGAGGTGGTTCATCGCCTGATCCCCGCGCTGCAGATGCTGCACAACGCGCTGAACGACAAAGCGCAAGCCTGGAAGGACATCATCAAGATCGGCCGCACGCACACGCAGGACGCCACGCCCGTCACGCTCGGCCAGGAATTCTCCGGCTACGCCAAGCAGATCGAGAACGGCATCAAGCGCGTCGAGATGACATTGCCGATGCTGATGGAACTCGCACAAGGCGGCACGGCCGTCGGCACCGGCCTCGCCTCGCCCGTGGGCTTCGCCGATCTCGTCGCCGACAAGATCGCGCAGATCACCGGCATGAAATTCACCAGCGCGCCAAACAAGTTCGAAGCGCTCGCCGCGCACGACGCAATGGTGATGACGCACGGCGCGATCAACACGGTCGCGATGTCGTGCTTCAAGATCGCGAATGATATTCGCTTTCTCGGTTCTGGCCCGCGCTCAGGCCTCGGCGAACTGGCGCTGCCCGAAAACGAGCCGGGCTCCTCGATCATGCCGGGCAAGGTGAACCCGACGCAGTGCGAAGCGCTCACGCAAGTCTGCGCGCACATTCACGGCAACAACGCCGCCATCGGGTTTGCAGGCAGCCAGGGCCATTTCGAACTCAACGTGTTCAACCCGATGATGGCCTACAATTTCCTGCAAAGCGTGCGCCTGCTCGCGGACGCCGCAGTGAGCTTCACCGAGAATTGCGTCGTCGGCATCGAGCCGCGCTTGGACAATATCCAGAAGGGTCTCGAAAACTCGCTGATGCTGGTCACGCCGCTCAAGGAAAAGTACGGCTACGACCGCGCCGCCAAGATCGCGAAGACAGCACACAAGAACGGAACAACGCTGCGCGAGGAAGCCATCAAGGACGGCATCGACGCAGCCGATTTCGACGCCATCGTGCGCCCCGAAAAAATGATCTCGCCCGGCTAGGCGGCGCAAGCTTGCGGGCTCGCAATGCGCGCGGCGCGTGCATCGCGAGCCCGGCACGCGCGGAACGATGGCCGCGCATACGCGACACTCTGTCATCGGTCGAACGATGTAGCACCAAGGCGAGACTTCGCTCGCGCGCGTGAGCAAAGCGAACTTACGTTCCAAAGCGGCGCCAAACGCCCGCGCGGCCAGCTTTTAATAGGTCTTGCTGACCCAAAACGCGTTGGCGCATGGGCGAAGGCGCGCCTTCGGCTCATCGCCAGCGCGATGTTTGGCGTTCGCCATTCGTGCGGTTCCGATTGAACGCGCACGGTAGTACTTGGCCGCGTGACGGCAACGGCCTACATCGCCTGTATGGGTGACATTGTGAACCTACGCCGCGCACGCAAGGCGAAGGCGCGGGCCGAGACCGAACTCGGCGCGCAGGCAAATCGTGTCGCTCATGGCCGTACCAAAGTGGAAAAGGCGTTGACCAAAGCCGAGAAGGAGGCCGCCGATCGCAAGCTCGACGGGCACAAGCGCAATGATGACTCTGACACCTAGCGGCGCGCTGCAGAAGCGCTCAATGCGGATCGCCGGCCACCGCACATCCTTGGCGCTCGAACAAGAATTTTGGGGCGGCCTGGAGCGGATTGCGCGCGCGCGTTCGCAAAGCCTGCCGGTATTGATTGCCTCCATCGACGAGAAGCGCGCCAAGGATACGCCGGAGGCGTCGCTCGCTTCTGCCGTGCGCGTCTTCGTGCTCGAGAACAAGCTCTAAGCCAAACGCCTATTGCTGCTGCAGCGGCCGTCCGTAAAGGACGAGCGCGTAATAGCACGGCTGCACCGTGCAATTGTGCATGACGGCTTGCACCGTGAACGGCCCCGTCCATTGCGGCGCGACCGCGACGATGGGCGTCGCATCCTGCATGTTGTCCTGTGAGATCACGTTGTTGTTCTGGTCGTACAGAATGAGATCGAGATCGCCGCAATCGCTGTCGCACACGCCGATGATCCGATACTCGCCGCCAACTTCGAGCGTCGCGGGCGTATTGGCGTAAGCGCCCTGTTGCAGCTGCCCCGCGACCGGCTCCGCCATCTGCTGAAAGCCTTGCGCCACGAAGCTTTGCTCGACCTGCGCCAAGCGCTCGAGGATTTGTTGCTGGTAGTTCACCGCGGGCTGCGTCGCCGGTGCGGACGCCACCGGTTGCACGCCAGCATTCACCGAGGCCTGCTGTTGCTGGTTGTTCGTGTTCGCGGAGAGGATCACCGCCAGCAACGCGGCGACCACGGCGATTCCGCCTGCAACCCAGCCCCACAGCGGCACGCCGCGCTTCTTGGGCTCGGCCGTCGCCGCAAGATTCGCGGCGGGTTGTGGCGCGGGCGCGCGCGGCGGCGCCTCCACGGGGCGCGGCGTAGGCTGGCTTTGCGCGAAACGCTGCACGGCTTCGACAAAGCGCCGCCAATTCGGATGCTCGGCCTCGCCGTTCCAATCGGCCAGATTCGCGGATTGCACTTCGCCAAACCCAAACGGCGGCTGCGAGGCGTCGATCATCACCGGGATCAGCACGCCCTTGTCGCGGCCCATGCGCGCCTCTTCGCGCACCCATTGCGACGTCGTCGAATGCTCGCTCCACAGCACGATCAGGGCTTTGCATTGCGCGAGCTTCTGCTCGATGAAATCGGCCCAGGTCGTGCCCGGCGGAATTTCGTTGTCCCAGAACACGTCGAGACCGGCCTGGCTCAGCGCATTGGCCATTTGCTCGGCGCGGGCGCGATCTTCACGCGCATAGGAAAGAAATACGTCGGCCATGTCCCCTCCGGAGGGACATTTGTAGCAGGCGCGCCGTGCCGTTCAAACGACCACTTGCCTGGATCGCGATCTTATTGCTCCTTCGGATTGGGTCCGTATTGGTTTTCGCCCGGCTGGCCGGGAATGAAGATGAAGACGATCGCGACGATCCAGCCGAGATACGGAATGGCCGTCAGCGCCGCGAGCCAGCCGCTTTGTCCGAAATCGTGCGCACGCCGGCTCGAAGCCGCCACGGTCGGCGCGATCAGCGCCAGATTGGCAAGGATCGTCATCACATTGGAATTGGCGACGTTCGTATATGGATTGATGCCGAAGAAAACCATGTCCAGGATCGCGGCGGCGAAGCCGACGACGAAGCAAAAAACAAAGAACCAGCCCAACTCGGCGCGGCGCGCGCGTCCTTTGCCGTCAACATAGAGCCGCAAGCATTTGAGCACGTAACCTACCGGCGAGAGATTGCCTTCCGCCGGCGCGGGCGGCGGTCGAGGCGCCGTCCAAGTGCTTTGCGCAGCTTGAGGCCGCGGCGGCGCGCTCCACGCGGCTTGCGGCTGCGGCGGCGCTTGCGGGACGGGCGCCTCGGCGCCGCGCGCGGTGCGGAACACGGCCTGCGAAAAACGCGTCCAATCCGGATGATTGGGATCGCCTGTCCAGGCGCTGAGATTAGCAGCTTGCACCTCGCCGAACCCGAACGGCGCCTGCGAATTGTCCAGCAACACCGGAATAAGATTGGATTTCTCGCGCCCCATGCGCGCTTCTTCGCGCACCCATTGCGATTTCGTGGAATGCTCGCTCCACAGCACGATCACGGCGCGGCTCTGCGAAAGCTTGCCTTCGATGTAATCCGCCCAGGTCTGCCCCGGTGGAATTTCGCTGTCCCAAAAGCAATCGAGCCCAAGTTTGCCCAGCTCGTTTGCAACACGTTCGGCAAAGGCGCGATCTTCGCGCGCGTAGGAAATGAACACGTCAGCCATGGCGACCCCGCTTCGTTCGACTCGCCCAAACTAGCCGGCTTTGGTGACGCGCTGCTACCTCAGACCGAGGGTTACCATTGCATAGGTACAATCGGCTGCTCCGGCAACGCAGCCGGAACGCTGATAGAAATTATCTCAAAGGCTTCGGAGGGCTGAAACGGCAGAAGCGCCATCGCCGTCAGGACGAGTATCAGCGCGCCCGCCAGCAGGCCGGCCAGCATGCCAAGGCCTGATTCGTTCTCCTCCATGACGTCTGCTCCTTTCCACTGTGACAACAGAGCAAGGAGTCGGAGGTTCCCTAGGGCTGACGATCTAAGCCGCCGCAATACACAAGACTCGGCGCCGGCGACCATGGCCCGCCCGCCACCATCATCGCGCGCGCGGATTCCGCGAATGAGAGCCGGATGGTGTGGCGTTCAGGCGGCGCTTGCGCGGTGCAGGTCGCCGCGATCTCATACCCAGTCGGGACCACTTGCACGCTGTCGAATGTGCAAGACACCTCGCCTTGCGTGCTGATCCGCTCCGCCTCGAAGCGCCACGCCGGATTCGCGCACCCCTCGGCCGTCGTGGCCCAGAGGCCAACGTAACGCGGCGCATCCGCCGATGGCGGCGGCAAGCCCTCCGGCAAGCGCTGCGCTTCGCCCACTTGCGCGGCGGCCTCGCGATCAGGCTCCGGTTCCGCCGGGTCCGCGCAAGAGATCAACGCGAAAGAAAGCGTCGCCGCGAAAAGGCGCGCCGATAGATTGAACTTCATCCCGAACGAACACGCGCAAGCAGCGGGCGGTTCCTAACTAGCCGCCAAGCAAACGCTGGCTGAATGCGCGATCAGCACCTTCGCCATCTAGCCAAATGCCGAAGAACGAGCGCCGGAACCCTGGTGATGCAATCTCGCAGCGCTGTTGGCCGTTGTAGAAGAAGCGCGCTGTGTCAACGCCAATGCTCACGCCCGTGATGCGATCGCCCGCGCGCACGTCCGCGAAACAGGCCAGCAAAAGCGGCCGCAGCGCCGCCAGCGCCGCGCCATCCCCTCCCCGCTCGGCCATTTCGCGTAGAGTACGGTTGACCAAGGCGCGCGCCGAAATGCTGCGCTGATACGTCAGCGAGAGTGCGAACGCACGATCCCAGGAGAATGCGCCCTGCGGCGCCCACAATTCGGCGTCAAAAATCGCCAGCGCCAATACCTCATAGCGCGCTTCGCCGACCCACGCGGCGCTCGGCAACACCGCAGCGACCTCACTCGGCCGCGCTTCAGCGTTGGAAAGCAGCAGAGCGCCTATAGCTGCGGCCAATGTGTTCAACCATCGCATATAGCGCCTACGATGCGGCCAGCGTGGCGGATCACCGCGCCGACCGCATCAACGCATCAGCGGCGCTGGATCGGCAAGCGCGCCGGTGTACGCACTATGTGCGCCATGGGGCCGCTCAAGCCGGAACCGACAAAGCAATCGATCCGCGCCCCGTCCCAGCTCAAGCAATCGATCCGGTCAGCACTCTGCGCGAACGGCGGCGCGGTATTCGTCGCCGTGCGCCATTGACCGCCGGTGAATTCCTGAATCGAGAACCCGTTGCCCGTGTTGAGCACGAAACACTCGAACGTGCTGGCGTTCAGATCGAGACAGGAGAAATCGATCCGCCCCGAGGGGCTTTGCAGCTCCGATAACGCAGACATCGTCCAGCTCGAGGCGCCTTGCGGCAGCGTGAAGCGCATCAAGGTAGGCTGATTGGTCGGTGACGCGGTCATTGCGTAGCAGACCAGCCCGCCCGCCGGCGCGTTGGCGCATTCCGGATTGATCGCACTGTTGTTCGACAACCAAAGCGTCGCGCCGCTGAGCGGCGCCCATGCCGACGATCCGCCCGCGACGATGCGATGCACGAAGCGATTGCTGGCGTTGTCGACGATCACGCAATCGACGCGGCCGCCCGCTTGCGCCACGCAAGCCGGCACGGTCGTGGGCTTCACGGCGCCGCCGAAGCTTTGCCACGCGCCCCAGACATTGCCGTCAAAGCGGCGGCCCCACAACGCACCATCCGAACCGCGCCCAAAGCACGTGATCACACGTGAATCCGCCCCCGCCGTACAATTCGGCACTGACGACAGCACGCCCGACAGATTCTCCCACCAGCCGGCGCCGCCCGCCGGGAACCAGGTGTGTTGCAGCGCCCCGTTGAAATCCGGCGCGCTGACATCGCCACGCACGAAGCAATGGGTGAGGCCGGTATTGTCACGTACGCATGACGGGCTCGATTGATCGCTCTGCGTGCCGGACATCGCGATGCCGGGCGAGGCTTGCCAAGGCTGCCATTGCGCGCCGTCCCACACGCGGCGGTGCAATTGATTATTCGGTCCGCGCGCATAGCACTCGATCTGGTTCACCGCCGGCGCGAAGCACACAGGCTCCGACGCAAGCGAACCGCCAAGATTTTCCCACGCGCCCCACGTCGCGAAATTCGGACGGATGATGACATTGGGATTGGGGAGTTGCGGCTGCGCGAATGCAGTGGGCGCGATCGCCACCCCCAACGCGACGACCAGACCACGAACAATTTTCAGCATGTCTGCCTCCTCCCCTCGCGCCGCTACTAAACGCGGGAACAAAAAGCGCCGCAAGGGAGACTTGGGTGTTCGCGCCTAGTTCCAGATCGGCGGACGACGCGGTTTCCACGGCAATTCTTTTTCGAGCTGCCCCGCCAAGCGATAAAGCACGGCTTCGTCCGCGTATTTCGCCGTGAACATTACAGCGATCGGCAAGCCGCTTTCGCTTTGCCAAAGCGGCAACGACAAAGATGGCTGGCCCGTCATGTTGAACGGCGGCGTGAACGGGAAAGCTTGCGCTTGCCGCTTATCGAACGCGCGCAGATCATCCGTGAGCGTATCGAGTTCATCCACGCGCGGCACGTTCGTGCCCAGCACCGGAATCGCCAACACGTCCCATGTTTCGAAGCGCTGCAGGATTTGGCGGGTCGAGAGCCGCAATTGCTGCCAGCCCCACATCGCGTCCTCGCCGCTGATCCTTTTGCCGGCTTGATAGGCGCGCCACGCGAGGCCTTCGATGTCGCCCTCTTGCGGCTCGCGCCCCTTCACCTCCGCCCAGCGTCGAATACCGGCCGCGAAATTCGACGCCGACACCAAGCCTTGCGCGCGATAGAGCGTGCGATAATCGATGCCGAGCCCTTCCTCGCGCACCTCATGGCCGAGCGCTTTCAGCGCTTCCGCCGTGCGCTCCAGCGCGCGCTGAATTTCCGCATCAACCGCCTTGCCGGACGGTGTTTCCGTCGACCACGCAATACGCAGCCTGCCGGGCGAACGTTCCACCTCTTCCAGATATGGCCGCTCCTTGGCCGGATATGCGAACGGGCTCGCTGGCTCCGGGTAGCCGGTCGCATCCAGCATCGCGGCGCTATCGCGCACACTGCGGCTCACCACGTGATCAACGGAGAAGCCCATCGCCCGATCGGCGTCGTGAACGCCGTTCGGATTGCGGTCGCGCGTCGTCTTCATGCCGACCAGGCCGCAGCACGCAGCTGGAATGCGGATCGAACCCAAGCCGTCGCTCGCGTGCGCCAACGGAACCATGCCCGCCGCCACAGCGCTCGCGGCCCCGCCTGACGAGCCGCCGGAAATGTGCTCCGGATTCCAGGGATTGCGACACGGCCCCAGCAGCGCCGAGGTGGTGACGCCCGGAATGCCGAATTCCGGCGTATTGGTCTTGCCCGCCAGCACCACGCCCGTCGCGCGATAGCGCGTGGTGAGCGTGGAATCGTCGGCATCGGCTTCGATCCGCGCATATTTGCTCGCCGAGGTGCGCGGCCAGCCCTTCACCCGTACGCCCAGATCCTTGATCAGAAATGGCACACCCTTGAACGGCCCATCGGGCAACGCGCCGGCGGCGGTGTTCCTGGCTTCATCGTAGGCCTTGTAGGTTACCGCGTTCAGCGCCCCATTGTGACGCTCGATGCGTTCGATCGCGGCCTCCAGCAGCTCAGCGGGCGTCACATCGCCTTTGCGCACCAGCGCCGCCAAGCCAAGCCCATCGTAATCGGAATAGTCCCGCATCGCTTTCTCCCTGGCGCGAACGATAGCGGTTAATTTTCGTTTGGCACGTCCGATGCAGCGGCCGGGGCATGAGCGACCAACAGCCACCGGTTGACGCGGAGTTCGAGGAGATCAGCGAGCAGCGCCGCGCCGATCGCCGCGCGAGCGACCGTCGCACCGTGCGCGTCACGCTCGATCCGCTGTTCGCGACCACGCTCGTCAACCAAATCGCGGCGCCAGAAGAAGCGCACACCGAAGGTTACGCCGCGCCCAAACTCAAGCCGCGCCGCGGCGTCGTCGTGAACGTAACCGCCTGACATGGACTGCCGAATATGGACAGCCGGCGAGGGCGCCGGCGGTCCATATTAAGCGCTCTTCTTCGTCTCGCGCTCGAATTCCGCAAGCCAGCTATCGATCGCGTCGAGCCGCGCCTCGATGCTCTCGATCCGCGCCGAGGTATCCTCGCCAGTATGCGCGCCGCGCGTGGCGACGCCGCTGCGCAGCGTCACCTCGACGATGTCGGCGTTCAGCACGCGCGCGAATGCATCGAGTTCACCCGCGCTGGCGGCGCGTTCATTGGTGAACAGGCGATGCAATTCACCACGCTCGATTGACGCCGCGTCCGCGAGTGCGGCGCGATCCAAGCCGCGCTCGGCCAGCTTCGCGTCGAACCAGTGCGCATCGAAGAACAGCGACATTCGCTCACCCAAGCTGCAACCGGCGCCGAACCTGCAACGGCGTCGATCATGGACGTCGTTATCTTTCCCCGATTCGCGCGCTGGCTCGACTTCTCAATCGCCGTCGCGCTCGGAATGTGGTGCCTTTAGAGGCGGCGGCTATCCTCCCCCGCAAGCGGGGGAGGTGGCGACTCCCGCGAAAGCGGGAGGAGCCGGAGGGGGAAAG
Source organism: Caulobacterales bacterium (assembly GCA_017303355.1). Lineage (GTDB taxonomy): Bacteria > Pseudomonadota > Alphaproteobacteria > Caulobacterales > Aquidulcibacteraceae > Vitreimonas. The sequence continues at coordinate 59,341 of JAFLCU010000012.1, read as the reverse complement.
TCCGCCAGCAACGAGCGAACATCTCGCCCCCTCAGTCGCTGCGCGACAGCTCCCCCGTAAACGGGGGAGCATGAACCGAGACTAATTCTGCCCAGCAAACTCGACGTCGCGGCGGGCCGAAATGATCGTCACGACCACGCCCGCGAGCACGTCCAGCAGCGCCATCACCAGGATGACGAAGAACACGCTCGTCGCGAAAGCCGGGTGCAGCAGGAATTCCACCAGGCAGATAATGAACACCAGCATCGACAGCGCGTGATTGAAAATCGCCGCCGTGCCGGTCGAAGTGGATTTCAGCAGCTCGATGAAGAGCAGGATGAGCGCCAGCAGCATCATCACGTCGCCGAAGGCGATGGTCCATTCAGCGCCGGACGCCATCGGCACCCGCACCCACACGTCGGCCAAGTGCTGCCGCACCGAAGCGCCGCCGCCTTCGCCGGCCGTCGCGGTCGCGCCGAACGCCCAGATATTGTAGGTGAGAACCGGGATCAGGATCAGCGGAAAGACGTTGAAAATGGCCCCCATGGGACTCCCCTCGTTCGCGGGACGGCGATTTCTATGCGCCGACGCCGCAGCTAAACCAGCCGTGCCAACGGGACCTCTGCTCATAGCTCGTCCGTCCCCTTCACTGGCCGCGCCCGGCTCCGAAGCCACATAACGCCGAACAGGTCGGTCATATTCGCGGCCAAGCGGCCGAGATTTGTGTACTTCGAGCGCCCAGCGCCCCTGTGACGATGGTTAACCTCTAAAAACTCGACTGCATAGCCTTCACGCAGCATCAGTGCGGCCATGAAACGGTGCATATGATCAAAGTACGGTAGAAGAAGAAACGCCTCTCTTTTGAATACCTTGACCCCGGAGCCGCTATCGTCGGCGCCGTCCTTCAGCGCGCTCTTGCGAATATTGTTCGCGATCCGAGAGGCGACGCGCTTGCTCCAGCTGTCCTGGCGCTTGGTGCGCTTGCCGGCCACCATGCCCAGATCGGCGGGCGCATCGGCGCGGGTGATGCGCGCCAGCAGGCGCGGCAAGTCAGCGGGGTCGTTCTGGCCGTCGCCATCCAGCGTGCCCACGATCGGCGCCCGCGCGGCGATCACGCCGGTCCGCACCGCCCGGCTCTGCCCGGCGTTGGAGCGGTGCCCGATCAGCCGCAATGCTGGCAATTCCGCCTTCAGAGCCGCCAATTCGCCCCGCGTGTCATCGCGGCTGGCGTCATCGACGAAAATCATCTCGTAGGAGCGCCCCTCAAGGGCCGCGGCGATCTCGCGGGCGAGATTGGCGGCGTTGCCGGCCTCATCATGCACCGGCACCACCACGCTGAACTCAATAGTCTCGGCCAAGCGGCTTCCCCGGGCTTGAAGGCCGGCTCTCTTAGCCGCTTCGGACGCATGAGGCGAGAGCGCGCACCCGCTCTGCGTGTCAAGACATGGTCACCGATGCTCGCTATGGGCGGGCCATGGCCGCGCCCGCCTCCACCGCCCTGTTCGACCAATTCGCCCGTGGCTGGCGGGGCTATGTGCTGATCGGCCTGATCGCGCTGACGGCCGGCCTCTTTGGCGTCGCCCGCGTGCCCGTGATCGATATCGACGAAGCCCGCTTCGCCCAGGCCACGCGCCAAATGGTCGAGAGCGGCGATTACGTCACCATCCGCCTTCAGGACGCTGAGCGAAACCGCAAACCCGCAGGCATCCACTGGCTGCAAGCAGCATCGGTGCACGCGTTCGAGCCGTTCACGCCAAAGCTCAACACGATTTGGCCCTATCGCATCCCCTCGGTGCTTGGCCTCATGCTGGCGGCGCTCGCGGCCCTCTGGGGCGGCTCCGCGCTCCTGCCGCAACGCACCGCCATCATCGGCGCCGGCCTCTACGCGACAGGTTTGCTCGCTGGCGGCGAAGCCATGTTGGCGAAAACCGATTCCATGCTCGTGGGCTTCACCACGCTCGCCATCGCCGCACTCGCGCATCTGCGGTTCGGCACGCAACGCCCGCGCGTCATAGCGCTGGTGTTCTGGGCCGCGCTTGCGTGCGGCGTGATGATCAAAGGCCCGGTGACGCCGCTCGTCACGGCACTCACGCTCGCCGCGCTCGCGCTCTGGGAACGCAAGGCCGCGTGGATGAAGCCGCTCACATGGTGGGCTGGGCCGCTGCTGGCGCTCGCCATCGCGCTGCCATGGCTGATCGCCATCGGCTTCGCCACCGAGGGCCGCTTCTACACCGAATTGTTCGCCAACGAGATCGGCCCGAAGATCGTCGGCGGCGATCACGCGCATGGCGGCGCGCCGGGCTATTATCTCTTGCTGCTGCCGCTGCTGATCTTCCCCGCGACCTACGCCCTGCCGGCGGCGGCGCGGCTCGGCTTCATCGCCATACGCGCCCCGCGCGACGACGCCACGCAAGCGCCGCTGCGCTTCCTGATCGCCTGGGCCGCGCCAAGCTTCGTCGCCTTCGAACTCTTCCCGACGAAACTCGTGCATTACACGCTGCCGGTTTATCCAGCGATCGCGCTTCTTTGTGCCGCCGGCATGGTGGCCATGCGCGGCCGGCGCTGGCGTTCCACGCACCCGTTTGGCGCGGTGATCTTCGGCGTCGTCGGCGCTTTGATCGTGGGGCTAAGCGCTTTCGTCGCCACGCAAATGCCAGGCGATTTCGACGCGGACCTGCGCCGCGCCATCGCCACCGGCATCATCGGCGCGATCGTCGTCATCGGCGCCATCGTTGCGCTCTCGATGCTGCGCCGGCCCACCACGCGCGCCATCGTGCTGATGGTGTGCGCGCTCTTTCTTTCGTTCAGCTTGCGTGATCGCTTGTTGCCCGAAGCGCGCTCGCTCTTCGCCAGCAACGAAGCCGTCGCCGCGCTGACGCGCACGCGCCTCATGCCGCGCGAGGGCGAGCCGTTCTGGGTCGTGGGCTACACCCAGCCCAGCTTGGTGTTCCTGACGCGCACCTCGATCCAGTTGGTCACGCCCGATGAGGCCGCTGCTGGCGCACACGAAGGCGACGGCATGATTGTCGAAGGCCGCGTGCTTGAACAAACGCGCACCGCACTGGCCGCGCACGGCCTTGGCTTCACCGAAGCCGAGGAGCCCGCGCGCGCGGTCGCTCTCGGTCGCGGCGAACGCATGGCGTTGTTTGTGGGGCGCGTAACCGCGCTCAGCGACGAACCGGCGGACGGCCCGCCACAAAATCGCGCAGGCCGAGCAACACCATAAGCGCGGGCGCCGCAATCGCCGCGAAGGCTTTCTCAAACGGCGTCTTGGCGCTCTTCACCGCAAACCGCGCCAAGCCCTGCGCTTGCTTGCGGCCCTTGCGGCGGCGCTCAAACTGCACGCCGGACGCTTCCGGCTGAAACAGCACGCTGCCGCCCGCATCCAGCGCGCGCTTGCACAGATCGAGATCGGCGTAGTCGCTGACGAACATCTCATCGAAGCCATCGAGCGTTTGGAAATCAGCGCGCGGGATCAGCATGAAGGCGCCCGACACGGCCGCCACCTTCGTCGCCGATGTCGGCAGATCGGACGCCTTCGGCTTGCGCGGCTTCGGCGCCGGCCAATCCACCGCGACAGCAATCGCTGAGAACGTGTTGAGCGCCCCGCCACGCGCCGCGCGCCGGTCGCGGCCCTCAAGATCAGTGAGCCGCCCGCCGACAATCCACGGCATGCGCGCGCCGCCGCCAGCGGCCGCCATGCGCGCCACGCCGCCGCGCTGCAGCACGACATCGGGATCGAGAAACAACAGCCAGCGCCCGCGCGCCGCTTGCGCGCCCAGATTCGCCGCCGCCGCCGAACTCAAATCCGGCGCCGCACTCACCACCGTAACGTCGCGACGATCCAAATGCAGCGCACGCAGCGCGGAGGAAACCGGCGCCGGGTTGCCGTGATCGACAACGACGAGATCATCGACCCATGGCTCGGCCAGCGCGCTGCGCAGGCACAGATCGAGCGCGGATTGCCCACTGGCGTTGGCCGGCACATTGCGGGCGACAACAATCGCCGAGACTCGCGGCTCAAGTGCAGCGGCCGCCGATCTTTCGCGTGAGGGGAACTTGTCCACCCGTGTCTCCAGCCCCGGAGCCCAGACTCGTGCTGGGGACATATCCTGTAACGCACTTATGGCGGCGTCTAGTGCCGGCTGTGTCGGCTTTTGGACAACACCAGCATGTTACGCAGGATTTAGCCCGCCGCGGTGACTCTCCTCCCCCTCGCTGGGAGGAGTTGGAGGAGGGGGGGCTGCGCCATGTTTTGAAGCGCTGACGCCGTCACCCCACCCTGCCCTCCCCGCAGGGGGGAGGGTTCTTATGCGCCTCGCTTCAAATCCGGCGGCGTCGCCTCGTCGGCGAGCGTCGCCAGCGCCTCGTCCAGGCCGACCACGCTCTGATCCTGGCTGCCGAAACGGCGCAGCGCTAGTTTGCGCTCCTCCGCTTCCTTCTTGCCGACCACGGCGATGACCGGGACCTTCTGCAGCGAGTGTTCGCGGATTTTGTAGCCGACTTTCTCGTTGCGCGGATCAAGCTCCACGCGCAGCCCCGCCTTGCGCAGCGCGGCCGCTACCTCTTCCGCATACGCATTCGCATCCGACGTGATCGTGGCGACCACGATCTGCGTCGGCGCCAGCCACATCGGAAACGCGCCCGCGCAATTCTCGATCAGAATGCCGATGAAGCGCTCGAGCGATCCAAGGATCGCGCGGTGCAGCATCACGGGGCGATGCTTGCCGCCATCCTCGCCGACATATTCCGCCTCCAAACGCTCCGGCAGCACATAATCGAGTTGGATCGTGCCGCACGTCCATTGCCGGCCGATCGCGTCCTTCAGTTGGAAATCGAGCTTCGGCGCATAGAAGGCGCCGTCGCCTTCCGCGACAACGGGCTCGACGCCCGCGGCGCGCGCGGCGGCCAGCATCTGCGCTTCCGCGCGATCCCAGAATTCATCGCTGCCCGCGCGCGTTTCCGGGCGCGTGCCGAGCGCGATGTGATCGCGCGTCATGCCGAAATCCTCATGGATCGACGTGGCGAGTTCGATGAAGCGCGCCGTCTCTTCCACGATCTGATCTTCGCGGCAGAAGATGTGCGCGTCATCCTGCGTGAACGCGCGCACGCGCATCAGCCCGTGCAGCGAACCTGACGGTTCGTAGCGGTGGCACGCACCGAACTCCGCCATGCGCAACGGCAGATCGCGATAGCTCTTCTGGCCGAACTTGAAGATTTGCACGTGTCCCGGGCAATTCATCGGCTTCAGCGACAGCGTCTCTTCTTCCACCGTCTCGCACACGAACATGTTGGCGCGATACTTGTCCCAGTGGCCGGATTTCTCCCAGAACACGCGATCCAGCACTTGCGGCGTGCGCACTTCAACGTAGCCCGCCTTCTCCAAGCGACGGCGCATGTAGGCTTCGATCGTACGCCACAGCGTCAGGCCCTTTTCGTGCCAGAACACCATGCCGCGTCCCTCTTCCTGCATATGGAAGAGATCCATTTGGCGCCCCAGCTTGCGGTGATCGCGCTTCTCGGCTTCCTCCAGGCGATGCAGATAGGCTTCGAGCTGCTTCTCGTCAGCCCAGGCCGTGCCGTAGATGCGCTGCAGCTGCTGGTTCTTCTGATCGCCGCGCCAATAGGCGCCCGCAAGCTTCATCAGCTTGAACGCCTTGCCCAGCCGGCCCGTTGAAGGCAGGTGCGGCCCGCGGCAGAGATCGCCCCATTTGTCGCCGTGCGAATAGATCGTGATCGGCTCGCCCGGCTTGATCACTTCGTCGATCGTCTCGGCCTTGTAGATTTCACCGATCGAGCGGAAATGCGCGATCGCCGCGTCCTTCTCCCAAACCTTGCGGATGATCGGCAGATCAGCATCGACGATCTCACGCATGCGCTTTTCGATCTTCTCGAAATCCTCCGTCGAGAACGGTTCGTCGCGCGCGAAATCGTAATAGAAGCCGTCTTCCGTCACCGGGCCGAACGTCACTTGCGTGCCGGGGAAAAGCTCCTGCACCGCCTGCGCCAGCACGTGCGCCGCGTCGTGGCGCAACACTTCCAAGCCATCGGCGCTATCGCGCGTGACAAGCTCGATTTTGCCGCCGCCTTCCAGCGGCCGCGTCAAATCCCACCACGCGCCATCGATCTTCGCGGCGACAACCTTCTTCGCCAAGCCCTTGGAAATGCCTTCGGCGATCGCCAGCGGCGTTGCGCCATCGTCGTACGAACGCACGGCGCCATCGGGAAATTTGAGAGAAATGCTCATGACTTGCTCTTGCTTGAATTGAGCGCGTCACCAACTGCTCCTCCGTTTACGGGGGAGCTGTCAGCACGCGCAGCGTGATGACTGAGGGGGCGAGCGCCAGCGTCTGCCGGACTTGCCCCCTCCGCTTCGCTTCGCTCAGCACCTCCCCCGCTCGCGGGGGAGGAGTTAGGCGGCGCGCGATAGCCGCCTTTCCAATCACCCAGCCGCCACGGCGCGTACCATGCCGCGCGCGGCTTTTGCGTCGGTGCGGGATCCCAACCGTGCCCGCCCCAAGGCTGACACCGGCAAAGCCGCGCCGTCGCCATCCAGCTTCCCGCCCATGCGCCATGCGCGCGGATCGCGTCCGCGGCGTATGATGAACAGGTCGGCAAATAGCGGCACCCGCGCCCGATCAGGGGCGAGAGTGTCCACTTATAAAGCTGGATAAGGCCAAGAAGGCCCCGCGCTGGAAGGCTCGGCGACATCGCAACAACAGGTTTTCGGTTGATCTGACCGGGACGCAACGCCGCCGCTACGGCGCGCCCGATCCCGCGCCGCCGGCTTTAATAGGTAGTCGTCGTGGTGGACGTGAGCCGTTGCATGCGATCCCTATAACATGCTTCGCGCCGCCAGCTCAACCGAGCACCGGCATGCGGTTAATTCAATCGCCCGCTCGCGTCGGCGCCGTGGTCGCGCAACATGCCCTGCACCTCGGCCTCAAGCCTTCGCAGCTCGGCGAGCATTGTGTCCGTGTTTTCGCCTGCCGAAAACTCAAACCCTTCCGGCACGGCCCCGGTCTGCGCCTGCGCGATCGCCAGGCGCACATGTTTCAAGCGAAACCGCAGCCCCAGGATCAGCCGATCCTGGTCCGACAAATCGTCCAGATCCACGATCATCCCCCCGGAAAGCGCTTTACTGCGCCGCTTCCGCCTCGACGCGATTGCACTGCGTCTGCGTGAACGCGCCCCAGCACTCGACCAGCGGACGATCGCCCAGCGTCACGACGTATTTCGACGCCACGTAATAATTCGAATAGACGTTGTCGCCAGCCACCGCCGCGCCAATCGTCTCGAAGCCTTCGGAGATGTTTTGCGGATCGTTCAGCACGGCCTCGGCGGCGGTGCGCATGGTCGCTTCGGTCGGGTTGGTGAAATAGCCCGCTACGCCCGCGACGATCACAAGCAACAAAAGCAGTCTCAGCATCATTCTTCCCCTATGCGCCCCACACGCGGGCCGGACGCTAGCGCCCGCGCCGCACCCGGCCAAGTGAATTATGGGCGTGAGCTCGGGCCGCCTTCCACAAGCTTAGGCTGACGCTGGCGATTTCGCCCCTTCCCACACACCACCCATCCCCGGGACATCGCGCAGCGATGGGCCCGGGGCCCATGGACACAGCGCGTCGTGGGTTCGCACCTTAACTTCACCTGCTGAGTATATAGGCCCCGGACTTGGCGCTCACGCGCCACTCCGGGGATAGGTGTTCAACCTCACCCAGGCCGCACGCCCATACAGCGTCGATTGCGCTCCGCACGCACCGGCGCCGTCGCCGAAACGCGCACCATTGAGACGTCGAAACACGACCCAAACGCATGGCGCGTCATCGCGCACTCCGTCGCTTGGCCGCGCGGCTCGCAGCGAAACAGCGCCGTCTCCAAATCGCGCACCAACGCATCCGGCAATTCGCGCGGCTCATAACGCGACGCCACATAAGCCGGCGCATCGGCGATCAGCGCTTCAACATCGAGCGGTCCGCGCTCTGGCGGCGCGCTTGCACACGCGGCAAGCCCCAAAGCGAGCCAAACAGCGCGCATCAACCTGCCTTCGCGCGCGCGGCTTGTTCGAGCGCCTCCACCGCCGCATCGAACGCCAGCATCGTGCTCGCGTGGCGCGGCGGGTATTCGCGTACGCCTTCCAGATGGCGCAACTCCCAGAAGCGGCCCACGGGCGGGCTTGCCCCCTCCTTCAGCATGGCGCGCAAGCCGTCGCGCGCGTCGCGAATTTCCCGCGGGCTTGCGCCAATCGCGTGCATCGCCAGCACGCCCGTCGCCGCCTGCCCCAGAGCGCAGGCCTTCGGATGCACGGCGATTTCGCTCACCACGCCATCCTTCAGCTTCAATTCCACCGTCACCACCGAACCGCAGACGCGGCTGACCTTGGTGGCCGCCCCATCCGGCGCGTCGAGCCGCCCAACATGGGGCATATCGGCCGCCAATTCGAGAATCCGGGGGTGGTAGAGATCGTCCATCCGCCTTTATGTGGCCTTCCTTGGCGGCGATGCAAAGCCCGTTCGGAGACGGTGATGCTGAGACGATCGTTCCTCACTCTGACGGCGGGCGCCGCTTTGTGGCCCACGCTTGCGCGGGCGCAACAGAACAGTCTCGAACCGATCGAGCCCGAAAACGATCTGGAGCGCGCGTTTATCGCCGCCTTCACCGATCCCGAACAGCGCACGGAATTCCGCCGCCTCTTGCTCGAAAGCGATGTGGCGCTGGCGATGCAATCGAACCTGCCTGACGCCGCGCCGCGCCTGCTCAATCTCGGGCAGCGCGGCGAAGCCGGTTTCATCTTCACCTCCGGCGCGCGGCTTTCAGCGATCATGGGGCCGGCTTCGGCGCGCGCCATCATTCCTGGTCGCGAAGCGCTCACGCGCCTGCGCGGCAAGCACGCCGTGCTGAATTGGCGCCTGGCGCCGATGCTGACGCTCGAACCTGAAGACGTCGCCAGCTATATCGCCGGCTGATCAGCCCGGCCCGCCCAGCAAGCCGTCACCGCCGCAGCGGCGATCATAAAGCCCGCGCGTGCGCGCAAGCTCGCCATCGCCGGCATTGTCGAACAGATGCACCTGCCAAGTATGCGTGCAGCCAGAGTTGGTGATAGTGCGGCGGCACACTTGCTCGGGCGGATCGCCGCGCTCGTTTTGCGGGCCGGCGACGCAGGTGAATTCCTGACGGCGCAGATCGCCGGACACCGCCGTCAGCGCCAGCCCCGCGCCATAGCGGTCTGAGACGTGTTCCTGGAACGCGCTCAGCGTCGCCGCCGGCGTCGCATTGCGCCAATCGCCCAGTTCGAGCGGCGTGGAAGGAATGCTCGCGGGGCCGGACGGCGTGGAGACGCCGCCTGTCGGCATGGTCGCGCACGCAGCCAGCGCCAACGCCGCGCCCATCGCCAAAAACTTCTTCATCGCTCCACCCCTTTGGCCTTTTGGCGATTATCGCGCGCCGAGGCACATTTGGTCAAAGCCCGCGACCGGCTCCGGCCGATTCCGCTCCAGCACCACATACCAATCGAACCCGCATTGGCGCTCCATGATCTCGATGCGGCAATCCAGGCGCGAGCTGTCCTCGCAGGCAAAGCCGTTGGCTTCGAGGTCGGCGCGGATTTGCGCGGTGCTACGGCCCGCGTAGCGGGCGCGAATCTGGGTCTGGAAGGCCGGCGCGTAGCTCGCGGGATCGGCCTGGCGCCAGCGGCCGAAATCAATGCCGCCAGCGCTCGCGCCTTCCGGCGGCGCGGTCTGGCCTTGGGCTTCATTCGGCGGCGGCGGGGCCGCGCCGCGCTCAATCGGGAACGGCGTCGGCCCCAGGGCCGCCCCGCTCTCCGCTCCGCCGCTCGCCGCGCACGCGCCCGCCATCAACGCCAAAGCCGCAACAATCAGAACCCGCATGAGAAATCCTTGGTCCCCGCCCGAAGCCGGGGCTTAGTCGGCCCATCGGGCGACTTCAAGGCTAGACGCACAAGCCGGCCTATCCCCAGGACCACGGATCGATCTGCGTCAGCGCGCTCGCATTGACGTTCAGCAGCGTGATGCTGTCTCCATTGGTGAAATCGAACACGGTGTTGGCGCCCACTTGCGTGATCGTCCACGTCACGCCCGAGCCCTGATAACCGGAGAGATCGATCCAATCCTCGGCGCCGCCGGCGACGAAATCGCTGATCACATCGTCGCCCGCGCCGGGCGCGAAGACGAAGCGATCATTGCCCGCGCCGCCGTTCAGCGTGTCGTTGCCGCCGCGCCCGTTCAACGTGTCGGCGCCGCCTTGGCCAAACAGCGTGTTCGCGCTCGCATTGCCCGAGAGCGTGTCGTTGTGGCTGGAGCCCGACAGGCCTTCGATGCCGATCAGCACATCGCCCGCCGCATCACCGCCAGAATAGACGCCGCTCTGCAGATCGATGCTCACCGCCGACGCCGACGAACCATAGGCCGCCGTATCCGCGCCCGCGCCGCCATCGATCGTATCGGCCCCCAAGCCGCCATCGAGCCAATCATTGCCATCGCCGCCATAGATGAAATCGGCGCCGCCACGGCCTTGAATGAAATCATTGCCGCCTTGGCCAAACAGCGAGTTGGCGTTGGCGTTGCCGAAGATGTTGTCGGCATGGCTGGAGCCCGAGATGCCTTCGATATTGGTGAGCACATCGCCCGCCGCATCGCCGCCGGAATACGCGCCACTTTGTAGATCGATGCTCACCGCCGCCGTGGACGAGCCGTAGGCAGCCGTATCCGTACCGGCGCCGCCATCGATCGCATCCGCGCCCGTGCCGCCATCGAGCCAATCATTGCCATCGCCGCCGGAGATCGTATCCGCGCCGCCACGCCCTTGGATGAAATCCGCGCCGCCTTGGCCGAACAGCGCATTCGCGTTCGCGTTGCCGAAGATGTTGTCGGCGTGACCAGAACCCGAAATGCCTTCGACATTGGTGAGCACATCGCCCGCGGCGTCGCCGCCGGAATAGACGCCGCTCTGCAGATCGATGCTCACCGCCGCGATCGACGCGCCATAGGCGGCCGTATCCGCGCCCGCGCCGCCGTCGATCGTATCCGCGCCCGCGCCGCCATCGAGCCAATCATTGCCATCGCCGCCGTAAATAGCATCGGCGCCGCCACGGCCCTGAATGAAATCCGCGCCGCCCTGGCCGAACAGCGAGTTCGCGTTGGCGTTGCCGAAGATATTGTCCGCGTGGCTAGAGCCGGAGATGCCTTCGATGCTGGTCAGCACGTCGCCCACGGCGTCGCCGCCGGAATAGACGCCGCTTTGCAGATCGATATTCACCGCCGCCGCCGAGGCGCCATAAGCGGCCGTATCATTGCCCGCGCCGCCATTGATGACATCGGCGCCCGCGCCGCCATCGAGCCAATCATTGCCATCACCGCCGAGCAGCGTATCGGCGCCCGCGTGCGCCAAGATGATGTCGGCGCCGCCGCCGCCATCGAGCGTATCCGCGCCGCCATTGCCAAGCAGCGTGTTCGCGACCGCGTTGCCGGTAATGACATCATCACCCGCGCCGCCCGTCGCGTTCTCGATCACGACGCCATTGGCGATCGTGAAGCCGCCATGCACGCCGAACGCACTGGAGACGAAGCCGCCGCCGCCCTGCTCGTATTGCAGCGTCGCCGCGCGCAGATCGATCGTGGCGTTGCGCGTGCCCGCATAGACGATCGTATCGGCGCCGCCCGTATCCCAGATCGCACGCCAGCCCGTGCCGGCCGCATTCGTATCGCGCAGCGTGTAGGTGTTTGCGCCGTTGTTGTAGGTCGTGTTCGCGCCGTAGATCGATTGCAGCACGGCGATATCGAGCGCCATCGGCCCGAATTGCCAGCCATAATTCGAGCTGCTCGACACGCCATAGCCCGACGTCGCCCAGCCATCGTTGAACGACATGATGGTGTGGATGCCCTGGTTCAGATTGAAATCGCCGAGATCGGCATCGTCATCGACGCCTTCCATCAGCACGCTGCCGCTTTCGGCCAAGTGCGGGAACGCCAGCCCCATCGCGTAGCCGATCGCGTTCAGCACCGCCGCCGCACCCAGCCCGCCTTCGGCAAGCGCGGCCGCATTCCACGTCGACACCGCCGTCGAGAATCCAATTGCCGGGATCGGCATGTCCCAATCGGCGCGATCAAAGCGCGTGACGTAATTCGGATCGGAGAACGTGGTCAGCACCATATCGGCGTGCGGCAGCGTCGTCGTGATCTGGAAGTCGATATTCAGATACGCTTCGAACTGCGCCAGGATCGCCATCACGGCGGCAGTGTCTTCTGCCGTCCAGCCCGTCGACGTCGAGCCGCCAAACGCTTCGCCTATTCCCGCGAAATAAACCTGCACCACGTTCGCAGGCCCATAATGCGTATGCTGGAACGCATCGCCCGGCAGGATCGACGGCACATTCGGATCGATCGACTGCAACAGCGACGGCGTAAGCATCGCCGCCGAGATCGTATAATTGCTGGTGGAGCTATTGGTTACGCACACATAATGCACGCCCGAAGAGAGCGCGGAGAAATCGATCGCCGGCGCGTAATTGCCGCCCGGCGTATAAATCAGCGCGCCGCTTTGATCATAGATTGAGAGATGCCCGCCCGAGATCGCGCCCGAAAGCGCGAACACGTAATCGACGCCGGCTTGCAGATTGATCGCGAACCAGTCGCTGTCGTGGTTATAATTGATAACGCCATTGGCCGAACCACTCACCGCGAGCACGGCGGTTGTCGCCACGGTCGCCGCGAAATCATCCGCCAGCGTTGTCGCCGTGATCGTGTAGCCGCCTGCCTCCTCGAAATACGTGCCCGTGGCTTGCACGTAATAGGTGCCGCCCTGTTCAAAATAATAGCTGAAGCCGTGGCCGACGCGCATGAAGGGCACCATCGATGAGAGCCCGACCAATTCGAGCCGCACATCAGCCAAGGCTGGGTGATCGATCGCGAAAAGCACGGCTTGGCCGGCCGTCACTGTGACCGCGAACCAATCGCTATCGTTGCCGTAATTGACGACACCGCTCGTGGACGGCCCATTGACGACGATCTCGCCCGTGCGCGTTGTATTGTTGGTGAAATCGTCCGTAAGCGTGGTTGCGTGCAGCGTGTAACCGCCAACGCCGCCGCCGATACCTGCATAGCCGCCCGAGATCGAAACATAATACGTCCCCGCCGCGCCGAACGTGTAGGTCAGCGGCCGGTTGGTGACGAGCGAGTTTGAATAGGCGAGAAAATCATTGTCGGCGGCGCCGCGAATGTTGAGATCATAACGGAACGCCGTATCGGCGAAGAACTCGACCGTTTGCCCGGCCGTCACCGTGATGGCGAAGAGATCGCCATCATTGTTGAATTCCAGCACGCCCGACGCCGTGCCGCCCGCGCTGATCACGCCGCGATTGGCCAGCGTGAAATCGTCGACGACGCTTGTCACGCTCATCGTGTAAGCGCCCTGGTCCGTCGCGTCCCAGCCCATCACCGAGATGTAGTACGTACCCGTCGCGTACGCCGTGAAATAGCGATCCGCCTCCGACGAGTAGAACGACATCGGCGGCACGATCGAGAGCCCCGTGCTGTCGTACATGTGCGTCGTGTGCGCAAAGTCCGGCGACTCGATATGGAAGCGGATCGTGTCGCCATAATTCAGCGTCACCGCGATCCAATCGGCGTCCTCGTTGAATTGCACCGCGCCATTCAGCGTCGCGCCATTGATGACGGCCACGCCCGTCGAGCCCACGCCGCCGCGGAAATCATCCGTCACGCTCGTCGCCGTCAGCGTGTAGCGCTGGTCGTGGTTCACCACCGTATCGAGCTGCGTCAGCGCGATGTGGAACGTGCCCGCTGTGTCGGCCACGAACGTCAGGCCCTGCCCCGGCAGGTAGAGCACGCTGTAATCGATCAGGAAGCCATCTTTGTCGTAGATCGACATCAAGCTGACGAGATTGAACGTCAGCGGCGACATCTCGAAACGATACGTGCCCGGCGCGCTCAGCGTCACCGAAAACACATCCATGTCACCGTAGAAATCGTAACGCCCCTGCACCGCCGGGCCGCCGACTGTGATGCTGCCATTCGCCGGCAGCGTCTCCACGAAATCATCGACCGCCGTCGTGATGTTGAAGCTGACGCCCGTGCCCGCCGCGAACGAGATGTAATAAATTCCATCCTCTTCCGGCACGAACGGCACGTACATGGTCGCATCAAGGATGTTGTTGGAGTGCAGCGGCCGCCCGTAGCGATCATAGATCGTATAGCTCACGCCATTGATCGGCATGTCGTCGAAATTAAACACGAGCGGCACGCCGCCATTGGCTTCGAAGCGCACCATGTCGGTATCGCCGACGCCCTCGCCGCTCATCGTGATCACGGCGCCATCGACGGCGACCTCTGTCGCGGTGTCGAACGTGTCGCCGTGATCGTCCGCAACCGTCGTCCCAACGATGCTGTAATTGCCCGTGGCGAATTCGCCTTCAGCGTCGAAGCCGAAAATCGAGACAAAATAATCGCCAGCGGCCAACGCGCGGCTCACCGATGCGCCGGCCGATGGGCCGGAGTACGAGGCGACGATATTGCCCCATTGATCCTGGATGCGCAGGATCACCGTCGCGAAGGTCGCGCTCTGCAATTCGAAGCGAACGGCTTCGCCGGTCACGGCCTGAAATCGAAACCAATCAGTGTCGCCCGCGACGCCGATCACCCCCGTCGCCGGCGCGCCGCCAACACTAATTGTCGAGGTTGTCGTTTGATCATCGCCGTGATCGTCGCCAGGCCCGGTCGCGAGCCGGTCGTCGCCGCTCTTCGCGTCGGCCAAACGATTGCGCACCCAAAGATCATCCGCCATGCCGCGTCGCCCCCAAGACCACACCGGGCAGACCTAGCATCGCCGCGATAAAACATGAAGCGCCGGTCGCCCGGCGCACCGGCGCGTCATACGGTCGTCACACCCTTAGCGCGGTTGGGGAATAGGCAGGGGCTGTGGCTGCGGCAGACGCGGCACGCGGCGCGGATCGATGGTCAGCAACGGCAAAATCTGGATCGGATTACAGGCCACGTTATTGTGCTCATTGGATTCCGCGACGCGATTGCCGAGATCGACGCCCGCGCACAGGAAATAATCTCCCGGCGGGACGCCGCTGGGCAACGTGAAGGGGCCAATCTCGTAGCTTGGCGCGCCGTACCGTACATTGACGCCAGGCCCTACGCTATGCGTGCGCGAGACACGGCCGCCGCGCAGTAGCACGTCCTCGCGCCACGTTGCATTATAGACCGCCCAGGTCGATGGCGCGTTGCGATCGGTCGAGAGGAAGATATCGACCATGTAGCTGGCGCCTGGCGGCGCTTCGATTGTGCCGGGGCAATTGGTGTCGCCGAGATTGTGTATTTCAAGCGTGATCATCAGATCCTGGCTCGGCCGCGCATCGGCGCGCGCGCCGATCACCGGCGTCAGATCACACGCCGCGTAGGCAGGCGCCGCAAATGCGAAAGCCGCCGCCAAGGCAAAGAGCAATGTGCGCATCGGAGTTCTCCGTGTTCCCTCGCACGCGGCGCATTCGCGCTCATAACCGCGCGAAATGCAAGCAAAACTCGTCACGATGGGGATAGAGCCGGCGCTAATCCTACGGCGTCATTTTTCAAAACGCCGCGACGCCAAGCGCTTACAAAAATCTTCGCGCGAATAATCCGACCGCTTCACAACGGGCGCATAATGCGCCGCATGAAACAGAACCCCCGCCCCATCGTCAGCCAAACAGAAATCGAGGCCCTCGCGGCCGCGATCCTGTATGGGCTGGCGTGTCTGGTGGGCCTGTTGCTCCGCCTCGGCAAACCGCGCAAGACGCGCCGGCTGGAAAAGCTGCTGCGCCACGCCGAACGCCAAGTCGAATGCACCATCTTCCAACAAGCCATCCATGAAATGGGCTTGGTCTCGCGCACCGCGCCGATGCTCAGCGACCGCGCGGGCTTTCGCAAGCAACGCTCCAACGCCCGCGTCATCGTGAAATGCAGCCGCGTGCGCCTGCGCAACGCTTCGCCCTTCGCACGCTGCATGCGCTTGATCGCTGCGATGTTCGATCCAACAAAATACGTCGCCCGCGTGAAGCGCCGCTTGCGCCACGGCTATGTCGACACGCGCCTGATCGCGTATGCGCCGCCGTCGCGCGGCTTCATCACGCATGCGCTGGCGCCCATGCCCGCCGTCGCGGACTCGTCCTAACCTCATCGGGCCGCCGGCTTGCAGCCGGCCTCGATCATCCCCACAACCGCGCGGAGCCCAAGCTCCACGCGGCCAAACGTGCTGCGTTAGAAATTATCGCGCAGCCACGTCCACGCCTTGCCCATCGTGTCGCGCATCAAACCGGCGACGTGTGCAAGCGAAGGCTGGAAATGATCGTCGACATCCTCAAGCGAGGGATTGTCGAAGCGATGGCGCAACAGGCCGGCGCTCGCGGCGAACGCCGGGCCGGCTTCACCATGATCGAAGCCGCACAGATCAAGCGGACGGCCCAGCCGCACCGGCATGCCGAGAATTTCCGCCGCCAATTCGCGCACGCCCGGGATCTGCGCCCCGCCGCCCACCAGCACCGCGCGCTGCGGCCCGCCGGCGCCGGAGAAGCCAGCGCGCGAAAGCTGTTGCCGCGCCAGCAGCAGCATTTCCGTCAGCCGCGGCGTCAACGTATCGACGATCACGCCGCGCAGCGTCGTCGCCGCCTCCAGGCGGCCATCGAGCCCCAGCTTCGGCGCCTGCACCGCTTCGCGCGGATCGCATGAATTGCCGACCGCGCCGAAATGCAATTTCACCCGCTCGGCCGCCGCGAACGTCGTCTGCAGCTTCGCAGCCAGATCGCGCGTCAAGCGCACGCCGCCCGCAGCCACCGTTTCGGTATAAACCAGCCCCTCGCCCGCATAGGCGGCAAGCCCGATCGAACCGGCGCCTAGATCAACCAGCAGCGCGCCCATGTCGCGCTCTTCGTCCGTCATCACCGCGAGTGCGGCCGCCTGCGGACCAGCGACGATCTCTTCAACCTCGGCGCCTGCGGCGCGCACGCACATTTTCAGCGCACTGATCGCCTCCGCCGGCGCAGTCACGACGCACGCCTCGACCGCGAGCATCTTGCACGGCAGCCCGTACGGGTCGGCGATGCCTTCGCCGTCATCGATCATGTAGCGCAGCGGTTCGATGTGCAGGATTGTGAGTTGCGGCGTCGGCGAGGCAAGCGCCGCCGCATTGATCACCGCATCTATGTCGCGCCCACTTACAGCCGCGCCTTTAACGCGCACCGCGCCGCGCACGATCCGCGAGGCGAGGCCCGGCCCAGAATACGCCGCCACCACCCGCTTCACCGCGGCCCCCGCCATGAGCGAAGCTTCCTCGATCGCGACTTGAATGGCGCGCGCGCAGGCGTCGAAATCAGCCGGCTTGCCGCTGGCGATCGCCGGCGCGGTCTGATGGCCAATGCCGAGCACGCGCATCGGCCGCTCCGGGTGCATCTCCAGCACCGGATCGCGGCGCGCCGCAAGGCACACAGTCTTGGACACGCCGACATCGAGCGCGGCGACGAGCGGCGCCAGCGCCTCCGGCGCTTCATGGACTTCGCGGCGATGATCGAAAGCGAGCGCCATTATGCGCCTCCCAACAGCGGCCGCAGCCCACCCGCAAGCACCGGGTGTACGCGAATAGCGACGCGATTGGGCACGCGCATATCGATCTGCGCGAGCGGGCGATCGAGCAGCGCGTGTTCGTTCTGCAAATCCTCGAGCTGCGCCAGCGCGCGTTCGGGTTGCGCTTCAGGCAGCGCCACCGTCGTGCCCGAGGTCAGTTCGACGTTCCAGCGCCGGTCGCCGACGCGCACCAGCGCCCGCAAGCGCTCACGCACCTCCGGCAGATGCTCAAGCGCGGAAAGCAGCGGCGGCGAGGCAGGCCCGGCGCCCACGCCCACAACCAGCGGCAAGCCATCATGATCGGCGGCGCGTTCGGCCAGCAGGCGTTCGCCATTGCCGTCGATGACGGAGATTTCGCCGTCCTCTTGCCAGCGCGCGAACTCGCGGCGGCGTTGGACCTCAACCAGCACATCGTTCGGCCACAAGCGGCGCACGCGTACGTTCGCCACCCAATCCAAGCTCTCCACCCGCGCCTTCACCTCGAGCGGGTCAAGCGCCAGGATCGATTGACGGCCTTCCGGCACGATCAGAGCGCGCACTTCGGCGGCGCGCTCGGCGGTGATTTCGGGGCTATCGTCCAACGCCGCGACTTGAACATCGTCGATAGCGAACCCAACATTAGCTGCAGCCGCATCCGATGCGCGCGCGAACGCTTCGCGCACATCGAACAGAGACGACCCGAGCCAGGCGGCGCCGGCGATGCCCGCGCCCGCGAAGAACACAACGCCCGTCAGCGCAAGCATCAGGCTGCGGCCGGAGACTTTCACGTCGTCGCCGGAAATGCCGCCATTCAATTTGATTTGCGCCAGCCTGGGCATCGCGCTCATCGATGGCGGCGGCACGGCCTTGCCACGGCGCGTACGCGGATGCTCGGCGTGCTGACTGCGCCCCGAACGGCGCGCTCCTCTTACCGCTGGCATGAGGCGTCCTCCAGGATCCAGGAGACCAGATCGTCGTAGGACATGCCGACATGCGCGGCCTGTTCGGGCACCAGCGAGGTCGGCGTCATGCCGGGCTGAGTGTTCACTTCGAGCAGCGCGATCACGTCACGCTTGGGATCGTAGCGGAAATCCGCGCGCGACACGCCACGGCAGCCCAGCGCGTGGTGCGCGGCCTCGGCGGCGCGCATCAATTGCTCGGTCACACTTGCAGGAATGTCGGCAGGCACCACATGTCGTGAGCCGCCTTCGGAATACTTGGCGTCGAAATCGTACCAATCGCCTTGGCTGGTGATAAAGATTTCGGTGACGGCCAGCGCGCCGCGATCGTGCATGACCGCGACAGTCAATTCCTTGCCGTCGATGAATTCCTCGACCAGCACCTCTTCGCCGAAGGTCCAGTCTGGATCGAGCAATTGTTCGGGCGGGCGATTGGCGCCTTCGCGGACGATGAACACGCCGACGGACGAGCCCTGCGCGTTCGGCTTCACGACGTAAGGCGCCGGCATCGGGTGCGCCTTGGCGGCGTCGAGGCGGTGCATCAGCTTGCCCTTGGCCAGAGGCAGGCCTGCCTGCGCGAACACGGCCTTGGACTTGTCCTTGTCCATCGCGACAGCGGAGGCGAGCACGCCGGAATGGGTGTAAGGAAGCTTTAAGTATTCGAGCACGCCCTGGGTGCGGCCATCCTCGCCCCACTCGCCGTGCAGCGCGTTGAACACCTTGTCAGCGCGCGCGGCCGCGAGATCGGCGATCCAGGTCGGCGATTGCGGGTCGATTTCGATGACCTCATGGCCGAGCCGTCGCAGCGCCGCCGCGCAGCCGCCGCCGGAGCTCAAGCTCACTGGCCGTTCGGGGCTTAAGCCCCCGAGAAGCACCACCACCCGCGCCATTCGCGCCTCGATTTTTCGATCCAACACCACCCGACGCGGTGCTTTTCGCACTCATTTCGGAAGTGCCATTATGAGACGCGCGCTAGTTAAGGCATGATGAGGGCGAGCACTTTAGTTGCTGATTTTTATAGTAAATTTCCGTTCAATTGCGTTGACCAGACTTAACCACGTTTCGCCGCCCGCATAGTCGCTTTCTATGCAGACGCGACCGCGCATTGGCCGCTTGAATAGCGCGGCAGACGCCAAGATTTGGTTGTCGCACCCGCGTCCATGGCCGCCCAGCGCGCGCGCAACGGCGCCGCTGAAATAGGCGCCAACCTTTGTCCGCTTCACGTCCAGCGCCGCGGCGCCTGGCGCCTTGGGGCGAAGCCCGCCAGCTTCGCGGCGCATGTCAGAACCGATCGTCATTCTCGCCCCGAACGCCAACGCCTTGAAGCACGCACGCCGCGTCGCGTCGGATTTATCGAAGCTCGGCTTTCAAGTGGGCGGCTCGGACGGGCGCGTGCCGGGTGCGCAATTGGATAAGGCGCATAAAGTCGTGCTGCTCTGGTCAGGCGGCGCGGCGCGCGCGCCGGCGTTGAAGGCGGCCGCGCGCCGCGCCAAGGCGAACGGCAAGCTCGTCACCGTGCGCATCGATGCATCGCGCCCGCCGGCCGAAGCCGGACGCGCCGTGGACTTGCCGCGCGGTCGCCAAACCACGCGCGCATGGCGGCGCCTGCTCGGCCCGCAATCACCGACGCCAACGCAAACCGCGACGAAGCCGGCGCCGCGCAAACTGGAGAAACGCGTCCGCCCGGTGCGTGAACGCAAAGCTGTCGCGACGACGGCGCCCCCAAAGCAACAGGCCAGCGTCGCACAAACGCCGTTGCGATCAGCCAGTGTGAAATCCGCTCCCGCACCACCAGTCACGGCGTCGCCGCAAACCAGCCAAACGCCCCCAAAGCGCGGCGTGGGCCTGATCGGAATTTTAGCGACAACGCTCTTCGTCGGCGCACTCGCCGGCATCGCCGCTGGCGCTTTCTTCTACGTACGCGATCCCGCCTTCGCTGCGCGGATCAATTCGTTCGTTGAGAGCTTGGGCTAAGTCCGCCCGACCCGCTTGATCTCCCAATTCAATTCAACGCCATGCTTGGCCTTCACGGCCGCACGCACCTCTTCGCCCAGGCCTTCAATATCGGTTGCAGTGGCGTCACCCGTGTTGATCAGAAAATTCGCGTGCTTTTCGCTCACTTGCGCGCCGCCGCGTTTGTAGCCGCGCATGCCGGCTTCATCGACCAGCTTCCAGGCCGATAGCTTTTCGCCGGCGGCCAGCACGGGGTTCTTGAAGGTCGAGCCGCCGGTCTTCTCGCGGATCGGCTGCGAGCTTTCGCGCCGTGCGGTGATTTCATTCATGCGCGCGGTGATCGCATCCGGCGCGTCGCTGGCGCCTTGGAAGGTGGCGTCGAGGAAGATGTAGCCCTCGGGCAGCGCGTTGTGACGATAGCTGAAGCCAAAGTCGGCGTTCGAGAGCGTCACGCGCTTGCCGGCGCGATCCAAAGCCGTCGCTTCGACCAACACGTCTTTCGTCTCGGCGCCATAGCAGCCCGCGTTCATGGTGAGTGCGCCGCCGATCGTGCCGGGCACGCCAACGAAGAATTCCAGGCCCGCGACGCCAGCCTTCGCCGCGCCCTTCGCAACCATGGAGTCCAACGCACCCGCACCGGCCCTGATGCGCGCACCGTCAAGCGGCTCGATCTGCGCCCATTGGCGGCCCGCCAAGCGGATCACCACGCCCGGCACGCCGCCATCGCGGACGATGAGGTTGGAGCCCACGCCAATCGGCAAGATTGGCACGTCGCTCGGAAGCGCGGCCAGAAAGCTAGACAGGTCGTCCACGTCCGCCGGCAGAAACAAGACGTCCGCCGGCCCGCCGACCCGGAACCAAGTGTAAGGCGCCAAGCTTTCGCCGCGCAGCAACTGGCCGCGCACCGGCGGCAGGGCAAGTTCACTCATTGTTGATGGCGTATCGCAGGGATTTGAGCGCCGTCAACGCGCGCACGCCTCGCCGGGCGGGAGGGAGCGGCGCATATTCGCCCCGATAGGAGACGCCCACATGACACGCATGGCTATTCTCGCACTCGCCGCCTTGGCCCTCGCCGGCTGCGCAAGCTCGGAAACACAGACCGCCGCCGGCGCAGAGCGCGATTGCTTCCGCCCGGATGATGTCAGCGGCTACACGGTGATCGACGACAATCATATCGGCGTGACCGTCGGCGCGAACCGCCAATACGTCCTCACCACATTGTTCAACGCCCGCGATCTCGATTGGACGCAAGCCATCGCCATCCGCTCGAGCACCAGCTGGATCTGCACCGGCAATGGCCTCGGCGTTTCGCTTGTGGGCGGCGATTTCAACCGTACCTATCCGGTCAACGGCGTCGCGCGCGCGCCAGAAACAGAGCCCACCGTTCAAGGCAGCTAAGCATTTGGGGAGAAGACGGATGTTTAGAGCACTTTTTCTTTGCGGCGCCATTGCCGCATTGAGCGCCTGCGCGACATCGCAAGCCAACGACGGCGCGAGCACGCGCGATTGTTTTCGCGCGCTTGACGTGAGCGGCTATGGCGTGATCGATCGGCACAATGTGCGTGTCACGGTGAGCCCTCAGCGCGAATATATTCTCACCATTCCGGGCAACACGCGCGATCTGGATTGGACGCACGCCATCTCGATCCGCTCGGTGACGAGCTTCATCTGCGTCGGCGAAAACCCGAACGTACAGCTGATGGGCGGCGATCCGCCGATGCCGTATCAGGTCACGCGGATTGCGCGGGCGCCGCAAACGGCGCCAGCCGGCTCCTAGGCGGTCACCGGCAAACCGGCGCGCAAGGCGATCCGGCCCAGTGCACCTTTGACGATCACGTCGAGCTGGCTTTTTGGCTGATAATCGGCCGGAGCCACATAGCTGACGCGATCCTCGGCGATCAGCCGCGAGATTTTGTCGAGGCTGCGTGGCTCGGTCCATTGATAGGGGTCGAGCACGGCGATCGCACAGCCGCCCTGCTGCGTCACCATGCGCATCGAGGGAATATCGGTGTCGCCGTCGCCGATGAAGATCATGCGCTCGAACGGCAGCGCGCGCGCATCGTCATGCACCCAGCGATTGATCGAGTCCGTATCCCAGACATTGTCGATGCCTTTGTTGATACGGAACAGAAATTGCGTCTTGGTCGTATAATTGATCGCGACGCTTGGCCATTTCGCTTCGCCATTCTTGTCGTAGAGAAAGCGCGACGCGAACACCTGGCGGAAGCGCGGAAACAGCGGGCAGCCTTCAATCATTTCATAGATGCCCGAAGACACCACGTAATGATCGAGTTGCAGCCCGAGATCATCCGCGAACGCATCCACGCGGTCGAACCAATGGTCGAGCCCGTCGAAGAAATCCGGATCGGCGCCGGTCTCCTGCAATTGCTTGCGCGTCACCGGATGCCCTGCCGCCCGCGCGCGATCGAGCATCAGATGCATGTAAACGAGAATCTCGTCCGCATCCTCGGCTTTGGATAGGCGCTTTACCTCGAGCCAGAAATCCGGATGCTTCATGCCGGCGATGTCGGGGATGAAGCTGCGCTCCTGCAGATTGCCGCGCGCGAGCGTGCCATCGAAATCATAGACGATCGCCGCCCGGAGCGGCTCGCGAATGCGTCTGCGTGATGCGGTGTCAGCCATTTAACTGGGCTGCGCAGAGTCGGGCGCGGCCGTCAAATGTTTCGGCGCCAACCCGCCACAGCGACCTTCAGCGACCGTTCAGCGCACGAAACATTATGATGCACCTGCTAACTCGGAGACACCAGTGCACCTTCTCACGCAAGCCAAGCTCGGCCTCGCCGCGGCGCTTTTTGCTCTCGCCGCCTGCGCCAGCGCGCCTGCGCAAGCGCCGAGCGACCTGCGCCAGATCGTGTCCACGACATCGTTCGGCATGTGCGTCGGCTATTGCACGACGCGGCTCGAAATCTCGGAAGGCCAAGTCGTGTTGATCCGTGAAGCCCGCGGCGGCCGCGGCGCATCCGATCTGCCCGACCAGCGCTTCACCACCACGCTCACGCCCGCCGAATGGCAAGAGCTGCAACGCCTCGCCGCCAACACCGATTTGAGCGGCCTGCCGCCCACGATCGGCTGCCCCGATTGCGCCGACGGCGGCGCGGAATCGCTGACGCTCGGCGCCCGCACGGTGACGTTCGATTTCGGCGCGGACGTCGCTGAAGCAGAGCCGCTGCTCGAACGCATCCGCGCCCTGCGCACGCGCCTCACGCCGGAATAAGACGCGCCCCAGCGTCAACGCCGTTTCGCTTGTTGCACAGTTTCGACAATGCTAACCCTGCAGCGGGGGATGCATGGTCGACGGCGCGAGCATTGCGCGCATACGCGAAATCGTTGGCGCGCGTGGCGGCAAAGAAGGCGCCATGCTCACAGCGTTTGGCCTGATGTGCGCCGGCACGGCTGATTTCAAGCTTGTGGTTCGCGACGCTGTCGAATTGCTCCGCCGCATTCTGCCCGCCGACACAATCGGCTTTTTCTGGTCCAATGCCAAAGGCGAGATGGTCGATGCTTATGTCGAAAAGCCCGCCTTCCTCTCGCTTGAGACCTTCCTCTCGCACCAGCTCTACATCGAAGCGGACCCGCGCAATTGGCTGACCTTTGACGAGAATGTTCTGGCCGGCCCCGTCGCTGGCTATTTGCTGCCGTATCAGACGGAAGCCTTCTACAGGTCGGATATGTTCTTCGTATCTTACCACCCGATCGGCGCGCGCCATATGCTCGACGCTGTCGCGCACGATGGCGAACATCCGTTGGGCTCTTACCTGTTCATGCGCTCGGCCGCGCAAGGCCCGTATTCAACCGAGGATGTGGCGCTCGCCGGCACCATCGCCGAACTGACCGCGCTCGCGTTTCGCGCGCGGGCGCCGGCGATGATGGATTCCACGCGTCTCTCCGACGCCGGCTTGATCGTCATCGATGCGCGCGGACAAATCGCGTTCCACAACAACGAAGCGCATCAGAGCCTTTGGCTGCTCGAACGCGGTGGCAACATTCCAGTCGTTGGCGGACCAGATGTGAGCTTCGAAACGCTCGCGTCCCTCTATTGCCCCGAATACGTCGAAGCCGCGCGCGCCGAACGCCGCGTGCGACGCAACGTCAAATGCCGCTGGGGCGATTTTGAAATCTGCAGCGAAGCCGGCGACGGCGCGACCACGATACGCTTTCTGCAATATCGCCCGTTCGCCTATCACATCGCCATGAAGCTCGTGGAATGGGAGCTGCCCGCGCGCCGCATGACTGTGTGCTGGCTCGCCCTCATGGGGCTGCAACGCAAGGAAATCGCAGCCATCGCCGGCATCGGCCTCGACACCGTCGGCGAGCACCTCGACGCCGTATTCAAACGTTTGGGCGTTAACTCAACCGTCGATCTTGTTCTCCGCGTCGCCGCCTGATCCCCCGGATCGTGGGGGTTTCCCCCGCCGCCGAAATTGGCACGCTGAAAGAGCGAGGCTTATGAAACGCCGGGGAAATCGATGAGAATGTTTTTGAAAGCCGCCATCGTCGCGGCGCTTGCGGCCGCATCATTCGCGGCGACGCCCGCGATTGCGCAAAATTATTATCGCACGCTGGATACATCGGGCTGCGTCATCGATATCGGCCGGACCGCCGCACCGAACAGCGCTTACGCCTACACATACACGCTGCGGAACCAGTGCAATCAGTCCTTCACGATCTATTTCGAAGTCGATGGCCGCGGCTTGAGCGCCACCATCGGCCGCAACTCCGAATGGGGTTACCCCGTTCTCAACGGCCAAACTTTTGAACTGACCGGGATCGAAGGCTAAGCGCCGCTTAAAAAACTCCGTCATCCCGGCCGTAGCAAAGCGCGATCCGGGATGACGGTTGAGTATTGCGCGCGCCTAAGCCGCCGCCGCGCCCAGCTTGGCCGGTAGCGCATTCGCGAACGCTGTGATATCGCCCGCACCCAGGCACACGACGATATCGCCCGGCTTCGCTTCCGCACGCACGAAATCCGGCAAATTGTCCAAATCCGCGATGCGGCGCGCGTCGCGGTGGCCGTGGCTCTTCAGGCTGATCGCCAGCGCGTCAGCGCTCACGCCGTCAATCGGTTGCTCGCCGGCCGCATACACGTCCGCCACGCAGACGATATCGGCGTCGTTAAAGCAGGTGGAGAATTCGTTGAACAGATCGCGCAGGCGCGTGTAGCGGTGCGGCTGCACCACGGCGAGCACGCGGCCTTCCGTCATCTCCCGCGCGGCGGAAAGCACAGCCGCGATCTCGACCGGGTGATGCCCGTAATCATCGACGATGCGCACCTCGTTCCAATAGCCGGTCGTCGTGAAGCGGCGCTTCACGCCGGCGAATTTCTTCAAGCCATTGCGAATGCCGCTATCGGTCACGCCCAGCTCGCGCGCCACCGCGATCGCGGCCACCGCGTTCTGCACATTGTGCCGCCCCGCCACCGGCAGGAAGAGATCGTGCAGCGTAACACCCGGGCCCTCGCCCTTTTTGCGCGCCACCACATCGAACGTCGAGCCATCGCGCGACGGGCGCACGTTCATCGCGCACACATCGGCTTGCGGATTGAAGCCATATGAAATCACACGCCGATCGCGCACCTTCGCCGCCAGCGCCTGCACCTGCGGATGATCGAGGCACATCACGGCGAAACCGTAGAATGGGATGTTTTCCACGAACGTCTGATAGGCGGCGTTCATCGCCTCCGCCGCGCCGTAATGATCCAGATGCTCGGGGTCCATATTGGTGACGACCACCGCCGTCGCGCGCAGGCGTGTGAACGTGCCGTCGCTTTCGTCGGCCTCCACCACCATCCATTCGCCTTCGCCCATGCGCGCGTTCGCACCATAGGCGTTGATGATGCCGCCATTGATCACGGTCGGATCCTTGCCGCCCGCATCAAGCAATGCGGCGATCATCGAGGTGGTCGTCGTCTTGCCATGCGTGCCGCCGATCGCGACCGTCCATTTCAAACGCATGATCTCGGCCAGCATCTCGGCGCGGCGCACGATCGGCGCGCCGCGCGCCCGCGCCGCATCGACTTCCGGATTGCCGTTCTTGATCGCCGATGAAATCACCACGACGCCCGCGTGCGCCGCATTTTCGGCCACGTGCCCGATATGCACTTCGATGCCTTGAGCGCGCAGCCGCTGGATATTGGCGCCGTCCTTGGCGTCCGAGCCGGTCACCTCGTAACCGAGGTTCTTCATCACAGCGGCGATGCCGGACATGCCAATCCCGCCGATGCCGACGAAATGAATGGGGCCGGTGTCAAACGGAATAGCGCGACGTTGCATGGCTGGTGCGCTCAACTCAATTTGTGCACGATCTCGAACGCATCGAGAGCATAGAGGTTGTCGTCGTTCATGTCGCGAATATGGACGTCACGCGCTCCCTGCTTGGACAAGTCCTTGGCCAAGCTCAACGCCTCGGCAGGCGTGTCCGTCCACGTGTGCATGAGCCATGATCCAGTTGTGCGCGCCACATGGACCACCAAAAATCGCTTCTGCGCCACCAACCGCTCCTGCCTGCCCTTAGCGCGCCGAAAGGATGGCGCGCGAATACGCCAGCACTACGCCGGGGCCACGAATGGTCAAGAGCGCCACTACCCCTGCCGCCGTCAAAACAGCGGTCACCGCGAGCATGGGCTGAAAATTGCTCAAAGTGAGCCCCGCCCACTGGCCGGCGGGAAAACAGGCGCCGATCAACGTAAAGCCCATCACGATGCGCCACGCGCGCATGCGCGCGTGGCGCCGCCGCGCCCGCTCGGCCATGTTGGTGAACACGTCATAGCGAAACACAGGATCCGGCGCGGCTGGCGCTTCGCCCAGCAATGCCGCCAGTTCGAGATCGTCACTCATGGGGCCTTCTCCGTCGCGACGCCCATCGCCTCCTGCAAACGCGTCCTGCCGCGGGACACGTGCGATTTTACCGTACCGAGCGGCAATCCCAGGATTTCCGCCGCCTCGGCGTGGGTGAAATCCTGGCCCAAACATAGGGCGAGCACCGCGCGCTGATCCTCGGGAAGATCGTCCATCGCCCGGCGCAGCGCAAGGCGCGCGGCTGTGTGCGCTGGCGCTTCAGTTTCGGTATCGGCGAGTTCCGCGTAGGACTCTTCGCGCGCCTGGCGACGCGATGTCGAACGCCGCGCGCGCCGCCAATATTGAAACGCAACACCGCAAATGAAGGTACGCAAGCTCGACGCGCCGTCAAAGCGATGCAGCACCTCCCATGTGCGCGCGAAAGCTTCCTGGGCAAGATCATCCGCGTCGGCGTACGTGCCGACAAGACGCCGCAAGAACGCGCGGACGGCGGCTTGGTGCGCATCGACCAATTGGCCGAAGGCACGCGCATCGCCGCCGCGCGCAAGCCCAATCAGCCGCGTTTCCTCGGCCGGGTTCATGGGGCTTTCTACTTATCGTTCGCGCGGCTGGTGAGCACGATGAACAAGGCGCCCACGGCCATCACAGCCATCACGACAGCGACGATGAGAAACGCGAACGCGTAATCCTCGGCGCGCACGAAATAATAGCCGACGCCGAAACCCGCCGCGAGCGCGGCGAAAACCACGAAAGACCACGCGTTGTTCTGACGCCGTCCTGTCGGAGAATTGACGACGAGTTCCTCATCGCTGGTCGCGAGCTTCAGCAATTCGGCTGGCGGCTCCTTGCCCTGATCGACATAGGATTTGATCAGATCCAGTACGCGCGCGCTGCGGCGTTCGCTGGAGATCATGCCCCAAAAGCCCATGCCCATGCCGAAAACGGGGAAGATCAGCCACCAGAAGCTGACGAACAGATCAGTGAAGCTCACGGCTTGCGCTCCAATTGTGTGCGGGCGTCACGCAGAATCGCGTCCTGGCGGGCATTGTCCTTGAGGGCGTGGATCACCGCCATCAACATCCCGAACATAGGGAACATCAGCCACCAAAAATCGCGGAACAATTCAACCATTGCCAGTCCCTCCGTGCGCTCTGTCGTGCGCTTTCGAGACTGAACCGCCGCTCACCACCCCCTTGGATGCGGGGGACGCAAATTTTCTTTAGGTAGCGACGCTTTCGGCCAGATCAGCCAAGTTCTTCGCGGCCTCGGGCTTGGCCGAGGCGCGGGCGGCGGCAGCCCGGACGGCCAGGCCATGGGGATCAGCCAGGCGCCGCTCCAAAGTGGCGGCGAGCGCGCCGGCGGTAAATTCCGCCTCCGTGAAGAGATCGGCCGCGCCAACGGAGGTCAGCCCCTCGGCGTTGGCGGTCTGGTGATCGTCCGCGGCGGCCGCGAACGGCACCAGGATGGCTGGCCGGCCAGCCACCTGCAATTCCGTCACGGACGACGCGCCCGCGCGCGCGATCACGAGATGAGCAGCGCCGAGGCGCTGGCCCATATCCGTGAAGAACGGCGCCACCTCGGCATTTACCCTGGCCTTCTCATAGACCTTCTTGACGTCCTTGATCTGCTCTTCGCGCACCTGATGCACGACATCGAGCCGCGCGCGCAGCGCCTCCGGCAGCAACGCGATGCCAGCGGGGATCACCTCGCCGAACACGCGCGCGCCTTGGCTGCCGCCGATGATCAAGAGATTGATGCGCCCGCCAGCCGGCGCTTCAGGGTAAGGGCGCTCGCGCACCGCGAGGATCGGCAAACGCACAGGGTTGCCGACGACGCGCTTGCGTTCCGCCGCTTTCGGCGGAAGCCGATCCAGACGCTCAAAGCCGCAGGCGACGATTTCCGCGCTTGTCGCCATCGCGCGATTGACGCGGCCCAGCACGGAATTCTGTTCGTGAATGAGAATCGGCACTTTGTGTGCGCGCGCGGCCATCAGCGCGGGAAAGGACGGATAGCCGCCAAAGCCCGCAACCAGCGAAGGCTGCAATTCCTTGAAGCGTGCTTTGGCTGCGTTGACGCCGCGCATGATCTTGAACAGCGCCGGGATCGCCGTCATCGGATTAGCGCTGAGCGAGGCGGCCGACACATCCTCGATGCGTTCGGCGGGAAAGCCTTCCGCGTAACGGCGCCCGCGCGCGTCCGTCATCAGCACGACGCGCCAGCCACGACGAAACATTTCTTCGGCAAACGCCGCCGCCGGGAACAAATGCCCGCCGGTTCCGCCTGCGGCAATGACGACGATCTTTTTTGTCATCGGACTATTCGCGTGCGCGCCCAGCAAAGAGATAAGCGCCGGGCCGATCTCGGAGAAGGGAAAGACAGAACCCCAACGCCAGCGCCGAGCCGATCATTGAAGAACCGCCAAACGAAATGAACGGCAGCGTCATGCCCTTGGCCGGCAGCAATGACAAGTTCACCGCGATATGGATTGCGGCCTGTGCGACCAAAAGCGTGATCAGGCCCGCCGCCGCCAATTGTTCGAACGGCTCATTCAAGCGGCTCGCGCGCGACAAACCGCGAAACGCAAGGAACCCGAAGATCGCAATCAAGCCGATGGATGCGATGAGGCCAAACTCCTCCGCCGCGACAGCGAACACGAAATCCGCGTGCGCATCCGGCAATGAGCGCTTGATCACGCCCTCGCCCGGCCCGCGCCCGAACACGCCGCCCGCGGCGATGGCGTCGAGCGCGCGGTTCACTTGGTAGGCGGCGTCACCTTCCGGGTTGAGCCATGTGTCCACACGCTCGCGCGCATGCGGATAGAATTTGTAGATCGCCCACGCGGCGCCCGCAGCGAACACAGCGCCGCCAATCAGCCAGCGAAACGCCAAGCCGGAGAGCACAAGCAACGGCACAAGGCACAAGGTGAGGAGCGCTGTTTGGCCCACATCAGGTTGCGCCAGCAGCGCCGCCGCCACGAGGCCGAGCAACACAACAGCGATGACGCGGCCCGGGAATTTCGGCTGCTTCATGCTTTCGCTGAGCATCCACGCCCAGACGATGATCAGCGCAGGCTTCAGTATCTCGGACGGCTGCAGCGAAAAAAAGCCAAGATCGAACCAGCGCTGCGCGCCCTTCACCTCCGGGCCAAACCACGCCGCGAGCAAACACAAAGGCCAAAAGATCGCGGCAAGCAACGTGCCCGCGCGCCGCAACTGGCGCGGCTCAAGCGAGGCCGCCGCTATCATGACGATGACGCCCAGCGCCGCGTACGCTGTCTGCCGGCCGGCAAAGTAAAACGCCTCATCGATGCGAATGCGCGCGGTAGCCGCAGGGCTCGCCGCCATCGAGAACAGGATGCCAAGGCCAAACAGTACCAGCGCTGTGATCAACAAGGGCCGATCATAGGTGCGAACGCGATCGAGTGCGCCGCCAAGGCGGTCAGCCAGCGCGCTCAAACAGCGCCCCCGTTACGCGCGGGCGACGAAGCTTGCAACGCCGTCACGTACTTGCGGAACTGATCGCCGCGATCTTCGTAGCTTTTGAATTGATCGAACGAAGCGCACGCGGGCGAAAGCAACACGACCGGATGCGGCTCGCCGGACGCCTTCGCGTCGTTAAAGGCGAGCTTCACCGCCGCCTCCAAATTGCCCGCCATCGTCACCGGCGCTTTGCCGCGCAAGGTGTCGGAAAATTCTCCGGCGGATTGGCCGATCAAATAGGCCTTGGCCATGCGCGGAAAGAACGGCGCGAGTTCATCGATGCCGCCGTCCTTGGCGACGCCGCCCGCGATCCAATAGACGCGCGGATAGACGGCAAGCGCTTGCGCGGCCGCATTTGCGTTGGTGGCCTTGCTGTCATTGATGAAGCGCACGCCTTCGATGGACGCCACGCGCTCTAGCCGATGCGGCAATCCAGGAAACGTCGCCATCGCCTGCGCGATCACGCGCGCATCGACGCCGAGCGCGCTTGTCGCGGCGAAAGCGGCGACGGCGTTTTGCGCATTGTGCTTGCCAGCCAGCGCTGGCGCTTGCGCGAGGTCGACGACAATTTCCGCGCGCCCGGAACGCGCATCGATGACCTTGCCATTGAGCGCCGCGACGCCACGCCCTAGCGCCTGGCCAGATGAAATCGGCGCCACGTGCTGCACGCCCGCGCGCGTCAAATCCGTACACACACGCGCGCAATAAGCGTCGTCCACGCCGATGATCGCCCAATCGCCA
Organism: Caulobacterales bacterium; assembly: GCA_017303355.1. GTDB lineage: Bacteria > Pseudomonadota > Alphaproteobacteria > Caulobacterales > Aquidulcibacteraceae > Vitreimonas. The sequence goes on along the minus strand of JAFLCU010000012.1, from coordinate 27,806 downwards.
GCGCCTTGATTGAGGAAGATGCGCTTCTTGGCGGCCACATAAGCGTTCATGTCGCCGTGGCGATCGAGATGGTCCGGCGTCGTATTGAGCCACACGGCGACATCGAGGCGGAGGCTCGACGTGAGATCGAGTTGGAACGAACTCAACTCGATCACGTAATATGCGCCAGCGTGCAGCGGTGGCTGCTCCAACAGCGCGTCGCCGATATTGCCGCCTAAGCGCACATCCTTGCCCGCAGCCTTTAAGATGTGCGCAATCAGCGCCGATGTCGTCGACTTGCCGTTGGTGCCGGTGACGCCGATCAGCTTCGGACGTTGCGCCGGCGGCAGCGCGTTCACGGCGCGCGCGAACAATTCGATATCGCCCATAACCGGCACGCCGGTCGCTTCGGCCAGCGTGACGACGCGATGCGGTTCGGGGAATGTGAGCGGCACGCCCGGCGAAAGGATCAGCGCGGCGAAGCTGCGCCAATCGCGGCTATTGATGTCGGAAACCGGCACGCCCGCGGCTTCGGCCTTGGCCCGCGAAGCGTCGTTGTCGTCCCACGCGTGCACGCGCGCGCCGCCGGCAACTAGCGCACGCGCGGCCGCAAGCCCGGTGCGGGCCAAGCCAAACACGGCGACGTCACGACCTTTGAATTCCGTGATCGGAATCATTCCGATCGCCTCCAACCCCGAAAGACAGCGGGTGTGCGCTGCTTCGCAGGGTTAACGCAAGCTTACCGCGCGATCATCAGCGCAACTTGAGTGTCGCGAGACCAGCCAACGCGAAGATCGTCGAGATGATCCAGAAGCGGATCACGATCGTCGGTTCCTGCCAGCCGAGCTTTTCGAAATGATGGTGGACCGGCGCCATCAGGAACACACGCTTACCGGTACGCTTGAACACAGCCACCTGCACCATCACCGAAAGTGTTTCGAGCACGAACAGACCGCCAACGATGGCGAGCACGATTTCATGCTTCGAGGCGACGGCCACCGCACCCAGCAAACCACCGAGCGCCAGCGAGCCGGTATCACCCATGAACACGCGCGCGGGCGGCGCATTGTACCAAAGGAAGCCCAGCGAGCCGCCAAGCAGCGCACCCAAGATCGTGGAGAGCTCGCCAACGCCCGCGACATGGGGGATGCCGAGATACGTCGAGTAATCAACGCGGCCGACGAGATAGCAGATCATGCCGAACGTCGCCGCGGCGATCATCACCGGAACGATCGCCAAGCCGTCGAGGCCATCGGTGAGGTTCACGGCGTTGCCAAAGCCGGTAATCACGATCATCGCGAAGATGATGTAAAAGCCCAGCAGCTGCACGCCCCAGCCCTGCACGAACGGCAGCGCCACGGCGGTAAGCGGCTCACCCGCCATCAAGGCATTGAAGAAGCCCATGACGTCATGCGTTTGGCCTGGCGTCGTCGCAACCCATTCCGCCACCAGCATGATGAGCGCGGCCACGAGCGCTGTGCCGAATTCCGCCGCCAAGCGCACTTTGGCGGAGAGCCCGCCATGGTGCTGTTTCGTGACTTTCGCGAAATCGTCGATGAAACCGATCGTGCCGAAGGCCAGCGTCACCAGCAGCACCGCCCACACGTACGGGTTCTGCAAATCCGCCCACAATAGGGATGAAACGCCCAAGCTGATCAGAATAATGAGCCCGCCCATCGTCGGCGTGCCCTTCTTTGTGAGCAGATGGCCTTCAGGGCCGTCGGCGCGGATTGGCTGGCCCTTGCCCTGCTTCTTGCGCAGCCATGCAATGAACGGCGCGCCAATCGCGAAGGCGATGACCATCGCCGTGAACATCGCGCCGCCGGTGCGGAACGTGATGTAGTTGAAGAGATTGAAGAATTGCGAGCGCTCTTCGAACTGCCCCAAGAGCTCAAGCATCAATTATCCCCATTGAGGCGCGACAATGCTGCGACCACCCGGCTCATTTTTGAAGAGTTCGAGCCTTTGACGAGCACGATGTCTCCCGCCTGCAGCGATCCTGCAATCACGGGAATCAGCGCGTCCGCAGTTTCGGCATAGCCGCCGCGAAGCGCGGGCGGAAGCGCCTCCATGAGCGCGGCCATGCGCGGCCCCGCCGCGAACACAAGATCGACGCCCGCTTGTTGCAAAGGCGAAGCAAGCCCGGCGTGATAGGCTAATTCTTCCGGGCCAAGTTCCAACATGTCGCCGAGCGCCGCGATGCGCCGGCCGCCCGACGCGGGCTTACGCGCGCCAAGTGTGGAAAACGCAGCGACCATGGATGCGGGATTGGCGTTGTACGAATCGTCCACAAGCAAGAACGGGCCAAACGGTGCTTCCACGCGCGTCGCCACGCCACGCCCGTCGAACGCGCGCAGATGTTCCAGCGCGTGTGCCGCCGCATCGAGATCGGCGCCGACGACATCAGCGGTCGCCAACGCGGCCACCGAGTTCAGCGCCCAATGCGCGCCTTCAACACCGACGCGATAGCGGATCAAGCGGCCAAGGATTTCCGCCTCGGCGGTTGAGCCGGCATCATCCATATCGAACTTGATCAGCCGTGCTTCGCAGGCGGCCTCGCGGCCGAAACGGATGAGGTTCGCGCCATTTCGCTCCGCCGCTTCAATCAAACGGCTCGCATGCGGCGCTTCGTTCGGCACCAAGGCCGCGCCGCCTGGCTCCAGCCCCGTGTAAATATCGCCCTTCTCGTCGGCGACAGCTTCAAGCGAACCCAGATTTTCGACGTGCGCCGGCGCGATCGTGGTAACGAGCGCCGCGTGCGGCTTCACCAGGTGCGTCAGCGGCAATATCTCGCCGCGATGATTCATGCCGATCTCGAAGACAGCGAAGCGGCTCTCGGCCGGCATGCGCGACATCGTCAGCGGCACGCCCCAATGATTGTTGTAGCTCTTCACGCTGCGATGCGTTTGCCCGCTCGCGGAAAGACACACCGCGAGCGCTTCCTTGGTGGAGGTTTTTCCGACCGATCCCGTCACGGCGACGCGCTTAGCGGCGCTGCGTTCGCGCGCGGCCTCGCCAAGCTTGCGCAGGCCATCAAGCACATTGGGCACGACCAGCGCCGGCCCCATGCCTTCAACCTTGCTGGCGTCAGAGATAAGCGCGGCGCCCGCGCCCGAGACATAAGCCTGCGCCAGAAAGTCATGGCCGTCGCGCACGTCTTTGAGCGCCACGAATAAATCGCCCGGCTCAAGCGTGCGCGTATCGATGGAGACGCCGTTCACGCTCCACTTGTCGCCATTGATGAGTTTTCCGCCAGTGGCGCGCGCCGCTTCTTCCGCGGCCCAGAGGTCTGACATCAGTTTTGCTCCAACGCCGCGCGCGCGACATCTTGATCAGAGAACGGGTGCGTGACGCCCTTGATGATTTGCCCGGTCTCGTGACCTTTGCCCGCGATCATCAGCGCATCGCCCGGCTTCAGCATCACCACCGCTTCGCGGATCGCCTGCGCGCGATCACCGAGCTCGATCGCGCCAGGCGTTGCGGCGATGATCTGCGCACGGATCGACGCAGGATCTTCGCTGCGTGGATTATCATCCGTCACGATCACCACATCGGCATGACGCGCCGCGATCGCGCCCATCTTCGGCCGCTTGCTGGAATCGCGATCACCGCCGCAGCCGAACACGCAAATGATCCGCCCGGGCGCGTGCGGACGCGCCGCGCGCAGCAACACATCCAAGCCATCCGGCGTGTGCGCGTAATCGACAAACACGTGCCCGCCACTCTTGCTTTGGCCCACATGCTCCATACGGCCCTTCACCGGCTTCAGCTTCGCCATGCCGGCAAACACCGCATCAGGCGTTTCGCCAACGGCCAAGGCGAGCGCTGCGGCGCAGGTCGCGTTCAGCGCCTGAAACTCGCCGATGAGCGGCAGTTCGACAGCGTATTCCTTGCCATTCCAACTGAGCGTCATCGATTGCGCGTTTGGCCGTGGCTGGATTTCCACGATCTTCAGCGCATGGTCGCGCGGCGCGCGCCAGCCGCAGAGGATCACATCGAGCCCGCGCTTCTTGGCGCCGTGCTCGAACGCCGCGCCTTCCTCGGCGTCTGCGTTGATAATCGCCGCACCGCCATCCTTCACCAGCGCCCACAGCTTCAGCTTCGCATCGCGATAGCGCGCCATGTCGACATGATAGTCGAGGTGATCTTGCGTGAGGTTCGTGAACGCGGCCGCCGCGAGAGTAAGACCATCGACGCGATGCTGCTCCAGCCCATGGCTCGATGCTTCCATCGCGGCATGCGTGACGCCGTCGTCCGCAAGCGCCGTGAGCGTCGCGTGCACTGCCGCCGGATCAGGCGTTGTGTGCCCGAGATCAACAATTCCACTTGGCCCAATGGCGCCCAACGTGCCCAAGCTTGCCGCACGCTTGCCCGCGTGCGTCCATATCTGGCGGAGAAAATCGACGGTGGAGCTTTTGCCGTTGGTGCCCGTCACGGCAACGATCGTTTGCGGCCGTCGTGGGTAGAACGCGGAGGCCGCCAGCGCGAACGCGTTGCGCGCGTTCTCGGCGACGACGTGCGCGACGCCTGGATCAGCGCCCAAATCCCCGGCAGACAAGACAGCGACGGCGCCGTTCGCCTTTGCTTGGGCCACGTAATCGCGCCCGTGCGCGGCGACGCCCGCAAGCGCCGCGAACAAATAGCCCGGCTTCACTTTGCGCGAGTCCGCCGTCAGGCCGGTAATCTCTACGCCCTCGGCGCCCGCGGGGACGCCGTTGTGGAGAAGTTCGCCGAGTTTCATTCCCTCTCCCTAGCGCGCTTGCGCTTGCGGCTCCACACGCAGCCCGAGCATGGGCGCTATGCGGCGCAGCGTGCGCGCGACGGCGGGCGCGGCGACCACGCCGCCGGCCTGGTCCGCGCCCGTCCCGTCCAGCGCAAGCACGATCACATAGCGCGGATTATTGGCCGGAAACACGCCCGCAAATGAGGAGAAATTGCGATCTTCGGTATAGGCGCCGGTTTCATCCCGCGTCTCGGCGGTGCCGGTTTTGCCGGCGACCGTCAAGCCCGGCACGTCGGCGGCGCGGCCGGTGCCTTCGGTGACCACGGCGCGCAAATAGACAAGCATCTGCCGGGTGACTTCGGGAGAAAATACCGGCGCACGTTCGATCTCAGCATCGGGCGCCAAAGCGATCAATGTGGGCGTGACGCGGGCGCCGTTATTCGTGAACACCGTATAAGCGCCGGCAAGCGCCACGGGCGACGCCGCCAGGGCGTAACCGAAGCCGCGCCCAGCAATATCGCGGCGCGCGGTAAGCGCCGGCACGATGGGCTCGCCATTGCGACCGACTTCGAGTGTCGCGACTTGCGTCAAACCCAAGCGATTGAGGTACGACACCTGCCGCGCCCCACCCACACGCAGCGCCAATTGCGCCGCGCCGATGTTTGACGAGTGCGAAAGAATATCGCGCAAGCTTGCGAGCCCCTGGATCGGATGCTCATCGGTAATCGGGGCGCCGCCCACATTGAGCGGCGCACTCAAATTGAACACCTCGGCCGGGCGCGCGACATTCTCCTGCAGCGCCATCGCCACGGTGAACGGCTTCACCGTCGAGCCAAGTTCATATACGCCGCCCGCCACGCGATCGACGCGCTGCACATCGGTGGCGCTGCCTGCCTGATTGGGATCGAAGCGCGGCCAGGACGCCAGCGCGTAAGTCTCGCCCGTATGGCCGTCGAGCAGGATGGCGGCCGCGCCGGTGACGCCCGCGGCGCGCGCGGCGGCGTCGAGTTCGGTTTCGAGCGCGTATTGGATGCGCACGTCGAGCGATAGGCGCACGTTGCGCCCAGCAGCGCCCGCCTCGCGGATTTGCGCGTCAAGACCTCGCTCAACACCCGACAACGCGTTCAGATCGATGTCCGTGAACCCGAGCGCATGCGCCGCAAGCGCGCCCTGCGGATAGACGCGGCGATCCTCCGCCTCAAAGCCGATGCCAGCGAGCCCCAGCGCTTGCACCTGATCGCGCTGCGCCGGCGTAAGCCCACGACGCAGATAGACAAGCTGGCGCGAGCTATCGCCCAAGCGGCGTACCAGCGTGTCGTGATCAAGCTCCGGAAAAACGCCGCGCAGCACCCGCGCCGTCTCTTCCGGATTCCAAACACGCTCCGGCGTCGCCGCCAGCGCGAACGCACGCACGGTGGTGGCGAGCAGCACGCCGTTGCGGTCGACGATATCGGCGCGCGTGATTGGCGCCGCGGCTGCCGTGCGGCGCGGCTGCGCCAAGGGGTCGCCGGAAAACGCGAGTTGCACGGCGCGCCCGGCAAGCAGCGTCAGCACCGCGAATATCGCCATCGCCAGCAAGCGGACGCGCCCGCGCGCGGGCGCGGCTTCGCGCGGATCATCCTGGCGCTGCGTATCGCGCGCATATGTCAGGCCAAGCGGCCTCACTCGTTGCTCGCGCGCGGCGCAGGCAAGCGCTGATCGATCGCGCTTTCCGGCAATGCCGCGCCTTCGCTGCCGACGACGGCGCCCAGATGATCTTCCGCGAGTTGCTCCACGCGCGCGGGGCTTTCCAGGTGCGCGATCTCAGCACGCAACGCGCGCAAATCCGCCTCGCGCTCTTCGATCTGCCGCTCGAGTTGGCGCACATGCGATTGCGTGCGCGCGGCGTCGGTCTTGGCTTTGTACAAGCCAATCGCCAGCGCCGCGACCAGCACGGCCGCGCCAATCTGAAGCCAACGCGTCAGTTGAGCTTTCGCCATTCGGCCTCCGCTTTCGGTGCGAGTTCGGGGGGATCGAGTTCATCCCAGGCCGGCGCATCCGTACGCGCCGCCCAGCGCAGACTGGCCGAGCGCGCGCGCGGATTACGCGCCGTTTCTTCATCGCTCGGCGCCGTCGCGCGCTTACGTTCCAACACAAAGCTCGGCGCACGCTCCGGCGGCAAATCCGGCATGAAGCGCGAGCCGCGCCCCTGCGCATCGGCGCGGGCGGCGATGAATTGCTTCACCATGCGGTCTTCCAGCGAATGGAACGACACCACCACCAAACGCCCGCCCGGCTTCAACGCGCGCTCCGCCGCCGACAAACCACGCGCCAATTCGCCCAGCTCATCATTCACCAGCATACGCAACGCTTGAAACGTCTTAGTCGCGGGATGCGTGCGCGCGCCGCGTCGCCCGCCCACGGCTTTCTCAACCAGATCGGCAAACTCTAGCGTTCGCGTAATACGGCCCGCCGCCCGCGCCTGCACGATCGCGCGCGCAATGCGGCGGCTCTCATCGTCTTCGCCGTAATTATAAATCAGGTCCGCCAACGCGACTTCGCTCATGGCGTTCACGGCGTCGGCGGCGCTCGGGCCATCCTTTTCCATGCGCATGTCGAGCTCCGCGTCCTGCTGAAACGAGAATCCACGGTCAGCCTGGTCAAGCTGAAACGAAGAAACGCCCAGATCGAACACCACGCCGTCCACCAATTCGTCCGGCGCGAGATCACCAAACCGACCTTGCAGAAGCGTGAAGCGCTGCGGCTCTTCAGAGATTAACGCCGCCCCACGCGCAATCGCGTCCGGATCGCGGTCATAGGCGATCACCCGGCACCGCGCCCGCCCCAGCATCTGACGCGAATACCCGCCGCCACCAAAAGTCGCGTCGACATAAACGCCCCCGTCCCGAAGGGCGAGCGCGTCCATCGCTTCTGCGAGGAGGACGGGAGCGTGACTCATCGCGTGAACCTAAGCCGAGTCCGGAAATCAAAATACCAGTCGGCCTGTAAGCCGGGTTCTGTTCCGCTTGCGCGGTGACGACCATTCCTCTGGACCATGCGTCGCCGCATGGTTCTCGCGACCTACCCGGATGCGCTCCCACGGATGGGCCGTACCCTTTGCGGGGCCATCGCATCCCTATTCGGTCTTGCTCCCGACGGGGCTTGCCGTGCCGCCTTCCTTACGGTCGGCGCGGTGGGCTCTTACCCCACCGTTTCACCCTTACCTCGCCAAAGCCCCCGAAGGGGCGACGGCGGGCGGTCTGTTCTCTGTGGCGCTATCCCTAAGATTGCTCTCGGCGGGCGTTACCCGCCGCCGTATCCGCGTGGAGCCCGGACTTTCCTCGAACGCGCCGTTTCCAGCTTGCGCCCGCGGCCGTCCGGCCGACTGGTGCAGGCTTGATAGCGCGTTTAAGTCAGCGCCGCCAGCAGCGCGCGGGTTTCGTCATCAAGCACGCCATCGATTTGACCGGGGCGGAAACGGCGCTGGAAGGCCATCAGCGCGGCCTTGGTTTCGGCATCGGCGAAGCCGGTGGCGCGCACGTCATAGCCGAACGCCGCGAGTTGCTGCTGCGCATGCGCGACATATTCCTCGTCACGCGGCGGCGTTTCGATGATCTCCGGCCAGATCGATACGCCAGCCTCGGCCAGCCGGCGCCAGGGAAATTTTTCGCCTGGATCGAGCTTGCGCTCCGGCGCCACGTCGGAATGGCCAACGACGCGCGCGGGCTTCAGCGACCAGCGATCGAGTATCTCGCCAAGCAGCGTGATCACCGCCTCGATCTGCGCGTCCGTGAATTCGGGCAAACCAAAATCATGCCCGCCATTGGCGATCTCGATGCCGATCGCGCGCGAATTCACATCGCCCTCGCCGTCCCAGCTGGAAGCGCCCGCGTGCCATGCACGGTGCTCTTCGGCGACGAGGCGATAGACCGCGCCATCCTCCCCGACGACGTAATGCGCGGAGACTTTGCCCAGCGGCGCATCCGGGGCCACGTCTTCATTTTGCCAGGGGCCGGGATATTTGCCGGCGAGCGGCGCGGGATCCGTCAAACGCGCAAGCGCGATCTGGGCGCTTTGCATCCCCGTGTAGTGCAGCACCACAAGATCGATGGGACGCGTGCGCGCGTCATAGTTTGGCGAGAGGCGATCAATGACTTTCACGCCGCCACCTTAGGACGACTCGCACGGATTTGCTCAGTTCCGCTTGGCGAAGGTTTCGACCACCCAACCGTCGGGCGTGCGGCGCGCTTCAAGCGTCTCCGGCCCCGCCGGACGCGCCCGCTTGGCGCGTGGCCAAAAGCGCAAGGCCAGCGCGGCGCCCGCCACCATCAGACCCACAACGAGCGCGGCGAAGAAGGCGAACACGAAAGCCAGCACCGCGCCGACCGCCAACACCGTAAGCCCCGCCGCCCGGAACAAGGCCGTCAGCGTCGAGGACCCGAAATCGGCGGTAGCGTTCATAAGCGCCAAGACTCCCTTAACCGCTCCAATATGGCCTCGGAATTTCGCGGATCAATGCGGCGCACTTGGGGCGCACGCTTCTCGCTTGGCAGGCTACTATTTCGCCGCCACGCTGAGCTCTTCGCGGATGCGCGCATAAGCGGCGTTGATGGCTGCGGTTTTTTCGCGCGCAATCTCAACGAATTCGGGCGGGGCGCCGCGCTGGGTCATGCGGTCGGGGTGGTTTTCGGCGGCGGCGCGACGCCAGGCATGGCGCACCTCCTCCATGGTCGCGCCGGGTAATAGACCGAGGATGGCGTATGGATCGCCGGCGTCCGGGCCGAGATTGGTCGCCTTGATGCGCCGGAACTCCATGTCGCTGAAGCCGAAATGCGCGGCGACCTCGGCCAGATAGTCGATTTCGTTCTGCGTCACGACGCCGTCCGCGGCGGCGATGTGGAACAGGCCGTCGAGCACATCCTCAAGCAGGCACGGCCGCGCGCGATACTTGCGTCCAATCTGCTTGGCGTAGGATTCAAATCCTAAAACCGTTTGATTGGCGAGATGAAAGGCGCGCCGGAACGCCGCCTCCTCGCCAGGGGGCGGACGGAACACCTGGGCGGCGGCGATCATTTCCGCCTCCTCGGCCTTGCCATCCACCTTGGCCATCTTGGCGGCCAAGCCGATCACGGCGGCTGTGAAGCCGACATCGTTCGGGCGCGGCGCGCATTCTTCGGCGAATTCCGGCGGATCGGCCTCCGGGTCGAAGGCGCGCGCGGCCAATTCAACGATGCGTGACCATACCGACATGCCGTCATTGTCGCCGATTGGGCGCGGGCGCGACAAGGCCCCCCGGTCGCGATTGGCAGCGCGCCTGTCGACGTCATGAAACCGAAATGGCGCCGCCAAGTTTATTTGCGCATGACGACGCTCTCTCTCGCACGCGCGGCGCTTCTCGCCTTGACGCTAAGCGCGGCGCCCGCGATGGCCCAAACCGGCGAACGTTTCCTCATTGCCGAGGCGGTCGATCCCAATCCGCAGGGCGACGTGCTTGAGGTCGCGGCCGCCGCCGGCCAGTTCACGCATTTCCTCGAAGCGGTTGAAGCCGCAGGCTATGCGGAAACGCTGCGCGGCGAAGGGCCATTCACGTTGTTCGCGCCAACGGACGATGCGTTTCGTCAGATGGGCGAGCGCGAGTTTCAGCGCTTGATGCAGCCACGCAATCACGACGAATTGCTCGCGTTGCTTGCCTATCACGTCGTGCCGGAGCGCGTCACAAGAGAGAGCGTTGGCGCGCGCGTGCGACGCGTGGTGGCGTCAAGCGGCTATCGCGTGACGCTCGACGGCCGCGATGGCTTGCGCGTGAACGATCAACTCGTCGTCATGCCGGACGTGGAAGCGTCAAACGGCGTCATCCAAGGCGTCAACGCGGTGTTGTCGCCGCCGACGCTGGTGGCCAGCCGCTAGCGCCGAAAGCCGCTCAAGCAGGCGGCGTGGCGCCGCCGCGCAGCGCGGCGATTTCGGCGCGCAGCGCACGAAGCTCATCCAGAATGCGCTGCTGCACGACAGCGGCGTCTTCTTGTGCTTCAGCGATGCCTTCCACCTCGCCTTCCAATTCCTCGATCTCTTCCTTGATCTCTTCTTGCGGCGCGGCCTGCACTGCTTCGACGATGACGCCGATGAAGAGATTGAGCACGGCAAACGCGGCGATGATCGTGAAGCCAATCACGAAAACCCACGCATAGGGGTTTTGCTCTTGCAGACGCTGGATCGTGTCTCCCCAGCCGTCGAATTGCGAAAGCGCGAAGAGCGAAAGCATCGCCTTGCCGAGATCACTGAAGCCCGGATCGCTATGGAACAGCGTCGTTCCCATGACGGCGGCGATGTAGAATACGACCGCGAGGATCGCGAACGAGGCAAGAATGCCCGGCAACGCGCCGAACAGCGCCTCCACGACGCGCCGCATTTGCGGCACCGCGCTCACCAGACGGAAGACCCGCACCACGCGCAGCGTTCTCAGCGCCGAGATCGCGGGCGTCGTCGCGATATAGCTGAGCCCGATGACGATGATGTCGAACCAGTTCCAGCCATTGCGGAAATAAGCGCGCGGGCCTTGCGCCCAGAATTCAAGCAACAGCTCGGCGGTGAATATCCAGAGGAAGTAATTGTTCCACTGCTCGATTTGAGCGTGGTACTGCGACGCCTCTCCGTAATGCGCATCATAGCCGAGGATCGCCGCGTTCGCGACGATGCAAAGCAAGATGAAAACGTCCCAGATCGGATTTTTCGTGAGCCAGCGAAACAGTGGGATGCCGTCGTGCGACTTGCGTTTCACTTTGCGTCTGGGAGCATCCCCGCTCGCCGCGGCGGCCGTCGTGGCGTTGCTCATCTCGATCCCCGTCCGATTCTGCCGGCGTCCCTCTCCGGCGGCGGCAAATTAGCGCCTTTGGGCAGGGCGGGGATAGATTAGACGCGGATTAGCTGAGCGGTGTGGCTTCAGCGCCAAGCATTTCGTGTGCGCTGGCCTGGGCGACGATGGCCTCTTCCCGCGCCTCGGGCGTGAGCATGTTGAGGATGAAGCCCTGGACGTTGTAGGTGCGCCCGCCCCAATGACGGCCCGTCACGTTCCAGACCTGAACCTCGCTCCAATCGCCGGCGGCCGAGACATCGCGCACCGGCACGTCGCGGGTGATCTCCCCCACGTTCAGCCAATTGGCGTGGTCGACGATCACCATGCGGGGCGAAACGATTTCCTTGACCACGGCGACATGGCCGCGTGCGGTGGTGTTGAAGCCTTCAAGCACCATCACGGCGCGCTCTTCCGGCTCCTGCGTGGTTTCATAGCGGCCAGCGGCTTGGCGCCACCAGGTGTTGGCGTTGCCATAGAGCTCGACGCCGGACTCACGGCGCGCGAATGGCACGCACTGGAGGCGCGAGCGCCAATTGGTGACGCGTGCGATCGGCTCATAGGCCTCGTCCGGCGCGCGCTCGAATTCGCGCGGCGCCAGGGTGGCGTGCTCGGACGGACCTTCAGCGACGCTCGGATCGATGGCGAGATCCATCGACAACGGCGTCAAGGCGTCGGCCTCGGTCGGTGCGGCGGCGAAGCCAGCGATCGCCGCGGCGGCGAGAAGAAGCGCTCTGGTATCCAACATGCCCCGAAGGCCCAGGCGAGGCATTGCCCCAAACTGGCACACAGAAACACGCCATTGCAGTTAAGAAAAGCCTAATCAACTGACTGAACTCTTCGCAATGTAGAGATCATATGGTGAATATTCGCCAACTAGACTACATCTAGTCATAGGCAGAGGGTAATATTGGTTAATTTCGCGACGTTAAGACATCAAGAAAGCTTAACTACGCAGTTCCGCCATCAGCGTGAACGGATGGATGAAGCCCTGGGCGTCATAGACGCGCCCGCCCCAATGCCCGCCCGGGATATGCCAGACGCGGATTTGGCTCCAATCGTTGTTGGGCGACACGTCGATCACCGGCACGCCCATGCTCACCTCTCCACGGTTCAGCCAATTGGCCTGATCCACGCGGATGATGCGGCTGGACTCGACGTGGGTGACCACGGCGACGTGGCCGCGTCCGGGATTGTTGAAGCCGCGCGTGACAAGCACTGATCCGGGCGCGGGCGAACTTGAGCGCGGGTAACGCCCTTCGGCCTGACGCCACCAGGTGTTGGCGTCGCCGTAGATTTCAATGCCGCTGGCGTTGCGGGCGAACGGCACGCACTGCAGCCGGGCATTCGGGTCGGTCACACGGGGCGGCGCGTCGTAGTCGAACGGCGGCGTCGGCAGGCCGGCGATATTGCCGCCGCGCCCCAGGGCGCCGGCGCTGATCGGCGCGGGCGTCGAGGCGCACGCGGTCAGAGCCGCCGCCATCAGCCCAAGCGCCAGGGCGCGGGCCGAACCCCTTGTTAACAGACTCACCATTTCGGAGGCGATCTTAGGCCAAACCTCTTGGGATTGGATAAATGCGCCCTGGCGCCGCAGCGTCCGGCCTTGACCTAGGGGCGCGAAGCGCGCCACCGGACATATCCACATGTCTGGCGTCCCGGCCCCCGTAATCGTCCGCCCCTGCTTTCAGCAGGACCTCCAATACGTGCAGCTGATCTACGCCCAGCATGTCCTGACCGGGACGGGCACGTTCGAGATCGAGCCGCCCTCGCTGGAGGAGATGTCCGAGCGCTGGGGCAAGATCGTCGACAAGGGCTGGCCGTTTCTTGTGGCCTCGCCCGCGTCTGACCTGACCCGGGTGCTTGGATTTGCCTATGCTTCCCAGTTTCGCGATCGGGCGGCTTACGCGAAGACTTTCGAAGTCTCGATCTACACGGCCCCCACCACGATCGGCCAAGGCGTTGGCGCGCAAATGCTTACGCAATTACTGCATACATTGCGCGATGACGGCGTGCGCGAGGTTCTGGCGCTGATCGGTGATTCCTATAATGCGGCCTCGATCGCGCTCCACCATAAGCTCGGCTTCCAACACGTGGGCACGATGACGAAGGTGGGCGAGAAGTTCGGGCGCGCACTCGACGTCGTCATTATGCAGCGCTCGCTGCCGCCCATTACCGAGGCGAACTGACATCGGACTGCCAGCCGGCTAGGCGCCGTCCCGCGCCGGTAAGAAACCGCTAACCTTACTTACAGCATCCTCACCTTCAGACAGGGAGGGATCGCGATGCTCTTACGCAAGCTCGTGGTCGTTGGTCTGGTCGGGTTTGTGAGTTTTGCGGCCAATATTGCAACCGCCGAAGATGCGGTCGGGCCGAATGCTACTTTCGTCGACGGCGTCAGCTTTGCCGATCCGTCGGAAGCCTTTAGCGATCGCTTCAGCTTCGATCTTCGCGAAGGCGATGGCTCTCGCTTCACCAATATAAGCCCCACGCCGTCACGGCCGAACGATCCGGAATACCGCCGCTACGAACTCGCACTCGTCGCGCGGGCGTCTAACGGGATCGACGTGTCGTTCAACCAGCGCGGCGGTTTCGGCTTCAACGAACAAGGCGATATCGAGCGCCAAAGCCGGGCGTCCGAACTCCGCCTCGGTCGCGGTCTGGGCTTACGTGAGGACGATGATCCGGCCTCGAGCGAGCCGAGCTGGTACATCTTCGCGGCGTCGGAAGACGAAGCTTTGACTTGGCGGCCCGGCACGCGCAGCGAGTTTGGCGGCTCGGGCTCGTCCTTCGCGCTGCAGGAACGGGTCGAAATCGGCGATCTACAGGCCGGCATAACCTATGAGGCCAATGGCTGGCAGGCGTCGCTGGCGTACGTTGAGCGCGAAATCAGCGTCCGCAACGGCTCGCGCACGATCTCGCAGGACGAGGACTTCACTGGCTTCACGCTGACGATGCGGCACTAAGGTAAATGCAGGGCAACCGCACTTCCCCCTTGCCAAAGACTTAATGGCGGGGGGAACATGTGGCAGCCAATATGCATTGCCGCTTCGTAGGCGTATTGGAACGAGGCTGTAATGGCTGGGTTGAACGGTCTTCGTACGGTTTTGCTGGCGGGCTCCGCGCTTGTCGCGACCGCACTTGGTGCGTCGTTCGCAGGCGCACAAGAGGCGCTTGAGCCGGGTCAGGTCGACTTTGCCGACCCGGCCGTCGCGCTCACCAATCCGGAAGCGCCCTCGCTTCAGCTTGATGTTGATGAGAACGCGACACGCCGCTTCGAGAGCGCCAGCCTGAATACGTCGCGGGACGACGAAGGCCCGCGCCGCGTCGAGGTTGAACTGGCCGCCGGCGGCCGCAATTCTCCGATCGATATCTCGATCGCCCAACGCGCCTCGCTCGGCGCCAATGCCGAAGGCGAAGTCGATCGCACCGGCAGAGGCTCGGAAGTGCGCGTCGGCCGCGGCCTCGTGGATCGACGCGAAAGCGATGGAAATGAGCGTTCTGTCTATATGTTTGTGGCCTCGGAAGACGAGGCGCTCACTTGGCAGCCAGGCGCGCGTTCCGATTTTGGCGGCCAAGGCTCGTCGGTTTCGCTACAGGACCGCGTCGAGGTCGGCGATCTGGCCGCCGGCGTGACCTACGAACGCAACGGCGTTCAAGCCTCCCTCGCCTATGTCGAGCGCGAGGAAAGCACGCGCATCGGCCGGCAGAATTACAGCCAGGACCAGAGCTTCACCGGCGTTACGGTGACGATGCGCCGCTGAGTTAACGCGCATTAGTCTTGCAACGGGCCAGGCGATGGCCCCGCGCAGTTTCAAATCGCAAGTCCGCGCCCAGCGCCTCAAACGCGATTTTGATGCGCTGCGGCGTCGCGTCTGGATCGGGCGGTGGATGCTGCTCAAATCCGCCGCCGTGGTGACCCTCGCCTACTTTGTCGCGAAGTGGATCAACGGCTAGTTTTCCACAGACCGGGATTGATCCCGGCTTTCGCCGCCCCTGAATCATTGCATGGTCCCGAGCGGGCGCTTGGTAACCTTTCTTAAAGGCGACTCGCGGCCCAATGGCCTAGATATGGTGGTCTTTAGATCGCTGAATCCCTAAATCTAGACGACGTTGCGAAGTGGAGACGAATAATGGCTGGCGCAAACGGGGACAAATTGACGGGCCTTCGCACACCGTCGATCGGCTACAAGCCGTTCCGCTATCCCTGGGCTTACGAATTCTGGCGCCGCCAGCAGCAAGTGCATTGGATGCCGGAGGAAGTCCCGCTCGGTGAGGACGTGAAGGACTGGGCCTCCAAGCTCAACGATCAGGAGCGCAACCTTCTCACCCAGATCTTCCGCTTCTTCACGCAAGCGGACGTCGAGGTGAACGACAATTACATGGAGCGCTATTCGCGCGTGTTCAAGCCGACCGAGATCAAGATGATGCTCGCGTCGTTCTCGAACATCGAGACGATCCACATCGCCGCCTACGCGTTGCTGCTCGAAACCATCGGCATGCCGGAAACCGAGTTCGAGGCGTTCCTCGATTATCAGGCGATGCGCGACAAGCACGATTACATGGGCACGTTCGGCGTCGAGACGGATGAAGATATTCTCCGCACGCTCGCCATGTTCGGCGCCTTCACCGAAGGCCTGCAGCTGTTTGCGTCGTTCGCGATGCTGATGAATTTCCCGCGCTTCAACAAGATGAAGGGCATGGGCCAGATCGTGACCTGGTCGGTGCGCGACGAGAGCTTGCACTGCGAAGGCATGATCAAGCTCTTCCATGCGTACGCGAAAGAAACCAACGCGCTGACGCAACAAGTGAAGGACGACATCGTCGAATGCTGCCGCACCGTCGTCGGCATCGAGGATCGCTTCATCGATCTCGCCTTCGAGATGGGCCCCGTGCAGGGCATGACCGCCGACGATATCAAACAATATATTCGCTACATCGCCGATTGGCGTTTGGGCCAGCTTGGCTTGCCGAAAATCTACGGCGTCACCGAGCACCCGATCCCCTGGCTGACGGCGATCCTGAACGGCGTCGAGCACGCGAATTTCTTCGAGGCGCGCGCCACCGAATATTCGAAGGCCGCCACAAAGGGCGAGTGGCACGGCGGCGAAGGCGTGTGGGCGAATTTCGATCAGATGATGGAAAAGCGCAAAGCCGCGGGCTGAGCGGAGCTTCCAGCTGTATATGGACCGCCGGCGTCCCGCCGGCATGCGTCAACGCTTGAGTCGGCCGGCGCGACGCTGGCGGTCCATATCAATCCAAATAATTCTTCCGCAACGCCCCGCGCTCGCGCGGGCCGACGCCCAAGACGTCGGTGACGTAAGCTTCCGCCGAGCCGTATTCAGCGTCGATGGCGTCGAACGCGGCGCGTAGATAATCGATGTTGACGCCGAGCATCGGGCGCAGCGCCTCGGGCGCGAGCGTACGGCCCAAGCGGCCCTCCATGCGGCCTTTGATGGCGTGCAAACGCTCGTCCAGATTGATCGCGGCGTTGGTGAATTCGTAATCGGCGATCACGGTTTGCTCGGGCACGCCGAGCGTCATCAGCGTCAATGCGCAGCCAAGTCCGGTGCGATCCTTGCCGGCGGCGCAATGAATGAGGCCGGGGCCGCCTTCGACAAGTTCGGCGAACCAATTGCGATAGAGGTCGATGTGGCGCGGGTTCGACGCGAACTCGCGATAGAGCATGTGCATGTAGGCGGTGACGCTTTCGGGCGTGATGTCGTCCTGCATCAAGGCTTGCAGATGCGGCGGCAAGCCATCCTGTGGGCCTTCATTGTTGATGATCACGCGCGCGCGATCGCCAGGCCAGAGATTGGGCTCGCGATTGCGCTCCTCCGGGCGGCGCAGATCGACCATGAAGCGAATGCCCAGGCCGTGCAGTTTTTCGACGTCCGCTTCCGTCGCGTCATTGAAGGCGGCGGAACGATAGAGCTTGCCGCGCGAAATGCGACGGCCATCGGCGGTGTCGTAGCCGCCAAAATCGCGGAAATTCAAAACGCGGTCGAACGGGATCAGACGGTCATGCATGGGATTAGGGATTAGGGATTGGGGATTGGGGATGCAATGGCGCGGGCTGCCACATGCCCGATCCTCGCCCGAGCGGCCGCGATAGCGCCACGCTTCGACGGGCTCAGCGTGGCGCGAATGAGAGCGTGGCGGGCTGTTTGAAAACCGCGCCCAACCAGCGCTAGCCTGTCGAAGGCGGCGTATCACCCCGATGTTCGTGAGTGGCCGTCTTGGACCGCCGGCGTCTCGCCGGCGCGGCGCTTCGATTAGCGAAGATCGTGGCAGTTAAAACACCGCGCCGGCGGGGACGCCGGCGGTCCAAGAGATTGCGCGCCGGTGTTTGCAGGTGGGAGCGCGCGGCTCCGCCGCGCATGCGCCGCGGAGCGGCGCGCTCCCTTCTTTCAAGGCCTGTGCTCACGCCGGCGAGGGCGCCGGCGGTCCATATTGCGCGCAGCACGTTTGGCCGCGTGGAGCTTGGGCTCCGCGCGGGTGTGGGGTGGATGGAAGGCCGGCTGCAAGCCGGCGGCCCGATGGGGGTTAGGACGAGTCCGCAAGCGCCGGCGTGGGCGCGAGCGCGTGCGTGATGAAAGTGCGCGACGGCGGCGCGTAGGCGATCAGGCGCGTGTCGATATAGCCGTGACGCAGGCGGCGCTTGGCGCGTTCGAGGAAACGGCGCTGATCGCACAAGGCGTGGATCAAACGCATGCAGCGCGCGAAGGGCGATGCGTTGCGCAAACGCACGCGGCTGCACTTGACGATAAGGCGCGCGTTCGAGCGCTGCCGGCGAAATCCGGCGCGCGCGCTCAAGCGCGGCGCATAGCGCGATTGCAGACCCAGCTCCTGCAGCGCCTGCATGAAGATGGTGCATTCGACTTGCCGTTCGGCGTGGCGGAGCAGCTTTTCCAAGCGTCGCGTTTTGCGCGGTTTGCCCAGGCGCAGCAGCAACCCGACCAAACACGCCAGCCCATAGATCATCGCGGCCACGAGGGCCTCGACTTCTACTTTGCTGACGATGGGGCGGGGTTTGTGTTTCATGCCGCGCATTATGCGGCCGTCGTGAAGCGGTCGGATTTGTTCGCGCGAAGATTCTCGCAAACGCTTGGCGTGACTACGTTTTCAAAAATGACGCCGTAGGATTAACGCGTGCGCTATCCCCACATCGCCGTCACACCGAGCACCACAAATCCAAGCAACACGATTCCGCGAAAAGCCTGAAACGCCCAAAACAAGGGCGCGTTGGACTCTCGTCTTGCATTCGGCCAGGGCCTACCCAGCACGCCGCTGTCATCGAAGGCGCGCCACAAGTCGAAACTCAGCCATAAGATGGCCAGCAGGCAGATCAGTGGAAACGGCATTCCCGCGACCGCTCCCCTCACCTAAACGGCGGCTCGTCGAAGGCGCGGAGTTTGCGGCTATGTAGGCGATCGCGATTTTGTTTGAGCAGCACGATGGTCTCCAGACCGATGCGCAGATGTGCGCCGATGGCGCTGTCGTAGAAGCGATCGGAGACGCCGGGCAATTTGATCTCGCCGTGCGCGGGCTTGTCGGAGACGCAGAGCAGCACGCCGTACGGCACGCGCAGACGGAAGCCTTGCGTGGCGATGCACGCGCTTTCCATATCGACGGCGACGGCGCGCGATTGGCTGAGCAATTGGCGCTCTTGATTGTAGTTCAGCTCCCAATTTCGATCGGCGTACGAGACGACCGTGCCGGTGCGCAGACGACGGCGGAGCTCATCCTTGTTGTCATCGCCCACGATCGTGGTCGCGGCTTGTTGCAGCGCGATCTGAATTTCCGCGATCGCCGGGATTGGCACTTCGAGCGGCACGCGATCGTCGAGAATTTTGTCGCGGCGCAGATACGCGTGGGCGAGCACATAATCGCCGATGCGCTGCGTGTGGCGAAGCCCGCCGCAATGGCCGATCATCAGCCAGCAATGCGGGCGCAGCACGGCGAGGTGATCGGTGATCGTCTTCGCGTTCGATGGGCCGACGCCGATATTGACCAGCGTGACGCCGTCATTATCCGGGGTTTTCAGATGGTAGGCCGGCATCTGGTATTTGCGCCACGGCGCATCGAGCGCCTTGGCTTCGGCGTCCTGATCGCCGGCTTCAATTAGCACGCCGCCAGGGCATGAAAGCGACCAGCCTTTCGGCCCGTTCTTCACTGCGGCCGCGGCCCAGCGCACGAACTCTTCCACGTAACGCTGGTAATTCGTGAACAGGATCCAGGGCTGCACGTCGGCCCAGGGCGCGCCGGTGTAGTGCTGCAAGCGCTTCAGCGAATAATCGGTGCGCGGCGCATCGAACAGCGCGAGCGGACGCATGCCGTCCAGACGCTCGATGCGCAGGCCGTCAACGACAGCATCGCCCACTTGGGTGAGGCGCGGGCTGGGGAAATGGCGCGCGAGTTCTTCAGCCGGCACATTCTCGAACGATGACGCGCCAGCGGCGTCGAGCACGAACGAGTACGGAATCTCGGATGAGCTGACGCGAACGGCGAACTCAACGCCGTAATCGACATTGAGCAATTCGAGCTGCTCGAGAATGTATTTGCGGAAATAGGCCGGCTGCGTGATCGTCACGCCGTATTCGCCGGGCCACATCAATTGGCCGAAGGCGCGCGAAAGTTTGGGCGCGGGCCCGCCCGGCAAATAGGTGACGCGCAATTCCGGGTAGCGGAAAAGCGCGCGCTCGTCGGGGGTTGGCGGCACGCCGGTTTCGGCGAAGCGGCGGACGGATTCGATAAGGGCCGTGACAGCGCGATTGTAGAGGCGCTCGAGAAGGTCGACGGCTTCAGTGGGGGTTTTAGGTTGCTCCATCTGCGGAGTGTCACCTTAACCCCTGCCCCGTCAAGGGGGCCGGCTATGCGCACGCGCTTAGGAGACGCGCGGAATAGGCTCAACCAGACGGGTGCGGCGATAGGAGGTGTGCATCATCGTCAATTCATCGGGCGTGACGACGCCGATGATCGAGGTGTAGCGATAGCTGGTTTCCGCCATGATGATGCTGGTGCCGGGCTGCATCATCGCCTCCGGCAATGTCACGGTGGAGTTCACGGCGCGCGCGGCCATGCCGTTGCCGTCGCTCCAGGTGACCTGCGCGGTCGAGGCGTCGACGATCAGAATGCTGGAAATGCGCGCTTCGAGTGGCGCCGGCGGCTCGGGAAACATGAGCGTGTCCATCGCGATCCAAAGGCCGTTGACCTCCGCGTTCGAGACCTCGGTGTCGCGGGCGACGACGTCGGCCAGCGACGCGGCGACGTTCTGCACGCGCTGGTTCGTGCTCAGCATGTTGATGACCTCAACCGAGCCGAACAGCAGGACCACCATCATCGGCAGCAGGATGGCGAATTCGAGCGCCGCCAAGCCGCTCTTGTCGACGCCGAAACGATGGAGAGATTTGGGCGCGCGCATCAGAAGGGCTCGTTTCGGAACATCATCGTTGAGACGAGAATGCGGTCGCCATTGCTGACATTGGCGAAGATGCGCTCGAACAGCGGCGTCAGCACCTGCCAGCGATAATAAGCGCGGACGACGACGATGTCGGAGCCGACGGACGGATCGTAGCCGAAATTGCCGACCTGGAATTCATCGTCCACGATCGGGTTCGGATTATCGACGGCCGCGAACGACGGATAGACATCCACGTCGATAAAGAGGTTGACGCAATCGACGGCCAGCAGCGAACCGAAGCCCTCGCAGATATCTTCCTGAATATCGACGCCCGTGGCGCCGGCGGTTTGCGCCTCGCCGGTGCGGATGGTGCGCGCAACGTTCGAAACCGCGAAATCGAGCGAGGTTTGCGCAAGGCCAAGCATCGCGACCTCGGCGACGCCGAAGGTGAGCATGAAGAACGGCAAGGCGACCAGGCCAAATTCAATGGCCGTCGAGCCATCCTTGGACCGTTTGAATCGGCGCAGCATTCTTTCAAGCAGCGCAAGGCGCATGACGGACTCTCCGGAACGCCGAGCTTAGGCGCCGAAGGGCTGAAAAACCGTCAAAAGAACGGGTAAATGAGAATTTTACTCGCCGCCGCCGCCAGCGGTCGCGGCCGATGCGCGGTTGGTGATTTGCTGCGCCACCTCGGTGGATGCCGCGCCATCGCCAATATCTGGACGCGGACGGCAGAGCGGCGTGCATTCCAGGCGCGCCGTATCATTGCCGCGCGTGACCATCACCACGTCGGTTTCATCCGGCGTCACGACAACGCGGCCGGAATAGAGCACGCGGCCATTGGCGCCGACGACGACAAGATTGGTCGAACCGTAGGAGCGGCCGGTCACGAACAGGAAGCGGTCATTCTGCACCGAGACTCCGGCGATCGAGGGATTGCCGATGGCGACGCCCTCGGCGGATTCCACCAGGCGGATCGGAAACGCTTGATCGAGCGCGACGCGGATATCGCGCGCGAACGCGGGCGTGGCGGAGAAGACGACAAGCGCGGCGGCGGCGATCGCGGCGAGAGGGCGCATGGCGCGCATGAGTGCTTCCTTATATAGACGCACTCATATCGCTACGCGCCAATTATTGCCGCATCGCTAAAGCGCCCATCTGAAAGGCGCATGCAATAAGCGAAATACGCGCATCGCCATTAACCCGATCTTCATCTTGTTCGTTGGGCGAAGCGTTAATCGCGCCTCCGTATAGTCACCCTTGCGTCTGGTATGGGTGTCGGGTGCGACGCTTTACCGGGCCGGTACAAAGCACTCGACAAAAACGGAGTATGGTTATGGTTTCTCTGAAGAACTTCCTGAACAACGAAGATGGCGCCACCGCGATCGAGTACGGCCTGATTGCCGCTCTCATCGGCGTCGCGATCATCACGGCCGTTGGCATGGTCGGCGAAAGCTTGGACGAAGTGTTCACGCAAGTCGCGACGGACCTCAGCGCCGCCAACTAAGCGGTTGACGCGCGAGCGCCGCCGGGAAGGCGGCGCTCGTTGCGCCCTTATTTCCCCTCCCCTCAAAACGCCGCTCCCTCGGGGCGGCGTTTTTCTTTGATTTCCTTGGACTTCGCGGACAAATCACCGGCGCTAAAGTTACCGGGCCCGGCGCGCGTTTAAGCTTTTCTACACACGGCTTAGCGCATTGATATTGTATGCTGGAACTTGTCGCGCTTGCTGTATTCGTCGGATTGCTGGTTTACGCGGCCGGCTCGGACGTGACGAGCTACACTATTCCAAACTGGGTTTCGCTGGCGATGGCTGGCGCGTTTCCCGTGTTTGCGCTGGCGCTCGGCCTGCCGCTCGGCCAAGTCGGCATCCAAATCTTGTTCGGCGTCGCGATCCTGTTCGTCGGCTTCTTTCTCTTTCAAGCCAAGATCATCGGCGGCGGCGACGCAAAGCTTCTCGCGGCGACGGCGATGTGGACAGGCTCCGCCGCGTTCATGCCTTTTATCTTCTGGACCGCGGCCGCGGGCGGCGTGATGGCGCTCGCCCTGCTCGCGGCGCGCCAATTCATCCCGCAAACGCAAGCCAATCCGGGCTTCGTCAACCGCTTGCTCACGCAACAGAACGGCATCCCCTACGGCCTCGCCATTCTCGTCGGCGGGCTCATGGCGATTCCGTCCCTACCCGTCCTCACCCATCCGTTAACCCTGCCTTAGCCATGAGCGTGGTCTGGTCGCAAAGCTGATTTGGGGCCAGTGCACGTGGGGAGTATAAAGTCATGTCAGCCCGTCAGCTGATCGTCCTGGCCTTCGCCGCGATCGCGGCCATAGTTGCTCTCGTCGTCATTCGCGGCATGGGCTCGCGCACGGTTGAACCGACGGCGCAGGCGGCGCCGATTGCTGGCGAGCAAGTGCTCGTGGTCGCGCGCGACGTGCCGCAGGGCGCTGCGCTGACGCCGAGCGACCTCGCGGTCGTCACCTTCCCCGAGGAAGCGGTGACGCCGGCTTTCATCCGCATTTCGCAAATGCCTTCGGCGCAAACGGATTTCGTCGGCGCCGTGACGCGCCGCGCGTTCGCGCAAGGCGAGCCGATCGTGCTCAATTCCGTGCTACAGCCGGAAGGGCGCGGTTTCATGGCCGCCATTCTGGAGCCGGGCTATCGCGCGGTCGCCGTGGAAATCGCGCCGGAAGCGGCGGCGGGCGGCTTCATTCAGCCGAATGACCGCGTCGACGTGATCGTCACGCATGAAGTCGAAGGCGAGCGCGGCGCCGCGCAGATCCGCAGCGAGATCGTGCTTCAAGACGTGCGCGTGCTCGCGATCGGCGACCAAACGCAAACCCAAACCAGCGGCGAAGCGCCGGCCGTGCTCAACGCCGCCACCGCCGTGCTCGAACTGACGGCCGAAGACGCCCGCGTCCTGCAGATGGGCCGCGAAATGGGCGAGGTCAGCTTGGCGCTGCGCGGCGTGCAGGCCGAGACGGTCGGCCTCGGTCAATCCGGCCGCGGCGTCACCCAACAATCAGGAGCGGTGCGTATTCACGCATTCGGTTCTGTCTCCGGAGGCGGACGATGAGTTCCGGCAAGACCCTTCGCACGGCTCTCGCCACGGCGCTTTCGGCGGCCATGGCGTTTACGCCCGGCTTCGCTTCGGCCCAGGTCGAGCCGCCGAGTGCTACGAGCATTCGCATCACCAATGGCGGCCATGGCGGCTCGCAATCGGCGTCGCTGGTGCTCCCCTTCGGCAAGTCGGCGATCATCGATCTGCCGGCTGACGCGCGCGACATTCTCGTCTCCAACCCGCAAATCGCCGACGCCACGGTGCGCACCTCGCGCCGCGCGTATGTGATCGGGCGCGCGCTGGGCAACACCAACATCTTCTTCTTCGACGCGGCCGGCCGCCAGATCGCCAATGTCGAAATTCGCGTCGAGCCTGACGTAGGCCCGCTGAACGAATTGCTGCGCCGCCATGCGCCCGGCGGCAACATCACGGCGGAAGCCGTGAACGCTTCGGTCGTACTCTCCGGCACCGCGCAAAACGCAGACGACGCCAACCGCGCCGCGCAACTGGCGCGGACTTTCCTTGGCATCGGCGGCGGCGAAGGCGCTGGCGACGCGCCCGCGGGCGGCCCGAATTCGCCAGGCTCGCAGAGCCCTGGCGGCGCGACGCCGCGCCTGATCAATATGATCCAGGTGCAAGGCAGCGAGCAGGTTCTCGTGCGCGTGCGCGTGGTCGAGATGAGCCGCACGCTGGTTCGTCAGCTCGGCATCAATCTGAGCTACGAAAACCTGATCAATCAGACCATCGGCGATGACGAATTCCTCGATATCGCCACCAGCATGGGCTTCTCCGTCAATAATGGCGTGCTGGGCGGCGCGACGATCGGCGGTGGTTCTCTCGAGAATGTCGGCGCGGCCAATGAGCGTCGCACCGAAGCGACGATCCAGGCGTTCGAGCGCGCGGGTTTGCTGCGCGTTCTCGCCGAACCGAACTTGACGGCGATCTCCGGCGAAGCGGCGCGTTTCCTCGCCGGCGGCGAATTCCCCGTGCCGGTCGCGGCGGACGATGGCCAGATCACGGTGGAGTTCAAACCGTTCGGCGTCGGCTTGGCGTTTACGCCGGTGGTGATGTCCGGCGGACGCATTTCGCTGAAGGTCTCGACCGAGGTCAGCGAATTGACCAGCGAAGGCGCGATCTCGACCGGCGACACGCCGATCCGCAATCAGGACGGCAGCACCAGCATCATTCGCGGCGTGACCATCCCCGCCCTGCAAGTGCGGCGCGCGGAAACGACGATCGAGATGTCGTCGGGCAGCTCGATGGTGATGGCCGGCCTCATCCATGAACGTTCGCGCCAAGCGCTCGAGGGCATTCCGGGGGCGATGAATGCACCGGTGATGGGCGCGCTCTTCCGGTCGCGCGATTTCGTCAACAACGAAACCGAATTGGTGATCATCGCCACGCCGTATCTGGTGCGCCCCACCTCGCCCGATCGCGTGCGCACGCCAGCGGACGGCTTCCTGAACCCGAGCGAAGGCGAAAGCCTGCTCACGGGACGGCTCAATTCTCTTTATCGCCCGGCCAGCGGCTCGCGCAGCGCGAACGATCAGGCCGGCCTGCAAGGCCCGCACGGGCACGTGATCGAATGAGGCACGCCATGAAAACCCGCCTGCCGCTTTTCATCCTTGGCCTGAGCGCGCTCAGCGCCTGCGCAACCGTTCCGACGCCGACGGGCGCGCCGCTCGCGGGCGCCGTTGATCGCCACGACATCCGCGTCACCGAAGCTGCGCAGCGGCTGGAAATTCCGGCGGGCGCTTCGACGCTGCCGGTCGAGGCGCAGGCGCAATTGAGCGGCTTCGCCAGCGGCTATCTTCAATACGGGCACGGCGCGCTGATCCTCAGCACGCCGTCCGGCAGCGCCAATGCGGATACGGCTTCGGTGCTCGCCAATGAAACGCGCCGCGCGCTGGTTGATGCTGGCGTTTCGTACGCCGCGGTCGCGGGTTCGACGTACGACGCTTCGGGCGTCGCGAACGCGCCGCTGGTGCTGAGCTTCGTGCGCTTCGAAGCGCACGCGCCCGAGTGCGCCCCAATCTGGGAGCAAGACCTCGCCCATCAAAGCAACAACCAGGCGTGGGCCAGCTTCGGCTGCGCCACGCAAGCCAATCTCGCGGCCATGGTCGAAGATCCGCGCGATCTGACGATGCCGCGCGATATGGGCGCGCGCGACAGCGGCCGCCGCGACGCGGTGATGGAAGCCTATCGCGCCGGTCAACAAACGCACGCAACGCGCTCGGCTGATGAGCGCGCCACTGTCAGCAACGCGGTTCAGTAAGGCTAAGTCCCCATGAATCACTCCAATCCCGATCCCGCCTGGAGCCTCGGCACGGAAGACGATTTCGTGCTCGAGGACGATGAGACCTTCGGCATTGGCGAAATCGAAGGCGGCGAGCTGCCGCCGTTCGAGAATGAAGCCGCGCTGACGCCGGCGAATGAAAGCGCGCCGATCGGCGAAGATCCGTACGGTTTGAGCGCGCCGGTGCATGCGCCGATCGCGGCGATGCCGATCTTGAGCCGCGAAGCCACCCGCTCCACCGAGCAGCCGGTGCCGCGCATCACCATTCACGCCGCGTGCGAACGCCCCGACATCGCGCAGATGGTGAGCGGCATCACCTCCGACCGCCGCATGGCGCGCGCCGAGGTGACTGTCGAGCAAGGCGGCATCGAAGCGGCGGTCGTGCGCTTCGCGGCGCAAGCCAGCCCCAATCTGCTGATCATCGACTCGCTGCAGCAAGGCCCGCAATTGCTGCACAATCTCGACCGCCTGGCCGAGGTGATCGAGCAAGGCACGAAAGTCGTCATCATCGGCGCGGTGAACGATATCGCGCTCTTCCGCGAGCTGATGGCGCGCGGCGTCAGCGAATATATCGTGCCGCCGGTTCAGCCGCTCGACATGATCCGCGTGATCTGCAGCCTCTATGTGAACCCGGACAAGCCGTTCGCGGGCCGCGTGATCGGCGTGATCGGCGCGCGCGGCGGCATCGGTTCATCGACCATCGCGCACAATTTGGCGTGGTCGATCGCGGAGCGTCAGGAAAGCAACGCAACACTGCTCGATCTCGATCTGTCGTTTGGCACGGCCGCACTCGATTTCAACCAGGACCCGGCCCAGAACATCGCCGATGCGCTGATGTCGCCGGATCGCGTCGATGACGTGTTCCTCGAACGCGTCATGACCAAGCAGACACAGCGCCTGCAAATGCTGACGGCGCCGGCGACGCTGGAACGCGAGTTCGAACTCGATCCGCAATCGTTCGAGATGGTGATCGACCGCGTGCGCCGCACCAGCCCCTTCGTCGTGCTCGATCTGCCGCATGTTTGGACATCGTGGGTGAAGCACACGCTGCTGGCCGCCGACGACGCGATCATTGTCGCCGGCCCCGATCTCGCGAGCCTGCGCAACACCAAGAACATCATCGACCTCTTGAAGGCGATGCGCCCCTATGACTCGCCGCCGACCGTGGTGCTGTCGATGGTGGGCGTGCCGAAGCGCCCGGAAATTCCGTTCAAGGATTTCGCCGACGCGCTGGGCGCCGAGCCGGTCGCATCGATCCCGTTCGATCCCCAGCTGTTCGGTCTGGCCGCCAACAATGGTCAGATGATTGGCGAAGTCGCCGCGCAGTCGAAGACAGCGCTCGCTCTCGATGCGCTGGCCGCATCACTCACGGGGCGCAAGCCGGTGGAGACGAAGAAGGCGTCGCTCACCGACAAGATCCCGTTCCTGAAGCGCTAGGAATTTGAATGTTCGGAAAGCGAAGTCTGGACGGCGCTCCGAGCGCACCGCCGACGCAAACGCCGGCAGCGCCCGCCGCGCGCGTGCAGGCG
>JAFLCU010000011.1 GCA_017303355.1 Caulobacterales bacterium | reverse complement strand
GAGCCGGTCGCACCGAAGCCGCAGCCGGGCGGCATCACCGACGACGAAACGCGCCGCCGCGAGGAAGCGGTTCGCCGCGCCATGGCCGAGCGCGAGGCGCGCGAGCAGCGCCAGCGCGCCGAGGAAGAACAGCGCCGCGCGCTCGAAGATGCGCAGCGTAAGAAAGCCGCTGAGCTTGCCGCCATCGAAGCGGAAGCCGAAGCGCGCCGCCGCGCCGAGGCGGAGGAGGCCGAAGAGGCCGCCGCTCCCGTCGCAACGCCCGCTGCGCCGGAGCAGCCGAAGCTTGGCTCACCCGTGCCGCGCCCGAACGCGCCGCAACAGCAGCAACAGCCGCAACGCGAAACCGCTCTGCTCGATGAGCTAGGCGGCCGCATCAAATCCGCGCGCAAGCCCTTGCCCGCCGCGCCCGTGAAGCCGGCCAAGAAGGGCCAGCCGCAACGCCGCGAAGGCAAGCTTACGCTCGACATGGTGGAGCGCATCAGCGAGGGCGATGATGATCGCGTCCGTTCGCTGGCGGCGTATCGCCGTGCCCAGCAAAAGGAAAAAGAGCGCCGCGCCAAACTGATGGGCGGCGGTGAGCGCGATCAGATCAAGCGCGAAGTGGTCATTCCGGAATCCATCACGGTTCAAGAACTCTCGAACCGCATGGCGGTGCGCGTCGCCGACATCATCAAGTTCATGATGCGCCAGGGCCAAATGATGAAGCAGAGCGATGAGCTTGACGCCGATACGGCTGAGCTGATCGCGACTGATTTCGGCCACACGGTCAAGCGCGTCGCGGAATCGGACGTCGAAGAGGGCCTCGCCGGCAATATCGTCGATACCGACGAGAACCTGCAGCCACGCCCGCCGGTCGTGACCATCATGGGCCACGTCGACCACGGCAAGACCTCGCTGCTCGATGCGCTGCGCCAAACCGACGTCGTGTCGGGCGAAGCCGGCGGCATCACCCAGCACATCGGCGCCTATCAGGTTCGTCTCGAAAGCGGCCAGCGCGTCACGTTCCTGGATACGCCAGGCCACGCCGCGTTCAGCGCCATGCGCGCGCGCGGCGCGCAGGTCACCGACATCGTCGTGCTGGTTGTGGCCGGCGACGACGGTGTCATGCCGCAAACCGTCGAAGCGATTCATCACGCGAAGGCGTCGGGCGTGCCGATGATCGTCGCCATCAACAAGATGGATAAGCCGGACGCGAATCCGGATCGTGTCCTCAGCGAGCTGACGCAGCACGACGTGATCGTCGAGCAATTCGGCGGCGACGTTCAGGTCGTGAAGGTCTCCGCGCTGAAGAAAACCGGCCTCGACGAACTGATCGAGCAAATTTTGCTTCAAGCGGAAGTGCTCAATCTGCGCGCCAACCCGGACCGTCCGGCCGAAGCCACGGTGATCGAGTCGAAGCTCGACAAGGGCCGCGGCACGGTCGCGACCGTGCTGGTGCAGGCGGGCACGCTGAAGCGCGGCGACATCGTTGTCGTCGGCGCGCAAACGGGCCGTATCCGCGCCATCTCGAACGAGCGTGGTCAGCAATTGCAGACGGCGGGTCCGTCCGAGCCGGTCGAGATCATGGGTCTCGAAGGCGTGCCGGAGCCGGGCGACAATCTGAACGTTGTCGAGAACGAAAACCGTGCGCGCGAAGTCGCGGATTATCGCGCGCGCACGAAGCAGCGTCAGCGTTCGGGCGGCGGCAAGTCGGCCGCGACCTCGCTCGAATCCATGATGGCGAAGTTCAAGGATTCCGCGGCGAAGGAATTGCCGGTCCTGATCAAGGCCGATGTGCAAGGTTCGGCGGAAGCGATCGTCGGCTCGCTCGAAAAGCTCGCGCACGAAGAAGTGCGTGCGCGTGTCGTGCTCTCCGGCGTGGGCGGCATCAACGAATCCGACGTGCAGCTCGCGAAGGGTTCGGGCGCGCCGGTCATCGGCTTCAACGTCCGTGCGTCGAAAGAGGCGCGCGATCTGGCCGAACGCGAAGGCGTCGAAATTCGCTACTACAACATCATCTATGACCTGATCGATGACATCAAAGGTGTCATGTCCGGCATGCTCGCGCCGCTTACGCGCGAAACCATGCTTGGCAACGCCGCAGTGCTGGAGGTGTTCAACATCTCCAAGGTCGGCAAGGTCGCCGGCTGCCGCGTCAGCGATGGTGTTGTCCGCAAGGGCGCCAA
The DNA here is from genome assembly GCA_017303355.1 of Caulobacterales bacterium. Taxonomy (GTDB): domain Bacteria; phylum Pseudomonadota; class Alphaproteobacteria; order Caulobacterales; family Aquidulcibacteraceae; genus Vitreimonas. The sequence goes on along the minus strand of JAFLCU010000011.1, from coordinate 132,036 downwards.
GGTCCGTATCCTGCGCGACGATGTCGTCATCCAGGAAATGGGCGTGCTGACCACGCTGAAGCGCTTCAAGGACGAAGTAAACGAAGTCGTCGCCGGCCAAGAATGCGGCATGAGCTTTGGTCCGTTCCAGGACATCAAGCAGGGCGACGTCATCGAGTGCTTCAACGTCGAAGTGGTGCAACGCTCGCTCTAAGGCCCGAGGTACGATGCGGGGTTTCGTTCTTGCCGTAATGGCGGCGCTGAGCCTGATGGCGAGCGCCTGCGACCGCGACAACGAAAACGCGGAAGCGCCGCGCGTGCGGACAACCACGATCGTGGAGCCCGAAACGCGCGTCGATACCGTGCCGCAGGAAGAGCCCGCGGTCGCGCGCACGCAATGGCGTGCGGTGAATGACGCGGCGCGCAACATTACCGGCAATCTGCGTGTCAGCTTGCTGGAGCGCCGTGGCGGCCCGCTCGTGTTTGCGTTCGCCAATGGCGTTACGGTAACTGCGCAGCCCTATCGCGTGGCGCCGGCGGATTCGCGCTCCGGTGTCGGCGGGCAAAGCTTCGCCGCCATCATGGGCGGCGATCCCCGCGTCGATGTTTATCTCTTCCGCGTCGATCGCGAGAACGTCACGGCAAGTGCGGCGCAGGGCGGGCTTTGCGGCGGCCAGCGCACGCGCAACATGGCTGTGAGCGAATTTGTCGACGGCAGCGGGCGCTGGGTTTTTAAAGTCGCGGCCTTTCAAGGCGACGCCGGACCCGCTTCAGGCGCAGACCCGGAATTGTGCAACGCGTTCGCCTTCACGGCGCAATAAGAAGACCATGAAACGTAAATCCAAGGGACACGATCACGGGCATGGCCCGTCGCAACGCCAATTGCGCGCGGCGGAACTCGTGCGTCACGCGCTGGTCGATGTCATCGCGCGCGAAGATCTGCGCGATCCCGATTTGAAGGGTGTGTCGGTCACGATCGGCGAGGTGCGCGCCTCGCCTGACTTAAAGCACATGACGGCGTTCGTTTCCGCGCTTGGGCCAAGCGATCCGCGCGCGATCGCCGACGCACTGACGCGTAGCGCGGGCTTTCTGCGCGGCCGCCTCGCGCGCTCTATCGATCTGAAATTCACGCCCGAGCTGCATTTCCAGCCGGACATCTCCTACGACGAAGCGCGCCACATCGATGAATTGCTCGCGAGCCCTGAAGTGGCGCGAGACCTGAAGCACGAGGACGAAGACTAGGATGGGCCGCCGTAAGAAGGGCGACGACGTCTCCGGCTGGGTCGTGCTCGATAAGCCGGACGACATGACGTCCACGCAGGCGGTGTCCGCCGTGCGCCGCATCTTCAATGCGCAGAAGGCGGGCCATGCCGGCACGCTCGATCCGCTGGCCTCCGGCATTTTGCCGATCGCGCTGGGCGAGGCGACCAAGACGGTGCCGTGGCTGATGGAGGCGCGGAAGACCTACCTCTTCGCCATCAAATGGGGCGTCTCGACCGACAGCCAAGATCGCGAAGGCAAGGTCGTCGCCACAAGCGATGTCCGCCCGACGCCGGAGGCGATCCGCGCGGCGCTGCCGGATTTCCTGGGCGAGATCGATCAGGTGCCGCCGCAATTTAGCGCCGTGAAGGTCGATGGCGAGCGCGCCTACGATCTGGCGCGCGACGGCGAGACGGTCGAACTCGAGGCCCGCCGCGTGATGGTTTACGAAGCCGAACTGGTGAGTACCGAGGGCGAAGACCTGGCCACCTTCCGGGTTCGCTCCGGAAAAGGCTTTTATATCAGAGCCCTAGTTCGTGATTTGGCGGCAAAATTGGGCGCTGAGGGCCATGTCTGGCGCCTACGCCGCACAGCCGTGGGGCCATTTGCAGAAGCCGAATCAGTGACCCTCGACGCGCTCGAGGATTTGCGCCATAAGGGCGCCGCGTCAGAACGCCTGAAGCCTGTTGAGACCGCGCTGGACGACATCCCGGCGCTGGCCATCAACGGAGAGGACGCGTTCAAGCTCAGACAGGGACGGCCGATCGTCCTCCTCCCGCATGTGGTGGAGACGTTGAAGCCTCAGTTCCGAGACCGCACCATCGCCGGGCAGGATGCCTCCCGCGCGGTGCTTGCTCTGTTTCAGGGCAAAGCGGTTGCGCTGGGCGACGTGCGGGCCGGCAAGTTTTCGCCGACCCGCGTCTTTCACCTTGCAGACCAATAGGAGTTTGCGATGTCGATTACTGCCGAGCGCAAAGCCGCGCTTATCAAAGACAACGCTAAAACGGCGGCCGACACCGGTTCGCCAGAAGTTCAAGTTGCGATCCTCTCGGAGCGCATCACCAACCTCACTGAGCACTTCAAGGCGCACAAGAAGGACAACCACTCGCGTCAGGGCTTGCTCAAGATGGTTTCTCAGCGTCGTCGTTTGCTCGACTACCTGAAGAGCCGCGATGTGCCGCGCTACCAAGCGCTCATCGAAAAACTGGGTCTGCGCCGCTAAGCGCAGGAGCGAATGGCGATTGGCGAATAGCGAATGGCGCGATTGCGCCGCTAGCTAATCCCATTCGCCACTCACTATTCGCCATTCGCTTTTTTGAACGAACCTCTTCCGATCCGCGGAAGAGGCAATTCGCGTAACGGATCGCCGTTGCGCATGTACGAGGCGATTGAGCAGGGGCTCGTCGCCTGGAGTTAGATGTATGTTTGATACCAAATCCGTTTCCATCGATTGGGCGGGACGCCCACTCACGCTCGAAACCGGCCGCGTCGCGCGCCAGGCCGACGGCGCTGTGTTCGCCAGCTGGGGCGAGACAGCTCTGCTCGCGACCGTTGTGTATGCGAAGGAAGCGAAGCCCGGTCAGGACTTCTTCCCGCTGACCGTGAACTACCAAGAAAAGTATTTCGCTTCGGGCCGCATTCCTGGCGGCTTCTTCAAGCGCGAAGGCCGTCCGACTGAGCGTGAAACGCTGTTGTCGCGCCTGATCGACCGCCCGATCCGCCCGCTCTTCGTCGAAGGCTTCAAGAACGAAGTGCAAGTCATCATCACGGTGCTGAGCTGGGATAACGAGAACGAGTCCGACCTGCTGGCGATGGTCGCCGCATCAGCCGCGCTCACCATCTCTGGCGTGCCGTTCATGGGCCCGATCGCCGCCTCGCGGGTGGGCTGGATCGACGGCAAGGCCGTGCTGAACCCGACGATCGAGCAAATGAAGACGAGCGATCTCGATCTCGTCGTCGCCGGCACCGCCAACGCGATCATGATGGTCGAGTCGGAAGTGAAGGAATTGAGCGAAGCGCAAATGCTTGAATCGCTCTCGCTCGCCCACAAGGGCATGCAGCCGGTGATCGATGCGATCATCGATCTCGCGGAAAAGGCCGGCAAAGAGCCGTTCGATTTCGATCCGCCGGATCATTCGGCGCTGCAAGCTAAGATCGTCGCCCTGGTCGGCCCGCGTCTCGCGGATGCCTACAAGGTGACCAAGAAGGATCTGCGTTACGCCGCCGTCGGCGCGTTGCGCGATGAAGCCAAGGCAGCCCTCGTGAAGAGCGACGCGAACCCGGATGGCGCCGACGCCAACGTGTTCAAGGAAACCTTCAAGGCCGTCGAAAGCGACGTCGTCCGCACCCGCATCGTCAAGGAAAAGGGCCGCATCGACGGCCGCCCCGTCGATAAGGTTCGTCCGATCGAAAGCATGGTCGGCTTTCTGCCGCGCACGCACGGTTCGGCGCTGTTCACGCGCGGTGAAACGCAATCGATCGTCGTCGCCACGCTTGGCACCGGCGAAGACGAGCAATTCATAGACGCGCTCTCAGGCACGACCAAAGAGCGCTTCATGCTCCACTACAATTTCCCTCCCTACAGCGTCGGTGAAACCGGTCGTATGGGTGGCGCAGGCCGCCGCGAAATCGGTCACGGCAAATTGGCGTGGCGCGCGATGAAGGCGGTGCTGCCGTCGGCTGAGCAATTCCCGTACACGGTGCGTCTCGTCTCTGAGATCACCGAGTCGAACGGCTCGTCGTCGATGGCGACGGTTTGCGGTTCGTCGCTGGCGCTGATGGATGCGGGCGTGCCGATTTCGGCGCCCGTCGCGGGCGTTGCGATGGGCCTCATCCTTGAAGATTACGGCTTCGAAGTTCTGACCGACATCCTGGGTGACGAAGATCACTTGGGCGACATGGACTTCAAAGTGGCCGGCACGGCGAAGGGCATCACTTCGCTGCAAATGGACATCAAGGTCGCGGGCATCACCCAAGAGATCATGCAAGTCGCGCTCGACCGTGCACACGGCGCGCGTTTGCACATCCTCGGCGAAATGGCGAAGGCCATGGACGCGCCGCGCGGTGAAGTCGGCAAGAACGCGCCGCGCATCGAGCAGATCAAGATCCCGGTCGACAAGATCCGTGATGTGATCGGCACCGGCGGCAAGGTCATCCGCGAAATCGTGGAAAAGACCGGCGCGAAGGTGAACGTCGAAGACGACGGCACGGTGAAGGTCGCTTCGGCCAACGCCGACTCGATCGAAGCCGCCATCAAGTGGATTAAGTCGCTGACCTCCGAACCGGAAGTCGGCCAGATCTACGAAGGCAAGGTCGTGAAGGTGATGGAATTCGGCGCCTTCGTGAATTTCTTCGGCGCCAAGGATGGCCTCGTTCACGTTTCCCAACTCGCGCGCGAGCGCGTGGAAAAGCCGGGCGACGTCGTGAAGGAAGGCGACACCGTGAAGGTGAAGCTCTTGGGCTTCGACGATCGCGGCAAGGTGCGCCTGTCGATGAAGGTCGTCGACCAAGCCACCGGCGCTGACATCACCGCCGAACTTGGCGAAGAGGCCGAAGACAAGGGCCCGCGCGGCGATCGTGGTGATCGCGGCGACCGGGGCCCGCGTCGTGGCGGCGATCGCGATCGCCGTCCGCGCCGCGAAAGCTCGGGCGACTAGGCCTTTAGATCGCCGGCCCCCGAGCCGGCAGCGCAACAACAGAACGCCTGTCGCGCGAGCGGCGGGCGTTTTGTTGCATTGGGCGGAGGGTCGACCGGTGCGTCGCCCTGAAATCGGAAATGGCGGCGCGCTTTAGGAACGACATTGTCGTTCGTGCCGTTGAGATCGAAAGGAGTTCGTCATGCCGGAACAATTTTGCGCGGATGCGCCAAATCCGAGCGATCACGCGTCGCCGGAGAATCCTGACGGTGATGAGGTCGATCGCAGCGGCAATCCGCAAGACGGTCCGTATCAACAACGCCGCAAGCTGGGGAAGGCCAAGCCAGAGCGGGCCGCGAATGGTGATCCGCGTGCGGATGAAACGCCTGATCAATTCGGCATAGAAGTCGACAGCGCACGCGAGCGCCCGCATGACGGCGAACACGGGCGTCGCTCGAATTAGCTCTCAGGCGGCGGCTTCTTCTTCTTGGCCGCGTTGTTTGCGGCGCCCAAGGCCGCGCCGATCGCCACACCAATCGCGATGCCCATCGCCACATTATCCATCGCGGCGCCAACACCGACGCCTATGGCAATACCGATAGCGAGCCAATAACCCATGCAACTGAGTTAGCTTGTGCGCTCCAGCGATCAAGCCACAAAGCGGACGCGATCCGCGCTAGGGTTCCACCCATGTCCGATCTTGTCATCGTCGCGCGGTTTGCCTCGCGCTCGGAAGCGATCGTCGCGCAATCATTGCTGCGCAGCGAAGGCATCGAGACCTTGATGCCCGAGTTCAACGTGCTGATGGCCGATATGGACCCATCGATGATGGAGCATGGCTGGCGTCTACTCGGCATTTCCGAAGACGCAACGCGGATCGAAGCAATCCTGCGTGATGCGCAGCTAGATGAGGCGGGCGGCGCCTAAGCGTCCCCGCCCGTATCCGGCACGCCGACGATGTGGAAGCCCGCATCGACGTGGACGACTTCGCCAGTGGTCGAGCGGCCGAGATCGCTTAGCAGCCACAGCGCGCAGCCGGCGATGCCTTCCATGCTGGTGTCTTCCTTCATCACCGACCATTCGCGGCCGGTGCTGATGAGGCCGCGACCGCCTTGGATGCCGGCGATGGCGAGCGTGCGCATGGCGCCGGCGCTGATCGCGTTGACGCGCTTGCCTTCGGGCCCGAGATCGCGCGCCATGTAGCGCGTGCAGGCCTCGAGCGCGGCCTTCGCCACGCCCATCACATTGTAGCTCGGCAGCACGCGCTCGGCGCCGAGATAGGTGAGCGTCAGCATCGAGCCGCCGCGCTCCATCAGTTTCGCCGCGCGCTTGCCGGCGGCGACGAACGAGAACGCGGAAATGTCCATCGAGCGCAGGAAATTCTCACGTGACGTGTTCTCGATGAACGACCCCTTGAGTTCGTTCTTGTCGGAGAAGGCGATCGAGTGAACGAGGAAATCCAGCTTGCCCCATTGCTTCTCGAGTTCGGCGAAGGCGGCGTCGAGGTGCGCGTCATTGGTGGCGTCGCATTCGAGCATGATCTTGGCGGCAATGCTTTCGACCAGCGGGCGCACGCGCTTTTCCAGCGCCTCGCCCTGATAGGTGAAGGCCAGCTCCGCGCCTTGCGCGGCGAGCTGTTGGGCGATGCCCCAGGCGATGGATTTGTCGTTGGCGACACCCATGACCAGGCCGCGCTTGCCGGCCATCAACTCGCCCTTCGGAAACACCCACTCGTCGGCCATCGGTCCGCACTCCTGAAATCGATGGCGCGCACCTGCCGGCGCCGAGGCGCCCGGGTCAACCCCAGACCCGTCTTGTGGGCAGCCTCTTGACGCGGCGTGGTTTCGATATATCTTTTAATCAGATATATCGAAATACAAACGGAGAAGGCATGTTTCATCGACATCTCAAGCGCCAGCGCTGCATGCGCGGCCCCCGGCATGGGGAAGGTTTCGGCCATGAGCACGAGCGCGGCCATTGGGGCAGGCGGGGTCATCGCCACGGTGGCGGCTTGCGCCGCATGTTCGACCACGGCGACCTCAAATTCGTTGTTTTGGCGCTCATCGCTGAGCAGCCGCGACATGGCTACGAGATCATCAAGGAGATCGAACACCGCGTCGGCGGCGCCTACGCGCCGAGCCCTGGCGTCATCTACCCGCTGCTGACCATGCTCGAGGAAATGGGCCTCGCTCAACTCAGCGCCAGCGAAGGGGCCAAGAAGCTCTACGCCATCACCGACCAAGGCCAGGCCGAACTCGCCGCCAACAAAGCCAGTGTGGACGCACTCTTCGCCCGCATCGCGGCGGCGCGCGAGGCGTTCGCAAGCGGGCGCTCGCCGCAAATCGTGCGCGCCATGGAAAATCTCAAGCTCGCACTGCGCTTGCGCATGGAGCGCGGGCCTCTAACCGAAGCCCAATTGCATGATGTCGCCGCGGCGATCGACGCTGCCGCGCTAGCCATCGAGCGGAGCTGAGCCATGCACACGATCGAAACCGGGATCGCGACAGGCGAAGCCAGCCGTTATCTCCAGCAACTCTGCAAACACTGGAGCCACAAGTTCGAAGTGGCGTTCACGCCGACCGAAGGCCGCGTGCCGTTTCCTAATGGCGCGGTGGCCAATATGCGCGCGACGCCAGAGGCGCTGAGCCTTCGCGTTGCGGCGGAAAGTCCAGAGGAAGCAGCAAGAATGGCGGAGGTGGTGATCAATCACCTGCAGCGCTTTGCTTTCCGCAATCCGCTCGTCGTTCCTGGCTGGCGCACGGCCTGATTTCAGGCGACGATGGAACATCGAGACGGCGATCGCGTTCGCTTTCGAACTTTGGAGGCGGCATGGCGCGGATTCGTGAGACCGATGTGAGCGGCGCTCATTTGCCCTCGGATATCCAGATCGAGCTCCCCAGGCGCGCGCGCGGCCTCAGCTGGGGCGCGATCATCGCGATCGCCATCGTCGCCGCGGCGCTCGCGGCCTTTGCTTATAATCGCGGCCTGTTCGCGTAGGGCTTTGTTAAGCCTGCTGCTTTGCCGGGCCTTAAGACGGGCTTGCTAAACTCGCGGTTCACATTTGGAGCCGCCCATGAGCAATCACGCCCTGCTGACGCTGAGCGATCATATCGCCGCGGACCGCAAGATCAGCGCCGAGGAAGCGCTGGAGCTGCGCAAGGCCATCTTTCCGGATGGCGTTGTCTCCCGCGAGGAAGCGGACGTGATGATCGCGCTCGAAGGCCGCGTCGCCAATACCGACGAGGCGTTTCAGCACGCATTTGTGGAAGCGATCGTCGATCACGCGCTGCAGAGCGGGACGTATGCGGGCCATGTCGATGAAGCGACCGCAGCTTGGCTGATCGAACGCTTTGGCGATGAGGGCGCGCGCGAAACTGAAATCGAAGTGCTGCTGAAGGCGCTCGAACGCAGCGAAAGTGCGCCCGCGTCATTGGCCGCCTTCGCCCGCGGGCGCGTCGCCGCTTGGCTCGCCGGCAAGCCAGTCGGTGCGCGTGAAACAGAATTCATCCGCCGCGCACTTTATGTCGCCGCTGGCGCTGGCGCGATTTCGGTCACGGAAGACGAAGCGCGCTGGCTCTTCGCTCTCGACGCCGAGAGCGAAGGTCGCGTCAATCATCCGGGTTGGACCGATCTGTTCATCAGGGGTGTGCTCAATTATCTGATGGGCCGTCGCGCACCGGAATTGCTAGACGCCGAAGATATGATCTCGCGCCAAGCTTGGCTTGAGGCGCCAAACCAGGGGCTCGGCGGTTTCTTTGGCCGTATGTTCGGTCATGGATATGGCGACAAAGTCAGCTATCGCGAGATCGACGCGTTCGAAGCGCACTATGAGCGTGTCAACGCCGAGCGCGCCGAGGACGAGCGCTTGACGCTCGCCGAAATCGCCTGGGCGGTTGGCATGACCCGCGAAGATGGCAAGCGCACCGCCAACGAATCCGCACTGCTCGCCAAATTGCGAGAATTCCAGACGCAGCAAGGTTAAGAGGCGATCGATTTGAAGCCGCGCTTCACCAGCGCGCGCCAACGCATCTGCCGCCAGCGGAAGAAGAGCGCCGCGAACATCCAAACGCCTGGCGTAAGCAGGCCTGCTTCAACACGCACACGATCACGGTAGAGCGCGCCATCGCCGTCAGGCGTCACGCTCTGATGTGGTGATCCCACACGCGCGCCACCCAGCCCACGCCCGCGTCGTGCAGGCGCTGAACGCCGTCTTCGTGTGGCCCGTAACTGATATGAATGGTCTGTGCGCCGTAGGGAATGAACCCGAACGCGAACATCCAAACGCGGTGCGGTGTCGCCTGCCAGCGTTCAGGAAAGCCGCCCCGCTCGCGCGATACGAAGATCATAACCGGCCACGACACATGCACGAACGTCGCGGGCCGCGTTACGTAATTCCATATCGTCTCCGGCGCCGCATCCAGGTGCGTCGCCAGATCGACGATCAAGCCGCCACGCGCGTGAAAGCCAAGCTGGCGTTGGTGCCGCCGAAGCCGAACGAATTGCTGAGCACGCAATTCAATTCGCGATCCTCGCGCTTGCGCAGGATCGGCATGTCTTCGAATGCCGGATCGAGTTCCTCGATGTGCGCGCTCTCGCAGGCGAAGCCGTTGTTGAGCATGAGGATCGAGTAGATCGCTTCCTGCACGCCAGCGGCGCCGAGCGAATGGCCCGTCAGCGACTTGGTGCTCGAAATCATTGGCGCCTTATTGCCGAACACGGCGCGCACCGCTTCCATTTCCTTCAGATCGCCAACCGGCGTCGAGGTGCCGTGTGGGTTGAGATAATCGACCGGGCGATCGACGTATTTGAGCGCCATCTTCATGCAGCGCGCCGCGCCCTCGCCGGACGGGGCGACCATGTCGTAGCCGTCGCTGTTGGCGCCGTAGCCGGCGAGTTCAGCATAAATCTTGGCGCCGCGCTTTTTGGCGCGCTGATATTCTTCAAGCACCAATACGCCAGCGCCGCCGGCGATGACGAAGCCGTCGCGGTTCTTGTCGTACGCGCGCGACGCCTTCTCGGGCGTGTCGTTGTACTTGCTGCTCATCGCGCCCATGGCGTCGAACAGCACCGAGAGTGTCCAATCGAGTTCTTCGGAGCCGCCGGCGAACATGATGTCTTGGCGGCCGTCGCGGATCATCTCGTAGGAATTGCCGATGCAATGCGCGCTGGTCGCGCAGGCCGAGCTGATCGAATAGTTTACGCCACGAATTTCGAAGGGCGTCGCCAGCGTCGCGCTGGCCGTCGAGCTCATCGCCTTCGGCACAGCGAAAGGCCCGACGCGCTTGGCGCCTTTTTCGCGCGCCGTGTCCGCGGCTTGCACGATCGCGCGCGCCGAGGGGCCGCCTGAACCCATGATGATGCCGGTGCGCTCGTTGGAGACTTCGTTCGGCTGCAAACCCGAATCGGCGATGGCTTGCTCCATCGCCACGAAATTCCAGCCGGAGCCTTCGCCCATGAAGCGCATGTTGCGCTTGTCGACGACCTCTTCCGGCTTCAGTTGCGGTTCGCCGTGCACTTGGCAGCGCATGCCCTTGTCGGCGTATTCAGGGGCGGCGCGGATGCCGCTTTTCGCTTCGCGAAGGCTCGCCAGCACTTCCTGGGTATTGTTGCCGATCGAGGAGACGATCCCCATTCCGGTGACGACGACACGGCGCATGCGGGCGCTCCTCCTTATTTCATCTGTGCTTCGAGCTGTTCCGGCGAGAACAGGCCGACTTTGAGATCCTTGGCCGTATAGATAGTCACGCCATCGGCTTTCGTGATCCCGTCGGCGACGATCATGTGCAGCTTGCGCTGGATGACGCGTTTGGGATGGATTTCGTAGGTGACGAGCTTGGTCTTCGGCGTGATCTGGCCGCGGAATTCCAATTCACCGACGCCGAGAGCGCGGCCACGGCCGGGCGAACCCGCCCATGCCATGAAGAAGCCGGTGAGCTGCCACATGGCGTCGAGGCCGAGGCAGCCCGGCATGACAGGGTCGCCGCGGAAGTGGCACTCGAAAAACCAGCGTTCCGGATTGATGTCGAACTCGGCAATCATTCTGCCCTTGCCGTGATCGCCGCCCTCGGCGGTGACGCTCGTGATGCGGTCGAACATCAGCATCGGCGGCAAAGGCAATTGCGCGTTGCCCGGGCCGTGCAGGAGGCCTTCGCCGGAGCGGATCAGGTCTTCATAGCTGAATGAGGAGGGCCGGCTGGGCTCGGACGCCATGCTAAGTCTCTGCGCTGTGGGAGGGAAATTCCCGCCCGGCTTACAGGCCGGGGCGCTGAGGGGCAAGGCAAGCGCGATGAGCCGGGGCGGCTGGCCTTAGCCGATCCCGGCGCAATCGGCGCCCCAGAGGGCGTCCGCCTCGACCCAGCCGAGCCGTCCGGCGATGGTCACGCGGCGCCATTCGCCGTCGCAGCCGGTAAAGCCCGCGACCACGCCTGGCGAGAGGTGCGCCAGCACTTGGGACCCCTCATTGGCGTGACGGCGGAGTGCGATCACACGTGTCACATAGGCGGTGCGGCGCGGTTCCAGATTTTGAGCGTGAATCCAGGATTGGTCGCCGTCGGGATCGACCACGCGGCGCCACGGGCCGCTTTCGGCCGTCACTTGCAGCGGCAGCCCAGCGCGTTCGTAAATCCAATCCACGCGATGCTCGAGGCCGGGCCCGCGGCGGCCATTGGCGCCCTCGGTCTTCAGGCTAACGAAACGCGGCACGGGCAGGTTGGAATCTGGCCCAATGGCGGGGGCCTGGTCCGCCGAGGCGGCGCTTAGGGACATGAAAGCGGCCGCTCCTGCAAGCGCGGCCATAAACCCACGACGCATGACACCCAACCTGATGCAGATCCCGCCTCGTTGTCGGGAGGGAAGGCTGGGGATGATGCAGCCTCCGCGTGAAAGCAGGTTTAACGTAGCGGCTTGCCTTGGAGCCGCGCGCGGCGTGGTTTATGGAAGCTGAATGTCCGGCAAGAAGCTCAAAGTCGTCGTCACCCGCCGCCTCCCCGATGCCGTGGAGACGCGCCTGCGCGAATTGTTCGACGCTGAGCTGAACGTCGAGGACAAACCCTTCACCGCCGAGGAACTCGCCTCAGCCGTCGCGCGCGCCGACGTGCTGGTGCCAACCGTGACCGATCGCATCGATGGGCGGGTGCTTTCGCGCGCTGGCGATCAGCTACGCCTGATCGCCCAGTTCGGCGCGGGCGTAGATAATATCGACGTCGCCACCGCCGTGCAGCGCGGCATCACCGTCACCAACACGCCAGGCGTTCTGACGGAAGACACCGCCGACATGACGATGGCGCTGATCCTTGCCGTGCCGCGCCGCATGGTGGAGGGCGTGAAGATCGTCGAGCGCGACGAGTTTCATGGCTGGTCGCCGACCTGGATGATGGGCCGCCGCATCTGGGGCAAGCGCCTCGGCATCATCGGTATGGGCCGCATCGGCCAGGCTGTCGCGCGCCGCGCCAAGGCGTTCGGCCTGCAGATCCATTATCACAATCGCCGCCGCGTCGCCGCGCATATCGAGCAAGAGCTTGAGGCGACCTATTGGGATAGCCTCGATCAGATGCTGTCGCGGATGGATATCGTGTCGGTGAATTGCCCGCACACGCCGGCGACGTACCATCTGCTTTCCGCGCGCCGTCTCGCGCTGCTGAAGCCGCACGCTTACATCGTCAACACCGCGCGCGGCGAGGTGATCGACGAAGGCGCGCTGGCGCGCATGCTGGAGAAGGGCGAACTCGCCGGCGCTGGCCTCGACGTGTTCGAGCACGAGCCCGCGATCAATCCCAAGCTCAAGAAACTGACGAACGTCGTGCTGTTACCACACATGGGTTCTGGCACGATCGAAGGCCGCATCGATATGGGCGAGAAGGTCATCATCAACATCAAGACCTTCGCCGACGGCCACAAACCGCCGGACCGCGTCATTCCGGCGATGCTCTGATGCTGCGCCGTGCGGCGATTGCGTCGTTGCTGCTGGCGCTCGCCGCATGTGGTGAGCGTGAACCGCCGGCGCAACCCGCCTCGCCCGAGATCGCGGCGACCGACATGACGTGCGCGGCGTTCGCGGGGCTTACGCCAAGCACGCTTTCAGAACGCTTCGGCGCGGCGAATGTCACGACGCAGACTGTGCCGGGCGCCGAAGGCGAGAGCTATGAAGCGACAATCATATTTGCCGACGATCCAACACGCCGGTTCGAGGTCGTGTGGAACGAGGCGCACACCGCCATCGCTTCAACAAGCGTGAATACGGCCGGCACGACTTGGCGCGGGCCGGAGGGCATGACGATCGGGTCCGCCATGGGTGAAGTTGAGCGGGCGAATGTGATGACGTTCAAGCTCTGGGGTTTCGGCTGGGATTATGGCGGCTGGGTTTCGGATTGGAATCTGGGCGTGTTCTCGCAAACGCCGGGCTGCAGTGTCCGCATGCGGTTTGAACCGCGCCGCGAACCGGGCGTCGACGTCATGGGTGATCGCGAATTCATGTCGAACGATCCGAACATCCGCACCACCGATCCGGCGGTCGTGGAGTTTGGCCTGCGCTTCGACACGCCATAGACGCCGGCGCGGCGGCGATGTTACGCCTTGCGCATGAATACAGAGCACCAAGGCGTTCACGACTATCTCGACGATCCGCGTAACGCCGATGTCCTGATCTCCGTCAACGGCGCGCTCAGGCGGCGCGACGAGGCTGTCGTCTCTGTTTTCGATTCCGGATACTTGCTCGGCGACGGCGTGTGGGAAGGGTTGCGGGTCAAGGATGGCGGCGTGGCGTTCCTGCCGGAGCATCTGAAACGGCTCTATGCGGGCGCCAAGACCATCGACATGGATGTAGGGCTCACGCCAGACGAATTGAAGCAGCGCCTGTTCGATTGCCTGAAGGCCAACAACATGCGCGACGGCGTGCATATTCGCCTCATGGTGACGCGCGGGATAAAGAAAACGCCGTATCAGGCGCCGCGCTTCACCGTGACCTCGGCCACCATCGTCATCATCCCTGAATACAAATCTCCCGTGCCGCAAGTGATCGCGCGCGGACAAAAGCTCTTCACCGTGCATGTGCGACGTACTGGTCCCGCCGAACAAGATCAAAAGCTCAATTCGCACTCGAAGCTGAACTGCATCTTGGCCTGCATTCAAGCTGACAAAGCCGGCGCCGATGAAGCGCTTATGCTCGATCCCGCCGGCTTCGTCGCGACCTGCAACTCAACGCATTTCTTCATCGTGCGCGATGGCGAGGTGTGGACCTCGCCGCCGGAATATTGCCTCGGCGGCATCACGCGCGGCAACATTCTGCGCGTTTGCGCCGAAGCGGGCATTCCCGCGCGCGAGAAACGCTTCTCGCTGTTCGATGTCTATTCCGCCGATGAATGCTTCATCACCGGCACATTCGCGGGCGTGAGCCCGGTCGTGAGTGTCGATGGGCGCGCGATCGCGCACTTGAACGGCCAGGTGACGCAGCGCATTCGCGATCTTTATGCCGGGCTCATCCAGCGCAACCTCACGCCGATCGCATGAGCGGGGGCAGAAATCCCGTCGTGCGGATCGCGATGTGGTCCGGGCCGCGCAATCTCTCAACAGCGATGATGCGCAGCTTTGGCGCCCGCGCCGATACGAGCTGTATCGATGAGCCATTCTACGCGGCTTATTTGGCGATAACGGGGCTGGATCACCCAATGCGCGATGAAATCATCGCCGCGCACCCCACCGACCCATACGCCATCGCCACGGAAATGGCGGCGGGCGCCCCGGCGACGCCGATCGTCTATCAGAAGCATATGACGCATCATATGATCGCCGATGTCCCACGCGATTGGATGGCGTATGTGACGAACGCGTTCTTGGTCCGCCACCCCGCGCGCGTGCTGGCGTCTTACGCACGCAAGATGGATGAGGTCAGCCTCGAAGCGATTGGCTTCGCGCAACAGGCGGAGTTGTTCGATCAAGCGGCGCAACGCGCGGGCCATGCGCCAGTCGTTGTCGATAGTGACGATATCCTGCGTGACCCGCGTGGCGTATTGATGGCGCTGTGCGCCGCGCTTGGCATCCCATTCGACGCCGCCATGCTGCACTGGGCGCCGGGGCCGCGCGCCGAGGACGGCGTGTGGGCGCCGCATTGGTATGATGCGGTCTGGCAGTCCACCGGATTTGCCGATCCGCCTGGCCCATTGCCCACACTGCCGCTGGAACTCGTCGCGGTGCTGGAGCAAGCTTTGCCGATCTATGAGCGCCTGTCGGCGCACAAGATCGGCGCCGCTTAGAAGCTCGTCAGCACCGTGAAGCGGAAATTGCGTCCGGGCAGCGCGATCTCATCCTTCAGGAACGAGCTGTGCACGCGGCCTTCTTCATCGGTCAGATTGCGCGCATCGAGACGCAGCGACCACGAACTTGGCGCGCCCGCTGGTCGGAAGGTGAGGCCGGCATTGATGAAGCTGTAGCCGTCGGTTGGCGTTTCGAACGTGGCGAGGCGGTTCTGCCGCGCGGTGTCGACCATCTCCAGGCGTCCCGTCCAATGCTCGCTCTCGGCTGCCACGCCCAGCGTGAGCGCGCTTGGCGGAATGCGCGGCGGGTGGCCGCCGCCGTCGAACTCGGCGCGTACGAGATCGTAAGCGGCGTCGGCCGAATAGGTGACGCCGTTCGCTTCAAACAAGCGCGCCACGACAAAGGCTTCACCGCCGGTGAAGGTCGCGTCCTGTTGCGTGAATGCAAACACGGGAAGCACGTCCGCCGTGCCGGGAATGCCGGGATCCGAGGCGTCCGGCGCAAAGCCGCTGGTGTCGCTAACTTCATCGAGCCAGAACACGTCGCCGCGTTCGACGAGCGCGACGTAGTCCTCAAAGTCGATGTGATAGAGGTTCAGCTCAAAGCGCAGCGGGCCGCTGTCGTATCTCAGTGAACCCTCGATCGATAGCGCGGTTTCTTGACCGAGGCCCGGATCGCCGACTTCGTAATTGGCGGTGGCTAAGTGCGGGCCGTCTGAGAAAAGTTCAATCGCCGTCGGTGCGCGTTCCGTGCGGGCCAAGGTCACGCCCAAGAACCAGTTCTGTGCGGGGCGCATGAACACGCCGGCCGAAGCGCTCACATTGTCGAACGCGCGCGCGCCGAAGCTCTCATTGTCGATCTCGCGCCGTTCGAGGCGTACGCCGCCTTCGAGGCCCCATGCGCCAACGTCGTAACGTTCGACGGCGAAGAAGCCGATGTCTTGCGTGCTGGTGGCGGTGATGAAGGCTTCATCGCCCTCGGCGGCGAAATCGACATCGCTGAATTGCAGGCCGATCGCCCCGTCTATTTGGTCGCCGCCATGGTGGGCTTCAAGGCGCCCTTCGAAGCCTTCGCTCGTGAACACCGTGCCCGCTGCGCCATCGCCTTCGAACTCGGTGTGCTCGTAGTCCGAATGCTGCAGGCCATAATCCAGGCGATCGAACGGGCCGATATCGATCCGGAAATCGCCGCGCGTCTCGATGCGTGTCTGTTCAAGCTCGATATGGCCGCCAGGCTCGGGCGGATCTTCCGGCAGCAAGCCGTATTCGTCTTGAGTCGTCTTGATCGCGACGCCGGCGAAGCCCCAATCGCGCACCAGCGAAGCGCCGGCGCCAAAGGTGCGCAACGACGTCCACTGATTGAGCGCCTCGCCAACCGGCGTCTCGTACGGATCGGTCTCGCGTGTGGAGGCGCTCACGCGAACGGAAAAATCGCCCGCGCCGAAGCCGACATTCGGCGCGCCCTGCAGGCCGCTATCGATGCTCGAATAGGCCGCGAGCAGATCGCCTTCGGCGCCATCGATCGTGCGTGTCGGGATGCTTTGATCGATCACGTTGACGACGCCGCCGATCGCATTGCCGCCATAGGCGAGCGCCGCCGAACCGCGCAGGACCTCGATGCGCTCGGCGTCGAGACCGTCGGAGGTGACGGCGTGGTCCGGCGATGCGGTTGAGGCGTCGATGGCGCCGATGCCATTTTGCAGCACGCGGACGCGATCCTCGCCGAGGCCGCGAATGATTGGGCGGCTCGCGCCAGCGCCGAAGAAGGTGGTGGAGATGCCGGGCGTCGCGTCGAGCGTATCGCCCAGTCCGCCGTTCAGCTGGGCTAAGATGTCGTCGCGGTTGAGCACTTCCGCGCCCTGAAGACTCTCGATGCGCGAGCCTTCGAGTGGTGCGGTGACGACGATTTCCGCTTCGTCGGATTCCTGGGCGAGGGCGGCGGCAGGCAAGAGAACGCTGAGGGCGACGAGGCCGCGAACGATGGTGTGGGTCATTGAAAACTCTAAGCGTGGGAGTGCGCGCATATGCGCGGCCATGCGCTCGCGTGAGGCGGGCGCGTTGAAGGATCGGCTCAGAGTGAAACGGGCGGTGCGCGGCTTCGCCATGAATGCGTCAGCGCGCGGGGTGGCGCCGGCAACGCAACGCGCGTGGTTTGAATGGGCGCCGCGTGCGCGCCGAGCGGCGCGGTGTTCGGCGTGATCAGCGCGCCGCCGGATGCGGCGAGCGCCTGGCAGACGAAGCAGACGCTCTGCTCGTGCGTGGCGGTCAGGTGTGCGTCGTGTGGCGCGGCGTCCTGGGCGAGGCCGGCGGCCGCGACTGGCGCGTAGGCGTGCACGTGGGTCTGGACCGCCAGCGCTTGGATCGCGAGCGCGACCAGGGCAAGCAACGCCGCCAGCGCCTTGGGGGCGCGGAACGGACGGGGCTGGCTTCGCCGGGGCTGCATTGCGCGAGACGTTATAGTGTAACGGGTCGCCTTGGCTAGCGCATGCCCCTCAAATGGCGACGAAAAGGGCGGAATGCCCGCCGAGCGCCGCCGCCCCGGTGCGCAGCTCGGCGTCGCCGATGCTGAATTTCAGCACGCCCTCGGGCAGCGGGCGGACGACGGGGTCGGGGCCGAGGTTGAAGAGGCAGAGCAGCCGCTCGCCGTCGCCGCGCCGCTCGAACGCCAGCACCGGCTCGGGCGCGTCGAGGGCGACGAACTCGCCGTCGCCCAATGCCGGGCTCGCGCGCCGTAGCGCGATCATGGCGCGCGTGAATTCCAGCATCGAGTCCGGGACGCCCTGCTGCGCATCGACGGCGAGCGCGCGATGGCGCGGGTCGAGCGGCAGCCACGCGTCTTTCGCGCGCGTGAAGCCGGCCATCACGCCGTTCTGCTTCCACGGCATCGGCGTGCGCGCGCCGTCGCGGCCAATGCCCGATGGCCAGAAGGCGATCGCCTCGGGATCGCGCAAGCGTTCGTACGGCACGTCGCCATGCGGCAGGCCAAGCTCATCGCCTTGATAGAGAAAGGCCGTACCGCGCAAGGCGAGCAAGAGCGCCATCATCAGCTTGGCGCGCCGCGGATCGTTGTCGGCGAGGCGCGTGGGGAAGCGCACCACGTCGTGATTGGAAAAACTCCACGACGGCCAGCCGCGCGCGCCTTCCCATTGCGCCATCGCGTCCTTGATCGCTCCCGGCGTCATCACGCGCGTGCGCAACAAGAAGAAGGAATAGGCGGTGTGCAGGCGTTCGGCGCCATCGGTGTAGTCGCGCTGCACCTTGAGCGGCTCTTCATCCTCGATTTCGCCAACGGCCATCGCGCCGTATTCATCGAGCAATCCGCGCAGACGCGCGAGAAAGTGCAACGTTTCCGGCTGCGTGCGATCATAGAGATGGCGCTGGAATTGATGCGGCCGCGCTGGCGGGCGTTTCAGATCGAGCGCGGGATTGTCGCGCAGCAGCGCATCCTGAATGAAGAAATTCACCACGTCCAAGCGGAAGCCATCGATGCCGCGCTCGAGCCAGAAGCGCGCCACGTCGAGCAGCGCATCCTGCACATCGGGATTGCGCACATTGAGGTCGGGCTGTTCGATCAGGAAATTGTGCAGATAATATTGCCGGCGGCGGGAATCCCAGGTCCAGGCGCCGCCGCCGAACATCGCTTGCCAATTGTTGGGCGGCGAGCCGTCGGGCTTCGCATCGGCCCACACATACCAATCGGCCTTTGGATTATCGCGGCTGGCGCGGCTTTCGGTGAACCAGGCGTGCTGATCGGACGAATGCGACCACACCTGATCGATGATCACTTTGAGGCCGAGTTCGTGTGCGCGCTTGATCAGTGCGTCGGCGTCGTCGAGTGTGCCGAACATCGGGTCGACGCCGCGATAATCGCTGACATCGTAACCGTAATCCTTCATCGGCGAAGTGAAGAACGGCGAGAGCCAGATCGCGTCGCAGCCGAGGGCGGCGATATAGTCGAGTTTTTCGATCACGCCTTTGAGGTCGCCCACGCCATCGCCGTTCGAATCCCGGAACGAGCGCGGGTAGATTTGGTAAATAACGGCGCCGTGCAGCCAATCAGTGCTCATGGCGATGATGCTGGCGGAGTGCTGTGCGCCGGGCAAGCGCGAAGGTTCATGACGCCTTACCGCTTCCCGCACTGACGCCATGCGCCGCCTTCGACAGTCGAAGATCGTGGCAGTTGAAACACCGCGCCGGCGGGGGCGCCGGCGGTCCATATTGCGCGCAGCACGTTTGGCCGCGTGGAGCTTGGGCTCCGCGCGGTTGTGCAGCTGATAGATGCCGGCTGCAAGCCGGCGGTCCGATGAGGTTAGGACGAGTCCGCGACGGCCGGCATGGGCGCGAGCGCGTGCGTGATGAAGGTGCGCGACGGCGGCGCGTAGGCGATGAGGCGCGTGTCGATATAGCCGTGACGCAGACGGCGCTTGACGCGTTGGACGTATTTCGCCGGATCGAACATCGCGGCGATCAGGCGCATGCAGCGTTCGAACGGCGAAGCGTTGCGCAGGCGCACACGGCTGCATTTCACGATCACGCGGGCGTTCGAACGCTGTTTGCGGAAGCCAGCGCGACCGCTGAGCATCGGCGCCGTGCGCGAGACCAGGCCCATCTCTTGGATGGCTTGCTGGAAGATGGTGCATTCGACTTGACGTTCGGCGTGGCGCAGCAGTTTTTCGAGCCGGCGCGTCTTGCGCGGTTTGCCGAGACGCAACAGCAACCCCACCAGGCACGCCAGCCCATAGATCATCGCGGCCGCGAGGGCCTCGATTTCTATTTTGCTGACGATGGGGCGGGGGTTCTGTTTCATGCGGCGTAGTATGCGGCCGTTGTGAAGCGGTCGGATTATTCGCGCGAAGTTTTTTGCAAGCGCTTGGCGTCGCGGTGTTTTTAAAAATGACGCCGTAGGATTAGCGCGTGGTCTATCCCACACACGGCGCTTGAAAATGGGAGCGCGGCGGAGCCGCGCGCCGCTGGCTATCCCGCGAATGTGGGATCAAAGCGGCGACGTGGCCGGCGCAAGATGGGGCGATGCAGCCGCCGATCTTTGTCATTAATCTTGATCGCGACGCCGCGCGTTTGGCGCATATGCACGAACAATTGCGCCGATTGGGTTTGGCGTATGAGCGTTTCGCCGCGCTGCGCGGCGATGCGTTGCCGCTGGCGCTTTTGGACTATTTCCCGCCGCGAACGCCGCTCACGGCAGGCGAGATCGGCTGTTACGCCAGCCACCTTGCCATCATGCGACGGGTCCTGGCGGAAGGGCATGGCTGCGCGTTGGTGCTTGAGGATGATGTGGGCTTGCCGGCGGATTTCGCGCGCGTGCTCGCCGTGCTTGTAGAGGCGCTGCCGGCTGAATGGGACATCGTGCGGCTCTCCTACCCGACAAAGCGCGTCGTGCGCGCGATCGCGCCGCTCGGCGGCGCCGATCTGGTGCGCTACACGCACGTGCCGGTGAGCACGGGCGCTTATCTTATCAGCGCATCCGGCGCGCGGCGTTTTCTCGAGCGGCGGCCGCGCAAATTGCCGATCGATCACGACCTGCGCCGCGTCTGGGTTTGGAATTTGGACACGTATGGCGTGGCGCCGCCGCCGGTGCGCGCCGATGTGCTGGGCCAATCCAGCATCGATGATCTATCATTGGGCGCGCGCGATCCGAAGCGCCGCTCGATCGCGCGGCGACGCCAGTTTAGTCGAGAGCGTTTTGCGCGCTTTGCACGCGGCGCGCACGATTTCGGGCTTGGGGTTTGGATCACGGCCGAAGCGTTGAATCTGGCGGCGCGTCTGACGCCGCGTCGCTATCGATCCTCATTCTTCGCGTGGGCGCGTCAGCGTTTGGCTTAAAGCGCCCACGCGCCTGGGCCGGCGCCTATGCTGGCGGCGCTGGCGAAGCGGGTGATGATCGGAGCCGGCGCTTGCGGTACGCGAACGTTGTCGAAGGCAATCCATTCGGCCTCGCAGGTCGCACGCGTGAATTTGAGTGTCGCGTAGCCGCGATTGGTCAGATCGCAGAACGCCATGTGCGGATTGCTTGAGTGCATCATGCGTTCGCGTTCGCCGGGTTGGGCGTTGGTGAGCGAACGCTCGAAACCGGGCGAGGCGACGCTGCCGCCGGCAAGCTCGATCGCCGCGAGACGCCCGCCGCTGATGGCGGCGAGATTATTGACCCAGCAATTGTGGCTATCGCCGCCGACAATGACGGCGTTGTTGGCGTTCGCGGCGCAGGCTTCGAGGAAACGCGCGCGGGCGGCGGGATAGCCGGCCCAGGCGTCGAGATTCCAAGGCAGGCCTAGCGCGCTCATTTGCTCGCCGGATGCGAACCAGGCGCGCGAGCCGGGCGATACGCCTTGGGGCAGCAGATTGGTCAGGCCTTGCGGCGCGATCTGGTCGCCGACGACCAATTGCTGTGTGACCAATTGCCAGGGCTGGCCGCGTTGTTTGGATTCCGCCAGCGTGCGCGCGAACCATTGCTCCTGCACCGGCCCCATCATGGTGCGGTTTGGATCGTCGAGAATGGCGCGGCGGAATTCGGCGACGAGCGTGGCCGCATCGGCGCCGCCTTGCGCCAATTGCGGCGCCAATGTCGTGCGATAATCGATCTGGCGATCGCGCCCGATGTAGCGCGTGTCGAGCAACACGATGCGGGCGAGATCGCCCCAATCGAAACTGCGATAGAGCCGCACGCGCGGTTCTGGCGCGCGGATCGGCATCCAATCGAAATAGGCTTTGGAGGCGGCGGCGATGCGATCCGTGTATGGTCCTTCGGCGGGCGTGTAGTGCGCGCCGGCGCCTTCGCGCCAGGCGTCGTTGGCGATCTCGTGATCGTCCCACACCACGCACATCGGCTTGACGCGGCGCAGTTCGAGGAGATCGGCATCGGTGTGATAGCTGGCGTAGCGCTGATAATAATCGGAGAGTGAAACCGTCTCGTTGGCGGGATCGATGACGCGGCCGGGGATGGCTTCGGCGGCGCTCGGATACGAGCCGCGCTGGATTTCATAGATGTAGTCGCCAGTATGCAGCACGAGGTCGATGTCGTCGCGCAAGGCGGCGTGGCCGTAGGCGTGGAAATAGCCGAATGGAAGATTCGCGCACGAGAACACCGCGATCGTGAGGCTTTCGCCGCCGGTCGCGGGCGCGGTTTTGGTTTTGCCGGTGAACGACGGGCCGGCGCCGGAGAGGAAGCGATAGAAATAGGAGCGCCCGGGCCGCAGCCCGCGCACATCGACCTTCACGCAATAATCGCTGGCGAACGATGCGCGCGCGGCGCCGCGTTGGGCCACGTTGGTGAAGGCTTCGTCCTCGGCGACCTCCCACGCGACGTGGCCGTCGCCGCCGACGAAGCGCGTCCAAAGCACGACGCCGTCGGCGAGCGGATCGCCTGAGGCGATTCCATGCGTGAACACGCCGTGCGCAAGCGATTGCGCCCAGGCCGGGCGCGGCATGGCGGCCGTGAGCGAGGCGGCGGCGAGCAGCGAACGGCGTTCGATCAACATGGCCGCGTTCCTAGTCCCGGCATGCGAAGATTTGGCGACACGTCACTGCACGTTGGCGAGCGCCGGCGGTTCGTGGGCGGCGTAGAGAAATTCGCGCACGGCCGTAGCGGACTCGTCGGCGCGCTCTTCTTGCGGAATGTGGCCGGTGTTCTCGAACACGATCAGCTGCGAGCCGGGGATGGCGTCGTGGAATTGCTGGCCGTGCGCGGGCGGCACCAGGCGATCCGTATCGCCATGCAGGATCAGCACGGGCATGTTGAGCGCGGCGAGCCGCTCCGGTGTCGCGTAATTGCGCTCGGCCGAGCCCAGCATGATGCCGAGCAGAATGTCGCGATGGCCGGGCGCGCGCGCCAATTGCACATAGCGATCCACCATCGCGTCATCGACGAGGCTGGCGTCATAGAAGGACGCTTCAA
Source organism: Caulobacterales bacterium (assembly GCA_017303355.1). GTDB lineage: Bacteria > Pseudomonadota > Alphaproteobacteria > Caulobacterales > Aquidulcibacteraceae > Vitreimonas. The sequence continues at coordinate 109,006 of JAFLCU010000011.1, read as the reverse complement.
GGCCTTGTCGCGCGAGGCGCGAATTGTCGAGGTCGCGCAGCAATGGGCCGAGCACTGGATTGCGCAGCACTTTGAAGATGGCCGGATCGCCTTCCGCTTCCGCGGCGGTGTCGGGCCAGCCGGCGCTGCCGACAAGGATCAGTGCTTGGGTCTCTTCGGGAAAAGCGAGGGCGTATTCCCATGCGACGCCGCCGCCCATGGACGAGCCGGCGATGGCGAAGCGTTGCAGATTTTGCGCGCGCGCGAATTCGTGCACGGCGTCGCGGAACGCTTCGATGCTGGGCTGATATCCCGCGGGCGCGCGCGTGAGGCCGTGACCGGGCAGATCGAGCGAGATGATGCGGTATTCGTCGCCGAGGCGCCGCACCCATGGCTCCCAGGTGTGCAGCGAGGCGGAAAAGCCGTGAATGAGCAGCAATGTCGGCCCCGTCGGATTGCCTTCGTCGCGATAGTGCATGTGGATGCCGCCGGGCAGATCGACGTAGCGCGAGGCCGCACTTTCGTAGCGCGCTTCAAGCGTCGCGTAGGGCACGTCGTCGCGCTTGAACACGAAATAGCCGCCGGCAAGAACCAACGCGGCCAAACCAATCAGCGCCAAAAGCCCGCCGAAAAACCATTTCATGCGCCGCCCTCCCTCAAGCCTTCAGAGTGCGGTTTAGAGGTGCAAGGTCAAGCGCGCCAGCCGACGCGGTGCGCCCACGCCTCGAAATCGGCCCGGCGTTGCGCCAAATCCGCGGGTGCGACATCGCCTTGGGACGCGGCGCGCGCGCGCATTTCCGCGATCGCATCGGCGATCGGCGGCAAGCCCACACTGGCGCGGCGTTCGTCGAGCGTGTCGAGATCGTGCGTGGGGCTGGGCGAGAGCTGGCCGTTCGCGTCCCAATCGAATTGGGTGGCAAAGGTTTGCGCGCGGCCTTCGAAGGTGGCGATACGGTCGGCGAGGTAAGCCGCGTCGAGCGCGTTGGCGTGGCCGTGCGGAATGGCGTCGAGCATCATGGCGAGGCCGCGCCTTTGCAAGTGCGGATGACCGATCGCGTGCTGCAGAATGATGAAGGCGGCGGCCGCGCCTTCATCATCGATCTTGTCGCGGCCCGGCCAGCCGATTGCATCGAAGGCTTGCGCCAGCAGCGCCGCGTTCTCCGCGTGCACGGCTTCCATTTCTGGATGATAGCCTTGGAAGAGTTCGCCGCTTCGCGCCAAGCGCGCACGCGTTTCGAAGTCGCGCCGCGCCGCCGCGATCAGGCGCTCTTTCCAGACGATCTCATCCATGGCCGCATGTTGCGCAATGTGGATCGGCCTTCAATGCGACCGTGCGCGCATGCGCGGAGACGCCGTCGAAAATCAGCACGCGGCCGGCAAGGCTTTCGCCTGCGTCGGCGATCTCCTTGATGGCTTCCAACGCCATCAGCGAACCGATCACGCCGGTCAGCGCGCCAACGATGCCGACGGCGGCGCAGGTTTCCACGTTTGGCGGCGTCTCGGGCACGAAGCAGCGATAGCAGGGCAGACGCCGCGCTTGCGGGGCGGCTTTGGTGTGGCCGGATTTGAACGTGGCCACTTGCCCGTCCCAGCGGCCCACGGCGCCTGATACGAGCGTGATCCCAAGATCGTGGCAGGCCTGATTGACGGCGAAGCGGGTGGTGAAATCGTCCGTGCCGTCCAGCACCAGATCGGCGCCGCGCAAGATGTCAGCGGCGTTCGCCTCGCTGAGGCGCGTGATGCGCTGTTCGATTTCGACGTGCGGGTTCAGGTCGTGCAACGCGGCGGCGGCGCGTGCGACTTTTGGCGCGCCGACATCGGCGACGCCGAATAATATCTGCCGCTGCAGATTGGAGAGCGCGACGTTGTCGTCATCGATCAGGCGCAAGCGGCCCACGCCAGCGGCGGCCAGATAGAGCGCGGCCGGCGCGCCCAGGCCGCCGACGCCGACCATGGCCACCGTTGCGGCTTTTAAGCGTTGTTGCCCCGGCCCGCCGACCTCCTTCAGCAGGATGTGGCGCGCATAGCGCTCGCGTTCTTCGGGGCTCAGCATTATCGGAACCTATACGCCCGAGGGCGAGGGCGTCGAGCGGCGGGAACACGCGAAACGGGGGCGCGTTCGCTTTCCATGCGATACATCGACGAAAGCCTCGCCCCCGGTGAAACCATCCTCCAACGCGGCCAATGGCCGTGGATATTCTGGTTCGGCGCCTGGGCGGCCTTGATCCTGCTCGGCATCGTGATTGTCGGGATCATTATTTTCGCGCGCGCGGCGATCATCATGAAGACGACGGATTTCGCCGTGACCAATCGGCGTGTGATCCTGAAGCGCGGCTGGCTCAATCGGCGCACGCAAGAGCTTGCCGTGGAGAGCGTCGAAGGCGTTTCGCTCGATCAGAGCATCATCCAGCGTTTGTTTGGCTATGGCCGCGTGGTCGTCACCGGCACTGGCGACGCCGTGATCGTGTTTCCGCCGATGGCCGATCCAGTCGCGTTCCGGCGCGCGATCGAAGCGGCGCGCGCGGACGCAAGCGAGGTGCGGCTCGCCAGCCAGGATCGCGAGGCGATTGAACGCGCCGCCAACGATCGTCCGGCCAATGATGAGATTGTGGAGGAAGAGCCGCCGCGCAAACGCCGCCGGCGCAGCTTTATCGGCCTGCGTTCGCGCTAGCCGCGTCCGGTCGAGCCGAAACCGCCGGCGCCGCGTGCGGTTTCCGACAGTGTTGCCACGACATCCCACGCGCCTTGGGTCACGGGCGCGATCACCATTTGCGCGATGCGCTCGCCGCGCGTGATCGTGAACGGCTCCTGGCCGAGATTGATCAGGATGACTTTCACCTCGCCGCGATAATCCGCGTCGATCGTGCCGGGCGTATTGAGGCAGGTGATTCCATGCTTCAGCGCGAGGCCAGAGCGCGGCCGCACTTGCGCTTCGTAGCCTGCGGGGAGCGCGATGGTGAGGCCGGTGGGTGCGAGCACGCGTTCACCGGGCGCCACCACAATCGGCGCGTCCTCGGCAATTGCGGCGCGCAAATCCATGCCGGCGGATAGCGCCGTCTCATACGTCGGCAGCTGCAAGCCTTCGAAATGCGCCAGCGGCGCGACCTGGATCGTGACTTTGCTCATGGCCTTGGCCTGCTTCGATTCTGCAAGCGCGGCAAATCTAGCTGCTGGCGAGGCCATGGCCGCCAATCGGGATGGTCTCAAACCGTTCGCCGAAGCCAGCAATGATCGGCCGCGCCCGCGCGATCGCGGCCTGAACTTGAGGCAATTGCAGTGAAGCACGGTGGCTTTCGGCGTTGTCCCAGGCTTCCGTGATCCAGACGGCATCCGCATCCGTGGGGTCGTGGGCGATCACATAACTCCGGCAGCCGGGCATGGAATCGACGCCCTCCAGCAGGATCGCGACCAGCGCATCGCGTTGGCCGGGCTGCGCGCGCATCTTGCCAATCACACCATACATGGGCGGCCCCATTGTTTGAGTCGCGCACGCGCCCAGCGTCACCGCCCCTATTGCGAATGTGCGTCTCGAAATGAACATCGGCCGAACTTAGCGCCGTCTCTGTGCGCCGACCAGGCGAGTCTTACCGCTTGCCGGCCTGGCGGGCCTTGCGCGCGGCGTATTTGAGATCGCGGCGGGCTTTTTGTTCGAAGGCGAGGATTTCGGCGGCTTCGATGTCGGCCAAACGTTTGCGCTCGGCTTCCTCGGCGGCGAGGCGGGCGGCTTCAGCTTCGGCACGGATCTTTTCTTCAGCGGCGACTTTGCGCTCAAGCTTTTCCAGCTCGACGCGCTCGCGGCGCTTTTGCTCTGCGGCGATGCGCTTTTCCTCGCGGGCCTTGGCTTCGGCGGCGCGCTGGGCGGCGACTTCCGGATCGATCGTTGGCTTGGTCTTGAACTTTTCCAGCATCGCCTTCTTGGCGGCGAGGGCGGCGTCACGGCGTTCGTTGTGGTTCGGGATGCTCATTCATCGTCCTGGAGCGCGCGCGTGCGCACGCGGCGCTGGTTTCGGGAAGGATTGAGTGGGGCTGCTTACATAGCGCCCCGTACGCGAGGCTCAAGCCCCGAAGCGTTGCGTTTTCGCAAGGCAGCCTGCGACGTTACCGCTCAGGCTGGGCGATATAGGCCGGCGATCTCTATTTCCGGCGCGCCTTTGTCGTGAGCGCTTGGGCGATCTCCGCAGCCAATTTCCTCGCCACCGCGCCTTTCGGCATACGGGTCCAAGTTTCGGCGCGGCCCTTTGTGATGAGCATGATTGTGTTGTCATCACCGCCCATCACGTCGCCCGAGACATCGTTGGCGACGATCCAATCGCAGCCTTTCTTGGCGATCTTGGCGCGGGCGTGGGCTTCGATGTCGTTGGTCTCGGCGGCGAAGCCGATCACCAGTTTGGGGCGCTTTTTTCCGGGCTTCGAAAGTGTCGCCAGGATATCTGGGTTTTCGGTGAGCGCGATGTCGGCGGCGCCAGCCTTGTCTTTCTTGATCTTCGTGGCGGCGGTTTTGGCGGGGCGCCAATCGGCGACGGCGGCGACCATGACCGCCACATCGGCGGGCAGAGCGCTCTGGCTCGCGGCCAGCATGTCGCGCGCGCTTTCCACGTTCACGCGCTTCACGCCATGCGGCGCGGCGAGCGCGGTGGGGCCGGAGACGAGCGTCACCTCGGCGCCTAATTCGGCCAACGCAGCGGCGATCGCGTAGCCTTGCTTGCCGCTGGAGCGGTTGGAGAGGAAGCGGACCGGGTCGATGGCCTCGACGGTGGGGCCGGCGGTTACCAGCGCGCGTTTGCCTTTGAGCGGGCCGTCGCTCAGCGCCGCCAATACCGCGTCGCGAATTTCCTCAGGCTCGGCCATGCGGCCGATGCCGCGTTCGCCGCGTTCGGCCATCTCGCCCGCGTTGGGGCCAATGAAGCGCACTTTGTCTGCTTGCAGGGTCGCCGCGTTGCGCTGCGTCGCGGAATTGGCCCACATTTGCGGGTTCATCGCCGGCGCCATCAGCACAGGTTTATCGGTCGCGAGCAGCACGGCGGAGGCCAAATCGTTGGCCAGGCCATTGGCGGCCTTCGCCATCAGATCGGCGGTGGCCGGCGCCACGACGATGAGATCGATTTCGCGCGCCAGCCGAATGTGCCCGACATCAAACTCTTGCGACTGATCGAAGAGATCAGTGAACACGCGTTCGCCGACCAGCGCGCCAGCGGCGAGCGGCGTCACGAATTTCTGCGCCGCCTCCGTCATCACCACGCGCACGGCTAGGCCGCGTTCCTTCAAGCGCCGGATCAGCTCGAGGCTTTTGTAAGCGGCGATGCCGCCGCCGATGATGAGGAGAACGCGCTTGCTCACGGCGTGGCCGCTTTCTCTTCCTCAGGCGCGGGCGTTTCGACCGGCGCTTCGCCATTGGTCTGCGCGTCTTCAACGGCCGGTGGGATAGGCGCTGTCGCGGCGGGCGCCGGCGCCGGTTGCTCAATATGGGCGGGCTCGGCTGCCGGTTGCGGCGCGGGCGCGCGGCCGCCGGCGGTGAGTGCGAGCGCCAGCAAGCCGCCGCCGATGAAGGCGATCCACACGGCCGGCATCTTGTACCAGTGCAGCTCCGTACGTGGCGCTTCGGCGCTAACTTTGCGCGCGGCGGCTTCGAGCGCGAGCAGCGTATGGGGCAGGCGGCGCAGCGCGCCGAGGCCGTGCGCGGCTTCATCGATGGCGCGCTTGGCGATGGCTTCGGCGCCAAGCTCGCGTTCGACCCAGCGTTCCACGATCGGGCGCGAGGCGGTCCACATGTCGTGCTTGGGATCAAGCCCGCGCGCGACGCCCTCGACCTGCACCATGGTCTTTTGCAGCAGCACCAATTCCGGTCGCAAATGCATGCCGAACATATGGGTGACGTCGAACAGCTGCAGAAGGAGGCGGCTCATCGAGATTGAGTCCGCCGTCTTGCCGAAGATCGGCTCGCCGATGGCGCGCAGCGCCTGGGCGAATTCATCGACGGTGAATTTCTCCGGCACGTAGCCGGCTTCCTGGTGGACCTCGGCGACGCGGCGATAATCGCGCTTCAGGAAGCCGTAGAGGATTTCGGCAAGGTAGCGGCGCTCCTTGTGGCCGATGCGGCCCATGATGCCGAAATCGACGATCCAGAGCTTGCCGTCCTTGCCATACATGAGGTTTCCCTCGTGCATGTCGGCGTGGAAGAAGCCGTAATCGAGTGCTGCCGCGAGAAAGCCGCGCGTGATCTTGATGGCGAGTTCGCCGCGATCGGCGCCGGCCTTATCCAGACCTTTGGTATCCGTGAGCGGGACGCCGTCGATCCATTCCAGCGTCATCACGCGTTTGGACGAGCGCGACCAATCGATCTCCGGAACGGAGAGGTAGCCGTCTTTCTCGGCGACCTCACGGAATTCGGCGGCGGCGCCGGCTTCCAGGCGTAAATCCAATTCGCGCTGCGTCGCGGCGGCGACGGTGTCGATGAACTGAATCGGTTCAAGCCGGCGCGAGCGCGGCGAGACGCGTTCGATCCACCAGGCCAGGAAGCGCAGCGCGGCCATCTCCTTGGCCATCTTCTTTTCAATGCGCGGACGCATCACCTTGATCGCGACCACGCCTTGGCGCGGCACGATCGCCTGGTGCACTTGCGCGATCGAGGCGGCGGCCATGGCTTCGGAGATGCCGGCAAATAATTCCTCGGTGGCGCCGAGTTCGGAATTGATCGTGTCGAGCGCCACGGTGCGCGAGAAGGGCGGCAGGCGATCCTTCAGCCGGCCGAGTTCTTGCGCGACGGTGACGCCGATCATGTCGGGGCGGGTGGCGAGGAATTGGCCGACTTTCACATAGGCTGGGCCCAGACGTTCCAGCGCCTTGGCCAAACGCTCGCCGACGCTGCGGCCGCGCCGGCGTTTGGCGAATACGCTGAGCACGGTGTGCGTGGCTTGCAGCGTGGTGGAATAGCGATCGTAATATTCGGCCGGCAACAGCACATCGTGGCGAATGAGCGTGCTCGCCACGCGCAGCAGCCGCCAGATGTGGCCGAATACGCCGGAGACGACCCCGGCGATGATCCCCAAGACGATGAGGAGCCCGATAAACTGCGACAGCGAAATCACTAAACCGACCAACCCCAATGCAGCGCGCAGACGCCGCCGGCCATGTTCCGATAGGCCGCGCGTGCGAAACCCGCCTCCCGGATCATAGACAGAAATGTTTCCTGATCCGGAAACCTGCGGATGGATTCGACCAGATATCTGTAGGAATCGGCGTCGTTCGCGAGCAATTTCCCCAGCGCCGGGATCGCGTTAAACGAATAGAAATCATAAACTGGCTCGAGCCCGCCGATGGCGAGCCGCGAGAATTCCAGGCAATAGAAGCGCCCGCCGGGCTTTAACACGCGTTTAGCTTCGCGCAGCACGGCCGGAACATCGGTGCAGTTCCGGATGCCGAAGCTGATGATGTAGGCGTCGGCGACGTGATCATCGACGGGCAGATTTTCGGCATCGCCTTCGTGCCACGAAAGGCCGTCCTCGCCCCGTATGCGGCCGGCTTCGAGCATCTCGGTGTTGATGTCGATGACGTGAATTTCTGGCGCCTCAAGCCCGCGCCGTTTCGCTGCGCCATCGCCGAGCTTCTTCAGCCGCCGCGCGATGTCGCCGGTGCCGCCGGCGACATCGAGAATGAGTTCGCCCGGTTGCGGGTTGAGCTTGGCGGCGGCGGCGTCCTTCCAGAGCCGATGCAGGCCGCCCGACATGGCGTCGTTCATGACGTCGTATTTGCTGGCGACCGAGGAGAAGACGGCGCGCACCTTCGAGGCTTTCTCAGCCCGGGGCACGTCCTGGAAGCCGAAAGAGGCGGTTTCGCCAGCTGGGGTGTCATTCATGGCCCGGACCATAGCGACGCGGGCGCGGCGGGGCTATATCGGGCATCCATGCTTTCGCGTTTGATTTCCGCCAGATACCTAGACCTTTCGCCGCAGGAGTTGCATTTATGAGCGCGTTGGGCCGAGTTTCGTTATCGGCCGCGATCCCGACATATCTCGGCGATGGTCATTCCCCGTTTCCCAAGCCTGACGCGGCGCGTCTCGTTCCAGAGCATGGTGTCGAGCAAGCGCAATTGCTGAGTGCGGCAATTGAGGATTTGCTCAGCGAGCTCGACGCAACGGTACCGAACTGGGGCCAGCATACCCTAGCAAGCGGGTCTGCGTGGGCTGTTGTTGCGAGGCTTCGAGAGCGTCACACGGCGATCGATGAGCGAGCGGCAGCTGTATTGGTCTGGGCATACAGCTACTGGAATAGGTAAGTGCATGCCTGAGCTGCCCGAAGTTGAAACCGTGCGGCGCGGCCTGGCGCCGGCTTTGGTGGGGAGGCGGATCAAGCGCGCGCAAACCAAGCGCGCCGATTTGCGCTTTCCGTTTCCGACGCGGTTTGCCGCGCGGCTCTCCGGCCGGCGCGTCGATGCGCTGGAACGGCGCGCGAAATATCTGCTGGCGCATCTGGACGACGGCAATGTCTGGGTCACGCATTTGGGCATGACCGGCCGCTGGTCGATCCTGGGCGCCAAAAGGCAGCCGGGTGATTTCTATTATGCCGAGCCGACCAATCCGACGCACACGCATGTCGTGTTGGAGATGGAGGAAGGCGCACGCCTTGAGTTCAACGATCCGCGCCGCTTCGGCTACATGGATCTGATCGCCGAAAGCGAACTCGAAGCGCATCCCTTCTTCAAGGCGATGGGGCCAGAGCCGCTCGGCAATCATTTCCACATGCCGTATTTCAAGAAGGCGCTTGCGGGAAAGAAAACCAGCATCAAAGCGGCTTTGCTTGATCAGCGCGTCGTCGCGGGCCTCGGCAATATCTATGTTGTGGAAGCTTTGCACCGCGCCGGCATCGCCCCGACCAAGGAAGCGGGCCGTATCGCCGCGCAGCGTTTGGAAAAACTCTATCACGCCATCCGCGCCGTGCTCGAAGAAGCGATAGAGGCGGGCGGTTCAACGCTCAGCGATTACGCGCAAGTCGATGGCGCGCGGGGCGGGTTTCAGCATCGTTTCCGTGTGTATGACCAGGAAGGCGAGGCCTGCGCCACGCCAAATTGCACGGGCGTGATCGTGCGCGCGACGCATGGCGGACGGTCGAGCTTTTGGTGTCCGCGCTGCCAGCGTTGATCAGTCTTCGAGCGTCCGCGCGTAAAGCATGAGCGCTAAATCGGCGGCTTGGCCCATTGCGCAGGCCGCCGCGGCATAGATCGCCAACGAACCGCCTTCGTATTGCGACGCCTCGTAAGCGCATCGCGCCTGCGTGGCTGTCTCATGCGCGCGGAGCGCTCGTTCGCGCGCGATGGTTTGGGTCGGGCTTTCCTGCGCGCGCAGCGCGACGAGCGCGGTTTCCGCGAGCGCCTCCCATTGCGCGCGCTCGCGGTTGGCGCACCTCATCATGCCGGCTGTCGTGACGCCGCCATCGCCTTCGTCTTGGCAGGCTGCGTTCACTTGGCCGATGCACGCGCGGCGCGCGGCGAAGTCGTCGGCCGCGGCGACACAAGTTGCGACGGCGCTTGCAGGAACAGGCGACGCGACCGCGGGCGATGTAAATCCAATCGCCATCAAAACGAGCAGGAGCCGCATGCAGTCCTCCGAATTGGTTTCTTAAGGAACAGAGCTAAACTGCGCTTATGAGTCGAGCGCTTTTCGTCGCCGCTTTTGTTCTTTTCGCGACGCCCGCGCGGGCGGACTATTTCGACGCGATCGAGGATTTGCCGGTGGCGCCGGGGCTCGAAGAGGCGGCGCCGGGTTTCAGCTTCGACGGCGCGGCCGGCCGCATCATCGGCGCGAGCGCCAGCGGTGAGGCGCAGCCGGCGAGCATTCGAAGCTTCTACGCTCAAACCCTGCCGGCGCTGGGCTGGTCGCAAAGCCCCGGCGTCAGCGAGCAGGGCGATCTGATCTTCCTGCGCGGACGCGAGCGTTTGGCGCTGACGATCGCGCCGCAGGCGAGCGGTTCGGCGGTGCGCGTGCGCCTGTTCATGCGGCCTTCATCGCTCGCGGATTGATTTTCGCGCACGTCGGGCGCAGCAATGCGGTCATGACCTACGAGAACATTCTTGTCGAAACCGATGCGGGCGTCGGCATCATTCGCCTCAATCGTCCGAAAGCGCTCAATGCGCTGAACGATGCGCTGATCGCCGAATTAAGCAGCGCGCTCGACGCGTTCGAGGCGGACGACGCGATTGGCTGTGTCGTTATTACGGGCTCGGAAAAGGCGTTCGCCGCCGGCGCCGACATCAAGCAAATGGCCGAGGGCCAGTTCAGCGATTTCTACAAGCGCGATCCGTTCGCCAATCTCGAGCGCGTGCCGCGCACGCGCAAGCCCCTGATCGCGGCCGTCGCGGGCTATGCGCTGGGCGGCGGCTGCGAACTGGCGATGATGTGCGATTTCATTATCGCCGCTGAAACCGCGAAATTCGGCCAGCCGGAGATCACTCTGGGCGTGATGCCCGCATGGGGCGGCTCGCAGCGGCTGACCAAAAGCGTCGGCAAGGCCAAGGCGATGGATCTGTGCTTGACGGGCCGCATGATGGACGCGGCGGAGGCCGAGCGCTGCGGTCTGGTCGCGCGTATCGTTCCGGCGGACAAATTGATGGAAGAGACGCTCGCCGCGGCCAAGAAAATCGCGGGCTTCGGCCAGCTCTCGACGGTCGCCAATAAAGAGGCTGTTAACGCTGCGTTCGAGACCCCCTTGAATGAGGGTCTGCGGCTCGAACGGCGCTTGTTTTATAGCCTTTTCGCGACCGAGGATCAGAGGGAGGGCATGGCCGCCTTTATCGCAAAGCGGCCCCCCGAATTTAAACACCGCTGAGTATTTGACGCGGGCTTGCTCACCGGCTATCACCCCGCGCTTCCGTTACCGAAACCAAAGTCAATCTGGACCACCGACACATGGCGAACACCAAGTCCGCAAAGAAGGCCAACCGCGTCATTGCCCGCCGTACGGCGGTGAACAAGGCGCGTCGCACTCGCATGCGGTCGACCTGGCGCTCGGTGGAAGAGGCGATCGCCACGGGCGACGCCAAGGTTGCGGCGGAAGCGCTGCGCGCGGCGGAATCGCAAACCATGCGCGCCGCCAAGAAGGGCGTTGTTCACAAGAACCTCGCCAGCCGGAAGGTTTCGCGCCTCTCCAAGCGCGTGGCCGTGCTTTCCGCGAAAAAGTAAGGCCGCTTTCGCGGCCCGTTGGCGCCCGTTTTGGGCGTCCAACAACTTGTGAATCCTCACATTTCAGATCGATGACAGCGCTGTTGAAAAGCGGTGAATAATCATCCGCGTACGGAACGGTGCGACATTCGTTCCTATTCCAAAAAATATAACAAAAACAACGAACTAAATTCAGTTGTGGATAGTTACCAAATCATAAAAAACTAGGCCCCTCGGCCCTATTGATTTCCACCCCAGAACGGAGCATCGTTTCGCTTGTCCGGCGAGCACACTCGCTGTTCGACGCTTCAGTGACACCGATGCCGAGGCATCGGGCCGAAAGGGTCATTCGGCTCGAACAGGAGACGTGTGCCTGCCGTTCAGGGGCTGGAATTAACCAAGATTCTTGCAGGGGTTGGCATGGATCACGGAGAAGAAACGGCCCGCCGCGAGTCGGCGGGTCTAAGTGCGGCGCAGGCCTATGAGCAGGTGCGCAAAGAACTAGGGGTTGAGCTGGGCGCGGACATGTTCCGGTCCTACGTCAACGATCTCAAACTGGTGGCGGATTGGAACGGCGCGCTGCTGTTCCGGACCACCTCGCAACTCGCCAAGGAGCGGCTGCGCCAGCAGATCCAGCACCGGCTGGAGGCGCGCATGCGCGTCTATCTGCCGGACATGGGTTCGGTCGAGATTCTCCTGGAAAACGAAATTCCGGAGGAGGTTCGCTGCCTGGCGGATGCGCGCATCGAGGACGCGCGGCCCATGGCCGCCGACGCGCCGACCGTCCGTATCGACGGGCTGCCCACGCAATCCTTCAGCTTCGACACCTTCTGCGTCAGCAAGTCGAACGAGCACGCCTACACTGTCGCGCAGATGATCGCGCAGCGCCTGGGCGCGAGCTTCCCGGTGTGGCTGGTTCACTCACCGCCAGGCTGCGGCAAGACGCACCTGCTCACCGCCATCGAGCAATGCGCGATCGCGCAAGGCCGCAACGTGCTGATGATGACGGGGCAGGAATTTCTCGAGTCGTTCCAATCGGCGCTGCACAAGAAGCGCGACTCTTCGTCGTTCAAGGAAATGGTCCGTGCGCCGGACCTGCTCATCATCGACGATTTTCATCGCATCTGCGGTAAGCGCGCGACGCAGGAAGAAGCGTTCGACACGTTCAACGACCTCACGCGCCGTGGCGGCCAAGTGATTCTCGCCGCCAATCACGGCGCCGAAGGCCTCGAAGGCCTCGACGATACGCTGCGCGCGCGCTTGAAAGGCGCCGCGTCATCCGAAATTACCGAGCCCGATGCGGCTTTGCGCCGCCGTATTCTGGAAACCCGTGTCGCGCACCACGCACGTGCAAACGCAGGCTTCAGTGTGGCGCCAGAAGCGCTCGACATGATCGCTGAGCGGATGCATGTCACCGGCCGCGAGCTGGATGGCGCGGTGTGCCAACTACTCATCGAATCCAAACTCTCTGGAGGGACAACAGTGACGCTAGAAGCCGCCGCCAACGCTCTGCAAAGCAAATTGTCGGATGCATCGGAGCGACGCATTACCGTTCAGTTGGTGCAGAAGGTCGTGGCTCGCCACTTCAACATGAACGTCCAGCAATTGTTGGAGCGCACGCGGCGTCACTCGATCGCGCGTCCGCGCCAGATCGCGATGTTCCTCGCCTGCCGGATGACGCACGCGTCGCTGCCGGATATCGGCGCGCGCTTCGGCGGTTTTGATCACACAACCATTATGTACGCCCGCGACCGCATTGCGCAGCTGGTCGAAACCGATCCCAGCGTGAAGGCCGAGATCGAAGCGCTGGCGCGCGCGATCCGCCGCGAGCCCTAGTCCTGGGCGGCCCGCCGGAAACGATCCCAAACCCTTGTAAAGAGGGCTTGGGGTTCGCGCGGCTTCTGCTACTTTCCTACCCCCCGCGAGCCGCGACTCGCGGGGGGTATTCGTATCTGGCCCTCTTGCGTCGTTGACCGGGGGGCGGGCCATGGGGACGGGAAGAGGGCAATGCGGCTGACCATCGAGCGCTCGTCGCTCCTTAAAGCGCTCAATCACGTGCAAAGCGTCGTTGAACGCCGGAACACGATCCCGATCCTGTCGAACGTGTTGCTCTCGGCGCAGGGTGATAGTCTGCGGCTCACCGCCACCGATCTCGATATCGAGATTTCGGAATCGGCGCATGCAGAGGTCGAGCGCGGCGGTCAGACCACGGCGCCAGCGAACTATCTCTATGATTTCGTGCGCAAGCTGCCTGATGGTTCGGCGGTGAAGCTCGATGCCGCCGGCGATGATCCGCGCTTGTTTTTGTCGGCGGGCAAGTCGCGTCTGCATCTGCCGATTTTGCCGGCCGGCGATTTTCCGTCGATGCCGTCCGACGGTTTCGATACGCGTTTCGAGATCGAGCCGACTGACCTCTCGCGCCTGATCGACAAGACGCGCTTCGCGATCTCGACGGAAGAGACGCGCTATTATCTGAACGGCATCTTCTTCCACACGGTGGAATCGGATGGCGCGAAACTGCGCGCCGTCGCCACCGATGGTCACCGTCTGGCGCTGGCCGACGCCAATGCGCCGAAGGGCGCGACGGGCATGCCCGGCGTGATCGTGCCGCGCAAAACCATCAACGAGCTGAAGCGCCTGCTCGATGACGCGTCCGACATGGTCGAGATCGCGGTGTCGCCGCAGAAGATTCGCTTCGCACTGGGTGACGCGGTGCTGACGTCGAAACTGATCGACGGCTCGTTCCCGGAATACGCGCGCGTTATTCCGAAGAACAATTCGAAGAAACTGAAGGTCGATAACAAGGCGTTCGCCGAGGCCGTTGATCGCGTCGCCACTGTTTCGGCCGAGCGTTCGCGCTCGGTGCGTTTGGCGCTCGAGAAAGACAAGATCACGCTGACGGTGAACAATCCGGACGCGGGCGTCGCCACCGAGGATTTACCGGCCGACTATGATTCCGACGGCATGGAGATCGGCTTCAACGCCAAATATTTGCTCGATGTCACAGGCCAGGTCGAAGGCGAGTCCGCCGTGTTCGAGCTTGCCGATTCCGGTTCGCCGACGCTTGTGCGCGACGAGGCGGATGAATTGGCGCTCTACGTGCTGATGCCGCTCAGGGTCTAAGCTTGATGCGTAAGCGCTGGATCGTTCTTGGCGCGCTGGCGCTGACGATCGGCGCTATCGCTCTCTACAATGCGCCATTCTGGGGCGCGCCGCAGGGCGCGCTGACCGTGCTCGCACATCGCGGCGTGCATCAGGATTATCACCGCGAGAATCTCGAGAACGATACCTGCACGGCGGAGCGCATCTATCCGCCAACGCACGCCTATATCGAAAACACCTTGCCCTCGATCCAGGCCGCATTTGATCTCGGCGCCGACATCGTCGAGATCGATATCCATCCGACGACTGATGGCGAGTTTGCCGTCTTCCACGATTGGACCATCGATTGCCGCACCAATGGCCAGGGTGTCACGCGCGAGCAGAGCATGGCCTATCTGCGCACGCTTGATCTTGGCTACGGCTACACCGCTGACGGCGGCCAGACATATCCGTTGCGCGGGCAGGGCGTCGGCATGATGCGCAGCTTGCGCGAGGTGCTGGCGGCGTTTCCGGAGCGCCGCTTCCTGATCAATTTTAAAAGCAACGACCGCGACGAAGCGGACTTGCTCGTCGAATACCTCGATGCAACGCCATACGCGGATTATGCGCGGCTTTCTTTCTATGGCGCACGCCCGGCCGAGCGCTTGCACGAATTGCGTCCCGATTTGCAGATCACGGGCCGTCGGTGGCTGATGCGTTGCGCCAAGGACTACATGCTGACGGGCTGGTTCGGCGCGATGCCGGATGCGTGCCGCAACTCGATCATCTTCGTGCCCGCGAATTATGGCTGGGTGGCCTGGGGCTATCCCGATCTATTGCTCGAACGGATGGAGCGCGCGGGCAGCCAAGTGATCATTGTCGGCCCGATCAATCGCGACGAGCGGCCGGGCGTCGGCGGCGTGGACGATGCGGCAGCGTTTGCGCACGTGCCGGCTGGCTGGCGCGGTGGCGTCGCGACCGATCGCATCGAAATTATCGCGCCGCTCGTGGCCGAACGCCGGGCGCCATGACGCACAATCTCTATGTCTCGCGCCTCACGCTCACGGATTTTCGCAACCACGCCGCTCTCGATCTGCGGCTTGACGGCAGGCCGGTGTGTTTGTTCGGCCCCAACGGCGCCGGCAAGACCAATATTCTGGAAGCGCTGACGATGCTCGCGCCAGGGCGCGGCTTGCGCACGGCGTCGCTCACGGATGTCGCGCGCGCGGGCGATGAATTTCGCGCGCAGCCTTGGGCGGTGTCCGCGCGCATTGTGCTCGACGGCGAAGAAACAATTGTTGGCGCCGGCGCCGAGCGCACGCCGGAAGGCGGCGTCAAGCGCGTCGTGCGCCGTGACGGCCAGCCGGCCACCGCGGCCGATCTCGCCGAAGCCGCGCGCATGACATGGCTGACGCCGGCGATGGATCGGCTCTGGTCCGGCCCCGCTGGCGATCGCCGCAAATTCTTTGATCGGCTGACCTTGGCGCGCGCGTCCGAGCACGGTCACGCCGCCGCCGCATACGAGCGCGCCATGCGTGAACGCCAACGTCTGCTGAGCGAGCGGAATTTCGATGAGTCTTGGCTCTCGGGCCTGGAGCGCGAAATGTCGGCGCATGGTGCGGCGATCGCGGCCGCGCGCGTGGAGACGCTGCATCGTTTGCAAACGGCGATCGACGCGCGCCCGGACGGCGCTTTTCCGAAAGCGCTGCTCGAACTCGAAGGCTTGCTCGAAGCGCGTTTCGAAAACGGTGCGGCCAGCGCCGACGTCGAGGAAGATTTCGCCGAGCTGTTGCGCGACGTGCGCGGCCGCGACGCGGGCGCCGGCCGCGCGCTGGACGGGCCGCACCGTTCGGATTTGCTCGCGCGCCACGCCGCGAAGGACATGCCGGCCGATCAATGCTCCACCGGCGAGCAGAAGGCGTTGCTGGTTGGGTTGACGCTGGCGCAGGCGCGCGCGCTGGCGAGCGACCCGGGCGCTGGGCCGTCGCTCATTCTGATCGATGAGGCCGCTGCGCATCTCGACGGCATTCGCCGCGCGGCGCTGTTCGATGAATTGCTGGCGAACGCCGGCCAAGCGTGGCTTACCGGCACGGACGAAAATCTGTTCGAGGCGTTCGGCGATCGAGCGCAGCGGTTTGAAGTGAAGGACGGGCGCGTCAGCGCTGTCTGACCCAACGTCACGCGCGGCTTGTGTTGCGCATCGCGCGCCATGCGCCACAATGCGAAAAACGCGCATAGGGAGGCCGCGATGCAGATCACGCGCCAGAAGCCGATCGTCACGTCGCTGAAGCCGAGCAATCACCCGTATCTCAACGGGGCGTGGACGCCATTGCATGAAGAGGTCGATGCGATCGATCTGCAGGTGATTGAAGGCGCGATCCCGCGCGATATCGACGGCATCTATCTGCGCAACACTGAAAACCAGATCCACCAGCCGCTCGGCCGGTTTCATCCGTTCGACGGCGACGGCATGTTGCATCAGATCGATTTCACGGCGGGCAAGGCGAGCTATCGCAATCGCTGGGTGCGCACGCGTTGCTTTCAGGCTGAGCAGGAGGCGGGCGGATCGCTGTGGGGCGGGCTGATGGATCGCGTCGGCGTTTCGCGGCGTCCGGGATTTGGCGCGCATGGTAGTTTGAAGGATTCCGCGTCGACCGATGTGGTGGTTCACGCAGGCAAAGCGGTCGCGACATTCTATCAATGCGGCGAAGCCTATCTCGTCGATCCGGATACGCTGGAGACATTGGGCGCCGCACCTTGGGGGCCGCTCGACGGCGTTTCGGCGCATCCGAAAGTGGATGAGCGCACCGGCGAGATGATGTTCTTCAATTATTCGAAGCACGCGCCCTACATGCATTACGGCGTTGTCGATGCTGAGAATAAGCTCGTGCAGTATCGGCCCGTGCCGCTGCCGGGTCCGCGCTTGCCGCACGACATGGCGTTCACTGAAAACTACGTGATCTTGAATGATTTCCCGCTTTTCTGGGACGCCGAGGCGCTGAAGCAAAACGCGCATGTCGTGCGCATGCATCGTGAATTGCCGTCGCGCTTCGCGATCGTGCCGCGCCATGGCGACGGTGAAATTCGCTGGTTCGATGCGGCGCCGACGTTCGTGCTGCACTGGACCAATGCGTACGAGGACGGCGACGAGATCGTGCTCGACGGCTATTTCCAGAGCAATCCGGAACCGGGCAAGTTCAAGGGCGCGCCGGCCGGCTACGAACACATGATGGGGCATCTGGACGAGCACACGTTTCAATCCAGGCTGCATCGTTGGCGCTTCAATCTGAAGGACGGCACGACCAAGGAGCAGCGTCTCGACGAGCGCATTCTCGAATTCGGCACCATCAATCAGCGCTTCGCTGGGCGGCCGTATCGCTACGTGTATTCGACCAAGTCGAAGCCGGGCTGGTTCTTGTTCTCGGGCTTCGTCAAACACGATCTGCGGACCGGCGAGTCGATCGAGCTCGATCTGGCGCCGGGCCGCTATGGCAGCGAAGCGCCGTTCGCGCCGCGCGTCGGCGCGACGGATGAAGATGATGGCTATCTCGTCAGCTTCGTCATCGATGAGAATACGGGCAAGTCCGAGTGCGTTCTGATCGATTGCAAGCGCTTCGCGGAAGGCCCGGTGGCGCGCATCGCGTTGCCGCATAAGATTTGCTCGGGAACCCACGCCTGCTGGGCCGATCGCGCGTTTCTGCGCGATGGCTGCATTTCAATTTGAGGGGCGTCGATGACCTACATTCTGGGCGGCTGGCAAAGCGATTTCGCGGATAATTGGGCGCGCAAGGGCTGGGAAATCGCCGACGCATTTGCGGAAACGGTGGGCGCGGGGCTCGCGGCGGTTGATCTCGAGCCAAAAGATATCGAGACCGGCCACGTCGCGAATTTCGCCGGCGAGCTGTTCGCGGGGCAAGGTTTGCTCGGCGGCTTCTTCGCGCTCGCGCATCCGGATTTCAACGGCATGCCGACGATGCGCCATGAGGCGGCGTGCGCTTCGGGCAGCGTCGCGCTGTTGGCGGCGGCGGCGGAAATCGAAGCCGGCCGTTACGATCTCGCCTGCGTCATTGGCGTCGAGCAGATGCGGAATGTTTCCGGCGAGCAGGCCGCGCGAAACCTTGGCGCGGCGGCGTGGGCGGGGCACGAATATGTCGATACGCCATTCGCTTGGCCGCGCGCCTTCTCCGACTTGGCCGATGAATATGATCGCCGCTACGGCTTGGATTATCGCTATCTGATGGCGATCTCGGAGACCAATTTCACCAACGCGAAGCGAAACCCGAACGCGCAGACGCGAAAATGGGCGTTCACGGACGCAAGCTTCACGGCGGATGACGTGGCCAATCCGGTGGTCGAAGGGCGCACGCGCAAGAACGATTGCGGCCAGATCACCGACGGCAGCGCCATCGTGTTTCTCGCTTCGCCGAAGCGAGCGGCCGAATACGCCGCCAAGCGGGGGTTGTCGCTCGATGCGATCCCGCGGATCAAAGGATGGGGGCACCGCTCGGCGCCGATTTCGTACGACGCAAAGGTGCGCGCCAGTGTGGGCGATCGCTTTGTGTTTCCGCAAGTTCGGCGCGCGATCGAGGACGCGCGCGGGCGCGCGGGCGTGAAATCCGTCGATCAGATCGATGTGGTCGAGACGCACGATTGCTTCGCCATGACCGAGTACATGGCGATCGATCATCTGGGGCTCACCGCGCCGGGCGAGTCGTGGAAGGTGATTGAGAACGGCGACATCGCGATGGGCGGACGGTTGCCCGTCAATCCCTCGGGCGGCCTGATTGGCCTCGGCCATCCCGTTGGGGCGACCGGCGTGCGCATGGCGCTCGACGCGGCCAGACAGGTGTCAGGCCGGGCGGGCGATTGTCAGGTGGATGGCGCGCGCACGTGCCAGACGCTGAATATCGGCGGCTCCGCGACAACGACCGTCAGCTTGGTTGTCGGCGTCGGCGCATAAATGACGCTCGCGTCACGGTGACAAACCCCTCCAAATTTGCTCACTTGGCGCGAAAAGAGGAAACGCACATGACCAATCCCGACTATGTCCGCGTCGAAAACCCGGATTTCGTTTTTGATTACAATCCGAACGAAGACGCGTGGAAGACAGACCTCTCGACCCTCGACATCAGCCGGGCCGAGCGTTTCCGTGACAATAATTTCTGGCCGTTCTTCGAGCGCCTGCGCAAGGAAGACCCGGTGCATTATTGCCCCGATAGTCTCAATGGCCCGTATTGGTCGATCACCAAATATAACGACATCATGGCGATCGATACCGATCACCATCGCTTCTCCTCCGAACCGTCGATCGTGCTGTTCGACCCTGAAGAGGACTTCCAGTTGCCGATGTTCATCGCGATGGATCCGCCAAAGCACGATGTGCAGCGCAAGACGGTGTCGCCGATCGTTGCGCCAAATCACCTCGCGCATCTGGAGCCGCTGATCCGCGAACGCGCCGGCAAGCTGCTTGATGAAGTGCCGCGCGGTGAAGTGTTCAATTGGGTCGACAAGATCTCGATCGAACTCACCACGCAGATGTTGGCCACGCTGTTTGATTTCCCGTGGCAAGATCGCCGCAAGCTCACGCGCTGGTCGGACGTGGCGACCGCGGCGCCCGGCGGCGGCATCGTCGAGAGCGATGAACAGCGTCGCGCCGAACTCATGGAATGCCTGGGCTATTTCATGAACCTCTGGCAGGAGCGCTCCAACGCGCCGCCGCGCAACGATCTGATCTCGATGCTCGCGCACGGCGAGAGCACCAAGAACATGCCGTCAATGGAATATCTGGGAAACCTGATCCTGCTGATCGTCGGCGGCAACGACACGACGCGCAATTCGATCTCGGGCAGCGTCTATGCGCTCAACAAATTTCCGGAGCAGTATGCGAAATTGAAAGCCAATCCGGCTTTGATTCCCAATCTGGTGTCGGAGACCATCCGCTGGCAAACGCCGCTGGCCTTCATGCGCCGTACAGCGCTTGAAGACGTCGAGTTCGGCGGCAAGCTGATCAAGAAGCACGACAAGGTCGTGATGTGGTACGTCTCGGGCAATCGCGATGACGAGGTGATCCCCAATCCGGATCAGTTCGACATCGAACGCGAGAATGTGCGCCGTCACTTGTCCTTCGGCTTCGGCATTCACCGTTGCGTCGGCAATCGCCTCGGCGAGATGCAGCTGCGCATTGTGTGGGAAGAAATCCTCAAGCGCTTCGATCACATCGAGGTCGTCGATGAACCCAAACGGGTCTATTCGTCCTTTGTGAAGGGCTATGAAAGCTTGCCGGTCCGCATTGCGTCCTGAGCGCCACGCTCCGATGTGGAACTCCAGTCGGTTGGGAACTCACGCGCAGGCGTGACGTTCCCAACGTGATGACCTTCACGCTGAACTCGACGCCAGATCGTGTCGCGGCCCAGCCCAATGGGGCGTCCCATGTGCTGGACGAACGCGCGATCCTGCTCGCGCCGCCGATACTGTTTTGAGCGCGCACATTGACGCCGGCGCCGGCGCCGCGCTTCAAGAGCGCATGCCGCCACCGCATCCCGAACCGCTGAACCTGAACGACGTCCTTGACGACATCGCTTACAAGGCTGGCAACGACGATACGCCTGAAAAGCTCTCGCTTGGCGAGGTGCTGGATTCGGTGGGGCGGCGCACCTATGGCCCGCTCTTGCTTGTCATCGGTCTGATCGCTGTCTCGCCGTTGACGGCGCTGCCTGGCACAACGTGGTTCGTGGCGGTGCTTACGCTGCTGGTGGCTGGGCAGATGGCGCTGGGCATGAAGCGCATTTGGCTGCCGCGCAAAGCGCGCGAGATGAGCTTGCCGCGCGATGGCGTCGCCCGCGCCGTGGAAGCTTGCAGGGGTGTGGCCAGGGTGATCGACGCGCTGCTTAAGCCGCGGCTCCAATTTCTCTCCAAGCCGCCCTTCGTGAACCTTGTCGCGTTGCTTGTGATCGGCGCGGCGTTGATCACGTTCCCGCTCGGTCTGATCCCGCTGGCCCCCGTCGCGCCGGCCCTCGCCGTGGTGTTTTTCGGGCTCGGCATGACGGCGCGAGACGGGCTTTGGCTGCTGCTCGGCGCGCTTGCGATGGGCGGTGCGATTTGGATGGCTTTGCCGCTGATTTTCTAGGCGTTTTGAGCGCCGAAATTGGCGCCGAAAATCGAGACTTTCGGCCCCGAAATCCCTATATTCGAGCATGTTTTCCAGCTCGATTCGAAACGCATGACCGCTCCGCAAAACGCACCCGCGAGCGCGCCTGAATACGGCGCGGATTCCATCAAAGTTCTCAAGGGCTTGGATGCGGTAAGGAAGCGGCCGGGGATGTATATTGGGGATACGGACGATGGGTCCGGTCTTCATCACATGATCTATGAGGTTGTCGATAACGCGATCGACGAGGCGCTGGCGGGGCATGCGACGCGCGTCGAGGTGATTTTGCACCCCGACGGCAGCGCCGAGATCACCGACAACGGCCGCGGCATCCCGACCGATATTCACCCGGGCGAGGGCGTGTCGGCCGCCGAGGTCATCATGACCCAGCTGCACGCCGGCGGTAAGTTCGACCAGAACAGCTACAAGGTCTCCGGCGGCCTGCACGGCGTCGGCGTCTCGGTCGTCAACGCGCTCTCCGAATGGCTCGATCTGCGCATCTGGCGCGGCGGCAAAGAGCATTACATGCGCTTCGTGCACGGCGACGCGGCAGCCCCCTTGAAAGAGGTCGGCGAAGCGCCGCTTGACGAGGGCAAGATCAAGAACGGCACGGCCGTGCGCTTCCTGGCCAGCCCGCAAACCTTCACCATGGTGGAATATGATCGCAAGACGATCGAGCACCGCCTGCGCGAACTCGCCTTCCTCAATTCCGGCGTGCGCATTGTCTTCAAGGATTTGCGCGGGCCTGAACCGTTCGAAGAAACGCTCTTCTACGAAGGCGGCGTCAAGGCGTACGTCGCGCACCTCGATCGCTCACGCGCCGCACTGATCCCGGACGCCATCTACGTGATCGGCGAGAAGGACGGCATCACCGTCGAAGTCTCCATGCAATGGAACGACGGCTATCACGAAAACACGCTCTGCTTCACCAACAACATCCCGCAAAAGGATGGCGGCACGCACTTGGCGGGCTTCCGCGGCGCGCTGACGCGCGTGGTGAACGCCTACATGCAAAGCTCCGGCTTGGCGAAAAAGGAAAAGGTCGAGATCACCGGCGACGACGCGCGCGAAGGCCTCACCTGCGTGCTCTCCGTCAAAGTGCCGGACCCCAAATTTTCCTCGCAAACAAAGGAAAAACTGGTCTCCTCCGAGGTGCGCCCCGTGGTCGAAAACCTGGTGGGCGATGCGCTGGCGCAATGGTTCGAGGAAAATCCCACGCACGCCAAGAACGTGATGGGCAAGATCGTGCAAGCCGCCGCCGCGCGCGAAGCGGCGCGCAAGGCACGCGAAATGCGCCGCAAATCGACGCTTGATGTCGCTTCGCTGCCCGGCAAGCTGGCCGATTGCCAGGAGAAGGACCCGGCGAAATCCGAACTCTTCATCGTCGAGGGCGACTCGGCCGGCGGCTCCGCCAAGCAAGGCCGCTCACGCGAGACGCAAGCGGTGCTGCCGCTGCGCGGCAAAATCCTCAATGTCGAGCGCGCGCGCTTCGACAAGATGCTCTCCAGCGAGCAAGTCGGCACGCTGATCACCGCGCTCGGCACTGGCATCGGTCGCGGCGAAGGCGATTTCAATATCGACAAGCTGCGCTATCACAAGATCATCATTATGACCGACGCCGACGTTGATGGCGCTCACATCCGCACGCTGCTGCTGACCTTCTTCTATCGGCAGATGCCGGAGATCATCGATGGCGGCTATCTCTACATCGCCCAGCCGCCGCTCTACAAAGCCAGCAAGGGCAAGGCCGGCCGCTATCTCAAGGATCAATCGGCGTTTGATGAATTCCTGATCGAGGAAGGTTCATCTGGCGCGGTGCTGGAAATCGGCGGCGGCATGCAGGTCGCCGGCGATGATCTGAAGCGCTTGGCGCGCGAAGCCATGGCCGCGCAAACCCTGATCAAGCGCCTGCATCAACGCGCGTCGGATTCCGTCATCGAGCAAGCGACGTTGGCCAACGCCTTCGCGCCGGGCGCGGGCGACGCGGAAGCGCAAGAGGCCGCGCGCCGGCTCAATATGGTCGCCGAAGAGGGCGAGGCCGATTGGAGCGGGCGCTTCGATGCCGATGGCGCGCTGGTGCTGGAGCGCATCGTGCGCGGCGTCACCGAACGTGTCGTGCTGGATAAGCTCTTCCTGAGTTCGACGGATACGCGCCGCCTGGCCGATCGCGCCGCCAATCTGCGCGAGACCTATGCGGGCCGCGCCGTGCTGAAGCGCGGCGGCGACGTGATCGAACTCAACGGTCCGCTCTCGCTGCTGAAAGCGATCGAGGATGCGGGCCGCAAGGGCATCTCGGTGCAGCGCTACAAGGGCTTGGGCGAAATGAACGCCGAACAGCTCTGGGAAACCACGCTCGATCCGGAAATCCGCAATCTGCTGCAGGTGAAAGTCGATCACGCCGACGACGCCGACGAGATGTTCTCGAAGCTGATGGGCGACGTAGTCGAGCCAAGGCGGGAGTTCATCCAGGAATTCGCGCTGGAAGCGGACGTGGATGCTTAAGGGCTGAGTGTTTGCAGGTCGGAGCGCGCGGCCCCGCCGCGCCAGCGTCGCGGAGCGACGCGCTCCCATTGACCAGGCGCCGGTGTTTGCAAGTTGGAGCGCGCGGCTCCGCCGCGCAGCGTCGCGGAGCGACGCGCTCCCTTTGACCAGGCGCCGGTGTTTGCGGGTTGGAGCGCGCGGCTCCGCCGCGCATGCGTCGCGGAGCGACGCGCTCCCTCATTCAAATAGGCGGCGTTTATCGAGCTACTTCCAGCCGGCAGAGCTGAAAGGCCAAGCCTCGGGCTTGTCGCAGAGCCCTGCGGTGACAGGGTTCATTTCAATGTAGTGCTTGTTGGTGTCGAAGTGCTGTTGGCTACGGATGAAGCGGTCGAAATAGTCCTTGGCCCAGACGGGCCCAGTGCGGTTGAGCACTGCATTGATCCGCCGCCGTGTCGTGCTCTTCCAGAAATGGACGATTTGGCCGAGTTCCGCTTCGGCTTTTGTGGCGATGAGCGCGTGCACGTGATTGGGCATGATGCACCAGGCTTGCAGCGCGTAGTGGTCGTTGTGATGGAGCAGTACTTCGGCAACGATGTGGGCGCACTGCGCGTCGCGCATGAAGCATGAGCCAAGGTGACGATCGAGGACATCGTCACCTTCTTGTTCGCTCGGCGGCACTGAATCGAACAAGCGAAAGACGATATGCTGGGTGATCTCCCAGCCATCGTAGTGCGGGAGATAGCCGCGCGAATGCCAGCCTTTCGTGCCCATCCCTATATCGTTAGCTTGGGGCGCGGATGGCGCAAACAGGGAGCGCGCGGCTCCGCCGCGCATGCGTCGCGGAGCGACGCGCGTGAGCCGGTGGCGCGCGAGGGCCCGCGTATCCGCCAGCTTTGATCCGCCGCCGCTGCCGCGCCGGCTTGAGTTGTTAGCGCACTTCTTCCACTTCGACGTCGTCCGCTGGCTCGGCGCGCAGGTCCGGGCGCGGGGCGGTGAGGGCGGCGGTCGGCAGCGCCAGCACGGGGCCGAGCGCGTCGTTGTGGCCGCGCTCCATGCGCGGATGGATCAACTGGCCGCCGTCCCCAAACACATAAACGAGCCGCGCCCAATCATTGTCGT
Organism: Caulobacterales bacterium; assembly: GCA_017303355.1. GTDB lineage: Bacteria > Pseudomonadota > Alphaproteobacteria > Caulobacterales > Aquidulcibacteraceae > Vitreimonas. The sequence continues at coordinate 84,050 of JAFLCU010000011.1, read as the reverse complement.
CATAGAGGAAGGCCGGGCCTTCCGGATCGAGATCGCTCCAATCCGCTTCGCGCGGCGCGGCTGCGGCTTGCGCCAGCCAGGTGCGCGCGCCGTTCTCGTCGCCGCGCCCGCGCGCGACTTGCGCGAACAGGATGCAGATGCGCGACGAGGGGTTTTCGCGATACGCATCCTCAAGCAGCGATTGCGCCGCACCCCAATCGCCGCGCTCCATGGCGAGTTCGGCGAGCATGATCTTCGATTCGCGATGATCGCGGCGCTTCTCGGCGAAGGCGGTTAGGCGTTCGGCGCGGGCTTCGCGCGTTTCGCCGGGCACGACATCGCGATAGGCGTGCGCGAGCGCGGGGTGCGGGCCGTTTTCCCACGCGTCTTCCAGGATCGAGGCGGCGCGCTCGCCTTTGCTTTCACCGACGAGCAGGCGCGCGGCCAGCGCGGCGGCGGGTGCGAATTGCGGGGCGATGCGGAAGGCTTTCTGCGCCAGGTCGGCGGCCTTGTCGGCGTGGCGGTCGCGCTCGAGCTTGGCGGCTTGCGCCGTCATCAGCACGGCGCGGCGGCGCTTGGCGACTTTGTCTTCAAGCTGCTTGCGCTTGTCGCCGAGTTCGAGCGCTTCGAGCGCGTTGTCCCAATCGGCGGCCTGCACGGCGAGATCGAACGCGTACTGGAACGGCCAGGTCGCGGTCTTTGACGCTTTCAGCGCCGCTTGCGCATGCGCGCGCGCGGCGGTGCGGTCGCCGCGCTTGAGGGCCGCCGCCATCAGGCCCTTGCGGCCGAGCACTTCGGTGTCTTCGTGCTGAAGCATGCCGGAATAGGCGCGCTCGGCGCCGGCGGTGTCGCCCGCGACCTCGGCCGCGCGCGCTTGCAGCAGCATGGCGAGGCGCGGCTCTTCGATCAGGTCTTCGGCTTTATCAGCTTGGCGGCGCGCTTCCTCGAACTCGCCCGCCTCGGCGGCGATCAGGCCCAGCGCCAATGCCTCCTGGCCACGACGGATGCGCGCGCGTTGGCTGGCCTTGCCGATACGGCCAGGCGCATCGACCAGAAACATCAACAGCCGCAGCACCGGCAGCGCGATCGCCACCAGCACGACCAGCACCAGCAAGCCAAACAGCGCGCTGGTGCTCACCTCGGTGCCGAACCAGTTGATCTCAACCGTGCCCGGATCGGTGGTGACGATCTGCCACGAGGCCAGCATCGCCATCACGGCGATGATCAGAAGAAACGCGAGACGCAACATCGTGCTCTAGCTCCGCGACAATTCTTGTCGGATCGCCGCCAGGCGCTGGTCGATTTCGAGCCGGCGCTGCGCGTCGTTAAGCCAAGGCTGCGCGACGCGCTTTGACGCGCCGGGCAACCGGTTCAGTTCTTGAATGGCGTCGCCGAGACGATCGGCGGCGAGATATTGTTCGGCGCGTTCGACGATGCCTTCGGGCGTGTCGCCCTGGCCAGACTGGCGCACCACGATCCATTGCGCGAGTGCAGCTTGAATGCGGCCCCAGAAGCCCGCGCCGGCTTGGCTTTGCCGCGCGGCGCGTACGATCTCGTTGTCGAGGCGGTCGAACTGATCGCGCAATTCGATCCGCGTCGGCGCGCCGGTGCGCGCGAGCGGCTCAAGTGCGGCCACGTTGGCGTCGTTCGGCAACAAGGTCGCGAGTGCTGCGTGCGCTTGCGGGAACGGGCCCGAAGAGCGCGCGGCTTCCGATGCCGCGACGACGGCGTACGAGGCGCGCGCGGCGGTCGCCGCCGCGCGTGCTTCGGCCGCGACCGCCGGCAATTCTTCTTGCAGGCCGCGCACCTCGGCGACGAGCGCTTGCACCTCCGCCGTGGAGGGCATGGTCTGCAGGCGCGCTTCGACGTTGCGGAGGCTTGATTGCATCGCGAACACGCTGGCGGCGGTGCCTTCGAATCCGCCGGAGGCGGCCTCCGCGAGCGGCGCGTTCAAGATGCCTTCGACCGCGTCGAGGCGTTGACCGAGTTCGGTGAGATTCGCGGGCGCCGTGGCGCCATCAGCGCTCGCCGTTGTCGCGGGCGCTACATTGTCGAGCGCGGCTTGCACCGCCGGCACGCGGGGCGCGATCGCGCCGCCCGCGGCGCCGACGCCCGCGGCCAACACCGCAAGCGCAAGAGCTGTCCCGCCGCCGATGCCGCCGCCGCGACGATCGTCGCGATAGGCCGGCTCGTAATCAACGTCGATCGGCTCGGCGCGTCCGCGCTCCGCTTCGTCGTCGTCTCTGCTCATGTGGCTCCCCAAGATTTCCCCAGCCATTTCCGCGATTTCGCATCGGAAATGAGTCGGGGCCGAAGCAGAAACCTACGGCCCTCCGAGAGGCCGCTCAAGCACTTGCCCCAGCGGGGGAGAATTACTCTTGGAGTGTGACGCGCAAGAGATCGGCTTCGCGTGGCGCGGGCGCCACGATTATGCGCTTCCAGGCGGTTTTCGCGGCGGCTTCGGCAACGCCGGGGCTCATGCAGGCGGCTGTGAGTTGCGCGGCGTTTGGCGCGCCGAGTGAAACGAACGCCTCGGCGGCGCGAGCGCTGTAGAACAGCACGATATCCAGCGGTTCTGTGAGTTGCGGCGGCAGGGCGCTGGCCTGCACCGCCGCATAGGCCGTGCGCCGCTCGATCCGATAGCCCGCGCGCTCTAATTCGCCGGCCAAATCTCCGGCAATGTGTTCGCCGGCGATGTGAATGATTTTGCCCTTGGCTGGATCGAGCGTGGCCTTGGCGAGCGCTGTAAGCGAGACGACATCGCCATCGGCCGAGCGCACATGCTTGTGTCCCGCCGCGCGCGCCGCCGCCGCCGTGGCCTCGCCAACGGCGAGGATGATCTTGTCCTGCGCCTCGCGGATCGCTGGAAAGGCACGCACACCGTTGATGCTGGTGAAGATTAGAGCCTGCGCGCCGTCGATGTTGGTGTCGTAGCCGCAGGGCACGATGGTCAGCAGTGGGGCGATGATGGGCTCGGCGCCCAGCGCGCGCACGCGCCGCGCGGTGGCCTCCGCTTCCGGCAGCGCGCGGGTGATGGCGACGCGTTTCACCCCTTATCCATCACGATAGCGTCGCCGGCTTCGTCGCGAATTTCGCCGCCGAGTGTTGCGCCGAGCGTGCGCGCTTGGGCGATTGCGTCCGCGCCGAGTGTGATCGTCTCGGTGCGTCGCCAGCGCATCACGCCGTCCGGCGTCAGCGTCTCACCGACAAAGCGCAATTCCGCGCCATTCACGCGCGCCAGCGCGCCGATCGGCGTGCGGCATGAGCCGTCCAGCGCTTCCAAAAACGCGCGCTCCGCTTCGATTTCAACGCGCGCGTTCGCGTCCTCGAATTTCGCTAGCGCCTCCAACGTGCGCATATCATCCGCGCGCGCCGTGATCGCCAGCGCGCCTTGGCATGCGGCGGGCGGCGTTTCGATCGGATCGACCAGGCTTGCCGCGCGCGCTTCCAAGCCCAAGCGCTTCAGCCCCGCCAGCGCCAGGAATGTCGCATCGGCGTCGCCCGCTTCCAATTTCTTCAAGCGCGTATCGACATTGCCGCGCAACGTCACGACGCCAAGGTCGGGCCGCGCGAACAGCACCTGCGCTTGCCGGCGCAAACTCGCGGTGCCGACATTCGCGCCCGCCGGCAGCTCCGCCAAGCTCTGCGCCTTCAGGCTAACAAACGCATCACGCGGATCTTCGCGCACCGGCACGCAAGCGAGCACGATGCCGGCCGGCAAGCGTGTCGGCAAGTCCTTCAGCGAATGGACGCCGACATCGATGCGGCCATCGAGCAGCGCTTCGTCGAGTTCCTTGGTGAAGAGGCCTTTGCCGCCGGACTCGATCAAGCGCCGATCCTGGATCGTGTCGCCGGTGGTGACGATTGGCACGATCTCCAGCGCGTTCAGCTCCACGCCCAGCAGCGTGGCCCAACGCGCGCGCGTCTGCCCGGTCTGCGCCAGCGAAAGCTTCGAGCCACGCGCGCCGATACGGAAGAGAGGAGAGGTCATCGCAGCCAATATGGACCGCCGGCGCCCTCGCCGGCCAGCGTCTGCGTAGGCCGGCGAGGCGCCGGCGGTCCATAGGCGCCTCTCGCGCAATGACGCCGCAGCGTCTATGTCCCCCTTCACATGAAGCCACTCACCATCCTCGGCATCGAGACCAGCTGCGACGAGACTGCGGCCGCGGTGCTGCGTCTGGATGAGGCAGGTCGCCCGCATGTGCTTTCGGACGTGGTGCTCGGCCAGGCGGCGCATCACGCGCCCTATCGGGGCGTCGTCCCCGAGATCGCCGCCCGCGCCCATGTCGAAGGGCTCGACGGGACCATCAAGGCGGCGATGGCGGACGCGGGGATGAATTTTGCTGATTTGGACGGGGTGGCGGCAACAGCCGGCCCCGGGCTGATTGGCGGAGTCATGGTCGGTTTGATGGCGGGCAAGGCCATCGCGCTTGCCCACAACAAGCCGCTGATCGGCGTGAACCACCTTGAAGGCCACGCGCTCAGCCCGCGCCTAGCGCAAGGCGGCGCGACCTTCCCGTACTTGCTGCTGCTGGTCTCGGGCGGGCATTGCCAATTCATCTCGGTGCTCGATGTGGGCGTTTATCGCCGTCTCGGCTCCACCATCGACGACGCGCTCGGCGAAGCGTTCGACAAGCTCGCCAAGCTGCTCGACCTAGGCTTTCCCGGTGGGCCGTTCGTGGAAAAAGCCGCGAAAAACGGCGATCCGAAGCGTTTCGCGCTGCCGCGTCCGCTGCTTGGTCGCGAAGGCTGCGATTTTTCCTTTGCTGGTTTGAAGACCGCGTGTGCGCGCGAGGTCGCCGCGCTCGGCGTGCTGACGGATCAGGACAAAGCCGATCTCTGCGCCAGCTTCCAGGCGGCGGTGCTCGATATCATCACCGATCGCACGCGAAACGCGATGCGCGCGTTCGATACGGTTTGGGGCGCCAAGGGAAGATTGGTGGCGGCCGGCGGTGTGGCGGCCAATCAGGCGATCCGGGGCCGGCTTGAAGCTCTGGCGGCGGATCGGAAGTACGACTTTATCGCCCCGCCGCTCAAATGGTGCACCGACAATGCGGCGATGATCGCTCTGGCGGGGGCTGAAAGATTGCGGCTGGGATTTAGTGACGACCTGTCATTTCCAGCGCGGCCACGCTGGCCGCTGGATGAGGCCGCCGCCCGCTTGCGTCCCAGCCACAAGCCGGGACGCAAGGGAGCTAAGGCTTGAAGCCCTAATCAGGCCACGACGCGCGCGGCGGCGAACAGCAGGGGCGCCAGCGCGGTGGCGACCAGTGCGATCGCGACCACGACGGACAGCGCCCGGGCGGTGGCAGGCAGGTCTTGCGCAGACATTCCGAACTCTCCAATCAAACTCGATGCTGCACGTGCGAACATCGATGATTGAGGAGATAGCGTTTGCTACGTTTCGCCGGAAGTGAGCAAAAGCCAGCCCTGATATGCAAATGTGCAAGGCAAAACGTTAATGGCAATCCATTAATGCAAACAAAAAACAGGCGCGAAGGGGTGAGCCTTCGCGCCTGCACAAGGAGCCTTGGCGCGCTGGGAGCCACGCCGAGGCAGAAGCTTAAGCGACCACGCGGGCCGCGACCTCGAAGATGGGCGACATCGCAACGGCCACGAGCGCGACGGCGGCGAGAACGAAGCTGAGGCTGAGAAGGTGTGAGGGGCGGTTGGCGGTCATGGGTCTCTCCGGGGGTTTGTTTTGTTTGGTGGAGTATATATACCCTGACAGCGTCACATGATCAATGAATAAAATCATTCTCGTTCAATATTTGTGTAATGATGACTTCGCTGAGTTGTTGCGCCGAGTGGGCCGTCGCTATGTGCGGGCGTAGAGGCCAAACAGAATGAGGTTGAGCACGCCCTCGAGCTCGCGTTCCAGCTTCGGCAGGGTCAGCTTTGAGAAGAGCTGCGGCACGCCGAATTTCATGGTCGCGGCTTGCATCATCTCGGCGTTGAAGATGTGGTCGCCCGGCGCGAACAGGCCGGCTTTTTCGCCCTCTTCCAGCAACGCGGAGAGAAACACGCGCTCCAGCGCCAATTGCTCATTCGAGAAGAGCGGGCGCTCCCTCACCAGCACCTCGGCCACTTCGAGGATTTTGGCGTTATCGGCGAACATGGCGAAGGAATCGCGCATTCTTTTGAAGAAAATCTCGCGAAGGCGCTTGTCTGCCGGCCATTCTTTCTTGCGCGCGATGGCGGCCATCTCGGCCTGCTCCTCGGCGTAGTGCTTGCGCGCCATCGCTTCGGCGATGTCGATCTTGGCTTCGAAGAAGCGATAGATATTGCCCGGCGACATGTCGCAATCGGCGGCGATCTCGGCCATGGTTGTTTTGCCATAGCCGTAATGCTTGATGCGGTTCATGGCCGCCTGGAGAATGCGGTCCCGGGTGGCTGACTTTTCGTCCATCCCTTCCATTTATGCGGTTTCTACTGAACGATCAATGAAGGATTCAGCTGTGATCCAGCCCTACCAGAGTGTCGCCGTGCTTGGGGCCGGCGCTTGGGGGACGGCCTTGGCGCAGGTGGCCGCCGCCGCCGGCCGCGACGTGCTGATCTGGGCGCGCGAGGGCGAGGTCGTCCGAGGCATCAACCAGGATCGGGAGAATCCGCTCTTCCTGCCCGGCCTTCCACTCAGCCCCAAGGTTCGGGCGACCGCCGATATCGCCGACGCGGCCAAGGCCGAGCTGATCCTGGCGGTCCCGCCGGCGCAGCACATGCGGGGCGTGCTGCGGAGCATCCGGCCGCATTTGAAACCCGGCGCACCGCTGGTGCTCTGCGCCAAGGGCGTCGAGCGTGGGACGCTGGCGCTGATGACGGATGTGCTGGCCGAGGAAATGCCGGACGTTGGCCCGGCGGTGCTTTCGGGCCCAGGCTTTGCCAAGGACGTCGCGCGCGGTTTGCCGACCGCCACCACGATCGCGAGCCCGGACGCAGCACGCGCGCAACGCATCGTCGCGACCATCGGCTTGCCGACGTTCCGCCCTTACGTGGCCGATGATCTCATCGGCGCCGAGATCGGGGGAGCGGTGAAGAATGTGATCGCCATCGCCTGTGGCGTCGCTGAAGGGCGCAAGCTCGGCGATGGCGCGCGCGCGGCGCTGATTACGCGCGGCTTCGCGGAACTGACGCGCCTGGGGCTGGCGATGGGCGCGAAGGCGGAGACGCTTTCCGGTCTTTGCGGGCTCGGCGACCTCGTGCTCACGTGCGCCTCAATGACATCGCGCAATACGTCACTGGGCGCGGCTCTCGGCGAAGGCCGCAAGCTGAAAGAGATCTTGGCGGAGCGGCGTTCGGTGGCGGAAGGCATGGAGAGCGCGCCCGCCGTTGTCGCGCTTGCGGCGAAATACAAAGTCGAGATGCCGATCTGCGCGGCGGTGCACGAAATTCTCTCCGAGCGTATCGACATCGATCAAGCGATCTTCGCGCTTCTGTCGCGGCCGTTCAAAGCGGAGGGCGTGTGACGCCTCGCTCTGGCCTCTTGTTGGCGCGTGTCGATGCGTTGCCTGATCCCGGCGCGATCGTGGTCGATTTCGTCGAGGGCGAGAAGCGCTTGTCGCTGATCGTCACGCGGCGCGGCGCACACGTGGCGGCGTTCTTCAATCGCTGTCCGCACGCCGGCTATCCGCTTGAGCGGCCAGACGGGCGCATGGTGGTGCAAGAGGGGCGCTATCTGGTGTGCACCGCGCATGGCGCGAGCTTCGTGCTCGATGACGGCGCGTGCGCGGGCGGGCCTTGCAACGGCGAGGGGCTCACGCGCGTCGCCGTTACAGTGCGTGATGGCGCGGTTTTCGTCGCTTAAGCGTCTTCCGGGTCTTCGAGGTCGTCATCCTCGCGGCGGCGCGTCAGCATGTAGCCGGTGATGGCCAGCACGATCACGCCAAGCGCGATCCACGGAAACCACCCCGCCAAGCCGCCAAAGCCCGTTTGACCTTCGCCGCCCGTCGATGAGGAGACCGCCAGGCTTTCAGGCAGCGCCGCGACGCCCGTCACCAAACCTGGAACGGAGTACGAGGAGATCGTGTCGCTCGCGGCTTGGAAATCGCCGTGACGACGGCCTTCGGGAAATTGCAGCATGGCGAGCTGCTCGGGCGCGGCCGCTTGAATGGCGGGCATCTGATCGGCTGCGCCGATCGAGGTCATGGCGGCCACGCCGTAACGGCCGAGCACTTTCTGCTCGAAGCGGAAATCCTTGCCTTGCGCGCCGCCTGGCGCCGCTGTGCGTTCCGCCCATGCGAGTTGCGGCGCGGCTTCGGCGTTGAACGCGGGTTGAATGGCGAAGCCTTCGAACGGTCGGTTCTGCGAGGCGCGCGCTTCGCTGACTTGCGTCTCGAAGTTCGGCGTATCGAGGCCCGCCGCCGTTTCCGGCTGCACGTAACCGATCGCATCATACGAAATCACGGTCGCCCATGTGCCCGGCGCGCGGATGTCGGCGCTCGCCGGCGCCAGCAAGCCCAACACCGTGCCGGCGGGCGCGGCTGCATTGTTGCGCTGCATGAAGGCGTAGGCTTCGGTCGCGGGATAGAAGCGATAGCCTCTCGGCACGTTCAACGTGAGTTCGCCGCCATTGAGCGGGATGATGCCGCTGCGGCCCTCTGACGCCGCCGCCGGTTCGGCTGCTGGCGTACTGGGCTGGGCTGGTTGCGCCGGCGGCAAAGGCTGTGCGCGCACGGGCGGTGCGGCGACATCTGGTCCTCCATCGCCCGGGCCGTCCGCGTAAGCCGGCGCCACGAAGAACAGCGCCAGAGCAGCAAGCAGGGCGCGCGTCATATTCTTGCGCATGGGTGTCTCCCTCGCAGCGCCCGGTCCGGGCGCATCCCCCGAATCGAGAATTAACCAATCTCTCGGCGCTTGTCGCGCGTCAGCGCGTGGTGGCTGCTCTTAGTTCCGCCGCCGCCTGGGCCATGGCGTCATTTATGGCGGCGCGCCAGTCGGCGAATGTGGTGGCGGCTTGCGCCGCGGCTGGATAGGAGACGCCGCGCGACGAATTCACGACGCCGCCCTCCAAACCTTTCCCGCTTGCAACAAAGCCGGCCACGGCGTCGGCGGCGCTGGCGCCCTGGGCGCCATAGCCTGGCACCAGAAAGAGCGCGTGCGGCATGGCTTCGCGCAGGCTGCGGGCTTCTTCAGGGTAGGTCGCGCCGGCTACCGCCATAAGACCCGACCAATTGCTCGCGCCGAGCAGACGCTGCGTTTCCGGCGCCAGCATCTCGGCGACGCGGCGCCAGACCGGCGCGCCGCCAACCTGCAAATCCTGCACATCGCCGGCGCCGGGATTGGAGGTGCGCACCAGCACGGCGACGCCCTTGTTTTCGCGCTGCGCCATGGTGACGAAGGGTTCGAGCGTGTCCTTGCCCATGTAGGGGTTCACGGTGACGCAATCTGCGGCGAAGCCGGGCTTCGGGCCGAGCGTGGCGCGCGCGTAGCCTTCGGCCGTCGTGCCGATATCGCCGCGCTTGGCGTCGAGAATGACGATCATGCCCTGCGCGTGCGCGTGCTCGCACAACATGCGCGCGACCGCGTAACCCATTTCGCCGAATTGCTCGAACAGGCCCAGTTGCGGCTTCAGCACGCCGCAATGCTTGGCGGCGATGTCGATGAGCGCCGCGCCGAATTTCAGCACGGCTTGGGTGTCGTCGCGCGCGTTGCCGAAGAACGCCGGGATTTTGTCGGCGAAGGGATCAAGGCCGACGCACAAGGGCGTGTCGAAGCGGCGTACGCTTTCGATCAGGCGATCGGCGAATGGGGCGGTCATGGATTGAGTGCGCCGTCGCCGGGCGCGACGCAGACGACTTGCGCGACCGCGAGTTCGCGGCGGAGATCGTCCGATTGCTGGCCGTAATTGTCCGCTGTCAGGCGCGGGGCGGGCAGGCCTTGCGCTTCGACTTGTTCGACGCGCAGCAGGCGCAGCACTGAGGTTGGCGCCGCCGTGTAGATGCGGCCGCGACGCGCGGATTCAGCAATGGTGACGCCAATAACTTGGCCATTCGCCGAAAACGCGGGGCCGCCGCTGATGCCGGCGAGCGAGCCGCGCAGGCCCGAGGTACGGCCGAGTTCGGCCCACGCCAGCACGGGCTCTTCAACCTCGTAGCGCCCGCGCGCCACGAGCGTTTCGCGGCCAATCAAGCGCGAATAGGCTTCGCCCGGGCGGCCCTGCGGGAAGCCGACGTGAAAGGCGCGTTGGCCAATTTGGAATTCGCGCTCCGAGGTGTCGAGCGCCAGCGCCGCCGGCGCCTGATCGGTGCGCAGCAGAGCGATGTCGGCGAACAGCGCGCGTTTCACCTCGCGCACAGGCACGGCCGCGCCGCGTGAAACGACGAGGCCGACATGCTGGCAACCGTCCACGACATGGCGCGCGGTGAGCCACCAGCCTTCCTCTGAAATCGCGAACGCGCTGCCCATGCCTGATGACACGGGGCCGACTTCGACAAGCACTTCTGGATCGTAGATCGAAGGCGGCGGCAGGAAGCCGCCGTCGCGCGCGGCGTCCGGCAGCGCTTCCGGGGCGTCGGCGCGCTGATCCACGCGGAACAGCGTGAACACCACCACCGCGATGACGATGATGTAGAGCAGCCAGTCCGGGATCAGACGAAACAAATCAGCCGCCTCTGATCATGCTCACGTTTGGATCGGCGACGGCGCCGGAAAGAATAAGCGCCAAACCAATCTTCACGCTCATCAAGAATACCGCCGCCGCGACATCGCCCTCGGCGATGCGGCGCGGCAGGCCGCGAAGGAACATGTCGGCGAAGCGGAACGCAAGCAATTGGATCAGCAGCGTGACCACGCCCCAGATCAGCAAATCCCACACGCCGAACGAGTGCGCCAGGCAAGAGCCCAAAGGAATGGCAAGACCGACCACAACGCCGCCAAAAGCGAGCGAGGCCGAGGGATTGCCGGCCCGGATCAGATCCAGCTCTTTATGCGGCGTCATAATGACGTAGATGATCAGCGAGGTGATGAAGAGGCCGAGCGCCACACCTAATTGAATGATGAAATCCGGAAATCCCGCGACGAAGGCATTGATAGGCGCGGAAAAATCCATGACGTGTCCCTCGCTCGCCGGCGGCCGGCTTTTGTCCCGCCTGCGCTAGCGGTTCCAGCGCAGGCGCGCAAGACGACCAGGAGTAGGTAAGCACATGAGCGAACGTAAGGCGGCTTTGGTGACGGGCTCCACCAGCGGCATTGGTCTGGGCGTGGCCGCCGCGCTCGCCAAGGCGGGCATGAATGTCACGCTGAATGGGCTCGGCGATCCTGACGAAATTGAAAGGGTGCGCGCTGGTCTCGCGAAAGAGGCGGGCGTCGAGGTCCGCTATGACGGCGCGAACCTGATGAAGGCCGAGGCCTGCGCCGGCATGGTCGAAGGCGCGATCGGCGCGTTTGGGCGCTTGGATGTGCTGGTGAACAATGCCGGCATTCAGTTCGTCTCGCCGATCGAGGATTTTCCGGTCGAAAAATGGGATGCGATCATCGCGCTCAATCTCTCGGCGTCGTTCCATACGATCCGCGCGGCGATGCGTTCGATGAAACAGCGCAAATATGGCCGCATCATCAATATCGCCTCCGCGCACGCGCACGTGGCTTCGCCGTTCAAGTCCGCGTACGTCGCGGCCAAGCACGGCATTCTGGGTTTGACCAAGACGGTCGCGCTTGAAGGCGCGCAATTTGGCGTGCGCTGCAACGCGATCTCGCCGGGCTACGTGCTGACGCCGCTGGTCGAGAACCAGATCCCCGACACGATGAAGGCGCGCAACATGACGCGCGAGCAGGTCATCAATGACGTGCTGCTGGCCGCCCAGCCCACGAAGCAATTCGTGAAGATCGAGGATGTCGCCGGCATCGCGCTGTTCCTCACCACGCCCGCCGCCGATCAAATCAACGGCGCCTCGATCAGCGCGGACGGCGGCTGGACGGCGCAATGATGTAGTGATATCATGTGATATCATGTCCGCCATAACGATCCGCAACATCCCCGAGAAGGTGCACAACAAGCTGCGCAAGATCGCGGCCGAGCGCGGCGTCTCCGTCGAGGCGCTTGCTCGCGCCGCGCTGGAAGAGGTCGCGAACACCAACACGCCGGGAATTGATTTCGAACGTGTCGCCCGTGTGCGTGCAGCGCTCGGTCTGACTGAGGACGGCCCAGAATGGGGCGAAGAATTGGACGATCCCGCTCTCTCGCGCCGCGTACTTGGCTTGGAGAAATAGCGTGTTGCTCGACACGCATTATGCCTACGCGCTCGCGGGTGCGCCTGCGCGCCTGCGGCCGGAGGAATGGCAAATGCTGAAAGTCCCGGCAAGCACGCTACGCGTCAGCGCGGTGTCGCTCTGGGAAATACGGCTCAAGTGGAAATCGCTTTATCGCTCCGGGCAGCGAAAAGGGCCTATGTCGCCTGCGCAAGTATTGCCGGTGCTGCAACAATTGGGTGTTTCGCTTTTGCCGCTGACCGCTGATCATGCAGCCGCGGTTTTGCAAACACCAATCAAGCACAGCGATCCATTCGATGAATTATTGCTCGTGCAAGCCCAAGCTGAAGGCTTGAGCTTGTTTACCCGCGACCTCTTGCTCGTGAAACATCCGCTCGCCGTTTCAGCCTAAGTTCATAGAGGGCGGCTTGCGCCGTCGTGCGCTAAAGATATGACCAAAGCCAAACCCAAACCGATCTCGCTTGCACTCCAAGGCGGCGGCGCGCTCGGTGCTTACACCTGGGGGGCGCTTGATCGCCTGCTGGAGGATGAGCGCATCGCCATCAAGGCGATCTCGGGTTCGTCCGCCGGTGCGATGTGCGCGGTGGTGTTGGCGGATGGGTTTCATGACGGCGGCGCGGAGGGCGCGCGTGCGAAATTGCGCGCGTTTTGGGAAAGCATCGCGCGCGAAGGCCGCGCCAATCCCTATCGCCGCACGCCGATGATGGCGTTCTTGAATGCGTTCAAACCGGGCTGGGCGCCGGAATCTTATCTGGCGATGTGGGCCGATATCGCTTCGCGCTGGGCCAGTCCCTACGATTTCAATCCGCTCAACGTGAATCCGCTCAAGGAGGTGCTGGAAGAGCTGGTGAATTTCGATCGCGTGCGCGCCTGCAAGCTGGAGCTCTTTATCGGCGCGACAAATGTCGAGACAGGCCGTATCCGCATTTTCAAGAATGCTGAACTCAGCGCCGATCATGTGATGGCCTCGGCCTGCTTGCCGCAGCTTTTCCAAGCCGTGATGATCGATGGCGAGCCCTATTGGGATGGCGGCTATACCGGCAATCCCGCGCTGTTTCCGCTCTTCGGCGTGGAAGCCACGCGCGACATCGTCATCGTACAGATCAACCCGCTTGAGCGTCCAGGCGCGCCGCGCTCGCCCGTCGAGATCACCGCGCGCGTCGCCGAGATCAATTTCAACGCCAACCTTCTGAGTGAGCTTCGCGCCATCGAATTTGTCGGCCGCTTGCTTGATCAACAGATACTGCCGTCCAAGCGCTATCGAAAGATGCTGGTGCACAATGTGAGTGAAGGCACGGCGTTGACGCCGCTGGGCCTCGGCGTCGATCTCAACACCGATCTTGGCTTCTTCAACACGCTGTTTGAAACCGGCCGCGCCGCCGCCGATCAATGGCTTGACCAGCACTTTGACGCGCTGGGCCAACGCTCCACCGTCGATCTGGCGGCCATGTTTCGTGACGCACCCGCGCCGGACGACGCAAAGCCCTTGCGCTAACGCTTCCCTAACCACGTTCGCGCAGGGTCGCGGAGCTATGCGCTCTCGCATTCTTCCGCTCGCGCTTTGCGCCGCGCTCGCGGCCGGGCCAGCCGCCGCCTCTGGCGGTGGCGCAAGCAGCGCACCCCAACAAGCGCCGGCGACGCGCCAGGAACGCCTCACCTCGGCGGAATCCTTCGTGCCGATGCCGACGCTCTCGGCCGGCGTGCTGCAGCGCAGCTCCACGCTGGGCACCATTGTCGTCGATATGGGCATCGACGTGCCCGACGAAGCTCTGCGCCGGCGCGCGCAGCTCAATGGCCCGCGTCTGCGCGATGGGCTGCGCACGGCGCTCGCCGTCTATGCGTCAACTTATTACCGGGACCGCACCGCGCCGGATCCGGCGCAGCTGACGCGCCTCATGCAGCAATCCATCGATCAGACGCTCGGCGCGCCGGGCGCGCGCGTGCTGCTGGTGAACATCATCTACCAGCGCCGCCAGAGCTAGGCGCCGCGGCACGCGATCGGCAGCACAACGTGCGTGATGCTGCCGCGCGCGGGCGCGCGATAAATCTGTTGCGGCTCGTCGCGCGCGACCACGGTCTCGTTCGAGCCCATGATCTGGCGCTCCACAACCGTGAATTCCTGGTCGCCGCAATTGAAGCGATAGTGCAGGCGCTGGCGCGTGTAGCGGATGGTCGTGCGCGTGCTGTCGGTCTCGTATTGGTAGAGCTGTTCTTGGCCGTGCGTCACTTGCACCCAGATGTCGGCGGTCGCGCCGTCGGCGCTGCGGGTGATGGTGCGCTGGTTGAAATGCACTTGGCCCAGGCAATCCTGGTCGGCCGCGCCTTCGCCCCGGCAATCGCGCTGACGCGCCACCAGGAGCCAGTCCGGCAAGTTTTGCGTGGAGCCCAGCATGACGGAATCGACGCCGCCCTCGGCCGTCGCCTCGGCGGCGGGCGCCTCGCTGGCGGCAGGCGGGGCCTGCGTCGACTGCCCGCAGGCGGCCAAAGTGAACATGCAAAGAAGGGCGGCAAGCTTGCGCATCAGTGCTTTCATTCCGTCAATGTTGGCGGCGGCGGGGCCGTCGGCAAATCACATAGCCGAGATGCCGCCATCTACTTTCAGTTCGGCGCCCGTCACGAACCGGCTTTCGTCCGAGAGGAGATAGAGTGCTGCGTTGGCGATATCGGAGGGCTGGCCGATGCGGCCGAGCGGCACCTGGCGCGCCAGTTTGGCCTCGGCTTCCTCGGCGCCGAACATGGCCCGCAGCGGGTCCAGGATCGGCGTGCTGATGAAGGTCGGGTGAATCGAGTTCGAGCGCACGTCGAGCTTCTTCTTGGCGCAATAGAGCGCGATGTTCTTCGAGAGGTGCAGAACTGCCGCCTTCGAGGCGTTGTAAGCGGGCGTATTCCAGCTCGCGATGATGCCGGCGATCGAGCTGATATTGACGATCGAGCCCGGCTGGTTCGCGGCCAGATATTTGATCGCGTATTTCGCGCCGAGGAACACGGAGTCCACGTTCACGCTCATGATACGTTTGAAGGTGGAGAAATCGAGTTCTTCCACGCCGCCCTTGTCGCCGGCGACGCCCGCATTGTTCACGAGGCCCGAAATGCCGCCCATCGCCGTGTTCGCCGCTTCGAGCGTGGCGATCCATTGCGCTTCATCGGTCACGTCGAGCGCGTAGGCCGACGCCGTGCCAGCCCCGTGCTTGGCGTTCAGCTCGCCCGCGAGCTTCTCGGCGCCCGCCACATTGATGTCCGCGATCGCGACCTTGCCGCCTTCGGCCGCCACGGCCGATGCGATCGCGGCGCCCAGGCCTTGCGCGCCGCCCGTCACGAACACCTTCTTACCCGCGACACGCCCGCCCATGAATTCCTCCCGTTATGTCGCGCGACTGTGTGGCGCGGCGCGGCAAAGCGCAAGCTTGTCGCCTTGGCGTAGCGGCATAGATTGCCCTGCACGAGGTGACGCATGGAATGGGACGCGCTGCTCTTATCGCGCTTGCAGTTCGCATTCACGATCGGCTTTCACATCATCTTCCCGGCATTCACGATCGGGCTCGCGTCGTTTCTCGCTGTGTTGGAAGGCCTGTGGCTCTTCACCAAGCAGCCGCTGTTCAAGAACCTCTATCTGTTTTGGGTCAAAATCTTCGCGTTGTCGTTCGGCATGGGCGTCGTCTCCGGCGTTGTCATGTCCTACCAATTCGGCACCAATTGGAGCTTGTTCTCCGCCATCACCGGCAGCGTCATCGGGCCATTGCTGGCCTACGAAGTGCTCACCGCGTTTTTCCTCGAAGCCTCGTTCCTCGGCATCATGCTGTTTGGTTGGAAGCGGGTGGGGCCGGGGCTGCATTTCTTTTCCACCTGCATGGTGGCGATCGGCACCCTGATCAGCGCGTTCTGGATTCTCGCCGCCAATTCCTGGATGCAGACGCCGCAAGGCTGGGCATGGGCCGATGACGGCACGATGATCGCGACGAACTTTGTCGAGGTGATCTTCAATCCGTCGCTGCCGAGCCGCTTTGTGCATATGGTGCTCGCGGCCTATCTCACCACCGCGATGGTCGTCGCCGGCGCCTCGGCGTTTGCGCTTTTGAAGAAGCGCGCACTGTCTGAAAGCCGCACGGCGCTGCGCATGGCCGTGCTGATGATGGCGCTCGTCACGCCGATACAAATTCTGGCCGGCCACGAGAGCGGCATCGTCGCCGGCCATCACCAGCCCGCCAAAGTCGCAGCCCTTGAAGGCTGGTGGACGACACGCACACAACAACCCACCGTGCTGATCGGCTGGCCCGACGAAGAGGCCGAAACCAATTATTTCGAACTCGCCATCCCCGGCTTCGGCTCCACCGTGAACAATGCGGGGCCCGACGACGTGCTGCCCGGGCTCGACCAATTCGCCGAGCAAGATCGCCCGCCCGTATGGATCACGTTCTGGGCCTTCCGCATCATGGTCGGCATGGGTCTCGTCATGCTGACGCTTGGACTGTGGGGCGCGGCCGCTTGGGCGCTCAAACGTCTCGACGCCGCCACATGGTATCATCGCACGCTCGTGCTCGCCGCGCCTTCCGGCTTCGTCGCGGTGCTCACCGGCTGGATCACGGCCGAGGTCGGCCGCCAGCCTTATGTGGTCTATGGCGTGCTGCGCACCGCCGACGCCGTCTCGCCCGTCAGCGCCGCATCGGTGGCGACATCGCTGCTCTTCTTCATCGTCGTTTACGCCATCGTCTTCAGCGCCGGCGCGCTCTACATCCTGCGTCTCATGGGCAAGGGGCCGGAAAGCGACGAGCCGCCGCCGCAATCCAAGCAACCGCCCGGCACGCCGCTCGGCGCCGCGATCGAGGAGGCGCCGTAATGGTCTTCGGCACAGAACTCTCCATGATCTGGGCGATCCTGATCGCCGTCGCGGTCTTCCTCTATGTTGCGCTCGACGGCTTCGACCTCGGCGTCGGCATTCTCTTCCCGTTCGCGAAGGACGCGCGCGAGCGTGACCAGATGCAAGCCGCCATCGCGCCGGTGTGGGACGGCAACGAGACCTGGCTCGTGCTCGGCGGCGGCGGCTTGTTCGCCGCGTTTCCGAAAGCCTACGCAGCACTTATGCCCGCGCTCTATGCGCCGATCATCCTCATGCTGCTCGCGCTGATCTTTCGCGGCGTCGCGTTCGAGTTTCGCCACCATGGCCGCGGCCTTGGCGCGAAATGGTGGACGATCGCGTTCTCCGCCGGCTCCATCGTCGCCGCGATCGCGCAGGGGCTTGTGCTCGGCGGCTTCATCCAAGGCGTGACGTTGGAGGGCGGACAATTCGCCGGCGGCGCGTTCGACTGGCTGACGCCATTCTCACTGCTCGTCGCCGCATCGCTCGTGATTGGCTACGCGCTGCTCGGCGCCACGTGGCTCGTGTTCAAAACCCAAGGCGAGCTCTTCGAGCGCGCGCGCACCTGGGTGAAGCAGCTCGCACTCTTCACCGCGCTCGCGATGGGCGCGGTCAGCCTCGCCACGCTCGGCGTCGATCCGCGCGTCACAGAGCGCTGGGGCCTCACCATGACCAGCGTGGATTGGCCCACCTTCATTCAGCTCGCGCCATTGCCGTTGCTCGCCGCCGCGATCTGCTATCTGCTCTGGCGCGGCGCCGACAAACGCCGCCATTTCGCGCCGTATCTCTTCGCCGTGAGCTTGTTCCTGATCGGCTATCTCGGCCTCGCCGTCAGCCTCTGGCCCTACATCGTGCCGTTCGCGATGACACCCGCGGACGCCGCCGCCGCCGACAATGCGCTCTCGCTCATGCTCTGGGGCGCGGCGCCCATGTTGCCGATCATCCTGGGCTACACGGCTTACGTCTATTGGATCTTCCGCGCCAAGGTGAGCGACGATGCGGCCTATCATTGAAGGCCCGCCGGAAGAAGGCGAAGCGCGGCGGCCGCTGGGCAAACGCGTGTTGTGGTTTGTGGTGCTGTGGGTCGCAAGCTTGGCTGCGGTCGCGGCCGTGGCGTACGCGCTGCGCGCATTGATCCTCTAACCGTTCCCCTCGCCCCGCGCAGCGGGGGAGGGGTTAGGGGAGGGGGACATTCTTCAATCTCCGCAATTTCGCAGAAACAAACTTCGTCTCCAACACCAATCCACCAATTTCAGAAATCCACGCCAGCACATGGGTCACGCTATGGCGTACAACCCGCTCATCCACGCGCACCACAAGATAACCCAAGCGCTCCAATTTCTCGGTCCGCACCGCGTCGAAAACTTTTTGCTCCTCATCCTGATGCGTCGGCCCATCCACTTCGACCACCAGCGCTGGCTTGTGACAGAGAAAATCCACGACAAAGCCGCCCAACGGTGCTTGCCGACGAAATCCCCAACCATTGAGCTGATTGCGCCGTAGCGCGTCCCACAACAGCTTTTCGGCAACGCTCTGCTTTTGCCGCAAGCGCCGCGCACGCTCCACTTCTGGAGGATGTTTCAATGTCCCCCTCCCGTCGGCTTCGCCGACACCCTCCCCCGCGATGCGGGGCGAGGGAATTCACGGCCGTCTATCCCGCCGCCTGATCCATGAAATGCGCCAGCGCCACGTCCTTGTCCGTTACGCCGCCGGCATCGTGCGTCGTCAGCGTCACCTCGACGCGATTATAGACGTTGGTCCATTCCGGGTGATGGTCGTTCTTCTCAGCGAACAGCGCCACGCGCGTCATGAAGGCGAACGCGGCGTTGAAATCCTTGAAGCGGAACTCCTTGATGATCGCGTCACGCCCCTCGGCGGCGTACCAACCTTGAAGGCGCGCAATGGCGCTCTCGGCGCCGATCTTCTCCGCGGGCATGACAGAACTCCTTTCCCGGTCACTATGCATTGCGCGGGCGCCCACGGCGAGCGGCAAACAAAAACGCCGCCGTCTTTCGACGGCGGCGCTGTTGCAGTTGGGAGCTTCCGTTACTGGTTCGGCTGAACCGGGTTCGGCTGCTCGTGACCCACGACCACCTCGCCCTTGCCCAGCTTCGAGTTCCACACGCCATAGACGAAGTAGAGCACGAAGCCGCCGGCCAGATAGATCAGGAAGAAGTTGCGCGTCTCGTCGTGCGCCATCAACGACAGCAGCAGGAAGATGCACATCAGCGCCCCGAGCAACGGCGTGATCGGGAATAGCGGCGTCTTGAACGGCCGGTTCATGTTCGGCCGGGCAAAGCGCAGATAGATCACCGTCAAGCACACGATCGCGAACGCGGCCAGCGTGCCAACATTCGTGAGGTTCGCCAGCGCGTCGAGGCTCATGAAGCCGCCGAAGCCCACCGCGAGCAGGCCGACCAGGATCGTGTTGATCCAGGGCGTCTGAAATTTCGGGTGCACGTTTGCGAACACCTGTGGGATCAGGCCGTCGCGCGCCATCGTGTAGAAGATGCGGGTCTGCCCGTAGAGCAGAACCAGCATCACCGACGACAAGCCGGCGAAGGCGCCAAGCTTCACTACGAAGGCAAACCACGGCAGGCCGATTTGATCGACCGCCAGCGCGATCGGCGCGGGGTTGTTGAGCTGCGTGTACGGCACGATGCCGACCAGCACGGCGCAGGTCATGATGTAGAGAATGGTGCAGATGATGAGCGAGCCGAGAATGCCGATCGGCATGTCGCGGCCGGGATTCTTCGATTCCGCACCCGCCGTGGAGACTGCTTCAAAGCCGATATAGGCGAAGAAGATGGTCGCGGCGCCCGTGATCAGGCCGGGTACGCCATATTGGCCGGTATCCGCGCCGGTAAGGACGCCGCCGAGCGCGCGCATGATTTGCGCCCAGATGCTCATATCGGTTCCTGGCGGAGGCGCCGGAACTTGTTCTGGAATGAGCGGACTCCAGAGGGCGGGGTTCACATAGGCCGCGCCGATCACGATGAAGGCGATGACCACGCCGACCTTGATGAACACGACGATGTTGTTGACCAGCGCCGATTCCGAAATGCCGACCACCAGCAAGCAGGTGACGGCGACAAGACCGATAATCGCCGGCAGATTCACGACGCCCACGGCGATCTGCTCGCCGGTGTCGTGATCAAGAACCGGCACGCCCGGTGCGGCAGTGAAGGCGGCGGGGACGTGTATGCCCAGATCGGCGAGCAGGCTGATTGTATAGCCAGACCAGCCGACCGCCACGGTCGATGCGGCCAGGCCGTATTCGAGCACCAGCAGCAGACCCATCACCCAAGCGACGATCTCGCCCATGGATGCGTAGGAATATGAGTAGGCTGAGCCCGAAACCGGGATCGCCGCCGCGAGCTCCGCGTAGGAGAGCGCCACCAGTGCGCAGAGCGTGCCGGTGATCACGAAGGAGATCATGATGCCGGGGCCCGCGAACTCCGCCGCGGCGCGGCCCGTCAGAACGAAAATGCCCGTGCCGATGATGCAGCCGATGCCGAGCAATACGAGGTTGAGTGCGCCGAGCGACTTCTTCAGTTCGCCCTGCTCATGCTCGGCGTGCATTTGCTCAACGCTTTTACGGATGAACAAACGGCCGAGGCCGCCGGGTTTACGTCCGGCTTCGATATTTGCCACGTTGGATCCCCTCCCTGGTGGGCTAGGGGGCGGAAGCTAGACGCGGTTTCCGATGCTCACAAGCGCCGAGGGACGGATTTAACTTTGTGCAAGTGCGTCCGGTACGGTCCAGCCTCGTCTCGCGCACGCGGCGAGCACGGTATTGCGCAAGAGGCAGGCGATGGTCATGGGGCCGACCCCGCCAGGCGAGGGCGTCACCGCGGCCGCCACTTGAATCGCTTCGGCAAAATTCACGTCGCCGACGAGCTTGGTCTTGCCTTCTCCCTTTTCCGGCGCGGGCACGCGATTGGTGCCGAC
Organism: Caulobacterales bacterium; assembly: GCA_017303355.1. Taxonomy (GTDB): domain Bacteria; phylum Pseudomonadota; class Alphaproteobacteria; order Caulobacterales; family Aquidulcibacteraceae; genus Vitreimonas. The sequence goes on along the minus strand of JAFLCU010000011.1, from coordinate 63,064 downwards.
ATCGATGACGATCGCGCCCGGCCTGATCCAATCGCCGCGCACCATTTCGGGGCGGCCAACGGCGGCGACCAGAATATCGGCGCCGCGGCAAACCATTTTCAGGTCGCGGGTTTTCGAGTGCGCGATCGTCACCGTCGCGTTCTGCTCAAGAAAGAGTAGCGCCGCCGGCTTGCCGACAAGGATCGAGCGGCCAATGACGACGACATTCGCGCCCGCGAGATCGGGGCGCTCCGTCTTCGCCAGGATCACGGAGCCCACGGGCGTGCACGGGCGCAGACCCGGCTTGCCGAGCACCAATTTGCCGGCGCTGGCTTCGGTAAGGCCATCGACATCCTTCAGCGGATCGATCGCGGCCAGCACGTTGGCCTCGTGGATATGCTTGGGCAGCGGCAGCTGAACCAGGATGCCGTCCACGTCTGGATCGCGTGAGAGCGCATCGACGCGGGCGATCAGATCGGCCTCGCTGGTATCGGCGGGGAGGCGGATTTCGACCGAGCGCATGCCGGCCTCGGCCGTCATCTTCACTTTGGACGCCACATAGACATGGCTCGCCGGATCGTCGCCGACGAGCACGACCGCAAGCGCGGGCTGCGCGGGGAGCGCCTTCACCGCCGCCGCCACATCGGCGCGAACGCCGGCGGCGATCGCCTTGCCATCGATAATCCGGCCGCTCATGCTTACTCCGCGAATTGATCTAGGAAGGCGCGCAGCTCGGCATCGCTGACGCCTTCGATCTCGATGGTCTTTAGGCGCGCCGTGGTCCCGCGCGCCACCTGTACGTTCGACTTGGCGACGCCGAGCGCCTTGGCCAGCAGCTTTTCCAGCGCCACATTGGCTTCGCCTTTCTCCGGCGCGGCGCGTACGCGCGCCTTGAGAAAGACAAGGCCGGCCGCGTCGCGATCAATGCCGTCGATCCGGTCCGCCCCGCCGGAGGGCGTCAGGCGGACACGCAGCCGGCTCAGAGCAACGAACCTTCGCCGCGCAGCAGCCGCTCAAGCCACCATGAGACCTCATGTTGCAGCAGATAGATGCCCAATAGCAGCACCATGACCGAAAGATCGACGCCAGCGATCGGCGGTATGAGGCGGCGCAGGGGGCGCAGCATCGGTTCGGTGATGGCGCTGGTGAAACGCCAGATCGAGTTCACCACCTCGTTGCGGCGGCTGACGATGTCGAAGGCGAACAGCCATGAAATGACGACGTGCACGATCAGCACGACAGAGATCAGACCGAGAATGGCGCGGATCAGCTCAAAAATGATGTGGATCATAGGCCTCTGGCCGGGTTGCGAGTTTCCCCGTCCGTCTAGACCGCGCCGGCTGGATTCGTCCAGGCGCCGGCTGGCCTTGGCCAGTTGACGCCCCCACGCGAGCGGCACTATATCGCCGCTCCTTTGGGCCGCCCCGGGCGGCTTTGGGCCCGTAGCTCAGCTGGTAGAGCGCTGCGTTCGCAATGCAGAGGTCAGGGGTTCGACTCCCCTCGGGTCCACCATCCGCCCCCTTAATTTCAAGGCGCGCAGGGTGGTCGCCCGACTCCATCGTCAGACTGTTTCTCATCAGCGCGCCGTTGATTATTTCGCGCCGATCAGGCGCGCGCCCTGCAGGCCGTCGTGCGAGGCTTCATGTGATTGGCTTTTGCGGTCGCGGATTTTGTTCACGAGGTCGAGCGCGCTCAGTTTGGAGGCGGGCATCTCGTCGGGGATAGTGGCGATCGGCGTGACGCGGTCGCCCCAGCGCACGAGGTGCGAGCACATCGTGAGACCCGCGCCAAAGGCCGGCATCAGGATCAGCGCGCCTGGCTTCACGCGGCCTTCCACCAGCGCGTCGTTCAGCGCCACCGGCACAGTCGCCGCACTCATATTGCCGTAGCGCTGGACGGTGAGCATCACCTTGTCCATTGGCAGGCCGGCGCGCTGCACAACGGCTTCGATGATGCGCAGATTGGCTTGGTGCGGCACGACAAGATCGATGTCGTCTGGCGTGACGCCGCATTTCTGCATCACGGCCTGGCTGGCCTGCACCATGCCTTGCACGGCGCGTTTGAAGATTTCCTGGCCGTCGAAATCCCACTCGGTGTCGCCGAGCATCACGCCGCTGTTGGTGTAGCCCGAACCCATGCCGCGCACCCGCAGCGTATGGCGTGCGTCGGCGACGCAGCCGAGCTGTTCGCCGAGCAGGCCTTCTTCCTTGTCGGTCGCTTGTACGACGACGGCGGCGCAGCCGTCGCCGAACAACACCGCGACGTTGCGATTGCCCCAATCCATGTAAGGAGAGATGTGCTCGACGCCGATCACGATCGCGGTTCTGACGACGCCGGTGCGGATCATCGCGTTGGCGGTCGAGAGTGAGTAGAGGAAGCTCGTGCAGGCGGTGTTCAGATCCATCGATGCCGCGCGCGTCGCGCCGATCGCGACCTGAACGCCGGAGGCCGAGTTCGGCACTTGCTCATCGGGGCTGCAGCTGCCGAAGACGATGAGATCGACGTCCTTGGCGTCGACGCCGGCGCAGGCCAGCGCGCGCTTGGCCGCCAGCGTCGCCATTTCGGTGGCGCCCACATGGCTGATGCGCCGCTCCTTCATCCCAGTGCGGCTGGTGATCCACTCGTCGTTGGTGTCGAGAAAGGTGGAGAGATCAGCGTTGCTGAGCACGTTCGGCGGCATCGCCGCGCCCCAACCGGTGATGGCGGCAAACGTCATGGAGCGCCCCTCAATTCTTTTGGCCCTGGCTTAGGGCGTTGTTCTCTAAGCGTCGTACTAGGCCCGCGCCAGGGGGCCAGCAACTGGCTTGGGCGCCGTCTGCACAAAATCTGCACGAGACTTCCCCGGCGTCTGCGCGGCGCCGCCATGTTGACTGCACGCCCCCGCGGCAGTGTTCGCACATGCAAACGAGCACGCCCGGCCAGAAGCCGCCCGCACAGCCCGCGCCGCGCGAAAGAATTGTCGCGTCCCGCCCGGCCCCCATCCCGACGCTTCCCGACACATCGCGCAGAGTTCGCCGCTTCGATGACCTTTTCTGATCGCCGCGCCGCTGGCGGATCAAGCCCGTGGCTCTATAGTTGGGCGCAGGACCCCTGCATGAGTCACCGCATCCTGGTCGTCGACGACGATCCCCACATCCGCGACGTCATCTGCTTCGCGCTGGAGAAGGCCGGCATGGCCGCGTCGATTGCGCAAGATGGCGTCGAAGCGCTGGATCGCCTGGAGGCGGATGGCGCCGATCTGGTCATCCTCGACATCGGCATGCCGGAGATGGATGGCCTTGAGGTATGCCGCCGCATTCGCAAGCGCGGCGATACGCCGATCCTCTTTCTCTCCGCGCGCAGCGACGAGATCGATCGCATCATCGGCCTTGAACTCGGCGGCGACGATTATGTCACCAAGCCGTTCAGTCCGCGCGAACTGGTGGCGCGCGTCGGCGCGATCTTGAAGCGCGCGAAAACCATCGCCGCCGCGCCAGCGGAGCAGGACGGCGTGTTGCAGCGTGGCCCGCTCACACTCGATGCGCCTCGGTTTCAGGCTGAGTTCTCTGGCCAAGCCGTGCCGCTGACGGCGCTTGAGTTCGCCATCATGCGCATGCTTGCGGCGCGCCCGGGCATCGTGTTCAGCCGCGACCGTATTATGGATGTGGCCTATGCGGACAATGTCCACGTGTCGGATCGCACCATCGACAGCCACGTGCGCAACATCCGCGCGAAATTCGCTTCAGTCGGCTGCCCATCCGTAATTGATACCGTGCATGGCGTCGGCTTTCGCCTCGGCGACCTTGGCGCGAAGGCTTGAGCGTCTATTCAGATAAGTGGCGGCCGACGATCGGCATGATCACCGCGGCGGTGATCATCAGCGTCGTCATGCTGCCGCTGGTTGGGCTGCTGTTCTTTCGCATCTACGAAAACCAATTGGTGCGGCAAACGGAATCAGAGCTGATCGCGCAGGCGGCGATGCTCTCCGCCGTCTATGCACAGGCGATCGGGGAGGCGGAGCCGGGCGCGTTTCCGGTCGGGCCGGCGCGGCCGCCGCACGATCCGGCGGTGATCGTCGACGAGCGCTATGCGCCGATCCCGCCGTCGCTTGATCTGGCGTCATCGGCGATATTGCCGGCGCGCCCGTCGCCGCGCCTCGCGCCAATGCCGGCCGGCGCCAATGCGATGCAGGTGGGCGCCGCGCTGACAGAGATCGCGGCGGAGACACAACGCACGACACTGACCGGTTTTCGCATGCTCGACGCCAACGGCGTCGCCATTGGCGGCCGGGGCGATCTTGGCATGTCGTTCGCGCACATGGCCGAGGTGCGCGAGGCGATGCAGGGGCGTTTCCGTGTGGTGATGCGGATGCGCGACGAGGATTCCCCGCCGCCGCCGATTTACTCGATCAGCCGCGGCACCAAGATTCGCGTGTTCGTGGCGTTTCCGGTGTTCGTGGACAATCACGTGCGCGGCGTCGTCTATGCCTCGCGCACGCCGGACCACATTCTGCGCAACCTTTACCGCGAACGCGACAAGGTCGCCGCCGCGTTGCTCTTGGTGCTGATCGCCGCTATCGCCATCGGCGCTGTGTTCGTGCGCACCATTGCGCGGCCGATGCGTGAACTGGCGGCGCGCGCCGAGGAAATCACCAAAGGCCGGCATGAGGCCATCGGCCCGCTCAATCGTCATGGCACGCGCGAGCTGGCCAGCCTGACGCAAAGCTTCATGACCATGGCCAAGCGGCTCTCGGACCGGTCGGACTATCTGTCCAGCTTCGCCAGCCACGTCTCGCACGAACTCAAGACGCCGCTCACCGCCATCAAAGGCGCGGCGGAATTGATGCGTGACGCGGAAAGCTCGATGACGCCCGAGCAGCGCGAGCGCTTCCTCTCGAATGTGCTGGCCGATAGCGAGCGCATCAGCGTGTTGCTGGACCGGTTACGTGAAATGGCGCGGGCCGACAATCCAGAGCTGGGCGGCGTCTCCAATCTTGCGGATGTCGCGCAAGCCCTGCGCGAGCGGTTTGCCGATGTGGAGATTGTGTTGGCCGGTGAGCCCGCCTCGCTCGGCATGTCGGCGGAAAACGCGCAGATTGTCTTCGGGCATCTGCTCGATAACGCGCAACGCCATGGCGCGAAGCGCGTGGAAATCGCGGCGATCGCGGAAGAGGGCCGCGTGTGTGTTCGCGTCAGCGACGATGGCGCGGGCGTCTCGCCCGGAAACCGCGAGCGCGTGTTCGATCCGTTCTTCACCACGCGCCGCGCCGAAGGCGGCACGGGCATGGGGCTTGGCATCGTGCGCGCATTGTTGCGCGCTCATGGCGGCGACATCGCGCTCGTGGATACGGATGCGGGCGCCGCGTTTTTGCTGACGCTGCCGGCTGCACAAGCTTTGCACGCCACTTCCTGAGCGCCTGCGCGCCGCGCCGGTAAGGATTGCACGCCGAGATATTAGCACCACGCCATGCTTGTGGCGCTGCCTCGTATCGATGCTGGCCGCGCGGCCTTCGCCGCGGCTCTGCTGCTGCTCGCGTACGGGCCGGTGCATTGGCTGATCGACACGTGGCTTGATCCCGCCTTCGATTCGCATGGCTTCGTCTATTTCGCGCTCGTCGTGGCGCTTTCAGCGTGGAGCTGTACGAGCCCGCTACGCGGCGCCGTCACCCGTGAGGACGAGCGCATCGCCGTGGCGCTGCTCGCGGCGACGGCCCTGGTGCGTCTTGCTGGGCAGGTGCTTGCGATCGACACGATCGGCGCCTTGGCGCTGGTGATCGATGTTTACGCGCTCGCCCGGCTCGCCGGCTTAGAGCGCCGCGCACGGCCGTTGTCGCCCTTCTGGCTTTCGGTGGCGTTCGCTTTTGCGTTGCCGCTCGAGCGGATCGTGCAGCGCTCCATCGGCTATGTGCTGCAGGAGATATCCGCCGGCGGCGCCTGCGGCGCGCTTTCGGTTTTGTTTGATGACGTGCGTTGCGCCGGCGTGCGCATCAGCGTCGACGGCGCCGATGTCCTCGTCGACTTGCCGTGCTCCGGCGCGCGGGCGCTGATCGTCTTCGGCTTCATGTTCGTTACCTCCGCCACGCTCGCGCGGCCGCGCTGGTTTGTTGGCGTGCTTGGCGTGGGTGTCGCGCTGGCGGCGGCGTTGATCGGCAATTTTCTGCGCATTGTCATGCTCGCGAGCGGCGTTGCGATCGGCCCGGCGCGGCTGGGTTTCGATGTCATGCTGCAGCCGTGGCACGATAATGTGGGGCTCATCGCGCTCGGCGCCGTGGGGCCTGCTTTGATCCTGTGGGCGCGTACGGCGTGGACAGCGCCAAGAACGCCGCGCGCGCACGTTCCGCGACAGCCGCGAAAGCGCTCGCCGTGGAGTGCCGCGGCCTTCATGCTGCTCGCGGTCGCCATTATCTCGGCGCCGCGCGCGCCGGTTGATATCGCGCGCCAGCCGGTCAGCATCGCGGCGCCGGAGCGTATCGGCGCATCGCGCGCGGTGGCGCTGCCCCTGACCACACTTGAGCGCGCGTATTTCGAGCAATTCGGCGGCGTCGCCGTGAAGGCGGCTTACGGCGAGCATGCGCTCATGCTCGCGCGCACAACGTCGCCGCTGCGCCATCTTCATGCGCCGGACGAATGCCTGCGCGGGCTTGGCTACGAGGTCACTTATCTCGGCATGCGCTTCGAGCCGCTGCCGACGGCGCGCTATCGCGCGGTAGCGCCGGATGGCCGCGCGTATCGCGTCGATGTGAGTTTTCTGTCCGATCAGGGACATCGCGCGGCAAGCGTCTCCGAGGCCGTGTGGTTTTGGCTGAATGATCGATCCACCGTGTGGACCGCCGTGCAGCGGATATCGCCGGAGCACGCCAGCGCCGCCGAACGCGCAAGCTTCGATGCGGGCGTCATCGCCGCGCTTGATGTGTCCACGCAGCAAGTTTTCGCCGAGGGAGGAGCCCATGCTCGCTAGACGTTTTGTGCTTTTGCTGGCCGGGAGCTTCTCGCTCCTGATCGGGTCGCCCGCGCATGCGGATCCGCTCGACACTGTCGGCGGCCAATTGCGCGCGCAAGTGGACGGGCGCGAGGTGACGCTGCCGATGGCGAGCAGCGATTTCTCCGTCGATATCGACGGCGACCTCGCCACCGTCACCCTGGTGCAGACGTTCGAAAACCCCACCGAGACGCCGCTCAACGCGACCTATCTGTTTCTTCTCAACGAGAACGCCGCCGTCAACGCGATGACGATGCAGGTCGGCGATGAGATTGTTGAAGCGCAAATTCGCCGCCGCGAGCAAGCGCGGCGCGAGTACGAGGCCGCGCGCGATGAAGGTCGCGCCGCGGCGCTATTGACGCAGCATCGCCCCAACATGTTCACCCAGGAGGTGGCTAATTTAATGCCAGGCGCGCCGGTGCGTATCACTCTGCGCTACGTGCAGAGCGTGCCCCGCGTGGAAGGCGCTTATGAGCTTGTGCTGCCGCTGGTGGTTGGTCCGCGTTACAATCCGCCGCCGCGCGCCGCCGCGCTTCAAGTTTCTGACGAGCCTGGCGCGCCAGCGCAATTGCAGCCGCAGGGCGGCGGCTGGGCGATTGCGCCGCCGCCAACATATCCAGCGGTCGTGTTTGGACTGACCTTGCCTGGTGAAATCGCGCCGGATCGCGTTTCGATCGCGGTTGATATTGAAGCGGGATTCCCAATTGGCGCGGTGACGAGCGCGACGCATGCGGTGAACGTCTCCGGCGAGGGCCGTTCCCGGCGAGTCGTGCTCAATGAGGGGCGCACCATCGACAATCGCGACTTTGTGCTGCGTTACACGCTCGCCGGCGCGGCCGTGCAGGCTGGCGTGCTCACACACGCTGATGCCCGCGGCGGTTTCTTCAGCCTCGTGATTGAACCGCCCGCAGCACCGCGCGAGACGCAAATCGCGCCGCGCGAAATCGTCTTCGTGCTGGATACGTCTGGGTCGATGGGCGGCGAGCCGATCGAGGCCAGCAAGGTGTTCATGCAGCGCGCGCTCGCGCAGCTGCGGCTCGGCGACTATTTCCGCATCATCCAGTTTGGCTCGACGCCGCGCGAGTTTACGGCGGGTCCGGTTCCAGCTTCTGGCCAAAACGTGCAGCGCGCGCTCAATTTCGTGCGTGGCCTGCACGCTGACGGCGGCACCGAAATCGTGCCGGCGATGGAGCAGGCGTTCGCCGTGCGCCAGCAACCGAACACACTGCGCATCGTTGTCTTCTTGAGTGACGGCTACATCGGCAATGAATCCGAGGTGCTGAGCTACATGGCGTCACGCCTGGGCGATGCGCGCGTCCATGCGTTTGGCGTGGGCTCGTCGGTGAACCGTTATCTGCTTTCGGAGATGGCGCGCCGGGGCCGCGGCTTCGCGCGCTATATTGATCCGACTGAAACTCCGTTCGAAGCGGCGACGGCGTTCGCCGACAGCCTGCGGACGCCGGTGCTGACAGACATCAGCATCGATTGGGGCAATCTGCGGCCAGAGGGCGTGACGCCCGTGATTATCCCCGATCTGTTCGCGGGAGATTCCTTGCGGCTGATGGGGCGCTTCACGGGTTCGCGCAGCGGCGTGATCAACGTGCGCGGCTTGGTCAATGGTCGTCCGGCCAGCTTGCCGGTGCGCGTGAGCTTGTCGGATGCGCGGACTGATCCAGCGGCATCCACGTCGGCGATCCCAGCGATCTGGGCGCGCTCGCAGGTGGATGATCTGATGCGCGACTACACTACGCCCGCCGAATTGCGCACGCTGCGGCTCAGTGAAAGCGAGTTGCAGGAGCGCGTCACGCAATTGGGTCTCGATTTCGCGATCGCCACCGATTGGACCTCCTTCGTGGCGGTGTCGCGCCGCGTCGTGAACAACGATCCGAGCGCCGCACGGAACGCCGACGTGCCATTGCCCATGCCCGTCGGCGTGGGTCCCGGCGCTTATGGCGAGCAATTTGGCGGCTCGTCGGCGCCGGAGCCGGGCTTCCTGGCCTTGCTCGCGATGCTGCTGGCGCTGAGCTGGTTCGGCCTACGCCAGCGACGCACGCAACGCGCTTGAGGATTGGGAGCCGCTTCGGCGGCTCCCTTTGCTCATGATCCGAGCAGGATGTCTTGAAGGTCGCGGCTGGTTTTCTCGCGATCGTCAATCACGATGACCGCCTCGGCCAAGAGCGCCGCGTAGAAAAGGAACGCGCGCTTGCGGGAATCTTCTTCGCTTAATCCATGTTGGCGCATGAGCTTCTGAAAATAATCGATCCGCACGCGGTCGATGAGTTTGACGACGCGCGCCGCACGGCGATCGCGTCTCGCCCAAAGGCGAATCGAGAGCTCGATCGCGGCGGCGCGTGTCGAGCGGGGGCTGGCATAGGGGAGCGCCAAAAGCCGTTCGAGCCTCACGCCAGCTGGCTCCGCCTCGCGCTCCATTCGCGCATAGACCATGTAGCTCGCTCGCTCGCGCCATTTTCGCAGCATGGCGAGGTAGAGCCGGTCGCGGTCGGCGAAATGCCAATAAAAGCTGCCGCGCGTCACGCCGAGCTGCTTTGCCAGCGGCTCGATGCGCACGGCGTCGATTCCGCCCTCGGCCATGGCGTCAAAGGCGGCTTCGACCCAATCGTCCGCGCCCAAATTGGCCGATGATGAGTGTGTAACGCTCATTATCGTTTCTCTCCCAGGCGCGGTTGTGTCCGCACTCGTCCCGACTGTGTTTCTCGCGACACGCTCTTTTGGCGATCGCATTTTGGTCTAGACGTTCGCCGGGAACCGGACTTACCATACACCAGTGTACGGCGAGGCTCAAAGACCTCGGAGACACGCGGGAGGGAATTTAATATGTGGAAGAAGCGGGATGGATTCCGCGCGATTAGTCGCGCGGCTTTGACGGTGGCTCTGGGTGCGGCGGCGGCCGCGACAGCCACACCAGCGCTGGCGCAAGATGGCGACGAGGAAATCGTCGTCACCGCCACGCGGCGCGATCAAACCTTGCAGGAAGTTCCGATCGCGGTGACGCCCGTCACCGCCGAGATGATCGAGAATTCCGGCATTCGCGACATTCAGGATCTGACCTCGGTCGCGCCTTCGCTGCAGTTCAACGTATCCGAGTCCGAGTCCTCGGCGACGGCGCGTTTGCGCGGCGTTGGCACGCAGGGTTCCAACCCGGGCCTTGAGTCCGCGGTCGGCATTTTCGTCGATGGCGTCTATCGCGCGCGTAACGGCGTGGCGCTAACCGATCTCGGCGAAGTGGCGCAAATCGAAGTTCTGCGCGGCCCCCAAGGCACGCTATTCGGCCGCAACACTTCAGCCGGCCTCATCACGATCACGTCGCGTGGTCCGGACCTGAGCGATTTCGAAGCCACGGGCGAAGCGACCTACGGCGATTGGGGTGAAACCCGTGTCGCCGCCGGCCTCAACATCCCGCTGGTTGAAGATGTTCTGGGCGTCCGCCTGTTCGCCGCCATGGCGCAGCGCGATGGCTTCATGAACATGAACAGCGAGGGCGCGAACCCCGAACTCGGCGCCGCCGATGATGACAATCTCGCAGGGCATGATTCGAACACGCGCGATATGTACACGCTGCGTGGCCAATTGCTGTGGGACACGCCGACGGCGAGCATGCGCCTCATCGCCGATTACAGCGAGCGCGAGGAAACCTGCTGCGCGGCGCAGATTTATAATCCGGCGCTGTTGAACGGCAATTCGGCCACCGTATTGGGCGGCTCTGGCGCCAATTACGGCGTCGAAATTCCGTATGCGTTTGGCTCAGGCCGTCAGCAATTGATCGCCAACATGGGCGGCTACGGTCCGAACGTGGGCGTTGGCTCGCCGCTGGGCGGCGTCGGCGACGGCGACATCAGCGCGCGCGAAGGCTATGCCAACCGCGAATACTCGCAGAACCTTGAGGATTACGGCGTCTCCGCCGAGTTCAACTGGGATACGGGCATCGGCGATTTCACGTCGGTCACCGCCTATCGCAACTGGACGTCGGCTGGCGCGAGCGATTCCGATTACTCGCAAGCCGACCTCGTTTACGTCCCGAGCGGTGGCGGCACGGAATTCCAAACCTTTACGCAGGAACTCCGTTTGGCGGGCGAGTGGGGCCGGTTGAACTGGCTGGTCGGCGCGTTCTATTCCGACGAGCAAATCAACCGTGACTTCTCGTTCTACACGGGCGCGCAATACGGCGAGTTCTTCTCGATGCTCGACAACGTGCTCGTCGGCGGCGCTCAAACGCCCGGCATCGGCAATACGCCCGGCGCTGGCGTGAGCGGCATCGTGAACAATCTGTATGACGAGTTGCTCGCCATTCCGGCGGTGGCGGGATCGGCCGGCTACAGCGATTCCTATCGTCAATCGGGCAATTCAACGGCGTTCTTCACCCACAATATCCTTTCGCTCACGGACCGCACCGATCTCACAGTCGGCTTGCGTTTCACGCATGAGCGTAAGGAGCTGACCGCCAACTTTGAGACGCTTTATGATGGTGAAGCTCTGCTGGATGCGGCGATCGCGCAGGCGACGGCGCAGGCAGGTCAGGCGCCCGGAACGCTGGCCGCGTTCTCGAATTGCAACACCGCTGTCAATCCGTCCGGCCCGCTTGCTGGCTTCGCGACGGTGATCGCGGTCGCGCGTTCGGGCTATTGCGTGCCGTGGCTTCGCGACGATCTTGACGGCGTCGGCTACGATCAAGAGCGGGGTGAGGATGAGTGGTCGGGCGTCGTGTCGCTGCGCCACGAATTCACCGACAACATCTCGGCCTACGCTTCGTACTCGCGCGGCTATAAGGGCGGCGGCTTCAACCTCGACCGCAACTTCGCCTCGGTGTTCACCGGCGGCGCGCCCGACACGTCGTTCGCGGCGGAAATGGTCGATGCGCAGGAAATCGGCATCAAGACCGAATGGTTCGGCGGCGACCTGCTGCTTAACCTCGCCGTCTATCACAACGAGTACGAGAACTTTCAACTCAACACCTTCAACGGCATCCAGTTTGTCGTCACGTCGGTGCCGGAAGTGAACGTTGACGGCGCCGAGCTTGACGCGATCTGGCGCACGCCGGTCGAAGGTCTGGCGATCCAAGGCGGTGTGGCCTTCAACGACGCTGCCTATGGCGGCGATTGCACGCCGACGCTGGGCTGCGGCGGTTGGGTGCAGCGGAACTCAAACCCGATCACGGGTGAGCCGACGCTGCTGCGTCTGCCTGGTTCGCAGCTGACCAACTCGCCGGAATGGACCGCGACGACGGCGTTCACTTATGAGCGTCCGCTCTTCAACGGCGCGCTGAATGGCCTGTTCTACGTCGACGCACGTTATGTCGGTGATCAGAACACCGGTTCGGACCTGCGTCCGTCCAAGGAGCAGCCGTCCTATACGCTGGTGAACGCGCGCTTCGGCATCGCTTCGCCGAACGATGCGTGGTCTCTGGAGTTCTGGGGCCGCAATATCACCGACGAAGATTATGTGCAGGTCGCGTTCGACGTGCCGTTGCAATTGGGCACCAACGGCCCAACGCAGGGCGCGTTCCTGGGCGATCCGCGTACCTACGGCGTCACGCTGCGGGCGCGCTACTAAGAGACGAAGGCGCGCTGCCTGAAGGGCGGCGCGCCAACCCTCCCGAGAGATCACGGCCGCGGCTCACGTCGCGGCCGCTTTTCTTTCTTGGGCGCAGGCCTGATCCGCACCTCCGCGCTTGCTCTATCGGCTGGCAGCGGCTCTAAGCACGGCCTCCCATGCTTGAAATCTCCGATCTCACCTACCGCATTGGCCCCAGGCCCTTGTTCGAGAACGCCAACGCGTTCATCGCCGAGGGCTGGAAGGTGGGTCTGGTCGGCCGCAACGGCACGGGCAAATCGACGCTGCTGAAGCTGATCCGGGAAGAGGTGGGCAAGGCCAATTCCTCGATCCGCGTGCGCCGGGGCGCGCGCATGGGCTTCGTCGCGCAGGAGGCGCCGCAGGTTGATACGCCGCTGATCGAGCTGGTCATGGCGGCGGACGAGGAGATGACGGCGCTGCTGAAGGAAGCGGAAACCGCCGAAGACCCGCAACGCATTTCCGACATTCACATGCGCTTGGCCGAGATCGACGGCTATTCGGGCGAAGCGCGCGCCAGCGCCATCATGATTGGCCTGGGCTTCGAACAGGAAGATTTGGCGCGCGCCGCGCGCGAGTTCTCCGGCGGTTGGCGCATGCGCGCCGCACTCGCCGGCGTGCTCTTCTCCAAGCCTGATCTGCTGATCCTCGACGAACCGACCAATTATCTCGATCTCGAAGGTGCGGCCTGGCTCGAGGAATATCTGCGCGAGTACGAGCACACGGTGATCTGTGTCAGCCACGATCGCGAAATGCTCAATCGCTCGGTGACGCACATTCTGGCGCTCGACGACAAGAAACTCGAAGTCTTCGTCGGCGGCTATGATGCCTACCTGAAGAAGAAGGCCGAGCGCATGGCGCTGGCGCAGGGGATGAAGGCCAAGCAGGACGCGCAAAAGGCGCACCTGCAAAAGTTCATCGATCGCTTCCGCGCCAAGGCCTCGAAAGCCGCGCAAGCGCAGAGCCGGATCAAGCAGCTCGAAAAGATGCAGGATATCGCGGTGCCGCTGGAAGAGCGCACGATCCCGTTTCATTTCGAGGACCCGGTGCAATTAGCCTCGCCGCTGGTCGTGCTGGATGAGGCCGACCTTGGCTATATCGCCGGCAAGCCCGTGCTCAAAAAGGTGTCGCTCAGGCTCGATCATGACGACCGCATCGTCATCATCGGCCCGAACGGGCAGGGCAAGACGACATTGGTGAAATCCATCGCCGCGCGTTTGGCGCTGCTGAATGGCAAGCGCGTCGCCTCCGGCAAAGCGGTGATGGGCTATTTCAGCCAGGATCAGCTCGACGAATTGCGCGAAGGCGAAACCGTGCTGGAGCACCTGCGCGATCTGGAACCCGATTGGGCGCCGCCGAAGCTGCGTTCACTCGCGGCGCGGATGGGTTTCGGCGTCGAGAAGATCGACACCAAGGTGCAAAATCTCTCCGGCGGCGAGAAAGTGCGTTTGTTGCTGGGCTTGATGGCGCACGCCAAACCGCACGTGCTGATCCTCGATGAACCGACCTCGCACTTGGACATTGATAGCCGTGAAGCCTTGATTCACGCGATCAACGAATACGAAGGCGCGGTGCTGCTGATCACGCACGACATCTATCTGGCCGAAGCGTGCGCCGATCGTCTCTGGCTCGTCTATCACGGGCGCGCGCGCCAATATGACGGCGACCTGGAAGATTATCGCAAGCTCGTCGCCGCCGCCGACCGTCCGCGTGACGATGGCGCGGCAAAGCAGGTCGAAACCGCCGCGGCGCACGCGGAAGCCAAGCCGAAATCGTCGAAATATACGCTGCAGCGCAAGCTTGAGGCGGCGGAAGCCGAGATGCAGCAGGCGCAGGCGGCGCTTTCAAAGATCGATGCGGCCTTGGCCGATCCGAACCTGTTCACCCGCGACCAAAAGCGCGGCGAAAGCCTGCTCAAGGAACGCGCGCACGCAGCGACGGCGTTGGCGCGTGCGGAGGCGGCTTGGCTGGAGGCCAGCGAGGCGCTGGAGAAGCCGTAATATGGACCGCCGGCGCCCTCGCCGGCATGCGCTTGTTTTGAAGGTTGGAGCGCGCCGCCTCCGGCGACACATGCGCGGCCGGAGGCAGCCGCGCCGGCGGTCCATATTGCGCTAGCCGACGGGCGCCAGCGGCGCATTCTTGATGCGATCGAGATTGCCGGCGCCCGGGATGAACACGCCCTCGATACGGATGCCATCGGGATCTTCGAACAACACCGAATAATAGCCGGGCGCCCAAGGGCCTTCCTCGGGCGCGCGGATGATCTTCGCGCCGAAATCGCGCATCGAAGCGTGAAGCTCATCAATGTCTTCGCGCGAGCGCAGGCGGAAGCAGAAATGGTGCAAGCCGATGCGCCATTGGTCGAACGGCGTGTCCTTGTGTTCGGGCGCGGCCGGGCGGATCAGCACACCGGTGCGCGCGCCGATGCAATAAAAGACTTGGCTTGGCGCGTCGTACTGGATCGACATGCCGAAGGTTTCGACCAGCAGGCGATGATAGAATGGCCGCGACGCAGCGACGTCACGCACGGTGAGCTGGATGTGGGCGATGCCGTTTGGGGAGATCATGGGTAGGGCTCCGTTCCTTCTCCTGGTTAAGGAGAAGGTGGCCGCGAAGCGGCCGGATGAGGTTTACTGCTCGGAGCAGAATGAGTCTCATCCTGCCAACGCCGGTAAACCTCACCCGTCGTTCGCTACGCTCACTGACACCCTCTCCCTAACTGGGAGAGGGGACGACGTTAATCGCCTATTTCTGCGATGACCCGCGCTTCGACTTCGCCGAGCGCCTGATAGATGTCTTCATTCATGATCCGCATCACGCGCCAGCCTGAGGTGCGCAGGTACTCGGTTTTCATATCATCCCACGCCTTCTGATCCGATGTATCGTGCGATGGGCCATCAACTTCGATCGCGAGCTTGATAGCCGGGCATGCGAAGTCGGCGACCCATGGACCGATAGGAAGCTGGCGTCTGAACTTGCGTTTGATGAGCCGGCGATTGCGTAGAAGCGACCAGAGCTTCCCTTCCGCGCTTGTCTGATTCTTGCGACTCTCTCGCGCGCGCCGAACTGAGTCAGGATCGTGTTTCACTGCCAGCCACCTTACCCCTCTCCCGGTTAGGGAGAGGGTATCACGCCGCAGGCGGACGGGTGAGGTTTACCGGCGGTGCAGGAAGAGGTGCGGCGCTGCTTGCACCAAGTTCTGCCGCCTGCAGCAAACCTCATCCGGCCCTTCGGGCCACCTTCTCCTTAACCAGGAGAAGGGACGCTGTGCTTGCGCCGTTTCGCTAGTAAATTTCGACGCCGATTCCGTCCCGATTTAGCGTTGTCCATTCGAATATCTGGCACTCGTAGGGACTCTCTTCAGTGTGAAATCTTACCCAATCGCCGCTAGCAAACGACATGCGAATAGATAAGGAGGACTCCAGTTCAACCGTTATTGGAGTCTGATTGATCAGGAGCCAAGCCGGTGTTGCGGAGGCGCCTTCCTCCCAGGTGTAGTCCTGTCCCGCGAGGCTGAAGTCTACTTTCTGCAGGTTCTGAACGCGCTTCAAGTTTCCGAACGCGATCTGAAAGTCGAACGCTCCAAGCCCGACGAAGAAAATCGGCTCAGCGCCAACTTCGTTGCGGAGCAAATCGAGAATTTTCTGATCGAACGCGCGCATGCTTGGACGTTAGCACTCCCCGCGTTGCGAACAAAGGCGAAACACGTCAGCTTCGGCGCATGTCGCGAATCATTAGCGCAGTTTTTGACGATTTGAACGCGGAGCAGCGGGCGGCCGTTGAGCATGGGCTTGAGCCGTTGCTTGTTATTGCGGGCGCGGGGTCGGGGAAGACGAAGACGTTGTCGTGCCGCGTGGCGCATCTTGTTGCGAACGGGGTTGATCCGTCGCGCATTCTGCTGCTGACGTTTTCGCGGCGGGCGGCGAGTGAGATGATTGCGCGCGTCGGCGCGGCTCTTGCCGGCGGTGGTTCACCCCACCCCCTGCCCCCTCCCCTCGGAGGGGAGGGGGTAAGTGTGCGCATTCCGTGGGCGGGGACGTTTCATGCGATCGGCGCGCGGCTATTGCGCGAACTGGCGCCGGTGATTGGCGTCGATCCGGAATTCACCATCCACGATCGCGGCGACAGCGCCGATCTGATGGGCATGGTGCGCACCGAGCTTGGCGTCGCAACAGGCGCGAAGCGGTTTCCGATGAAAGGCACATGCCTCGCGATCTATTCGCGCGTGGTGAATGCGGATGAGTCAGTTGCCGATGCATTGGCCGCGGCGTTTCCGTGGTGCTGCGAATGGGAAGCGGAGCTGAAGCGGCTGTTCGCGGCGTATGTGGAGGCCAAGCAAAAGCAGAACGTGTTGGATTACGACGATCTGCTGTGGCTGTGGGCAGAGGCGATGAATGAGCCGGCTCTGGCGCAGGAAGTGGGCGCGCGGTTCGATCACGTGCTGGTCGATGAATATCAGGACACCAACAAGCTCCAGGCGCGGATTCTGTTGGCGATGAAGCCGGATGGGCGGGGTGTGACCGTGGTCGGCGATGACGCGCAGTCGATCTACTCGTTCCGCGCCGCGGACGTGCGTAACATTCTGGAATTTCCGAAAGCGTTCACGCCGGAGGCGCGGCTTGTCACGCTGGAGCAAAATTATCGCTCCACGGCGCCGATCCTCGAAGCATCGAACGCGGTGATCGATCTCACGGCCGAGCGCTTCACGAAAAACCTGCGCACCACGCGCGGCGGCGGCGCAGCGCCGAAGCTGGTGAGCGTGCGCGACGAGGCGGCGCAGGCCGCGTATGTCGCGGAAAACGTGCTGGAAGCGCGTGAGCGCGGATTTGATCTCAAGCAGCAAGCCGTGCTCTTCCGCGCCGCCGATTTCTCCGCGCCGGTGGAACTGGAGCTTGCGCGGCGCGACATTCCTTTCGTGAAATTTGGCGGGCTCAAATTCCTGGAAGCCGCGCATGTGAAGGATTTTCTCGCCGTTCTGCGCTGGGCGCAAAATCCCGGCGATCGCCTGGCCGGCTTTCGCGCCTTGCAGCTTGTCCCGGGCGTCGGCCCCACCAAGGCGGCGCGCGTGCTTGATGCGACGGACGAAACGGGCGCTTACGGCGCCGTTCGCAACACCGCGCCACCGCCGGGCGCGAGCGAAGCGTGGGACGCACTGAAGGAAATGCTGGGCGCGATGGCGAAAGCGCCGGCATGGCCCAGCGATCTCGATCTGGTCGCGCGCTGGTACATGCCGCTAATGCACGAGCGCTATGATGATGCGCGCGTGCGTGCTGGTGATATTGAACAGATGCAACGCATCGGCGCGACGTTCGGCTCGCGGCAAAATTTCCTCACCGACCTCACGCTCGATCCGCCGAACTCCACCAGCGATGAATCGGGACCGGCGCTGAAGGACGATGATTTTCTCATCCTCTCCACGATCCACTCGGCCAAGGGGCAAGAGTGGAAGAATGTGTTTGTGCTGAACGTGGTCGATGGCTGCATGCCGTCCGATCTCGGCGCCGGCTCGACAGCGGAGCTGGAGGAGGAGCGCCGCTTGCTCTACGTGGCAATGACGCGCGCGAAAGACGATCTCCATCTGATAACGCCACAGCGCTTCTATCACACCCAGCAGGGCAAGGGCGGCGATAAGCACGTCTATGCCAACCGCTCGCGCTTCTTGCCGACGGCATTGCTGCCAAAGTTTGAGTACAAGGCGTGGGCGCCGACGGAGACGCGCGCCAGTGCGGGCTTGGGCGCGCCGCTGCCCAAGCTCGATCTCGCGGCGAAGGCGCGCGGCCGCTTCAGCTAGTGGCGGCGCGTCTATGCGATCTCGTTCAGCGCGGCGCGCACCGTATCGGTGATCTGGTCGATCTGGTTCTGCTCGATGATTAGCGGCGGCGAGAACGCGAGAATATCGCCCGTAACGCGGATCAGCACGCCCGCGTCGAAGCATTTGCGAAACGCCTCCAACGCGCGCTGCGTGGCTGCGCCCGGCCGCGGCTCCAGCTCAATGCCGCCGATGAGGCCCAGATTACGTATGTCGATCACGTGCGGCGCGTCACGCAGGGAATGCATCGCCTCTTCCCAATAGGGTGAAAGCTCCGCCGCGCGTTCGAACAGACCTTCCTCGCGATAGACATCGAGTGTCGCCAGCCCCGCCGCGCAGGCGAGCGGGTGGCCGCTGGTGGTGTAGCCGTGGAAGAGTTCAATCGGCGTTTCGCTGTTGGCGAGGATCGTGTCGTACACTTCGCGGCTGGCGGCCACGGCGCCCATGGGCACAGCCGCGTTGGTGATCGCCTTGGCCATGGTGAGAAGGTCGGGCTTCACATCGAAATATTGCGCCGCGAACGGCGCGCCGAGGCGGCCGAAGCCGGTGATGACCTCATCGAAGATCAGCAGGATGTCGTGCTTCGTGCAAAGTTCGCGCAGGCGCTTCAGATAGCCTTGTGGCGGCATGATCACGCCGGTCGATCCCGCCACGGGTTCGACGATGACGGCCGCGATTGTGCTCGCGTCGTGCAATTGCACGATGCGTTCCAGCGCGTCCGCGTATTCGACGCCAAACGGAGGTTCGCCGCGCGAGAACGCATTGCGTGAAATGTCGAGCGTGTGCGGCAGATGGTCGACGCCCGCCACCATCGGCCCATAGGTCATGCGATTGCGTACAATGCCGCCGACGCTGATGCCGCCAAAATTGGTGCCGTGATAACCGCGCTCGCGTCCGATCAGCCGATACTTGCCCGGCTTGCCGCGCGCCTTTTGGTACGCGAGCGCAATCTTCAGCGCCGTGTCGGCGCTCTCGCTGCCGCTATTGGTGTAGAAGATACGGTCGAGGCCGCTTGGCAGAATGTCAGCGAGGCGGTTGGCGAATTCGAACGCGCTCGGATGTCCGAGATTAAAGTTCGTCGCGTAATCCAGTTCCGCCGCGGCGCGCTGGATCGCTTGCACGATCGGTTTGCGGCCGTGACCGGCGGCGCAACACCAGAGCCCCGCCGTGCCGTCCAGCACGGCGCGACCGTCCGGCGTGAAATAATGCATCCCCTCGGCGCGCACGACCATGCGCGGATCGGCCTTGAACGCCCGATTGGGCGTGAATGGCATCCAGAAGGCGTCGAGCGAATTGGGGCGTAGCGTATCAGGCATGCGCCATTGTGCGACCGAGGGCTGGGTCTCCGCAAGAGGTGTGATCGCAGTTTAAGATTCGGCTTTCGCGATCGCCCCGGCGATTTCGTCGAGCACGCGCAAACGTTGCTTCTCCAGAGTCTCAAGCGTCTGATCGGACGCAGGTGTCAGGCGGTTCTGGATATTCTGAATTTGCGACCAGAGGTCGTGATTGTGCTGCATCAGCGATTTGAAATGCGGGTCGCTGACCTTGAGCCTGTGGATGGTTTCGCCATGGCCTGCGAATTCCTCGGCGAGGGCCAGATCAAGGTGCTCAGGTTGCATGCGTCCTCCAATGATCGAGAACGGTAACGGCTCGGGGCGAGGCTGGCTTTGCGCGCGCGCAATTAGTCCGCGCCGAGGTCGATCGCGCGCCATTGATAGTGCGCGAACATCTCGGATTGGTCGTTGTAGTGTGGGCTATCGGCGTGCTCGCTCGCGCCCCATTGGTGGATAACGCGTGTGGAGAGTGCGCCATCCGGCGCCCAATCCATCACCATCATGAAGCCGTCGCCGAAATCGGCGTTGAGGCGGCCATCCGGCTCCTCCACCCAACGCAGCGCGCGCAGCGTATCCGGCGCGCCTTCGAGCGGCAGATCGACATCGCCGCGCCGCAACCGCAGCACTTCGCCAAGCGGTGGATCAAGCCGGCCGAAATGCTGGCGCAGATAGGCAGCACTTGCGCGCACGCTCGCCAAAGCATCGGGGACAGAGCGGCCTTCGCGCCGCGCGTTGTACAGCGGCATGAAGGCGATGCCCACGAGCGCGGCGGCGGGGCTGTCATTCGCCGCGCGTCGATCCCATCCGCGCAGCAAGGTTTGGATCTCCGCGAGATCCGTGTCGCCCGAAGCATCCGCCGCGAGAATGAGATTCACCATCTCAACCGTGCGAGAGCGTTCGCTTGAGATGAGATCGAATTTCGCCGCCAGCAATTGCGCATCGCTGATGCGGCGCAGCGGCGACAGCAGCTCAACGGCGCGGTAGCCGCGATTGGTGATGTAGGTCTCGATGAAGGGCGCCGCATCGGGAAAATCGTCCGGCGTCATGTTCGCGGCTTCGTCCGTCGCATACCAGGGTGCGCCATTGGTGCTCGCGATCCAGCCAGAAGATGGATCAATCAATTCAGGCGGCGTGATCAGGTCATCATGCGTCCAAACCGTGGCGCTGGTATCGCCCGGCAGGCAGCCGCTCCAATCATAGCCCGTCGCGCGGTTCGGCAGCGCGGCGTTGTAGAGATAGCCGATGCGGCCGGTTGCGTCCGCGTACATGAAATTGAACGACGGGATGGCGCGCATCGCCATCGCCTCACGCCATTGCGCATAAGTTTCGGCGCGGCCCATGCGATAGAATTGCTCCATCGCGCGGATTTCTCCGGCGGCCGCGTAACGCACGGCGACCCAGCCATCCGCGGTTTCGAACGCTGGACCATGCACCGAGTAGTGGAGCGTGCGAGGCACGGGGATGGTGAACCAGCCCATCTTCACCCAAAGCCAGATCGTGCGCTTGTCAAAGCGCCGCCATTCGCCGTCGAAGAAGTATTGGCCGCGATGGGCGTCGTCTGTGGTGAGGCGATAGATGTCGGCCAGGTCCGGCAGGTTCACCGTGGCGGCGAAGCCGAGGCGGCCGTTCGTGCCGAGCACGGGAAAGGGCGCGCCGGGGAAGAGGCCGCCATGCATGCGCCAGCCCGTGTCGCTGGAGATTCCGGCTTCGTACCAGGCCACGGGGCCAGCCCATGGCTGGTGCGAGTTCACGATGAGACGCGTGTGGCCGTCATCGCTGCGCGACGGCGCCACCGCGAAGGCGTTTGAGCCCCAATCGATCGATGGCGCGGTTGCCTCCCGCGCGGCGCATGGATGCGCATGTTCGTCAGTGACGAGGCCCAGCGTGCGCTCAAAGCCCCAAAATAGCGGCACCGTAAGCGCCGAGCCGGCGGCGACATCGCGCCCCGTGACGCTACGCGCGCCCGGCAGCACCTCGTTCGGATGCGCCGCGGCGTAGGCGTTCAAGCCAGCGGCGTACGCTTCAATGATCTCACGAAATTCCCGCGAAAGGTCGCGCTCGTAACCGGCATCAACCGCGCCTTGCACGTCGATCAGATGCCAGAGAAAATCGCCGCGCGCGCCAGCTTCGCCCAAGTGCGCGCCGAGCCGGCCGCGCCCGGCCAGGATGACGAGCTGGATGGTCTCGAAATTATCCTCGGCGTGCGCATAGGCGAGGCCGTAGGCGGCCTCGGCGTCGGTCGCGCCGTGGACGCTCGGCACGCCGTATTCGTTGCGCGTGATCGTAGGATGGTAGGCGACGGCTGGCGGCGGCGGAGCTGGCGCGCAAGCGGCGATCGCGGCCGCGATGATCAGGGCCGTCCAGAACCTCAAGCGCGCCTCCCCTTGCCTCGGCGATAGGTAGCGCAGCGCAACGGAAGAAAACACTTCTAACTTGCCTGTCGCCCCTTATGAGGGGCGATAGGCAGCTCAACGGGTAACATCATGGCCTTCGGCGACACCACGGTTTTGACCGGCAAATCCGGCGCGGAATTCACGTTCACAATTTTCCCGCGCCAAAGCCGCTTTCAGCCTAATGCCGGCCTCTACGTCATGGGGCGCGATACGGGCGGTCGGCGCTTCGAGTTCTGCTTTGTCGGCCACACGGACAATTTGTCGGTACGGCCTTTCAACAAAGAGAAGGCGTCGTGCTTCAATAGTTTCGGCGTGGATCACATTTTTATTCTGGTCGAGCCAGACGCGCGCCGCCGTGCACAGATCGCCGAGGATCTGATCCAGGCCTACGTGCCGACCTGCAATACGCTTTAGGCGCTCTTCAAGGCAGGCCGCGAATGCGCTACTAGGCGCGGATGACACTGCAAAAGAACCTCGACCGCGCCGCCGGGCTCTCGTTCCCGTCTCAAGCCGTCATCGACGGTAAGCTCGTTTCGGCGAAGAGCGGAAAAACCTTCCCGAATGTCGGCCCGCGCGATGGCCGGGTGCTCAACGAGGTCGCGGCGTGTGACGCCGACGATATCGACGCGGCGGTGAAGGCCGCGCGCGCGGCGTTCGAGGATGGTCGCTGGCGCAACAAGCACCCGCGCGAGAAGAAAAAGATCATGTTCAAGCTCGCCGAGCTGATGGAGCGTGATCTCGAAGAGCTGGCGTTGCTCGAAACGCTCGATATGGGCAAGCCGATCCGCGACACGCTTTCGGTCGATATTCCCACCGCGATCAATTCGATCCGCTGGTATGCCGAAGCGCTCGACAAAGTGTATGGCGAGGTCGCGACCACGCCTGCGGAGCGCCTGAGCTTCGTCGTGCGTGAGCCGCTGGGCGTCGTGGGCGCGATCGTGCCGTGGAATTTCCCGCTGCACATGGCGTGCTGGAAAGTCGCGCCGGCGCTGGCCGCGGGCAATTCCATCGTGCTGAAGCCGGCGGAGCAATCGCCTTCGACGGCGTTGAAGCTCGGCGAATTGGCGCTGGAAGCCGGCGTGCCGCCCGGCGTTCTCAATGTCGTTCCAGGTTTGGGCGAAACGGCGGGGCAGGCGCTGGCGCGGCATATGGATGTCGATCTCATCGCCTTCACCGGCTCCGGCGATGTCGGCCGCAAGCTGATGACCTATGCCGGCGAGAGCAATCTGAAGCGCGTGGCGCTCGAACTCGGCGGCAAGAGCCCGCAGATCGTGTTCGCCGACGCTGAAAATCTCGACGAAGCGGCGGACGCCGCCGCTTGGGGGATTTTCTTCAACCAAGGCGAAATCTGCAACGCCGCCTCGCGGCTCTTGGTCGAGGCGTCGATCAAGGATGCGTTCGTTCGCAAAGTGGTGGAACGCGCCGCGCACTACGCGCCGGGCGATCCGCTTGATCCGGCGAGCGTCACCGGCGCGATCGTCAGCGAAAGCCAGATGCGCCGCGTGCTTGGCTTCATCGATAAGGCGCCCAAGGAAGGCGCCGTGCTTGCGCGCGGCGGCAAGCGCGTGCGTGAGGAAAGCGGCGGTTTCTACATCGAGCCGACGATTTTTGATCGCGTTGAAAACACGCACGCGCTGGCGCGCGACGAGGTGTTCGGCCCAGTGCTGGGCGTCATTGCGTTCAAGGATGAAGACGAAGCCGTGCGCATCGCCAACGATACCGTTTACGGCCTCGCGTCCGGTCTCTGGACCGCCAACATCTCTCGTGCGCACCGCGTCGCGCGAAAATTGCGCGCGGGCCTTGTCTGGATCAATGGCTGGGACGCCTGCGACATCACTGTGCCGTTCGGCGGCGCCAAACAATCCGGCTTCGGCCGCGATCGCTCGCTGCACGCGCTCGAGAAATACACCGAGCTTAAGGGCATCTCGATCACCTATCGCCCATGAGCCTGGCCGACATCATCGCGCGTGAAGCAGCGCTTTATCTTGAAACGCACCCGAAGAGCGTTGCGGAAGCCGCGCGGCTTAAGCAGCACTGGCTGTTCGGCGCGCCGTTTCATTGGATGAACGATTGGGCCTCGCCTTCGACGCTGGTGGCGGAGGATGGCGAGGGCGCGGTTCTCACCGACATCGATGACAATCATTACGATGATTTCTGTCTTGGCGACACGCCGGGCATGTTCGGCCACGCGCGTCCGGAGATCGCCCGCGCCGTTGCCGAACAAGCAAGGCGCGGCGCCACTTTCATGCTGCCGACGCGCGAAGCGGCCGAGGTTGGCGCATTGCTCGCCGCGCGTTTTGGCTTGCCGTTCTGGCAAACCACTCTCTCCGCGTCCGACGCCAATCGTGCGCTCATCCGTTGGGTGCGCGCCGTGACGCGCAAGCCGGTGATCATCGTCTTCGACGGCTGTTATCACGGCATGGTCGAGGATTGTTTCGTCGAGCTGCGGCATGGCCGCACCCGCTCGGATTCCGGCCTTGTCGGCCAAGCGCTCGACATCACGCGCACCACGCGCGCCGTACCCTTCAATGATTTGGGCGCGCTCGAAGCCGCGCTGGCGCAGGGCGACGTCGCCGCCGTGTTGGCCGAACCGGCGATGACCAATTGCGGCATGATCCTGCCGGAAGAGGGTTTTCACGCGCGGTTGCGCGCGTTGACGCGCAAAGCGGGCGCATTGCTCATCATCGATGAGACGCACACGCTCTCGAGCGGGCCGGGTGGCGCGACAAAAGCGTGGGGGCTGGAGCCCGACGCGCTGGTCATCGGCAAAGCCATAGCCGGCGGCTACCCGGCCGCTGTGTGGGGCGTGAGCGCGGACTTGGCGGAGCAGATCAAAGCTTGGAGCGCCGGCGCGGACGCCAGCGGTCCCAGAAGCGGCCGCTCCGGCATCGGCACCACGCTCGCCGGCAACGCCATGGGCATCGCCGCGATCGGCGCGACCCTTCGCGAGATCGCGACGCCGGAGACATACGCGACAATGCTGGAGGGCGCTGGCTATCTGGTTGGCGGTCTGCGAAAAATGATCGCCGCGCATGGCTTGCCCTGGAGCGTCGTGCATATCGGCGCCCGCGCCGAGATCGTATTTGCTCCGTCGCCGCCAAGGGACGCCGCCGCCATGCGCCCGGCGCTGGCGCGGACGGAGCTCAACCACGCGCTCCACCTCTATCTGATCAATCGCGGCATTCTGATCGCGCCATTTCACATGATGATGCTGGTCTGCCCGGCGACCACACGCGAGCAGATTGACCGGCTCGTCGCGGCGGTCGATAGCTTTGCGGTGGAATATATCCAAGAAAGTGCTTCATGAGCATCGCCGACCCGACGGAAGTCAAAGCCTTCCTCGACCGCCATCCCGAAATCCAGTTCTTCGAAGTCTTCTTCACCAACATGGCCGGCGTGCCGCGCGGCAAGCGCCTGCGCCGTCACGAGATCCAGGCCGTGTTCGAGCAGGGCCGCTTTCTGCCGGGCTCCATCCTCGTCAACGACATCACCGGCCAGGACGTGGAAGCGACCGGCTTGGTCTGGGAAGATGGCGATGCGGATCGCGTGGCGCGGCCGATTTCGGGGCGTCTAAGCCCGGCGCCTTGGCTTGGCGCGGACGTCGCGCAAGTGCCGGTGTCGATGTACGAACTCAATGGCAAGCCGCACGATCTCGATCCGCGCCATGTGCTGCAGCGCGTGATTGATCGCTTCGAGGCCGATGGCCTTGTGCCGGTCGTGGCCTGCGAGCTTGAGTATTATTTGGTCGACGCGCGCCGCACGCCGAACGGCAAAATCCAATTGCCGCCTTCGCCGCTTACGGGCGATCGCGCCACGCAGCATCAAGTTTATGGCTTGCGCGAGGTGGAAGAGGCGAGCGCGTTCCTGCGCGACCTTTGGGAATCATGCGACGCGCTGGGCGTGCCGCTTGAGGGCGCGATCAGCGAGTATGCGCCGGGGCAGCTTGAGCTCACCTTGAAGCATCACGCCGACGCCTTGCGCGCCGCCGATGACGCCGTACTTTATAAGCGCGCCGCGAAAGGTGTTGCGTTGAAGCATGGCTGCGAAGCGACCTTCATGGCCAAGCCCTTCGCCGATCTCGCCGGCTCCGGCATGCATTTGCACGTCAGCGTCAATGACAAAGCTGGCAAGAACATTTTCGCGTCGGACAAGCCCGAGGGCGAGCCGGTGCTCGCGCACGCTGTTGGCGGCATGAAAGCGCTGCTGGCGGATTCGATGGCAATCTATGCGCCTAACGCGAATTCGTATCGCCGCTTCAAGGCCAATTCCTACGCGCCGGTCGCGCCGACCTGGGGCGTGAACAACCGCACCGTTTCCTTCCGTGTGCCCGCCGGCGCGCCCAACACGCGTCACATCGAGCACCGCGTCGCGGGCGCCGACGCGCATCCCACGCTCGCACTCGCAGCATTGCTTGCTGCGGTGCATCACGGGATCACCAATAAGATCGACCCAGGTCCCGCCATCGTCGGCGACGGCTATGCTCAGGCCGAGAGCGGCGAGCGCATACCAACGAATTGGTTCGCCGCGACCGATCGTTTCGCGGAATCGGCGGTGCTGAAGGACTATCTGGGTGACCGTTTTGTGCGCATGTACGCCATTGTGAAGCGCACCGAACAAGAACGCTTCCAAAGTGTGATCCCAGATGTTGATTATGACTGGTATTTGCGTGCTTGTTAGCGGCTAATCCGTGGTCGCTAACGCGGGGGCCGTCCGGGCAGGGCGGCGGCTGAACCAAGGAAGGGCAAAGGACATGGCGAAGGGCAAGTATCTGCGGGGCGCGTCGCGTCGTTCCATGCTGCAGCAATTCGGCGCCGCGGCGATCGGTATCTCGTTCGCGGGCGGGTTGAGCGCCTGCGGCCAGGGCAATAGCGGCGGCGGCCGCGTCGTCAATTTCTACAATTGGGACACTTATATCGGCCCGACCACGTTGGAGGATTTCCAGGAAGCCACCGGCGCGCGCGTCGAGATGAGCCTCTTCGCCACCAATGATGAATTGTTCGCGCGTCTGCGCGCCGGCAATCCGGGTTTTGACGTCATCGTGCCGTCGAACGAGTTCGTCACGCGCATGAGTCAAGCGCAGATGCTGATGGAATTGGATCATTCCAAAATTCCGAACATCGCGAACCTGCTGCCGGAGTTCCAGGACGCCGCCTTCGATCCCGGTCGTCGCTATTCCATGCCATACACTTGGCTTGTGCTCGGCATTGGCTATCGCAAGGCCGCGATGCCCAATGGCATGACGCCGGATTCCTGGCGCTATCTGTTCGATAGCCCGCAATTCAGCCAGCGCATCGCGCTGCTTTCGGAATCGGCGGACCTCATCCGCCTCTGCGCCAAGTACAAGGGCCATTCGGTCAACGCCATTCCGGACGCGATGTTGACCGAGATCGAGCAAATGCTGATCCGTCAGAAGCCGCACATCAAGGCGTTCCACGAAGACGATGGCCAGGACTTGCTTGCCGCCGGCGAAATCGATGTCGTCCTCGAATACAATGGCGACATGGCGCAATTGATGGCGGCTGAGGGCGGCGATCAATTCGGTTTCGTCGTGCCTCAGGAAGGCACGCTGATCAATTCGGATTGCCTGTGCATCCCCACGGGCGCGCCGCACGTCGATGACGCGCACGCCTTCATCAACTACCTGCTCGACGCCGAAGCTGGCCAGAAGATCACCGAGGAAATCAAATTCCCGACGCCAAACGCCGCCGTCATCGAGCGCATGGGCGAGGCCTACAAGAACAATCAGGTGATCTTTCCGCCAGCCGAGCTGATGGCGCGCAGCGAATATGGTGCGTTCGAGGGCGACGAGAAGGCGCGCGAATACGAGGAAATCTTCACGCGGATCAACGCGGCCTAAGCGTCGCGGCGCGAGGAGAACATGGAACAAACCTGGAAACAGGCCAAAACGGCGTTCGCGGCAATCTCATTGCCGCCGATCCTGTGGCTGATTTTGTTTTTCCTCGCGCCGCTCGCGGTGATCTGGGCGTATTCGTTCGGCGAAAACACCGGGCCGATCACGATCGATTTCACGGGCACGTTCGCAAACTATGCCCGCGCGCTCGAGCCGCTCTACCTCGATATTTTCTGGAAGAGCATCGTCATCGCTGGCGCGACGACGATCCTGTGCTTGATCATCGGCTTTCCAGTGGCGCTGGCGATCGCATTCGCTTCGCCCAAGATGAAAGCATGGCTGCTGCTGCTGATCATGCTGCCGTTCTGGACAAACCTGCTCATCCGCACCTTCGCGCTGATCGCGGTGCTGCGCGAGCAGGGCTATGTGAATTTCACGCTCGAATGGCTCTGGAACAACACCAGCGGAATTATGAGCCTTATGGGCATGCAGCCGCTCGGTGAGTTCGAGCCGATGACGCTGCTTTACAACAACACCGCCGTGATCGTCGGCCTCGTTTACGTGCATCTGCCGTTCATGGTGCTGCCGCTCTATTCCGCGCTCGACCGCATGGATCGCTCGCTCATGGAGGCGAGCCTCGATCTGGGCGCGGGCCATCTGCGCACGATCTGGTCGGTCGTCGTGCCGCTCGCGGGCCCCGGCATCGCTTCGGGCATCCTGATCACATTCATCCCGGCGCTCGGCTCCTATCTGACGCCGGATCTGCTCGGCGGCACCGATAGCCAGATGATCGCCAACGTGATCGAGCGGCAATTCAAGCGCGCCAATGATTGGCCGTTTGGCGCCGCACTCTCGTTCTTGCTTATGTACCTCACGGTGATCGCGATCTTCGTGCAATCCATGTTGCAGCGCTCCTCGGATCGGAGGGCCGCCTGATGGCCGATGAAGCCTTGACCACGATCCCCGCGCCCAAGCCCGCGAAGCGCGCGCCGAAGGAAAAGCCGGGACCGCTTGAATATATGCGGCAATGGCCGCTGCAGGCGATCGTGGCCGGGACGCTGCTGTTTCTCTATCTGCCGCTGATCACCTTGATGGTGTTCAGCTTCAACACCAGCCGCCGCAATATCGTCTGGCAGGGTTTCACCACAGATTGGTACGTGAAGGCCTTCAACAACGAATCCCTGCTTCAGGCCTTCATCAACTCGCTGACCATCGCCTTCTTCTGCACGATCTTTTCGGTGGTCCTCGGCGCGTTGGCCGCCGTCATGCTGTGGCGCTTCCGTTTTCCCGGCAAAACCGTGGTCGAGGGCGGCATGGCGCTGCCGATCGTGGTGCCGGAAATCTGCATGGGTGTGGCGATGCTGGTGTTCTTCGCTCGCGTCATGCCGTGGCCGCAAGGATTGGCATGGCCGTTCAATCTTGGCGCCATCATCATCGCGCACATCTCGTTCGCGTTCCCGTTTGTCGCCACCGTCGTGCGTGCGCGGCTTGCTTCATTCAATCGCGAGCTTGAGGAGGCGGCCAAGGATTTGGGCGCCAGTGAGTGGCGTACATTCTGGGACGTGCTCGTGCCGCATATGCAGCCTGGCCTGATCGCTGGCGCGCTGCTGGCCTTCACCTTGTCGCTCGACGACTTCGTCATCACATTCTTCACGGCCGGGCCGGACACCATCACTTTCCCGGTGAAAGTCTATTCGATGCTGCGCTTCTCGGTGACGCCCGAGGTGAACGCCGCATCGACAGTCCTGATCGTCGTCACCGTGATCCTGACGGCGGTCGGTCTGCAGATGCAAAATAAAGACGCCACGGAAAAGAAAGCCTGACGCGCATGAATGATGTCGCGCACTCCAATGCTCCGGCGCCGAAGCCGACGCCGCATGTCAAGGATAACGCTATTATCCGGTTCGAGGGCGTCACCAAGCGCTTCGGCAAGATGGTCGCGGTCGACAACGTGAACCTCGAAATTCGCGAAGGTGAGTTCTTCGCGCTGCTCGGACCATCCGGCTGCGGCAAGACGACCTTGCTGCGCATGTTGGCGGGGTTCGAAACGCCCAGCGAAGGCCGGGTGCTGATCGATGGCAAGGATGTGGCGCCGCTGCCGCCGAACAAGCGGCCGGTGAACATGGTGTTCCAATCCTACGCCGTGTTTCCGCACATGAAGGTGTCGGACAACGTCGCCTACGGCCTGAAGATGGATGGCGTGCCCGGCGACGAAGTCAAAACGCGCGTCGAAGAGGCGCTCGAACTCGTAAAGCTCGGCGGCCTCGGCGGGCGCATGCCCGATCAGCTCTCGGGCGGCCAGCGTCAGCGTGTGGCGCTGGCGCGTGCGCTGGTGAAGCGCCCGCGCGTGCTTCTGCTGGATGAGCCGCTTTCAGCGCTTGACGCCAAATTGCGCGATCAGATGCGCTCCGAACTCACCTCGTTGCAGGAAAAGGTCGGCATCACCTTCATTATGGTCACGCACGACCAGGATGAAGCGCTCGCCATCGCCACGCGCTGCGCGGTGATGAATCGCGGCGTACTCACGCAAGTCGCCACGCCGGCCGATCTCTACGAGTTTCCGAACTCGCGATTTGTCGCCGATTTCGTGGGCAGCGTGAACATGTTCGAAGGCGTGCTGGAGCGGGATGAGCAGAACGAAGCGCAGGTGCGTTGCGCCGAGCTTGCAGCACCCGTTTATCTCGATCACGGCGTCACCGGCGCGCGCGGCTCGACCGTCTGGGTGGCGCTGCGGCCGGAGAAGATCGAAATGCACAAGCGCGTCAATGGCGCGCAGCCGATGAAGATGGAGGATGCGCCCCAAGGCATGAATGTCGTGCCCGGCGTGATCCGTGACATCGTCTATCTTGGCAGCGAGACCAATTACGAGGTCGAACTCGACGGCGGCCGCCGCGTGAAGACGTTCCGCTCCAATCTCACGCGCTACGATCAAGAAGATTTCACCTGGGACGAGCCGGTATGGCTCGCCTGGCATGCGTGCTCGCCCGCGGTGCTGCTGTCCTAAGCCATGACGACCACACGACCTGTTCTTGGCGTGATTGCCTGCAATCGTTCCGTCGAGTCGCAAGATGCGCAGACGGTGATGACACGCTATCTCGTCTCCGCGCTCAAATACGCGGATGCCGCGGCTTTGCTCGTGCCGGCTTTGCCTGATCTGATGAACGCGAAAGAGGTTGCGCCGCGCCTCGACGGCATCTTGCTGACAGGCACGCCGTCAAATCTCGATCCCAAACGCTATGGCGCGATCATTGATGATGCACCGGGGCCATTTGATCCCGGCCGCGACGAGATGACGTCGCATCTCATTGAAGCCATGATCGAGCTTGGGAAACCTGTCTTCGGCATCTGCCGAGGTTTCCAGGAATTGAACGTGGCGTTCGGCGGCACGCTTCGTCGCGACATGGCCGAGAACCCCGAACTCATTCCGCACCACGCGCCCAGCCATCACACCTTCGCTGAATATTTCGAGCACATTCACCCCGTGAATTTGCGCGACGGCGGCGTGCTCAAGCGCGCTTACAATACGGACGAGATCGATGTCGTCAGCGTTCACTATCAAGGCGTTGCGGAACTCGGCAAAGGTTTGACGGTCGAAGCGACGGCGCCTGACGGCGTCATCGAAGCGATCTCGGCCGACGTTAACGGCGCGCCGGTGCTCGCGGTGCAATGGCACCCCGAGTGGAAAGCGCACGAAAATCCGCAAAGCCAAGTGTTTTTCGAGCTGCTCGGCCGCGCCCTGCGTGGTGACAAGCTCCGCGCTTAACGCGCCAACAACAAGCCTATCGAGGTAATCCCATGGTCGCCCGCAATTACAACATCCCCGAACTGCGCAAGCTGGACATCGAGCATCATTTGCCCGCGCAGGCCAATTACGGAGAGCTTGTCGCGCTCGGTGGCAGCCGCATCATCACGCGCGCCGAGGGTTGTACGATCTATGACGGCGAGGGCAACGCTATCTTGGACGGCATGGCGGGCCTTTGGTGCGTGAATGTCGGCTATGGCCGCGAGGAATTGGTGCGCACGGCGGCCGAGCAGATGCAGGAGCTGCCATTTTACAACACGTTCTTCAAGACAGCGACGCCTCCCACCGTGTTGCTCGCCACCAAGCTCGCGAGCTTGCTGGGCGGCGATCTGCAACACGTCTTCTTCAATTCATCGGGCTCCGAAGCCAACGACACGGTGATGCGCATGGTGCGTCACTACTGGAACGTGTCCGGCCAGCCGCAGCGTCAAATCTTCATCAGTCGCTGGAATGCATATCACGGTTCGACCATGGCTGGCGCCAGCCTCGGCGGCATGAAGCACATGCATCCGATTGGCGGTCTGCCCATTCCGGGCGTTGAGCACGTGATGCAGCCTTACGCCTTCAACGAAGGCTTCGGTGAAGATGAAGAAGCCTTCGCCGCGCGCGCAGCGCAGGAAATCGAAGATCGCATTCTGAAGGTCGGCCCCGAAAACGTCGCCGCCTTTATCGGCGAGGTGGTGCAAGGCGCCGGCGGCGTGATCATTCCGCCGAAGGGCTATTGGCAGCGCGTGGAAGCGATCTGCCGCAAGTACGGCATCCTGCTGGTCGTCGACGAGGTCATTACCGGCTTTGGCCGTCTCGGCCAGTGGTTCGGCTTCCAGCATTTCGGTGTGAAGCCCGATCTCGTGCCGATGGCGAAGGGCTTGTCGTCCGGCTATCTGCCGATCTCCGCCGTCGGCGTGTCGCATAAGATCGTTGAGGTGCTGCGCGAGAAGGGCGGCGAATTCGTTCACGGTTACACGTATTCTGGCCACCCGGTCGCCGCGGCTGTCGCGCTAAAAAATCTCGAGATCATCGAGCGCGAGGGGCTTGTCGAGCGCGTACGCACCGATATCGGGCCGTATTACGCGGAGGCTTTGAAGCGTCTCGATAGCGATCCGCTTGTTGGGCAGACACGCTCGCTTGGCCTGATCGGCGCTGTTGAGGTCGTCGCCGAAAAAGGCACCAACAAGCGCTTCACCGGCAAGGAAGGCAAAGCCGGCCCGATCGTGCGCGACGCCTGCATCCGCAACGGGCTGATGGTGCGCGGTATCCGCGACTCGATCGTGATGTGCCCGCCGCTGATCATCTCGAAGGCCGAAATCGATCGCATGATCGACATCATCGGCCGTTCCCTGCGGGAGGTCGAGCCGCAATTGCGTGCGCTGAGGCCGGACTAGGGCGTCGCGGCGCGATCGGCGGCCAAGCCGTTGCGCCCAATCAAGCCCATGCCGTCCGTGATATCAGCGCTGATGGCGGCGCGTAACGCATTCGCGTCGCGCGCTTCGATCGCGCGAATGGCGGCCTGGTGGCTATCGTTCAGGTGTGCGCCGCTTACGCGCCCATGCACCACGCGCATAAACGGGCCGAACTGCAGCCAAAGCGTTTCGATCAGCTGCACCAGAGTGCGACGGCTCTGCGCGCGATAGAGCGTGAAGTGAAAATCGTGATTGCTCTGCATGTAAGCGTCTGTGTCGCCATTGGCGATGGCGCGATCCAGCGCGGCGTCGATTTCGCGTAGCCGCGCGATGTGCGCGTCATCGAGATGCGGCAGCGCCAGTGTCGCCGCTTCAGGTTCAAGCAAAAGCCGGCAACGCAGCAAATCCTCGAAGCGCTCCGGCGTCATCGGCGGCACGCGCACGCGGCGCTTTGAGCGGATCGAAACAGCGCCTTCCGCCGCCAAGCGCGAAAGCGCATCGCGCACCGGCGTTTGGCTCACGCCCAATTCGGCGGCGATGCCGCGGGTCGAGAGTTCGTGCCCCGGCGCCATGCGGCCGGTCACCAGGCGCTGGCGCAATTCAGCGTAAATCGCGGTGTTGAGGCCTTCCTCGCCGTCGGCGCTTGGCTGTTCCATCGTTAAAGCTTAACAGCGCCAAGCCTTGAAAAGCACGGGAAAACGACAGGCGAGGGGCGCTCAACTGCATCGCGCCTAAGCTTGACTTGCCAATGTTGGCCCCAGCATACTGAGACATCAGGTGACTTATGCGCTCCCGCGGCCTTCATCGGAAGGCGGATGGGCGTGGCCTGCGAGCGGCCTTCATCGGCTGCACGCTTCGACTTTCGCCGCGCTCGTTTGAAAGAAATTCATGTGCGGTTTCGCGCGCCATACCGGCGCCGCGTGCGTATGCGCCTGACCAAATGGTGTGCATATGAGCGACAATAAATTCGCAAGCTGGATCAAGGAACGCGGTATCGCCGAGGTCGAGTGCCTCGTGCCGGACCTGAACAGCGTCGTGCGCGGCAAGGTTTTTCCCGCGCAGAAATTCCTGCAGAGCGAGCGCGATGGCTCGCTGCGCATTCCCTCCAGCATCTATCTGCTGACCGTCACCGGCGAATACGCGGATGACGCGGACGAAGCGCTGTCGATGCAGGACCCCGACGTGGTGCTGCGGCCCGATCTGGACACGATGTGTGTCGCGCCCGGTTACAAAACACCGACAGCCTTCGTGTTTGCGGACGCCTATCACACCAGCGGCGAGCCTTATGACATCGCGCCACGTTATGTGTTGAAGCGCGTGGTCGAGCTCTACGAGAAAGCCGGCCTCAAGCCCGTCGTCGCGCCCGAACTCGAATTCTATCTCACGCAGGTGAACACCGATCCGGATTTGCCGCTGATGCCGCCGGCGGGCCGCTCCGGCCGTTCGGAAACATCGCCGCAGCCCTATGGCCTCGAAGCGATCACCGAATACGAGGATCTGATCGAAACCATCTATGAGCACGCGGAAGCCGCGTCGCTGCACCTCGACACCATGATTCACGAAAGCGGCACCGCGCAACTTGAGATTAATTTCAATCACGGCGATCCGGTGCACGTGTCGGATCAAGTGCTGGTGTTCAAGCGCATCGTGCGCCAAGTCGCGTTGAAGCATGGCGTCTATGCCACGTTCATGGCCAAGCCCATGGAAAACCAGCCGGGCTCGGCGATGCACCTGCACGTCTCCGTGGTTGATGCGAAGAATGGCGGCAACCTCTTTGGCGTCGACAAGAACGACGCAAGCGATGGCAACACGGAGCTGTTCCGGCACTTTGTCGGCGGCCTGCAGAAATATCTGGGCGACGTCACGCCGCTGTTTGCGCCGAACGTAAACTCGTTCCGCCGCATGCGGCCGGACTTTTCCGCGCCGATCAATCTGCAATGGGGTTACGACAATCGCTCGTGCGGTCTGCGGGTGCCGATCTCGCGCCCCGAAAATCGCCGTATCGAAAATCGCCTGCCGGGCGCGGACGCAAACCCCTATCTCGCGATCGCGGCGGTGCTGGTGTGCGGCTATATCGGCATTCGCGACAAGATCGCGCCGAACGAAATGGTGCAGGGTAGCGCGTACAAATGGGCGCGCACCTTGCCGCGCACGCTGAGCGAAGGGCTTGATCGCTTCAAGACGTGTCAGCCCGTGATCGAATTGCTCGGCGAGCATTTCTGCACGGCGTTCCAGATGATCAAGACGCACGAACTCAGCAATTTTGAAGGCGTGATCTCCTCCTGGGAGCGCGACCACTTGCTGCTCAAGGTCTGACGTGAGCTTCAATTCCGGCCTCGGCATGGAGCGGTCGTACTACGCGGCGACCGCCAATCCGTTCGCGTCGGCGCCGAAGCTTGAGGGCGAAGCGCGGGCCGATGTGGTTGTCATCGGCGGCGGCTTTACCGGATTGCACGCGGCGCTGAATGTGGTCGAGCGCGGCTTTTCCGTGATCCTGTTGGAAGCGGGGCGTATTGGCTGGGGCGCCTCGGGCCGCAATGGCGGGCAGATGATTCCCGGTTGGCGCAAGAGCGCGACCGATCTCGTCGCGCGCTATGGCGAAGCGAAGGCGCGCACGCTGTTCGACATGGCGATGGAGGCGCGCAATCTCAGCGTCGAGCGCATCACCAAGCATAACATCGCCTGTGATCTGCGCGTGAACGGACATCTGACGGTCGCGGCGAAGCCGGCTGACTTGAGCTGGATGCGCGAAGAAGCCGATGTGCTGGCGCGCGTGATGGATTATCCGAACGCGCGTGTGCTGAGCGCAGACGAAGCGCGCGCAAAGCTCAATGCGCCGGCCTTTCATGGCGGTTTTCTCGATGAGTGTGGCGGGCATGTGCATCCGCTGAATTACGCGCTGGGCTTGGCGGAGGCGGCGCGTGGCGCTGGCGTCGTACTGCACGAAGACTCGCGTGTCGTGGCGCTAGAGACGACGAATGGCGTTGTCGCACGCACGGCCTTGGGCGTCGTGCGCGCGCGTTATGGCGTGCTTGCGTGCGATGCGTTGCTTGGCGATCTGGAGCCGCGCGTCGCCAAGCGCATCATGCCGGTGGCGAATTATTTGGTGGCGACGGAGCCGCTGGCGAATGCGCGTGAATTGATCGCGGATGATCTGGCGGTGAGCGACAGCCGTTTCGTGGTGAATTATTTCCGGATAAGCGCGGACAATCGCCTCATCTTCGGCGGCGGTGAGCGTTACACGCCGGAGCCGCCGGCCGACATGGCTGCGTTCGCGCGCGGGCACATGCTCAAAGTGTTTCCGCAATTGGAGCTCATGCGCATCGACTATGCGTGGGGCGGGTTGGTTTCAGTCACGATGTCGCGGCTGCCGCACATCGGGCGCACTGGCGATCTCTTCTTCGCGCACGGCTATTCAGGGCTTGGCGTTTTGTTGCCGGCGCTGACGGGTAAAGTGCTCGCCGAAGCGATGGCGGGCACGGCCGAACGCTTTGATCTGCTCGCGAGTCTCGCGCCGCCGGAGTTTCCAGGCGGAGCGGCGTTGCGCTCGCCGCTCTATGTGCTGGGCATGCTCTGGTACGCGCTACGTGACCGGCTTTAGCGCCACGGCCTTCTTCGCCGCGTCTTCGATCGCGGCCCAATCGCCCGCCTTGATCTTATCGTTCGGCGCGATCCAGGAGCCGCCGACACAGAGCACATTGTCGAGCGCGAGATAGGCGGGCGCTTTTTCGAGCGTGATCGAGCCCGTGGGACAGAAGCGCGCTTTCGGCAACGGCGCGCCGATGGCTTTGACGGCGCTTGCGCCGCCGAGTTGTTCGGCGGGGAAAAACTTGAAATGCGTGTAGCCGAGCTCAAGGCCGCGCATAATTTCGCTGGCGGTGGCGACGCCCGGAATGAACGGGATCGACGCGTTCTCCGCCGCCTTCATCACCTTCTTGGTGCCGCCCGGCGAGAGCGCATAGCGCGCGCCCGCATCGATCGCGGCTTTGAGGTCATCCTCGGTGAGGATAGTGCCGGCGCCGACGATCATCTCCGGCGCGGCGTCGGCGATAGCGCGAATGGCGCCGAGAGCCGCTGGCGTGCGCAGCGTGATCTCGATCGTGTTGATGCCGCTGGCCAGTAGCACGCGCGCAAGCGGTTCGGCGTGGCCGACATCCTCGATCGTCACCACCGGCAGCACCGGCGTCAGCGACATCACGTATGCGGGCGTCAGCTTCTCACTCATCGGCGCACATCCGATCCCGAGGCGGAGAGATGGAAGAGCACGTCGGCTTCGCTGGCGAGATTGAAATCGCCTGGAATGGTGTGCTTGAGGCAGGCGGCCGCCACGGCGAAATCGAGCATGCTCTGATCGTCGGCGCCGTTGGCGAGGCCGTGCAGCAGGCCAGCCGCAAACGCGTCGCCGCCGCCGATGCGATCGACGATGCCGGTGATCGCGTTGTTCACGGTGCGCGTGGCGCCGGAGCGCGTGAACATCAAGCCGCGGAGTTCGTGGTGATCGGAGCTGACGATCTTGCGCTCGGTGGCGGCGATGCGTTGCAGGTTCGGATAGCGCGCGAAGGCGACCTTGGCGGCTTCTTCGTCGCTGCTACACTTGTCGCCAGTGACGAGCGTGATGTCGCGCGCATTGGCGAACATGAGATCGGCTTCGGCGAAGAGCGCATTCAAAGTCGGGCGCGGATCGTCGCCGCGGACTTCCCAAAGCTTGGCGCGGAAATTGGCGTCGAATGAAACCTTCACGCCATACGAACGCGCGGCTTTAACGGCGCGGAGCGCAGCTTCGGCGGCGTTGGCGCTGACGGCGGGCGTAACGCCGGAAACGTGCAGCCAATCCGCGCCGCCGAGTGCGGTCTTCCAATCGATCGCATCAGGCGCGGCGAGCGCGAAGGCGGATTGCGCGCGGTCATAGAGCACATCGGACGGGCGCTGGCCGGCGCCGGCGGTCATAAAATAAAGGCCCATACGGCCTGCGCCGTTTTGCACGGCGCTTGTGTCGACGCCGTAGCGGCGGAGTTCGCCAAGCGCGCCTTGTGCGAGCGCATTGTCCGGCACGACGCTGACCATGCGCGCGTCGTGGCCAAGGCGTGCGAGTGAAATCGCGACATTGGCTTCTGCGCCGCCATAATGCGTCGAGAGCTGCGGCGTTTGCAGCAGCAATTCGCGGCCAGGCGGCGACAGGCGAATAAGCAATTCGCCGAAACAAACGAAGCGAGTCACGTGATCCTCTTAATGCCGGCTCAGCGTGCGAGCCAGCCCCCGTCCACCGGGATGATGGCGCCGTGCACGTAATCTGACGCGGCGCTGGCCAGGAACACGGCCGCGCCGCCCATGTCGCTCGATTCACCCCAGCGGCCGGCCGGGATGCGGTCGAGGATTTGCGCGTTGCGCTTGGGATCGGCGCGCAGCGCCTCGGTGTTGTCCGTGCTCATATAGCCGGGCGCGATCGCGTTCACGTTCACGCCTTTGCCGGCCCATTCGCAGGCGAGCAATTTGGTGATGCCGGCGAGGCCGCTTTTGCTCGCCGTGTACGAGGGCACGCGGATGCCGCCTTGGAAGGAGAGCATCGAGGCGATGTTGATGATCTTGCCGTGGCCTTGGCCGATCATGTGACGGCCAACGCCTTGGGCCAGGAAGAACGCGGATTTGAGATTGGTGTCGATCACCGCGTCCCAATCGTCCTCGGTGAAATCGACGGAATCGTTTCGGCGGATGATGCCGGCATTGTTCACGAGGATGTCGACTTTGCCGAACTCCGCGATTGTGCGCTCAACGATACTGGTGATTGGCGCAGTCGTGGTGAGATCGGCTTCGATCGAGAGGAAGCGTCGGCCGAGCGCTTTCACTTGCGCGCCGGTTTCGTCGGCAGGGCGACGGCTGGTCGAGACGATATCGGCGCCAGCTTCCGCTAACGCGAGCGCGATGGCTTGGCCCAAGCCGACATTGCCGCCGGTGACGATCGCGGTTTTGCCGGCGAGGCTAAACAGATTGGCGCTCATGGCTCCCTCGGACTTTTCTTCTTATTCGGTGCGGTTTCGCGGGTCTTACGACGCGCGCACGCGGCGGACGTAATCCGCGATCGCACTGTCTTGCGCGTTGGCGAAGAAGAGTTCTTCAAAGCGCTCACCGGCGACGGCGCTCTTCAGCAATTCTTGGTCGACCGATTTCAGCACCGTCAGCATGTCGTGGCACGAGGCGGCCTTCAGCTCTTTCAGGATGCCGCGGTTCTTCGCCATGATCTGC
The DNA here is from genome assembly GCA_017303355.1 of Caulobacterales bacterium. Lineage (GTDB taxonomy): Bacteria > Pseudomonadota > Alphaproteobacteria > Caulobacterales > Aquidulcibacteraceae > Vitreimonas. The sequence continues at coordinate 23,713 of JAFLCU010000011.1, read as the reverse complement.
GCGCGCTCTTTCGGATAGCCGAGGCCGCGCTCGCCGTCGAAGAGCTTGCGATAGCAATCTTGCAGATTGAGTTCGGCGGCCCAGCCGAAGCCCTTGGCGTAAGGCATGGCGATCGCGTTGCCGTCATTGATCTGGCCGAACAGGAACGCGTCGGTCGGGTCAGCGATGAGGCCGCAGAACACGCCGGGCATGGCATTGCACGCGAGCATCGAGCCCATGCCCGTGCCGCAACCAGTGACGACAAAATCCGCCGCTTTCGAATTGAGCAGGATGCCCGCGAGCAAGCCGTTCATCACGTAGGTGAGCGAGGCTTTGTCCTCGGCCGCATACATTCCGTAGTGGTGCACCTGGTGGCTAAGCGGCTCGGCGACCGATTTCAACGCGTCATGCACGATGCTGCTCTTGGCGGCTTGGCTGTTCTCGATGATGAGCGCGATTTTCATGGGAATGATCCTGTTTGGCGTTGAGCGTCAGGGCGTGCTTGGTCGGCGTACGGGCAGACCAAGGGCTGGGAATTTGATCTTTTGGTAACCGGTGTCAGAATGCAATTCAAGCGGCTTCTAAGGCCCAGCCTCAGCGCGGCGCGGGTCCGGTGGAGTCGCGGACGACCAGGGCGGGCGAGGTAACCGGGGCGGCTTCGCGGGGCGGCGGCTCTTCCTCGTCGGCCTCGGAGAAGCCGATCAGCTTTTCGGCGGCCATGCGTCCGATTTCGCGGGTCGGCGTGCGCACCGTGGTCAGCGGCGGCCAGACGGAGGAGGCGATTTGGAAGTCGTCGAAACCCACCACCGAGACGTCGTTCGGGCAGGTCAGCCCGGCGCGGCGGATGGCGTGGAGCACGCCGGCGGCCATTTCGTCATTGGCGGCGAAGATGGCGGTGGGCCGGGGCTCGCGCTTCAGCAATTCGGCGCCGCAGGAAAGGCCAGTCTCGAACGTGTAGGCGCCCTGGATGATGTAGCCGTCCTCGAGCTTCAGGCCGCGATCCTTCAACTCCTCGACAAAGCCGCCATGGCGCTCGTGCGAGGAGCGAAAGCTCGGCGGGCCCGAGATAAAGCCGATACGGGTGTGGCCGAGTTCGGCTAGGTGACGCGCGGCGGCGCGGCCGCCCTGGCGGTCGTTCGAGACGATGATGTGCTGGGGCTCGTCCACCGGCACGGAAGCGATGCGGATATAGGCGCAGCCGACCTCATCGAGGATGACTTTGACGCGATCGTCTTCCGAGACGGAGGGCGTCAGCACCACGCCCGAGAGTTTCTGGCGCTCGATAAAACGGCGAAAATCCGCGAGAAACGTAGGATTTCCGCGATTGCACGGATGCACGACCAACTCGTAGCCAGAGCCGCGCATCGCATCGAGCATGCCAAGCTGCATGTTCACGACATATTGCGGGTTCGGGTTGTCATAGACGAGGCCGATCAGGAACGAGCGGCGGAAGGCGAGGCCGCGCGCTTGCGGATCGGGCGAGAAACCGATCTCGGTGATGATGCGGTTGATATTCTCGCGCGTCTCTTCCTTGACGAACGGCGATTGGTTGATGACGCGCGAAACCGTCTTCTTCGAGACGCCAGCGAGGCGCGCGACATCGTTGATCGTGGGCTTTTTTTCGCCGCCCAGACCGCGCCGCGGCGGCGTTTTATCGTCATCAGCCATTGTGGCGGGAAGATAGGCGCCGCCGGCGCGGATTGGCAATGTAATTGTCGCGGGACAATGACATACAGACAATGCGTTGGCGCCCTGTTTGCGCCGGCGCGCGAACACTAGTTTGAAGAGCGCATGGCCGAGTTTATCCCCGTCCCCCCGTTTGACCTGGTTGTCTTTGGCGCCACGGGCGATCTGTCGCTGCGAAAATTGTTTCCCTCGCTGCTGCACCGGTATTTGGACGGGCAGATCCCGGCGCAATCGCGGATCATCGGCGTGGCGCGCTCGGATCTCGATACCGAGAGCTTCCGCGCAATGGTGCGCGAGAGCCGGGGCAAGTTCTCACCAGGCGCATGCGTGGATGAGGCCAAGTGCGAAGAATTCGTGCGCCACGTTGAGTATGCGCGCGTCGACGCCAGTACGCCGGCGGAGCAATGGGCGGCGCTGAAGGATTTGCTGGCGAATGGCAATGGCAATGTCCGCATCTTCTATCTCTCGACCGCGCCGTCGTTGTTCGTGACGATCGCGGAGCGGCTGCAGGAAGCGGGCCTGTCGACGCCGAATTCGCGCATCGTGCTGGAAAAGCCGATCGGCCGCGACCTCGCCTCGTCGCGTGCGATCAATGACGGCGTGGGCCGTGTGTTTGATGAGCAGCGCACGTTCCGCATCGACCATTATCTCGGCAAGGAGACGGTGCAGAATCTGCTCGTGCTGCGCTTCGCCAACATGATGGTCGAGCCGGTATGGTCGCGCGAATACATCGATCACGTGCAGATCACAGTCGCGGAGGAACTCGGCGTCGAGGGCCGCGCGGAGTATTACGATAAGTCCGGCGCGCTGCGCGACATGGTGCAGAACCATTTGCTGCAGCTTTTGTGCTTGGTGGCGCTGGAATCGCCGAACTCGATGGATGCGGATGCGATCCGCACCGAGAAGCTGAAAGTGCTCTCGGCATTGCGCCGCATAGGCCCGATGGATGCCGCAGGCAAAACCGTGCGCGGACAATATCGCGCGGGGCTCGTCGATGGAAAGCCGGCGCCAGCCTACGCGGATGAGGTCGGCAAGCCCTCGCGTACCGAGACATTCGTGGCGATCAAGGCGGAGGTGGACAATTGGCGCTGGGCTGGCGTGCCTTTCTATCTGCGCACCGGAAAACGCATGAGCGCGCGGCGCTCCGAGATCGTCGTGCAATTCAAGGATACGCCGGTGCCGATTTTCGGCGCCAATGCCGGCGTGCCGAATAGGCTCGTGCTGCGCATCCAGCCGGATGAAGGCGTGCGCTTGTGGCTCAACATGAAGGAGCCGGGGCCGGGCGGTTTGCGCATCAAGGCGGCGCCGCTTGATCTCACCTTCGAGGATGCTTTCGGCGTGCGTTATCCCGATGCGTATGAGCGGCTGCTGATGGATGTGGTGCGCGGCAATCTCGCGCTCTTCATGCGCCGCGACGAGGTGGATGCGGCCTGGGTTTGGGCCGATGAATTGTTGGCCGCGTGGGACGCGAACGGCGCCGAGCCCTATCCCTACGCCGCCGGCTCCAACGGCCCGACGCAATCGGCGCTGCTGATGGATCGCGACGGCCGCGCCTGGTGGGATCCGGATTAGTTTCGTTCCCCTCCCCGCGAGGGGAGGGGGCAGGGGGTGGGGTGATGCTCCGCCGCCAACAGGATTTTTTTTCGAATGCGCTCGCTTTCCAACGTCGCGTTTCACCCCGCCCCCCAACCCCCTCCCCTCAAGGGGAGGGAGAGTTAGGTCGTACTCATGGCCAATATCAATTCCACAATCGCTTCTGTCACCGAACGCATCGCGCAGCGGAGCGCGAAGCGGCGGCGGCGTTATCTTGATCTGATTGATGCGTACGACCCGACCAAACCGGCGCGCGTGAAATTGGCGGACGCCAATCAGGCGCATACGTCCGCCGGCTGCGCGGTGCAGGATAAAATCCAGCTGCTCGGCGGCAAATGGCCGTCGATCGGCATCGTGACGGCGTATAACGACATGCTCTCGGCGCATGCGCCCTACGAGCGCTTTCCTGAGGTGATCCGCAAAGCCGCGCGCGAAGCGGGCGCGGTGGCGCAAGTCGCGGGCGGCGTGCCGGCGATGTGCGATGGCGTCACGCAAGGCTTCGAGGGCATGGAGCTTTCGCTGTTCTCGCGCGATGCGATTGCGCTGAGCACCGCGGTGTCGCTCTCGCACGCGACGTTCGATGCGGCATTGCTGCTGGGGATTTGCGACAAGATCGTGCCGGGCCTGCTGATCGGCGCGCTGCGGTTTCCTTGGTTGCCGGCGATTCTCGTGCCGTCCGGGCCAATGCCATCCGGCTTGCCGAACAAGGAAAAAGCCGCGCGGCGTCAGCTCTTCGCCGAAGGCAAAATCGGCCGCGAGGAATTGCTACAAGCCGAAGCGGAGAGCTATCACGCGCCCGGCACATGTACATTCTACGGCACGGCCAACTCCAATCAGATGATGATGGAGATGATGGGCCTGCATATGCCCAGCGCTGCGTTCGTGCCGCCGAACACGCCGTTGCGCGATGCGCTTACGGTCGCCGCGACCAAGCGCGCGGCGGCGATCACGGGACTCGGTGATGATTATCGCCCGGTCGGCCGCGTCGTGGACGAGAAGGCGATCGTCAACGCGATGATCGGCCTGATGGCGACGGGCGGTTCGACCAATCATTTCATCCATCTGCCGGCGATCGCCTTGGCGGCTGGCATCGAGATCAATTGGGATGATTTCGCAGCACTCTCGCACGTCACCCCGCTGCTCGCACGTATCTATCCGAACGGCGCCGCCGACGTGAACCATTTCCACCACGCGGGCGGCATGGCGTTTTTGATGCGCGAATTGCTCGATGCCGGCTTGCTGCACGAGGACATCGTGACGATCGGTGGCGAGAGCTTGGCGGCTTATGCGCAGGAGCCGTTCCTGGCGGGTGAAACGCTAAGCTGGCGCGATGCGCCGGCGGTGAGCGGTGACGAGAGCGTGTTGCGCGGCGTGAAAACGCCGTTCTCTGCCGATGGCGGCCTGCGCCTGATCAGCGGCGGATTGGGCCGCGCGTGCGTGAAAGTCTCCGCTGTTGCGGAAGACAAGCGCGTGGTTGAAGCGCCGGCGCTTGTGTTCGATTCACAGGCTGACGTGCAGGCGGCGTTCAAGCGCGGCGATCTCGATCGCGATTGCGTTCTGGTGGTGCGCGGGCAGGGACCGCGCGCCAATGGCATGCCGGAGCTGCACAAATTGATGCCGCTGATCGGCGCGTTGCAGGATCGCGGCTTCAAGGTGGCGCTTGTCACCGACGGGCGCTTGTCCGGCGCGAGCGGCAAGGTGTTGTCCGCCATTCACGTCACGCCGGAAGCGGCGGAGGGCGGGTCGATTGCGAAGGTTCGCGATGGCGATGTGATCCGTGTCGATGGCGATGCAGGCGTGCTTGATGTGCTGGCGCCGGCGGATTGGCGCGAACGTGCGCCGTCGCAGCTTGATCTCGCCGGCCATGCGCGCGGTATGGGGCGTGAGCTCTTCGCGCTCTTCCGCCACAACGCCTGCTCGGCCGAGCGCGGTGGCTCGGCGTTTCCGGACTACGATCCGCTCTGACTTATTGTTCGCGGCGGCGATGCAGGCGTTCCATGAACGCTTCGTCGCGCGCAGCCGGCGCGAAGCCTTCGCCAACCGACATCTCAAGCTCACGAGTAACATCGGCGCTCAGCGGCACGCTCACATGTTCGACCGTACGGAACGCGGTGAAATCGCCCGCCACGAACGGCAGATAATCGCGCCTCTGGTGCACGACGAGAACACGCGCGCCCTCTTCGACGCGCATCGGGTCGCGTTGCTCGGCCGAATTGTGCGCTTCGCCCAAGAGTAGCCACATGCGCAGCGGCGGCAGCGGCTCGCCCGCGCGGCGCAGATCGCGCCAATAATAATTCAGCTCAAAATAGAGATCGCGATCGTCCACCATCACGGCGGTGAACGGCGCCTCGCCCGGTTGCGCGCGCGCGCGCGCGGCGATTTGCTGTGCGGTTTCCGACCAGCCGGTGGCGTTGCGCACGTTCTTGATGTTCATCGCCATCGCCGGCTCATGGATCATCACGTACGCCACCGCCAAACCCATGACGATATTGACCGCCGTCGCGCCAAGCAGCACCCGCCGTCCGGCGCGGCCGGCAAAGAGCACACCCGACAGCCAAACAATGATCGCAGGATAGGCGACCGCCGCCCAATTCGCGTTGGCGCGCGAAACGAACGCGATCAGCGAAATGAACACGAACGGCGGCAGCATGTACGCGAACAGGAATTTGTCCTGTTGCGGCAGCGTCTCGCCACGTCGCAACGCGCGCCACACCAGCCACAGCACCGCGAAGAACAACACCGGCCCAAAGATGCCTGCTTGGCCGCCAATGAACTCGAACAGCTCGTCCAGGTGGAACATGTCGTCCAGATTGAGGCTGGCGTTCGAGCCGGTGTGGCGCACGGTGGCGAAACCGTTTTGCGCGTTCCACACCAGATTCGGCGTCACGATCGCGGCGGCCACAAGCCCGGCGACAACGCCACGGCCTTGCGCCAGCGCCTGGCGCATCGGCTCCAGCCACCACGCGGCGAGCGCGGTGCAGACGACGAAATAGAGCATCGCGTATTTCGCCAGCACGCCGAGCCCCAAGAACACGCCGATCACGACGGCCCAGACCATCGCGCGCGTGTTCATCAGCCGCCATGACGCGAACAATGCGATGCTCCAGAGCGGCAGCAGCACCGCGTCCGTCGAAATCAGGCTAGATGAGAAGAACACGCCCGGCAGCATCAGCCAGCCGAGTGCTGCCCAGAATCCAGGCCAAGCCCCGTAGGTCGATCGTCCCAGCAGATAGATCGCCGTCGCCGCTACCGCGTGGGCCAGCGGTGCGCCAAGCCGCACGGCCCATTCCGCGTCGCCGAACACGGCCGTCGTCGCGCCGATCACCCAGGCGATCATCGGCGGCTTGGTGTAATAGCCCCAGTCGAACGTCTGCGCCCACGCCCAATATTGCGCTTCGTCGACGCCCAGCCCGATCGGATTGAGGAACAGCGCGTAAATGCGCACGGCCGTCATCACGATCAGCAAAGCAGCGAACGCGAGGCTCGCGCGGTCGAAGGCGGCGCGTAAAGGCGTCATAGGCGTCTCGGATTTCCCCCTCGGGGTCTTAGCTGAACGGGGGCCGGGGCGCCAGAAGCGGGGCGCATCTTGCGCGGCGGCCGTAAACGCCTATCTGGCGTCGTTTGCATGCGCTAAGGAGCGGCCATGACGACGATTCCAGCCGAATGGCGGCCTCACAAGGCGATCTGGACCGCCTGGCCCTCCGCCGCTGATCTCTGGGGAGAAGATCTGGAGCCCGCGCGCGCCGAGGTCGCGGCGATGATCCGCGCGCTGGCCGATGGCGGCAAGGGCGACAAAATGCGCGTGCTGGCGCACGGGCGCGAAGCGGAAGCGACGGCCAAGCTCGCGCTCGGCCAAAGCGCTGAGGTGATCCCTGGCGCGTTCGGCGATATCTGGTTTCGCGACACCGGCCCGATCTTCACCACCGATGGCCAAGCCTTGGGCTTCAGGTTCAATGGCTGGGGCGGCAAGTATCAGCTGCCGCACGATGACGAGGTCGGCGCGCGTGTGGCGCTGCTCGCGGGCGCGGCGTTCAAGCAGAACGATTTTATCTTGGAAGGCGGCGCCATCGAGATGGACGGCGAAGGCACGCTGCTGACGACGCGCCAGTGCCTGCTCAATCCAAACCGCAACGCACACTGGACGGAAGAGGGTGCCGAGGTCGCGCTGAAGCGGGCGCTCGGCGTTACGAAAATCCTGTGGCTCGATGAAGGTCTGGCGAACGACCATACCGATGGCCACATCGATAACCTCGCGCGCTTCGTCGCGCCCGGCAAAGTCGTCTGCCAGGCGCCGTTCGGGCGCGAAGACCCGAATTTCGAGGTGCTGGAAGAAATCGCGCTGTCGCTGGCGGCGATGAGCGATGCCGCTGGCCGCAAGCTCGAGGTGATCCGCATTCCGTCGCCAGGCGTGGTGGTTGACGAGGATGATGATCCGATCCCGGCGAGCCACATGAACTTCCTGATCGGCAATTCGACCGTCGTGGTGCCGATCTATTCGGGCAGCGGCGATGACGCCGTCAATGCGCTCGCGCCGCTCTTTCCGGGCCGCAAAGTCATTGGGCTCTCGTCGCACGCCATCCTCACCGGCGGCGGTTCGTTCCACTGCATCACGCAACAGGAGCCGGCATGAGCACGCTCTGGCGGCCCGTCGGGCCACAAGAGCTGGTGCTGATCAAACACTCGGGCTGGAAACGATTTCCGCCCCGTTTGCCCGATCAGCCAATTTTCTATCCCGTGCTGAATTTCGGCTACGCGGAGCAGATTGCGCGCGATTGGAATTCCAATCGCGAAACGGAATGTTAAGAAGGTTTCGTTCTGGAATTTGATGTCGACGACGCGGTATGTGCGAAATACCCCGCGCAAATAGCCGGCGCTGCCGAGCATCGCGAGCTGTGGGTGCCAGCTGAGGAGCTGGAAGCCTTTAACGACGCAATTAAGGGCGATATTCGGATTGTCGCGACGTATCGCAAGGGCGAGCGCGTAGAGGAGCCGGCATGAGCACGCCTGTGATCCAGTTCTGGTTCGAGTTCGCCTCGACCTATTCGTATCCAGCGGCGATGCGCATCGAGCCGCTGGCGAAGGCGCGCGGCGTGACTGTCGAATGGCGCCCGTTTCTGCTTGGCCCAGTGTTCGCCTCGCAAGGCTGGCAAGACTCGCCGTTCAATATCTACCCAACCAAGGGCAAATACATGGTGCGTGATCTCGAGCGCACCTGCGCCGCGCTCGATCTGCCATTCTCGATGCCCACGCCGTTTCCGCAGAACACTCTGCTCTGCGCACGCATCGCGACCGCCCTTGAAGGGCCGCTGCGTTCGCGCTTCGCACAGGCCGTCTATCAGATGGAATTCGGCGAGGGTCGCTCTATCTCTGATCCACTAGCGGCCGCCGAAGCCTTGCGCCGCGCTGGCCTCGATGCGGCGCTCGTTGAGCGTGCGCAAGCTGACGACGTGAAAGCGGCGCTGCGCGCGGCCATCGAGGAAGCGCAAACGCTCGGCATCTTCGGCGCGCCGACGTTCGTGACCGCTGACAGGGAATTGTTCTGGGGCAATGACCGCCTGGAAGCCGCGCTCGATTGGGCGGTTCAGGGGCATCTCTAAGTGACGACAGCTTCTCATTTCGTCATTCCGGGGCTTCGCGCAGCGAAGAACCCGGAACCTAGGGGCCAACGACGCGGCTTTTGCCCCTGGGTTCCGGATCACGCTTCGCGTGTCCGGAATGACGAGAGTGTGTGTTTTGGAAGGCAGAGCTAATGCCACGTACGATTAAAGTCGCCGCGATCCAAACCAGCTATGGCGAAGACCTGAAAGCCAATATCGAAAAGACCGAACGCTTCGTGCGCGAAGCGGCGGGCAAGGGCGCGCAAGTGATCTTGCCGTCGGAGCTCTATCAGGGCCCGTATTTCTGCACGACGCAGGAAGAGAAATGGTTCGCCACCGCGCATGAAGCGGCGACGCATCCGTGCGTCGCGGCGATGGCGCCGGTGGCGAAAGAGCTGGGCGTTGTCGTGCCGGTCTCGATCTTCGAGCGCGACGGGCCGCTCTATTACAATTCGATCGTCATCCTCGACGCGGATGGCAAGCAGCTTGGCGTTTATCGCAAGAGCCACATTCCTGACGGCCCCGGCTATCAGGAGAAATATTATTTCCGCCCCGGCGATACCGGCTTCAAGGTTTGGGACACCGCGTTCGGCCGTATCGGCGTGGGCATTTGCTGGGACCAGTGGTTTCCCGAAGCCGCGCGCGCGATGGCGATCCAAGGCGCGCAAGTATTGTTCTACCCCACCGCGATCGGCAGCGAGCCGCACGATAGTTCGCTCGACACGCGCGATCCCTGGCGGCGCGCCATGCAAGGCCATGCCGTGTCGAACGTGATCCCGGTGGTGGCGAGCAATCGCATCGGGACGGAAGCGAGCGGGCAGAAATTCTACGGCTCCAGCTTCATCGCTGATCATCGCGGCGATCTGGTGCAAAGCTTCGAGCGTGAGGACGAAGGCGTGCTGGTGCACGAGTTCGATCTCGACTTCCTCGACCGCCACCGCGCCGCCTGGGGTTTCTTCCGCGATCGGCGGACGGAGTTTTATCGCTGATGACCCAAACGCTCCGCATTGATTTCGTCTCGGACGTGGCGTGCCCGTGGTGTGTGATCGGGCTGCGCTCGCTGTTGCAGGCGCTTGATGCGGTAGGCGATGAGGTGAAAGCGGAAATCCGCTTTCAGCCGTTCGAACTCAATCCGAACATGGCGCCGGAAGGCGAGAACACGGCCGAGCACGTGCAGAAGAAATATGGCTCCTCGCGCGAGCGCTCGGACGCGACGCGCCAAGCGATCAAGGAAAGCGGCGAGCGCTTCGGCTTCACCTTCAATTACGGCCCCGAGAGCCGCATCTGGAACACGTTCGACGCGCACCGGCTGCTGCATTGGGCGGGCCTCGAAGGCAAGCAGCTCGCGCTGAAGGAAGCCTTGTTCAAATCGAATTTCACCGATCAGCGGCCGACGAACGATCCCGATGCGCTGGCCGATGCCGCCGCCGAAGCGGGGCTCGATCCCGCGCGCGCGCGTCGGATTTTGGCCTCGGACGAATTCGCGGCCGAGGTGCGCGCGGAGGAAGAGCAATGGCGGCGCAACGGCGTCCAGGCCGTGCCGTCCGTGATCTTCAATCAACGCTGGCTCGTCCAAGGCGGCCAGCCGCCGCACGTGTTCGAACAAGCGATCCGCGAGATCATCGCGGGGACTGCACGGGAAGCGACCTAATATGGACCGCCGGCGCCCTCGCCGGCAGGCGCTACACCATGAAGGTTGGAGCGCGCGGCTCCGCCGCGCGTGCGTCGCGGAGCGACGCGCTCCTTATCAAGAAATAGCGCCTGCCGGCGAGGGCGCCGGCGGTCCATATTTATCTGAGCTCCAAATCCGCCAGCACCGGCTCCGCCGTCGCCTTGGCGTAATCCCGCGTGTGCGAACCCCAGTTTTGCGTGATGCGGCCGGCGGCGTTTTTGTACCATGAGGCGCAGTGCGGATCCGCCCAGACGGTTTTGGCGAGCTGATCCTGTAGGCTTGCGTTGAAGCGCGTTTGCGCGTCGTCGCGTACGGCGACGCTGCTGGCGTTTTGCGCGCGCATGGCGGTGAGCGTTTTCACCACGTACTCGACTTGGCGCTCGATCATGAAGGTGATCGAATTGTGCGCGAGATTGGTGTTGGGCCCGTAGAGCATGAACATATTCGGGAAGCCGGCGGTGAGCAGGCCGAGATAGGCTTGCGGGCCGTCTTTCCAGGCTTCACTCAAATGCACGCCGCCGCCGCCATACATATCGAGCGACCAATGCCAATCGGTAGTCTCGAACCCCGTGGCGTAAATTATCACATCGCCCTCGTGCGTGACGCCATCCTTGGTGACGACGCCGTTTTCCGCGATGTGATCAATGCCTTCGGTGATGAGCGAAACGTTGTCGCGCATCAGAGCCGGGTAGAAATCATCCACGATCAGCACGCGCTTGCAGCCGATCGGATAATCCGGCGTCAGCTTCTTACGCAGCGTTTCGTCTGGGATTTGCGCGGCAAGGTGATCGAGCGATTGGCGCGTGAGCGCGGCGCGACCCTCGGGTGTCCACTGGAACGCTTGCCAGAAGAAATGGTCCGCACGCTGATAGATCAGTTCGCGCGTCATGGCGCCCAGCTGCATGGCGGCGGGCATGTCCGTCATCATCAGCGCTTTGTCTTCCGGCGTGATCGGCTGATCCAGACGCGGGATGCACCAATTCGGCGTACGCTGAAACACTGTGAGATGCGCCGCTTCCTTCGCCACCTCGGGAATGAGCTGCACGGCGCTGGCGGCCGAGCCGATGCAGAGCACGCGCCTGCCTTTGAGGCTCACGCTCTGATCCCAGCGCGCCGAATGCATCGACGCGCCCTTGAACGAGTCGCGGCCAGCAATGTTCGGCCATTGCGGGCGATTGAGCTGGCCCAGCGCCGACACCACTACATCCGCTTCATACGTGGCGCCGGCGCGCGTCGTCAGTGTCCACGATGATGTCGCGTCATCCCACACGGCCTTCACCGGCTCTTCGTTGAGCTTCAAATGCGGATGCAATTGAAACCAATCGCAGAGATCGTTCGCGTATTCGCGAATCTCGGGGCCGCGCGCGTAGAGATGGCTCCACTTTGGCGTCGGCGCGAACGAGAATTGATAGAGCGCCACCGGCACGTCGCAGGCGCAGCCGGGATAGAGATTGTCGCGCCAAGTGCCGCCGACGCCGTCCGATTTTTCAAGGATCGTAATGTCGGTGTAGCCAGCCTGCTTCAGCTGAATGGCCGCGCACAATCCGCCAAGTCCCGCGCCTATGATCGCTATGCGCATGCGCCTCTCCCTGATGTTTTCGGGAGCGTAATACGCTTACGCGCCGTGCGCATCCGTGACGTTGCGGCGCCGCCTAGCCGGCCAGCAATTGCACCAGGTCTTGTGCGCGGCGTTTGTCGCCTACGGCCAGCACTTGGCCGCCTTGAGTGGCGTCGCCGCCGCGCCAGTTCACCACCTCGCCGCCCGCGCCGCGCACGATCGGGATGAGGGCAGCGATATCGAACGGCTTCAAGCCGTTCTCGATCACAACGTCCATATAGCCCGCCGCCACCATGGCGTAGGCGTAACAATCATAGCCGTAGCGCGTGAGCTTCGCCACCTTGCGCACCCGCGCGAACGCATCGGCCTCGGCGTCGTGGAAGAGGTAGGGATCGGTGCTTGAAAGCACCGCATCGCGCACACTTTCGCAGGCGCGCGTCTTCAACGCTTGCGTGCCTGTGCGCGTCGTCAGATTGGCGCCGTTATTCCAGCCGCGATAGCGCTCATCCAGATAAGGCTGATCCATCACCCCGATCAGCGGCTGGCCTTCGTGATAGAGCCCGATCAGCACGCCCCACGAGGTGAGGCCTGAGATGAACGCGCGCGTACCGTCGATCGGATCGAGCACCCATTGGTAGGCGCTTGCGCCAGCGCTCTCGCCGTATTCTTCGCCGAGGATGGCGTGATCGGGAAACTCGCGCTCGATCAAAGCGCGCATGGCCGCTTCGGCGGCCCTGTCGGCGTCCGTCACCGGGTCGAAGCGGTCGCCGCCTTTGTTGTCGACCGCGTGCGCCGCGCGAAAGTACGGCAGGATCGCGCCGCGCGCCGCGTCCGCCAGCGTGTCGGCGAAGGCGAGGAGGCGGGGAATGTCGTGCGCGCGCATGGGCTCTGGCTAGCATGTGCGTCCGGCCGCGAACACCCAACGATTGCGTCGCTGGCGAGATGGGGCGAAACTGGCGCGGGTGGTCAAGGGAGGCTGATATGCGTGGCTTGGCGATTGTGGTGATGGGTGTGGCGTTGGCGGCGTGCGGCCAGCCGAGTGGCGCGACGGACGCCGCGGCGGCGCAAGGCGCCGGCGGCGGCGAGGCGGCGTTCGTTGACGCTTGTGTCGGGCGCTATACGGCGCAGAGTGCGCAGGCGAGGCAATGGGCGCCGGCCCAGTGCGCGCAGGAATGGACCAACGTGGTCGCCGCCGCGCCGATCGCCGAGGCGATCCTCGCGGCCGTCGATGGGACGACCCCGCGCGCGGGGCGCATGGGCTCGAACATCGACGTGACCGTGGAAGGCCGCACGGTTTCGTTCGGCTGGGAGGCGGTCGGCGAGATGATCCCTTACGACGCCGTGGGCGCGCTGGCGCAGCGCGGCGCGACGCCGACCATGATCGGCTGCGCGCAAGTTGGCGTCGGCGAATTTAGCAAGGTCTATAGCGTCGTTTCCGAGGGCCGCGCGCCATTCCAACTCAGCATTTACGAGCGCACCGCGCCGACGGGCGATGCCTGGTCGATCTATGCAGCAAGCGTTGATCTGAGCGGCCGCGTGCAGACGCTGGCGCAATTGGCGCGTGACGGCGGCGATTGGGCGACGGCCTGTCCGTACTAACGAAAACGGGCCCGCCTTAGGCGAGCCCGTTTCCCATTACCCCACACCAGCGCGGCGATTAGGCCGCGTCGGTGGATTCGTCTTGCAGCGCCTTCGCGAGATCGAGCAGGCGGCGGCGCGGACGTTCACCGAGCTTGTAATAAGCGCGGATGAGCTCCAGCGTTTCCTTCTGCGAAAGCACATCGGCCGCGATCAGATCGCGATCGTTGGCCGGCGCGCCCGGCGTGGCCGGAGCCGCGACCTGTTGCAGGCCTTCGAAGAAATAATTCACCGGAACGTTCAGCGCGACGGCGAGCTCGTACAAACGAGAAGCCGTCACGCGGTTGGCGCCGCATTCATACTTTTGGATCTGCTGAAAGCGGATGCCGATGGACTCAGCCAATTGTTGTTGGGTGAGGCCCAGCAGACGGCGACGGCGGCGAAGCCGCTTGCCGACATGGAGGTCAATGGCGTTAGCCATGTTTAGCGCCCTTAATCGCGGCGGTTCCCCCATTGGGCCCGCCTGTTGTGCGAAAGGGGAAGAGCAGGAACGGCGCCACTATTCCTGAGTGCGTTCGACGCGTTTACATGCGCTCAACCAGGCTTCTTCACGCTTTGCGCGGGAAATTCGCTCCGATTTGGCGCCGCGCCCTTGGTAAACGGCGCGCGCCTCGTTTTCGTCATTGCATCGCCTCGCGAGGCGCACCTTCGCGCCTAGAGTGCGATCGTCAGATAGTGGGACAGAATATGCGCGTTCGTATGCTTCTCCTCGCCGCGCTGCTCGTGGTGAGCGCCTGCGCCTCGACGCAGCGCGTCCTGAGCTACCCCGCCGGCATGCCCGACGCCGACGTGTTCGTCGCCAATCAGCGTTTCCAGCTCTGGTTTCACCAGCGCGATCAGACAATCCTTGTTCAGCGCGGCGATCCCCAGCTGCTCGGCAGCCTGCTTGCGCAGAATTCCACGATTTACGCTAACGACAGAACCCTCGGCCCCCTCTGGTGGGGCGCGGCCGCGAACGCGGTGCTCACCCAATTCGACTGCTATGGCGTCGAGGTGAGTGAGGAAGACGGCTCGCAGATGCGCGAGGTCAGCTACACCTGCCCCGTCGCCGTCGATATCGGCGCCCAACTCGCCGCGCACCGCCCCGAATGGCGCCGCGGCGTCCACGCGCCCGCGCCAGCCGCGAACTAATATGGACCGCCGGCGCCCCGCCGGCCCGCGCCAATGCTTGAAGAGGGGAGTGCGTCGCTCCGCGACGCGTGCGCGGCGGAGCCGCGCGCTCCAACCTCTTGGCTTAGCGCCGAATGCCTGAAGCGCTTAACTCGCTTCCTTCGTCTTCGCCGCGCGCTTGCGTTCGTTCGGATCGAGATAGGCTTTGCGGATGCGGATCGCGGCGGGCGTCACCTCCACCAGCTCATCATCCTCGATCCAGGCCATTGCCTGTTCGAGCGTCATGCGGCGCGGCGGCGTCAGCCGGATCGATTCATCCTTACCGGACGCGCGCACGTTGGTGAGCTTCTTGCCCTTCAGCGGGTTCACGTCGAGATCTTCGCCACGGCTGTTTTCGCCGATGATCATGCCTTCATAGACGTCCTCGCCATCGGCGATGAACATCTGGCCGCGCTCTTCCAGATTCCACAGCGCGTAGGCGGTGGATTGGCCGTTGTCGTTCGAGATCAGCGCGCCGTTGCGCCGGCCCGGAATCTCGCCCTTCCACGGCGCCCACGAATGGAACAGGCGGTTCATGACGCCTGAGCCGCGCGTGTCGGTCAGGAATTCGCCGTGATAGCCCACCATGCCGCGCGACGGCGCATACATCACCAAGCGCGTCTTGCCGCCGCCCGAGGGGCGCATGTCCTGCAACTCGGCTTTGCGGATGCTCATCTTCTCGATCACGACGCCGGTATATTCGTCGTCCACATCGATCACGACCTCTTCGATCGGCTCCAGCGTCTGGCCGTTCTCGCTGCGTGTCAGCACTTTCGGGCGCGAGAGCGAGAGTTCGAAGCCTTCGCGGCGCATGGTTTCCACCAGCACGCCAAGCTGCAATTCGCCACGCCCGGCGACCTCGAACGCGTCCTTGTTGCTGGTCTCGGTGACGCGGATGGCGACGTTCGATTCCGCTTCCGCCATCAGGCGCGCGCGGATCACGCGGCTTTGCACCTTGTCGCCGGCGCGGCCGGCCAGCGGTGAATCGTTGATCGACACCGTGATCGCCAGCGTCGGCGGATCGATTGGTGTCGAGGGCAGCGGCTTGGGCAGATCAATCGCGCCGATCGTATCAGCCACCGTCGTATCGGTGAGGCCGGCGATGGCGATGATGTCGCCCGCTTCGGCGCTTTCCACCGGCACGCGCTTCAGGCCGCGGAACGAGAGCAGCTTGGTCAAGCGGCCGCGCTCGATCTCCTTGCCGTCGCGCGAGAGCGATTTGACGTTATCGCCCACTTTCACGCGGCCGCTTTCGACGCGGCCCGTCAGCACGCGGCCGAGGAAGGCGTCGGAATCCAGCATCGTCACGAGAAACGCGAACGGCTCGTCCTTATGCGCGATCGGCGCGGGTTCGGGCACGTGGCGGACGATCAGTTCGAACAGCGGCGTCAGATCCTTGTTCTCACCGCTCATGTCCGTCTTGGCCCAGCCTTCCTTGCCCGAGGCGTAGAGGATCGGAAAATCGGCTTGCTCGTCGCTGGCGCCCAAGGCGAGGAAGAGTTCGAAAATTTCGTTGAGCGCCTTGTCCGGCTCCGCGCTCGGACGATCGACCTTGTTGAGCACGACGATGGGCCTGAGCCCGCGCCCCAGCGCTTTCGACAGCACGAACTTGGTTTGCGGCATCACGCTTTCGCTGGCGTCCACCAGCAGCACGCAGCCATCGACCATGCCGAGGATGCGCTCGACCTCGCCGCCGAAATCGGCGTGGCCGGGCGTGTCGACGATGTTGAGGCGATAGTCCTCACCGCCCTTGTCCCAGAGGATCGAGGTGCATTTGGCGAGGATGGTGATGCCGCGCTCGCGCTCCTGGTCGTTGGAATCCATGGCACGCTCCTGGCGCGCTTCGTTGGCGCGGAAGGCGCCGCCTTGCGCCAGCAATTGGTCGACGAGGGTGGTCTTGCCGTGGTCGACGTGGGCGATGATCGCCAGATTCCGGAGGCGCTCGGCCATAATTCAGGGCTTTCTTGAAGGGCAAGCGCGGGTTCTGCCCACATTGGGCGCCTGCATCAACGGCAAGCGTGTGGATTCGCAAGGCACAATCCATGCGTTTTTGCATGTGTGCGGCGCAATATAACAAGGGCGTCCAAAATATCAAACAAAAACAGCATAGTAATTTTGATTACGGGAATGTGACGGCCAATTCAGCTTGCGTATTGCTGCACCGCACACTAGTTTGTCGGTGTTGCAACGTTTCGCGACGTTGCACCCGCCCTATCGGGCGTTTCCTCCCTATTGACCTTCAGCCGCGGGCCACAAACCCGCGGCTTTCTTTTTGCCGTCGCGCTCCCGCGCGGCTGTTTAAAAGTTGGAGCGCGTCGCTCCGCGACGCAGCCAGGCGGAGCCGCGCGCTCCCATTTTCAGGCGCCGTGTGTGGGAATCCCCGCCGGCGCGAGCACAAACCTTGAAAGAGGGGAGCGCGTCGCTCCGCGACGCATGCGCGGCGGAGCCGCGCGCGCTCCCACCTGCAAACACATGCGCGCGGTCAAACGTGCTGCGTCACAGCTTCTGCAACTCCGCGCCCATGAGCTGGTGCAGCAGATTGATCGCCTTCAGCGGCCGCACCATCACTTTGAAATGCGTGATCTGGCCCTCATCATTCCAGCTGATCATGTCGACGCCATTGATGCGGATGCCGTCGATCTCGCGCTCGAACTCCAACACCGCGCCGTTGGCCTTGCGCCATTCGCCGACATAGCGAAACCCGTCGCCGCCCAGCACATGCATGGCGCCAACCAGATATTTGTAGGCGATCTCGCGCCCGCGTTGCGGCGTGTGCACGACCGGGCTCTCGAACACGGCGTCAGGCGCCAGCAAATCCCAGAGCGCCTGCGCATCATGCGTCTCGGCGTACGCGTACCATTTGTCCAAAGCGCTCATGCTCTCTCCTAACCGGCAAAGCTCCGGTAGAGCATATAGGCCGCCACGACAAAGATCACGCCGGCGAACACGCGCTGCAACATGCCGCGCTGCTTGGCTAGGTGCTCGGCGAGCCCCGCGCCCATGATCCCGCCGACTACGCCGCCAAAAATGAAGAGCCCGGCCACGCGCCAATCGACCAAGCCATCCAGCGCATAGCTCGCCGCCGTCGTCGCGCCAAACGTACCCACCGAGAAGAGGGAAGAGCCTACAGCCTGGATCATGCTCATGCCGCTCGCCGCGATCAGGCCCGGCACGATCAGGAACCCGCCGCCAATGCCGAAGAAGCCGGAAACCGCGCCGGCGGCCAGGCCATAGCCCATCAGCTTCGGCGCGTTCTCGCGATTGAGCACGACGTCGCTATCGCCGTCGCCCTGGCGCGGCCGCAGCATCAGCGCGCCGATCACGATCATCGCCAGCGCGAACAAAGGCAGCAGCACGCGCGCGTCCGTCATCTTGCCGAGCCATGCGCCCGCCGCCGCACCCGCCACGCCCGAGCCCGCGAACACGGCCGCGCACCGCCATTTCACATTGCCGCGCCGCGCGTGTGGGATGAGATTGGCGAAGGCGTTGATCGAAACCGCGAGCGCGCTCGTGCCGATCGCCATGTGCGGGTTGGCGACGCCCACGACATAGAGCAACGCGGGCGTCGCCAGAATGGAGCCGCCGCCGCCGATCAGAGCCAGCACCATGCCCACGGCCGCGCCGCAGATCAGCGCCAGGATGTCCGCAAGTTCGATCACGCGCGATAAGCGATGGGCCGATTCCACGGCGCCGTCTTCAGGCGGCGCGGCAAGGCGGAGCCCGCCTTGGCGGCGCGTTGCGCGGGGGATAGATCAACCATCGTCATCGGGCGCCTACATATCAGTTGATGTTAATACAGTAAACACTAATATAATTGCAAGTCCGAGTATGAGATGGAGTCCGGCCATGGCCGCAAGTCCGAAAGTCCGCGCCTTCTTTCACGAGCCCACCTTCACGGTGAGCTATCTCGTATGGGATCACGCCACCAAGGCGGCGGCGATCATCGATAGCGTTTTGGATTTCGATCAAAAGTCCGGCCGCACCGCGACCCACGCGGCGCAAGCCATCCTCGACGCGGCGCGCGATGAAGGCGTGAAGGTGGAATATCTATTCGAGACGCACGCCCACGCCGACCATCTTTCCGCCGCGCCGTTTCTCAAGCGGGCGACAGGCGCGCCGATCGTGATCGGCGAGCACATCAAGACCGTGCAGAAAGTGTTCAAGGACGTGTTCAATCTGGGCTACGTCACCGCCGATGGCCGGCCGTTCGATCGGCTGGTGCGTGATGGCGAGACGCTGAAGCTCGGCGAATTGGAAATTAAAGTGCTGCACACGCCAGGGCATACGCCGGCCTGCGTGAGCTATCTCGTGGGCGATGCGGTTTTCGTTGGCGACACATTGTTCATGCCCGATTACGGCACGGCGCGTTGCGATTTTCCCGGCGGAGATGCGCGCACGCTCTATCGGTCGATCAATAAATTGCTGGCGCTGCCGGACGCGACCCGTGTTTTCCTTTGCCATGACTACAAGGCGCCGGGGCGCGATGCTTACGCCTGGGAGACCAATGTCGGCGCCGAAAAACAAAACGTGCATCTGCGCGACGGCGTGACCGAGGATCAGTACGTCGCCATGCGCGAGGCGCGCGACAAGACGCTCGAGATGCCGGCGCTGATCCTGCCCTCGATCCAGGTGAACATTCAGGCCGGTGAATTGCCGCCGGCCGAGGAGAATGGCGTCCGCTATCTCAAGCTGCCGCTCGACGTGCTCTAAAAATCTTGCGTTGGCGGCATCCAACGCCGCCGTTTCCCGCATCCTCTGACCGATAGCTTAAGCGCCTGCATGTTGCCTTGGCGCCTGGGGTGAGAGAGATGAAGAAGTTCGTGCTGAGCGCCATCGCGCTCGCGGCCTTGCTCGCGTGCGCGCCGCAACAGACCGCGGAACTCACGCAAGAAGAGCTTGTCGCGCGCGGCGAGTACCTCGTGAACAACATTGGCGGCTGCAACGATTGTCACACGCCGATGACGCCGCAAGGCCCGGATACGACACAAGCGTTGCGGGGGGCCACGCTCGGCTTCGCGCCGACAATTCCGATTCCGTGGGCGCCGGTTGCGCCGCCGATCGCCGGCGTTCCAGAGCATTACACGCAGGCGCAGTTCGCCGCATTCCTGCAAACCGGCGTGCGCCCGGATGGTTCGCGTCCGCTACCGCCGATGCCCGCGTTTCGTTTGAACGAAGCGGATGCGCGCGCGATGACGGCGTACATCGCGACGCTGCGGCCCGCGAGCGCCGCGAGCGAGTAACGCGCAAAACATTTGAAATGAAATCGTGAATGCAATGATGCTTGACGCGTGCGCGTGTTGGGTGTTGCCTACGTGCTGTCGGAAGACGCTTGCGTTCGTTGCCGGTTCCCGCTCGCAACTCAAGCAGCACACAACACCAGGGCCACGGCGCGCGTTGAGTGTCTTCCCGTTCGACGAAAGAGAACCGCACGCGGCAATGGTGCTGCAAGGGAAGCGGGCCAGTCGATTCCGGCCGGCGTCAGGCGACGTTTCAGCGTATGGTGATGTGTGAACGAACAAATTGGCAACGCTTTGGGGCGGCCGAATTGCTTTCGTTTTTCACTAGCGCATGAGCGCGCGGAATCCCTATTTCCTCGTGAAAGAGGGGATGCATGCAGCTTCGAAAGCTTGGCCGCACCGGCGTCGATGTTTCAGCGATTTGCCTGGGCACAATGACGTTCGGCGATCAGACGCCGGAGGACGACGCGTTCGCGCAAATGGATTTCGCGCGCGAGCGTGGGATCAATTTTTTCGACACCGCCGAAATGTATGCGAGCCCGCCCAAGGCGGAGACGCAAGGCAATACCGAGCGCATTATCGGCAATTGGCTGAAGGCGCGCGGCGCGCGTGACAAGCTGGTGCTTGCTTCGAAAGTCGCCGGCCGCACGCGTGATATGAAATGGATACGTCCGGAAGAAAATCTTGAAGGCGGCCAAGTGCGCGTCTCACGCGCGCAGATCGATTACGCCGTCGAGCAATCTTTGAAGCGTCTGCAAACCGATTACATCGATCTCTATCAGGTGCATTGGCCCGATCGCCTCTATCGCGGTTTCGGCTTTCAGACCTACAAGGACTATCCGCAAGACTTTATCGCATTCGAGGAAACCCTCGACGCGCTTGGCCGCCAAGTCGCCAAAGGCAACATCCGCCATATCGGCGTCTCGAACGAGAGCGCCTGGGGCGTGATGCGTTATGTGGCCGAGAGCGATACGTGCGGCCTGCCGCGCATCGCCTCGATCCAGAACGCGTACCATCTGCTCAATCGTCGTTTCGAAACCGGCGGGCTCGCCGAGATCGCACTGCGTGAAGACGTGGGCTTGCTCGCCTATTCGCCGCTTGCCCAGGGCGTGCTCACCGGCAAATATCTTGGCGGCGCGCGCCCCGAAGGTTCGCGCGGCAAGCTCTACAATCGCTTGCAACGTTATGAGGGGCCGAATGCGGCCGAAGCTTGCGCGCGCTATGTCAACGCCGCGCAGGCGCTCGGACTCTCGCCGGTGCAACTTGCGTTGAAATTCGTCGACACGCGCCCATGGGTGACGAGCACGATCATCGGCGCCAGCCGCTTGGCGCAACTCGAAGAAGACGTCGCAGCCTTCGATCTTGTTTGGACCGGCGAGATGGAAGAGCGCGTCAACGCCATTCACGCCGCCCAGCCAGACCCGTGCCCTTGACATGAGCCTCCGTCTTTTCGCCGCCCTCGAGATTCCAGACGACATCGCCGCGCGGCTTTTGCCGCTGCAGAAGGGCGTCGCCGGCGCCAAATGGCGGCCGCGCGAAAACCTGCATGTGACCTTGAGATTCTTCGGCGAAGTGCCGGAGCCGGTGGCTGACGATATCGACGGCGAGCTTTCCGCCATCGCCGACCGGCACGGTCCGTTCGAGATTGCGCTGAAAGGAGCGGGCGCATTCGGCGGCGCGGACCCGCACACGCTTTGGATGGGCGTGACGGAGAGCGAGGCGCTGAAGCGGCTCGCCGCCGATTGCGAACGCGCCGCGCGGCGCGTGAAGCTCAAGCCGGAAGCGCACGCGTTCAAGCCGCACGTAACGATGGCGTATCTCAGCAACGCGCCGCTGGATCGGGTGCATTCATTCGAACAGCGCTTTGCGTTGTTCGAGACGCCGCCCTTTCGCGTCGAGCGCGTCGGGCTCTATTCGAGCCTCATGCGCAAATCCGCTCCGAGCCTTTACAGGCTCGAAGCGGAATATGTGTTGCACGGATAGAGTTTAGGAGGTGCGAGCGGGCGCGGGCGTTGTCGGCGCGGGCGGTGCGGTGTCGCGCACCATTGTCGCGGGCGGCGGGTTTGGCCCCATCGCGCAGCAGCGCACTTGCACCTCGAGCACCTGCGAATTGTATCGACACTCTGTGTCGCTCACGGATCGTAGGATCGCCATGCCGCCAGCGCGCGCGCTGTAGCGTGTCTGCGTGCAGCCGGTGAGCGTGTAGCCTGGATCGCACGATCCCGCGCGCGTGCGGTTCAGCGTGCGCGTCACGCACACGACGTTGCGCGTCATGGCCTGGTCGGCGGTCGCTTGCGCGCGATTGGCGATGCCAAGCGTTTCGGCAATGCGTTGGCCGAGGCTTGAGCGCACGTCTTCGGTGTCGGTGTGTTGTTTGCAGATGTCGGTGTCGGCGCGGCCGGCGTCGGCGGCGCACCATTCTGCGATAGTCATGTCGCCTGTGCGGTTGGCGCAGCCAGCGGCGAAAAGCGCAAGCGCCGCGGCGGCTATAACGGAAGCGATGCGCATTCTTGCGCCCTTTCCTCTAGAGTGGCCCCCGCTGCCCCGTTTCGAAAAGCGGATGAGGCGAGAGGCGTCAAGCCTTGTCTTGATTTCAGGGAAATCCATATCGACGCGATTTGGCGGAGGTTCCATGCTCGCTCGCAACATTTTCATTCTCACTGGCGCCGGTGTTTCAGTCGAGTCCGGCCTCTCCACTTTTCGCGACAAGGATGGACTTTGGGAGCGCTTTCCGATCGAAGAAGTCGCAACGATTCAAGGTTATGAGCGCGATCCCGCGCGTGTGCTTGAGTTCTACAATCTGCGCCGATCGAAGCACGGCGATGTGAAGCCCAACGCCGCGCACTTCGCGCTTGCGAAGCTGCAGCGTGCGTGGGTGGAACATGGAGACGTTGTCACGATCTGTACGCAAAACATAGACGGCTTGCACGAGCAGGGCGGCGCGCAAGACGTGATGCACATGCATGGCGAGATCGGCAAATTCCGCTGCCACGATTGCGGCGACCTGCAGCCCGCCGATGGCGATCTTTCGCTTGATCTTGGTTGTGGCGCGTGTGGGCGCATCGGCGGCATTCGCCCGCACGTGGTGTGGTTCGGCGAGATGCCGCTCTTCTTGGATGAGATTTATAGGGCGCTCGCCAGCGCCGATCTCTTCGTCTCGATTGGCACCTCTGGCGCCGTCTATCCTGCCGCCGGCTTTGTCGCGGCGGCGCGCCAAGGCGGCATCCCAACCATGGAGCTCAATCTCGAGCCCTCGGAGAACGCCCAGCTCTTCAGCGACGCGCGCTACGGGAAAGCGGGCGAAATTGTGCCCGCGTGGGTCGATGAACTGATCGCTCTGCGGCGCCAGGCGGGCTAGGCGGGGCCGCGTTTCGCACTACACTAGCAACGAGCAGGTTTGAGGGAGCCAAGCATGGCTGGACGTATTGCGGCTTTGGCTGCGCTCTTGGTGTTGGCCGGATGCGCGAACGTGGAATCGGTTGGCCGCAATGCGCGTAGCGGCGCCTCAACGCCCGCGCCGCAGACCACGCCAGCGTCCGCCCCGCGTCCCGCGCCGCAGCCAAGCCCCGCCGTGACGTTGCCAGCGCCGCAACCGCAAGCCGCC
>JAFLCU010000010.1 GCA_017303355.1 Caulobacterales bacterium | reverse complement strand
CTCGACATGCCGTGTTTGCGGCAGAGGTCGGCCGTCGCCACCCCCGCCTCGTGTTCCTTCAAGATCGCAATGATCTGCTCTTCGCTGAACCGCTTCCGCTTCATCTTCCGGCTCCAAACAGGACCGGCTTCTAGCTCCAAATGGACCAAATTGCGGGGGTCACATCACGATTCCTCAAATGCTACACGGCCTTCAACGCCGAGCAGACCGAGGGATTGCACGCGCGCTTCTTCCCGCAACCGATTGAGCAAGAGATCATGCCCATCGCCACGCACGAGACGTGGTATGCTGGCTTGGACATTCCGCGCATCCTGACGCAGGACATTGCCTGCTATATTCCGAGCCAAGACGTGATCGGCATGCCGCCTCTGGCGGCCTTCGATTCACGCGAGGATTATGCGGCGACACTCAATCACGAAGCGGTCCACGCCACTGGCGCAGCCCATCGTGTCGGCCGCGACATGTCTAAGCGATTCAGCCAACATGCTCTGGCCGCAGAAGAACTCGTCGCGGAAATTGGCGCCTCAATCCTGGGTGCTCATCTCGCGCTGCCACCTGAGCATCTTCACGATCATGCGTCGTATATCGGCCACTGGATGAAGCTGTTGAAGGACGACAAACGAGCGTTTCTTGCGGCTGCGGCGCAAGCACAAAGCGCCGTTGACTGGTTGCTCGCCAAGAGTCCGGTCTCGACCGAACGTATCCAGGCCGATGATGCGGTAGCGCGCGAGGCGTTTGACGTCGGCGGCGTCACGGCGCGGAGAGGTTCGCCAACCGCAGCGCTTTCCTGACGCAGCACCGCGAGCATCGCCCACGCCGTCGCCCATTTCCGCCCGGCCGGCAGGTCGCTCAAGGAGAAAATCGTCACCCCGCCCCGCTGACGCGGGCTTTGGGTCCGCGCGCGTTGCGCGCGAACCGCGGGCCCCACCATTTTCTCCTTGCCCGCCCCGCCTCAATGGCCGGGCGCGAGGAGCGCCGTCGCGGGCGACGCCCGCGGCCCCGGATCAAACGGGAACGCTCATCGGAGATCTTCTCATGCTCAATCGTGTCACCATCACCGGCAAACTTCTGGACACGCCCAAAGTCCGCACCTTTGAAGCCCGCGGCGGCACAATCGAGACCGTCTCGCTCTGGGTCGAAGTCAAAGACGATCATCGCGCCGATCGCTTCACTGTGGAGATCAATTGCCCCAAGCAAATGGCCGTCGCCAAAGCCATGCGCGCCGATGTCATGGTCGAAGTGACGGGCAAGCTGCGGCACGATCGCTGGCAGGACAAAAACACCAAACGCTGGACCGGAAAGGTGTTCGTCGCCATCGATCCGGGCGAAGGCAGCCTGCGCTCCAAGGGCTTGGCCGAGACTGCGGAAGCGGCCTGACGCCGATGGCTGGCGGCGCCGGAGCGCCGCCAGCTCGCTGCTTTATCTTCCACAACTCACGATTTGCGAGAATCGTTGGCATATGCTACGGCATAGGCCGAATGGGAGAAGTGAGTCGTGACCGCCGAACGCAGGGTTAAGATTTTTAAGAACGGACGCAACCAAGCCGTCCGTATTCCCCGTGACTTTGAGCTTCCCGGCGAGGACGCCGTCATGCGCAAAGAGGGGGAGCGACTGGTCATTGAGCCAACGGCACCGCCTTCGCTGCTGGCGCTACTCAAGACGCTCAACCCCATCGAAGAGGACTTCGCGCCAATGCCCGACCCCGCGCCGGAGCCAGTTGAATTGTGAGCGCGCGGTTTCTGCTCGACACCAACATCGTCTCGGACCTGGTGCGCAATCCTCAAGGTCGAACGGCATTAAAGATCGCCGAGCTGGGAGAGGATACCGTGGCAACCAGTATTATCGTGGCCGCAGAGCTTCGTTACGGCGCCGCAAAAAAAGGGTCGCAGCGCCTCGCCTCCCAATTGGAGACCATTCTCACAGCATTGGAGGTCATCCCATTCGAAGTGCCCGCCGACGCCGCCTATGGCGCAGCTCGCCTCGCGCTTGAAACAGCAGGAACGCCAATCGGAGCGAACGACCTGCTCATTGCCGCACAGACCATCGCCTTAGACATGGTGCTGGTGACCAACAATGAGCGAGAGTTTCGGCGTGTAGAGGGGCTGAGGGTAGAAAATTGGCTAGGGTGATCTTGAGCGTCAACGCAATGCGGCGAACGGGCCCTTGTGCTCGCCGCGCCTGTGACACGTGGCAACACAAACATGTTGGCCCAGTTGTGCGTCGGGCCGATCAAATCGAAGTTCCTTTCCGTGCCTCAATCACGGAAAGCGGAGGGTGAATGATGTTGGGGCTGAGTTTACGAGAAGAGTTTCGGGGGAAGCGTCTGAAGGGCACAGCCATCGAACTGTCGAACGATCAGCAAACAGGTGCGACGCAGATCGCTGCTAGGCAGTTCTTGGAAATTACCTACCCCACGCATGACCTTCTGAAGGCCATTGAAGCTGTGGGTCCGAACCAAGGCCGCCCCTTGGTCGTGATCGGTGAGCGCGGCCTCGGTAAGTCACATTTGATGGCCGCGCTTTACCACGGCGTCACTGATCCCGCATCGACTCGATCGTGGCTCAAGGAGTGGGCCACGAAGCTAGCTGACCCGAACATCGGCAACATCGCGTTGCGCGACGGGATGCACGTCATCGGAGAAAGCCTACACCGTCAGCGTTACAAGTTTCTATGGGATGTGCTGTTCGAGAACCATCCTCACGGTTCCTTTATAAAGGGCAAGTGGGAGGGTCAGGGCGCATCAAAGACTGAAATTCCTTCCGACAAGCTCATCATCGAACTGTTGGAGCACAAGCCCACGATGCTCCTGCTGGACGAATTTCAGACGTGGTATGACGGCCTTACAAACACCAAGCAATATCCTTGGAAGCATTGGGCGTTCAATTTTGTCCAGATATTGTCGGAGATTGCAAAGGAACGTCCCGACCTTTTAGTACTGGTCATCTCGGTGCGGAACGGGGGGAGCGATGCCTACCAGCAGGTACATCGCGTCAACCCCCTCGCTGTTGATTTCAAGGCGGGCGGGAGCGCGGAACGAATCCAGCAGGATCGCCGCCGGATGCTGCTTCACCGCTTGTTCGACAACCGTCTACAAATCGCCAGCGGCACGATTGAATCGCTCGTCGCGCAGCATGTCGCCGAATATTTCCGCCTTTGCGAAGTGGCGCCAACTGAACAGGAACGGAAACGTCGAGAGTTTACTGAATCCTGGCCCTATGCCCCACACTTGCTGCGTTTGCTCGAAGAGCAGGTGCTAATCGCTACCGATGCGCAGGAAACGCGCGATCTGATTCGAATTCTGGCGAACTTGTTCAAGAGTCGTGGTGAGAACGCTCCGCTGCTCACCGCGGCCGATTTCCGGCTGGACGATGATAACGCGGGCATTGGCGCATTGCTTGAGGCCGTCGCCAATCAGCATCATCGCACGCTGCGCGAAAAGGCTCAGCAAAACATCATCTCAGTAACGGAAGCTAGGCACGATCACGCCGACGTTGCGCCGCATCTGCAAGAGATCGTCGGTGCGTTGTGGCTTCGCTCGATTGCCGTAGGCAATCTTGCTGGGGCGGAGCCCGCCACCCTGCAACTAGACATCACGCGCGATAAGCCGGTGGATGACAACGCTTTTCAAGTCGAACTGGCGACCATCGTTGAAAACAGTTTCAACATCCACCAGTCAGGCACCAAGCTGCTATTCCGTGAGGAAGAAAACCCTCGCGCCAAGCTAATCGCTTACGCGCGCAACGATAAGCTGTTCGCCGATGGGACTGATCAAGCGCACCTCGCGAAACAGGTCCGATACGTCATTGCTGGTGGTGATGAGGTCGCCAAGACCTTCCGTGTCATCGCTCTGCCGAGGACGTGGGCAAATGATCCATGGACTCCGCTCGATGAAACCGAACATCCCGATAGGTGGGATGATCGCCTTCCCATTCTCGTGCTGCCCGAGGAACCAGACAAGCTCGACGCCACGTTGGGGGGATGGCTAAAAGACCATTTGCAGAAGCGCCGAAACACGATCCGTTTCCTATTGCCGCGCGCGGGCAGCACAAACGCCTTTCTGGACCATGATCTGCTCATCCTCGCCAGAGCTGAGATGAAGGCGCAGGAATGGGGCGGGCAAAATCCCGAATATAGAAAGTTGCACAAGGAATTTGAGAACACCTTGCGCGAAAATCTCAAGAAGCGGTTTGATCGCTTTGTAGTGCTGTCGCGATGGAATTTTTCTGACCCAAGGCAATGCAAATTCAGCGTCGAGCGCCTCGACAAACAAGGGTCGCAAATCCCCGAGGCAATCGAAGAAGCGTTGACCAGCGATCTCTTTGTGCCCGAGGACTTCGAGGAGTTGGTGTTCGAGTTCGCCAACAACAGCGAGGCTGTCGGCAAGTTGCTGCGCGAATTGCAAGAGCCACGTCCTGCCGGCAAGGATTGCATTCCGTGGTTAGGCGAAACCGCGATAAAGGAGCGCCTATTGCGCCTTTGCGCCAGGGGCAAGGTCGCTCTCAACGTGCGCGGAATGGAATATCTACAAACCCATCCTGGCGAGGACGAGGAAGCGGCGTGGCGCCGCCTGCGCCCTAAGCTCTCGCTCACCGGGAGGCATCTGGACGATGTGTTCGTGATGTTGCCCTCCGCCGTACCCGCGACGGGCGGTACTACTCAGCCATCTGCTGCGGCAACGCCCGAAGGCGGGCTTTTCGGTGGCGGTGGTACAGGCGCGCCTCCACCTTCCGCATCGCCTTTTCCAGGGAATGAAGGAGCGGCCAATGCTCCCTCCGGTCCCGCGCCGCACGGGATTTTCAATGGCGGCGCCCCCGCCGTTCCAACGCGTACACCACTCGCCAATCCGGCCACATCACCCTTGAACCTGATCGGCAAGATTGAGAGTTGGGGTATCGGGCCGGCCACGCGCGTTGCCGACGTGTCCATCAAGGTGTCGGCCGCCACAGGCGCGCAACTCAAGGAACTGCTCAAAAAGCTGCCTGAAGGCATGACCTTCGAGCTGATTCTTGAGAAGGAGGGTGAATAGTGCCCCTGCCCGTCAGCACGCTGCACACTTTGACACAAGGCACTGACGCCGATGCCTGGCGAGTCCTCGTAGATCACGCTGTCGAAGTCGCATCCAAACCCATTGCCGCCGCCAATACGTCGAGCGAGGTCGTCAGGCGGGACCGTGAAATAGGTGAATTGGATCTGTTCCTTTCCTCAAGCGGTTGGGATTTATGGCATGCCTTCGGCGGCGAGGTCGAACGGACTTCGGATCGGATTGTACGCTGGTGGACTGAACCTTTCAGCGCCAAAGCGCTGCTGATCCTTGACGGCCTTTCGCTGCGCGAACTGCCCTGGCTGCTTGAGGGAGCCAAGCAGCGCGGATTTACCATCCATGATGTTGGCGCCTGCGCTTCCGAAATTCCGGGGGAGACAAACGAATTTGCTCGCGCTCTTGGTTTTGCCAGCCGCAGTAAGCTGCAGAACAATGGCGGAGGTTTGGCCCACCGGCTGCAGCCTACGCAGACGGAAACCGTCGATCTACCATGGAAGGATTGCGAGACGCTTATCGGCAACGCGTCCAATCAGGTGTTCTGGCATCAATGGCCCGACGCAAAGCTTCACGATGGCTCCGGCGCCGGCCAAGGGCTGGAGCCATTAACGCGAGATGCTGCCGAGCAACTCACCAGCGATGAGTTCTGGACGTTCGTAGAGCAACTCGCCACGGGACGACGCTTAGTCATTACATCCGATCACGGCTACGCCGCCACCGGATATTTTCCAGACGCAGACGGCGATGTTGGCCAGTATCTGAAGCAGACATTTTCCAGCGGGCGCAGCAAGCCTGGTGCGGGCGACATCGGCCCCTTCGTGCCTCCGGTAGCATTGCAGATCGAAAGTCCGCATGGCGCGCACCTACTGGCCCTGGGTCGCAGGAAATGGCGCAGCCCAGGTGGCTACCCGACGCTCACGCATGGTGGCCTCACCCTTCTGGAGGTGTTGTCGCCTTTCATTGAGCTGACCAAGTAAGGATCGGGGCTAATGGCCAGCAAAAAAGAAATACTCGCGCAAGAAGTCGCGCGGGCCGTGGGCGCGGGCAAGCCTGTTTCGCTTGAAACCGTCGATTTCAACGATCCGAACCGTCCGAAAACTTGCCTCGAAGTCGATTTTCCAATCTTGCCGGTCAACCAGGTCGCGGTGATTGAGGGGAATGCAGGCAAGCCGATTTACCAGATGTCGAAGTGGTGGGCGCGGCGCCGCTCCAGCGTGTTTCGCTCGATGCTAATTGCGGCGGCGACGAAGGCACCGGAGGACCCTTCACATGCCGCCAAGCTAGTGTGGGACAATTACTACGCCAATCATCACAAGAAGGGCGCGTTCAAAAACATCAAGGTCGCCGACATCTTCATGGGTGGCGGCACGACGCTGGTGGAAGGCTCGCGCCTTGGGATGCAGATGGTCGGCAACGACCTAAACCCGGTGGCGTGGTTCGTGGTCAAGCAAGAATTGGCCAATGTCGATCTGGACGACGTGAAGAAGCTCCTCGACGACATTGAGGCCGAGGTTAAGCCGCAAATCATGCCGTATTATTATTGCAACGGCCCGCAAGGTGAAAAAGGAACCTGGACGCATCTGCCGAGCAACCGGCCGATGCCCGCCGATTTCGATCCCCTCTCTATCCCGCGCGATAAGCGCAAAGACTATAAGTACGAAGGGCCCGAAATCATCTACACATTTTGGGCCAAGCATGGCCCCTGTCAGGTGACGGGTTGCGGCCGTCGCACGCCGATCATGACCAGTCCGCTGATGGCAGTGAAGACACTAACCGTCAAACATTGGGAACATCGCTGCCACGAGTGCGGCGGCAACTTCCACGTTGAGGAAGATGCCGCGCGGATGGCCCCTGACGCACCGCTGTACGTTACGCCCGACGAGACGCCATTTTCAGTGCTCGATCAAAAGAAGCGCGTGGTCTGCCCGAATTGCGGCCACGCGGAGATGGTCAAGCTGGGAAAGGGCAAGAACAAAAAAGTCGAGCTGAGCCTGCTGGTGCATCCGCAATGGTTGGCCGGCGAGGCTAAACAGGACGCAAGCGGCCAGCCCTTTGGCGGCTCGGCGCAGGACGATGTGGCGGCCACCACGCGATGGGATGCTGCGCGCGCTTCGAAGATTCGTCTGCTGGAAGTGCGCGGTCCCTTGCCGGATGAAGTGACTGATCCGGAAACCGGAATCACGTTCGCGCCGGAGAAAGGCACTGTGCCGAAGAAGTCGCACTACGCGTGTTCGGCCTGCGGGACGGTGCAGGACGTGCTGACCACAATAAAGGCTACGGACAAAACGGGCCCAATGGCCGCGTACGCAGTGCAGTGCTACGCACCGAAGCGTCATGCGGCGGGAAAGCCCTACGGCGGTCGCTTCTTCGCTTCCTACGACACGTCGCACGCCAGACAGTATGACGCTGCGTTTGCGGAGTGGGAGGCGCGCAAAGATGGCGACCTGAAGGACTATTGGCCGCGTTCTGAAGTGCCGTTCGGTTTCATGACCCACCTGAACAACGGCGGCATCCCAAACCATGGTTTTACGCACTGGTGGACGATGTTCAATCCGCGCCAGTTGCTCGTGCACGCTCAACTTCTCAAAGCGATTGAGACCTCCGGCTCATACCATCGGTCCACTCGCGAATATGTTCTCGGGGCGTATCAGCAGTACCTCCGCAATCAGAACATGTTCTGCTTCTGGGATATCAGCCGAGATTGCCTGGCACCTCACATGAGCAACAATAACTATCATCCCAAGACCAACGTCGTGGAGAACAGCGTCTTCCCTGCCCTCGGCCGTGGCAACTGGACCTCCTGCATCGAAGGTATAACGCAAGGAAAAGAATGGGCCGACAAGCCGTGGGATTCCGTGAGCGTTGACGGCTTGAGACGTAGCCATGGTTCCCTCGCTGCAGAATGCCAAGGCAAGAGCGAAAAGGTATTTCCTGGCGACCGGGTCAACGACGCGGAGGTGTTCTGCGGCTCATCCACTGAGCTTACGCAACTCAATGATGCCAACTTCGATCTGGTCATCACCGATCCACCTTTCGGCGGCCTGCTGCACTACTCGGAGCTTGCCGATTTCTTTTACGTCTGGCTGCGCCTCGTGCTTAAGGACAATTATCCAGACTACTTCGGCGCCGAGTACACCCCGAAGTCGCTGGAAGCTGTCGCCAATCGTGCACGTGAACCCGAAGATCCCGATGGCTTCTATCAGCGGCTCCTCACGCAATGTTGGCGCGAAGCGTCTCGCATTCTCAAGCCCGGTGGCATTCTTGCTTTCACCTTCCATCACAGCGAAGATGAACCTTGGGTAGCAGTGCTGGAATCGCTTTTCGACGCCGGTTTCTATCTTGAGGCGACGTACCCAATCCGCTCCGACGAAACCAAAGGCGAGGGATCAAAGCCAGGCACCTTCGGCTCTCAGACGATCGAGTACGATATAGTTCACGTCTGCCGCAAGCGGACTGAAGAGCCGCAACCCGTTAGTTGGGGTAGGATGCGCCGAGAAGTGATGACCGACGTCCGCCAGTTGCAGGCGATGTTGGAAAACCATGTGAAGGAAGGGCTGCCTGCTGCCGACCTCCAGGTCATTCGGCGTGGCAAGGCTCTGGAATACTTCTCGCGCCACTATGGCAAGGTCTACGTCGACGAAGACCGTGCCATCTCCGTCAAGGATGCGCTAGTCGGCATCAACCAGCTCATTGATGAGGACGCCGACAAGGGTAAGGAGCCTCCGCCGGTAAACGCCGAGCCGATTACGCGCCAGTTTCTACGCACCTTCGGCAGCGCGACCTCGCTTCAGCGCGATCAAGTGCAGAAGTTTCTGAAAGGATCGATCACCACGCCGGACGAGTTCGTGCAACGCGGCTGGTGCGCGGAGAAAAGTAAGATCTTCACTCGCGCCAATCCATTGGAGTTCGCGCGGGAATGGTCGGGCAAGCATCGTCGACGCCTGACCTCTGACCTGGACCAAGCGCTGTTGCTGATAGGAGCCTGCATCGACAACAGCGGCATCAATGCCTCGGACACGCTGAGAAACGAAAACTTTAAGCCGCACGTGGCGTTGCGGCCTCTTTTGGAATGGCTTCACCGCAATGGTCCGGACCAGACCACTCGCAATGCGGCCTCGCGAGCCGTGTCGATCTATAAGACCTGGCAATCCAGCCAAGCGCCCCAGCCCGTTCAGGGATCGCTGTTCGATGACGACGAGGGTTATGTGCGATGAGGCAATTGCTGGACACCGTATGGCAACGGCGCGGCGCGAGTTGGATTTGGGATGAGGAAGCCCGCAACCGGATTTGTGCGGCCAGTGAGGTTTGGAGCCTACGACAGTTCTTGCGAGCGGTCGGCAGCTGGCCGGGAGATTTGCCAAGCAACGGTGGCAAGACGCTGGTGGTTGCAGGGCTGGATGGGAGCCTCGACTTATTAACGCCACCGGATGCCGAAGTGTGGCTGGCTGATGCTATCAAACCTGCAATTCTATCGTTTCAAGACGAATACGAAGGCGACGCCGCGTTGGCGTTCTGGCTGCCCGGCGGTCACCACCGCATCAAGGCACAGGCCGCCACCGATGAAGTAAGTTGGCTGTGCCATGCGCCCCATGGCGACCAAATCGATTTCGGTCGCATCCTATGGGGACAGGCCAACGAATATCCGCAAGAGATCTTGCTGCGCGAAGGTGGCAAACCCGCAGGCCTGTTCCACCTGCGGATAACGTGAGGTGGCGACGTGACGCCAGAATTGCATTTCCAGCCCGGCGAACGCATCACACACCACGACCATGGCCAAGGCGTCGTCCTTGACCAGGAACGAGACGGCTACTTGCGGGCCTTCTTCAGCGCCGGCGAACGCCGTGTCCCGGTTGCCTCACTGCGGCGAGATATTACGCGCACCCAGCGCATCCTGCACGCAGTGGCCGGCAACTCCGAACGCGGTCGCAAGGCGTGGCTGTCTTACGAGGCGCACGCGCTTCCATTGATGGAAAGCGCCTCAGCGCTAACCTCAGCCAAGATAGATCTCCTTCCGCACCAGGTCGTACTGACCCACCGCATAGCCACAGCTTCACCTCGGCGCTATCTGATCGCCGACGAAGTGGGCTTAGGCAAGACCATCGAAACCGCGCTGATCCTGCGCGAGCTTGCCAGTCGGGGGGAACTGCTCCGCGCTTTGATGGTGGTGCCCGCCGGGCTCGTGAACAACTGGCACCGCGAATTGAACGAAGTTTTCAATCTCGGTTTTGAGGTGTTCGGTTCCGAGGGCGACATCACCGATCGCAAGACCAACGCCTTTGCCAAGCACGACAGGCTAATTGCCAGCATCGACACGTTGAAGCGTCCGGCGCGCATCAAGCGGCTGCTAGATGCGCCAAGATGGGATTTGGTCGTGTTCGACGAAGCCCATCACCTGACCGCCTACCGCACCGGCAGCAAGGTGCGAAAAACGGAGAACTACAAGCTGGCCGAAGCGATGAAGGATCACACTCGCGACCTTCTCCTGCTTTCCGCCACGCCGCACCAGGGCAATCATTTTCAGTTCTGGATGTTGGTGCAATTGCTGAACCCGACGTTGTTCCGCAACCCCGAGGAGATGGTGGACAACCGGCATCGCCTCAATGCGGTTATGTTTCGGCGCACCAAAGCCGATGCTTGTCATCCGGATGGCTCACCATTGTTCGCACGGCGCTGGGTTCACACTGAGTCTTTTATAATGGCGCACGATGAGCAGCGGTTTTACGAAAAGTTGCGCGAGTATTTGGAGGACGGCTTCGATCTCGCGCGTCGTCAAGGCAACCAGGGGCGCGCGCTCGGATTTCTGATGGCGATCTTCCAGAAGATCGCCGCGTCGAGTTTCGCGGCTGTGCGCCGCACACTCAAGCGTCGCTTGTTGATGCTGACACTGCATGAGGCATTATTGCGCGACAGGGAATTGGACATCGAGGGTCGCGAACGACTGATCGAGGAAGCGCGCGAACTGATCCACCAAGAGTTCGATCTACCGCGCGACAGCGTTGGGCGCAGCGAGGTGGATCGCATGCTGGCTGACCTAAAATACCGATTGGTAAAAAAACTAGACGAGGAAGCGCTGGAGATCGCTTCTGACCAGTACAACAGCGAGGATTCAGCCTCTCACGCCGAAGAGGCCGCCGCTGCCGCCGTCGATCTGCACCTGCCAGAAGAGCGCTTGCGCATTGGCGATTTGCTGGGCGTGTTTCCAGCTGGGCGCGAGACCAAAATGCAGAAGTTGCTCGACGGCTTGGGCACCTTGTGGCGGCAAGACCAGAACGAGAAGATCGTGATCTTCGCCACGTATCTTGGCACAGTTGACATGATCGCGCGCGAGATCGAACAAACGTTCCCCGGCCAAGGCGTGGTCGTTTTACGCGGAGGAGATCACGGGGCCAAGGTGGCAGCGGAACGTCGTTTCCGCCAAAAAGATGGACCTCGCGTGCTGGTGTGCACAGCCGCCGGACGTGAAGGCATCAACCTGCAGTTCGCGCGCATCCTGTTCAACTTCGACCTGCCGTGGAACCCCATGGACGTGGAGCAGCGAATCGGGCGGATCCACCGCTACGGTCAAAATCATACGGCGCAGGTGTATAACCTCGTTCTCTCTGACACTATTGAGGGGCGCATCTTTCTGCTGCTCGACGAGAAGCTGACTGAAATCGCCCGAACAGTGGGCAAGGTCGATCAACAGGGCAATGTCGCGGAGGATTTGCGGGCGCAGATTCTTGGCCAGTTGTCCGAACGGCTAAACTATGACCGCCTGTACCAAGAGGCGCTGTCCGATCCAGAACTAAAGCGCACCCAAGTAGAATTGGAGGCGGCGCTATCCAATTCTCGCGAGGCGCGGCAGGTAGTGTTCGATCTATTTCAAGACCTCGATGGGTTCAGTTTGGATGATTACAGGCCGTTTTCGGATGTGTCGTCCAGTCTGGATCGACTGGTCCGTTTTCTCACTGCCGCGGTCGCAGACCGCCAGCAGAATCTATTGAAAGTCGATGCCAGCACATACGATTTGGTGACTTCCGAGGGCACCCGCCGTGCTCGTTTCACTTTGAACCGTGAGGCGGCAACAAATCAGGACGATCTGCAACTGATGGGCCTGGATCATCCGTTGGTGCAAGAGCAATTGTTGCGCTGGCGCGGCGTGCCACCGGAAGAGGTCGGTATTGCCGTGTCGGGAGATGTCGAAGAGTCGGTGGTACTTTCGCTGTGGATCGTGGAAACATCCGCCGGCAACGGTGAGCGTCGCGTAGTGGTGCAGCCGATCGCAGTCAATAGTATCGGCACGCGAATTCCGTCGGTCGAGCGTTTGTACGATAAGTACTTTCACGCGCCCGCAGTTCAACCGCCCTTCCGGCCTGAACAGAGAGCAGAATTGATCGCCCGAAGCGTTGAACCCACCTTGCAGCGCGAGCTGAAACAGAAGGGCGCGGCGACCGGAGACGGCAGCTATTCGGCCGAATTGATTGGATACGTGGAGATTGCAGGTCAAAGTTGAGATTTGTGCGGATAACCCCACCCCTTTCGAGTGATTGGTTCCTTCGTTCTCCGTTGAAAGCGGCTCGCATCCACCGAGCAAAATCCGCGGCCGTATTCACGAGACCGCTGCAGTTACGGATGCATGGCATGCGTTGCCACGGACGCTGCGTGCGCCAGGAGATTGAGGCGGCGTAGATCGTCAATGCGCCGCCACGACCCTTCGAGCAATTCGCCGCTATGCACGACAATGGCGAGGCATTGCGCCCGGCTGATGGCCACATTGAAGCGATTGCGGTTGAACAGAAACGCCGTGCCGCGTGGCGCGTCTTCGCCTCGTGAAGTGGTCATCGACAAAATTACCACCGGCGCTTCTTGGCCCTGGAACTTGTCGATCGTGCCGACCTTCACGTCATCAGGCAGGCGTTGGCGAAGCAGATTTACCTGCATGTTGTACGGCGCCACGACCAGAATGTCGGCCAACACTAAAGGTGTAATCTCGCCGTTCTTGCGGCGGACGCCTTGGGCGACTAGCACGGCGACCAGATGCTCGATCGCGTCGGCCTCGGCCGAGCTGCTCTGCGTGTTGCCCTGGTGAGACGCCTGCAGAAACACCACGCCGGCCGGGCGAATGGCGGGATGCGCGCCCGCCGCCGTCACGATTTCGCGAAGCTCCGCATCGGGGTGCGATGACAAGCGGCCATCGTACATGGCCTCGGAGATGAACCCGCAAATTTCCGGACGCATGCGCCGACTTTGGTTCAGCAAGATACCGCGCTCAGGCGGCACTGTCGCCAATCCCTGCAACAGATAATCCAACGCGGACATGCCTGTCTCACCGGGGTGTACGCCCTGGATTGGTTGGGCGAGTTGCATCTGGTCGCCGACCAACACCAGATTGCGCGCGGCGCCTGCCATCGCCACCAGATTGCCCAGCGACACCTGCCCGGCTTCATCGACGATCAGATAATCGAACTGGCCCTGCTGATCGTCACGGCAAAAATGAAACGCCGTGCCGCCGACCAAGCGATGCTGCGCCGCCACGTCCTCGGACTTGAACACTGTCGTGATGTGTGCGCTGTCGAAATGCGTGTCGGGATCGTCCTTCGTGCCCTTCTTGACGCCGACGAAGTGAGCGCCGGCCTTCGCCTGCACCTCGACCTCCTCAAGCACCTTGTTGATGGCCTTGTGCGAGTTGGACGAGACGCCGACGCGGTGGCCGCGCTTCAAGAGATCGAGGATCACCGCAGCGATCGTGTAAGTCTTTCCTGTTCCGGGCGGGCCTTGCACAAAGAGCGTGCTGCCATCGAGGTCGATGACCGCACGCGTCGTGCCCGCGACCACGTCTTCGCCCGGCGCTAAGATCGGCGCGTTGGGCGCTCGCCCCTTCAGCCGCGGCGCGCGGCGCATCAGGAAATCCATCAGCGCCGCATCACGATCGAGATCACCGGCGGCAAATCGCGCGGCAAAAGCCGCAACCGCCACCGGCAAGTTTTGCTGGCTGATCGGCGCCGACAACAATCCAAACCGCGCCGGGAAGTCGCCGGCCCGGATGCCGCGCCGCAGCACAACCCGCCCTTGATCGGGCGCGAGATCCACGATCGTCCCGGCATTGGCCAGCGTCTCGGCAATGCGCGGCGTGTCGCCCAATTTCAGCTTGGTGTCCTGCGGCGGGAAGCAAAACGTCCTCAGCAAGGATTGCTTGTCCGTTTGCGCTGGCACGGACGTATCCAATTCCAACGCGCCGAGACTTTCGGCGTCATCGATCAATTCCTCATCCGACCACATTTGCCGCTCGAACAACGCCCACCATCCGGGCTTCTGCGCCCGTTGGTGAAACCAGATCAGCTCGGCGACCACTTCGCGTACGGCCTCGTTCCCCGCCGTCGAGGCGCGCACCGACGCGGCGATTTGCTGTCGGCGCACTTCCAAAGCGGTGCGTTCGGCGGCTTTGTCGCGCTCGTCGCCGCCGAGTTCATCAACAATCCTGTAGCTCGCACCCGCCGGGCGCAGGCCAACGAGCCAGCGGTGCATCTGCGCGGTCGAGACGCAATCGTCCTTATTATAATGTGCAATCGAGTCCAGAATTGCCTGGTCTTGCGACACCCGCCAGCGTTCGTATTCGACGATGCTGGCCGCCGCGTTCGTCACGTCGCCGCTGCGCTCGCCCCAATAAATCTGTTCCAAGCTCTTGAGTGAATAGGCCTCGGTCGAGGCGCGCACGCCCTGGCGCACAATGCGATAGAGATCGACGAAGCGCCGATCGCGCAGAAGCTGATCTAGCTCCACCTCCATTGTGGCGTAGCGCATAGCGAGGCGCTTCAGTGCGTTGGGCTCGTATTGCGCGTAGTGGTAGATGTGCGCGTTGGGATGGCGCGCGAGGTGCGCGACGAAAAGGCGGATCAATTGCTCGAACGCGGCCTTTTCGGCGATCGGGTCATGCGCCCAGATCGGCACGAATTCGTCAGCGCCGTCCTTCCCGAGCGGCCCCCAAAGCCCAAACAGATATTCGAGCCCGCCCTCATAAAGCGGATCGCCCTCCATATCGAAATAGAGGTCGCCGGAATCAGCATCGGGCAATTGGAAGAAACCGCGCCCGCTCTCCAGCGGCAAAAGCTCGACACTGTGTTTGCCTGTTTCGCGCGCGGCGAGTTGAAGCCGCGCTTGCTGGCGCAGCTTGTCGAAGGTCGGCGCACCGATGCCAGCAATCGTCGTCGCGGCAGGCGCTTGCGCCAAGTCGGCCAAAGTAGTGATGCCGCCTTCTCGCAATTTCACCACCTGCGCGCCGGACACACCCGCCACAAAGTATGGGCTGTCGGCGGCGCGCCACTCGGCTTCGCAGCGCGCTTGATAATCACATTGCGCGCACGCCGCGCAGGGCACAGGAATTGTTTCTCGCTCCGCGCTGGCGACAAAATCCTCAAACGTCTTCATCTGACGGCGAAGGATGTGCCGTGTTTGACGCAGATCGAAGCTCTCAGGCGCGTCGCCGGAGCCGTGGATGACGCCGTTGGCGACGGGATGGCCGACCGATGCTTCCAACAAATCGGCGTAGATGCCGAGTTGCAGCACGTAATCGGGCTTGGCCTTGCGCGCGAGCTTGGCGTCCTCCGGTTCGTACGTGATCCCGCTCGCAGCCGTCTCTTTGCGGATCAAGAAGTCGGGAAACCCAAGCCACGGCGCTTGCACCAACGCGCCCTGATAAATCAGCGGCACGCCGCTTGCGATCGCCGCGTGGGTGGCGGCGACACGCGCCTCCATTCCACCCTCGGTCGGGATATGTATGGCTGGCCCATGCACGGCTTCCAGCCGCGCTAGCACGGCGGCTTCGTGCTCGAACCCTTTCGCACGGATGAGCTGAAGCGTCTCGTCCACCTCCTCATCCGGGGCGACGCCAGCCAGCCACAGCGCCGATTGATGGGCGCAGCCGAGGAAATCATTGAGGCGGGAGGCAGAGAGAGATCGCGTCATGAAAGCAGAATGACGCCGCACCACGTCAGAAACGGACGTAGGCCGCCTTCCATCTTAGTGAACGCTTGCCGGCTGGGACGGCGGCGGCGGCGCAGTCTGGTGATGGGTGGCCGCGGTAGCGAGCTCGTGCTGCATGAGAGCGCGCAGCGACGCGGGCGCGATGATCTGGATTTTGTTCTGCCAGCTGAAAAGATGCCACGACAATTCCAGCATGCCGCTGGCGCGAAACCGCACGATGGCGCTGCCGTCAGCCTGGTATTCCACAGTTTGGTCGGGGTGAAACCGCCACTTATCAAAATCGTCGGCGCCCTCTTTCAGCACACGCAGCACCACGTCTTCAGGATCGGCGTGGAAAAAGCCAAACGACGCATTGGCGAATTTGGGCAGGCTGAAATCCGCCGGGCGCGGGGCGGGCAGCGTGAGCAATTCCAATTGCGTCATGCGGTCCAAGCGCCAGCTCTTGATCTTGTCGAAGCCGATCTCCGGCCCGATCAGATAATTCATCCGTCCAAAGAGGATGCCATAGGGCGCGACCTTGCGCGTCGCCGCCGGCTTACCGGCGCTTTGATAATGAAATTGCACCGCCGTCATCGCGCAGATCGCTTCGCGCAATTTCACCATCACCTGTTCATCTTCGATTGGGCGCGGCCCTGCCTGAACGGCGATAAGTTCTGCTTGCAGCAACGCTTCGAGATCAGGCGCCACCTTG
This sequence comes from Caulobacterales bacterium, assembly GCA_017303355.1. Lineage (GTDB taxonomy): Bacteria > Pseudomonadota > Alphaproteobacteria > Caulobacterales > Aquidulcibacteraceae > Vitreimonas. The sequence continues at coordinate 118,901 of JAFLCU010000010.1, read as the reverse complement.
CGCAGCACCGGCGGCTTCATCGCGGCGCGTACCTTCTTATCTAGGCTGCGCAGCGCCCGAGCGTGGCCGGTCATTCCTGCCTCTTCGAGATTGGCGGCGGTCTGACCGAGCGCGTTCAATTCGTCGGTCGTGGGACTCTGGAAGAAGCTGTCCAGCCCGCCGGGGATGCGGAAACGCTTGCTAGCGCCGTCGCTGATCTCATCCATCTGCGGAAAGAGGCGCGCCAAGCCATCTCGCATGCGCTCTATGGTGCGCCGGCCGACGCCCATTTCGGACGCCATCTCATCCAGCGTCAGCCCCTCCGCGCTGCTCGCGAGCAGGCGGGCGAGCACCAGCATCTGTTCAGCTTTTTCGTGCCGCATGGAGACCTACGTCCGTTTCTGACGTAGCAACCTATCATAGTGCTCCCTGACGGTCACCGCCCTTCCGGGGTGCTGACCCTTTAACAGGAGGGCAGCATGCCTGAGGAAAATATCGTTTCTGACCAATCGGATAATCGCGGCCGTCCGGACAAGGAGCCGCCGTGGCGGCTGAACGTCCAGGGTGTGAAGGTCGAATCGGATGAACCCCGGATCGTCGTCCGGCGCGCCATCAAGCTGGCCGGGTTCAATCCCGACACCGGCTGGATCATCGTGCTCAAAGCCACGGACGGCCCGAAGAAAGAGGTCGGCCTCGATGACGTGATCGACCTTCGTCATCCCGGGATCGAGAAGCTCCGGCTCACCCCGCGCCAGATCGACAACGGCGAGGCCATCGCGCCTCGCCGTTGCGACTTTGCGCTCTTGCCCCAAGACGAAGTGCTGCTGAGCGCCATGGGCGCGCGTTGGGAAACCGCGCTCGACGGCGGACGGCGCTGGCTTTTGATCTATGGGTATGTGTTGCCGGCCGGCTTCTCAGCCTGCGCGGTCGACATCGCGATCGAAATTCCGATCAGCTATCCCGGCGCGCAACTCGACATGTTTTACTGCAATCCGCGCGTCACCTTGGCGTCGGGCGCCAATATCGCGCAGACCGAGCACACCGAGACCATCTTCGGCGTCGCCTATCAACGCTGGTCCCGCCATCGCCCCTGGGACAGCACCCGCGACACGCTGGCGACACACCTCGCTCTCGTGGACACATCGCTTTCTCGGGAAGTCGGGCAATGATCCGCCGCGACGCCACGTTGGTTGTCACCCAAGACCTTCACAAGCGCCTGCAAGACCATCTCTTTCCAGGTGATGGTCTTGAAGCGGCGGCGTTGCTGCTTTGCACGATCGTGCACGGCAAGCGCTTGAAGCTTCTCGCGCGTGACATCGTCATCGTGCCGCATAAGGCATGCGCCCGCGAGCGCGACGCGCTCACCTGGCCCGGCGCCTATGTCGAGCGCGCCATTGACCGCGCAGAGCAAGACCGGCTCGCCATCATTGCGGTCCATTCTCATCCCGGTGGGCTACTGGGATTTTCCGCGCTCGACGACGCCAGCGACCAGAGCCTCATGCCCGCACTTTTTCACGGGACCGATCGCCTCTGCGGCTCAGCGATCATGACGCCTGACGGCGCGATGCGCGCACGGCTCTACGCGGACGGCGTGCGCATGTCGCCGATCGATCTCATTCTTGTTGCGGGCCATGACATTGTTTGCATGTTCGACGATGACGCGCGCCTTAACCGTACCAAGGCCGCGATCGCTTTCACCAGCGCTATGACCGAGACGCTTGCGCGGCTCAGCGTCTGCATTGTCGGCGTATCGGGGACGGGCTCCATCGTCGCCGAACAATTGGCCCGGCTTGGGTTCGACGAAATCATGCTGATCGATCACGACCGGCTGGAAGCGCGCAATCTCAACCGCATCCTCAATTCCACATGCGCCGAGATTGGCGCATTGAAAGTGGACATGTTCGCCGACGCCATTCGCCGCTTTAGGCCGGATTGTGAGATCCGCACCATCCCAACCACGCTTGCCGCGCGCGAGGCGGTGCTGGCGGCCAGCGAGGCCGATTTCATATTCTCTTGCGTCGATACCGGCGAAGGACGCCACATCGCCGACCGTATCGCCGCCAGCTTTCTCATGCCCCTCTTCGACCTTGGCGTCTCCATTCCGACGCGCGCATCAAGCGCCGGCGATCACGCCATCGCCGAAGTGTGCGGGCGCATCGACTATGTTCGTCCAGGCGGGGCGACGCTGAGCGATCGCGGCGTTTATACGCCAGCGACTTTGGAGGCCGAATATCTGGCGCGCACAGCGCCAGACGCCCTCGATCAACGCATCAAGGACGGCTATCTGCGCGGGCTGGCTGAAGAGGCGCCGGCTGTCATCACGCTGAATATGCGCGCAGCATCTGCATGCGTGATGGAATTCATCGCCCGCACCTTCCCGTTCCGCCATGCACCGAACGAGCGCTACGCGCGCACGATCTTTCTGTTGGCCGACGGCGATGAAGAGCGCTTTGCGGAATCATCTTGGCAAGCGGTCGATCGCGCTCTGCTGGGCCGTGGCGCGCAGGAGCCGCTTCTAGGCCTTCCCGCGCTGGCGCCGCCGCGAGCACTGGCATGATCCGCATGCCTTTGTGGTGGCGGAAGCTCACCGCCGCGATCCTTCCGGCGCGGCGGCTGGTCGTTGTGGCCGGCGACACCTTGCCGGACGCCCTGCCTGCACGCGATCTCGTCCTCGCACGAGACGATGATGACGATTGGAGCGTTGGCATGCGATGCCCGTGCGGATGCGGCCAGCGCCTCGAACTCATGCTGCTCAAGGAAGTGAAACCGCGCTGGGATTTGACCGCTGACCGCCACGGCGCGCCCACGCTCTCGCCATCGGTCTGGCTGCGTCAGGGGTGCCGATCGCACTTCTGGCTGCGCGGCGGCAAGGTGATTTGGTGCGATTAAACGCTTCGCTTTGCGCCGCACTTGGCCCACGCTAAAACTCAATGCAGGATTGGATGGTCGCGGAATCGGGTGCGCCTTATGGATTTGAGCGACGCCGCGCGGCTGATCGAACAGAGCCCCGACTTTCATTTGCTGCGCCGCGTGCCGGCTGTGGCGAAATGGAATCTTGACCCCACGGGTAGCGACATTCGCCGTGCGGTGTTCGTCGACACTGAGACCACCGGCCTCGATCACGACACAGACGAAGTGATCGAACTTGCGCTATTGCCGTTTGAGTATGAGCGCGAGACGGGACGTATTGTGCGTGTTGATGAAACCGGCGCGCTGTCAGCTTTACGCCAGCCGTCCTTTCCTATCCCGGAAGAAAGCGCGCGCGTTCACGGCATCACCGACGCCGATGTCGCGGGCAAGACAATCGAAGCGGAGGCCGTGCGCGCGGTTATTGAACCGGCGCAATTGATCATCGCCCATAATGCCGCGTTCGATCGGCCGATGGTGGAAAAGCTCTGGCCGATCTTCGAGCAGAAGCATTGGGCTTGCTCCTTCATCGACATCGACTGGAAAGCCGAGGGTCTGGGATCGGCAAAACTTGACTATCTGCTAATGAAGGCGGGGTGGTTTCACGACGGGCACCGCGCGCTGTCCGACGCGCTGGCGACCGTATTCTTGTTGACGCAGCCGCTGCCCGGCACGGGGCGCTCGGGACTGAAGGCGCTGCTCGATTGCGCGCGGAGGCCGCTTTGGGCTGTGCGGGCCGAAGACACGGCCTTTGAACAGCGCGCCGCATTGAAGGCGCGCAATTACCGCTGGGACGACGGCGAGGGCAAACGGCGAAAGGCCTGGTGGATCTTGACCGACGATCCGCAGGGCGAGATCGATTGGCTTGAGGCAGAGATTTACCAGGCGCCGACAGAGATCCCTGTCATCAAGATGCCGGCCACGATGCGCTATTCAGCGCGGCTCTGGTCCGACTAGGCCGGTTTACGGGCGGCTCTGTCATCAAGCCGCCCGCGCCGCTCACGCATAGTCGTCGATTGACTCGTATTCCGCTTCATCGAAGGCAGCGCCAAGCGCCGTAAGATGCGCCTTCGTCGCGCCTTTCCTGGTGAAGAAGGCGCCGCTGGACTGGTGGCAAAACACATCGCCGTCGATGAACACTCGCGCCACGCTCCAATCCTTCACACCGGATTGCGTGCTGCAAACCACCGAAATGGGGCCGCCGCCATTGCGAGCGGCTTCAATCACGGTGCTCTCGCCGTAGCGGTTGCGCGCAAAGATGGCGCCCGGCCGCAGACGTTGCAGGTATTCGTCTAGCGCGTTGTCGGCCGCCGCCGTTGGGCACAGCGGAAATTCCGTTGGCGTCCGCCACTTGCGCTGAATGGCGCCAGGAGTCAGGGACGGAATGCCCATCGGCTCCGGTTCGGGCTCCGGCGCCTGCCTGTCACTTTGGGCAAAGACCCAATCGCCAAGCGCGCCACCTTTCAACCCCTCGCCCTTTGCGGCCCAGTCGAGCAAGCGTCGCCGGCTCGTGGCCGCCTCTTCCTTGCTGACGGTCCGCATCCATTCCAACTTGCGGACAGTCCGGGCCCCGGGATTAGCAAAGAAGGCCTCAAGCGAGCCGTAGGCCAATTCAATGCGCCGACACGTGATCGGGTTCAGCAGCACGTTCTCCAGCCGCGTCACCCAGCGCAGGTTTTCGGCGCGGTTGTTGAGACGGTTTGTGTCGATGTGATCGACGACGTGCTCCGGAGACGGCTTTGGCGTACAAAACGCCGTGGCGACGATCCGATGGACGACGTGATCGCAGATAACGAGATAGCCCGTGTGCTTGTTCAGCGAGCCGAACGACCAAACCTCGTCAAGCGGTCGACGGCGCAAGCCAGGGCGCGCGTACCTCAGCACCGCGCCATTGTCGCGAACCCGGTATGTCTCGCCTTTGTATGTGGTGTCGCGCTCTTCATCGAAGCGATGAAGCAGGCCTTCAAGACGCGGCTGCCCAGCAGTCAAACCCGATGCTGGCATCCGCGCAAACATATCCTCGTCGTGCATCGCACAACCTCCTTGGATGTTTACGGGATTGTCGTCAGCCTTACCCGCACAATGCCGGCGCTGGGTTCTTGTTCGCAGCTAGTTCGAGGCGCCGGGCGCTGCTTTTGCTCTCGGGCGCATACCAAGCGTGCGCGGAGAGCGCTGATCCGTCAACACTGTTCTTGCTGCGCGCTCTAACTTGCGCTCCGAACAGGCCGCAAATCGCCTAGATAGATGTCGAGCCCGCCATGCGCCCAAAGCCATGGCGCGATCCAGACACGGGGCCGTTGGCCCCCGACTTGCCGGTTTATCCCACCCGCCCACCCCGCGCGTGCGCCATAGGTCGCTCGCGTTTGTGCTGGACGTGATCAGGTCGATCACGCTCCAGCTCCTAGCGCTCATGTCGTTTTCTTTCAGTTTGGGCGAGCGCCGGCTTCGCCGTCGCCGGGCTGTCGTGCTGCGCACCGAGCCCGCGCTGCGGTCTCGGCCATCCGGCTTCCATCCCTCTCGCAACACCCGCCCACCCGCCCTTTAGGACATGTCCCCGGTTCACGGGTGAGCCTTGAAGGAGCATCCGCTTGCGCGCACCGGAGGCCAACACATCTTGGAGGCGTGCGGATGAAGACGCGAACCTGGCTTGGCATCGGCGCGACGGCGATCGCGCTCTTGGCTGTCGCCTCTGCGAATACGCGCGACTGGCTCATCTACAATCACACGCCCTCGGTGCCGACCGGATGGTATGTGCGTGGCTCGGGCGAGATTGCTCGTGGCGCCTTCGTCACAGTGCGTGCGCAGGACGTGGCGCCCGACTACGCCGCGGCGCGCAACTTCACCGATGCGGGCGACCGCTTCATTAAACGCATCGCCGCGAACGATGGCGACAGCGTCTGCGCTGACGGAGACGTCATCCGCATCAATGACCGCACCGTGGCGCACCGTGTGGTGCGTGACAGCCAAGGGCGCATGCTGCCGCGTTGGAGCGGATGCCGCACGCTTTCTGGCGACGAAATCTTCTTGATGGGTGAAACCCCTGACAGTTTCGACAGCCGCTATTTCGGGCCGGTGTCCGTCGCTGACATTGAAGGCGTCTGGCGGAAATTTTTCTAAGCAACCAACGCGGAAACAACAAACACGGTGTAAGGCCAGATAAAGGGAGAGTCGTTCTCTACGCCAAGTGGTTGAATACCATGGCGCAAACGCACCGTGCGGAGCACAATCGCACGGTGCGACGCACGGTGCGCGCACAGCGCTGGCGAACTTCGCATCGATGCCTTCCACGACGATCACCGCACCGACCTTTCGATTCAGTAAATTGCTGCGCGACGCCATGCGCGGCGAGACGTTCTCGCCTGGGTCACGCCTGCGCATCGCGCGGCCGATCGATGCGGAGAGCCTCACGGGCCGTCACGAAGGACGCGGTCGCAGAAGCGCCAGCGCCGCGCCGGCGCTCTCATCTCAATTGCAGCAACGCATCGGCTCTTCACGCAAAGCCGCGAAGGGTTTGGGCAAAGCTGGCGCCTTCAAATTCGACCCACGCCAACGCGCGATCGTGAAGGTCCACTATTTCGGACACGGCGGCGGCGGCGGGGCAGCGCTCGGTGCGCACGCGCGCTATGTAGCGCGCGACGCCGCCGCCAAGGCGCCGTTCCCGCCTTTGCCGGGCGAGGATGCGGCAAGCAATAGCGAGCGGGATGTCGAAGCGTCGGCCAAGGCGCATGCGCGTTATCTGCAGCGCGGCGCCGAACGATCGGTCTTTTACGATGCGCTGGACGACAGCGTCGATGGGGGAGCGCGTACAGCCGCCTGGGCGCGCGAGGACAGGCGACATTTCCGGCTTATCCTGTCCGCGGAAAACGGCGGCAGGCTCGGCGATTTGAAGAGCTACGCCCGAGAGGTAATGCGGCGGGCGGAAATCGCCCTCGGCACGCGGCTAACCTGGATAGCCGTCGACCATTGGGACACCGACAACCCGCATACGCACATCATCCTGCGTGGCCGGCACGAGGATGGACGCGATCTCGTGATCCCGAGGGAGTATGTGAGCCACGGCTTCCGATCGGCGGCGCAGGACATCGCCACCGAGCGTCTTGGTCCACGCGGGCGGGACGACGCCCGCCTGGCGCTAGAGCGGGAAGCACGCGCGCATCGCCCAAGCCGGCTCGACCGCATAATCGAAGGGCAGCTTGACGAACAAGGCCGCGTACGCCTCGCTCAGCTTCAGGCGCCGGACCGGTCGCCGGAAATGACCAATGCGCTGAAGGCGCGGGCGCAAGAACTCAAGCGCCTTGGCCTCGCGACGGAAGTAGGCCGCAACATCTTTCAGTTCGAGCCGAAATGGCAGGGCCGCCTCAAGGCGATGGAGCTCCACCTCGACATCCGCAAGGCCCTCGTGCGCTCGCGCACCCACGACCCAGCACGACAATTGTCGAAAGCGCTCAAGCTGCCGCCCGGACTGGACCGCTAGGGCGCGCATCGCGCTTGCGCCTGTGGCGCACTTGTGTTGGCATGAGCGCATCGAGGATCGGCGTCCGCGCAAGCTGGACGACCAGAAAAAGAATCCGGGAGCCAACCCGGTCGAACCGCAGCGCCTCATTACCTTTCAGGAAATGGCGCCATGCACTTCGACCTATCCCCGCTCCAGATCTTCGCAACAATCCCGCAGCCCTTCCTCGTCGCGACCGCAGCATTCTTTGCGCTTTGGGTGCTGGTCCGCTGGGGCTCCCCGCTCCTTCTCCTCTACGCGCTGACGCGTGCATGTGTCGGCGAGTGGGGCCAAGCGGTGATCGCGGTCGGGTTTGCGATCCTGATCGCGTTCGGGAACGGGTTTGCATCCTGGCTCGAATGGAATGCCCACGGGCGCGATAAAGCGCTACGCCTGCGTCGACGCGATCACGCGCATTATTGAACGGGCGCTCCGGACCGTTTCCCACCATTTCCCGGCGTTTCCCGTCATCTCCGGGCGAATCGCAACGCGAAAGATGACGGCCAAGGTCGATATTGGCCGAGCCATGGAGAACACCATGTCAGAAGTCGCTTTCGACGACGAACTTCTTACCGACGACGAGGTCGTGGCCCGTTATAAAGGCCGCATCACTTTGGGCACCCTGCGCAATTGGCGCGCCCTCAAGCTCGGCCCACCCTACCTCAAAGTCGGCAAGGCCGTGCTCTACAGCCGTTCAGCCTTGCAGGCCTGGGACAAGCGCAACACGGTCAATTGCAGCAAGCTCGCTTGAGACCCCGAATAGCTGTTCGCCTTATTCGGGAAAGCTGTGCAGCAGCGCGTCCACCTCGTCGCGCGAGAGTTCGCGTTCGAACGGCACACCTCCGACCAAGCGCGCGACGTGTTCCCGGAGGGTCGCCAGAATCTCTTCGGTCATGGCCTCGGGCGCCGGTTTTGCCGGCCACAACGGATGGCCCTCTGCGCTCAGCATTCCGGCGCACCGCTCACACACAGCGCCGCCCGAGGCAGTTCCGGGACGATTGCGGCAGATGATGCACAGGTTCATGGGAGTGGCTCAGCTCGCCAAGAATGCGCCAGGACAACCGCCAAGCAAAGCGGCGGGTTGCTAGGCGCTCGATGCGCCCGCGCGTTCGTGGCGGCGCGCCCTCTTCGCTCAATTGCCGCCGGTCGGCGCGCCCGCTTCCCGCAGCAGATCGCCAATGGCGCGGCCATCGACGCGGCATACCGCGATCACGCGATCATAGACGATGACGCGTCCGCGCCGACCACGCACTGCGCGGCACGTCACCTCGCGTCCGATCGCTACCTGTTCGAGAAACCGCTTCGATCGCGGGCCGTCCGCCGAGTGAAGTTCGGGCGCGTCGAAATCGCCGAGCCTCACTTCAATCCATGTGCTGGGATCGTTGGAACGGCCGACGCAAAGACCATCGCCGTCGCCGACATAGCGCACCGTGCCGCTGAACGTATCGCCTGCGTGACTCGGCAGCGGCGCCGTACACGGATCAGCGTGCGCGACACTCGGCGCCAAAGCGCAAAACACGACAGCAAGCGATGCACCAACAAGCTTCAACACGCGCGCCCTCCCGCGTCACAAGCATTCTTCGATTCCATTTTGTACGCGATTATGCAAAGACGTGATCGAGCGTGTTTTGCATGTGCTGAGCGTGATGATCGCGAGTGGGCTAAATCAGACTATACCCAATCACGGCGCCCTTTCGGCCTATGCGGACATATTTGCGCAAGTAATTCAACGGCAAGCGACCTCTTCGGGATTTCTGCACAACCACCCCTCGGGCGATCCCAAGCCCTCGGCAGCCGATCTCGCCATCACGCGCGAGATTGTCGCCGCCGCGGATGCGATCAGCGTCAACGTGCACGACCACCTCATTATCGGCCGCGACGGCGTCGCCAGTTTCAAGACGCTGGGGCTGCTCTAGCGCCGCCGTTTTCGGCTTGCGCGCCAAGAGATTGCCCCCATACACTCCCGTATGGACGCAAGGCAGCATAAGCCGCGCCATGGAGGAAAGACGCGTGACTGATGCGATCGTGGGCGCGCCCACCAATAAGCTTGCCGCGCCCGGCCTGAGCGACGCCAACGTGCGCTACGCACTCTGGCTGCTTCTCGGCATCTACACGCTGAATTTCGTCGATCGCCAAATCGTGGCCGTACTCGGCGAGGATTTGAAGCGCGACCTCAATCTCGACGACACGCAATTCGGCTTGCTCGGCGGTCTGGCGTTCGCGGTGTTCTACACCGTGCTCGGCATTCCGATCGCGCGCTTCGCCGAGCGCGGCAATCGCGTTAGCATCATCAGCGCGGCGCTGGCGATCTGGAGCGGCTTCACCGCGCTCTGCGGCACGGCCACGTCCTTCATGCAAATTCTGCTGTTTCGCTTTGGCGTCGGCGTCGGCGAAGCAGGCTGCACGCCGCCCGCGCACTCGCTGATCTCGGACTATGTGAAACCGGAAAAGCGCGCGTCGGCTTTGGCGCTCTATTCAATGGGCGTGCCGATCGGCACGTTCGTGGGCTTCGCGTTAGGCGCCGTGATCGCGGCCAATTACGGCTGGCGCGCCGCTTTCATGCTCGTCGGCGTTCCCGGCGTCGCCCTCGCGATCATTGCATTCTTCACGCTCAAGGAGCCGCGCAAGCTGGGCCTCGCCGCGCCGCCCGCGAACAAAGCCAGCTTCGCGGAGGCGCTGCGCGAGCTCTCCTCGAAGCCCTCTTATTGGTACGCCGTGCTCGCGGCGACGGTCGTCTCATTTCTTGGCTACGGCCACTCGTACTTTCTGCCCGCTTTTCTCGCGCGCACGCACGGCATGGGCCTGCAAGAGCGGGGCGTCGCCTTTGCTGTCATGGTGCTTTTCGCGGGCGTGCTCGGCACCTGGGCCGGCGGCAAGATCGCCGACCGCTACGCCGCCAAGGACGCGCGCGCCTACGTCACGCTGCCGGCGATCGCCTTCGCGCTCGGCGCGCCCTTCTTCGTCGCCGCGCTATTTTGGCCCGTGGGTCCGAATAGCGGCTATATCACGCTCCTCTTCCTGGCGGTGCCGACGGCGATGAATTCCGTTTGGTACGGCCCCGTCTATGCGGCGATCCAGGGCCTGGTGAAACCCCACACGCGCGCCACCGCCGTGGCGGTGATGTTCTTCATCCTCAACCTGATCGCGCTCGGCCTTGGGCCGACGACGATGGGCCGCCTCAGCGATGTGTTCGCCGCGCAGCGTTACGGCGCGGCCGACACCGGCGCCTTCAAGGCCGCTTGCCCCCCTGGCACCACCGACGCGGCGTGCTTGGCCGCGCAATCGGGCGGCCTGCAGACAGCGCTTTTGGCCTCCGGCAGCGTCATCGTGCTGGGGCTGCTGTTCTTCTGGTTGGCGAGCCGCACCATCCGCAAGGATTTGGCCGACGCCGCGCAGGCGCAAACCTGACAAACCGGCGGGGCTGGCGTAACAACCGCCCATGATTCCGCGTTACGCCCGCCCCGACATGGTGGCCATTTGGGAGCCCGAGAGCCGTTATGGCATCTGGCTCGAGATCGAAACCCTCGCCATGGAGGCGATGGCCGAACTCGGCACGATCCCGAAGAGCGCCGCTGCCGAATACCGCGCCAAGGGCAAATTCGACGTCGCGCGCATCGATGAGATCGAGCGCGAGGTGAAGCACGACGTGATCGCGTTCCTCACCAGCGTCGCCGAACACGTCGGCCCAGAATCGCGCTTCGCCCACCAAGGCATGACCTCGAGCGACGTGCTGGACACGTGCCTTGCCGTGCAGCTGGCGCGCGCCAGCGATCTGCTCATCGCCGGCTGCGAGCGCGTCATGGCGGCGCTGAAAAAGCGCGCTTACGAGCACAAGATGACGGCGACCATCGGCCGCTCGCACGGCATCCATGCCGAGCCGACGACGTTTGGCCTGAAGCTCGCCGGCCATTACGCCGAGTTCGCGCGCAATCTGGAACGCTTGAAGACCGCAAAAAAGGAGATCGCCACATGCGCGATTTCAGGCGCCGTCGGCACCTTCGCCCAGATTGATCCGCGCGTTGAGGCTTATGTTGCGGAGAAGCTTGGCCTTACGATCGAGCCCGTTTCCACACAGGTGATTCCGCGCGATCGGCACGCGGCGTTCTTCGCCGCACTTGGCGTGGTCGCCAGCGGCGTCGAACGCCTCGCGACGGAGGTGCGCCATTTGCAGCGCACCGAGGTGCTGGAAGCGGAAGAATTCTTCGAGCCGGGCCAAAAGGGCTCATCGGCCATGCCGCACAAGCGCAACCCAGTGCTTACCGAAAATCTCTGCGGCCTGGCGCGCCTCGTGCGCAGCGCCGTGACCCCGGCGATGGAGAACGTCGCGCTTTGGCATGAGCGCGATATTTCGCACTCGTCCGTCGAGCGCGGCATCGGCCCGGACGCCACCATCCATCTCGATTTCGCGCTGCACCGCATGGCGATGGTGATGGAGAAACTCGTGGTCTATCCGGAAAACATGGCGCGCAATCTGGCCCTGCTCGGCGGCCTGCATAATTCGCAGCGCGTGATGCTGGCGCTGACGCAAGCGGGTGTTTCGCGCGAGGACGCTTATCGGCTCGTGCAGCGCAATGCGATGGCCGTGTGGCAAAGCCCGCCGCCGCGCGCCGCGACCTCCCTGATCGACCGCTTGAAGGCGGACGCCGACGTCACCGCCAAGCTCGACGCCAAAACGATCGATAGCTGCTTCGACGACGCGCACCACTTCGCGCGCGTGGATCAAATCTTCGCCCGCGTGTTCGCTTAGCGCGCAGCAGCTGAGGCCTCGATCCGCTGCTCAACCGCTGCGGCTTGCGTGTTCATCGCCGTACGCGCACGCTCGACACGCAATGCCTGGCGCTCAGCGCGATCGTTCGTGCGTGCATCCGCGCTCGCCGGCCCCAGCTGGAGCAAGCGCTCATAGCGGTCGGATTCCAGCACAAAACGTGCGGCGCTGATCTGCAGATCAACCATTTCGTTGCACGCCACGCGCGCGCCATCGCGCATGCCGCGCAGCTCCGGCCAGTGCGCGAACACGACCCGCTCCACCAAGATCGAAGCGTGATCGCGGAAATCCGTAGGTTCAACGAAGCCCGAAGCGGCGGCCACCAACACCATCGCTTCAACATTGCCGAGGCCGTCGCCACCTTGCGGAGCCGCCGGCCACGCCTCGCCAGCGTCCGACATCGCCGCGCCATAGGCGCGGACCGCGCCACGCAGCATCGCACGCCCCTCGGCCGTGCACAGATCGGCCGGCGCGGCGCCCGCCGCGAATTGCTCAAGCAGCAGCGACGCTTGCGACGCGCGCATTGAGGTCGGCGCCTCGCCGCACGCGCTTACGATCAGCGCCAAGCTCAGAAAAAGAGTCCGCATATCCGTCCTGCCTCGGCGCGAACTTGACCGGACTGCGTAGAGGATTTGTTCACAAACGCCGTAAACGGCGGATTAGGCGTAGTGCGCCCGCCGCAGGGGATGAGGGTAAATCAGCGCAAAAACGGAACGATCGCGCGCCCCCGTTGCGTCGCCCCGCGAAGCACTTGAAGGCTTTCGCGGTCGAAACTCCAGAAGGGACAGACGATGGCCAGCGATAACGAAATCGAACCGAATGACGAATGGGACGAAGAGGTCATGCTCGACCTGCGCCGTTTCGCCATGGAGCAAGCGCTCACCGCGCATATGCACAAGCGCGACGCGCAAGTTGATCTCGCGGCGGTGTTCCGCGACGCGGACCGCATCGTCAATTATTGCGCGGGGCATATGAACCCGTAGGGGATCACATTTCTCGCCGCGCCCGCCACAGCAGCGCGGCGAGAACACCCTTCACGCGCGGCAGCAACACCAGCGCCAATCCAGCCGCGCATGCGAGCGCCGGCCAGAGCAGCATCTCCGCGTAAGCGCCAGCGTTCAGCGCGAGCGCCAGGATCGGCGGCATGCCGATCAAGCCCATCAGCATGATCGTCACATAGGGCGCGACGTCGGCGGTTTCAGAGCGCGAAAAATCCGCGCCGCACGCGGCACAGCTTTGACTGAGCTTGAGATAGGCGCGAAACAAGGTCCGCTGGCCGCACGCCGGGCAGCGCAAGCGTACGCCCCGCCAGATCGTCGGCAGGACGCCTGCGCGCCCCGCCTCCGTGCTCACGCGCCTGCCTTCACGGAGGCGCGCGCCTCATTCAGCGCCTCTTCCATCTTGGCGCGCAACTGGTGGTCCGAAAGCTGGACCGAGTGCATGTCGAGGTCGCCGCGGATCTTGCGGAAGAGGTCCTCCACGCCGGCTTCCTCAAGATCGGCCATCACCACCGACTTCGCGTAATCCTCGGCGGCGGCGTCCTCCAGGCCCATGAGCTTGGCCGCCCAGAGCCCCACCAGCTTCGCCCGCCGGGCCTGCGCCTTGAATTCAAGCTCTTGGTCGAGCTGGAATTTCTTCTCCTCGGCGCGTTCGCGGTCGTTGAACTGGCTCATAATTTGGCGTCTCCGGTGCTTTGCGGCATGAATAATGGCCCAACCCCGCCCGATCAACCGCATCTAGGCGCCTGCGCCAATTGTGACCTTTGGGCTTTGGCCCTAGATAATTGGGCGGGCCGCCGGGCGATTCCGGGGCCCGGGAGGCCTGCCGGCCCTGAGCTTTAGCCGGCCACGCCTCAGGAGGGCGAACCCATGTCCCGTCGCAAGAAGATCTACGAAGGCAAGGCCAAGATTCTGTACGAAGGCCCCGAGCCTGGCACCCTGATCCAATATTTCAAGGACGACGCCACCGCGTTCAACGCACAGAAAAAGGCGATCCTCGAAGGCAAGGGCGTGATCAACAACCAGATCAGCGGGTTCATCATGACGAACCTGAACGCGATCGGCGTCCCCACCCATTACATCAAAACCATGAACATGCGCGAACAGCTGGTTCGCGAGGTCGAGATCATCCCGCTTGAGGTGGTGTGCCGCAACGTGGCGGCCGGCTCGCTTTCGACGCGTCTGGGCATCGAGGAAGGCACGCCGCTGCCGCGCTCGATCATCGAGTTCTATTATAAGAAAGATGAGCTCAACGACCCGATGGTCGCCGAAGAGCACATCACCGCGTTCAATTGGGCGAGCACCCAAGAGATCGACGACATCATGGCGCTCACGCTGCGCATCAACGACTACCTCTTCGGCATGTTCGGCGCCGTCGGCATCAAGCTCGTCGATTTCAAACTTGAGTTCGGCCGCCTCTATGAGGGCGACATGGTGCGCACGGTCGTGGCGGACGAAATCAGCCCCGACAGCGCCCGGCTCTGGGACGTCCAGACCAACGAGAAGATGGACAAGGACCGCTTCCGTCGCGATCTCGGCAACGTCACCGAGGCATACGTGGAGGTCGCGCGCCGCCTGGGCATCGTCAAAGCCGCGGCCGGCGGCGAAAGCGTGCATTGAACGACGACGAACTGAACGAGCCCGCCTCGCCCGTGTGCTACGCGGGCGAGTTCGGCGGGAGGGGGAGATACATGAAAGCGATCGTCACCGTCGGCCTGAAACCAGGCGTGCTCGACGTGCAGGGTAAGGCCGTCGCCGGCGCGCTGAAGGAATTGGGCTTCGGCGGCGTGCATGACGCGCGCGTCGGCAAGGTGATCGAAATCCAGCTTGATGGCGATCTCGATCCAGCCACCGCCGAAGCGCAAGTCAAAGAGATGTGCGAGAAGCTGCTCGCCAACACCGTGATCGAAAGCTACCGCGTGGAAATCGCGCGCTAAGGCCACACGCCCGTAGCCTCTTTGCATTCCTTGCAGCCATGCTAACCTCTGCAACTTGAGCCTGCGGGGGCGAGGAATGCGCGATCTTTTTGTTTCGCACTCAAGCAAGGACACCTTGCTTGCCAACCAGATTGTCGCCGCGCTTGAGGCGAACGGCGTTAGTTGCTGGGTGGCGCCACGCGACGTACGCACCGGCGCGGAATATCAGGCGGAAATCCTCCGCGGCCTGCGTGAATCGAATGGCGTGCTTTTTCTTCACTCGCGCCACGCGACTGAGAGCCGACATGTCACCCGCGAGATCGCGCTCGCCGATGAGACAGGCAAACCCATTTACCCAGTGAAACTCACGAACGATCCCATCAGCGGATCGCTCGAATACACATTAGCAAGCCGTCAATGGATCGACTTCGCAGCAAACCCAGACGGCGCACTTGCGCGCATCATCGCCGACTTGCCTGAGCAACGCGCCCTGCGCGTACGTACGTGGAACTGGAACATACCGGAAGAAGACAGGAAGAAGTTGGGCCGCCGCGCCATGATGGGCATCGTTACGTTTGCGGCATTGGGCGCAGTCATTTTTTTCGGTTTCAACTTCTATCGCGGCTACGCCTCGTTGCGTGAATGCGATCTAGGCGCCGCATCCGAATACGAACTCGAACCGCACGCTGGCGCAGGCGTACCATTCGGAATGATAGATCCCGCAACCGCTATTCCAGCCTGCCGCGAAGCGGTTATGCGAAATCCGTCGTCGGGCCGTGCCGCCTACCAACTCTATCGTGCGCTTTCTTCAAATGGCTACGCGGAAGCTGCGGGCGCAGCGAAACAGAGTGCGCGCGCCCTGGGCCATTTGGAGGCGGTCCTAATAGAGCCGATCAATCAAAACAATTCCGACCCAGCCGCGGAGAATTTCGATCCTGCCGCCGAGCCCACTCTGAGCCCGGAGGGCACAGCAGCGTATCAGCATGTTGCTGCGGCAGCGAGGAACGACCCGCGAGCCATGGCGTTGCTCGCAAAGTCACTGCTCGCATTTCGCTATGGAGTCACGCCGAGGATTGGAGAGTCCCTCGTCGCACTACTGCAGCCCTGGCAGCCCGAAGAGGCGCTTAGCGCCGCGCGGCGCGGCGAATACGGCCTCCAAGCAGTAGATGCGGTCGCAAACTCGACAGACTCAATCCCCGACGGCGCTCATCGCTATCTTGTGACTGCCGTCGCTTATCGCCTACGCCAGCAAGCAGCGGATATGCAATTTGCGCCCGCGTTGCACGAAATAGATATTAGAGCCTCCGCCGCCCTCGGATATGCGCCCTCACGCTATGCCCAAGCAGCCGCAGATTACGCGCAAGAACAAGCCGTGGGCCAAAGCAACATTGCGACGCTTGCCGCCTCAATGCAGACGCTGGCCGAAGAAGGGTACCGCCCAGCCATGATATTCATGGCCAAGCTCCATATGGGGATCGAGGGTCACCCTATCGATTATCTAGAAGCGCAGCGTTGGCTCGACCGCGCCGGCCCGATCGTTGTGGGGGAAGAGCCATGAAACGCAGCTTCACTGCAATCGCGATCGCGCTGGCCTTGGTCGGATGCAATATGTCGATGCTCGACATTGAACGGCCTCTACGTTCCGAGCTTCAATCCGCAAGCGATGACATGCCGGTCGGACGCGTCTTTGTTGTGCTGGGCGAACAACTGTACGTCATGAACCTCGCGCGTGATGGCGATCAGGTTCGCATCACCAACGTGCGAACTTTGCTACGTGAAGACAGCGGGGGCCAAGCCGACGTCGCCACTCTAATGACTGATCCGGAGAGGATATTTCGACTCGCTCCGGGTGGAGAAAATCTCTTTGTACAACTGACAATTTCAGCGGGAAGCGAAGCAACGTACTCTGGCGTCTTCGCACGCCGCCGCTGCCGCGGCGAAATTTGCCTCGTGGAGATTCGCGACACCATCGCATGGAGCGCCGAGGCTGCTGCGGCGCAAGGTTACTTCGCTGGCTACGGTGGCGTCGCATGCCAATTAAGCGGCAATGCCGCAAGTGGATGCACGCTTAACGACCCAGCCGCCTTCGCCCGCAACGCCGCCAACCTGGACCAGTCTGTGTTATTGCGCACAGAGCCGGCCGCATTCCTAGTGCCTAGCGCACGCCAACCTACGGCCCCCTGACTACGCGCTTTTTTGGGATCACAAGACTCCCGCCACGTCATCCTTGTCAGTCAGCCGCTTGGAGCTACGCTTCCTCAAAACATAAGAGGAAACGCCAATGCTGACCTGGGGTGACGATTATCCGATCCACCAGAGCCCGGAGCCGATCGCGTTCTCCGGCAGCGATCGCAATTTTTACGATCGCTATTTCTTCAACGGCTATAGCGCCGACGGCTCCGTGTTCTTCGCGGCCGCACTCGGCGTCTATCCACATCTCGACGTCATAGACGCAGCCTTCTGCCTGCTCGTGGATGGCAAGCAGCACAATGTGCGCGCATCTCGGCGGCTGAACAGCGAGCGCATGGATTTGCGCGTCGGCCCGATCGAAGTGCGCGTGATCGAGCCCCTGCAAAAGCTTGGCCTGCGCGTCGATGACAATGATGGCGGCGTACGCGCCGATCTGGCGTTCGACGCGCGCCATCGGCCGATTGAAGAGCCGCGCTTCACCCGCCGCAACGGCCCGCGCATGTTCATGGACTATACGCGAATGACGCAGAATGGCGCGTGGAGCGGCGAGCTTTCGCTAAAAGGCGAGAAGCTGAAGCTAGACGGCGCGCTCGGCACGCGCGATCGCTCGTGGGGCATTCGCCCTGTGGGCGCGGCGGACTCGCAACCGGCGCCAGCGCCATTTCAATTCTTCTGGCTTTGGGCGCCGTTCAACTTCAACGATCGCGCCGTTTTCTTTCACACCAACGACGATGACGCAGGACGCGCCTGGAATAGGCGCGGCGTCATCGATGTGCTCGGCGCATCGCGCACCGAATACGAAGCGCCGCAAACGGAGCTGATCTACCATACCGGCTCACGGCGCTTGCGGAAAGCGCGCGTACGCTTCGCGGAGAATGGCCCAGAATTGGGCATCGAGCCCAGCGGCGCGCACTTCTACATGAGCGGCCTCGGCTACACGCATCCGACCTGGGGTCACGGCCGCGATCACGGCGAGTTTGAAGCCGCCTATGATGTGATCGACACAAACGGGGTCGATGATAGCGCGCCCGGTCAAATACACATCCAGGCGCTCGCGCGCGCGACGCTGACCGACAGCGGAAAAAGCTACGAAGGCGCCGGCGTGCTTGAGCAATTCCTGATCGGCCCGCACGCGCCGAGCGGCTTCACCAACATGTTGGACGGCGCGCCATGAGCACGCCCTCGCATCCCGACGCTTTCACCCATGCCTGGCTGGAGCAGGCGCTCCGTATGCCCACGGGCGCGCTCAAGAGCTTCGCCGCCAAATCGATCGGCACGGGGCAGATGAGCCTGAGCTTCAGAGTGACGCTCGATTGGAAAGACGGCGAAGGCCCCGCTTCGATCGTCGCCAAATGCCCCTCCGCCGATCCGGGCACACGCGCCATCGCCGCGGCCCTCGGCTCCTATGCGCTTGAACTCGGCTGGTATCGCGATCTCGCCGACCATGTCGGCGTCGCTTGCCCCAAATGCCTGCACCTTGAAGCCAACACTGACGAAAGCGAGTTCGTTCTGCTGTTGCAGGATCTGGCGCCCGCGCGGCAAGGCGATCAGCTCGCCGGCGCCACGATCCCTGAAATCGAAGCGGCGTTGAAGCAAGCCGCGCGATTGCATGCGTCCTATTGGGACGATGCGCGCTTGAACGATATCGCCTGGCTGCAGCCGCGACCGGCCGTCGACACCATGGTCCGGCAAATGCTGGCGCCGCTTTATGCGCAGTTTCGCGAACGCTACGCTGAGCGCCTCTCGCGGGATATTCTGGCCATGGGCGACGCCTTCATCGCCCGCGCGGGCGGCTATTTCGACCGTGCGCCCGCCGCGCGCACCATCCAGCATCGCGATTTCCGCATCGACAACATCCTGTTCTCAGGCGATGGCGCATCGGCGCATGTGGTCGATTGGCAGACATTGGGCATTGGCCCCGCCGCTTCCGACATAGCCTATCTGATCGGCACCAGCATCGCCGATCCGGCGCTGCGCGCGCGGGAAGAAGCACGTCTCGTCCGCTTCTACGCCAACGAGCTGCGCACGCTTGGCGTCAACGTCGACGCCGATGCGCTTTGGCATGAGTATCGCCTCTACGCGTTCTCGGGCTTCGTGATGGCGATCATCGCCTCGATGAACGTCGAGCGCACCGAGCGCGGCGACGAAATGTTCGCCCTCATGGCCGAACGCCCCGCGCTACAAGCACTGCACCTAGATAGCTTATCGCTGCTTTAGTCGCTCAGATCGTCCGGCATCCAGAGCGGGAGAATGGCGCCGTCGTCACGGGCGCGGCGCTTGCGGGCGGGCTCGCGCATTGAGACGACGCAGAGCAGCATCAAGAGGCCGATGCTGATCAGGACAGCGAAAAAGCCAGTCGGCAGCATGCTTCATATATGGGGAGTGCATCGGCGCGCCGCACGCGGGACGCTGCATACCGCAAGGCCCCGCGCTTGGATGTCATCGCTTACTCAGCCGTCGCTTCGGTCGAGAGCGGACGGGCCAGCACCTCGGTGATGTTCACGCCGATTTCCTGATGGCCGCCGAAGGCGGTGCCGATTTGCATGGTGTTCACCCGCTCGGTCAGCGTTGCGTACGCGGCTTCCGGCAGGCCGACATAGCCAACCTGCTGCGCCAAGCGGCCAGCGCTGGCGACGTAATAGGCCGCGAAGCGGCGCACTTGCGGCCGGCGCAGCGATTCCGCGTTGAAATAAACAAAGATCGGGCGCGCCAGCGGATAGCTGCCATTGGCGATCGTTTCCGGGTTCGGCGCGACGCCATCGAGCGAGAGCGCCTTCACCCGCTGCTGGTTTTGCTCGAAATACGCATAGCCGAAATAGCCGACGCCGCCCGGATTGCCCGACACGCCTTGCACGATGACGTTATCGTCCTCGCTCGGCGTATAGTCGGTGCGCGATGAGCCTTCCGTCCCCGTCACGGCTTGCGTGAAATAATCGAACGTGCCCGACGCCGTGCCCGGGCCAAAGAGTTGCAGATCGAGCGAGCCCCACGCCGGGTTCAACTGGCGCCAATTGGTGACCGTCCGCTCGGCCGCCGGCTCCCACATGCGGCGCAGCTGCGCCATCGTGATGTTGGTCGCCGGGTTTGACGGATGCACAACGACGCTGATGCCGTCGAACGCGACCGGCACTTCCACATATGTCACGCCCGCTGCCGCGCACGCGGCCATTTCTTCCGTCGAGATCGGCCGCGATGCGCCTTGGACTTGCGTTTCGCCGCGGCAGAATTTGCGGAAACCGCCGCCGGTGCCGCTTTCGCCGACCGTGATGCGCGCGCCGCCGGTTTGCGTCGTGGTGAAGGCTTCGGCCACCGCTTCCGAGAGCGGAAACACCGTCGACGAGCCGTCGATCTGAACCGATTCCGATGAAGAACCGCCAGCCGGGGCTTGGGGCTCGCCGCCGCACGCGGCAAGCGCGATCAGGGCCGCGGCCATCGCCGTGCGGGCCAACAATTTTTGCATCTTGAAACTCCACTCGCGGAACACGCCCGCCAAGCGTCTTGCCCTGGCGAGTCAGCGCGATGCGGCTTCTGCCTGTGAATTGTGACACTGGTGCAAAGGTTCATGACAATTGCGTAGGGGCTCAATCGCCCCCGCCGCCGCCATCGCCTCCGCCGCCATCTCCGGGATCACCGCCGCCGTCATTGTCGTGATCAACGCGACGCCCGCTATCGCCCACGTAAACCGGACCGGCATCGCCGCCGTTGTCCGACCCCGGCTTCGCCCGGCCCTGGCCGTTGACCGCCATCAGGATGCGGACCAGCAGCGCCGTCACGGCGATGGTTGCGAAAATCGCGATCAAAACCCAGGTGGCCATAAACTCGTCCCTAGCATGCGCCAGCCGCGCCTCGCGCCTTTAATTTACCAGCGACGCAGCTTATGGAAGGCCCATGAAATCAGCCGTCATCGTCTTTCCGGGGTCCAATTGCGACCGCGACGCCGCACGCGCGCTGGAGC
This sequence comes from Caulobacterales bacterium, assembly GCA_017303355.1. GTDB lineage: Bacteria > Pseudomonadota > Alphaproteobacteria > Caulobacterales > Aquidulcibacteraceae > Vitreimonas. The sequence continues at coordinate 97,699 of JAFLCU010000010.1, read as the reverse complement.
GCATCACCGGCAAGCCCGCCAGCATGGTCTGGCATAAGGATACCACCTTGCCGGACGGCCTCGATCTCGTCGTGCTGCCCGGCGGCTTCTCTTATGGCGACTATCTGCGCTCCGGCGCCATGGCGGCGAAAAGCCCGGTGATGCGCGCCGTCATCGATCATGCCGAACGCGGCGGCCTCGTCCTGGGCATCTGCAACGGCTTCCAAGTTCTTACCGAAACGCGACTGCTGCCGGGCGCGCTCGCCCGCAACGCCGGTTTGAAATTCGCTTGCAAGGAGGTCGCGCTCGCCATCGACAACGGCAACACCGCCTTCACGCGCGCCTATCGCGAAACCCGCGAAACCGAAATCCCGATCGCGCACGGCGACGGCCGCTTCGTCGCCGATGATGCGACGCTGGATCGATTGGAGGGCGAAGGCCGCGTGGTGTTCCGATATCTCGACAACCCGAACGGTTCGGCGCGCGACATCGCCGGCATCATCAATGATCGCGGCAACGTCATGGGCATGATGCCTCACCCCGAACGCGCGTCCGATCCCGTGCTCGGCCGCATCGGCGGGCGCGCGGTGTTCGAAAGCTTGATGGAAGCGGCATGAGCGTGAAAAAACAAACCGCCGCGCCCGGTTCGGATTTCGACGCCGAGGTCGATTCCGCGCGCAAACGCCTTGAAGCCTCGTTGAACCAGGAAGACGGGTTCGACGATCTCGCCGCGCTTCAGGCGCTGGCGCCTATTCTCGCGCAGAAGATTTCCTCGCGCCGCCTCACGTTCACGCTGGGCGACGAAGATGACGAGGAGACGCAGATCGCCGTCATCCACGTGCAGACCGATGAAGAACTCGGCTTCATCTTCGCCGAGGACGGCGAGTACGTGTTCGAGTCCAATCATCCGGACTATTTCGACGATTTCGTCGATGACGACGCCGAACGTTTCGTGGAGCGGCTCTACGAAACCCTACGCGCCGACCTCCCGAAATACGAAGTCGAGAACAAGAGCTAAGCGCCACGCGCCCCAAAAGAAGCGGCCCTCCGTGTTTCCACGAAGGGCCGTCGAGGGGCTATGGAGCTTGGCTTAGCGGATGTCGTAGCCTTCGGTTTCGGCGCGCACGTTGGCGTCTTCTTCGCGCAGCGCCGCCATCGAGCGGCGCACGCGCGGATCCGAGAGCACCGCGTTCAATTGCACCAGCGCTTCAGCACTTTGCGCCGACACGCCGAACAGGCGCTCGAACGATTTGAACGGGCTTTCCGCTTGCGGGAAATAACGCAGCTCAACCTGCGCATCGTCAGCGATGCCGGCCAGCGCACGCGCCCGCTGCACCGCGACCGAGAAGCCGCCAATGTGATCGACCAGACCGCGCTCAAGCGCTTGCTGACCGGTCCAAACGCGCCCGCCCGCGACCGCGCGCGCTTGCTCTGGCGTCATCTCGCGACCTTCGGCGACAAGGCCGATGAAGGTCGTGTAGGTGCGATCGATGAAGCCCGCGAAGGCGGCGCGTTCGGCCTGATTGAACGGACGCTCGCTCGTGAACATCTCGACCAGCGGCGAACCGACCGAAATCGTCTCGGTGTTGGTGGAGAGATAATGATCCATCGCCGGGCCAATGATCAGCTTGCCGCCATAGACGCCGATCGAGCCGGTGATGGTCGAAGGCGAGGCGACGATCTCATCGGCGAACGTCGAGACGTAATAGCCGCCCGAGGCCGCGACATCGCCCATCGAGACGACCACACGCTTGCCGCGCTCCTGCGCCGTGCGCAGCGCCGCCAGGATTTGATCGGACGCCACCACCGAGCCGCCCGGGCTCGACACACGGAACACGATCGCAGCCACGTCTTCATCTTCCGACGCATCGAGCAGCGCACGCGCGATGCGGTCGCTGTTCATCATCTGCTCGTCGCTGAAGAAGCCATCCTCGGCGGGGCCCGAGACGATCGCGCCTTCGCCTTGCACAACAGCGATCGCGCGGCCGCCGGTGTGCGGGCTCGGGCGATACTCGGCCATGTCCACGAGTTCGGAATTTTCCACGCGCGCCAAGGCCGCGCGCTCAGCTTCTTCCGGACGGCCCAATTGATCGACCAAGCCCAGCTCACGCGCGCGCTGCGCGCTGAACGGCGTCGCTTCCACAGCCGCGCGCGCCTGGTCCGGCGTGATGCCGCGATCGACCGCGATATTGGCGAGCATGTTGGTGTAGATGCCGGTCATCAGGCCAAGCGTCGCTTCGCGGTGCGCCGGCGTGAAGTCGCGCTGCGTCAGCGAGTTCGGACCATTCTTGTAATCCTCGCGCTGCTCGAACTGCGCCTGCATGTGATAGCGCTGCAGCGTGCCGGCGAAGAAGGTGACTTCCGAGGTCAGGCCCATCGGCATGAACTCGCTGGATTCCTGCAGCCAGACTTCGTCTGAATCAGCAATCGCCATGTAGCCGGGCATGCCCATGCGCACGCCATCGTTTTGCAGGTGCGCGACCACGAACTTGCCGGACTGGCGGAACGCCGCGAGTGCGGCGCGCAATTCCTCGGCTTGCGCCGCGGGCATGCCGCCCGTGTTGGCGCGAATGAAAATACCTTCGACCGCATCGTCGGTGCGGGCCGCCTCGATGCGCGCCAGCGTGTCCAGCAGCGACGTGCCCCCGCTCAGCGCCGCGAACGGGCTCGCCGGGCGCTGGTCGGTCATCTCCTCGCGCAGGTCGAGCGTCAGCACCATGTGCGACGGCTGCGCCGGCGGCTGAACCGAAGCGGCGATCATGCCGATCAGCAGGAACGGGCCGATAAAGAGGAAGAGCAGCAGGCCGGTCAGGACGCCGGCCACGGTAATCAGGAATTGCTTCACAAGGCGCACTCCGCCCCCCAAGTCGGGGTTTATCGATAAATGATATGGTCGGACGCACAACGCAAGCAGTTTTTATCGATTAATGATAAAGGCGGGCGCCAAGTACCATTTCGAAATTTTCTTCGCCATTGCTGTCGCACGTTATTTCCGGCAGCCCCGGCCTCCGGCAATATGCCGCGCTGGAGGGTGCGTGCATGGCCGGCTCCCGCGGCAGATCCCCAGGGTTCGCGACCGACGATTGGATGTTCGAACAGCAGGTGCGGGCCGAGCTGGAAGCGGAAGCTTGGCGGCGTCTGCGCGAGGAGCGCGCGCTTGCAGCGCCCCCCGAACCCGCACCGGCCCCAGTAGCGCCCGCGCCCGTCGGCCCACACCCAATCCACCGCACCGGCAGCGCCATTCTCAAAGCGCTCGTACGTTTCGCGATGGCGGCGGCGTTCGCCTATCTCGCTTTCATCGCAGCACTTGATAGCCAGTTGGGCGAATTCGAAGCCTGGCTCGCCATCGGCGCGACCTTCGTCGTGACGCTCGCGCTCTCCATGTTCAGCCCGCTGCGCGGCGTCGTGCACATGCTGGCCGAGACGGCGCGCTGGGTGCTGATCCTCGCGCTCGCGCTTGGCGGCGTGTGGATGTTCGTTCAAATGTCGGCCTGAACGGACGGGGCCCTAGTCGATCATGATCAACACATTGCTGGAGCGGCCGGAGCGCGGCCTGCTCGCGCTCGTGCTGGCGCAGATCGCGTTCTGGACCCTGGCGCCCGCACTCTCACATGCAGCGCCCCCGCTTGATGTCGTCGAAATGTACGCGTGGGGCCGCGAGTGGGTGGTCGCCACTTTCAAGCACCCGAACCTGCCCGGCCTCGTGCTGGAGCCATTGCGACTGCTCACCGGCCAAGTTGGCTGGCCCGCTTATCTCGCCTCGCAAATCTTCATCGCCATCACGTTCTGGGCGGTCTTTACGCTCGGCCGCGAATTGATGGACGGCCCGCGCGCATTGGCGGGCACGTTGCTGCTGACGGGTGTTTATTTCTTCAGCTGGCCGACGCCTGAGTTCAATCACAACGTCGCGCAGATGCCGCTTTGGGCGCTGGTGATGCTGCTGCTGTGGCGCGCCACAACGCACAACAAGCTCATCGATTGGCTGCTGCTCGGCCTCATCGCCGGCTTGAGCCTGTGGGCCAAATATTCGTCCGGCGTTCTGCTGGTCGTCGCCGCGATCTGGATGCTGTGGGACGCAACGGCGCGCGCGCGCATCCTATCGCCCGGCCCGTGGCTCACGTTTGCGGCCTTCCTCGCCGCCGCCGCGCCGCAAGTGCTTTGGCTCGTCGAGCACGATTTCTCGCCGTTCGCGTATGCCGCCCGGCGCGCCAGCGACGGCGCCTGGTGGGCGCCGTTGGAATATCTGCTGACGCTCGGCGCTGATCATCTGCCGATGCTGATCCTGCTTGTCTGCGCCGGCTTCTTCGGCAAGCCCGCCGCCGACGCGCCCGCCAAGCCCGGACAACGCGCGCTGCGCTATCTCTTGCTGCTCGGGTTAGGTCCAGCGTTGCTGACGGCGGGCGGCGCGCTTCTCAGCGGCGCGAGCCTGCGCGCGTCATGGGGCGCGCCCATGGTCGCGCTCTCCGGCCTCATCGTGATCGCGCTGCTCAGCGCAAAGTTCAGCACGGCGCGCTTGCGCGGGCTTACGATCGGCGCGGGCGTTTTGATCGTGGCCGTCTCCGGCCTCTATTTTGGCCACATGGCGTATGGCGTGGCGTTCACCGGCAAGCCGCTGCGCGGAAACTGGCCGCAAGCCGAAATCAGTACGGCGATGCACGAAGCGTGGACGCTGCAAACCAATGGCGCGCCGCTGCGCATCGTCGCTGGCGATATCTGGACGGCGGGCCTCGTTGGCCTGCGCGATGCAGCGCCGCCCTCCGTGCTGATCAATGGCGATTACGCGACCTCGCCGTGGGTGACGCCGGAAGAGGTGGCGCGCGACGGCGCGCTTGTGGTGTGGAGCGGCTCCCAGCCCGCGGCGCTGCCGGCCTTCATCGGCGATGCGCCCGTCAACGAACTCAGCTTCCGCGCAGCCCGCGAGACGGACGCCGAACCCGACATCCTTGTGCGTTACGCGATCATTCCGCCGCGGCGCTGACCGGCGCTTCAACGCGCTCGGTGCGGGCGATATATTCAAGCGCCCGCTCGCGCACTTTCGGCGGCGTATCCACGCGCCCCAGGCTCGAGACGATGAGCGTGATCATCGTGAAGAGTCCCGTCTGCAAGAAAAGCGAAAGCGCAAAGCCGGTGACGATCGTCACCCAGCCCGGCGTGGTCATGCCCAGAAAGCGCATCGCCACCGCGATCGCCACCACCGCGACAACAGCCGCGGCCATCGCCACCAGCGCCAGCGCCATGCGCGTCAGCACCAGATCGGAAAACACCATCACCGCGCGCATGCCATGCAGCACCAGGCTCGGGAAATTCATTTTCGATGTGCCCGCGTAGCGCACGCCACGATCGGTTGGCACGTCGGCGCGGCGCAGCTTCGCCTTCACCACGGCCGCGGCGACATGCGTCGATGTCTCGTACATGCCCGATAGGCGCTCGATCGCGACCGGGGAGAGCGCCATGAAATTGCCGAAGCGCAGCACTTGGCCCGTCAGCAATTTGAAGAGGCGCTTATAGACCGCATAGAACGCCTTGAACGTCATCGTCTCCGAGCGCTTGGCGCGTTCAGCCACGGCCACGTCGGCCTTCGGATCGGCGACCGCGCGCAGCAGGCCGGGGATGCTCTCGGGCGTATCCTCGCCGTCGGAATCCATCACGATGCAGGCGCTCAAATTGGGCATGGCCGCCGCGCGCGCCAGCCCGATCGCGATCGCCCCCTGGTGGCCCACATTGCGGGCAAGGCGCAGAATCTCACCCGAGACGCCCGCCTCGCGCAACGCGGCCGCTTTCGGCGGCGCCGCCAGCGAGCCATCATCCACCGCGATCACATGGAAGCGCGCCCCCGCCGCCTTCTCGACCTCGGCCAGATGGCGGCAGAGTTCGGCGAAGCTTTCCTGATCTTCGTAAACCGGCGTGACGATGGCGACGAGCGACATTGGCGCGGACCCTAGCGATGCTCCGGGGCGGCCTCAACGGGCGGCGTCTTTTGGGATTTGCCGCGCCGCCTCTGGCGGCTGGCTGGGGTGCTAGGATTCGAACCTAGGAATGGCGGTACCAAAAACCGCTGCCTTACCGCTTGGCGACACCCCAAAACCGGCGAAGCGGCTACTTAGAGGCGCCCGCTTCCCGATGCAATGGGCGCGCGGCAGGCCCGCGAACTTTGTTCAGGCGTCCCCGCCCAGGCGGCGTTGCGCTGGCCAGAGTCAGCCGCTATAAGCCCGCCTCCTCGGAGTATAGCTCAGCCTGGTAGAGCACCACGTTCGGGACGTGGGGGTCGTAAGTTCGAATCTTGCTACTCCGACCATTCTTTAGCGGCTGCACGCCCGAGTGCGCCGCCGGCCTCGGCAAGCCCCTGTTCCTTCAGCCCTGACGTTAAGTCGCGCTTGCCAAGCGCGACGCCTTTGCGGCTTTAGGGTGAACGGAGCGAAGAATCGATGGCGACGACGAGAAAGTCCTACACCCCGGGTGATTTCGAACTGCGCGTGGGCCGCTCGGCCACGGGTCTTGGCCTTTACGCCGATAGCCCGATCCCGAAGGGGTCGTGCGTGATCGAATATATCGGCGTTGAGATCACCAAGGAGCAGGAAGAAAAGAGCCGCTCCAAATACCTGTTCGAGATCAACGCCCGCAAAACCATCGACGGCGCCCCGCGCTGGAACAAGGCGCGCTACATCAATCATTCCTGCCGCGCCAATTGCGAGCCCAACATTCACAAGGGCCGCGTGTTCATCCACGCCAAGCGCAACATCAAGCCGGGCGAAGAGCTGAACTACGATTACGGCAAGAATTATTTCAATCAGTACCTGAAGGACATTTGCGGCTGCGCCAAATGCCGCCCCGCCAAGGCCGCGAAGGCCGCGGCCGCCGCCGCGCGCGTAAAGAAGGTCGTCGCGAAAAAGAAAAAGACCACGCGCAAGAGCGCCTAAGGGGTCCCACCCAGATGTTCGGCGAGGAAGCCGCCAATCTCTTCGAGTAACCGTTGGCGATTGGCCGGCTCCCAATTTCCCCAATAATGGCCCTCGTCCTCAAACTCCACGTACCGGACTTGTCGGCCCGCACGTTGCAACGCATCGCGCATCACTTCCGATTGCTCGACATAAACGATGCCATCGGCGCGGCCATGGATGAGCAAAACTGGCGCACGGAAATTGTCGGCGTGGCGTGCTGGCGAGGTCGCGTCCAGCGCGGTGCGGTCGCGGGCCGGATCGCCAATCACCTGAACCCAATAAGCGTACGATGTGGAATTGCGGCCGCGCCCTTGGCGTTCATCGGTCAACACCGCCAACAGATCGCTCACGCCGGCGACGGAAACCACGCAACGATAGAGATCAGGCGTGAAGGCGCCGCCGGCGAGCGCCGCGTAACCGCCATATGACGCGCCGACGATGCAGACGCGCGATGCATCGGCGACGCCGCTCTGGGCGAGGTGCGCCACGCCATCGGTGACGTCATCCTGCATCCGCAAGCCCCATTGGCGCCTGCCGGCTTCCGCGAACGAACGCCCCGAACCCTCGGAGCCGCGGAAATTCGGCTGAAACACCGCATAGCCGCGCGACGCGAGATACTGCACCAGCATGTTGTAGTCGAAATCGTCGCGCGCTTCTGGCCCGCCATGCGGCAACACCACCAGCGGGCGCGCGCCATCGCCCGGCAATGCGGTGAGATAGCCCCATAGGGCGGTCCCGTCGCGCGAGACATATTCGACGACGCGTGACGGGGCCAAGCGCGCGCGCGGCACACGCGGATGCGTGCTAGCGACAGCCGTGATCTGCGCGGTGCTCAAATCGTACACATAAAAGGTCGGCGGAATCGTTGGCCCTTGGGCTTGGATCAGCCACACTTGTCTATCGTGCGACACGCTCATCAGTGAAAAGTCGGCGAGATTGTCGAAATACCGCCCGATCGCATCGAAATGACGCTGCATACGCGCGTCCGTAGCCCGACATTCCCAGCGCCGCGCGAGCGCACATCCCGCCAGCAGGGAATTGTCGTTTGGATCGACGCGAATGGCCTCGGCGTCGGCGCTTGGATGCGCATAGATGGGCGCGCCAAGTTCGCCGGTCGCGGTGTTGTAGAGATAAATCGCCTGAAATTCCTGCCCAGGCGGCCGAGCGGCGACATAAACTTGGCCCGCGCCTGGTCCAGCGCGCAGCGGGTAAAAATCTCGGTTCTGCGCGATCGTCGAGCGCACGACTTCGTGCGCCTGCTCCCAGCGACGTCCCTCCGGCGCGCGGCGGAAGAAACGATAGCCGGAATTCCACGGCAGAAATTCCATCCGAATGACAGGATTGCCAAGGCCATCGACATAGACGCGCCCCGTCTCCCAACCGGCGTCGTCATCGATGATCGTGGAGCGGCCGCTGGCGACGTCCACCCGATACACAGTGTAGCCGTCTTGGCCCCAGGTGCCGAACAGCGCGTGCCCGGGATCGTTGGCGAGAATATCAATGAGGTGCACGGGCGCCTGATCGGGATTGAGCAGGCGGCGCATTTGTCCCTCGAACATCTGCGTCAGGTTTGAGCCGTCGAGATTGATGGAATAGACTCGGCGCACGATGTCATAGTCGACATCCTCAGGCGTTCCATCCCAACCGACGCGCTGGTGCGCGCCAAACAAGAGCCGGCTATCGCCTTTCCACGCCGTCCAATCGACGAAGACGCCACGCGCCGTCGGCGCCCGTTGCACGGCGGAGGCTTGCCCAGTTCGCCAATCGAACGACACGATGGTCTCGGCATCATTGCTACGCTGAACGAGCGCCACCAGGCGGCCATCTGGCGAAAGCGAGGCGCTATAGGCGTTTTCGTCCTCGGCGAGCAGGTTGGCGGGCAGAGGCTGCGCCGCCGCTTGCGACAGCGCCGCGATCAACACGACCACGCAAAAGATCGAACCCCGCACCATGCCGCCCCCCATCCTTCACCGCCACGAACGAACGATAGGTCATTGCGCGCTTGAGGCAATCTTGCCGCGCAACGCCGCGCATGCGGCACGCAGCGCCGCGCTCCCGCGCTTTGACGTTGCGCTCTCTGATTTGCCGCCACACCGCACCCATCCCTGGGGCGCGGCAGAGCCGCGAGCCCGGGGCCTATGGACTCTAGCCTTTCCGGAGAAGCCCAAGTGCATGGGCCCCGGACTTGGCGCTTCGCGCCAATCCGGGGATGGGTGGTGTGTATGGGGCGCGCTCTTCAAAAGTTGGAGCGCCGCGCTCCCTCGGGGATAGAGCGGGCGCCAATCCTACAGCCTCATTTTTGAAAACGCTGGCGCCACAAGCGCTTACAAAAATCTTCACGCGAATAATCCGACCGCTTCACAACGGGCGCATACTGCGCCACATGAAAACACAACCCCGCCCCATCGTCAGCCAAACAGAAATCGAGGCCCTCGCGGCCGCGATCCTGTATGGGCTGGCGTGTCTGGTGGGGTTGCTGCTCCGTCTCGGCAAACCACGTAAGACGCGCCGCTTGGAAAAGCTGCTGCGTCACGCCGAACGTCAAGTCGAATGCACCATCTTCCAACAAGCCATCCATGAAATGGGCTTGGTCTCACGCACCGCGCCCATGCTCCGCGGCCGCGCGGGCTTTCGCAAACAGCGCTCGAACGCACGCGTGATCGTCAAATGCAGCCGCGTGCGCCTGCGCAACGCTTCGCCGCTTGAACGCTGCATGCGCTTGATCGCCGCGATGTTCGATCCCACGAAATACGTCGCCCGCGTGAAGCGCCGCTTGCGCCACGGCTATGTCGACACGCGCCTCATCGCCTACGCGCCGCCGTCGCGCACTTTCATCACGCACGCGCTGGCGCCCATGCCGGCTGTCGCGGACTCGTCCTAACCCCCATCGGGCCGCCGGCTTGCAGCCGGCATCTATCATCCCCATAACCGCGCGGAGCATCGCTCCACGCGGCCAAAAGCGCAGGCCTTGAAAGAAGGGAGCGCGCCGCTCCGCGGCGCATGCGCGGCGGAGCCGCGCGCTCCGACCTGCAAACACCTGCGCGCAATCTCTTGGACCGCCGGCGCCCCGCCGGCGCGGTGTTTCAATTGTCGGAGATCGTGGTGGTTGAAACACCGAAAGCCGGCGAGGACGCCAGCGGTCCAAGACGGCCACTCACGAACGCTTGCGCCCCGCGCCGCCTTCGACAGGCTCAGGCTAGCGCTTGTTGGGCGAGGTGATTTTCAAAAGCGGGCTCCGCTCTCTCAGTCGCTAGGCCTGTCGAAGCGCGGCGCGCGGCGCTCATCTCTACAGCGTCTTCACATCCGCGCCCTTGGCTTTGCCGAGGATGACCACGTGGGCGAGGTTCAGAAATAGCCCGTGCTCGACGACGCCGGCTATGTTCTTCAACGCGGCCCCCAGCGCGTCCGCATCCGGAATGCGCTTGGCGTGCGCGTCGATGATGTAATTGCCGCCATCGGTGATCACCGGTTCGTTGGCCTTGCCGGCGACGCGCAGCGACACCTCGGCGCCTTCGCAGCCCGTCGCCGCCAATGCTTCGTGAATCCGCTCGCTCGTCAGCGCGAAACCAAACCGCGTCACCTCGACCGGCAGCGGGAAGGCGCCCAGCGTCTCCACCCATTTGCCCTCGTCGGCGATCACCACCATCTGCTTGGACGCCGCCGCCACGATTTTCTCGCGCAGCAACGCCCCGCCGCCGCCCTTGATCAAGCGGAATTGCGGATCGACCTCATCGGCGCCGTCGACATCGACATCGATCGCGCTCACCTGGCTGATCTCAATCAGCGGCACGCCGACTTGTTCAGCCAAATTGCGCGTCGCTTCCGATGTCGGCACGCCTTTGACGCGTAAGCCTTGCCGCACCTTGTCGCCCAACAGCCGCACGAAATACGCCGAGGTCGAGCCGGTGCCGAGGCCCACCACCATGCCATCCTTGATGTAGGCAAGTGCGGCTTGCGCGGCGTTGAACTTGGCGATGTCCGTGCTCATTTCGTCTCTTTCGCCTTCTGCTTTTTCGCGCGGTTCTTGTCGGCCCAACCGTCAATGTTCACTTGCCGCGAACGGCCCACGCCAAGCGCGCCGTCCGGCACGTCCTTGGTGATGACGCTGCCCGTGCCGGTGTAGGCGCCTTTGCCGATTGTGACTGGCGCCACGAGCGCGGTGTCGGAGCCGATGAAGGCGTCTTCACCGATCGTCGTGCGATATTTGTCGAAGCCGTCGTAATTGCAGGTGATCGTGCCGCAGCCAAGATTGGCGCGCGCGCCGACATCGGCGTCACCCACATAGGTGAGGTGACTCGCCTGCGCCTTGGGCCCGAACGTCGCGTTCTTCACCTCGACGAAATTGCCGATCTTCACATTGGCGCCGAGCTTGGTGCCCGGACGCAGCCGCGCGGACGGACCAATCTGGGCGCCCTCGCCGATCTCGGCGCCTTCGATGTGGCAGAACGCCTTGACGCGCGCGCCCTTGCCGATACGGACGCCCGCGCCAAAGAACACGTTCGGTTCGATCAGCACATCGTTAGCGATCTCGGTGTCGTGGCTGAAGAAGACGGTGTCGGGATCGATCAGCGTGACGCCCGCCTCCATCGCCGCGCGGCGGCGACGACGCTGAAACGCGGCTTCCGCTTCCGCCAGTTCAACGCGCGAATTGACGCCGAGCACCTCGGTCTCGTCGCCCTCGACGATGTGCGTGAAGAAACCCGCCGAACGGCCAAGCCCGACGACGTCGGTCAGATAATATTCGCCCTTGGCGTTTTCGTTCTTCACCATCGAGAGCAAATGAAACAGCGTCTTCGCATCGGCGCAGAGCACGCCGGAATTGCAGAGCTTGATCGCGCGTTGCTCGGGCGTCGCGTCCTTCTCCTCAACGATGCGCTCCAGCCGACCCTCGCCATCGAGCACAAGCCGGCCATAGCCGAACGGGTTGGTCGCGTTGAAACCAAGCACCGCCATGCCGCCCTTATCGGCGCGCGCGGCGAACATCGCCGCCAAGCTTTCCGATTTCACCAACGGCGCGTCGGCATAGAGCACCACCACATCGCCATCGAAACCCGCAAGCGCTTGCTCGGCCGCGCGCACCGCATGCGCGGTGCCGAGTGGGGGATCCTGTGTGGCGACCGACGCGTCGCCGACGCTTCTGGCGGCGTGCTCGCGCACCTGCGGCGAATGCGCGCCCGTGACGACGATGATGCGCTCGGCCCCCAGCCCGCGCGCCGAAGCGATCGCCCAATCCAGCATCGGCTTGCCGCCGACTTGGTGCAGCACCTTGGGCAAGTCGGATTTCATCCGCGTGCCTTGACCCGCCGCCAGAATGATCGCGGCCCGCGCTCGGCTCATCTGCTTTTACCCAATTGCTCGAATCCTGACGGAGTTTTAGCCCAAACCCGGAGTTTGGGGCCATCCATGACCAGCGGCGAATTAGGCGACGCCACCATTGTTTTCGACCTGGACGGCACCCTGGTCGACACCGCGCCGGATCTGGTGCGGGCGCTCAACCGCACCCTGGACATCGAAGGCCTGCCGCACGCCAAGCTTGAAACGGCGCGCAACATGGTGGGCCAGGGGGCGCGCGTACTGATCGAGCGGGCGTCCGCCGCCGCGGGCGTAAGCTTCGGCACGGAGCGCCTGGACCAGCTCACCGCCGCCTTCATCGATTTCTACCGCGCCGATATCGCGCGCGAGTCCAGAACCTTTCCGGGCGTCGAGCACGCGCTCGACGAACTGGCGGCATTGGGCGCGAAGCTCGCCGTCTGCACCAACAAGCGCACCGAACTCTCGAACATGTTGCTCGATGCGCTCGATCTCAGCCGCTATTTCTCGGCCATCGTCGGCGCGGACGCGGTGACGCAACGCAAACCCCATCCCGAGCACTATCTCGCGGCCGTGCAACGCGCAGGCGGCGTGTTGCGCCGCTCGGTGATGGTCGGCGACAGCGCCGCCGACGTGGGCGCGGCGCGCGCGGCAGGCGCGCCCGTCATGGCGGTCACGTTCGGCTATTGCGACGGCGGCGCCGATAAACTCGGCGCCGACGCGCTTATTTTCCGATTTTCAGAGATAGCGCCGGCCTGCCGCCGCCTCTTGGCGGCGCGCCCATGAACAAGCCGGAAGCGCTTACGCGACGTCCATCAGGCCACGCGGCCTAGGGGACGAACGCTCGTCCCCCCGATCGTTCGCGCTCGCGCGCTTGGTCGGGAAACCATTGACCATGTCGCTCCGCACGTCCGTCCGCGCCGAGCGCATCGCCGCCACAAAGCCCGCTTCCACAAGCTTGACCTCGACGTTGTAGCCGCGCTCGCGCCAATATTCCTCGATCCGCTGTTTCAGACGCCGCGCGCCGTCCACATTGCAGAAATCGTGATCCATTCCGCTCCACCACTTCAGTTCTCGGTTCCGGGGCTTGGGCTCATTGGGCCCCTGGACCAGGTGCGCGCGGGTTACGCCCCGCGCTTTGCGTCAGCCCCCTGACGCCGCCAGCGGATAACACCATCCACATCAAGCGAGGCGCCGATATGGCGGCGGCGCGGCGCGGGGGCAATCGGGATCACGAAATGATGAGAAATGCGTCAGGCGCTTTCCCGCGACGCGCGAGGCGGCGGCCACCCGCCCCCTGCAAAACCCATTTTGAATCATATGCCCCATGCCACACGTACGAAACGACATAGGCCGACCTTGCGGATTTGGGACGAGGCTATGCGACAGAACCATGACGCCGCGACCAGCTCTCCTGCCGGGGGGATATTGTCTGGGAACTTGATTTTCCCGAGTCATTTGGTGGACATGGGCCATGCTCACAAGCAAGGCCAAGTACGCGCTACGAGCCATGATCGATCTCGCCGCACAGGCCCGGGACGGCGCGCGCCGGCCGGTTTTTATCGGCGACATTGCGGCCCGGCAGGACATTCCGCGCCGGTTCCTGGAGAACATCCTGCTGGAATTGCGCAAGCACGGCCTCGTCGTCAGCCAGCGCGGCAAATTGGGCGGCTATGCGTTGGCGCGCGCGCCGGACCTCATCACCTTCGCGGACGTGATCCGCGCCATCGATGGGCCTTTGGCGCTCACCCCGTGCTCGAGCCGCACCGCCTACCAGCGTTGCGAGGATTGCCGCGACGAGATCACCTGCTCGATCCGCCAGACCTTGGTTCAAGTGCGCGACGCCAGCGCCACAATTCTGGAGTCGCGCACACTAGCCGCTGCGGCTTCCTCCATCGCCGAAGCCGCGCCTCGCGCGACGAGCAAAAACTGAGCTTCAGGTCTTTGTGACGTTTGATGTGGCGCGACGGCGTGCGCTCAACGCCGTCACATTGCCGAACGCGCCAAGGATGGCGCGCCGATTGCGCGCCTCCACGCGCGCGATCTCGCTGATCATCGCGGTGGCGCGCGTGCGAATATCCGGCGCAGACGTGCTCTCCCAGTGCGCGCCTTGCGTCAGCGGCCCAAGCGCTAGGATGGTCGCGCGCGCAACCCCGTTGGCGCCCAGCACGTGGCCGCTATCATCGACATTGAGACCGAGTCCTGTCGGATGCTCGCGCACCACGCCTTCGCTGAGCATTTGCTTCATGAGCGGGGCTTCGATAGCGCTCACGTCGGCGCAGGCGCCCGTGCAATTCACAATGCGCTTTACGGCGAAACGGCGTGGATCGCCACTGCCGCGCAGCGCGTAGCCGATCGTGAACCCGTCCGCCGTTCGCACAACCTCGCGCACACGCCCAGCGATCATCCCCATCACGTCGGCGGCCTCAAGCGCGTTGAGCCAAGCCACGACATGCCCCGGCGTGCGATGACGGTGCACAATCACGTCTGCGCCGAACGCATCGAACGGCGCCGGAATCATTGGCGGCGCGTTACCGAGCGCCAGCACCACGGCGTCCGCCTCGATCACGACGCCAGATGCAAGCTGCACCGCAACGCCACGCTGTTGCGGCCGGCAGGCGATGGCTTCCTCGCACACGAGCGTCAATTGATCGGCGCGGCGTGTGCGCATGGCGCCGCGCAAGCGCGTCTCGACATATCCGCCAAACGCGACGCGCGGCGCGAACGTATCGGCGTCCACGTCCTCGTGACCACTCGCGCGAAGCCAGTCGACAAAGTCGTTCGGCCGCGCCGGGTCGATGCTCATATTGCCGGCGCGGACGTTAAGCAGATGGCTCGGATGCGCGCCGCCATAAGCCAGGCCGGGACCAAACTTGCCTGACTTGTCGATGAGAACGATGCGCGGGCTGGCACCGCCCAACGCCAAAAGCTGCCAGCAGAGCGCCGCGCCGCTGAACCCGCCGCCGATACTGACGACCACAGGCTGCCGCGTCGCCTGCAGAGGCCGCTTCATCCTTCACTCCGCATGCCGACGTATTTGATGAACAATGAAACACCTTTGCGCCAGGTCAGGTCCCCCGCAAATGTGGATAGCGGCATCATTTCAATGCATTGATTCAATCAATTCAATCCGACGTTACAGCGTATATATGATTGTTTTTATGTATATTTATTTATTTCGCGCATCCACCAGAACGCGCGCGCCAACGGCGCTAAACTAAAGGTTAGGTTTATCTACATTGATTTAGTCGGATTACTGAAATTTTCTGGCCCTGCTGCATCGCGGCATGGAGGAATGTTTCAGATGAGCAAATCAGCACTGACGCTGTCAGCTGCGGCAGCCGCCTTGTTCTGGGCCGCGCCAAGCGCCGCCCTCGCGCAGGACGGCGCGCGCAACGAGGACGACATCATCGTCACCGCGCGCCGCGTCGAAGAGGACCTGCAATCTGTGCCGATCCCGGTTTCCGTCGTCAGCGGCCAGATGGTTGAGGATTCCGGCTCGTTCAACGTGAACCGTTTGAAGGAGCTGATCCCGACGGTTCAGTTTTATTCGTCGAACCCGCGCAATTCCGCGGTGAACATTCGCGGCCTTGGCGCGCCCTTTGGCTTGACCAATGACGGCATCGAGCCCGGCGTGGGTTTCTATGTCGATGGCGTGTTCTACGCCCGCCCCGCCGTGGCCACGCTCGATTTTTTGGACACCGCGCAAATCGAAGTGCTGCGTGGCCCGCAAGGTACGCTTTACGGCAAGAATACCACCGCCGGCGCCATCAATATCACGACCCGCCGTCCAAGCCTCACGCCTGAAGCGGAACTCGAAGCGAGCTTCGGCGATTATGGCTACACGCAAGCGCGCGGCTCCATCACCGGACCGATTGCCGAAAACCTCGCAGGCAGGCTTTCGTTCTCATCCACGCACCGCGATGGCTTTCTCTACAACACGGCCACGCAAGACGACCTGAACGATCTCAACAATGTCGGCGTGCGCGGCCAATTGCTGTTCACGCCAACAGAGAATTTCGATCTCCTGCTCGCCGCCGATTACACGCGTCAGCGCCCCGAAGGCTATGCGCAAGTCTATGCGGGCGTGGCGCCCACGCTGCGCGCAGCCAACCGCCAATACGCCGCGATCGTCGCCGATCTTGGCTATATCGCGCCGAGCACCAACCCGTTCGATCGCGTCACCGACGCCGACACCCCGCACCGCTCCTATCAAGATGTCGGCGGCGTTTCGCTCACCGCCGAGTGGGATGTCGGCGTCGGCGAACTCACATCGATCAGTGCTTGGCGCTTCTGGGATTGGGATCCGTCGAACGATCGCGATTTCCTCGGCCTGCCAGTGACCACGATTTCGGCCAACCCTTCCGAGCAACGGCAATGGAGCCAAGAAATCCGCTATGCTGGCGAGTTCTCGTCGAGCTTGAGCTTCGTCACCGGCCTCTACGCATTCAAGCAAACGATCAATTCGGAAGGCCTGCAAGAGCAGGGCTCCGCCGCCGCGCGTTTCCTGCTTGCGCCAACGGCGGCGGCGCTGACGCCCGGCCTGCTCGACGGCTATGGCCAAACCTCGGACATTCAATCCGAACACGTGAGCGCCGCCATTTTCGGCCAACTCGAATGGGCGGTCACCGATCGGCTGCGCATTCTGCCGGGCCTGCGCTTCAATTACGACAACAAGGAAGTCGATTACGACAGCCAAGTTTATGGCGGCCTCGTCACCGTCGACCCGGCGCTGATCGCGTTGCAGCGTTCAGTCCTCGCGCCACAATCCTATGCCGCGGAGGCGGATGACACCAACCTCTCCGGCCAGATCACCATCGCCTACGACGTCGCCGACAATTTCAATGCATATGCAACCTACGCCACGAGCTTCAAATCCGTCGGCCTCAATCTCGGCGGCTTGCCGACAGATGCGGGCGGCGCACCGATCCTCGACGCGGCGACGGTTGACCCCGAAGAGGTCCGCCACATCGAAATTGGCTTCAAGAGCGAGCCGTGGGACGGCGCGCGTTTGAACTTCACGATCTACGAGACGACCGTTGAGGACTATCAAGCGCAAGTCGTGAACGCGAACGTCGGCGTACTGCGCGGCTATCTCGCGAACGCCGACGAAGTGCGCGTGCGCGGCGCCGAATTGGATTTCAACGCGCGCGTCAGTGAAGCCTTCTCGATCTACGGCGCTCTGGCCTACACCGATGGCGAATACGTCTCCTTCACCGATGCGCCCGCGCCGCTTGAAGGCACTGGCGGCCCGCAGGCGGTCGATATTTCCGGCGAACGCTTGCCGGGCATCTCCGCATGGGCTGGCTCCATTGGTGGTGAATTCTCGCACCCCACGACGTTCCTTGGCCGCGAAGGCGAGTTCTTCATCGCCGCCGACGCCAGCTATCGCTCGGACTTCTCATCGAGCGCCACGCCATCACGCTATCTCGTCGTCGATGGCTACGGCTTGCTCAACGGTCGCGTCGGTTTCCGCGCAAGCGAAAGCTGGGCGGTGTTCTTGTGGGGACGCAACATCACTGACGAGGAGTATTTCGAATTCCTCTCCGCGGCGCCCGGCGGTTCTGGCCTTTATGTGGGCTATCCGGGCGATCCGCGCACCTATGGCGTGACGCTGAGAAGGTCGTTCTAACCGAGAGGCGCACTCTCCCGCCGATCGGTTCGGCCAGTCTTCGCTTCCCCTCGTGGCGGAGGCTGGCCAGCGGGCCTAACGCTGCGCGCTCACGAGCGCCGCGACATAGCTCTCCATCAATCGCACCAATTCATCTTCGAGCCGCGTAGCATCCAGGGCGAGCTCTTGCGCGGCGGCCGCCGCGCGCAGCAGGCTGATCGCCGCGTGCGTCAGCACGAACGCCGATTCCGGCGTCAGTTGCATTTGCAGACGCGCCTTGCCGGCGATCGCGGAAAGGAAAGCTTCGTGGTGACGCACTAGCACCGCGTCGTCGCCGCCACGAAACAGTGCGTCCAGCAACGCCTCGCGCGTGCGCGGCGAGCCTTCAAAGCCGTGCATCAACGCACGCACGATCTGGCGCACGCTGCCGATGTGAGGCTCGCGAATGATTGTCTCAGCAATGGCATCGCGCACCGAGGCGGCACGGCGCTGCGCGAGCGCGGCCAGAATGTCCTGCTTGTTCGCGAAGTATTGGTAGAGCGTGCCGATGCTGACGCCGGCGCGCGCGGCGATGTGGTTCGTCGTCAGCCCCTCGACGCCCTCGGCTTCTAAAAGTTGAAAAGACGCGTCGAGGATCGCGTCCACCGTCGCTTCGGCGCGCATCTGCCGTGGATTTCGGCGTTCTTTTTCCGACACTTAAGCGCTCCTCAGGGCGAGCCATGCCGCTACAACGAAGGCGAGTAGGCGAAATGTGAGCTTTACTTACATTACTCTTCAGGGGCGCCCAACGCCCGGGGAATTCCGATGATTTCGATTGAACAGGTTCGCGCCAAGGTCGCTTCACAGAAGACGCTGCTGCCGGCGCTCTATGGCGGCATCGATTTCGACCGCGATCCCGAGCGCTTCACGCACGATCCGAGCGCCGCGGTGGTTCAGGATCGCGCACCGAGTGGCGTCGCCGTCACGGACGAAGATCTGGAGCGCGTGCGCGCCTATACGATGCTGGGCGATGTAGTGGCCGATGCGTACGCGATGCTGATGCCCCAATACGGTTTCCGCAACCTGATCTCGATGCTGCAAGCGGCGTGTGATCGCGGCGTCGAGCATGTCGCTGACGCGCCGACGGAACTCGTCGCTTTCATTCGCGCGATGGAGCAAACGCCAGATTGGCTCGATATGGACATGGTGCGCGAAGGTGCACGGCTTGAACGCAACGCCACTGCGCATTTGGCTCCGTTCGCCGTGCGGGGCGCCTTCATCGCCACCTTCCTCAACAAATATTCCGCGTTGCCGATGGCGCTCACCGGCACGCTCAGCAGCGAAACCGCCGCCAAGCGCGTGAACGAAACAGCGACTTTCTTCGCCACCACGACACTGCCGGGCGCGCTTGAGCGTCACGGCGAAGGCTTCAAGGCCGCCGCGATGGTGCGCCTCATGCATTCCATGGTGCGCTTCAACGCCATCCGCTCCGGCCGCTGGGACGCGAAAATCTACGGCGTGCCGATCCCACAAGTGGATCAAATGCCGGCGGGCCTCATCCCCGTGTTCTTGATGGCGTTCAAAATCATTGGCGAAGGCCGGCGCACATTCACCGCTGAAGAGCGTGCACGTGTAGAGGTCAGCCGCTATCGCTGCTTTCTGCTGGGCCTGCCTGAGGATCTGCTCGCCGATACGCCCGAAGGCGTGGTGCGCATGATGACGGCGCGCAATTCGACGCTGCGGCGCGGTTATGACGATTCCACTTGCGGCGAACTGGTGCGTGCGACGCTCTCAGCCTATCTGCCGCCCGATCAATCCTTGGCCAATCGGCTGCACAACTCGATTGAACGCAGCTTCGCGAAAACCTTCTTCCTCAAGGAATTCCTGAAGGGCGATCGCAAGCGCGCGACCGAGATGGGCGTGGAGATCACGCCGCGCGACCAATTGATTTTCGTGCTCGGCGCGCTGGGCATCACGATCCGCATGGCGGCCTACAAGCTCGCCGATCAGGTCCCCGGCCTACGCGACATTGCCGATAAAATCCTGGTGAAGCGCGTGCGCGGTTTGCTCAAACGCTATGGCCACGCCGAATTCACAACCGATGCGGCCAAGTACAAACCAACACAAGGCGTCGCCGAAGCAGCCTAAGCGGCCGCTGGCGCCGCGTCGAACTCGGCCTTCCAGCCGGCAACCAGTTCACGCGTGTCCTGGTCCCACGGATGGAAGCCCGGACGATACCAGGCGAAATAGGTCTTCCAGCCGCGGCTGAAAATGCCTGGCTTCTTCCAGACAAATTCCTTCACCGCTTTCAGCGCCGCATCGGGTGCGTAGCCGTCTGCTTCCAGCAGGCGCGCGGCGTAGCGGGCGATATTGTTGGTGAAGAAATAGGTGATGATCGCCATCGAAATCGTGCGCCGCAAATAACGCTGCCACGGCGTCCAATCGCGCGCCGCCACCATGAACACGTCATAGGCGACCGCTTTGTGTTCGGTCTCTTCCATGGCGTGCCAGCGCCACATGCGCTCGATGCCCGGCTCGACCTTGTCGAACAAATCCTGATGCAGCGCATGCATCTCGGCCATCATCGCCGTGAAATGCTCCAGCGCGATGGTTGCGATCAGCATGCGCATCGGCCCGCGCGAACGCGAAAACGCAATGCGTTCCTGAATCTCGGCCTCGATCTCGGCGACTGGATATTTCTCGCGGTCGATCAGCTGATTGAGCTGGTGATGTTCACGCGAGTGGATCGCCTCCTGCGCGATGAAGCCACGCACATCCTCGGCGAGCTTGCCGCTCACTTGCCCGCGAAAATGACGCACCGCGTCCATGAACAAACGCTCGCCATCGGGAAACGTCAGCGACAGCGCGTTGAACACAGCGGTGCCGACAGGGTCACCGCCCAGCCAGTGGCCCTGCTTGGCGCTTTCGACATCAAAACGAATGTCGCGCGGCGCGATGGTGACGCTTTCGGGTGTGCGCTTGTCGGTCATGGCGAGCTTCCCTAGCCTTTGGCTTGTTGTTTGCGCTCACCTCCCAAATCGGCTCTATTGATAAAAATGTCAATAATAAAAACTGGCAAGGTTCCCCGGGTGCGGCGTTCGCCCGAGGCGGCGCGGGAGAACATTCTCGCCGCAGCCGAGCGCCTGCTCGTGGCGCAGGGGCCCCAAGCGTTGAAACTCGCGGACGTCGCCGCCGAAGCAGGCATCGCCAACGCCTCTGTGCTGCATCATTTCGGCTCGATCGACGAGGTGCAGACCGCGCTGATGGAGCGGATGGTGGCGGACCTCGTCGCACGCATCCTGGCGGTCAGCGAGGTCGGCGCGGAACCTTCGCCCGCTGGCGCGCAGACCTTGTTCGACGCCTTCGAGGCGCCCGGCGTCGCACGTTTGGCCGCGTGGCTGGAAATGACGGGCGAAGCCAAGCGCATGACGATGGTGCGCGGCGCGGTGCAGAAGGTCGTCGCCAGACTTTCCGAGCGCACGCTCATGACGCCGGCCGAAGCGGAAGATCTGATCATGGCGAGCGTCGTGCTCGCGATGGGCGTCGGATTGTTCGGGCGCGCCTTGTCAACACTGATGGGCAAACCCGCCGGCCACACGCGCGACCTCGCTATGGCCCTGTTGGTGAAACATGTGGCCCACCCGAGCAGCTGGCGCGGTGGCGATTGAGCGTAGCCGCCTGGACCAGCTAAGCGCCGGCCGTCATAGTCCGACCCATGAAGCCAGACCGCACAATCGACGCCGTCGCACCCAGCCCAAACGGATTCGTCTTTGCCGCCGCATGCGCGGCAGTCATTTTCATCGCGTATGCCATGACGCTGGGCGTCGCCAGGGAGCTGACGCCGCTACAAGCCGCCGTTGCCAGCGCCGCCAACACAATCCCTACCATGCTGTTCGGTATCGGCGCCTATTGGCTTGTGCGCACGCAAGTGGTCGGCCGCCCCGGGTTCATCCAGCTTCCGGCCCACCTCATCATCGGCGCGGCGTTTGCGCTTCTGACCTATTGGCTCATCACTGTCATGCTCGGCATAGCGGGAGCGGCTTCCATCGTGCAATTCACCGTGCGTCCGTTCCCGCATCCGGCGAGCGCCTGGCAGCTGCTGCAAAATCTCACGACCTACGGCGTGTTTGCCGCACTCGCGTACATCCACGCACGTCCGGCCTCCGCGACCGTCGCTCTGCCTCAGCCTCCCGCCGAACGCAGTTCGTTGCTCCGCCGCTATTTCATCAGGAGCGGCGAGGACTTTGTCCCGATGGATGTGGATAAGATCGTCAGCATCTCCGGCGCCGACGATTATTGCGAGGTTGCAACGCTGGACGGCCGGCATCTCGCTCGAATGACACTCGCCGAGTTCGAGCAGGCGCTCGATCCCTCGCGCTTCATCCGCGTTCATCGTTCGCGCATCATCAGCGTTCAGCACGTGCAACGCGCCGAACCCGCTGGCGGCGGCCGTTTGCTCGTGCATATGGAGAACGGTGAGAGCATCCCTGCCAGTCGATCAGGCTCCAAACGCCTTCGGGATCTGCTTCTCTAGCCGATCAGACCGCCCATTCATCGGTTCTGGTGTCCGTTGGCCGAGTTTTTCTCCGCAGGATTGGGCCGCCAATAGTTTCCGCACGAGATCGAGCGGGAGCCTCCATGCGCATTGTGAAGATCGTTCTAGCTGCACTTGTCACTGTGTCCGCCGTGACTGCGGAAGCGCAGCCGGCGCGCCTGAACTTCCTCGACACGCTGATCCAGGAACACACGGTAGCGACCCAACCCGCCGAACTAACTACGCTTGCCCGGCTCCAACTCGCTGCAAATCGGTATCGCGAGGCCGAAACGACTTTCGAGCGCCTCGCCGCACGTTATCAGGAACACGAACCCCATCGTGCGCGCGCTCAAACACCCTGGCGCATCTACGCCCGCGCCATGCGCTACGAGCAGGAAGGCGCCTCAAAGCCGCACGCGCTCGCGCGGGCGTTTGCCGAATTATACGGCCGGCTGCCCGACCGCGAAGCCGTCGATGTCCTTCCGCTCTTTAATGGCAACATTGCTCGACTACGGGACGCGCAGACGGAGGCCGCTGAAGCATGCGCGAACGTCGCCATCGACGCGTGCCCACGCGCGGCGCAACTTATTGCTGCCCGACGGGCCTTGGTTGTTTGGGATTATTTGCTGCCGGCGCTCCAGCCCCTGATAAACGCCGATCTCGACCGCCGCTTCATTGTTGAACGCGATCTGCTGATCGATACGCCGGATGGCGCGCAAATCTCCGCCACGCTTATCCGCCCGCGCTTGGCGGAGGGCGAACACGCCACCTCGCTTCTGAACTTCACGATCTACGCACGCGACGACTGGGCGGTCTCGGACGCCGCGAAGATGGCCGCTTACGGCTATGCAGGCATCGTCGCGTTCTCGCGAGGCAAGGCAGCGAGCGCCGGACCCATTACCCCTTACGCGCATGACGGCGCCGATGCCGTCGCGGTTATTAACTGGCTTGCCGCGCAATCGTGGAGTGACGGGCGTGTCGGCATGTTCAGCGGCAGCTACAATGCCGCTGTTGCTTGGTCCGCGGCCGCGCACCACCCGCCCGCACTGCGCGCCATCGCCACGCACGCCAGCAACGCGCCGGGCATCGACACGCCCATGCGCGGCGGTGTCTTCCAAAACTTCATGTATCCTTGGCCACTCTATGTTAGCGACGGCCGAGGCTTGGACGAGTTCAATTATGGCGACCGCGACCGCTGGTCCGCGCTCAACCGCACTTGGTATGTAAGCGGCCGCAGCTACAGAGAAATGGAGCGCATCGACGGCCACCCCAACCCGATCTTTCAGACGTGGCTCGATCATCCGACATACGATGGGTATTGGCAAAGCATGATCCCGCACGACGCTGATTTCGCCAGCATCGAAATTCCCGTGCTGGTGCAAACCGGCTATTATGACGGCGGCGTTGTTGGCGCGCTACACTATCTACGCGAACACACACGCTTCCGCCCTAATGCGGACCACCGCCTGCTCATCGGCCCTTACCATCACACGGCGATGACGACAGGCGTTCAAGCCAGCATCGCGGGCCACGACATCGATGAGGTTGCGCGCCTTGATTTGCAAGCAATCCGTTTACAATGGTTCGATCACGTGTTCCGCAGCACGCCACTCCCGGAACTGCTGCGTGATCGCATCAACTTTCAAGTGATGGGGACCAATCGTTGGCGCCATGCGACAAGCCTGGAAGCCATGGCGACCCAGCGGTTACGGCTGCACCTCACCAACAACCGCGACGGCGACAATTATGCGCTCAGCAGGACCGCCGCTTCCGGCGACGGGCCTGAATTGATGGTCGATTTCGCGGACCGTAGCGATGTCGACTTTGAGGGCTCATTCGACGAACTCGACACGCGCAACGCCTTGACGTTCGCTAGCGCGCCGTTCGAACGCCGCACCGAGTTCGTTGGCACGTTCGCGGGCAGTTTGAACATCACCATCAACAAGCGCGACGTGGATCTCAGCGTGACGCTGTTCGAGCAACGCGAGGATGGCGAATACATCCATCTCGCCTCGTATCTCGCGCGCGCCAGTCACATGGCCGATCGCACCCAGCGTCGTCTGTTGACGCCGGGCCGCGCACATACGCTAGCATTCGAAAGCGACACATTGATGGGACGCCGCATCGAGCGCGGCAGCCGCATCATCGCGCTGATTGGCGCGCCGCGCAGTCGAGACCTACAAATCAATTATGGTACGGGCCGCGACGTGAGCGATGAAACCGTCGCCGATGCGGGCGAGCCGCTCCGGCTCACATTCGGGTCGCAGAGCTATCTGGAATTAGGCATGCGACCCTAGCCGCGCCAATCACAGGCGCCCCGAACTGAGCGCACAGCACTAAACGCGTCACCGATTAACCGTAGCGGAATTCCGCGCCGTCAAGATCGATCGCGGGAATTTCTTGTTTCTCGCGCCAATAATCTTGCGTGTGCTGCCATTCGTGCTTGGCGCCGCGTTTCGGCAGAAGATGCATGCTGCGCATGAGATAGCCCGGATTGAAATTCTCCGGATCAATCCAGGGCGACAGCGCCATGCCTGCGTCACCGGCCGGGATCGCGGGTTCGACGCGATGCACGCCCTTTTCGTCCATGTGCTTCAGCAAGCGGCACACGAAATCGCCGAGCAGATCGACACGCAATGTCCAGCTGGCGCGGAAATAGCCGAACACCCAGACCATGTTGGGCACGCCAGTGAACATCATGCCGCGATAGGTGACCGTGTCGGCGAAATTCACTGGCTCACCGTCGACGCTGAACGGAATGTCGCCAAGGACGCTGAGATTGAAACCCGTCGCCGTGATGACGACGTCGGCCTTCACCTCCTTGCCGCTCTTGAGCAGCACGCCGCTTTCGGTGAAGCGGTCGATCTCATCGGTCACCATCGTGGCCTTGCCGGCGGCGATGCCTTGGAAGAGATCGCCATCTGGCACGAAGGCGATGCGCTGCCGCCATGGCCGATAGTGCGGCGTGAAATGCGTCATGTCGTAATCTGGCCCGACGAAAGCCCGCACGCCCGTCAGCAATTCTTCCTTCAACGTTTCCGGCTCGTCGAATGAGCGGCGCGTGAACTGATCCTGGTCGAACAGAATTTTCTTGCGCGCGATTTCGTGAATCCAGGTCTCGTCCACGTCGATCTGGCGCAGCAGATCGACGAGTTCGTTGATGTTGCGGCCTGGAATGAAATAGGTCGGCGAGCGCTGCAGCACCGTCACGTGTTTGCATTCGCCGGCAATGGCGGGAACGACGGTGGCGGTTGTCGCGCCCGAGCCAATCACCAGCACTTCCTTGCCGGCGAGATCGGCGTCCTCTGGCCAAGTTTGCGGATGGATGACCCGCCCTCTGTAATCCTTCAGCCCCGGCCAATCGGGCGTGTAGCCTTCGGCGTGGCGATAATACCCTTGGCACATCCAGAGGAAATTGCAGGTGAAGACGCGCCGCTCGCCCGTATCAGTGCGCACCACCTCCAGCGTCCACAGATTGGTTTTGCGCGAGAACGAGGCGGAGGCGATTTTGTGCTGATAACGAATGTGCGACGCGAGATCGTTTTCTTCGATCACCTCGCTCATGTAGCTGAGGATTTCGTCCGCCGTCGCGATCGGCGCGCCGAGCCACGGCTTGAAGCGATACCCGAACGTGTAGAGATCGCTATCCGAGCGCACGCCGGGATATTTGTGCATCAGCCACGTGCCGCCGAAGCTCTCCAGCGCTTCGAGCACCGCGAAACTCTTGTCCGGACATTGGTGCTTCAGATGCCACGCCGCGCCCACGCCGGAGATGCCGGCGCCGACAATCAAAACGTCAAAATGCTCGTGGCTCATGGCGCGATCCCTGCCGTAACGACAGCGAACCCGAAGCGTTCGCGCGCCATTGCACCAACGAGATCGCCTCGCCGTCCTTGCGCGAGATCAATTGCAGCGCGTGTGGAAATGGTGGGCCGCGACGATAATTGTTTGAACCCCGAATTGGCCGAATTCCGGGCCTGGGACCAGGTGTTTAGCGTGCTTCAGGACTGGAATCGAAGCTTGGTCGCCCAGGAGCCACCTAAGGACGGGCCTTGAAGGCTCAAACCCTTTTCCGGACTTTTCCGGCGTGTGGCTCTCCCGTTAGAACCGATTGTGGCGACTGATCGAGACAGCGGG
This sequence comes from Caulobacterales bacterium, assembly GCA_017303355.1. Taxonomy (GTDB): domain Bacteria; phylum Pseudomonadota; class Alphaproteobacteria; order Caulobacterales; family Aquidulcibacteraceae; genus Vitreimonas. The sequence continues at coordinate 71,211 of JAFLCU010000010.1, read as the reverse complement.
GAGCCCGACCCCTCGGTGCTTCCGAAGACCTCAGACCTCGCGGCACACGCGCCGGAGGCTTACGAGAAACTGAAGGAGCTCGCCCAGCGGATCGGCAGGCAGCTGGCGCGCGAGGAGTTTCAGCGCCGCACCGACAAGCAACGGTGAACGGGTTTAAGTCGTCCTCGTCATGCTCTTACCCGTCGTCGCCCGCCGCAGCCTGCATCCAGCGCAGTGTGGCGAGTGCCTCGAAGTCCCCACGTCCAAGATGCGCTCCACGGCGCAATGGCTCCAACCACCATGTCGTTGCGGTCGCGTCACCGAAGCGATGATTTCCCGCCGTTTCCCGACGTTTCCCGCGCGGAAAACTGCAACGGCTCGTCACGCCTTCGGCTTGCCGTCTCCCTTCCAGGGATCGCCTGGCAAAATTTCGATCAGTCGCGTGCGCACATTGTCGGCGGCTGCATCTATGTCCCACTCGTAGCCCGGCGCCAGGAGCGGGGCGATATCGGCGCGAAACACCGGATCGTCGAGCTTACCGGCGAAGGTCTTCTCGAACATCGCGCGCGTCGTCGGATGGCCTTCCTCGTCCATGTAACGACGAAACGCCTCGACAATGCGCGCCGGATCGGCGGCGCCGCTTTTCAGGGCGAGATGAAGGTCCAGAAGATCGCGTCCCTTCCGGCGTTGGTGCAGTGCGCGCATCTTGGTGCCGAGCAGTTCGTCCAACTCGTAGGTGAGAATTGCGCACTCGCCCTTGAACCAGGGCGAGTCTACGGCGAAGGGCTGCGTCGCCAGACCATAGACAGTGAAGTGCTCTCGTGTGTTGATCTCGACCTTGAGCCGGAGCTTGATCGGCGGCTGACCTTCTGACTCAAAGCGATAGAAGAAGGTGACGCGGCCTTCGCTTTGCTTGAAGGTCGGCTTGCCTAGCCATGGATCAAGCACTTCGTGCAGCGCGTCCATTATGGGCCCGGCGCGTGCTGCCTCGACCTGCACCAGATCGATGTCCTCAGAATAACGCGCAGCCGGCTTGAGGAAGATTTTGTAGAGCGCGGTGCCGCCTCGGAAGGCGAGCGCCTTCGACAAGAGAGGATGGGAGAAAATCGCAACGAGCGCTCGGCAGATGACCAGGTCCTGCTCGACTTGGATGTCTTGCACCCAGGGCGCGTTCTTGCGCCAGGCGGTGATGTAGTCGCGCGGGATCAAACCTCAGCCTCCACGCGCTCATTGACGAAGAGCTTCCAGTTCGTGTCGCGTTCAGCTTCTACCGAGTCCGCCGACGACAGAAGCGGCGCATAATCGTGTGCGAGTGCTTTCACATAGTCGCGCAACGGCCCTGCCCGATCGCCCACGCCGATGTGATCCAGCAAATAGCCCAGACGCTGCGCCCAAGGCAGCGGCGCCGTCCGCGCGGCGTCCACCAGCTTGGCTGCATCGATCTGTTCTGCAAGTTCGGCGAGGACCGTGGCGACGTTGTCGAAGCCGCCGACATGATGATGATAGCCGACGAGATCAATCGCCGTCGCCTCAGGCGTTGAGACGGCGATCGTACCGCGGGGCGTATTGAACAAGCGCGTCGCGACAGCGGAGAGGTTGCGGCGAGAGTAGAAGGCCACACGCACGGCGCCGCACGTGATATTTAAACGCCGCCGCGGCAGCAGCACCTGAAACACCTGCGGCGCGTGGTGCGCCGCGCCATAATACTGAGCCGCCGACAGGAGGCCGGCATAGTAAGAGAGCCCCTGCCATTGCATGAGCGCCGGGATGAATTGGTCACCGGGGAGGCACCCGAGCGCGCGATACTCTGGGGGCACGATCACGTAGAAGCCGCGTGCCGGAGAGGCCACAAGCTTCTGCTTGGCCAGGCGGCCCAGGGCGAGTTTTGCTGCCGCTGGCGACACGCCAAGCGCCTTTTGAGCGTCCGCCGACGTGAAATGGTGACGGCCAGAGGCAGCCAGGTCGTCCACGTAGGCGCGGGCGTGCGGTGGGTGATGGTCCGGTTTCACACCGGCAATGTATCACGAAACGATACTTTATGTACTCTTTTTCTTATTAATATCGAATTAGTGTACCTAAGGTATCGCCATTCGTTACCTTGGCGCCACTAATTCCAATCTCGCATCCATTTGAAGTTATTGCCTTTTCATTCAGCCCGACAGGCGTTGAGCCACGCCAAGCAGCTCCCAAACTTCAAGCCCTCCCTAAGCAGAGCCCGAAATCAGGCGGCGTTGCCGGAGATTACTCGCGACCATCGGCGTTCCCGCGTTTTTGACAGACTTCAGCCGCCCGTAGGTCCGCCGCCCGCAACAAGTGCAGGCTCCGCATAAGTCGAAAAGACCTCGAAACTATAGAGCCGCAGGAATTTCAGATAGCGGTGAAACATCACAAGAGAAATCAGCAGCGCCGCAAGCGCAGGTACCGGACTGTTGGCGGGAAGGCCGAACGACGCCGACGGATAGATCAAAAATATCAGCGCAACCACGAACGCGACGAAGCTAATATTGCGACAAAAGCCGTACAGGCGAAGGAAGGATTCCATTCTGCCGTACGGTACTGGATCCCGTTTGATGATGGGCCACGCACGCGCGAAGACCCGCTCCCCCCAATTATCGTTCGGAGCCTCGTCAAACTCCTCCTCCGTGAAACCTGCGCGAGATAGCACCCGCTTTCGCACTTCCGTAGGAAGGGGATCGAAGAAGCCGCTGAAAAACCACTTCCGCCAAGCGAACCCACCCTTCACGCGCTTACGCATGAGGATTTCGGTGGGCATTCCCATCAGGCCGCGAACCAGAATTCGGTCCCAGAAGAACGCTGCTCCAGCGGCCGTGGCATGCCCAATCACATAGGACGCTATGACAACAAGCGCGCCTGTCGTGACGGTCATCCCGTTCGCGAACACTGTTGTGCCGAACGTCAGGTCACACACGACTAGCAAGACGAGGCCAGGCGCCAAATATCCGAAGATGTCGTAGTCGGAGAGCTTCGACAGACCGTCCATGACTTAACTCGCGCCTTGTGAAGACATTAGCGTCTCGTCCGGCGTGCAATCGTGGTTGCGGGCGCCGTGGCCTTCTTAGCGCCAGGTTTGGCGCGCGGACGTGACGCTCCTCGCGCCGTTGTGTTCGGACGCTTGTCCTGCTCGTCTACCACCCGTTCCAGACTGATGAGCTTGTTTAAGAGCTCCGCCGTTCCGCGAGCGTCGCCTAAAGCTGTGTGTCGCAATGGCTCTGGGATGACGATTTGGAAGTGCTGCAGCGCCTCTTCAAGGCCAGCGCCCTGTAGGGGCGCACGCCCAGCCAATCCCATGAAACGGAGGATGCTCGACGTGTCCAAGCTTCGATGGGAGAACAGCTCGTTAAACGAGACGCCGCCCAAGCGACACAGCCGCTTCAGAAAGCCAATATCGAACCCGACATTGTGCCCGGCCAAGGCGACTTTGCTGCCCGCCTTCAACTCGGCTCCAAAATGTTTGCGCAAGAACGTCGCCAATTTCTTGGCCCCTTCTTGCGGTGTCACCGCGCCGACAGCGTGATCAACCAGACTGATGCGGTTTATCTGCATTGCCTGCACGGTCACCGCGAGCAGAGGCTCTACGACCTTTAGGTCGAGCTCAGCCTCAATCTCCCCGTCATTCCAAACGACGCCCGCAAAAGACAGAATGGAGTGCGTCTCCGGATCGATGCCACCGGTCTCGGTATCGACGACCAACAACCGCACCATTTTGCACCTCCTTCGACTTTCGCGCAGGCACCAGCAACCACACCGAATCGACCGCCGTTGCGAAGCTTAACAAAGACGGGCGCGATCGCTGATTTAGTTCGTCTCCGAATAGAGCTTGGCCCAGCACAAGGTGTTCACGAGCTTCATCTGCGCCACAGTGTTGCAACTGATTTCGAGCAAACGCGGGCTCGCGAACACAACCGCCAAACAACGCGCCCGACTGATCGCGACGTTCAGCCGGTTCTTGCTGTAGAGAAATTCAATATTGCGAGGTAGATCCTCGCCCGATGACGTTGTCATCGAAATCAGCACCACTGGCGCTTGCTGGCCCTGGAACTTGTCGACCGTGCCTACTCTGGCGCCAGCGCGCAGAACAGATTGCAAGAGATTGACCTGCATGTTGTAGGGCGTGACAACAAGAACGTCCCCCACGCCCAGTTCGTGCTCGACTTCGTCACGATCGATCCAGCGCTGGCCAATCAACGCATCATAGGTCCGCTTTAGCCGCTCCGCTTCCGGGGCAGAGCGCTGCGCGCAACCAACGCTGATCACATCGACAAAACGCAAACCAACCGGCGCCAAAGCATCGGGATCCATAGCGACGTCAACAACGAGGCGCTGGCGATCGGCGTCCGCGTCAGCATGCAATCTTCCATCATACACCGCATCGGAGATGAACCGGCAGATGGACGAATGCATGCGGCGGGTTTCTGGCAGGAACACGCCTCGATTGGGGGGCACCGTTGCTGCATCCCCCAGGAGATGCTCAAGCGCTGATCGGCCGGACCCGCCGGGATGATCCCCTTGGATCGGCTGAGAAAGCTGCATTTGATCGCCGACCAACACGATGTTGCGCGCGCAGACTCCCATAGCCAGTACGTTCGCGAGACTGACCTGCCCCGCCTCGTCGATAAATAAATAGTCGATGCGCTGATCGAGATCGGGGCGCGCAAACAGCCAAGCGGTCCCAGCAACCAATTGGTGACCGCCATTGGTCGCTTCGTCATTGTCCAGTGTATTTGCGATGTGCTTGCCGTTTTCGAAGAATTGCCGCTCGTTCGACGACTTCTTCACGCCGCGAAATGTGAAGGCGCACTCTTCGGCCCGCCCTTCTACGGCCGAGAGCAAAGCATTGATCGCCTTGTGCGAGTGAGAGGCGACGCCCACTCGTTTGCCCGCGCGAATGAGTTCGATGATGGCGTGAGAGGCTAGATGGGTTTTGCCTGCGCCCGGTGGGCCTTGGACCAGCATATACGATTGATCGAGATCACCTATTGCGGCAATCGCCTCATCAATCACATCGCGGTCCGGCCTGACAATTACTGGGTCAGTGCGTGTGCGAAAACGCGGCGCGATCGCGCGCATAATATCAATGAGTCCTGAATACCGTGCTTGGTTGGCAGCGAGGGCGCTGGCAAAACGATAAATCGCGTCGCGCAATACTTGATCGCCGACCGGTCCCTTGGGAATGATCGACAAACGCCCGCCCAACGAAGAGCGCTTCGGACCGAGCTTCAGCGCGATCGTCCGCGTGTCCTCGTCGAGCGCCACGATTTCGCCCGCGGGCTCAAGTGTCTCCGATCGCACCGGTTCGTCGCCGACGCGAAACTTGAAATCCTGCGCTGGAAAGGAGAACTCGAACACTGTCGACTTTTTGTCGGCCCAAGGCGGCGTATCCGTGCGCTCCATAGCGCCGATGCATTCAGCATCATCGATGAGCTCCTCTTCGCTGAACTCGGCGCGGGTAAATTGGGCCCACCACGCTGGCTTGGCCTCTCGCCGGTGGAATTCCAGCATGTGGGCCACAAGCTGACGCCAAGACTTGTCTTCATCGACGCAGGCGACGAGCTCGTTCACCAGCGACACGGTCTTCGCGTCGGTCTCAGCGCGCTTTGCCTGCTTCTCCGGCGTGTCAGGCGCGACACCCACATCCGAACGCCACACCGCATCGGCGGGTCGGCGTTCGAGCAGCCAATCACGGCAGCGCATGGTCGAGCGGCAATCGATCTCGTTATAGGCGAGGATTTCCTGCAATATCGACGCATCACCCAGCCGGCGCCACCGCTCGTACATGACGATGCTGTCGCCCGCGGTCGTGACGTCGCCTGCGCGCGAGGCGTCCATGTAGTATGTTTCGACGTTCTTTAGGGAATAACGCGGTTCACCGACCTGAATGCCTTCGCGCACGGCGCGGAAGAGATCGACCAATTTACCTCCGCGCAAAAGGTCATCCACCTCCTTTTCGCGCGTGCCATGAAACATGGCGAGACGCTTGAGCGCGCTCTCCTCGTACGAGGCGTAGTGATAGACATGGGCTGTGGCATGGCCCGCGAGGTGCTCAACAATCGCGTCGATCAAAGCTTCAAAGGACGCCTTCTCGGCGACCCGATCATGCGCCCAAAACGCCTGAAAGCGCTCCTCGCCGTCTTCTAGGCGCAACAGCCCGAAGAGATATTCGAGACCGCCTTCAAATAGTGGATCACCTTCAATATCAAAGAAGAGATCCCCAACAGCCGGCGGCGGCAAGCGATCAAAACCCCGACCGGCCACCCGTGGCGCTATCACGACCTCAGCATCACCCGTGGCGCGACGTGCTGTCTGCAAGCGGGCCTGTGTCTTCAGACGGGCGAGTACATCACCACGGATATCCACGGTGAGGTCCGGCGGAGCGACAGCGAGCGCGGCCATCTTTTCGATGCCTGCCGCGGCGAGCTTTCCGCGCTGGACCTTTGAGATATTGGCGACCAGCGAAAGGTGATCGTTGCGATCCCAGTCGCCGTCGCATTGCGTTCGCCAACGGCAGAATGTGCAATGGCCGCACGGCTCCGGTGTCGTGATTGCTGGTGGGTCCGCGACAAACGTTTCGAAGCGCCGACGCGCAAACTCGTAGTATGCGACGACATCCGCACCGCGAACTGCTTCACGACCACCCCCGCCCAGCGCCACAAGCAACAGCGGCGGGGCCACACCCTGGATAGTACGAAGCAAATGCGCGTAAACGCAGAGCTGCAAGACGTGCTTGGGTTTGGCCTGGCGAGCGAGCTTGGTGTCGGCGACATCGTAGGCATAAGCGCCGAGCGTGGACGCAACGCCATCCCGACGCAGAAGGAAGTCCGAATACCCGTGCCAAGGCGACGCCAGAAGGGCCCCTTGATAGATGACATCGGCGCCGGCCTTCAAAGCCTCCACTGTCAAGCGCGCACGCGTCGTTACGTCGTCAGCCGACGGAATCTCAACAACGCTTCGCCCTTCTCGACGCAGCGATTCAAGGTAGGCGCGCTCGTGCTCTAGGCCTTTTTCCTGGAGCAACACCGTGTAGGCATCGTCTGTCGGAATTTCCACCGGCTGCGTGAGCTGGCGCAGATCGAACAGCGTCGCGTGATCGCACCCCATGTAATTCACGAGGTCCGATGCCGAATAGAGTCGCACACCGTTGGCGACGCGCATGTGGGATCACCTATGCCGCTGCGCGCGCGCCGGACTCGACCAGAAGCTCGTCACGCGTGACTTCCGTTCCATCCGAAAAATCATAAATTGTGCGGATCGCTACGCCATCCCAAAGAAAGCGATAGTGGGCGGCCTGAGCCGATGAACCCAACACATCGGCGTTGAATACGGTGATGGCTCGCACGCGAGGATGTTCGTTGGGCGTGAAAATAACGCCCTTCGAGCCCTGTTTGTATAGCGCATCCCCTAACGCCCAGCGCTCCGTTTCCGTCATGCTTGCAGGGCGGTCCCGAAGATCGTCGAACGTGCCGTTTATCGGCGTCACGAGCATGTGTGGGCGCTATTGTTTCGGGTGTTGCTTTTATCATTCTCAGCCTAAAGGTCGCGCTTGCGCGCCAGCGTCATCAACGTCCAGCCCCAGCCAAGACGTTCCTTGAAACGCTTTGGGCCCTCGCCGAACAACGCCTTCAGCGCTTTGTCCACTTTGTTGTTGGAAACAAGCTTCCAGGGAAAACGATTGGCGCGCGGCGTAATCGCGTTGAGCTCCCACACATCAAAGTGAGGCGACAAGAGCGCATTGAGTTCATCGCGATCCACCCATTGGCGAATTGCGCCTGGCTCGGGCGGCGGCACGCGATTTAATCGCTCCAGCACCGGGCGGTTTTGTGTCGCCAGCATCAGCATGCCGCTGGGCCGCAAGAGCTGCGCAAGCTTGGCCACGAACGCGGGTTGATCGGCGACGTGGGAGAGCACTTCGAGCGAAACGACAACGTCGATTAAGGACGCCTCAAACGGCAGGCTCATAAAATCGCCGGCGACAAAGCGCACCTCCGGCATCCGCACTTGCGCGCGCGCCAGAACGTCTGCCGAGAAGTCGGTTCCAGTCACCCGGCCGAAGTTAACAAGCGAGGGACAGAGCCACCCTGCTCCGCAACCGACATCGATGATATCGAGATCGGTGCGGCCCAAGCGCTGAAGCCAGGCCACGACGTAATCGCGTTGATCGGTGCTCACTTCGCCCAAGCGCTGCTCGCGCGTCTCCGCGTTCCATCGTTCCCAGGCCGCGCGCTGCGCGGCGAGCGGCGGCTGATCGGTCACGAGGCGCCTCCCGTTCCGGTCGGAGCGACCGGGGTCTGTTCCCAGCTTTCGAGTTCTTGCTCTGCGTCGCGATGAACCAGGCGATAGAGCGCGGGCAACACCAGCAGGGTGAGGATGGTCGAGGAGATAATCCCGCCGATCACCACCGTCGCCAAAGGCCGTTGCACCTCGGCGCCGGCGCCGACATTGAACGCCATCGGGATGAAACCCAAACTGGCGACCAAGGCGGTCATCAGCACAGGCCGCAACCGCGTCAGCGCGCCCTCACGTATGGCGTCTTCGACAGAACTGCCCTCCGCACGCAGCGAGCGGATGAAGGAGAGCATGACGACGCCGTTCAACACCGCCACACCTGAAAGCGCGATGAAGCCCACCCCCGCCGAGATCGAGAGCGGCAATCCACGCGCTAGCAAGGCGAGCACGCCGCCGGTCAATGCCAGCGGCACGCCGGAGAAAACAATTGCCGCGTCCTTGGCTGAGCGGAAGAGCGCATAGAGAAGCCCAAAGATCATCAGCAGCGCCAACGGCACGACCAGCGCCAGACGCTGGGCGCCCGAGATGCGATGACGGCTTCTTCGTCGGCGACGCGCGCCTCGATGATGACTTGCGCGCCGTCGCGCGAAATCACCCCCGCGCCCGCCTCGTTGCGCGCCTGATCGAGGTCGACCCCCATAAAGATCAGACCTTCACAGATGGCCGCGCGCACGCGGGGCGCGTTCTCGCCAATGCCGCCGGTAAACACCACCCGGTCGACGCCGCCGAGAATGCCCGCGAGGCCCGCAAACCAGCGCCGGGCCGTCCGGCAGAAGAGTTCCACCGCTTCCGCGGCGCGGGAGTCTGGCGAAACCAACAATTCGGCCATATCTGCGCTCACGCCCGAAAGGCCGAGCAATCCTGATCGGCGATTGAGAAGATCCTCGACGTCCTCAAGAGAGCGGCCGGCGCGCAGCAGGTGCAACACAACGCCCGGGTCGATGTCTCCGCTCCGCGTCGCCATCGGCAAGCCCGAAACAGTTGAGAACCCCATTGATGTCTCGATGCTGCGCCCGCCTTCGATCGCCGTCATCGATGCGCCGGCGCCCAGGTGCGCGACGACGATGCGCTCGCGGCTAATGTCGACACCCTCGCTTTGCAACGCCGCCAAAATCGAAACAATCGACAGTCCATGAAAACCGAAGCGGCGTACGCCAGCGTTGAAGAATTCCCGCGGCAGCGCCATCATCGCCGCCGCCTTGGGTAGATTGGCGTGGAAGGCGGTGTCGAAGCAGGCGACATGCGGGCGGTCGGGCCAGCGCGCCCGGGCCGCAGCGACGCCCGCAAGGTTGGCGCTTTGGTGCAAGGGCGCCATGGCGGTAAAGTCCAAAAGCCTTGCCTCGACCCCGCCCTCAAGCAGAGTGGGCGCCACAAAGTCGGCGCCGCCATGGACCACACGGTGGCCGATGGCGTTAGGCGCAATCGGCGGCAAGGCGTTGAAAAGCGCTTCAAGCGCCTCGCCATGATCGCCGGCGCGCGATGGTTCAATCGTTTTCATTTTGCCCGCGCGCCCGATTGTGAGTTGCGGGTCCTCGCGCCCAATGCCGCTGAAATGGGCGCGCCACACGACATCGGCTTCAAAGCAAGCCACGCGCACGCTCGATGAGCCGCAATTGATTGTAAGAATGGGACCCATCTTCACGGCCGCCTCAAGCGTGCGATTTGTCCCATGCCTTCAGGGCCAAAGCTAGCGCTGCGGCGTCGCGCGGCGCGCCATCTCGCTTGCGAGCAATTCGCGCGCCCGATGCACGCGATATTCGAGCGATTTGATTGAGCAGCCGAGCGTTGCACTAGCGGCCGCTTGCGATAGACCGTCGACGGCTGTCAGCATCAGCGCCTCGCGGAGATGTTCGGGCAAGGTCGCCAGCGCCTGGCGCAGTATGCGCACTTCTTCGCGGCTTATCGTCTCCGCCTCGGGCGAGGGCCGCTCGTCGGCGACGCGCAGGTCGTCGCCATCAGGACACTGGCCCCAGAAGGTTCGGCGGGTCGCGGCGCGTCGCGCTGCGTCCCGGCATTTGTTCAACGCGATCGCGTGGAGCCAGGTCTTGAATGAACGCTCTGGATCGAAGCTCGCCATTGCGCCCCAGGCCGCGACGAAGGCTTCTTGAACGACATCGCTTGCCCCGTCGGCGTCGGCGACGCGGCGGCGCACGAAGCGAAAGAGATCATCTTTATGGGCGCTCATGAGCTGGCTGAACGCTGTCCGATCACCCCTCTGGGCGCGCGCAATCAGGTCGTCGAAACCACCGATGAAGGCGACGCGGCGCAGCGGGGAGCGGGCCTGCCCCGACAGCACTGAAGGCTGAGCCGAAATGGGTTTCATGACCGCCTCGCTGGCCGCCAAGAGCGCGGCACTATGACAAGGTCGCGTCTAGCTTGCATCCGTGCCTTGCTTTGGATCAAGTCCCTGCATTTGCGCCTTGGGTGTCTCGTCCTTGCTCTGGCGGAGCCCGATGGGCTAGCTCTACCCAGGGCGCGCGCCGCCGCGCGCGTATAGAAAAGCGTGATCGCCTGGAGGCTTCCCTGACCGACCTTGATCGCAAACTCGCCGCTTTGGGCCGGGTGGACATCGACACAGCATTGGACGGACTGGAAAGCGATGTCTGGGCCCGGATTGATGCGCGCGCGCGGTCCCGCGCGAACGCCAGCGCCAGCAGCGCTGTCGCGGGCGTTTGCGCCTTTGTCTTTTTGATCAGCTCGGCCATTGGCGTATCGACCGCCGCAGCATCGGTTACGGCGGCGCTTGGACCGTTTGCGCTCGATCAGCCCTATGCGCCCGCCACGGCGCTCGGGCGATAGATCATGATGAAAACTTGGAGAGTGCTCACTCTGGCCGCTCTCGCCGGGTTCGGGGCAGGACTTGGCGGCGTTTTTGTCGGTGCGGCGCTCACACGGTCGGAGACTCATCGAGATACGCTTGATGCAGCCGTGCATCGCGAACTCGATCTCACCCCCGAGCAAGACCGACGCCTGGAGGAGATTGAAGCCAGCTACGCCACGCGTAAAGCAGCGCTTGACGCCGAACTGCGTGCGGCCGCCCGCGACATCGCCGCCGCCGTGGCGGAAGATCACGCCCAAAGCGACCGCCTCACCGGTGCGATTGACCGCTTTCACTCCGCCATGAGTCAGACCCAGCACGAGGCCATCGCACACGTCTTTGAGATGCGCGCCGTGCTCGATTCCGACCAGCAATCCCGCTTCGACGTGATCGTACGCGAGGAATTGCTGCGCGGCGTGGACGAAGACTGAGTGCGCGCGCCGACTCTGTTCAAAATCGGAACCAAAATAAGAAAGACGGGCGCGCCGAGCAGGCTGTGTCGCAATGCACGCTCGGCCTACGCCCCCGTCAGAGTGCGTTGTCATAGACAATCTGGGATTCATCAATCGCGTCCGGAGCCCCTTTTAGGAAAGGACGCCGCCACCCGTTTTTTATTACAGCGAGCGCCCCTTCGCGCCTGGATTGGCCTTAGCGGCCAAAATCCCGTTGCGTCTTGTGTCGCCGCCACGGGCCTGGCCGCCGTCTCAACTCAAGGTCGCCGCGCCGCGGATGTTTGCGTCAACACTTGCCCTTCGCACCTCGCGACGTTCGCCACCCGAGAGGAGGGCACCCGCAATCGTCAAAGCCGTGCTTGATGCACGCTGCGCAGAGCCTCAAGATCAGCGCCCGCAGCCGGGTGCGTGCGCGATGCAGCCGCACACTAAGGGCATTCAGAGTAAGGCCCAGAGCCGCCGCGATCCTCGCTCGGTCCTGGTCTTCGACGTCAATACTCCTGATCAGCGCGGCGTCCTCTTGCGACAGACCATCCACCAGCGCCAGCAAACACAGGCAGGCACCGCGATCTGCATCGGTCTCGGCAGTGAGAGAACTCAAATACGCCTCGTCCGCAGGCGTTTCGCGCGCCCTGCGCCGCGCCAAACCACGATGATGATCGGAGATCGTGCTCGCTAGCACACGCGACAACCAAGCGCGCGCCGCAGCGCCTTCCTTGAGATCGCCGACGCGCTCCAAAGCGCGGGTGCAGAAAATCTGCAACACCTCATCGGCATCATTTGGATTGGCGACTTTGGATCGGATGTAAGCGCGGATCTTATCGAAGCCCTCTTGGAGCGCGCACCGCACTAGAGCTTCGGGCAAATCAGTTGGATCGGCAACCATAGTTTGAGCGCCCCTTTAGAATACACACCTTGCGCGTGAGAATCGAGCCCGCACCTGATGGCGCGGCGGTTAGTCTTCGCGCCGCACATCGCCTCACCCAAAGTCGTGAGCGGACGGCCACAAACCGCCGCTTCGCCTCATTCATCAAAGCCGCTTAGACCCGCAAAGAACCAAGGCGCAGCGCGTTGGCGATGACCGACACCGAAGAGAGCGCCATGGCCATAGCCGCGATCATGGGCGAAAGCAGTGCGCCGGTTAACGGATAGAGCGCCCCAGCGGCAATCGGAATGCCCGCCACGTTGTAGGCGAAGGCGAAGAAGAGGTTCTGGCGAATATTGCGCATCACCGCTCGTGAAATGATGCGCGCGCGGACGATGCCGCCCAAATCGCCATGCAGCAACGTAACGCCAGCGCTCTCGATCGCCACATCCGTGCCCCCACCCATGGCGATGCCAACATCCGCTGCGGCAAGAGCCGGCGCGTCGTTGACCCCGTCACCCGCCATCGCCACAACTCGCCCGTCCCGTTTCAGCCGCTCCACAATGCGTGACTTGTCCTGCGGCAACACTTCGGCTTCAACGTGTTCGATGCCTAGCCCTCGCGCCACCGCCTCAGCGGTGGTGCGATTGTCGCCCGTCAGCATCACAAGCTTCAGACCTTGGGCGCGTAGATCGTCGAGGGCGGCCGCCGTCGTCGACTTAATGGGATCGGCGATAGCGAGCACTGCGGCGATCTCATTGTCGATAGCGACATAGATCGATGTCGCCCCCTCGCGCCGTAGCGTCTCGGCCTGCGCCCTGAGACTGGACGCATGAAGTCCGAGTTCGCTTAGATATCGCTCAGCTCCGATCGCAAGTTTTCGTCCCTCGACCACGCCGACGACGCCTTTGCCGGTGGGAGAGTCGAACTCCGTAGGCTCGGCCAGCGATAGACCGCGCGCCCGTGCGGCGGCCACGATCGCTACGCCCAGCGGATGTTCGCTACGATTTTCCAGACTGGCGGCGAGACGCAGCACTTCGTTCAAATCGCGTCCATCGACGGTATGAATCGCGGTCACCGCTGGCCGGCCTTCGGTCAGCGTGCCGGTTTTGTCCAGCACGAGCGTATCGACTTTTTCTAAACGCTCGAGCGCCTCGGCATTCTTGATGAGCACGCCAGCGCGCGCGCCGCGTCCGACACCCTGCATGATCGACATAGGCGTCGCCAGACCGAGCGCGCAGGGACATGCGATGATCAACACCGAGACTGCCGCTATGAGCCCATAAGAGAACGCGGGCGACGGACCCCATACCCACCACGCGACGAAAGCCAATAGCGCCACGACAATCACGGCGGGCACGAACCAGCCAGACACCTGATCGGCCAAACGCTGAATGGGAGCACGCGACCGCTGGGCTTCCGCCACCATCTGTACGATGCGCGAGAGCATGGTGTCGGCGCCGACGCGATCGGCCTCAATGACCAATGCGCCGGTTTGGTTGAGCGTGCCGCCAATAACCCGCGCGCCCACGTCGCGCGTCACCGGCATGGATTCTCCCGTGACCATCGATTCATCGATGGACGAGCGCCCATCAATGACGATGGCGTCGACGGGAATCTTTTCGCCCGGCCGCACCCGCACGCGGTCGCCCACGATGATCTGGTCGAGCGGAACCTCTTGCTCTTCGCCGTCGCGCAAACGACGCGCTGTCTTGGGCGCGAGATCAAGCAGCGCTCGAATGGCGCCGCCTGTGCGCTCGCGCGCCTGTAACTCGAGCACTTGGCCCAACAGAACCAGCACGGTGATGACGGCGGCGGCCTCGAAATAGACCGCCACCATGCGGTGGGCGTCGCGGAACTCCGCGGGAAAGAGAGACGGCGCCAACAGTGCGACAACGCTGTATAGCCAAGCCACGCCTGTCCCCAACGCGATCAGCGTGAACATGTTGAGATGACGGGTCTTGAGCGACGCCCATCCGCGTTCGAAAAGCGGCCAGCCGCCCCACACCACGACGGGCGTCGCCAGCGCGAATTGCAGCCATGCGTTCAAGGCCGGCGCCACCACATGATCGATGCCGAGAAAGTGGCGACCCATTTCAAGCGCGAGCACGGGCGCCGCGAGCGCAGCGCCAACCCAGAAGCGTCGGGTCATGTCGATGAGTTCTGGATTAGGGCCGTCGTTGACGCTTGGCGTCATCGGTTCAAGCGCCATACCGCAAATCGGGCAAGAGCCCGGTCCGTCACGCACAATTTCGGGATGCATCGGACAGGTCCATTTCGAGCCGGCTTGAACGGCGGCTGGATCAACGGGCGGGCCGCCGTGACCATGCGCGTGGCGCGATGTCGGCGCCTCGTCGCCTGGCTTGGCGCAACACGCATGTTGGTCGGCGAGCTTCAGGTACTTGTCGGGGTCAGCTTCGAATTTCGCTTTGCAACCGGCGCTGCAGAACAAGACATCCTGGCCTGCATGGCTCAGCCTGTGCGGCGTGTCGGGATCTGGCGTCATGCCGCAGACCGGATCCCAGTTCCGCGCCGACGCGCCGTCATGGCCGTGTTGATGGTGTTTGCTATGCATGATCATAACTCACTCGCGCGAACACTCGCGCCCCTGTCTTCACTTGAACTTGACCCTGAACCTTCCCACAATGGGAAGGTCAACAGGGAAAATTCGTAGGCCAAATCAGTGTGAACATCAGTATGGCCGCCGAGCGCTCGGGCGTATCGGCCAAGATGATCCGGTATTACGAAAGCGTCGGCCTTATTGCGCCCGCCGACCGACGCGAAAACGGCTACCGTGATTACGGCGACAACGAAGTGGCGATGCTCCAATTCGTTCGCCGCACCCGAGACCTTGGCTTTTCCCTGGAAGAGGTCGGCGCGCTGCTCGCGCTGTGGCGCGATCGTCGGCGCTCTTCGCGTGAAGTTCGTCGCCTTGCAGCAAAGCACTTGGCCGAAATGGAAGCGCGCATGACGGAGATGCGCGCCGTCTCACGCACGCTAAAGCGGCTGGTGCACGCGTGTCACGGCGACGACCGCCCAGATTGCCCGAT
The DNA here is from genome assembly GCA_017303355.1 of Caulobacterales bacterium. Classification (GTDB taxonomy): domain Bacteria; phylum Pseudomonadota; class Alphaproteobacteria; order Caulobacterales; family Aquidulcibacteraceae; genus Vitreimonas. The sequence goes on along the minus strand of JAFLCU010000010.1, from coordinate 55,746 downwards.
CCTCGACGATCTCGCAGCGCCTCGACCCTCTCGGCAACCAAGGCGGAAACGGCCTCTCTAGGCCGCGCGTCGTGCTCGCATTTGCGGTTCGCTCACCTCCGTCGCCGGGGGCGCCGCTCAACCCGGCGCGTACCGCGCAAAAACGGAACGCCCGTTCTCGCTGAAGGCAATCACATCGAACGCGGTGCGCCGGCCATCGGGCGATTCCATACCGGGCGCCCCGAGCGGCATGCCCGCCACCGCCAATCCGCCCAAGAGAAGCGTGGCGCCCGCCAAGACGAGGCGTCGATCCATTCGACGTTCATTATTTTCCATCATCTGATCTCCACTACAGCTCGAACGACACGACTTGGCGCGCAGCTGCGTCAAGCGTATCGACATAGCGACGCCGGCTACAGGAGGCTCTCGGCGCCGCTCTTGGGGAGGCAGCGCTTGGTGCTTCGAAAATTCGCGCTCAATGTCGCCGCACTCACCGCCGCCCGTGTGCTTCAGGCGGTGTCGAGCTTCGTCGCTATTCCTGTTCTTGCCCGGTTGTTGTCCCCTGCGGAATTCGGCCTGGTGGCGATGGCCGGCGCCTTTGTCTGGTTCACGACCGCGATCAGCGATGCAGGGCTGGGTCAAACCTTGGTGCGCATTGATCGACGCGAGCACGCAACCTGGTCCAGCGCATTCTGGTTCCTGTCAGCAATCGGCGCGGCGCTATCGGTTTTTCTTGTTGCCATCGCGTGGCCCTCAGGGTGGCTGCTCCAGGAGCCCCGCCTCGTCGCGATTATATTGGTTTTGGCGCCAATCCCCTTGATGCAGGCGGCGCTTGCGACGCCGAGCGCTGAGCTACAGCAGCGCGAGCAATTCCGTACGCTCGCGGCCACGGAACTCACAGCATCGATTTGCGGCACCGCGAGCGCCTTGGCATTTGCCTTCGCCGGGACCGGCGCATGGGCGCTTGTCGCCCAGCAATTGACCTATTGGCTCCTGAAAGCCGTGATCACGATTTGCACAACGCAATTTCGTCCCGCGCTTCGATTGAATTTCGCCCTTCTCGGCCCCCATATCCGCTTCAGTCGAGACACGGCCGCACTCAGCCTTGTCACCTTTTTCTCTCGTCAACTTGATCCCTTGATCATTGGCCGTCTGATTGGCGCTGGCGCTGTCGGAGCGTATTCGCTAGCGAGCCGCATCGCCTTTCTGCCCATGCAGTTTTTGACGTTTCCTCTGCAGAATGCGCTCTTCACCCGCATGGTAATGATACGTGAGGATCGCGCCGCAACGCGCGATCTCATCTTGGTCGCCACATGGATCGTCGCCGCGCTCATATTCCCAGCGCTTGCCGTGGCGGCGACAACAAGCGCTGCATTGTTTGAAGTGTTTCTCTCGAGTAAATGGTTGCCGGCTGCACCAATATTTACAGCGCTTGCGCCGGTGGTATGCCTTCAATCCATCCTAGCCATTAGCGGATCGATGTTGCTGGCTATCGGCGCTACTGGGCGGCGCCTGCGGCTGGCGACTGAGTTCGCGATCGTGTGGGTCGTGCTTCTCCCCCTCGCCGCGTTGCATAGCGCACTGGCCGTGGCCATCGCCTACACTGTCTCCTATTTCCTGTTCGCGGTGCGGCGCTTCCCGCTTTACCTGGATGTCGTCGGGGCATCGGCAAAGGACTATTTTCTCAACATTGCGCCGCCGCTTGTTTGTGCGATTTGCGCGGCGGCGACGACAGCGGCGCTCCACGCGGTATGGGCGGCGTCCGCCCTGGAATACACGCTCGCCGGCGCCATTGTGCTTGCCGGCGCTTATGCGTCCCTGGCGTTTGTCGAGCGGGGCAAGCTCTCACATCGCCTTGCGCTGTTGCGGGCCATACTCGCCGCGCGCGGCGAGGCGACAGCACCAGCGGGCTGAGATCACAAACCCATGCCGCACAGGGGGCACAGCATCGTCCCCATATTCATCACCCACGGATGGACAACGCATGGAATGCTTGTTGTCGGCGACGCCGGTGGACGTGCCGGCATACGCCAGCTCCCCTCGCAAAAATCGCGGCGACCCCAGATCAGAGCCGAGACCGAGGCCTGTGCGCACAATTTGTTGGCGTTTTTTGGCATGGGCTAATCCACGCGAAACCAACCGGCGCTCTCGGCCTTGAGCCGAGGGTCCGGCGTGGGCGCCGACGCGCCCGTTCGCCGGAAGTAGAATCCCGCGCTTTGCGAAGCGCCCAATTCAGGATGGGTTGGAATGGTATGCGCGAGTTGGGGAATGTCCCATTCGTGCACAATCTCGTATCCCAAGCTCCGCACATCATCGAGAAAAGCTTGGCGGTCGCGAATCTGGTACGGCACTCGCGAAGGGCCGATCTTTTGCATCGTGAATACCGCGCGCCCACTGCGCACGGCCACCTTGTTGACAAGCACATGGGTCGGCAGCTTCGGCAATTGGCGCAGCAGTACCGAAAACTCGCCTGGATAGTACTGGAGCAATCCGGACGCCAGAAGCAAATCAGCGGGCGGCGTCTCGCACGCCTCGGTTTCAAACCGCAGCGAGTCCAGCCCCTCACGTTCGGCCAACAACCGACCCTGTTCCACAGCCGAGGGAATCTCTAGTATGATCCATTCGAAATCAGGCTTAATCTCCAGGACACTCCGGAAGGCCCTATACTTCGTGCCAACGTGTCCGCCTGCGTCGATCAGCCGATCGACAAGAGGCAGGAGGCGGTCAAGCCAGAACAAGATCGCGTAGTCCCAGGACAGGATGACGCTCATCCGATTAACATGCTCGGCAGTCATCAATTCCGGATGATCGTAGCCCGCCATCCGCCCATCGCGTCGACTGGCCATCGCCGCTTCGTAACTGACGTATGCGCCCTTCAAATAGGGCTCCGTGGGCAGCCAATTGTAGAGTCGCGCGGCTATTATGCGCCCGCCAAGGAGCGCCCATTGCGCCGCGCGGCGCAGCCCCGTTCTGTACCCCGCCATGGCTCGGCCCCGATCGAAAATGCCAACCAAGGTGGTGGCGCCCACCATTGTCTACGCAGCCCCCCGGCAAATCCCTCACGGCCTTCGATTGAGGGGTTTTCGCTCCCGGCGCGTATCTGAGATAAAACCAGGGTGCCCAACCATGACCGCCGATCTTGAACGATTGTTTCTTGCACTTCGCGAACGCCCCGTTGACCGCAAGCTTGATCAGTTGGAGCCGAGAGTTTGGGGGCGCATTGAAGCCGCGCGCACAATCGTCTGGCCAACCCGTAGCTGGCGCTGGCAGGCGGGCTTGGCGGCCGTTATGCTCGCCTTCGGCGCCTTTGCCGGCGGCGCTGCGGCGGCCCGTCCCGAGAGCGACTTCTCACCCTTTGCGGTGCATGCGGCTTATGCGCCTTCAACCTTGCTCGGGGATGATCGTTGAGATTTTCGGTTCGGGCCATCCTGGTGACGGCCTTGGTGGCGCTGGCGGCAGGCTTTGGCGGGGTCTGGTTAGGCATGAAGGCGCTGGCGCCTGCGCCCGCCCCCACCATGCACGATGTCGTCCATCACCGGTTGGATTTAAGCGGCGATCAACTGGCTAGAATCGAGACGCTGGAAGAAGCGTTCGCCGCCCGCAAGCACGCGCTTGAGCTTGAGATGCGCTCCGCAAACGCGGAACTGGCCGCGGCGATCCGCGAAGAACACGAGAACGGTCCAAGGGTGGCCGCCGCCGTCGAGAGATTTCATGACGCGATGGGACGGCTGCAGACCGAAACCATCGCTCACATGTTTGCGATGCGCGAGGTCTTGAACGATGAGCAGAAGGCGATTTTCGACGACACCGTCGTTGAGGCGTTAACCACCGAGCCGCAATGAGCGTCCCATCGCCCGAAAGCGATGACGCATCGCTCGTGGCCGCGGCGCTCGCCGGTCAGGAGGCGGCATTTTCTCTGCTCGTGCGCCGTCACAAGGAAAAGGTCTATCGGTTCGTGCGCTCCTATGTCGCCGACGCCGACGAAGCCTATGACCTCACCCAGGAAGCGTTTGCTGCGGCTTGGCTTGCGCTTGCTCGCTATGACAAGGACCGTCCATTCCCCGCCTGGATCAAGCGGATCGCGCTCAACAAATGCCGCGACTGGGCCCGCCGCCGCGCCGTCCGGCGCTTCTTCTTTGGCGCTGAGAGCATCGAGACATCCCCAGATATCGCCGCCGCAACAAATGCAAGCGATGAAGCCTTGCAGCGCAACCTTGCCCGGCTCGATTCCGCGATTGCAGCTTTGCCGGCGGGTCTGAAAGAACCTCTGCTGCTGACGGCGATCAGCGGCATGAGCCATCACGATGCTGCGCGCGTGCTGAATTTGACGACCAAAGCGGTCGAAACGCGCGTCTACCGCGCCAAGATCGCTCTCGCACGGGCGCTTCGCGATGAATAAGTCCGCCAAATGGCGGGGCGCAGCACGCATCGGGCCGTGGTGGGCGGCATTCCTGGGTGCTGCGGGCGACAATGGCTTTCATAGCCACCACGCCATTCAAGCATTCGCTGGCCCCCACGCACTGCTCGTGGACGCAAGCGGCGAACATCACGGCCAAGGATTTGTTGCGCCCGCCAACATGTCCCATCGCGCGACAGCGGCATATCCCAGCAGCTTTCTTTACGTCGATCCCGACAGCGCACCCGGGCAGCGGATCGCTCGTGCGATCGGCGATCGGGTCAACGCCCTTTCCCCAGCCCAAGCAGCAGAACTGGCCGCGATCGTCGAAACCTCGATCGCGGATGAAGACGCCGATCCAGCCGAGCGACTAGCCAGTTTGTTGGGCGCGGCAGAGATCGCGCCAACCCGAGACGCTCGCATTGGTATGGCGCTCACCGCTTTTCACGAGAGCGAGGCGCCCCTTGACGCGCGCGCAATCGCGCGCGCTCTCAATCTCTCGCAATCACGCGCCGCGCACCTTTTTCGCGATGAAATCGGGATGCCGATCCGGTCTTTCCTGCTTTGGTCGAAGCTCCGGCGCGCCATGACCGGCATCGCCCAGGGATTGTCGCTCACCGAGGCCGCCCATCATGGCGGCTTTGCCGACTCGGCTCACTTCTCGCGCACTTGCGTGCGCATGTTTGGCGCGAGCCCGCTCACCATCACGGGCGCGATGAAGTTCGACGAAGCGTAGCTGTTTCGTTCAAGCATTTTGCGGCGGTCCCGGCAAATTTGGGCGCGAGGAGATCCCAATGCGCCTTGCCGTTCGCTATCTTGCCTACCCGCTCGTCATCGGGATCGTATTCATTGGCGCCGTAACGCTGGCCGCCGCGCCGGGCGCCGCCATTGCTTTGCCTATTCTGACGCTTGCCGGCGTGCTTGTGATTGGGGGACTGGAGCGGCTCTCGCCATATCAGCAGGCCTGGACCAAGAACCACGGCGATCTCTTGGCTGACGTCCAGTATAATCTCATGGGTGCGGTCCTCATTCAGGCGAGCGTGCATTTCATCTACCCGCTTAGCGCAGCGGCGCTGTCGCTCGGACTTTGGCCCAGCACATGGCCGCTCTGGGCGAGCGTGCTCGGCGTCGGCGTTATTATCGATTTCGGACTCTATTGGATGCACCGCTGGAGCCATCGCTCGGCAATTCTTTGGCGTTTCCATCAGCCACATCATAGCCCCGAACGTCTCTATTGGCTGAACGGCGAGCGCCGCCATTTGGTGAGCGCGCTCCTTCTAGCGACGCCTGGCCTCGCTGCTGTAGCATTACTCGGCGCGCCTCGGGCAGCGCTTGCGGCATGGTTTGCGATCCTGCCGGTGCATCTCGCTTTCCAGCACGCCAATATCGACTACACGCTCGGACCATTCCGCCGCCTGCTCGGCGTCGCCGAGATGCATCGTTGGCACCACAAGCGCGACTACGAGGACGCCCAGGTCAATTTCGGCGAGGTCTTGCTTGTTTGGGATTGGCTTTTCGGAACAGCGCATGACGATCGGCGCGGCGTCGCCGCCGACGACTTGGGTCTGCGTGACGCAGATTACCCACGTGGTTTTTGGCGCCAGCATCTGGCGGCGTTCCGGTCCCACCGAGCCCGCTTGTGAACGCACGAAACGAGCAGCGCTGATCGCCCCGCCTTTAGTTTGCTGGCGGCCGCGGTGCACGCGCGGAGGAATGATAGACGACGATACGCCACGCGCCGCCGCGACGCTGCAACACGCTGGTGGCGACCCCGCGACGTGAAATCGGCGCGCGGGCTGCGGCTTCAGGGAACGTGATTTCGTAGGTGTAGACTTCGCTGGCGTAAGCCAGATCCCCCACCACTTCGACGTCGGTCTCAAGGCCATCAAAATCAAAGCTGGCGATTTCGCGCAATTCGGGTCCCAAGTGGTGAGTAAGATAGGTGGCGAAGTCGCCCTCAACGCCGCCTTGCTCGAAGACTTGCGAGTCTGGCCAGAAGTAGCGTGCGGCCGCGTCGCCGTCGCGGGCCTCAACCGCTCGCCTGTAACCTGAGAGGACCGCTTCCACGGCCGCCTCGTCGGCGCTGGGCTGGGCTGTCGCTGCGCCCGCCATGGCCCAGGCTGCGACAAAGACGACGACCAATTTCTTCAGCATCCACGGCTCCCCTTTTTCAGTGCTGCATCTATTTGCGTTTACGCGCCGGTTGCCGATTTCCCGCATCCTGGCGTCACTCTCAGGCGTAAGGCCTGAGGGATCGCGCGGAAGCGCGCGTATTCTAAGATACTGTCGGGTTTTTCTCAGAGTGGAGCAACGTGGTGCGCAAGGCCCTCGACCGTCGATCGCTACTGAAGGCTGCGGGCGCAGGAGCCGGCTGGCTGGCGTTTGAGAGCATGTTGCCTGCTTGGGCGCAGACGGGCTCGCCCGGCATTGCGCCCGCCATGACCACCTTGGCCGGCCCCGATGTGGCGCTGAGCATCGGCCGCTCACCTTTTACGGTAGGCGGCAGAACCGGACACGCCGTGACCATCAACGGCACGCTGCCGGCGCCGCTATTGCGGCTCAGAGAAGGCCAGAACGTTCGCCTGGCCGTCACCAACACACTCGATGAAGACACCTCGATCCATTGGCACGGCGTCTTGCTTCCCTTCCAGATGGACGGGGTGCCGGGCATCAGCTTTCCGGGCATCCGTCCTCGCGAAACCTTCGTCTATGAGTTCCCGATCATTCAGGCCGGCACGTTTTGGTATCATAGCCATTCGGGCCTGCAGGAAGCATTAGGCCATTACGGGCCGATCATCATCGATCCGGCCTCGCGCGATCCGGTCGAATATGACCGCGAACACGTGCTCGTTTTGTCGGACTGGAGCTTCATGCATCCGCACCAGATTTTGGCGCGCCTGAAGCAAAGCCCCGGCTATTTCAATTATCAGCGCACGACGGTGGCTGGCCTTCTTTCAGGTGAAGACCGTATGAGCGCCGCCGACCGGCGCATGTGGGCTGAAATGCGCATGGACCCGCGCGACGTGCTCGACGTCAGCGGCTCAACCTACACGTATCTGATCAATGGCCATGGGCCTGACGAACACTGGACGGGTCTCTTCCGTCCCGGCGAGCGCGTGCGGCTGCGCATTATCAACGCCTCGGCGATGTCGATCTTCAACGTGCGCATTCCGGGCCTCGCCATGACCGTCGTCCAAGCCGATGGCGAAAATGTGCGACCTGTCGAAACCGATGAGTTCCAAATTTCCGTCGCTGAAACCTACGACGTCATCGTCACACCGACCGAAGACCGCGCATACACTATTGTCTCCGAAGCCATAGACCGCTCTGGGATGGGACGCGCCACCTTGGCGCCACGGCTTGGCATGAGCGGAGAAGTCCCGCCACTGCGTGAAGTCCCAAATCTCACCATGCGCGATATGGGCATGAACATGGGCGGAATGGGCGGCATGAACCACGACATGCCTGGCGCCATGGCTGGCATGGACCATTCCGGCATGGACATGAGCGGCATGCAGATGGACGGCATGCAAATGGGCGCCGCAGATCACAGCGCTGGCGGTCACTCCGCCATGAATATGCGCGATCCAGAGAACGCGCCCCCTGACATGGCGGTTGGCGTCGGCGTGCAGACGATTTCACCGATGCCCCAGAACCGGATGGGCGAGCGCCCGGTTGGGCTCGAGAATGTCGATCATCGCGTGCTCGTCTACACCGACCTTATCGCCCTTGCACCCAATCGCGACCGCCGGGCGCCCTCGCGCGCAATGGAGATTCATCTCACCGGCAATATGGAACGCTTCATGTGGGGCTTTGACGGGCGCCGCTTCAGCGAATTGGTCGAGCCCATCCGGTTTGAGCGCAACGAGCGCGTGCGCGTGACGCTGGTCAACGACACAATGATGTCGCATCCCATTCACCTCCACGGTCACTTCTTCGAACTTGTCAACGGCCATGACGGTCACCAGCCCTTGAAGCACACGGTCAATGTCGCTCCGGGTGGCAAGGTGACCTTCGATCTCACCGCTGATAATCCCGGCGATTGGGCGTTCCATTGCCACCTTTTGCTTCACATGCACGCGGGCATGTTCAACGTCGTGACCATCCGTCCGCTTGACGGAGACGTCTCGTGAGATTTTTCGCCGCCACCCTCACCCCGCTTGTGCTCGCGGTCGCAAGCCCCGCGCTGGCGCAAACAAGCGATCATTCCGCCCACCAGCAGACGCCTCCTACGACTGCACAACCGGCGCAAACTGCCGATCCGCATGCAGGCCATACGATGCCAGCGCCGCAGGCCACACAACCCGATCCGCAGGCGCCGGCCCATGACATGCCTGGCATGACCATGCCGCCCGCGACGCCTGATCCACACGCCGGCCACGACATGCCGGGCATGACTACGCCGCAGGCAACTCAGCCTGATCCCCATGCCGGGCATGACATGTCAACGATGCCGGAGATGGCTTGGCCGCAAACGCCCCCGGGCGAGAGCGGTCACGACATGCCCGGCATGACCATGATGCCCAATGTCGAGACCAGCGCCGACAATGCGGGCCGACCACCCGAACCGCCTCCTCCGGCGGCGGCAGGCGCCGGCCCCGCGCACGCGGCCGATCTTTACTTCGATGCTCAGCAAATGGCCGCCGCGCGCGAACAATTGCTCGTCGAGAACGGCGACATTCGCACCAGCGTGGTCATTCTCGATCGTCTTGAGGCGACGTTCGGCGAGGGCGCGGACGGCTATGTCTGGGACGCACAAGGCTGGTATGGCGGCGACATCAATCGCTTCTGGTGGAAGAGCGAAGGCGAAGGCGCCATCAACGGCGAACTGGAGAGCGGCGAGATCGAAGCGCTCTACAGTCGCGCATTCACGCCGTACTTTGACTTTCAAGCGGGCGTTCGCCAGCGTTATACACCCGAAGCCGATCGCACCGATCTTGTCGTCGGGGTGCAAGGTCTTGCGCCCTATTGGTTCGAAGTCGACGTCGCCGCGTTCTTGTCGAATGAAGGCGAGTTCAGCGCGCGCGCCGAAGCCGAATACGATCTGCGTTTGACACAGCGTCTCATCCTGCAGCCGCGCGCCGAGATCGATTTTTCGGCCGAGGATGTTCCCGAACTTGCCACGGGCTCTGGCCTGACGAACGCAGAGCTGGGCGTGCGCTTGCGCTACGAAATCCGGCGCGAATTTGCGCCTTATGTCGGGATCGAGTGGTCAAGCAGCTTCGGGGATACCCGCGATTACGTCGAAGCGAGGGGCGAAGACGCGGAAGACACGCGTTTGGTCTTGGGCATCCGCGCCTGGTTTTGAACATCTCCAAAAAGGAAATCGAAGATGAGAAGTTTCGCAATCGTTGCTCTCGCCGCCACCGCGCTGGCGGCATGCCAGCCAGCGGCCAATCAAGACGCATCCCCGCCAACTGACACTGTGGCGACACAAGAGCCCGCGGCTGCCGCGCCGCAAACCGCGGAGACGGCGCCGGCGACCGAACCGACGGCAACGCCCGCACCGAGCACGCCGGCGCCACGGCGGCCCCGCGCTGAGCCCGCGCCTACACCTGCCCCAGCGCCCGCGCAAACTACGCCTGATCACGACATGTCGGACATGCCCAATATGGAGCATCCGCCGGGGCAGTAATCAGGTGCGCCGCACGCTCAGCGTCGCGGCGACATAGAACTACGAAAACCTTGGGGGAGGGACATCGTGAATCTCGCGCGTTTGGCGTCGTTTGTACATAAATGGCTCGCGCTCCTCGTCGGAGTGCAAATCGTCTTTTGGGTCGTAAGCGGGCTCTTCTTCACGATCATCCCGATCGAGCAGATCCGCAGCGAGCACCTGATCCGCCCGGCTGAGACGGCGCGTCCGCTCGCCATCGCCAGTGGCGCAGCTTTAAGTGAACTCCGCGACGCCCAAGGCCGAGCGCCCATCAAATTGACGATCGAGACGCGTCCCACGCTCGGGCAAGTCATCGTCGCCGAGTTCGCAGACGGACCGCCGGCGCTCTTCGAGGCGGCTTCGTTTCGACAGCTGTCCCCGCTCGATGCGGAGGCCGCCGCTGCGGTTGCGCGCGGGCATGTAACGCTCGCATCGGCACCCGCGCGGGTCGAGCTCATTGAGACCGAAAGTTCAGAGTATCGCGGCGCCCTGCCTGCGTGGCGCGCCCAATTCGCCGATGGCGGCCTTGCGGTTTATGTGGCGGCCGACACCGGCGCTGTCACCGCCCGGCGCTCCGATATCTGGCGGCTCTATGACACGCTCTGGGCGCTCCACATCATGGATTGGCAAAACCACGAAGATTTCAATCATCCCCTCATCATCATCGTGACCGCCATCACGCTTTTGTCGATCATCGCCGGCATCGTTCTCATCCCCTACCGCATCCGGTTCGGGGGCGGGCGCCGGCGCAAGAACGGGCCAACGGCCAGCGCCGCAGCGGACAGCTGAGGGATTGGCAAGACGCGCGCGTATTGAAGGGTGTGAGCGGCCCCGACGCTCACGAACGGAGAATTTACATGAAACGCAAACTTCTGGTCACCGCGATTGCTGCGGTGCTGGCGTCAAGTTTCGCTATGGCCGCGCCTGCCCTCGCCCATCCCGGCGAAAACCATCAGGCGGTGCCACAGACAGCAGAAGGCGAAGGCACGGTGACCGCCATCGATGCGCAGGCCGGCACCGTCACCCTCAATCACGGACCCATCGCAAGCCTTGGCTGGCCGGCAATGACGATGACGTTCCGCGTCCACTCCGCCGCCGTGCTGCAAGGCGTCAGCGTCGGTCAGCGCGTGCATTTTGAGCTGATGAACGACAACGGCCGCCCGATGGTGACGGAAATTCACGTGCTTTGATTCGAAACGGAAGCGAGGCGCTGCACGTCCGGCTAACGCTCGTGCGTGCGGCGCGGGCCTTGAGGGGAAGAACATGGCGCACACGAAGTCCACGGTTCGCATTGGGGCAGTGCTGGCCGTAGCGTTCTCGCTGCTACTGCTAACCCCGCAAATCTCTTTCGCCCACCGCGACGAACAACATCCGCCGCAAGCGGAGCAAACTGACGCATCGCAAACCGCGCCCGAACACGACATGGGCGCGATGCAGCCTGGCGAAATGACATGGCCGACCGCCGAAGGCGCGGGCGGGATGATGATGGATCATGATGCGCGCCCGACGACCTTGTCGGGCCGGGTCATCCGCTGGCTCGGCGTGTGGCACCCAGCCGTCATCCATTTTCCTATCGCCCTGCTGCTGACGGTCGCTTTCTTGGAAGCGGCTGCGTTCATTCGGCGCAAGCCCATCTACGCGGCCAGCAATAAAATCCTGCTTGCAGTGGCGACGCTCGGCGCCCTTGCTGCGGCGCCATTGGGTTGGGCGAATGCGGGTCTGCCTGCCGCTGACGATGAATCGGCGCTCGTCCTGCATCGTTGGATCGGCACGGTTATCCCCTTCCTCATCTTGTTCGTCTGGTGGTTGAAGAAGCCGGTCGATGAAGCCGCGGTGCGCCAGGGCGGGCGCTTCTACGAAACGGTTCTGGCGCTCACAGTGCTTGTCATCCTCGCGCAAGCTTATCTCGGCGCAGAGGTGACTCACGGCGCCGGTCACTTGGCGTTCTAATGAACGAAGATGCGTTTGGCGCTCTGCGTGCGGCGTATCGTGACTATCATCCTTCGTGTCGGCGCGACCGGCGCTCGGCTGACGTTGAGATTTGGGCCGGATCGAAAACGCTCGATTGGCTGGCCCCGCTTCAGCCGCTCAGTGTCGACATCCTCGATATCGGCTGCGGCGGCGGTTGGCTTGCGGGACGTCTCACCGCCTATGGGCGCGTAAGCGGAATCGATGACAACGATATTGGGCGTTCGCTCGGGATTCTCGCGCAAGCGCGAGGCGAGTATCACGCTGGCGACGTGAACAATCGCCTGCTGCCGCGGTACCTAACAGTTGGCGCCCCCTCACCCCGCAGCAAGGATGGATTCAGCGTCGCGCTGGCTCTCAATGCGCCCGCGTTGCCAAGTGATTTTATTCGCTTCTGCGCCAGCGTCGCCGACATCCTTGCCGACGGGGGCTGGTTCGTGTGGAGTCCACCGACGCATCAGTTCTTCAACGACACAGAAGATTGGGGGGCGGTGCTCGGCGCGAACTTCCAGCTTATAGACAAAGCCGTCATGCCTACAGTGGTCGGCGATCTGGGGTCCAATCCCGCCTCTGCGCTCATCATGCTCGCGCAAAGGCAATCGCAGTCTGAAAACAGACTGAATATGAGGGGGAGGCCGCCCAGGTGATTCGAACACCCGACCTTCGCATTACAATTGCGCTGCTCTACCACTGAGCTAGGGCGGCCCCGGCACTCTAGAGCATGACCTGCGTCGCCAATGCTCACAAGCTAGGTCAACGAAGCGGTCAGAAAATTTGCTGGCGGCATGACATTCAGCGACGGCGCGCGCGGGATTTGCAGGCGTCGTGCGTAAACGTCAAAGGGCCGCGCGCACGACTAACGCCGCGGCGGAGCTGAGATCGAACCCATGACGGAACGAAGCGCGCGCATCGGGCCAAGGGCGAAGATAGCGCTAGCTGCGGTGACGGTGGCCGCCGCTGTGTTGGCATGGCTCTATTCTGCGGGCCCCTACCGCGCGGTCGCGCTCGACAGGCGCGCGCTTGCGTCCGCCGCGCCTAACGCACTTGATGACGCTTCCGGTGTGCGCGTTGCCACGCCGGACGCCTGGCAAGACCAACGCCAGCGCATCGTGGCCGCACTGCAAGCGGAAATCTATGGCCCTCTGCCCGCAGAAGTTCGCGCGCGCGCCGTCCGGCGCATTTCAATCGCTGCTGGCGACGCTGGCGGCGTTGCTGGCGTCGAGCAGATCGAGGTCGAGGTTGGCGATGGCGTCCAGTTTAACCTTGTCCTGGTCATGCCGCCTGGGGATGGACCAGCGCCGGTCATCGTCATGCAGAACTTCTGCGGCAATCAGGCCGCGTTTCCCGCACGCCCCCGCGCAATAGCGGCGCCGCGGAACCAATATCCAATCCCCTGCCGGCACGGCGCCTTCGATCCTTTGCATCAAGCCGCGTTCGGGCGGTGGATGCTGGGACCTCCTTTCGCGCGAATCGCCGAGCGCGGCTATGCGCTTGCACTTTTCTATGGCGGCGATGTCGTGCCTGATCATGCGCCGGATGCGCCTGATGCCTTGCGCGTGTTGGATGCCGATGGCGCGATTGCAGCCTGGACCTGGACACATGCGCGCGTCGTCGATGTCATCGAGGACGATCCGCGCTTTGATCACGAGCGGATCGTCGCCTGGGGTCAGTCACGGTTTGGCAAAGTCGCGCTGCTGGCCGGCGCACTTGATCCACGCATCGATGCCGTGATCGCATTGCAGTCAGGCCGCGGCGGCGACGCATTGACGGCGCATCGCGCCGGGGAGAGCGTCGCTGCGATTACGCGGATTTATCCGCACTGGTTTTCGCCGCGCTACCGCAACTATGCGCGGCGAGATCCGCCCGTTGACCAACACCAATTGCTGGCGCTGATCGCCCCGCGCCCTCTCCTCATCGGGCACGCCGAGCGCGACGCTTGGGCCGATCCTCAAGGCGCCTATATGGCGCTTGCCGGCGCGCGCCCGGCGTTTGACCTGCTAGAGGCGCCGCCGCCCAGATTTGCGCTGCGCGGGGGCGCACACGGGATCAACGACGCCGATTGGCAAGTCACGTTCGATTTTCTCGATGCGCGCCTGCGTTAGACACAAAGGGGCGCTCAGCCGCGGCGATCAAGCATCTGCTTCATGGTCGCGATCTCCTGGCGCTGGCTCTCGATGATGGCGCCACAAAGGTCCAGGATCTCGGCGTCGCTGATCGAGGCCTCCTCACACATCAGGATCGCGCCCGCATAGTGGGGGATCATCGAGCGTAAAAACTCGTCGTCACCAATGGCGCCTTGTTCACGGATCGCCCAGAATGCGCCGACCAGCACAAGCGCGCTGCCGGCCAGAATGAGGGCGTTGGTCCGCTGGTTCGGATACATCGAGGCCATTAATACGATCTCGATGGCGACCATCGGCGCTGCCATTAACGCGGCCATATAGGCTTGATTGAGGTTGGGGTAGACGTTCGCGAAGCGATCCACCATCGCATACATCAGCGCATACATGGCGACGAAGGAAAGCAACGCCATGATCGCGAGCCGGGCGTAGGGCTTATGGTGGCTGCCTGTTGCTTCCATGACGAGACTCCATCGATCGCGCCACAGGGCGCCTCATTCCTCTCCAACGGCGCCCTGGGCGTTAGCGTTCCAATCCTCGCCACTTTCAATCCGCATGCGGGATGTGCGCGCCGCGTGGATCGCCACCCATCGAGACCGAAGGACCGAAGCGGCGCGAAACGCGCTAACGTTCGCGCCGCCTCGCAACTGACGCCATCAGTCCTCGCACGGGCGCCCGCTCAAGGCGTGCGCGGCCTGATCGCAACGCGCGCGCAAGCCTTCATCGCCGGGCGCGGCGCGCAGCGCCTCACGAAGCTCGCGGCAGTGCTGGGCCAACGCCTGCTGACTGCCGGCCTGACGATGCCGGTGTCGGCGCGCCGCACACGCATCGGGCGCGGCTGCGCTCGCCTCTGCGCGCGAGACGAAGTCGCGATGGTTCGGTTTATGGTGCGCGAACGCGGGTTGAGCGACCAGCGCCATCGCGGCCGCAAGGATAAGAACACGCATGATGATCCTCGTACTTGTCTTGAGATTGAAGTGAGCGCGGTCCGGGGTTTCCTCCGGGCGTACGCCAGCGCGAGAAGCGTTCAACCGAGACGAGGCACGGGAGGATCGTGCGAGCGATAGCCGACGCGAACGCGCTGCGAGGGCGAGCGGGCAAAATGCGGGTGCGGCGGCGCGGGCAAAGCGGCTGCGTTCTCCGCGAGCGCTGCTGCTACAGCGCAAGCTGTTGCACAGCAGAGGGCGCACGCCTTTTGGCCCTCCTCACATTGGTTGTTCATTGTACAATCGATCGAAACGCAGGCAGGGGCCTGATGCGGGACACAGGCGCGCGCAGACTGTGGCGTAAGCGCCATGATCAAGGCGAGGCTCAACACAAAGAGCGCTAGTGTCCGCATCAGGGTTCGTCCACCCTTCACTACTGATACGCACCAGCCGGCCTTTCCCCGCGGGCCTTCAAGCGCTAATCCTTGCGAACCGCCGTTACAACCGTGCTTTCAGCAGCGCTCTTCAATTCAAACTGGACGCGATCGCCGACGGCGAGATCTTGAAGGATTGCTGGATCTTCGGCGGTGAACTGCATTTCCATGGCGGGCCAATTGATCGCCGCGATCGCAGTGTGATTGATCGAGATCGTGCCGGCCGAGGCGTCCACCGCCGTCACCGTTCCCGCTGCGGTGATCGGGGCATGCTGCGCCGCAGGCGCGGCCGGTTCGGCCTGATCCGTCGTTGTGTTCTGCGCCCCATCGCCAGCGGGCGGCGAGCAGGCCGCGCCCAAAAGTGCGGCGGTCAGAACGAGGTGTCTCAGCATGGCGTTAGTCTCCTCTTTGCAAAGCGATCTGCGGAGCCGATACGTCCGGCGTCGCGCGTTTGAGCTCGCTTCGCCGGATCATGAGATAGGCCGCCGGGATCACGAACAAGGACAGAAGCGGCGCAGACAGCATGCCCCCGACCAGGGGCGCAGCGATCCGGCGCATGACCTCCGCGCCCGCCCCTCCGGTCCACAGAATAGGAAAGAGACCGGCGAGGATCACAGCGACCGTCATGGCTTTCGGGCGAAGCCGCAAGAGCGCGCCCTCGCGCACGGCCTCGGCCACTATCTCCGGCGTGATCGTCTCGCCGCGTTCAACGCGCTCCTTGAGCGCATTCTTCAGATAGATCAGCATGACCACGCCAAATTCGGCCGCAAGCCCAGCAAGAGCAATGAAGCCGACAGCGACCGCGACGGAGAAGTCGTAGCCGAGGAGATAGACCAGCCAGATGCCGCCGGTGAGCGCGAACGGAAGGCTGGCCATCACGATCGCCGCCTCATCGAAGCGGCGGAAGGTGAAATAGAGCAAGAGGAAGATGATGAAGAGCGTGGCCGGTCCTACGATCAGAAGGCGTTGGGCCGCCCGCTCAAGATACTCGAATTGCCCGGAATAGGCGACGCTGACCCCCGCCGGTAGTTCCACCCCGCTTGCAACGGACCGCCTCAGATCACCCACGACGGAGGCAAGGTCGCGCCCACGCACATCGACATAGATGAACGCCGATAACCGGCCGTTCTCGCTGCGGATCATGGCGGGACCGTCGGCGATCTCGATATTGGCGACTTCGCCAAGCGTGAGACGCAAACCCCCTTCAGTCACAACCGGCAGCGCGATCAATCGGTCGAGCGTATCGCGCACTTCGCGTGGATAACGCAGATTGATCGGATAGCGCGCGCGCCCGGCGATCACCTCGCCGATGTTTTCTCCCCCAATCGCCCCGGAGACCACCTCTTGAACGTCGGCGACGTTGAGGCCGTAACGCGCCGCGGCGAAGCGGTCGATCTCGACATTGACATAGCGCCCGCCCGAAATGCGCTCAGCAATTGCCGAAGAGACGCCTGGAACAGTGCGCGCCACCGCCTCGATTGCACGAGCGGCCTGCTCGATCGAAGCCAGATCAGGGCCGCTTACCTTGACGCCAATCGGGCTCTTGATCCCGGTCGCCAGCATGTCGATGCGGTTGCGGATCGGCGGCACCCAGACATTGGTGAGGCCAGGCACGCGCACGGTGCGGTCGAGTTCTTCGATCAGACGTTCTGGCGTCATGCCCTGCCGCCACTCAGAGCGCGGCCTCAGACGAATGGTGGTCTCGAACATTTCAAGCGGCGCGGGATCGGTGGCGGACTCAGCGCGCCCCGCCTTGCCGAACACGCTCTCCACTTCCGGCACGGTGCGGATGAGCCGGTCGGTCTGCTGCAGCAATTCCGAAGCTTCGCCCGCCGACAAGCCCGGCAAAGCTGTGGGCATGTATAAGAGGTCGCCCTCGTCCATCATCGGCATGAACTCGCCGCCTAGGCGCGACAAGGGCCAGGCGGTCGTTGCAAGCGCGAGGGCCGCGATCAGCAGCACGAGCTTCGGTGTCGCCAAAGCGAAATCGATTGCCGGCCGGTAGAGCGAGGCGAGCCAACGATTGATTGGGTTTGCGTCCTCGTGAGGAATCTTGCCGCGGATCCAATAGCCCATCAGCACAGGCGTCAGCGTCACCGCGAGCGCCGCAGATGCGGCCATCGCATAGGTCTTGGTGAAGGCGAGCGGTGCAAAAAGCCGCCCCTCTTGGGCTTGCAGCGTGAACACGGGCAAGAACGAGAGCGTGATGATGAGGAGGCTGAAGAAGAGCGCAGGGCCTACCTCGATTGATGCGTCGGTGATCACGCGCCAGTGGTCGGCGCCCTTCGGCATTTCTCCGTCGTGCTCGTCGCGCCATCGTTCGAGTTTCTTGTGCGCATTCTCAATCATGACGATGGCCGCATCGACCATGGCGCCAATGGCGATGGCGATGCCGGAGAGCGACATGATGTTGGCGTCGACGCCTTGCACACGCATCACCAGGAAGGCCGCGCCCACTCCCAAGGGTAGCGTGATGACGGCGACGAGCGCCGAACGCAGATGGAAGAGGAAGAGCGCGCACACGAGGGCGACGACGATGAATTCCTCGGCGAGTTTGCTGGTGAGGTTCTCGATGGCGCGGTCGATCAGATTGGAGCGGTCGTAGGTGGTGACGATCTCCACACCTTCAGGAAGGCTGCGCTGAAGTTCTGTAAGCCTTGCACGCACGGCGGCGATCACCTCGCGCGCATTCTCGCCGGCGCGGATGATGGCCACCCCGCCCGCGACCTCGCCTTCGCCGTTGAGTTCGGCGATGCCGCGGCGCATCTCTGGCCCGATCTGCACCCAAGCGACATCGGATAGCCGCACGGGCACGCCCGCGGCGTTGACGCCGAGCGGAATGGCGTCGAAATCCTCAAGCGTGCGCAAATAGCCGGTGGCGCGCACCATGTGCTCTGCTTCCGCCATCTCGACAACGGCGCCGCCAGCTTCGCCGTTGGCGGCGCGCACAGCATCGGCGACGCGCTGTTGGCTAATCCCGTAAGCGGCCATGCGCTCTGGATCCAAGACGATCTGGTACTGGCGCACCATGCCGCCAATCGAGGCGACTTCGGCGACACCTGGCACGCTCTTCAATTCAAAGCGCAAAAGCCAGTCCTGCAGGCTGCGCAATTGGCCAAGATCATGGCGGCCGCTGCGATCGACCAGCGCGTACTGGAACACCCAGCCAACGCCCGTCGCGTCAGGACCGATCGAGGACCGCGCCTGAGAGGGAAGCCTGCCTTGGACCTGATTGAGATATTCAAGCACGCGCGAGCGCGCCCAATAAAGGTCCGTGCCGTCTTCAAAGATGATGTAGACGAAACTGTCGCCGAAAAACGAATAGCCCCTGACCGTGCGCGCGCCAGGGACTGACAGCATCGTCGTGGTCAGAGGATACGTGACCTGGTCTTCGACGATCTGCGGCGCCTGACCGGGATAGCTCGTGCGGATGACGACTTGCACATCGGAGAGATCTGGCAGCGCATCGACCGGTGTCGAGCGGATTGCAATCGCGCCGGCGACCGCGAGCGCCAGTGTCGCCAGCACAACAAGCAAGCGATTGGCAACCGACCAGCGGATGATGGCCGCGATCATGGCTGCGCCCCGGTCTTGGCGATTGCAGTGACGATGTAGCGCGAGCCGTCCTGGCGAATGCGGAAACTCACCTGGTCGCCGACCGCGAGCCCATGCCCAAGGCGAGCATTCTCGAGGGTGAATTGCATCGTCATCGCGGGCCAGTTGAGGCCGGCGATCGGCCCGTGCGCTATCGAGATGCTCTCGCCGCTCAGAGCGGTGATGCGTCCGCTTGACTCATAGCCGACGGGAGCCGCGCTTTGGCGGGCGGTGGTCGCTTCGAGCCGATCAAGCGCGCCGGTCAGACTTGCTTCTGAATCGATCAGGAATTGTCCGGACGCGACGACGCGCTGTCCCTCTTCGAGGCCGCTCGCCACTTCGATGCGATCACCCGCGCGCCGGCCGAGTTCGACTTCGACTGGCATGAAACGCCCCTCATCGTCGGCGACGATAACGACGCTGCGCCGCCCCGTCTGGATCACCACTTCTGCCGGTACGATGAGCGTCGCGCGCGCTTGCGGCTCGGCGATTTCGACATCGGCGGTCATGCCCGGCCGCAAGCGCCCCTGCGGATTGGCGAGGGCAATGCGCACTTCGATCGTGCGCGTTGCTGGATCAGCCGATGGCAACACGCTTTCGATGCGGCCCGCGAAGGTCTCGCCCGGAAACGCTGGCGTCCTGGCGACGGCATGCTCACCTGGACGCGCGACGCCGGCGTCGGCCTGCGTCAAGGACGCCACGAGCCAGACCGGCGACACCGCGTTGATTGTGGCCAAGGGCGCGCCTTGCATGACGGTCATGCCGGCGCGAATGTCGAGTTGGGTAATGGCGCCGGCAATGGGCGCAGTCACAGTCGTGACAGGATAGGGCCTCCCCTCGCGCTCGACCCGCGCGATGAGCGAGGCCGGCATGCCAAGCATGGCGAGCCGGCGCCGCGCTGCGTCGGCCAGATCGCCGCCTGCACTACGCAGCGCGAGGTACTCGGCCTGCGCCGCCGTCCATTCAGGCACGCGCATGTCGACGATAGGTGCGCCCGCGGCGACGACATCGCCTATGGCGCGACCGTAAGAACGCTCAACAAAGCCAGACGCCCGCGCCTGCACGATTACGAGATTGCGTTCATTGAACCCGATAACGCCAGCCGCGGTCACGGTGCGCGCCAGTTCCCTGCGCTCAACTGTTGCAAGCCGCACACCGAGATTTTGCGACACGCCGGGGTCGATGCGCACGCCAGCCTCGCCCGCGCCCTCGTCGGCGTAGCGAGGAATAAGATCCATGCCCATGGATGATTGGCCCGGACCCGGGTAGCGTTCGTCGGGGAGCATGGGGTCATACCAATAGAGGATGGCCCGCCCGTCCTCGGCCCCGGCGGGCGCGCGACTTGCGCCCAGCCAATAACCTGCCCCGCCAACGCCAACGACGGCGACCAGTGCGGCAGCGCCGATGAACGCAAAGCGCGGCAGCTTGGCCTTCGGGTCATCATTCATGGAAGGCTCTCCCCGTATTGCAGTGTCAATTGCGCGCCGACCAGCGCGCGGCGCTCTTCAAGTTCGATGGCTTCGAGTTCCGCCTCGAGCCGCGCACGGCGCGCCTCGATCAATTCAGCGGCGCTCGCGCGCCCGGCAGCGAAGGCGCCAGCGGCGGCTTCGGCGCGTTGGACCGCGAAGGGCAAACGCACGCTGCGCGCGCGCTCCAGATTGGCCGAAAGCGCATCGTATTCGGCGAGTTGCGTTTCCAGATTTGCACTATATTCGCGCTCAGCGGCATGCGTGTCGGCTTCAGCGCGCGCGACATCAGCGCGGCGCGCATCGACCAGCGGTCCCTGACGCCAGGGTTGGAAAAGCGGTAAACCGACGCGCACTTCAATCGAGGCCATGTCGCCAAAGCTCGGATCACGGCGCCCATAAGTGAGCCCCCAGGACCAGTCCGGACGCCGCTCGGCGCGGGCCATGGCAAGGCCTGCTTGTGCGGCGCCGATTTCGGCGCGGTAAGCGCCAAGCGCTGGATGGCGGCGCAAACGCTCGCGCATTTGTCCTGCGTCGACCGCAAATTCGGGCGCGGCCGCTGCCAATTCCTGATCAGCCGCCGCGCCGATCCACCGCCGCAATTCGCCGCGCGCGCGCACACGCGCCGCTGCAAGCTCGGCAAGCCGGTCAGCCAGGCGCGCAGCTTCGATCTCAGCGGCGATCGTCTCATCCACCGTGCCCGCTCCGGCAGCTAGGCGGCCGCGGGCCGCGCCTGCCGCCGCGACCGCTTCCTCCGCGAGCGCCTGCAGCGCCTCGGCGCGGCGTTCGACGTAATGAAGACTGATCCAAGCCTGTGCGGCGCCTAAACGCGCTTCCAGTTCCGCCAGCGCCAAATCCGCGCCGGCGCGATCGGCTTCGGCTTCAGCCATAGACCGGCGAGCGCCCAAGCCGCTTGGCATTTCCTGCATAATGCCGATGCGCTGCATGGTCATCTCATCGCGGTCGAGCCGATAGCGATCCACGCCCGAGAGCGGGACGTTTTCTAGCCCGAGCACAAGCTCGGGATCGGGCAATTGGCCGGCGGGACCAATGGCGAGTTCGGCTGCACGCACGGAGGCGCGGCCCGCTTCGATGCGGGGGCCGTCGCTTGCCCGCGCGAGCGCATCGTTGAAACTGAGATTTTGCGCATGTGCGATCGGCGCCCAGCCGAGTGCGCAGCATGCGAGCCATGCAACACGCATCAAATGACTCCGGAAAAACGTTCGAGCCAGGGCGCAGCCGCGCGCCAAAGCGCGCGCAATGCGCTCAATGTTCTGATGTCAGACGGTTCGCGGAGGGCGCCAAAACGCGTCAGGCGACCGCGAGCCGAACACCGGATCCAACTCAAGCACGAGCTTGGCCCCCAAGCCGGGCGCAATCGCCGGAAGCGGGCCCGCATCGGGCGCAAGAGCGGTCGCGGTCCGGCACGCTTGACCGACAAAGCAGCCGGTCATCTTGGCCGGGGCTTCATCGCCGGGCGTTGCTGGGGCGCGATCTGGACAGCAATTGTGCTGACCATCCAATGCGGAGGCGCCCATTTGGGCCGAACTCACCTGGGCCGACGCCATCGGGCAATCGGCAGCACTCACGGCGCTCGCCACGCCGCTGACGGCGAGCGCGATAACCATAAGCAGCGAGAGCCCGAGCTTGCCCATTGCCCCATCATATTCGACCTTGATCACCAATTGGTCAAAGGCCCTCGCCTGCTATTACGCATCGGGTGGGCCTGCCCCCTCCGCCAAAAACTGCGGCGCGACGACACACCACCGGAGGCGGCTCGCACCGAATTGCCTCATACCCGCCGAGCTGCGGCAGCCCGCTCAAGCGCACAGCCAAAGCGACTCCTCCGATAGCGAGGAAGTATGCCTGGGACGTCCAGGGCTGCTCCGGCGGCGACATCAGCCGCGCAGTCACCCTCTTTCGATCGGCAAGGCGGCGTGACTTATCCACGCCTTCATGTTCGCGAGCGCGCCTTGCAGGCGTGGCGACGACAATGAATGACACGACCGCCGACCCATCAGGGAAAGCCGAAGGGGGACACGTACAACTCGCGAGACTCGCTTTGCCACTGCCTGTACTTGCGGCCATGCAACGTCCGGGCGAACGCCAATAGCTGCGCCACGTCGCCGGCATCTGCGGCCTTCAGCGCCCGGACGTAAGCCTGACGCGTCTGACGCCGCCACGATGGAACCCCGCCTCCAGGTGAAGCGCTCTTGGCCAACTTCGAGGGCGAGCAGATCAGCGGCGAGGCGTGAATGCGGCCATTGCCGTTCGGAAACAGATGGATGGCGACGAGCTTGTGGTGAAAGCGCACGGCGATCTCGTCGGGCGGATGCCGGCAAATGTTCATGAATGACTAGAAAATGCGCTGCGAACGCTTGTCGACACCAAGTCCTACAGGCATTTTTCCCTGCGCTAAACCTGTAAGCCAGATGCCATCGCGCTCGACGGCGTCAAGGCGCGCTTTGCTTTTCACCTTGACGCCGCCTGCGCGCGATGGCGCTCTGTCGGGACGCAGGGCTTCGCTTTCGAACTCCAGCGGTGCGCCTCTGGCGCGGGCCGGACACTGGGCTACCCCGCTCATCGCTTCGCCTCACAGGTTGAAAAAGGACAAGCACGTCGGCAGACGTCAATCCAAATGCGGCGGCGCTTTGTCCTGGAGAGCCTCACCGCCCTGCCCGCTTCGCGCGCTCAGGTTTCTGCCGCGTTCTTGCGCGCGCGGAAGACGGCTCGTGCTCTTGTTCGCAAGCGCCGTGATCGCCCAACGCATCGATGACCCGGCAGTCGCTCGCGACACCGCCAGCGCAGGATTTGACGATCCGCGTCAGCTCCCGCTGCAAGGCCCTCAGTTGGGCGATGCGGGTTTCCACTGCGGCCAGATGCGCACGCGCGATGCGATCGGCCTCGTCGCAGGGCCGATCTGGATCGTCTGAAAGATCAAGCAGCGAGCGAATGTCTTCGAGTTCAAATCCCAGCGCGCGCGCGTGTCGAATGAACGACAGGCGGCGCACGTCACCCTCGGCATACAAGCGCCGCCCGCTCTCGGTCCGCTCCGGGGCAGGCAGCAACCCCTCCTGCTCGTAGAAGCGGATGGTCGGGACTTTCAGTCCGGTACGTTTGGCGACGGCGCCGATCGCAAGCATTTTGGGACTTGATCCTCTAGTTACTAGAGAATGTAGACCATCGGCCGTCGAAGTTCGAGGTCCCCATGCCCCCATTGTCGCCGCCCGCCTGGCTGCCGCTCGCAACTCTCCTCCTGATCATCGCCGTATCGGCGTTGCGGGTGATGGGCGTCGAGCGGGATCACAAGGTCAAGGCGTTCAGTTTCGGCCGTCATGCAGAGCTCCAGAGTGTTGCGAAGCGCAACTGGAAGATCGCCGTAGCGCTGGCGCTGATCTTCGCCGCGTCGGCATGGCTGGCGCCCGGTTGGGAGGCACTGCTTGGGCGGCCGGACTGGGCAGGTCTCGCGCCGCTGCGGTGGACGTCGGCGGTGATGTTTATGGGCTCCGCGCTGCTTATCGCAGCCGCCCAAATTCAGATGGGCGCATCCTGGCGCATCGGCGTGCCGGAAGATGGCCCTGGGCCGTTGGTGGCGCACGGACTGTTTCGCTGGTCCCGCAATCCGATATTTGTCGGCATGATCGGCGCGGTGCTCGCGCTATTCCTGTGGTCGCCGCACATCGGAACCGCCGCAGTGCTTGCCGCAACATGGACTTTGGCGCTTGTTCAGGTCCGCATTGAGGAAGAAGCCCTGCGCGAGAAACACGGTGAAGCTTATGAACGTTATGCTGCGCAGGTAGGTCGCTGGTTCGGTCGACGCAGCGCGATCAGGTCATGAGCGACTTCGCATGACAATCGTTGACATCTCGACTCGCCTTGACGCGAACCACGACGAAGTTTGGGATCACGTAACGCGATCAGCTTTACTGCACTACGTGGCGAAGGGGCTGATTTCGTTCAAACCCGAAGACCCCGCCGGCTTTCCCGAGCGCTGGCGCGCGGGCAGCTACAAGACCTGGATGTCGTGGCTAGGCGTTCTTCCTATCGGGTGGCAAGTTATCAGGATCGAGTATCCTCCCACACACGGTGCAAAGCGGGTGCTGCGCGACAACGGCTTTGGCCCGCTGATAAAGAAATGGGATCACCTCATCGAAGTGTCGCCGGACGCTGGCGGAACACTTTATGTCGATCGCGTCGCAATCGACGCAGGTTTGCTCACCCCGTTGGTGGCGCTCTTTGCGCATCACTTTTACAAGCATCGCCAACGGCGATGGCGCACCCTGGTGGCGCTGGGCTTCGACTATGCATCCTAGATCCGCTCGGTCATCCTCGGAAAATGGTTTCACGCCGGCGCTTGGCCACGCGGCGCTGACGCCGCTCTACGACGCCGCCATCGCGCTTATGACGCGTGAAGGGCGCTGGCGGCGCGCGCTTCTGCAGCAGGTCGCGCCCCGGGATGGCGACACCATTCTCGACGTCGGCTGCGGCACGGGTACGTTCGCGCTGATGTTGAAGTGCGCCGCGCCCAATGCGCGCATCATCGGTCTTGATCCCGATCCCGTCGTGCTCGCACGCGCCGCAGCAAAGGCGAGCCGCGCCGGCCTCGATGTGGAATTTGTGCAAGGCTTCGCGCGCGACGCGGCGCGCGCTGCAGGAAGCCGCGTCAACAAGATCGTCTCAAGTCTCGTCTTCCACCAAACGCCAATGAACGAAAAGCGCGCTGGCCTTGAAGCCGTCCATGCAGCACTGGCGCATTCTGGGCAATTGCACATCGCCGATTACGGTTTGCAGCGCACGCCGTTGATGCGCGCGCTGTTCAAGCAGATTCAACGCTTGGACGGTTTCGAGAATACGACGCCGAATGCGCGCGGCGTCTTGCCAGCGCTCATGGGCGAAGCGGGCTTCACCGCTGTCGAGGAGCGGGCCGTCATTCCAACGCCAACGGGATCGCTTTCGCTCTATTTCGCGCGGCGGGGGGACATCTGATGTCCGAAGCGTGTTGCGGCAAAGTGAACTCTGCGCACATCGACGCCGAGACGCGGCGCACCCTCTGGATCGTACTGATCGCCAACGCGTCGATGTTTGTGGTGGAAACGATTGGCGGGCACGCGGTCGGATCGCTTGCGCTGCAAGCCGACGCGCTCGATTTCGCCGCCGATGCGGCGACCTATGGTGTGACGCTTTGGGCGATTGGGCGCGCGGCGCATGTGCGCACGAGGGCAGCACTTATTAAGAGCGCGGCGATGCTCGCCATGGGCGCCTTCATCTTCGCCATGGCGGTTGTGAGACTTCTCTCGCCCGCGCCGCCGGAGGCCGCGCCCATGGGACTTATCGGCGCCCTCGCCTTAGCGGTGAATCTTGGCGCCGTTATAATGTTACTTCGTTTCCGGAAGAGCGACGCCAATCTCCGTTCGGTGTGGCTTTGCTCGCGCAACGATGCGTTCGGCAACATTTTAGTCATACTCGCAGCAGGTGCGACGGCTGCGACACGATCACCATGGCCTGACTTTTCTGTTGGCGTGATTATGTGTTTACTGTTCGTCAGTGGGTCATGGGCCGTATATAGGCAGGCTCGCCGCGAATCTGCTGCGGCTATTCAGAGGTGAAGCGCGTGCGGGCTTCGAGCGACATGAACTGGAGGCGCTGGGTGGCGATGCTTTGCATCGCCCTCCTCGGCTTCATCATGCTCGAAGAAGCCTCACCCGCTCACGCCGCCGCCGACAACGCCCAAGCTGGCATCACTTTTCTATTGGCCGACGCTGAAGGCGCGGCTGTCGAATCCGCGGGCGGCGGCGAACAGACGCCCGCAAGCCCTGCGCAACCGCAGCATCATTGCTGCGCCGCCCATTGCAACGGCATGACCCCAGCGCTCGCGAGCAGCGTCGTCACCGCGCAAGTCATGTTGCGTGTCGCCGCTCCGCGCAGCACGCACGGCGCGCCCACAGGCGCGCCAAACGGGCTCGAGCGGCCACCAAAAGCCACAGCGATCGTCTAAAAACGCGCTGCGGAATGATCTGCGGCGCGTGACCCTTCACGCATCGCGGACTTTTCATGCTCGATTCACACCGTTCAAGACGGCGTTCGGCGCGCATTCTGCGCTACGTCGCCACTGCCTCCCTCAGCGCGATCGCCGCGCCTTTGATTGCCACGCCGGCGCTCGCCCAGGAGCGCACGCCGCTAACGATGCAGAGCGCGATCGAACGCGCGCTTCAATCCGATCCGGGCGTAAGCGCTGCGGGCGCTGGCGTCGACGCGGCGCAAGGCGGTCTCCGGCAAGCGCGCGTGCGGCCGAACCCCACGCTCGACGCGGAAGTTGAAAATTTCAACGGCCGCGGCGACCTCCGGGGTTTTAGCGGCGCTGAAACAACCTTTTCGCTTTCGCAAGAGGTCGAGTTAGGTGGCCGCCGCGGCGCACGCATCCGCCTTGCTGACCGGGAATTGCACGGCGCCGAACTGGACCGGATTCTACGCGGGCTAGATCTCGCGCGCGATGTTCAGACCGCTTATTATGATGCTCTCGCCGCCCAAGAGCTCGTCACCATCGCTGAGGAGCGATTGGCCACTGCGCAGGCGCTAAGCGTTTCGGTTGCGCGCCGGGTCGCCGCCGCCCGCGACCCGTTGATGGCGGGCGCCCGGGCCGAAGCGGGTCTCTCGGAAGCACGCATCGCGCTCACCCGCGCACAAGCGGAAGCCGCCACCGCGCGCGCCAGACTGGCGTCTTACTTTGGCGGCGACGATGGCTTCAGCCTGATCGCTGCCGATTTCGCCCTGCCGCAGGCGCGTGATCACGAACACGACGCGTTGGGCGATGCGAGCCCCGATATCGCGCGGCTGGCGGCGGAGCGCGACCGGTCAGGGGCGGCGCTCAGCGTTGAGCGGTCGCTCTCCTGGCAGAATCCCACACTCAGTCTTGGCTATAGAAGGTTCGAGGATCGCGACGGCGAAGGCGCGCTGGTCGCCGGCGTGTCGATCCCGCTTGGCGTGTTCGACCGCAATCAAGGCTCGGTCGCGCGCGCCCGCGCCGAGCAGCGGCGCGCGGAACTGGAGCTGGAAGCGGGACGGCGCACGCTTTCGCGGGAATATGCAGCGCTTGAACGCGCAATCGCGACCGATGCGGCCGCGGTGCAATCGACCGAACAGGATGTCATCCCGCAAGCCGAACGCGCGCTCTCTCTGGCGCAAGACGGCTACAATCGCGGCGCCTTCTCCTATCTCGACGTCCTCGACGCTCAGCGCGCGCTCTCTGACGCGCGCCAAGCGCGCGTCGAAGCCTTGCGTTCTTTCCACAACAACGAGGCAGCACTTGACCGCCTCACGGCGCGCTTCGGGGAAGCGCTGCCCTTCGAGGAGCAACACCAATGAACACCTTCAGAATGAAGTCTGCCGCGCTCGCCCCTATCGCGCTCGTTCTAGCGCTTGGTCTCGCTGGTTGTGGCGCGGGCGAAGCGGAGTCCGAACAGCCCGCCGCCGAGGCTGGCCACGAGGAAGGCGAAGAAGCCCATGAAGAGGGCGAAGAAGGCCACGCCGAAGGCGAGGAAGGCGCCGCAGAGCGCGTCACTATTCCAGTCGAGGCGGCAGAGACCTCCGGCATTGTCGTCGCGACCGCGGGGCCTGGCGCCATCGAGGAAACGCTCAACCTGACCGGCCGCATCATGCTCCAGCCTTCGGCGCGCGCGGAAGTGCATGCGCCTTATCCGGGGCCGGTGCGCGCGGTGCTGCGCAATGTCGGCGACAGCGTCCGGCGCGGGGAAACTCTGGCGCGGGTCGAAAGCGCCGAAAGCCTTCAGACTTACGGCGTCGCCACGCCGATCGCGGGCGTGGTGCTCGACCGCCAGACCAATATCGGCGATGTAACCAGCGACCAGCCGCTCTTCGTGGTCGGCGATCTTTCACGCTTGCAGGCCGAACTCAACGTCGCCACACGCGACATCGGCCGGATCAGCGCCGGGCAACGCGTCTTCATCACCGGTCTCGATGGAGCCACGCGCGTCGAAGCACAGATTGCGAGCGTGCTGCCGACCGCGGACGCACACAGTCAAACGCTGATCGCGCGGGCGCCGCTGACGGCCGCGCAAGGCTCGTCGCTGCGTCCCGGCATGGCCGTGCGCGGCGCGGTGGTGACGGCCGCACAACAAGCGGCGGTCGCAGTGCCGCGTGACGCCGTGCAGACGGTCGAAGGCAGAAGCGTCGTCTTCGTGCGCGTCTCCCCAGACACTTACGAAGCGCGGCCGGTCACGCTTGGGCGATCTGGCGCAACCCAGGTCGAGATCATCTCCGGGCTTGCTGCCGGTGAAATCTACGTCTCCGAGAACGCGTTCCTGGTGAAGGCCGAGATCGGCAAGGGCTCCGCCTCGCACGACCACTGAGACCGCCCCTCTTCAATCCCGACCGGATCCCGCACACATGATCAGCC
Source organism: Caulobacterales bacterium (assembly GCA_017303355.1). Taxonomy (GTDB): domain Bacteria; phylum Pseudomonadota; class Alphaproteobacteria; order Caulobacterales; family Aquidulcibacteraceae; genus Vitreimonas. Next base: position 26,797 of record JAFLCU010000010.1, on the reverse strand, counting down.
GCCTTATCGAACTCGCCGTCAAAGCCCGCTGGGCCGTTATGGCGATCGTCCTCATCATCGCCGGCATCGGCGTCTACAACATCGTGCGTCTGCCCATCGACGCGGTGCCAGACATCACCAACCGGCAAGTGCAGATCAATACGGTCGCGCCGTCGTTCGGTCCCCTCGATGTCGAGCGGCTCGTCACCTATCCGGTCGAAACGGCGATGTCCGGCATCGTCGGCTTGCAGAACACGCGCTCGATCTCGCGCAATGGCTTCAGTCAGGTCACGGTCGTCTTCAACGACAGCGTCGATATCTATTTCGCCCGCCAGCAAGTGGCCGAACGGCTGACGCAAGCGCGAGAGAGCTTGCCCGAAGGCGTCGAGCCGCAAATGGGGCCGATTTCAACCGGCCTTGGCGAAGTCTTGATGTGGACGGTGCACTATGCCGATCCGAATGCTGAAGGCGCACGCGTTGAAGCGGGCCAGCCCGGCTGGCAGCCCGATGGCGCCTATCTCACGGTCGAGGGCGAGCGCCTCACCGATCCTGTGTCGCAAGCGGGATATCTGCGCACGATCCAGGATTGGATGATCCGGCCGCAGATGCGTTCGGTGCCAAGCGTCGCGGGCATCGATTCGATTGGCGGCTACGAAAAGCAATATGTCGTCGAACCGGATGCTGGCGCGCTCTCCGCCTACGGCATTTCCTTTTCCGAACTCGCCGAAGCGCTTGATCGCGCCAATCTTTCCGTTGGCGCAAACTTCATCCAGCAAGGCGGCGAGTCGTTCCTGGTGCGCGCCGATGCGCGCATCCGCACGCTTGAGGAAATTTCCGAGGCCGTTGTCGCCACCCGCGACGGCGTGCCGATCACTGTGCGCGACGTCGCCAATGTAAGCGTCGGCGGCGATCTGCGCACGGGCGCGGCCACCTCGGGCGGACGCGAGGTCGTCGTCGGCACCGTGCTCATGATCACCGGCGGCAACAGCCGCACCGTCGCCGCGGCGGCTGCCGAGCGGCTTGAGCAGATCACGCAGACTTTGCCGCCCGGCATCGTCGCTGAAGTCGTTTACGACCGCTCCAAGCTTGTGAACGCCACGATCGCCACGGTCGAGCGCAACCTCGCCGAAGGCGCCCTCCTCGTCGCGGTGGTGCTCTTCCTGCTGCTCGGCAACGTCCGCGCCGCGGTCATCGCCACCCTCATCATCCCGCTCTCGATGCTGATGACGTCGATCGGCATGAATTTCTTCGGCGTCTCCGGCAATCTCATGTCGCTGGGCGCGCTCGATTTCGGCCTCATCGTCGATGGGTCCGTCATCATCATCGAGAATTGTCTGAGGCGTTTGTCCGAGAGACAGCATCACGAAGGCCGCCTGCTCTCTCTGCAAGAGCGCCTCCACGAAACGATGGAAGCGAGCCGCGAGATGATCAAACCGACCATCTTCGGTCAGATGATCATCTTTCTTGTCTTCGCGCCTTTGCTCACTTTCTCGGGCGTCGAAGGCAAGATGTTCTCGCCGATGGCGATCACCTTGATGTTGGCCTTGGCGGCGGCGTTCGTCCTGTCGCTGACCTTTGTGCCGGCGATGGTCGCTCTCCTCATTCGCGGCAAAGTCGCCGAGAAAGAAGTCAAGGCGATCGAGGTCGCGCGCAATCGCTATGAGCCTGGTCTCGATTATTCGCTGCGCAAGCCCAAGACTGTGATCGCCGCGGGCGTGGCGATCTTCGCTCTCGCGGGCGCGCTCTTCTTCACGCTCGGACGCGAGTTCATTCCCCAACTCGACGAACAGGACATCGCCATTCAGGCGGTGCGCATCCCGTCAACTTCGCTGCAGCAATCGACCGCCATGCAGGCGCGCGTCGAACAGATCATCTCCGAGTTTCCGGAAGTCGCGTTCGTGTTCTCGAAAACCGGCACCGCGGAAGTGGCGTCAGACCCGATGCCGGTGAACATCTCGGATTCGTTCGTGATCCTGAAGCCGCGCTCGGAATGGCCGAACCCGAACGAGCCGAAGGCTGAACTGATTGCGCGCATGGAGGCCCGTCTCTCGCAGCTCATCGGCAATTCCTACGAGTTCACCCAGCCGATCCAGATGCGGTTTAACGAACTCATCGCGGGCGTCCGCGGCGATGTCGCGATCAAGATCTACGGTGAAGACCTGACCGAGATGAGCGCTGCTGCCGGGCGCATTGCCACCGTGCTGCAGTCGATTGATGGCGCCGCCGACGTTAAAGTCGAACAGACCGGCGGTTTCCCGACGCTCGATGTGCGCTTCGACCGTGACGCCATCGCCCGCTATGGCCTCTCATTGCAGGACGTCACCGACACGGTGGCGACGGCGATGGGCGGACGCGAAGCGGGCCTCGTCTTTGAAGGCGATCGCCGCTTCGACGTCGTGGTGCGCTTGCCGGAAGCAGTGCGCGACGATCTCGACGCCGTCGGCGCGTTGCCCGTCATGCTGCCGGAAACCGAGAACGGACCGCGCGCCTCCATTCCATTGCGCGAAGTTGCGACCTTCACATTCTCGGAGGGCCTCAATCAGGTCAGCCGCGAAAACGGCAGCCGCCGCGTCGTCGTGCAAGCAAACGTGCGCGGGCGCGACTTAGGCTCCTTCGTCACCGAAGCGCAGCGAAGGGTCAGCGAGGTGTCGCTACCGACCGGAGCATATCTGGTCTGGGGCGGCCAGTTCGAGAACTTGCAATCGGCGTCCCAGCGCATGTCGCTGATCGTGCCCGCGTGCTTTGTCTTGATCTTCGGCATCCTCTACATGGCGCTTGGAACCTTCCGCGCGGCCGGCGCTGTGTTCACCGCCGTGCCGCTGGCGCTCGCGGGAGGCGTGTTCACGCTTGTTCTGACCGGCATGCCGTTCTCGATCTCGGCCGCGGTTGGCTTCATCTGTCTTGCCGGTGTCGCGGTGCTCAATGGCCTCGTCGTCATGACGAGCATCAACAGCCGCCTCGACCTCGGCATGCCTGTCGACGAGGCCATCCGCGAAGGCATGATCGAGAAGTTCCGCGCCGTGTTGATGACCGGCATTGTGCCGGCCATCGGCTTTGTGCCGATGGCGATCGCGCACGGCACCGGCGCTGAAGTGCAAAAGCCTCTGGCCACGGTCGTCATCGGCGGCCTCATCACCGCAACGCTGCTCACGCTCTTCGTGCTGCCCGCGATCTGCCGGCTGATGCTGAAGAGCGGCCATCAATTGCGCGAAGGCGAAATGCCGACCGCCTATTCAGGCGGCGGCGCAGCTCCGGCGCAAGCCGAATGAACCGGCTCTCGCCGCTTTTCGCCGCGTTGGCGGTCGCGCTTCTCAGCGCGGCCGCAGAGCCGGCGGCGGCGTCCGGGGCCGGCCATTGCGGCGGCTTTGTCCGTCAGATCGGACGCGGCGAAGTCGAACTCGCGGTGCGCGCGCGGCGTATCGAGGTGCGCCTGCACGATGAGACCGGCGCGCCGATTGATGCGACGGCGAGCGCGTCTTTCGCCTCCGCGCGCGGCGTCGAAGCCGTCACGCTCTCGCGCGCGGCGCCGGGTTTGATGATCGGCGAAGCGCCCAGCGCGATCACGGCGCGCTCGATCATGCTGCGTGTCGCCTTCAATGACGGCGTTGTCGGCGCCGCCCGTTTTCCGGTGCGCCGCGCCACGTGTGCGGCGCCGTCCGCGAACCCTCAGATGGAAAGGTAGGTTACCCCATGTCATTGCTATCCCTTCGCGATGCACTTCCCGCCTACGCCGCCGATCAAAAGCACAATCTGATCACACTGAGCGAAGAGCAGCTTCTAAGCGATCAGCAGAAGTGGGGCTGCTTTCTCGCCTGCGCTTACGCCACCGGCCAAGCACGTCTCATCGTCGCGCTCGAAAGCGAGGCGTCCGCCCGCCTGACGCCCGCGGCGCGCAATGCCGCCAAGTCCGCCGCAACCATCATGGCGATGAACACGGTCTATTATTCGGCGGTCAATCAGCTCAACAATCACGATTATCGCGGCCAACAGCCCGGCCTTGCCATGACGGCGCTATCTCAGAAGGACGTCGACAAGATCGACTTCGAACTCTGGGCGCTTGCGGTTTCCGCTGTGCGTCAATGCGGTGTTTGTCTCAACGTACATGAAGCCGAGCTGCACAAGCGCAACGTGACGTTAGAGCGCGTCCAAGCTGCGTTGCGGATCGCCGCCGTCATAAGCGCGGTCGCCGCCGTCATCGCCATCGAGAGCGCCGCGCCATGACGCCTCATCGCCGCCGCTTCCTCATCACAGCCGCCGCCGCGACAAGCGCGCCGGCTTGGGCCTACGCGCAATCATCGGACGACATGACAATTGGATTGGCGTCCGCGTCGCTCCACCTCACCGAATACGCCTCGATGACGTGCCCTCATTGCGCGCAATTTCATCTCGCCAACTGGACGGCGCTGAAGGCGCGCTACATTGATACGGGCCGCGTCCGTTTCACCTTGCGTGAGATGGCGACGCCGCCCCCTGCCGTTGCATTGGCGATGTTTCAGTTAGCGCGCTGCGAGCGCGCGAGCCCGGACGAATATCTCCGCCGGGTCGGAATTCTGTTTGAGCGCCAGAGCGCGATACTAGGCGCGGGCACGCTTGGCGACGTGCGCGATGCGTTGCTCGCGGCCGGCGGCGAATTGGGATTGTCCCAAGCGCAGATCCTCGCCTGCTTGAACGACCCAGAAGGCGTCCAGCGCATTCAACGCAGCATCGAAGGGGCCATGGCGCTGGGCGTCAACCACACGCCTTCGTTCCTGTTCGACGGCGTGCTCGACGAGGATCACGCCTTCCAGACGCCCGACGGCATGGTGCGCATTCTCGATGCGCGCTTGGCGCGGCTTTAGACGCGGGGGGCCGGGCGCAAATCATGGCCAACGCCAAGAAAGAACGCATCGACGTCGGCGGTTTGTTGCGCTCGCCCTCGGCCGGGCGCTGCAAACGCTGCGCGCTTGATCTCACTAAGCGCGTTCAGACTATCGCCGCGGTCAGCCAGGCCCACATCGTCAACGACCCCAACCGGGGACCGCTCAAAATCTGCGTGCATTATGATCCGGCGCGCACCACCCCCGCCAAGGTGCGCGCGACCGCGGCGCAAATGGGCGTGCAAGTTGGCCGTCAACGCGGTCACGTCACACTGGCGCTGCCTTCTGAAGCGCCGAAGCAAAAACTGGCCCGGCTGCGCGACGCCAAAGGCGTGATCAATGTCGACGAATTCGACAATGGCGAAGCCTTGATCGAATTCGATCCTAAATCGCTCGACAGCGCGCGCGTGCTGGCGCTGCTTGAGAGCGACGCCGCGTCCGCCAAGATCAGCGCTTCGCACACTCATGAGACCGGCAAAGCTCATGATCACGCGCATGGTGGACCGTTCGGCGAACGCAGCGAGCTCTTCTTCGCATTGGGCTCTGGGGCAGCACTCGCCGCCGGGTGGCTCGCCGAACGCGCTGGCATAGAGACGCTGCCGCTGGTCGCTTTTATCGCCGCGTACCTGCTGGGCGGTTATTTCACGACGCGTGAGGCGTTCGACAATCTGCGCCGGCGGCAGTTTCGCATCGACTCACTCATGCTGGTGGCGGCCATTGGCGCGGCCCTCCTAGGCGCCTGGGCTGAAGGCGCGCTCCTCCTCTTTCTCTTCAGCTTAGGTCACGCGCTCGAGAATTGGGCGATGGGGCGCGCCAAGAAAGCGATCGAAGCGCTCGGGCAGCTAACGCCGGAACGCGCCCAGTTGCGGCGCGGTGACGCCGTCGAAGAGGTCGCCGTCGCGGACCTGAAGATCGGCGACATCATCATGGTGTGGCCGAACGAGCGCCTGCCCGCCGACGGCGTGGTGATCGCGGGCGAAAGCGCGGTCAATGAAGCGCCGATCACGGGCGAGAGCGCGCCGGTGGAAAAGCAAGCCGCTGCCAGCGCTGATGCTTACCCCGACTTCGCCAAGGCGCCGGCGCAGCACCGGGTGTTCGCGGGCGCGATCAATGGCGCGGGCGCCATCGATGTGCGCGTTTCGCGTCTCGCCACCGAGAGCATGCTCGCGCGCATCGTCACGTTAGTGGCGGAAGCCGAATCGCAGCGTTCGCCGACACAGAATTTCACCGACAAGTTCGAGCGCATCTTCGTGCCGTGCGTGCTCGGCTTGGTTGGTGCGCTTCTCTTTGCCTGGATCGTCGTCGATGAGCCGTTCGCCGACAGCTTCTATCGCGCCATGGCGGTGCTGGTGGCCGCAAGCCCCTGCGCGCTCGCCATCTCTGTGCCAAGCGCGGTGCTGAGCGGGGTCGCGCGCGCCGCGCGCGGCGGTGTCCTGGTCAAAGGCGGCGCAGCCCTTGAAGCGCTCGGGCGCGTTAGCGCAATCGCCTTCGACAAGACCGGCACGCTGACTGAGGGCAAACCTTATCTGACCGACGTAAAACCCCTCTTCGGCGTCACGGAAGAGGAATTGCTGGCCGTCGCCGTGGCGATCGAACGCAGCAGCGACCATCCCCTCGCCGGCGCGATCGTGCGCGACGGCGCCAAACGTCTAGGTGAGGCGCCCGTGCCGCGCGCTGAGGCGGTCGAGAGCATCACGGGCAAAGGTATTCAAGGCCGCATAGACGGCGCAGTCGTGCAGATCGGCAAGCCGGGTCTCTTCGAGACTGGCCCCGCACCGATGCCGAACGAGCTTCGGCTCATCGTCACCAATCTGGAATCGTCGGGGCGCACCGTCATGGTGGTGCGGCGCGGCGCCCGCTATCTGGGTGTGCTCGGCGTCATGGACACCGAGCGCCCAGCAGCGAAGGCGACCGTCGAACGCCTCCGGCGCCTCGGCATCCGGCGCGTCGTCATGCTGAGCGGCGACAATCAGCGCGTCGCTGATGCGGTGGCAGGCAGCATTGGGCTTGATCAAGCGTTCGGCGCGCTGATGCCCGATGAGAAAGTCGCGGCGATCAACACGCTCAAGGTTGAGCCAGGCGGCGTGGCCATGATCGGCGACGGCGTCAACGATGCGCCCGCGCTCGCCAATGCCAATGTCGGCGTCGCGATGGGCGCCGCGGGCTCGGACGTTGCGCTTGAAACCGCCGATGTCGCCTTGATGGCGGACGATCTCAAGCACTTGCCCTTCGCGGTGGGCCTCAGCCGACAAACGACCAGCATCATCCGGCAAAATCTTTGGGTGAGCCTCGGCGTCGTCGCCGTGCTCATCCCTTCCACCATCTTTGGCCTGCAGATCGGCGCAGCGATCATCTTCCACGAAGGCTCAACGCTCATCGTGGTCGCCAATGCGCTTCGCCTCCTCGCCTACAAGGACTCCGCCACATGAGCGCATCCTCTCATGCAAGGCGGCGCGGCCGCGTCACTTTCCCGGCCCCCCCGGGCGCGGCCGCGATAACCGTTACGGTGTTCGCATTGGCCGGCTGCGTCGGCGCTGGCGTGGCGGCGCAAGCATTTGCGACAGCGCCCGCGCCCATCAAAGCCACGACCTACACCTTGCCGCCGCCGGCGCCGGACCTCGTGAATCCAACCGGTCATTCGCTGCGCGGCGAGGACGTCTATGGCGCGGGCGCCTTCGGCGCTTCGCGCGGCGGCGGCGCGCGCCGCCATCGCGGCGCAGACTATATCGCCGAGCCGGGTGAAGTGGTGCGCGCGCCGATCGCTGGCGTCGTGCAGCGCATCGGCTTCGCCTATCGCGGCGACGAGCGCTACCGCTACGTTGAACTCACAAGCGAAGACCAAACGCGCGACGTGCGGGTGCTCTATGTCGGGCCCCTGGTTGAACTCGGCGCCGTCGTGCGTGCAGGCGAACCGATCGGACGCGCGCAGGATCTGAGCCGCCGTTATCCGCGCGGCATCACCAATCATGTGCATGTCGAGATGCGTGAGAACGGCGCACTTGCCGATCCAGCCGACGTGCTGCCGGCGGCGTCCGACCAACACGGGGAGATCGATGCATGAGCAGCGTCATCCCGCAGAATTTTTCAACACAGGTGCTGGGTCAACCAAGGAGGACATACATGAAACGACTCATTCTCGCCGCGGCATTGGCGCTCTGCGCAACGCCGGCGCTGGCGCAGGAGACGCACGGCGACAACGCCGAAGTGCAATCCGTGCCGGCCGACGATGCGGTGCTGGCGGCTGCGCCATCGGCGCTGTCGCTGACGTTCGAGCACGCCGTGGTGCTGACCCAAGTGCAATTGCATGGACCGGGACACACCGCCATTCCGGTGACGTTCACAGCGCCGGGCGCGGCGACAGCGAGCTATTCCATTCCGCTGCCGGCGCTGGGACCGGGCGCCTATGAGGTGCATTGGAACGCCACCGGCGACGGCCACGCCATGGAAGGCACGCTGCACTTCACCATCCAATAATCGACGGACTGGCGGCGCTGACGCATGGCGTTGGCGCCGCCGGCTCACCTCACCACGGGGCACACATGAAAGCAGTCTCGATTTTTCTGGCCGCCCTGCTCGTTGCAGGTTCGGCAGCCGCGCAAGCGCCGGCGCCGGAGGCCGCTGTCGAATTGATAAGCGGCCACAAAGTCCGCCTTCGCGGCTTTGACCTCGAACGCCGCGCCGATGGGCGCGCTTACGTCCACGGTTGGGCGCGGCGCGAGCCGGGCCGGGCCGGCCTCATCAACGCGCATCTTCATGTCGAGACGTTCGACGCCAATGGCGCGAGCCTCGGGCTGACCGAAGGCGGCTGGAACGACCCGCTCTCGGTGCGCGACCGCTCTTCAAGTGCGGTCCATGTCGAACTCGCGCCGGACCCGACGGCGCAAATTGTTCGCGTGCGCATCAGCGTCGAGCCCGGCGCGCGACACGATTAGGGGAGCCAATCCAGTGAACCAGCCGATCGAATTGCAGCGCAGCTATTGGAACGAATGGAACGCGTCCCATCGCGAGCAGAGACTGAGCGATGTATCGCTGGATCAGCGCGACGCCGTTTTCCGTTGGCTTTCCAATTTAGGCCGAACCGACTTCAGCATCCTGGAGGTCGGCTGCGGCGCGGGCTGGCTTTGTCCCGCGCTCAAACAATTCGGCCAGGTGACCGCAACAGATCTGTCGGATGAAGTTCTGGCGCGGGCGCGAGGGCGCGTGCCGGATGTGAAGTTTATCGCTGGCGACTTCATGGCGCTCGACTTCGAGGAACAGTTCGACGTTGTCGTCAGTCTTGAAGTGCTCTCCCATGTCGAAGACCACGACGCCTTTATCGCCAAGCTCAGCGCGCTCTTGCATCCCGGCGGATACTTGATGCTGGCGACGCAAAACCGGCCGGTGCTCGAGAAATTCAACACGGTGGCGCCGCAACAGCCTGGACACCTGCGCCGATGGTTTAACCGCGACGAACTCAAAGCGCTGCTAGCGCCTCATTTCGAGCTTCTCACAATCGAGACGCTCACGCCGGCCGCCAATCGAGGCCCGATGCGTTTGATCGCGGGCTTACAGGCAAAGCGCGTGTTGCGCGCCGTGTTCGGGCGCGGCCTGGAGAAGGCGCTTGCGAAAGCGGGTTTCGGTTGGACGTTGGCGGTGCTTGCACGGAAGCACGAGCCATGACGCACCTTGAGACGAACCGACCGGCGAGCGCGCCCCACGCCGAAGATCGCAGCTCATGGTGGCTGCTGCTCGCAGCCTGGCTGATCGCGCTTTGCGCAAGCCTCGGGGCCTTGTTCATCGGTGAGGTCTTGGGTCAGGCGCCGTGTTATCTGTGCTGGTTCCAGCGCGCCTTCATGTTTCCGCTCGCCATCATTCTCTTAGTCGCGTGCATCCGCTCCGATGCTGGCGTCTGGCGTTACGCACTGCCGCTGGCCGCGATCGGCGGGTTGGTCGCGCTCTATCACACCCTCCTCCAAGTCGGCCTCATCCAAGAACCGATCGTTCAGTGCGGGGCGGGACCATCCTGCTCCAGCGCCGCCATGACGCTCTTCGGATGGCTATCGATTCCAGCTCTTTCACTCGCCGCATTTTCGGCAATCGTCGTTCTCCTCATATTTGTTCGCCGGAGGTCATCGTGAACAGACGCACCATCGTCATTGCCATCGCCGCCGGCGCGCTCGCGCTCTTTGCGCTGGCAGCCTTTTTCTTTCGAGGCGCCGGCGAAGACGCCACCATTGACTTCGCGCCGCCGCAGGCGCCGATCGCGGCGCCGATTGATGCAGCGCCTGATGCGCCAACCGGCAGCGCCACCGATACTGGAGCGGCCTCCGCCGATGGCGAAGCCCCAGCAGCAAGCGCGTCAGTGCCCGCTCCAACATGGAACGTCTATGTGCGGCGTCATTCTCCGGTGATCGGGCCCGCTAACGCACCCGTGACGATCGTTGAATTCTTTGATCCTTCTTGTGAAGCCTGCCGCGCCTTTTATCCGATCGTGAAGCAGATCATGGCGCAATATCCCAACGAGGTACGCTTGGTGCTGCGCTACACGCCCTTGCACGAAGGCTCCGACGAGGCGGTGCGCATTCTGGAAACGGCGCGGCGGCAGAATGTTTTCGAGCCGGTGCTGGAGGCTTTGTTCGTCGAACAGCCGCAATGGGCTGTTCACGGCAACCCGCAACTAGAAAGGGCTTGGACCGTCGCCGCAGGCGCGGGTCTTGATGTGACGCAAGCGCGATCGGGAATGATGGCGCCCGCAATCACCACCGCGCTCAGACAAGACATCGCCGATGCGACGGCGCTTGGCGTTAGGGGAACGCCCACTTTCTTCGTCAACGAAAGGCCGCTGCCCAGTTTCGGTCCGCAGCAATTATACGATCTCGTGCGCGCCGAGGTCGAAGCCGCCCGCCAATAAAAAAACAACCGTCATCCACGACGGGGCCGCCTTAGCTCAGCTGGTAAGAGCGCCGCATTCGTAATGCGGAGGTCAAGTGTTCAAATCACTTAGGCGGCCTCCACACCTCGCGCGAAAGAGATAGAGGCGCCCGCGCTGTGCAACGCGGGCACAACCATCGCGCCCTGAGACGTCGATAAAGGTGTGACTCTCTTGACCCCGGCGCGAACGCGCTGAAACGCTCCCAGATACAGACTTATTGCTACGGAGGATCCTCGCGTGCGTCTGCCGCCCTGGAGGGAAATTTTCAGGGCCTCGCGCGCCTTCGGCGCGCCTGGCTCTTGCGCTTCGCGCTGAGCCAGCTGCGCCGTCCAGCCCATTGGATTGCCATCCCTGAGGCAACGGTGCGCAAAGCTACTCCGCCAACAGCTTGCTGGGATGCACGCCCAATTGGTCGGCAATGCGCACCAGAACCAATAAGCTGGGATTTCGCTTCCCTCGTTCAATTCCACCCAGATAAGTCAGATCTATCTCAGAATCGTGCGCGAGCTGTTCTTGACTCAGCTTTCTGCGAACGCGCAGCTTCCGAATATTTGCGCCCACGAGCGCCTTCCAGTCCATAGCCAGAAGTCAATCGCACCGGGCTTATAGTCACCAGGGACTATAGTCCTTATTTACTTCGGGAGTTCAAAGAGGTCGGCAGGAAACACGCCAAGCGCCTCCGCTAAACCTGCGATCTTCTTGACGGTCGGGTTTGCCTCACCCTTCTCAATCTCGCGCAAGTAAGTGACGTCGAGCCCTGCATCCACAGCGAGCTGTTCTTGCGTAAGTCCTCGCGCTTCCCGCAGACGCAGGACATTGGCGCAAACTATTCGCTCCCACTCCATCGAACAGAAGAAACGGGATGACGATTATAGTCACCAGGGACTATAGTCCCTATTCTGTAGGGTTCTTCGGCAAGAGCAGATGGGCGTCGTCGCAAGCCAACCAGTAGCAGCCGAACGACTTCAGGAAACCCTAGCGGAACTGGGCGTTAAGCCACTCGCGCTCGTCTGGGCGCGCGACGATGCGTTGGACATCGCATTCAAGACGCAAAGTGGCTTAGCCGTCGTAGCGCGCTGCGTTGACACTCTAGACGCTGCGGACGTGGCCGCACTCGCAAATGTGCTCACTGAAGGTCCATTCGGCAAAGCGATACTCGTTCATTCGTCGGACGCCGTCGCGCAGGCGAATGCGTCAATTCTGGTTTGCGGAGCCGGAGCGCTTCGCGAAACGCTGATTGAAGTTCTATGAGGGGGGAACTGGAACTCAGGCGGCTATTCGTTAACGAGGCTGGCGTCCTCAGACGATTTCTGCGCCGCTTCGGCGCAAACGTCTCTCCAGAGGATATCGCACAGGACAGTTTCTTACGTCTGTGCGCAGCTGACGCCAGACAGATCGTGTCGCCTCGAGCGTTCTTATTCCAAACCGCAAAGAACATGGCAGTAGATGCGCTCCGAAGGCACAAGGCAGCGCCCTATCGCGCCGTCGCGAGCATTGATCTTGTGCCGGCTGCTGCGAACGCGCCTAGCCCCGAGGATCATTGCATTGCCGCTGAGGAGGCAGCAGCCCTGCGTGCGGCGATCGCGGCGCTGCCGGAACTTGAACGCAAGGCGCTGCTGATGCGCCGGGTTGAACTCTTGCCACCTGCCGAGGTCGCGACGGCCCTGGGCGTAAGCGAGCGTCAGGTGCAGCGGCTCGTCTTGAGGGCCATCGCCTTTTGTCACGCCAGGCTGACCGCCGCTGACGGCGGCGCTTCGGCGCCTTAAGACAGATCGCCATGGCCCACCGCGAGCCAACACAGGCCGAATTGGAGGCCGCGCACTGGCTCGTGGTCTTGGACGAGCCCCGCGTCAGCCGCCAAGACATCGACGCGTTCCAGGCTTGGCTTGCCGCGGACGAAACGCACAAGCGCGCCTATGACGCGGTCTCGGCGACTGCCGACAAGATCGATGCCGTCCTGGCGAAAGAACCACTCGGCGAGGTTCGCCATCGGAGGACACGGGTCCCAGTTCGGCCGATCGCGATCGCCGGGGTCTCGGCAGCGGCCGCTCTCGCCTTGTTCGTCATCTCACCGCTCAGCCCGCTTCGGGACGAGCCGGGCACCGTCTATGCCACGGCGCCGGAACAGGAGCGCCTAGTGCGATTAAGCGACGGCACCACGATCGAGATGGCGCCCGGCGCTCGGTTGCGGGCGAGTTTCGAGGGCGATGAACGCCGCGTGCGGTTCGAAGAAGGCGTGGCGCTCTTTAATGTTGCGCACGACGCCTCGCGGCCCTTCGTCGTAACGACCAGGTTCGGAGATATCCGCGTGCTCGGCACCTCGTTCGTCGTGCGGCTGGGACCCGATGGCGCCATCACCACAGTGCTCAGCGGACGTGTCGAAGCACGCCGCGAGATGCTGTTCTCACCTGACAACAGTGTGGCCGCGTCAGCCGATCAGGAGATCGAGCTGGCCGGTGGCGCTCCAACCGTTTCAGTTCTGGAGCGGGACGCCCTCAATCGCCGGCTGGTCTGGCGCGAGCGTATGGTGGCGCTCGACGGGCAATCCTTGCGCGAAGCAGCGGCTGAGGTGACGCGCTTTTCGGGTGTTCGCTTCGCGTTCGCCGACACCGCGACCGCGCAAGTGCGTCTCGCGGGGTACGTGGCGGGGGACGACGTTGAGGCGTTTCTCGGATTGTTGGAAAACAATGTCGGGGTCAGCGCCGATCGCCGGGCCGATGGCGTCATAGTGTTGCGCAGCGACTGAGCGCGAGAAAAACTCCCGGTCGTTGTCGTTTTTGCCAAGGCCATTCGTCTCCCCTTCTTGAAGACCGAGCATGCGGTCCAAGGGGAGGTGAGCTTGACCAAGACCGTCAAGCGCGCGGAGCGCGTTTCGCATTGGATTGCCGGGCTGTTGTTGGGCGTGTCGCCGTTGGCGTTTGCGGCTGACGCATGCGCTCAGACCAACGGCGCTTCAGTCTCCGAGGAAACTCGGATTGAATACGACATCCCCGCTCAGGCGCTCTCAAGCGCGTTGGCGTTATATGCGCAACAATCCGGGCTAAGTACGCTTGTCCCAACAGAGCGCCTTGCGGGCCAATTCGCGCCCGCCGTACGTGGTCGATTAACGCGTGAAGAAGCGCTGTCGCGATTACTTTCCGGGTCGAATTTGCGAGGGGAACTTACACCCGCAAATACGCTTGCGCTGGAGCAAGATCAGAGCCCCCAGCTCGACAGCGCGAACGCTGAGACGCGCGTTCGCGCCGAAGCGAACAGCGGCGCCGAGGCGGAAGAGGAAATCGTAGTCACCGGCACTCGTATCCGCGGTGCGGCCCCTGTCGGGTCTAATGTGGTCACCATAGACCGCGGCGAGATTGAGCAAAGCGGTCTGTCGACGACTGAAGAACTCATGCGGACGTTGCCGCAGGTCTTCAACGGGGGATTTGCTCAGCATATCTCGTTCCAGAACGGCAATATCGGCGGTGGTTCTGGTCTCAATCTGCGCGGACTAGGCGCGGATGCGACACTGACCCTGGTCAACGGTCGGCGTCTTCCGGTCATGGGCCTGCGCGGCAACTTCACCGACATATCGAGCATTCCCGCGAGCGCCATCGAACGGATTGAAGTATTGCCCGACGCCGCGTCGGCCATCTACGGCAGCGACGCCGTCGGCGGCGTCGTCAATTTCATTCTACGGCGCGATTTCGAAGGTTTCGAATTGGGCGCCCGATTGGGGGCAGTCACTGACGGCGACCTGGAAGAGATGCGCATTAGCGCGGCAGCGGGCCGACATTTTGGTCCCTTGCGCGTTTTTGGCGCTTACGAATTTTTCAATCGGACCGCGCTTCAAACCGAAGACCGGGACTACCTAGCTGACAGCGACCTTCGCGCGCTGGGAGGCGCCAATTTTGACTCGCTGCGGGGCAATCCCACGACATTGATCGTAACCGGGCTCGGCAACTTTGGTGTGCCGTTCGGGCAAGACGGGCGAAATATCCGCCAGACCGACCTGATCGCCGGCCTGGTCAATACAGCCAACGCAAATGAAGGCCTCGACGCTCTCCCCGCGATTGAGCAGCACGCCGTCGTGTTGAGCGCCGAACTCGACCTTTCGCCCAACATGCTGATCTTCGCCGATGGCCGCTACGCGTCGCGAAGTTTTCTATCAGCGAACGCACACACCACACAGCGCATCACCATCCCCGCTAGCAACGCGTTCAGAGCACGCAACAACCTATTTCCCGGCCGCACAGTTCAGGCCGACTACGACTTCTATCGCGACCTCGGCCCCCGTCTGGAAGATGGTGAAACAACAACGCTCGACTTGGCCGCCGGACTGCGCTGGGACTTGAGCGAGGCTTGGCGTCTTGAGCCGCAATTGGCCTATGGGCGCATCGCTAGCGATCACACCAGACGCAACTTAATCAACATGCCGGGGCTCACCGCCGCGCTCGCCAGCAACGATCCCAACATCGCCTTTAACCCGTTCGGCGACGGCGCCTTCACCAATCCGGCAACCATCGCGTCGATCCGTGGCTTTGGCCACAGCGACCTTTTGTCGGAAACCTGGAGCGTGTCCCTCAAAGCCGACGGACCGCTCTTCTCTTTAGCGGCGGGCGATGTTCGCTTGGCGCTGGGGGGCGACTATCGCCACGAATTTTTCGAGATCAGCGAAGTAAGCTTCACCACAACGGCCGCGCCGACGCCGTCGACATCGAGCAAGAATGACCGCAACGTCGAGGCCGCGTTCGCTGAAGTGTTAGTTCCACTGTTTGGTCCAGGATTGCGTCCGCCGATCGGTGAACGCGTCGATCTCTCGCTCGCTGGACGATATGAGCGTTACAGCGACTTCGGCGAAACGTTCAATCCGAAGGTCGGCCTCCGGTGGGACCTTTCAGATGCGCTGAGCTTGCGTGCCTCTTATGGCCAGTCTTTCCGCGCCCCCAATCTCTCCGATTTAGATCCAGATGGCACGCTGGCCCGCCGGCAGGTCCGCGGCCTCAACATCACGGATGCGGGCGCGCCCAGCGGACGCAGCAACATCATCTTGGTGCTTGGCGCTAATCCCGACCTGCAAGAGCAGCGCGCCGAAAGCTGGTCGGCAGGCCTCACCTACGCGCCGCCAGAGTCAGGCTTTCGCGCCGACCTCAATTACTTCGACGTCCGGTTCTCCGATCGCATTGCCAGCATCACCAATATCGCAGGGGCGCTCAATCCCGCGTCCGAGTTTGCGTCACTAATCGATCGCAGCCCCGATCCATCCGAGATCGCTACGCTTCTTGCCGAAGCGCAGGCGCTCGGCACTAGCGGCGGCTTCAGCGCGAGCGATATCACCGTCATCGTCGATGCGCGTTCCACCAATCTGGCGCGTACGGACGTGCGCGGCATGGATCTGGCGATGTCGTATACGACGGAGGTCGGACCTGGCGAACTCACGTTACGAGCGGACGCCACCTACCTGATGGATTTTCTGCGCGCAGCTTCCCCCCTCGCAAACGCCGTCAATGTCGTAGACACGGTCGGCAACCCGGTGGACCTCAAGGCCCGCCTCGGCGCGACCTATGATATCGGCCGATTCAACGCCTCGGCCTTCGTCAATTACACCGACGAATTTGCCGACAATCTGAGTGCGCCCTCTCGCGCCGTCGATGCGTGGACGACGATTGACTTGCACCTGGGATGGCGGTTTGGCCCGCCCGATAGCGGCCGCGGTCCTGAACTGTCGCTCTCGGTTGTCAATGCGTTCGACGAGGACCCGCCGTTCGTCAACAACGCAGCGGGCGTAGGCTACGATCCCAGCAACGCCGATCCACTTGGCCGTTTCGTCGCCGTTGAGTTGCGGACACGCTTCTAGCCATGCTGACATGGGCGATCGCCGCCGCATTATCGTGTACGCCGCCGCAAATAGATCCGGCGGCGACGGTGGGCGTCGCTGAGCTGATGTCCTTGCGCGACATTTCGGGTTTGAGTCTGTCCCCAGACGAAACTCGCGCGGTCTTTCAGGTTCAGCAAGCCGATGTCGAACGCGACGACTATCGCTCCGCGTGGTGCTTGGTCGACTTCGCCACTGGCAACATTCGCCAACTTAGTGACGGCGGAACCATCGCAATGCCAGTTCTCGCCGGGCTCGGGCGGCGAACCGGCATGTGGATGACGCTGCAGCCGCGTTGGAGTTCTGACGGACGCGCCGTGGCCATGCTGGTGCGCCGCGATGGGCGCACCACATTGCAGACCTGCGAATTGCGGCGGATGCGCTGCCGACTTTTTATGACGAGCGGCGACATTGGAGACTTGGTGTGGAGCGGCGATGGCAGGGGCATCCTCTTCACCAGCACACCGTCAGACGCAGAGCGGGCAGCCGCGCGCTCAGACGAAGGCGACCTCGGGTATCGCTTTGATGACCGGTTCGATGTGTTTCACGCTCCCTTTCCGCTCCGCGGTTTCGAGACGAACCGCGACGTGCGTTATATCGATGTGCTTGCGGGACGCGAACGCACCGCAAACGCGCAAGAGATTGAACGCTTCCAAACTTACAGACGCAGTCCCATTTCAACTACAATGGGCGCGGGGCGCAGCGCGACCCTGTTTGCCTCCGCGCCCGTAACCCGGCCTGCCTTCTTGTCAGGGCGCGATGTGCGCGACTTCATCAGGCTTGGACGCGACGGGGCCGCGTGGACTGAACCATCTTCCCCAGACGCGGCAGGAAGCGCACCACCGCTCACGCTTTTTGCCT
Source organism: Caulobacterales bacterium (assembly GCA_017303355.1). GTDB lineage: Bacteria > Pseudomonadota > Alphaproteobacteria > Caulobacterales > Aquidulcibacteraceae > Vitreimonas. The sequence goes on along the minus strand of JAFLCU010000010.1, from coordinate 9,339 downwards.
CGCATGAAAGTCGTGATGTGCGGTGCGGCGCGCCCGAATGCGAAGGCTACATTGTGGAACTCGCCGCGCGTGACGAAACGAGTGTCCTCTTTGTTCGACGCGAGGGTTGGGGGCTCAGCCGCCACGGCATGTATCTTTGGGATATCGACACGAACACCGTCCGTCCGCTGATCGTGACAGATGACGTCATTCGCGTGTGCGCGCCAAGGCGCACGGATGCGATTTGTCTTCACGAGGGCCCGACGCGCCCGCGACGGATCGTATCCGTCGATTACGCCAGCGGCGCAGTGCGTACGCTTGTCGATACCAAGCCGGACCTTGATCTGCAAGAGGACGACCTGAGCCTTCGATGCGGCGTCCATCAACACGGCCTCATCCTCGACCATTTCGGCGATGCCGGTGTCAAAGCGCGGGAAGAAACGATCCTGCTCAGGAGGATTTGACGGCATCGCCGAGGCCGGCGCCGGAACAGACGCGCAAAGTTGCGTTCGCGGCACGCTCAGAGCTCGTGCTAATCGATCGACAACGTCGACAGCGATTAAACCCCGCGCGTTCTCTATCTCTCGGAGCCGCCGCTCACTAATCCCCACTTCGTGCGCAAACTCCTTCTGCGTTGCGCTGCGCTCACGGCTTGAACGCAAGCGTTTCACCTCAGCACCATCGACTTCAAGCTTGAGCACGCTTCCCGCCTCCTTGACCTTCGCCACTATAGGCCATCGACGCAGATTCGGGCGGCGCCAAACCGGCGGATAACCGGCGCCCATGCGGCGCCGCATCAGTTCTCAACTTCCGCCTCTGTTCTTGCCCCCTCCACAGCGAACGCACGCGCCTCTCCCGCTCTTCGGTCCGACAATACACCACGAGGCCTCTCGCTCATTGGTCCTCGTCTTCGCATGCGGGCGGTCGCTTGCAAGGGGCAAGCCTCCGGTCGCTTCGCGACCCCTTGCAAGCGCCCTCTTACCCGCATGCAGCCCACGGCCCATCGCGGGAGAGCCCCGCGGCGCTTCTCGCCGGAGCTCACCGGCGAACAGGAGAGACACCTATGTTCCGCTTCACTGCTCAGGGCCGCATCGGCAAGATCGAAGAACTGAAAGCCAAGACGCTCCGCATCTCGATCGCCGCAGACCGTTTGGCCGAAGGCCGCGACGGCCAATACACCAAGACCGAATGGCTCCGCTGCGTGTCGTTCGACGCTGATCTGAACGCCGAGATGCTGACCCAGCTCGACAAGGGCGACAGCGTCACCTTCGAGGGCCGCATCGTTCCGACCGTCTGGCTCAAAGGCGAACAGAAGATCTACGACAACACATTCGAGATCACCCGCTACCAGCGTCTATCGCGGCCCAAAGCGAAGTCTGAGTCCAAGACTAAGGCCGATCAGACCGCCGACGCGCCAGCTTAAGCACCGCCTCACCTCGTTCGGAGCCGCCTTCGGGCGGCTCCTCTCTTTCAATCGCGCACACGCGCGAACGCGCGTGTGCGCCTGGTTCAGGAACACACCGATGAAATCCGCGCTTTCAAAACCCGAAACTGCACTGAGACGCTCGGCTTACGACGCGCTGGCGCACGTCACCGCCGAAATCTCCGGCATGCTTGAACGCGGCGTGATGCCGTGGCGCGCGCCATGGGACCACGCAAAGGCCCTTGCGCTGACGCCTGGCCTGCCGCTCCGATCAACCGGCGAACCCTATCGCGGCGCCAACGTGATGCTGCTCTGGGCCGCGCAGATTGCGCGCGGCTACTCCAAACGCACCTGGCTCACCTTTCGCCAAGCTCTTGAATTAGGTGGGCACGTGCGCAAGGGCGAAAAAGCGTGTCCGGTCATCTACTACGGTCAGGCAAAGCCGAAACAGAAGGACGCGGGCAAGACCGCTGCCGAAGATGCCGGCGAGACCGCGCGTGTCTACCGCTTCTTGAAGCTCTTCTATGTGTTCAACGTCGATCAGATCGACGCGCTGCCCGATGGCTTTGGGAGGGAAGTAACGCTCTTAGCAGCCGAGCCCGGCGCCATCGAGCAATGGACTTCGCGCGCGGGCGTTGGCGTGCGCATCGGTGGATCGATGGCGTGCTACGCGCCCGTCACCGACTTGGTGCACATGCCAGCGCATGAAGCCTTCCTCTCGGAGCAGCATTGGGCCGCGACTTTGCTTCACGAGAGCGTGCACTTCACAGGCCATAAGAGCCGGCTTGATCGGCTTGGTGACTACGCCACGGATCGGAAGGCGCGGGCGCGGGAGGAACTCTGCGCCGAATTTGGTGCAGCCATTCTCGGCGCGATGGCGGGTTTGGCGCCCTTCCATCTCGAGGACCACGCCAGCTACATCGCCAATTGGCTGGAGCTGTTGCGCGACGAGCCTCGGGCGTTCCTGGCCGCGGGCGCCAAGGCGCAAGCCGCAGTGGATTGGCTCTTGCAGGAAGCCGGGCCCCTGCCAGTCGGTTCGGATTGATCCCAGCACGTCATCGCAACGGCGCTAGCGTCAGCTCATCGAGAGGGCGCCGGCGTCGGTTCCGGCGCTACGTGCGGCGGCAGATCAACGCCAGCGTGCTCTCGCACAATGGAATAGATCTTCCTGTATTGCTCCGACGCGGTGTCCGGGCAAAGTTCAGCAATAAGCGACCACCAGCTGACCGGTATAGCCCCGCTCTGGACCATTCTATGGATCGCGGCCTGATGCGATCGTTCGCTAACGCCGCCTGAGCAATCCTCGACAAACGCAACGTCGCGCCGGCGGTTTCGTGCGGTCGTCACAGATTGCAGGAGGCTTGTCTCGGTCCACAGACCGCACATGATGAGCTTCTTGATTCCCGTCCGCTCGCCCGTCTCTTCGACAGCGCGACGGAAACGCTCGCTTCCCAACGCATCGAACGTAGTTCGCTCGATCACGTCGTCCTCATCGATGACGACGTCCGGATAGATGAAGCGCGTGAGCTTCTTGAACAGCGGATCGGCGAGAGCGGCTTCCTTCGACTGAATGGTCGAGATGACGACCGGCATCCCCAGCGCGCGCGCCACTTTCGCGAGGCCAAGGACATTGTTCTCAAGCTTCAGCGGTTCAATCGAATGGACCGGAAATAGCGAGGGCGTGTGATCGAGAAAAACGACCGTACATTGATCCGCTTCAAACCGTGTGAGTGCTGACATGCAAATTGCCTTAGTCGCCTTGAGGACCCGGCGGCCACTGGGTTCTCCGACAGGATGTGGACCTTCGGACCGGTCCCGCAAGCCCCCGTACCGCAGGAATTTTCGACTGCGAGACGGGCCATATTTTGTTTCGGGAGGGGCTGGACGGTCAGGATACGTCACCCAATTGGCGGGTGGATTCGTCCTCGCCGATCTCGGCATTTCGCACAATCCGAGCGAGGATGAATCCACCCGCCGGCCTTGTGGCGCCCTTTGAGTCAAAGGTGCAAATCGCGCAGGGATTCGTGTTGGAGTTTGGCGTTCGTTTGGGCGCCTCGCCGACTTCGTCGGCGACCGGGCTGTCGTGAACCGAGCCCTTTCGGTCTCGGCCCTTTGGGCTTCCATCCCTGGCGCTACACCCACCCGCCCACCCTGCTTCGCGACGTGAGATTTCGTGATTCAGCGTGATCGATTGTGTGTGTGAGTGAGAGTTCGAAGGAAGGTGGGGTGGAAGGCAAGATAAAGAGAACCCCACCACCTTCGCCAATCGCTTGCAATCACTGGCGCAAATACGAGGTACGCGCGATAATCGCAGGGTGCGCACGAGGTGCGCGCACCTCACCACGCTGAGCGCACTCGATGATCGAAGCTCCAAGCATCAATCGACTCTTTCGCGCCGGAAAACTGAAGCGCGACATGTTCGGCGCTGAAGTGTTTCGGCCGGGTAAATCACTCGGCGTCACGCGCGCGTTGAATGCCGACATACTCGAAGGCAAGCGAGACGGCCGCGCCAAGTCCTCGGGCGGCGCCACGCGCGCAGGCTACGGCAAGAAGCTCGCGAGCTTGATCGGATCATCGCGCGACGTTGCGAAGAGCACCTCGTCGCGGGGTGCGCACGGCGCCTTCGATCCACGCCAACGCGCCATCGTGAAGATCCATTATTTCAATCACGCCGGCGGCGGCGCCGCCGCCCTACGTGCGCATGCGCGTTATGTGGCTCGTGATGCGGCTGCGCCCACGGGCAAGATTAGCGACCAGGGAGAGCATGAAGCTTCTCCTGACCACGCTGAGGCGAAGGCACGGGCGCACAGCAAATATCTCGGACGCACGGAGGACTCTGTTTTCTATGACACCACCGTCACCGGCGTAGACGGTGGCGAACGAGCCGCTGCCTGGGCGCGGAGCGATCGCCGACATTTTCGCCTGATCCTGTCGCCCGAGAATGGGACGAAACTTGGCGACCTTAGGAGTTATACACGAGAGGTCATGCGGCGCGCCGAGATGGCCCTAGGCACGAAGCTCGAATGGGTCGCCGTCGATCATTGGGACTCGGACAATCCGCACACGCACATCATCCTCAGGGGTGTGCGCAGCGACGGGCGGGATCTCATCATCCCAAGGGACTTTGTGCAGCACGGGTTCCGGTCAGTCGCGCGCGATGTCGCCACCGAGCGCTTGGGCAACCGCACCCGTGAAGACGATCGGCTGGCACTGCACCGCGAGGTGCGGGCGCATCGGCCGACACGGCTAGATCACTGGATCGCTGATCAACTGGACAAGGACGGCAGGGTGCGCATCGCGGACTTGCGGGCGCCAAACGGCGACCCGGCCGCCACCGACGCGCTTAAGGGCCGCGCGCACGAACTGCGACGCCTGGGCCTAGCGACCGAGGTGAAGCGTAACGTGCTTCAATTCGCACCGAACTGGCGCGACGGCCTAAAGGCGCTGGAGCTCCATCTCGACATTCGCAAAGCGCTGATGCAGTCGCGCGCGATCGATGCTGCTCGCGGCCAACAAGCCGGCAAATCGATCTCGACGCTACTTCGCGGGCCGGGTCCAGACCGCTAGCACTTGGCAAGGCGGTCCTCTAAAGCAGCGCGGCGGTAGGTGCGTGGGAAGATCGCAACGCCGTGGCCTGCAAGTCGTAGCTTCTCCAATCGGGCGAGCACACCATTTCCCGACGTTTCCGGCCCCGTTCCTCTCGTTTCGCCGCCGACATGCTTCCATCGTCATGGAGGCTCGCTTGTCCATCTCCGCGCACTTTGCTCCGCCCGTCGTTGACGTGAACGACGCCAGTAATGACGCCGCCGCGCCGTCGGCCAAGCTCGGGACGTTTACACCCGACGACTATCGCCATCATCTCGACGGCAGCGGGATGACCAAAGCTGAACAGGACGAACTCTTGAGCGCCTTGTGGAAAATCATGTGCGGGTTTGTCGACCTCGGCTGGAATGTCGATGCCGTCAGTCTCGTGCTTGGACCGGCCTCGCCTTCTGCGAACGATGCCAGTAGAATCGAAGATGGCGAGCGCTCTGTATCTTCCAACCTCGGAGCGCGCTAGCCAAGCGTCGGCTGAGGAATTGCGATGAAGCCAGTACACGCCGCGATCATCTACTGCCGCGTGTCGAGCCAGAAGCAAGAGCTTGATGGCGACGGCAACCGAAGTCAGGAGCACCTGTGTCGGGCGCACGCTACCAAGCTCGGCGTGTCGGTCGAGGCTGTCTATACCGACAGCAAGTCTGGCTATGGCGACTATATGGAGCGCCCTGGCATGGTGCGCGTTCTCGAGCACCTAAAGAAACATCGAAGCAAGCGCTACGTCGTCATCTTCGATGACTTGAAGCGGTTTGCCCGGAGAACACGCTTCTACTGGGAGCTGCGCGATCGTCTCGCCTCATTTAACGCTTCGGTCGACAGCCCCAATTTCCGTTTCGAGGACAGTCCGGAGGGGCGCCACCATGAGACCATCACGGTTGCCGGCGGCGAACTCGAACGCGAGCAGCTCCGACGGCAAGCCATTCAGAAAATGACCGCTCGGGTTGAACGTGGTTACGCCGTCACCGCGGCCCCTGTTGGCTACGAGTATCGCTCGGTCAAACGTAGCGGCCGCGTTCTATTCCCGAAGGAGCCCGAGGCGTCGATCGTGCGTGAAGCGCTCGAAGGCTATGCGTGCGGTCGCTTCGAGAGCCAGGCCGAGGTGCAACGCTTCCTTGAAAGCCGTCCGGAATTTCCGCGCGATCGCAAAGGCCGGGTCCACAATCCGCGCGTCACAGAGATGTTGAAGCGGGCGATCTATGCCGGGCTCGTCAGCGCCCCTTATTGGAACGTCTCGCTGCGACAGGGCGTGCACGAAGGACTGATCAGCGTCGAGACCTTCAACACAATTCAGGATCGCTTGGCCGGAAAGAAACGCGCGCCCGCGCGCGCCGACTTCAATCCCGATTTCCCTCTGCGGGGCTTTGTTGCCTGCACCTGCGGCACGATGCTGACTGCGGGCTGGACCAAGGGCCGCGAGCGGCATTACCCCTATTACTTCTGCTACAACCGGGGCTGCCCCCACTACGGACGATCCATCAAGCGCGACGCGCTGGAAGGTAAGTTCGCTGTCATCATGTCGAGCGTTCAACCGCCGGCCGGTGTGTTTCGCGCCGCGCGCCAGATGTTCGAAGATGCGTGGAATGCTCGCATCGCCGCGAGCAATACGGACGCAAAGGCGCTGCAGACAACGCTCTCATCGGCGGATCGACAGATCCAACAATTACTCGATCGCGTCGTTGATACTGAAAGCGCCGCTGTCGCCAAAGCCTACGAAGAACGCATCGAACATTTGCAGGCGGAGAAGCTCGCAATCGCTGAGAAACTGCAACACGTGGACAAGCCGAAGCTCAATTTCGAGTCCGCTGTTAGAACCGCGATGAACTTCCTAGAAAACCCAATGAAACTATGGAGTTCGGAGCGTATCGAGCAGAAGCGTTTGGCCCTACGTCTAACGTTTGCCCAGCACCTGGAATTCGATCGAGAGACCGGTTTTAGAACCGCCCATTTGTCTTTGCCGTTCAAGGCTTTAGCGGGGATTTCAGAGCCGTTTTTGGGGCCGATTCAGGCAATGGTGGGCGCGACAGGGATTGAACCTGTGACCCCTCCCGTGTGAAGGGAGTGCTCTCCCGCTGAGCTACGCGCCCGAAACGCCGCCAGGAAACCTGGGGGTCCGAAGGGCGCGGACCATGATGCGACGCCCGCCCTGCGTCAAGCGGCCCTGTGCGCCTGGGCTTGACCTTTCGGACCTTTGCTGGGCATTTGCGAATAATTCGCAAGTTTTGGCTGGGAGTCTCCTCCGATGTTCAATTTGAGCCGCCGCGCCTTCGCGCTGGGCGCATCCGCCACCGCTCTCTCGGCCTGCACGCCCGGCGGCGAAGAGAATTTCGTCAACGTCTATTCCGCGCGCCATTACGACGCCGATCGCCTGCTCTACAACGCCTTCACCGAAGCCACCGGCGTCGAAGTGCGCGTGCTGCCAGCGAACGCCGAGCAATTGCTGGAACGTCTGCGCGCCGAGGGCGACGCGACTGAAGCCGACCTCGTGGTCGCCGCCGACGCAGGCAATCTCTGGCGCATCAAGGATGCGGGCCTTCTGCAGAACGTCACGACGCCCGCGCTCGAGGCCGGCGTGCCGGCGCGGCTGCGCGATCCAGACGGCGCCTTCTGGGGCTTCACCAAGCGTGCGCGCGTGATCATTTACCGCAAAGATGCCGTCCGCCCGGAGGAAGTCGCCACCTATGATGCGCTGGCGACGCCGCGCTTCCGCAACCAGATCGTAATGCGCAGCTCCACCAACACCTATCAGCTTTCCACGCTCGCCTCACGCATCGAGCGTTTGGGCGCGGAGAATGCACGTGCGTGGGCCGCGGGCGTGCGCGCCAATTTCGTGCGCGATCCCCAAGGCAGCGACACGGATCAGATCAAGGCCGTCGCTGCCGGCGAAGCGCAGGCGACGATCTGCAATCATTATTATTTCTTCCGCCTGATGCAGTCGCAAGACCCCACCGATCGCGAGGTCGTCGAGAAGGTCGGCATGATCTTCCCCGACCAAGCAGGCGCGGGCACGCACGTGAACATCTCCGGCGCGGGCGTCACCGCCCACGCCAAGCGCCGCGACCGCGCCATCCAATTGATGGAATACCTCATCAGCGACGAAGCGCAGACGCTGCTGACGCCGCTCAATGTCGAATACCCGATCCGGCCGGAGATCGCGCCGGCCCCGGGCTTAGCCGAGTTGGGCGCGTTCAAGGAAGAAGACATTCCGCTGGACGCCCTGGGTCGCCATCAGGCCGAAGCTGCGCGTATTTTCGAAGAAGTCGGTTGGCGCTGAGCCCGCGCGCGCTACAAGCGGGCGATCTATGACGACCGCGGACACCTCAATTCAACCGAAGCGAGCGCTGCGCCCCGATGGCGTGGCGCTCGCGGCGGCTTTGGCGCTGGCGATCTGCGTAGCGCCGGCGCTGGCGGTGCTGGGGCTTTCACTTCGCCCGAATGAAGGCGTTGATTTTGGCGCCGCATTGCTGCGCGATGGCGCGATTGGCACGGCGCTGCTGATGCTCGCGGGAGGCGCCGGCGCCATCGTCTGCGGCGCGGGCGCGGCGTGGCTTGTCAGCCTCTGCGCTTTTCCCGGACGCGGCGCGCTCGCGTGGCTTTTGGTGCTGCCGCTGGCGGCGCCCTCTTACATCCTCGCGTATTCCTACACGAGCCTCACCTGGGCGGGTGGGCTCATTCCCTATCGCGTCGAAGGCTTCTGGGGCGCGGCCTTCATCTATACGATCGGACTTTATCCGTACGTCTATCTCGCCGCGCGCGCCGCGTTCGTCAGCCAATCCTCGTGCGCGATCGAAGCCGCGCGGATGCTTGGCGCGCAACCGCGCGACGTGTTCTGGCGCGTGGCGCTGCCGCTCGCACGCCCAGCGATCGCCGCTGGCGGCGCGCTTGCGTGCATGGAGATCGCCGCTGATTACGGCGCGGCGCAGCACTTTGGCTTGACCACGCTCTCCACCGCGATCTTCCGCGCTTGGTACGCGCACGGTAGCACCGATGCGGCGCTGCAAATCGCTGCTGTACTGCTGGTCGCCGCGATCGCTTTTCTGCTGGCTGAACGTTGGGCGCGCGGAAGCGCGTCCTATGCGGGCGATTCCACGCGCTGGCGGCCGCTGCCGCGCTACACGCTGGCGCCGATGGCGGGCTGGCTCGCCACTGCGTTTTGCGTGGCGCTCGTGGTGCTCGGCGCGCTTCTGCCGCTGGCTTGGCTTGGACGCTTGGCGCTGCTGCACGCCAATGTCGAGGATATCGCCGGCCCGTTCGTGAACTCGATCGTGTTGGCCGGCGCCGGCGCGCTCGTGACGCTCGCGCTCGCCGCCGCGATCGCGGTGGCCGCACGCCGCGCTGGCGCC
>JAFLCU010000001.1 GCA_017303355.1 Caulobacterales bacterium | reverse complement strand
ACGGGGCGGCCGCACCCGCGCGCGGTGCGCTGGCGCGCTGAACCCGCTGGGCCAGGTCGCGCAGATTTCGCGCCTCGGCGGCGAGCGTGCGCGCCCGGCGCTCCGCCGCCGTCGCGTCATTGGCAAGCTGGGTTTGCGCCGCCCGGCGCTGCGCGCGGAGCGTTGTGATCTCGGCCCGCTCGGCATCGATCGTCGCTTGGGCTTCCGCCAGCACGAGGCGCTCTTCTTCGATCGCGGTCTCTTGCGCGCGGGCTTGAACGATAAGCGCGGTGGCCGCGCGGCCTTCACGGGCGAAGCCTGGCGCTGCGGCGCGCGCGAAAATGCCAGCGCGGACCGCGCGCGGCTCGATCCGACGTTCAGCGAAGGCCGCCGCGATGAGCGCTGATTCCAGTGCGTCGCGGGAGCGGAGGCGGCGTTGTGTTTGTTGATCGATCTCGGCGTGCAGCAGCGCCAAGCGCGCCTCGGCGGCAAGGGCGGCGGCTTGCGCCTCCGCCATGCGCGTGCTGGCGGCTTCGAGGCGCGCATCGAGCTGACGCACATCGCGGCGCGCGGAATTGGCTTCCGTGCGCAAGCGTTCGGCGCGCGCTGTCTCGGCGCGACGTTCACGCTCGGCCTGCGTGGCCGTACGTCGGGTTTGGGCGTCCGCGTTCCCCAGACACATCGCAAGCGCCAGCGCGCATGCGACGAGGGCGCGGGCGCGTCCTGCGCCTCGAGCCATGATCCACCAACCAATTGCCGGGATCTTTCAGTCCCGATGGTAGGGATTACCGCTCAAAATCGTCACAGCTCGGTAAATTTGTTCGGAAATCATCACACGCACGAGGCGATGCGGCCAAGTTTGTCGCCCGAAAGCCAGCTTTTCGTCGGCTTGGTCCTTAAGGCTTTGTGAAGCGCCGTCGGCGCCGCCTATCCAAAACGTTAAGGCCGGCACGCCGTCATCGCGCCAGCGCGCGAGCTTTTCGGCCATTTGCCGCGAGGCCCATTCCGCGCCGCGCTCATCGAGCAGGATTTTGCGCGATGTATCCGGCGTTGCCTTGAGCAGCGCCGCAGCCTCCGCGCGCTGATCACCCGCCGGTTTGCCCTCAACTTCGACGAGTTCGAAACTTTTGAAGCCAAGCGAGCGCGCCGCTGCATTCGCGCGCGCGATGTAATCCGCTGTCATCGCCGCTTCCGGCCCATCGCGGAGCCGGCCGACCGCGGCGATGATCACGCGCATGCTTTAGCTCGGCAGCGCCGTCGTGTGGTTGCCGGACCAGATCTTCTCGATGTTGTAGAAGGAGCGTACTTCCGGGCGGAAGAGATGCACCACCACGTCGCCCGCGTCGACGAGCACCCAATCTGCCTGCGGCATGCCTTCGACGCGCACGTCCTTCACGCCCGCTTCTTTCAGCTTGCGCATGACGTGATCGGCCAGCGCGCCGACGTGACGCGCCGAGCGGCCGGAGGCGACGACAAGCATATCCGCGAAGGAAGATTTGCCGCGAATATCGATCGAGACAATTTCCTCGGCCTTGTCGTCCTCAAGCGAGGTGAGAACGACTTGCGTGGCGGCTTCGACATCGATGCCGGGCGCGGGCCGGTTCGGATCGCGGGGCTTGCCAGCTTCGGGCGCGGCGGCTTCGCGTTTCATTTCAGGCGACAGAACTTGGGTTCCTTCTTCATCCCCAGGGCAAAGGAAACGCTATCACTTCCGGCCCGGTTTCGCCACCGCCCGGCGGCGGGCGGCCCTGAGCGCCGTGGAAGATTGGAAATTGTGCCGTGCATTCAAGTAGCTCCAGCCCTTGGGCGCGGACATGCGCAGCCGGGGCCCCGCGCCTGGGCGGGAGACAATCGCGATCGGCACGGCGAGGGCGACTTCGCGCCAATTTCGCCATTTACGGAAGTTGGCCAGATTGTCCGCCCCCATCACGAGCGTAAACCGCACGCCGGGATAGCGAAGCTTCAGCTGCCGGAGCGTCTGGTAGGTAAACGCGCAGCCGAGCTGGCTTTCCAGATCGGTGACGACCATCTGCCCACCTTGCGCCATCGCGCGCGCCGAGGCGAGGCGGCGTTCGATCGGGCTCGATTTCGGCTTCAGCGGATTTTGCGGCGACACCAGCCACCACACACGGTCGAGCCCCAAGCGTTTCAGCGCTGTCTCGGCGACATGCGCATGGCCTTCGTGCGCGGGATCGAAGCTGCCGCCGAACAGCCCGATCTTCATGCCGGGATAAGCGACGGGAAAGCCATGCTTCACGGCCGCGTTTGCCCCGTGCCGCGCACGACGTATTTGAAAGTTGTGAGCTGCTCGGCGCCGACCGGCCCGCGCGCGTGCATGCGGCCGGTGGCGATGCCGATCTCGCCGCCGAAGCCGAACTCGCCGCCATCGGCGAATTGCGTCGAGGCGTTATGCAGAACGATGGCGCTATCGACTTCGCGCAGGAATTTGTCCGCGACCGCCTGATCTTCGGTGACGATGCACTCGGTGTGCTGCGAGCCGTACTTGGCGATATGCGCGATAGCGTCCTCGACGCCGCCGACGACGCGCACCGAAAGGATCGGCGCCAGGTATTCGGTGCGCCAATCTTCCTCGCTTGCGGCATCCATCTCAACGATCGCGCGTGCTTCATCATCGCCGCGCAACGCGCAACCGCGCTCCACCAAAGCGGCGGCGATCTTCGGCAATAAGGAAGAGGCGATCTCGCGATCGATCAATAGCGTCTCCGTGGATCCGCACACGGACACACGTCGCATCTTCGCGTTCACGACGAGCGCAATCGCTTCGTGCGGCTTCGCCGCCGCGTGGATGTAGGTGTGGCAAATGCCTTCCAGGTGTGCGAACACCGGCACGCGCGCCTCGCTTTGCACCCGCGCAACCAGCGACTTCCCACCCCGCGGGATGATCACATCGATCGCGCCGCCCAAGCCGGCCAGCATCATGCCGACAGCCGCGCGATCCGCGCTGGGCACAATCTGCACCGCGTCTTCAGGCAGGCCAGCTTCGCGCAGCGCCCCGCGCAACGCCTCGCCGATCGCCGCCACCGAAGCCGCGCTATCCGAGCCGCCGCGCAGAATGATCGTGTTGCCGGCGCGCAGCGCGAGTGCGGCCGCATCCGCCGCCACGTTGGGCCGGCTCTCGAAGACTATGCCGATCACGCCGATCGGCGTGCGCACGCGCGCGATGCGTAAGCCGTTCGGCCGCGTCCATTCCGAAAGCGCGGCGCCGACCGGGTCGGGCAGCGCCGCCACTACATCGACGCCCTTCGCCACCGCTTCAAGCCGCGTCTCATCCAGTGCGAGGCGATCGATGAAGCTTTCAGCCAAACCATTCGCGCGGCCGCGCACGACGTCCTCGGCATTAGCGCGCAGAATGTCCGGCGCCGCATCGCGCAGCCGGCGCGCCATGGCTTGCAGCGCCGCCGTGCGCGTCGCGCCATCGGCGTCGCGTACGGCGCGGACCGCCGCGCGGGCGCGTTGGCCGAGCTCCAGCATTTGGGTTTCAAGCGCGCTCATAGCGCTCAATGTACAACCAGATCGTCGGCATGCACCAGCGCCGCGCCAGCCTCGTAGCCTAGCGTCGCGGCGATCGCCGCGCTCTTCAGCCCTTTGATCCGCGCCGCGTCGCTGGCGTCATAGCGCGCGAGGCCGCGCCCGATCTCGGCGCCGTCCGGCCCGACGATCCGCACCGCGTCGCCCTTCTCGAACGCGCCCCGCACATCCATCACGCCCGCCGGCAACAAGCTCTTGCCCGCGCGCAGCGCCGTCACCGCGCCGGCGTCCACCAGCAATGTGCCTTGCGGATCAAGTCGTCCCGCGATCCAAGCTTTGTAGGCCGCGCGCGGCGTTGCGTGCGGCAAAAACCACGTCGCGCGCGCGCCAGCCTTCAGCCGCGCCAACGGATTGATTTCCGCGCCCTTGGTGATCGCGACCGCGCAGCCCGCTGCCGTCGCGATCTTCGCTGCTTCGATCTTGGTGCGCATGCCGCCAGAGCCGATGCCCGCCGCCTCGTTCACGCCGCCCGCCATCGCTTCGATCGTGGGACTGATCTCGCTCACCTCGGGCACGAATGCTGCGTTCGGATCGCTGCGCGGATCGCGCTCATAGAGGCCATCGATGTCCGAGAGCAGCAGCAACGCATCCGCCGACACCATCTGCGCGGCGCGCGCCGCCAGTCGATCATTATCGCCGTAGCGGATCTCCGCCGTCGCCACCGTGTCGTTCTCGTTCACGATCGGGACGGCGCCCAGATCAAGCAATGTCTCCAGCGTCGCGCGCGCATTCAGCCAGCGCCGGCGCCGTTCCGTGTCATCCGGCGTGAGCAGGGCTTGCGCGACCGGGATGTTGTGGCGCGCGAATGCTTCCTCATACGCGCCCATCAAGCGCGCTTGCCCAGCTGCTGCGGCGGCCTGCTTTTCTTCCAGCCGCGCGCTCTTGCCCAAGCCCAGCACGCGTCGCCCCAACGCGATCGCGCCCGAGGACACGATCAGCACCTGCTGGCCGTTCCTGCGCGCTTCGGCCACATCATCCGCCAGCGCCCCAAGCCATGCCCGCGCCGGTTGCCCTGTCGCGCCGTCGACCAAGAGCGCGGACCCAATCTTGATAACGATGCGCTTTGCATTGGTGAGCGGGGTGCTCACGGCGTCCACTCGCCGGTTGAAGAGCTTTGCTCTTCCTCTTCGCGGATTTCGTCCGCGCGGCGCGCGCGCAGCATGGCGGCGATGTCGTTCACCAATTCGCGGACGCCCATGCCGGCTACACCCGAGACCAAGCGCACCTCTTTGCCGATCGCGCGTGAGAGCGCCGCGCGTTTGCGGTTCGCCTCGGCCGGCGTCAGCGCATCGATCTTGTTGAGCGCGATGATTTCGGGCTTGTCCGCCAGGCCTTCGCCGTACGCTTCGATCTCGTGACGCACCGTGCGGTAGGCCTCCGTCGCGCTCTCAGCCGTCGCATCGATCAAATGCACCAGCGCCACACAGCGCTCGACGTGTCCCAGAAAGCGCGTGCCGAGGCCCGTGCCTTCCGCCGCGCCTTCGATTAGCCCCGGCAGGTCAGCCATGATGAAGCGCTCGCTATCGCTGACGGTGACGACGCCCAGGTGGGGGTGCAGCGTCGTGAACGGATAATCCGCGACTTTCGGCGTAGCCGAACTCACCGCCCGCAGGAACGTCGACTTGCCGGCGTTCGGCAAGCCGACAAGCCCCGCATCCGCGATGAGCTTCAGGCGCAGCCATAAGGTGCGCTCCTCGCCCTGCTGGCCGGGATTGGCGTGATAGGGCGCGCGGTTCGTAGATGACTTGAAGTATTCATTGCCAAAGCCGCCGTTGCCGCCCTTGGCGAGCAGGATGCGCATGCCCGGCCTGTCGAGATCAGCGATCACCGTCTCTTTGTCTTCTTCCAACACTTGCGTGCCGGTGGGGACCTTGAGTGTGATGGAATCGCCATCGGCGCCGTGCCGGCTTCTGCCCATGCCGTGGCCGCCAGTGGCGGCTTTGAAATGCTGCTGGTAGCGATAGTCGATCAGCGTGTTGAGCCCGTCGGCGCTTTCGATCCAGACATCGCCGCCGCGTCCGCCGTCGCCGCCGTCTGGGCCGCCATACTCGATGAATTTCTCGCGCCGGAACGAGACCGCGCCCGCGCCGCCATTGCCGGAGCGGATGTAGATTTTGGTCTGATCCAGGAATTTCATGGGGCGAGCGAATAGCGAATGGTGAATAGCGAATAGGGTGAGGAACCAGCCAAGGCAGGTCGGCTATTCGCTACTCGCTATTCGCCATTCGCTCAATCACTCTCGCGTCGCCAACGCAGTGAAACGCGCTGATCGCCGTTGCCGAGGAAGCTGGTGATCAGCACAAGCCGTGGGCGAATTGTCCATTCCACGGTCGATTGCGCTTGGCCGAGCCCTGTGCGCGCCACTTCGACATAGACGTCGCGTGTAAGGTAAACGCCGCCAGCCACGAGGAAGCCGCCATTCTCGTCCTGGCGCACATTGAAGCGGTCCAAGCCGGCGGCGGCGCGCGCTGCATCGACCAGATCAAGTGATGCGTTGCCCGAAAGTGCGGCCAAGCTCGCCGCCAGTTGCGCCGCTTCCAGCGCCGACAAATCCTCGACCGAACGGCCAAACAGGATTTGCGGCAGGATTTCGTCCTCGGGCAGGCCGGGGTCGGAGGTGAACGACACTTCGGGATCACGGGCGGTGCCTGTCAAGCGCAGATACGCGGTGAGGTCGGAGGTGGAGCGCGTCGCGGTGAGGTCGATCTGGGCGTCGAGCGGGTCGCCGCTGAAGAAGATGCGCGCGTCATCGATCTCGAAAGGTTGGCCGGAGAGCGCGAGCGTGCCGCGCATGGCGCGGGCTTCGCCGAAGAGTCTCGGATTGCGCGACGTGCCGTCGAGTCGCAGATCGAGCGACCACTCGGCGTCGACACCGCGCCCGCGCGTGAACACGCGCCCTGGCGCACGAATGCGAACATCCAATTCAGTCGAGCCGTTGCGGCGCGGCGCGACATCGATCTCGCCGTAATCCTCTTCGCCCGGCCGATTGATCTCAACCACCTCGATGGTGGGAATGCCGGCCTCTGGATTCGAGGCGATATCGACGCTCGCCTCGGTAATGTTGAGTTCGCCAGTGAGGCTCGAGTGCAGCCCTTCCCATTGCAACGTGAGTTCGCCGCTCGCCGTCGCGCGTGCGTCAGGGCGATCGACGATGCGCATCTCGCCGACATTCGCTGCGATCCGGCCTTCGCGCGGATTGGCGCTGCCGCCGGTGGCGGTGAGCCGTCCGCCATGTGGGCCGGCCGCCGTGAAATTCTCGATCGTTACGCCGCGATCATCGATCGCCACGCGCGCATCGAGATCAACAAGCGTCACGCCTGTCAGCTTGTCCTCGAAGCGGCCGTTCTCGATTTCGATGTGGCCGTCGCCGGAGAGATAGCCCGCGCCAAACGAAAGCTCTCCCTCGCCATCGAGTTGGCCTTGAAGCGATTGATCCTGCAGCCGCGCCGCCGCCCACAGGCTTTCAGCGGGACCGCGAACGGACCAGCGCGCTTGTCCGCGCCGCTCCGGCGCTAGTGCGATGCGGATGGGCGTGGCGCTGGTGACGACGGGCGCGTCCGCTTCAAAATGCGCCACGAGGCCTTCGGTGGAGGTTGCATCGACATTCGCGCGCAAGCGGGCCGGATCGAGATCGGCGACGATGTGCATATCGAGCCGGCCGCGCTGGCGGCCTGCAAAGCGGGCGTCATCCAGCGTGACGTCGGCATTGCCGCTCAAGCCGCCGCCTTCATTAGCGAGCGCAATGCGGCCATCGATGCGTCCCTCTGCGCGTTCGCCCCAGATGGCGGCCAACGGCATGAGTGGCGCATCCTCGATCTGCGCCGTGCCGGAGAGGGCGCGTCCGCGCTCTTCCCATTGCGCCTGCACCACGCCATCGCCGACCGCGACATTGAGCGAGGCTAGCATCGACCGATCGCGCCACTCGGCGCGAATGGGTGCGCGTGTGAAGATCGCCGCCTCGGCGAGTGTGCCACGCCCCTCGATCGAAAGTGCGCTGGCGTCTTCAAGATCGAGCGTCGCCGTACCTGCGAACGCGAGCGGCGCCTCACGCAAGCGCCCACGCATATCGAAGCGCGCCGCGATGGCGTTGAATGGTCCCTCGGCGCGGAAGTTCGCCGCGCGCACGCGAAGCTCGCCAGCGCGCGCGTCCGAAACTTGCGCGTCGACGATCAGAGTCTCGGGCGTCAGCGAGACATCGCCCAGCATACGTCCCGTCACGCCAGGGATAAGCCCGTCCAGCATCCCATTGACGGCAAGGTCCGCGCTTACGCCGCGCGATCCAAAGCTCGCGGAGCCTTGCGCTTGCATCGCCGCAAGCGCGCCGTCGATCTCCGTCAGCGCGATCGCGTCGTTGGCGATGGCGACATTCGCCGCGACCGCGACCGGCTGGCCCACCGTGACGCCCTGAACTTGCCCACGGCCGACGTAGGAGCCGCCGTTTGGCGCGAGCGTGAGTTCCAGTACGGGTTGCTTAATGAGCACGCCGCCGGCGCTGAAGCTGGACATGCTGGCGTTGGCCGCGAGCGTTGGCCGTGCGATGCGCCCGGTGATGCGGCCCGTGGCGTCGACGACACCGGCGATCTCCGCGCCGCCCAATGAGAGCGGGCCGCGCGCGCTGGCTTCGAGCGCAAGGTTCGCGTCGCCGCGCACGATGCGGCCGGTCACACCTGCGCGCAGCTGCGCGCCGTCGATGCGTGCATGCGAAACCGTGATGCCGCCATTCTCGTTGCGAAAGCGCGCGTCGATGCGCGGCGTGCGCCCAAGCAGCTGCGGCACAATTTCTGGCGCGCCGCCGACGCCTTCGCCATCGCCTTCGAGCGTGACGCTCCAATCCTTGATCGCGCGCACCTCATCGGTGAAGGCGCGCCAGCGCCCGCCGATAGCGCCTTGCAGATCGCGCGACACGGCGCCGAGGCGACGGACACGCCATTCGCCGGCAAACTCGCCGTCGCCGCGATTGGTCCAGCCCTGCGCAGTCGCCTGCAGCGCGTCGCCCGTGAGCTCGGCGCGTTCCAATTCAAAGCGCCCGCGTGCACGATCAAAGTTGAGCCGCGTGCTGAGGCGCGTATTGGCGAAAAGCGGGCCTGAGCGCGCCGAGGTCTGCAAATCGCCGCTCAATGTGAAGGCTTCCGGCGTGAGCGCGGCTTCGACCGGGCCGCTGAGCGCCGCGGTCTGACCGAGCGCTTCGATGCGTTCGGCTGTGAGCGTGCCTTGAATGGCCGTCGTGCCGCGTGCTTGGCGGAGCTGCCCTTCGATGCGCGCGCGGCCGAGTTCGAACGGAGACTCGCGCGCCACATCGGAGAGACGCTCCGTGGTCGCCACGATGCGGGCCGGGCCGACAAGCGCGTGCGCTTCGTCCAATTCGCCATTCAGGTCGACAGCGAGGAACGGCGTTTCCGCGTGCGCTTCGAACGCGCCGACGCGTGCGCCCGAGGCCTGGATGGCGGCGCGCGCACCGATACGGCGGGCAATCGTCTGAAGGCGCGGCAGCGCATCGAGTTGCCCATGGCCATCGGCTGACCATTGCGTCGGCGTCCAGCGCGCGCCGCCGGCCAGCAATTCAGTCTCGCCCAAATGCACGCTGAACGTGGCGTCGCCGGCTTGCGCATCGCCATTACCGAGGGCCGTGGCGCGCACGCTTTGTTCGGGCACGCCTAGAGCGCGCGAGAAAATGCCGTCCGGCGCGCCGAATGCTTCGAAGTTCAGAACGTAATCTTCGTCCGGCCGATAGAGCGCGACCAGGCGATCAGCGTCTGAATCGGTGCGCTGCAGATCTAGCGAAAGGCCGTTGAGCGAACGGCTTGTGTAGTCCAGCGCGAAGCTGGCGTTGAATGTCGCCGCTTGGCCAAGCAGGGCGTCGTGCAGGATAAGTGAGTCGATGCGCAGATCGGCGATCACGACATCGATGCTGGCGCCGCTCGAAGGGCGTTTCTCAAGCAGTGTCGGTTGGCGGAGTATCGTGATCGTACGCGCTCGCGCGTCGCTCAAATTTACGTCACCGAACAAGATATCTTGCGGACGCCAACCGAGCGCGACGTCCTCGGCTTCAAGCCACACTCCTTCGCTATCCGAAATCGCAACGCGTTCGGCGCGCAGCGCACCCAGCCAATTGCCGGATACACCATCAACCTCGATATGCCCGAGCCGCCACACGCGTTGCCCATCGGCCAACCTGTCGACCATGGGCGCCGCACCCGGGCCTACGGCGAGCGCGAAACCACTCGCAACGAAGACGCCGCCGGCGGCATAAGCCCACCAGCGCCGCTTGCGTTTCGCGGGCTCTGGCTCATCACTCATCAGAACGCCTGCCCGAGGCTGACATAGAGCGCGAAATCATCGTTGGCTTCGTCGCGATCGAGTGGGAATGCCACGTCGATGCGCAAAGGCGCGAAGCCGAGATCGTAGCGTGCGCCGAAGCCTACGCCGTAACTGAGATCAGTTGCGTCGCTCCAATCGTCGAAGGCCGCGCCGCCATCGATGAACACAGCCGCGCCCCAGCGCGGCGTGATGCGCCAGCGCGCTTCGATCGAACCTTCCAGCAGGCCCTGGCCGCCCGGCGAAAGCCCGAACAGATCGCGCTCCTCGGGATAGATCGAATTGTATTCGTAGCCGCGCACCGAGCCGCCGCCGCCCGCGTAGAAGCGGCGATCCGGCGGTACGTCATCGGCGCTGCCGGCGATCGCTTCCAGCCAGCCAGCCTTGATGCGCGCGGCGAGTGTAAGGCTGTCTTCGTGGCCAAACGATTCATAGATGCGGCCCTCGGCCGTGCCGCGCACGAAGCCAAGCGTGGCGTCGCCCGTCGATACGGAAGGCTCGATGCGGAATTCAGCGATCGAGCCGTCGCGCGGGTCGAGCGTGAATTCGGTCGAGTCATTGCGCAGGCTGGCGAAGCCTGAAAGCACGATGGCGTCGCTGACATCGCCTTCCAGATCGTCGTATTCATCGATAGCGAGCTGCAGGCCATAGCTTTGCGCCACGCGCAGCCGCGTCGACGCATCGACGGAGCCGTAGATGGAGACGCCTTGGCGCGAATAGGCGTCAAGCGTCTCGCGCTCGGCCTCGGCCCCGAAGGTGATGGAGTGGCCAAGCCCGGCGGCGTGCGGGCGCGTCAGCTCAACGCTGATGCCTTGGTTCAATTCCGCAAGCGTTGTCGCGACCGTGAGCGAGTCCGCGCGGCCAGTGAAATTGCGGCGTGTCCATTCCGCCTGAAGGCCGACGCCCTCGGTGGTGGAATAGCCGATGCCCAATTCATACGCGTTGCGCCGGGCAGGCTCGATATCGAGGATCACATCGCGCACGCCGAGGGGATCAGGCTCGCCCAAGCGCGTGGTGACGCGCGACACCGCGCCCGTTGAACTCAAATCGCGCCGCAGCCGCGCCAGCGCTTCCGGCGAGTAGGCTTCGCCGGCGTCCCAGTTCTGCAAATCGGCGACGAAGCCGGGCCGGAGGATGGTGTTCGGTTCGGCGCGGACGCCGCCCAACCGCGCCAGCGCGCCGCTAGTGAAGCGAAAATCAGCCGCGACGCGCGCGGTGGCGTGATCGACCACGACGCGCCGCTCGCCCGCCGCTGCATCGGCGTAGCCGCGCTCCTGCAGCGCCGCCAAGGCCGCGCCTTCGGCTTCAAGCACTGTCGCGGCGCGCGCCGCATCGCCTTCGCGCACGTGCTGGATCGCATCGCGCGCGGCGTCGGCGGATACGCTGTCGGGCTGATCGCCGGCGAAGCTGATTTGCGGCGCTTCGAAACGAAAGCGCGCGCCGGGCGCGATCACGAGCCGCGCCGAAGGCGGCGTTTCGGTCGCTTCGGGCGTCACGATCGCCGAATAATAGCCCTCCGACCGCAGCCACGCCAAAGCACGCGCGGCCGCTTCCTCGGCGATGCGCTCTGCTTCGAACAGGGTGGTTGGCGCGTCGCGATCGGGCAACAGATCGAGGATGGCTTCGCGCGTGTCCTCGTCCGCGCCTTCCATCACGACGGGCGAATCCGCCCATACGGGAGACGCGTCGGCGGCAAAGCCGATCACCGCGGCCAGGGCGGCGGGGAGAGCAGGAAAAAGGCGCATCGCGAGCTTCGCCAATGCTCGCGCGACGCCGGTTAACGCTTCATCAACCATAAGAGCCGGCCCACAGCCTGCCCCCAGGTAAAATCAGCCATAAAATCAAATTGCTGCAAAGCGACAATGGCGCCTTGCGGCGGTGTAATCGGCGATTAGCCCCAGGGCCCGCGACGGCGGTCGCTTGGCGCGCCCCAGGGGCCGGATTTCGACGCCTCTTGCGCACTGATGATTGGTCGCCCGAAACGACGGGCGATTTCGGTCAGCTGGGCAATGCGGTTCTTCGTGTTCGGATGCGTCGAGAACAGGTTGTCGGCGCCGCGGCCCGAGAGCGGGTTGATGATGAAGAGGTGCGCCATCGCCGGGTTGCGTTCCGCGTCGACGTTCACGCGTTGCCGCGCGTACGCTTCGATCTTCTGCAGCGCGCGGGCCAATGCTTCGGGCTCGCCGCCGATCTCGGCGCCGATGCGGTCGGCTTCGTATTCGCGCGCGCGGCTGATCGCCATTTGCACGAGCGACGCCGCGATGGGCGCGAGCAACATGATCGCCAGCCCCACAAGCGGGTTGCGATCGCGATCGCCAAAGAACAGCGCGAAATTCGCCAGCATTGCCACGGCGCCGGCGATGGTGGCTGTCACGGTCATCGTCAGCGTGTCGCGGTTTTTCACGTGCGCCAATTCATGCGCCATCACGCCGCGAATTTCATCGCGCGACAGAAGCCCGAGCAGCCCGCTCGTCGCCGCCACGGCTGCGTTTTTCGGATCGCGGCCGGTGGCGAATGCGTTCGGCTGCGGATTATCGATGATGTAGATTTTCGGCGGCGGCAGACCGGCGCGCTGCGCCAGCAGCAACGTATCTTCTAGATACGCCCGCACGCGCGGATCGGGATGGTTGGGCTCAACCGGCTGCGCGCGAAAATGGCTGAGCACCATTTTATCCGCGTTCCAGTAGGCGAAAAGGTTCATGGCGGCCGCGACAACAAGCGCGATCAGCATGCCGCCCGTACCGCCCACGAGGTAGCCCACGCCGCCAAACAGCGCCGTCATGGCCGCGAGCAGGATGTACGTCTTGAGATGGTTCATCTTTCTCCTCACCTGTGGGCAATGATATCGAGTGCGGCCAAGCGAGGTTCAATATGAGCGATGAAAAACCGGACGAGCCGCCCAAGGTGCTGACGCCGGAGGCGCGGCGTGCGCTCGCGGAAGCTGCGGAACGTCGTCGCGTCGCGGAGCTGACGCAGAAGGAAATCGGCGGCCCCAGCGGGCCGGAACCGACGCGTTACGGCGATTGGGAGCGCAAGGGCATCGTCTCGGATTTCTGACACATGATTAACATGCGTCGCGCGCGGTGAAGTTCGCGCGCCAAGAGCGAAGCGGCTTGCCGTCGCGTGCGCGTGCGCGAGAGTGCGCGGCTCGATGGAGATGGTTTCGAACATGCGCACGCTTGCGATCCTTGCTGCTCTGGCTCTCTTTGCGGCGCCGGTGCTCGTAGCGCCAAGCGTCGCCTATGCCGATGGCATCGAGCGTCCGCGCCCTCCGCAACGGGCGCGCCCCAGGCTGCGTCCCGCGCCGGTCGCGCCCGCGCCGGAACCGGCTCCCGTCGTCATTGAGCGGGGTCCGGAGACCGTCACTTTGCCGGAAAGCTTCTTTGACTCGGCGGGCGGCGTTGGCGCGGATGTCGGTGCTGGCGCTTATTCAAGCACGACCGTGATCATTCGCGGCGGCTCAACCAGCGCGTCCGCTTTCGCCTATGCTTCGTCGCGTTCCAGCGCGCGGGCGGGCGGTTGGGGCCGGGGCGGCGGCCATGGCGGCGGATGCGGCTGCCGTTAACGTAACCAACCGAAAAGCCCCTGGCCGCAAAGATTTGCCCCTCTAGGTGAAAAGGCGTAAACGCGCGCCCCGGGATCGGGCCGCATCGTCCGCCCGAAGGGGATCTCATCATGGCGCAGGCATCCGCCGACGCGCCCAAACCGGAAAACAACGCTTCTTCAGGAGCGAGCGGCGGCCACGGGCGCGCCGCGCATGCCGGATTTTGGACGCTTCTCATCGGCTCGATCGGCGTCGTCTATGGCGACATCGGCACCAGCCCGCTCTACGCGTTTCGTGAATCTATCAAGCACGTCGCGCTGAACGGTCTCGAGCGCAGCGAAGTCATCGGCATCATCTCGCTGATCTTCTGGGCGCTGATGACGCTTGTCTCGATCAAGTACGTGCTGCTCATCCTGTTCATGGACAACAAGGGCGAGGGCGGCACGCTTGCTTTGATGGCGCTGGTGCAGCGGGCGCTGGGTAGGCGGCCGATTTTTTTGTTCGGTCTCGGCATAGTCGGCGCGGCTCTGTTCTATGGCGACGCCATGATCACGCCGGCTATTTCGGTGCTTTCAGCGGTTGAAGGTTTGGCGCTGGTGCCGGGCTTGGAAAACCGGATCACGCCAGCCTTGGTGTTGACCATCGCGATTGGCGTGCTGATCGGCGTGTTCGTCATCCAGAGTCGCGGCACGGGCAAGGTTGGAGCGGTCTTCGGGCCGATCACCATCGTCTGGTTTTTGACCATGGGCGGGCTCGGCGCGCTGCATCTCTTCGATGATCCGGAAATTCTCACCGCCGTAAATCCGTACTTCGCCGCCAACTTCATTCTCACGCACCCGGGCCTCAGCTTCGTTGTGTTGGGCTCTGTGTTTCTGGCGGTGACGGGCGCTGAAGCGCTTTACGCCGATATGGGCCATTTCGGCGCCAAGCCCATCCGCGCGGCTTGGGTGTTTCTTGTTCTGCCGTGCCTGATGCTGAATTATTTCGGCCAGGGCGCGCTTGTGCTCGCCCATCCGGACGCGATTCAGAATCCGTTCTTTGAGCTTGCGCCGTCGTGGTTCCGCTTGCCGCTGGTGCTGCTCGCGACCGTGGCGACCGTGATCGCCAGCCAAGCCGTTATCACCGGTGCGTTCTCGCTGACCCAGCAAGCCATCCAACTCGGTCTGCTGCCGCGGATGGAAATCCGGCGCACGTCGGAGACGCAGGCCGGTCAGATCTACATGCCGCAAGTCAACTGGCTGCTGCTCGTCGGCGTTCTGATCCTTGCGGTCGGCTTTGGCTCGTCGAGCGAGTTGGCGGCGGCCTACGGCATCGCCATCACCGGCGTGATGATTATGTCGAGCTGCTTGGCGTTCCTGATCTTGTGGCGTCTTTGGAAGTGGCCGGCGCCGCTGGCCGCGCTGACGATGGTTCCATTCTTGACGCTCGAATCCGTGTTCATGGCTTCGAACCTGACCAAGTTCCTTGAAGGCGGTTTCGTGCCGTTGGTGCTCGCGCTTGGCCTCGTCATCATCATGTGGACGTGGGTGCGTGGCTCGCGTCTTCTTTCCGAAACCGTGCGCCGCGACGAACCGCTCGCGAAGCTGTTCGAAACGTTATCGCACCACCCGCCGCATCGCGTACGTGGCGCCGCCATCTTTCTCACCGGCGATCCTGACGTCGCGCCCGCCGCGCTGATGCACAATCTCAAACACAATCAGGTGCTGCACGAGCAGATCATCATTCTCACCGTCAGAACGGTCAACGCGCCGCGCGCGCCGGATGGCGAGCGCGTGAAGATCGAAGACTTCATGCCCGATGTAAAGCGCGTCCAACTCACCTTCGGCTTCATGGAGACGCCGAACGTCGTGAAGGCGCTGACAGAGGCGCGCAAACATGGCCTCAAGTTCGACATCATGAAGACGAGCTTCTTCCTCTCCCGCCGCACCATCGTGCCGAGCGAGAAGAGCGGCATGCCGCTTTGGCAGGATCACCTCTTCATCTTCCTGGCCCGCAACGCCACCAACGCAACGGACTTCTTCCACATTCCGTCCGGCCGGGCCGTGGAGCTTGGCAACCAGGTGATGGTGTAGATCGTTCTTTGTGCTAATTTCGCGGCATGCTCGAAACATGGCTCCCGTGGGTGATGGTGATCATCATGTTTGTTGCATCGGCCTTCGCCTATGCGCAGACGCCGCCCGGCGCACAATTTCCGATGCAATGGGGCCTGACGGGCAGGGTCGGCTGGCGCGCGCCGCGGGCTCTCGCGGTGTTGTTTTCGCCTCTGCTTGCGATCGCCATATTGGCCCTCGCCGGCGGCGTCGCACCCGAGCTTGCCGTCGGCGAGGCATTTCCGCATCGCATGCTGATCGCCGTCGTGTTCCTCATCGTGCATGCGGGACATTTATTCTTCGCGCTGCGCGACGTGGAGGAGCGCCGGCAGTGAGCGACGCCGCGACTTTGCAACAACAGGCCAACGCCGGCGATCCGGCCGCGCAAACTCAGCTTGCCGGCATGATGCTTGTCGGGCGCGGCGCACCGTACGCGCCAGCGGAAGCGATGCGCTTGCTGGACTCCGCCGCCGCGAAGAACAATGCGGATGCTTTGCTGCTGCTCGGGGTGCTGGCCGCACGCGGGGAGGGCCGGTCGCAGAGCTGGTCCGACGCGATCCAGTTTGTTGATCGCGCGGCGCAGGCGGGTGACGCGCGCGCCCAGGCTCAGATCACGCTCCTGGGCGCTCCTGGCCAGTTCGACGTAGCGCCTTGGTTTGCGCCGGCGCCGATGCAAGCGCATTGCCCGCCGTCGCGGGTGTTCACAATGCAGAATTTCTTGCCTCGCCCCGTTTGCGACTGGCTCATCACCCGCGCGCGACCCCAGCTTGAGGCGGCGCGCGTGAAAAACCCGCTGCGCGGCGGCGCCAATGTTGACGCCATCCGCACCAATTCGGGCATGGGCTTTAGCGTGCTCGATAGCGATCTGGTGCTGGAATTAACGCACGCACGCATCGCCGCGGCTTTGGGCGCGCCCGCATCGCATCAGGAGCCGACCAACATCCTGCATTATGAGGTCGGCGAGGAATACAAGCCGCACTTCGATTTCATCGATCCCGGCGAGGCGCGGTTTCAGCAGGAACTGCAACGCATCGGCCAGAGAACGGTGACGTTCCTCGTCTATCTCAACGATGACTATGAAGGCGGCGCCACGGCGTTTCCGCGCCTCGATTGGAGCTTCAAGGGCCAGGCCGGCGATGCGCTGATCTTCTGCAACATGCTGCCGGACGGCCGGCCCGACAAGCAGACGCTACACGCCGGCACGGCGCCTACGCGCGGCGTCAAATGGCTGCTGTCAAAGTGGGTGCGCGATCGGCCGCTGCCGTTGATCTGAGCGCGCGCTTGTGAAAGGAAAGCCCCGCTTTTCAATGCGGGAACGCGCGCCATGTCTCAGTCCAAGGTCAACAAGGTCGTGCTCGCCTATTCTGGCGGCCTCGACACCTCCATCATCCTGAAATGGCTGCAGGAGACCTATGGCTGCGAGGTCGTCACCTTTACCGCCGATCTCGGCCAAGGCGAGGAGCTGGAGCCAGCGCGCGCGAAGGCGATCAAGGCCGGCGTGAAGCCGGAGAACATCTTCATCGACGATCTGCGCGAGGAATTTGTCCGTGATTTCGTTTTTCCGATGTTCCGCGCCAACACGCTCTATGAAGGCCAATATCTGCTTGGCACCTCGATCGCGCGTCCGCTGATCGCCAAGCGCCAGATCGAAATCGCCAATCTCGTCGGCGCCGACGCCGTGAGCCACGGCGCCACGGGCAAGGGCAATGACCAAGTCCGCTTCGAGGTCAGCTATTACGCGCTGAAGCCGGACGTGAAAGTGATCGCACCGTGGCGCGAGTGGGAATTCGAAGGCCGCCCGGCGCTGCTCGACTACGCGCGCAAGCACGGCATCGAGATCGCCAAGAACAAAGAACAAGACGCGCCGTTCTCGATCGACGCGAACTTGCTGCACACCTCGTCCGAAGGTCTCGTGCTGGAAGATCCGGACGTCGAGGTGCCGGACATCGTCTCCAAGCGCGGCGACCGCCGCACCATCACGCCGGAAGAGGCGCCGGATCAGGCCGAAACGGTTACGCTCAGCTTCGAGCGCGGCGATCTCGTCGCCATCAATGGCAAGCCGATGAAGGCGCACGAGCTGCTCGCCGAACTCAATCGCCTCGGCGCCAAGCACGGCATCGGCGGCCTCGATCTCGTAGAGAACCGCTATGTCGGCATGAAGTCGCGCGGCTATTACGAAACGCCGGGCGGCACGATCCTTTGGTACGGCCACCGCGCCATTGAAAGCATCACGCTCGATCGCGGCGCCATGCACCTCAAGGACGAGCTGATGCCGAAATACGCGACGCTCATCTATAACGGCTTCTGGTGGACGCCCGAGCGCTTGATGCTGCAAGCCGCGATCGACGCCAGCCAGGAGAGCGTCACCGGCGACGTGAAGCTGAAGCTCTACAAGGGCGGCGTCCGCACAATCGGCCGCGCCAGCCCGTACTCGCTCTATTCCAAGAAGATCGTCGGTTTCGACGAAGCGGGCGGCTACAACCAGGCCGATGCCGAAGGTTTCATCAAGCTCAATGCCTTGCGCCTGCGCATCATGGCCGAGCGCGACAAGAAGCGCGGCAAGAACGAGTAAGTTAATGCGAGCAATAGTCGATAGATCAAAATTCAACGCATCGGCGGCGTTGCCGTACGACCTCCGAACTAGTGATTTCGAGGCTGCGATGCAGGACGTTTACGACTTTTTCGCAGATGTGAATTCGTTTCTATCAAATAAAGGTCTGGAACGATTGGACGATATGCTTCGTCGTGCAACGATGTCCGGCATAATCTCAGACATGGTCACAGCAAGCTTGGCGAAACATTCGCGGAGCCTCGTGGTCAATGCGTTTCACAATGGCCATCCCGATCTTGTGCTGAGAGGCAAGTACGAGAACAACAGCGCGAAGTCCGGTTCTGAAGGCGTGGAGATAAAGGCGACAAGGAAGGCCGGCGGTGCCGTTGATACGCACGGTGCGCGAGATCAATGCATGTGTGTTTTTGTTTACAGGGTGGATCATGAATCCGAGCCTGCAAGTCGAAGGATGCCGATGGAGTTTACAGAAGTCTACATAGGGTTTGTTTCGTCGATGGACTTTCGCAAGAATTCGAGAAGCGAGTTAGGCACGCGCACGGCGACGCTTCACGCCAAGGGAATTGCGGGTCTTCGAGCCAATTGGGTCTATAAGCTCTAATGATGAAAGTGCGGGTATGGCGGTCTTCGCGACCGCAAGGAATTCACCGTCCTTCTCAATACCGATTGAGCTAAGATTCACTGCGTTCGCGGCCGCTAAGGTCGAGCCCGAGCCAGCAAAAGGATCAAGGATTGTGCCCGTCCCGAGCGGAAGTGACGCTCTTACCAAATGCCGAAGTAGCGCTTGTGGCTTCAAAGAGGGATGAGGGGCGAGCTTTCTTTCTCGACTGCTTGTTGGGCTTGAGGAAATGAGATCGCCAAACGGTTTTTCTGCAGAGTTGCGGCGAAATCCACCGGTGCCCCATTTCCGAAGATTGTCTTGAACGCGCCC
Organism: Caulobacterales bacterium; assembly: GCA_017303355.1. Lineage (GTDB taxonomy): Bacteria > Pseudomonadota > Alphaproteobacteria > Caulobacterales > Aquidulcibacteraceae > Vitreimonas. The sequence continues at coordinate 436,221 of JAFLCU010000001.1, read as the reverse complement.
TTCGACCGGCTTTCGAAAGCAAAGCCAAGGCTCCCACATGGATCGTGGCATCACGCTAACGTCGGAGAATTCTTTATGCGCATTTTTCGGTCGATCGCCGCCGCGCATCGTCATGACCGTTCGAATTATAGCGCCGCGATTCTCAAGTCCGCCTCGCGAAAGAGCGAGGGCAACGTGATGGCTAAGTAGAGGGTTGCTCGCCACGAGAACGTTTGCGCCTGGCACCGAAATACGCGCGACTGCCTTGGCGAACTCGACAAAGAAGTCCTCCAAATTTTTCAGGTCTGCGGCCCCAAGAACCGTGAAGCGCGGCAAGGGTGCTCGTTGCGATCCATCGAAAGCGGGTGGGATCCTCCACACCCCGCCGCGTCCATCGCGAAGCTTTTTGACCTCCTTCTCCGTGAACTCGATAAGGCCGTAGGGGGGGTCGGTTATGATAGCTTCAACGGACTCAGGTTCGAATTGCGACATCACCTCGAAGCAATCGCCGAGGTACAGCTTTGCCTTCTTGTGCTTAAAGGCCGCGCTAAGCTTCTTCGATGCGTTATCTGACAACGCCAATTCGATTTGCTTGACGCGATAAAATCCTCTCTGCGTTCGCTCGAAGAGGGTCGGCGTATTTAGGTTGAGATACGATCGAACAGAAGAGGGAGCGACGGGACCGAGGAGGTCTATGACGCCAAGTTCAATCTCAACGATTGACATCGGCTCTTGGCCTGCACTTCGAAAAACTTCCGCGATAGCGTCGCGTATTCGACCGGGCGCGGCACGTTGAAATCCATCTGCCATTGATTCAGCTTAACTGATTTGACGTCGGGACGTCAAATGCTAAAGCTCCCGAAACTCGTACTGATCGCGGATCCGCCAGTTGAAATACGCGCCTTGCGAGGGCGCGGTTTGAAACTCAAGCGCCACATCGGGCGGCACGTCTTCGTAGATATATTTCTTGCCGCTCGTGAAGGTCACGGCGAGCGTGCGTTTGGACGCATCGTACAAAACGCGTGCAATCGCCGATGACGAGCCCATAAGCGTCCCACACGCCCGCCATCGCTGGCAGGCGCGCTACATCTAGGCGCTTATGCGCTTAGCTCCAATATTGATCGACCTTGTAGAAGGCGTGGCTTTGGTCGCGATAGGCGATGCCGTCATTCTTCGTCAGCTCACTGATTGTGTCGGCCGGCGCAGCCTTTAGTTCATCCTTGGTGTAGGGCACGACGTAGGAATCTTCCTCTTCGTCGTAATTCAACGCCGCCCACGGCAGCGGGTGGAATTTCTCGCCCATCTTCAGCACGCCGCCGAAGCCGATCACGGCGAACAGGATCGAATTTGATTGCTTGTCGAGGATGATATCCTCGACCGTGCCGATCTTCTCGCCGCTTGTGTCCTTCACGCTTGTGCCGATGACTTTCTTGGCGCGGATCGCGGTCGTGTGGCCGGTTGATGTGGGCATGGGGGCTCGCTCCTCTTCCAATGTAAGTGGAGTTTGGATAACATCCTGGCTGGGCCTTCGTTCCGCTCTTTCATAGAAACGCAAACAGCAACGCGATGATCAGCAGCGCTACGAACGCGGCTCTGAGTAGTGGTTTCGCTAGGCTCAGCGGCCGGTTCCGCGCGCGTTCCAAGAAGCGCGCTTGCGATGCTTCGCTGTCTTGCTTTCGCCGATCCGCCGCCGTGCGGCCGTCCGCGTTCCGCCATCCGCTCATGCGGAGCGCTTTACATCACCAGGCCGATGAACACAGCGCCATAATGCCCCGCCGCGCCCAGGATCACGCACGCGTGCCAAAGCGCCCGGCGAAACGGGATGGCGTGGTTCAAATAGAGCAGCACACCGCCGGAATAGGTGAGGCCCGCGACCACGAGCAGCCCGATCGCAAGCGGCGGCAGGGTCGGCACAACCGGGCCAAGCACCAGCACCGCAAGCCAGCCGAACGCCAGATAGATCAAGCACCATGCTTGGTCGGAGAGTTTGGTCCAGAGCACCTTGCCGGCCGCGCCGGCGAGCGCCGCGATCCAGATCGCCACTGTCACGCCGATCGCGAAATTAGGCGGCAGCAATTGGATCGTGAAGGGCGTGTAGGAGCCGGCGATCATCAGGAAGATCGCCGCTTCATCGATGCGCCGCAGCACGCGGCGATAACGTGACGGGCGTGTTAGATTATAGACAGCGGAAGCGGCCAGCATGGCCATCAAGCACAGCGCGTATATGGCGCCGCCGGTCGCGAGCGGCACGCCGCGATTAACTAAGGCAAACGCCACAAGCAGACCGCCGCCCACAAGCGCCGCGAGAATACCGACGGCATGCACGACGCTATCGGCCGTGTGCTCTACCCGGTTGGGGTAGTGCTCCGCGAGTTCATCCTCGCCCGGCGTAAGCAGATCAGTCAGCGCCATACAAATGCGTCTTCTCGGGTCCTGCGTTCTGCAAAGGGACGCGTTGTCCCTAAAATAGTTCCTCCGGCTTAACGTGAGATGATGGAAACCGAGGATTCACTGCAACACAAACGCTTGATCGTGCGGCGCGCGAGCAACGTTAAGCGTGCGCGTGGCGCGTGTTCGCGGTTGGCGCGATTTTCGCACCGCCTTGGGCATGCGTGTCACCCGCCCCACCGCCGCGTCGCTGCGTGCCGAAGCGAGACTGCTGTCGCTTGCCGGCATCATCCTGTTGCTGATCGGTTTTCCTGTGACGCTATGGCTTGTGGCCAGCGCGCTGAGCGAGGGCGGGCTCTCGCCCATTCTGCCGCTGGCGATTGGCGCGCCGCCGATCATGCTGGGCTATCTCGCGTGTCACTTCGCATCGCAGCGCATGGTTAAAGCGAAAGCGCTGGAGCGCGGCCGTTAATCATTGAAACCGAGACGCTATCGCACTGGCAGCCGCTCATCACGATTGCTAGCTGAAGCTCAAGTATTGACTTGGTAATCACGGCTCAGTCAGCCTCGCTTGTCTGAGGGTCAGATGCATGTTCGTTTGGCGTCGCAAGACAAGAGGTGCGCATGGAGACGGACGAGCTTTCTTTGCGTTTGCAAGGCTGGCGTTTGGCGACGGCCGAGGTGCTCTATTACATGCCAGACCACCCATCGCTGCTTCAGAGCTTCATGTGGCAAACGCTTGATCTGGCGCCGACCTATCCGCGCATTCATGGATTTTTGGAATTCTGGCGCCGCGAGATCGATGCGGTGATCCATTCTGTCCGCCTAGCCACCGGCGAGACGCTGGCGCCGCCACGCTTCAGCTACGCCCAGATGCTCGTTCATCACTAGATTGCGACTGGCCGATCCGGCGAGGCGGCTCCATATTCGCTGAGAAGCACTATGGAGACGTCCCATGCGAATGCTCGTGCTGGCTGCCGCCGCGCTGCTGGCGGCGTGCGCAACCGCCACGCCCTATCAGCCGGGCGCGCCGAACGCGTACGGATTTCAAGAGCAGCAGATCGAGAATAATCGTCTGCGCATTACCTTCCGCGGCAACACGCTGACGGATCGTGAGACGGTTGAGACCTATTTGCTCTACCGCGCCGCCGAGCTCACTTTGGAGCGCGGCCATGATTATTTCATCGTCGCCAATCGCGACACGGAAGAGCATTCGCGCCTGCAGGGCACGGGCACGCGTTCGCCGCGCTTCGGTTTCGACTATTGGTATTTCTCGCCACGCCGGGGCTGGAGCCCGTGGTACGATCCGTTCGGGAACGAGCCGTCCAGCTATCGCGAAGTGACGCGCTATGAAGCCGTCGCCGAGATAGCAATGTTCAGCGGCCGTAAGCCTGCTGACGACGCCAACGCCTTCGACGCCCGCGAAGTGCAGGCGAACCTGCAAGGCCGCATCGTGCGCCCGCCGCCGGCCGGTTAGGGGCCTTCAACCGCGATCCCACGCGCGCGCAGATCGTCGACGACATTGCCTTCGCCGACGAGATGCGCCGCGCCGACCGTGACAAAAATCACGCCCGAGCCTTCAAGTCGGTGCGCAATTTCCTCCGCCCATGCACGATTGCGGCGCAGGATGACGGCTTCATGGATGGCCGGGCCGGCCTCGCGCCATTGCGCCTGCAGATCGCGCGCAAGTGCGTCGATGTCACCGCGCGCCCAGGCCTGATCCATCGCATCGAGTGCGGCGCCATCGCCTTCAAACTGGCGCAGCGTGACGGAGAGAAAGTGCCGTTCGTCCTCAGGCGCGAGGTTCGCGAGAATCTGAATCTGTTCTTCCGGCGTTTCGAAAAAACTCATGCGTTTGCCGCGCGCCCGCGCTTCCGCCGAAAGCACCGCCTCAACACCGGCTTCTGAAACGTGGCCTTCGCGCAGGGCGTACGCGTAGGACAGCTGCAGCGCGGCGAACCAAGGCCGCATCCGATCGAGCGCGGCGGCGTCCAGCCGAAAATCTCGGGCGGCCTGGTCGAGGCGGGCTGCATCGTTCGCGTTCAGCAGCGCGCGCAGCGATTGGTCTTCGGGCAGCGTGCCGTAACGCCGCGCCAGCGCCGGAAAGGCGGCTGCCGTTTCGGGATCGGTGTCGGTTTCCGTGACGAACTCGTCGGCCGCTGCGAACGCCTCGTTCAGCCGCTCATTGCGCCATGCGAGCTCCGGCGGCAGCACGTGCACCGAGCCGAACAGCCAGATTTCGCTATCCGAATCACTGACCCGCCAGAGCGCGGGCGCGGTCGCCGCAGGCGGCGCCGGCCGCTCGCAGGCCGCCAGGACCCAGACCGAAGCCAGCAGCAGCGCCGCGCACAATCTCCGCATTCCAGCGCCTCCCGAGGCTCGCTTTCGCTGTCCAGCTCAGCTAGAGGTGTGCCCCGTTTGGCCCTCGGCCAAACTCCGCACCCGTAGCTCAGCTGGATAGAGCGTTGCCCTCCGAAGGCAAAGGTCACAGGTTCGAATCCTGTCGGGTGCGCCATTTCACTTTTTCCGTCCTGAAAATCCGCCAAAGCCTTGAACGGCAAGGCGATTTCAGCAGTTCGAAAGCCTTCATTGCGGCTGTATGCGAGATTGCCCGCAAAGGCGAGTTTCAGCACCGTTCTCTTGTCCTCCATGCGGTCGGAAGACCAGAGATTCCAAGGGTTTGAGAGAAAGCTCATCGCAGTTCGAAAACTGTCCTCGTAGGTAGCGAGCGGACGCCCGCAATTCGCGATCCGCTCGTTCAAAACGTGCTTCTCGGACTCCAGCTTTCCGATCTGATTTTCATAGACGCGAACCACGGTCTCGCTCTCGGCGCTGAGGAGCCGTTCGACCAGTTGCTCGATCTTGCGCTCGATCTGTGAAATCTCCGCCGTCATGTGCTTGCGCTGCGCGCCAGAAGCTTCGATGCGCTGGTCCCAGAGGTCACGGAAGATCGCCTCAGCGAGAGCAAACAGCTCTGGCGAGGGCGTCAGCGACTTGAGGAGTGCCTCGAACTCGCCTTCGACAACCTCACGTCGGACCGACTTGCCTGCGCTCACGCAGCACTTGTTGCGGCAGAGGTAGTAGGGAAAGCGGCTGTATTGGCCCTTGGACCAGTTCGCCGTCAGAGGCTTGCCGCAATCGCCGCACAGCACGAAACCGCGCAGCGGGAAGTCCTGGCTGAGGTCTGTGCGTGCGGGTACGCGCGCGCGGCCCTCCAGCCGGTCCTGGATGCGATTGAAGGTCTCGAAGCTGATGAGCCCCTCATGCCGAGCGGGGCGTAGGGAGATGTCCCACTTGGGCATTTCGATGTAGCCCGCATAGAGCGGCTGGGTCAGCAGGTCCTTGACCCGCTGGTTGGTGACTTCGCCGTCCCGGTTCTTCGGATAGAGCGCTTGGGCTTCGAGAAAGCGCTTCACTTCGGCTTGCGTGCCGAAGCGCTCGCTGGCGAAGCCCTCCAGGGCCTCGCGCACATAGGATGCGACCGGCTCGTCAGGCACCATGATTTTGCCTTGCGAGGAGCGCTCATAGCGATACCCCACAGGCGGATAATGGCACCAATAACCATTGAGCACGCGACCGCGCATTCGGTTCTTGGTTTGCTCACCGTTCTTCTGGCGCTGATGCTGAGAGACACTGGCGAGCAAGTTCTCGATGAGCTGGCTATCGCTGCCTTCGCCAAATTCGAGCGACGGGGATTCCAAAATCCCACCCGCGCCATCGATGGCCGAGCGCAGCTCCCAGTGGGCCAGCACGCCGCGCGCAAGGCGGCTGATGTCGTCGATCAGAACAACATGGGTGTTCTTGCGGTGGCGCTTGAGGAAAGCCAGCATCGCCTTCATGCCGGGCCGATTGATGAGGCTTCCCGACAAATCGTCCTTGAAGACTTCAACGACCTCATAGCCGCGCATGGCCGCGTATTCGCGGCAGCGCGTCTCCTGGCTGGAAAGACCATCGCCGCGCGTGGTCTGCTTCACGCCAGACACGCGGCAGCCCACCGTGATTTGGAAAAACATGGGCGTGATAAAAAACGTGGCGACGACCGCCACCACTGCCGCGACGCCGTTCCAGGTCTCGGATATGCCGCTTTTGCCCTGCGGCGATGGGCGTGCTGGATACATTCTCCCCTCTGTTGCCTTTGCAGCGTCGGGCGAAGTGCCGGACGCGCAAGATGACTTTGACAGACGGGAAAACCTACTTGAGGTGATAGACGGTGCGCGGCCCGTTGGGGGGCGGCGTATTTTGGGGAGAGCGATGCCCCCCGAAGTGAGCAAGTCGGCCAAGGCCGACCCGCTCGTCTTCGGAGAAAACTACGCCAGAAACTTCGCTTGCGGACCTAGCGTCGTCCCGGATGTCCTCAAGCCTGCTTCGTATCGACGTATGGAGTGAACTCGTTTGCGACTTTCCCCCAGTACATCCCGGTCGGGCAATGCGCCCGAAGGATGGTCAAGGCTACACGCCACTGCTCAAAGACCTGGCGTTTCACGCGCGGTTGACGAGTGAACGCGCAGGGCTTCAGCAGCGAGTCCCGGAACCAGAAAGGCGACGCTGCCTCCAAAGGCTCCATGTCCAACATGACCTCGTCCCCCGTTTTCGTATCGTAGAACTCGCCACGAAGATCACGCAGGATGTCCGCCGATCCTGACAGCAAGCTCGGGCAGCATCTCGGCGCGCTGATCGCGCGCGACCGCGTGCATATCGTGGCGATGACAGGCTCATACTTCCGGGGAGACGCGGTTCCGGTCCTCGCGCCCCATGATGAGGCCAAGTTCGATACCGTTACCTATACCTACTATGAGCAGCTCAATGGGTACGAGCATCTCAAGCGGCTCGACATCGGGTACTTCTTCTACTCCGGCGCATACGCCGATGACATCCTCAATGTCCTGGACGCCAACGAAAAGACGATCATCCACATACCGAGCGTGAACTCGCGCGAAAGCATGGGCGACAAGATCAAGGAGGTTGAACACATCATCCACGCGCTCGGCTCCTGGGAGGGGGTGGACCCGGCGACGGGCTTCCAGCTCGTCAAGACCCCGGCAGGTAAGATGCTGCGGATCGCCGATCTGGTGGACGATGATTCTTCCAAACGCGACCGCGTGTCGGCGGCGCTGAAAGACCCTTCGCAGAAGAACAACCGCGAGCATGTGGACATCATCATCGCGCTCGGCATGGCCAAGGAAGGTTTCGACTGGATTTGGTGCGAGCATGCTCTAACCGTAGGCTATCGCTCCAGCCTCACTGAGATTGTGCAGATCATTGGACGCGCGACACGCGATGCACCGGGCAAAGTGCGCGCCCGGTTTACCAATCTGATCGCCGAACCCGATGCTGCCGAGGAGATCGTCACCGAAGCCATCAACGACACGCTGAAAGCCATCGCAGCCAGTCTGCTGATGGAGCAAGTTCTCGCGCCGCGCTTCGAGTTCAAACCGAAGAACCCCAGCAACACGGCAACGCCGGGCTTTGACTATGGCGAGGGCGGATACGATCCGAACAAGTGCAACGTTGGATTCAACGAAGAGAGCGGCAAGTTTGAAATCGAGATCAAGGGCCTCGCCGCACCGAAGAGCAAAGAAGCCGTCCGTATCTGCCAGGAAGACTTGAACGAGGTGATTGCCTCCTTCGTGCAGGACAAGACGGCAATCGAGCGCGGATTGTTCGATGAGGAACTTGTGCCAGAAGAGCTGACGCAGGTGCGTCTCGGCAAGATCATCAAGGACAAGTACCCTGAGCTGGATGATGAAGATCAGGAAGCCGTGCGCCAGCACGCCATCGCCGCGCTCACGCTGACGCAGCAGGCCAAGCAAAATGCTTTGGGCGGTATTGATGGGGAACCCAAGGCAAACACGGCGCTCATCGATGGCGTCCGCAAATTTGCGATGGATGTGCGCGAACTCGACATTGACCTGATCGACCGCATTAACCCGTTTGGCGAAGCCTACTCGATCCTCGCCAAGACCATGAGCGAAGAAAGCCTCAAGCAAGTGGCGGCAGCCATCGCCGCCAAGCGCACGAGCCTGACGCCCGAAGAAGCCAAGGAACTTGCTGTGCGGGCCGTCAAGTTCAAGAAGGAGCGCGGAAGGCTTCCCTCGATCAGCTCGACCGACGCCTGGGAGAGAAGAATGGCCGAAGGCGCGGCGGCGTTCGTCCGGTTCAAGGATGAGGGGCGTTATGAGTGATCTCGACCTTGATGAACTGCGCGACGAACTCGACGAGTTCGCCCAATCAGAAAAGAAGGGCGGACGTTCTGCGCGCGATGAGCGCATAATTGCGGGCTTTGAGGATATCCAGCGTTTTCGCGAGCAGCACGGACGCGCGCCCCTGCACGGTGAAGACAAGGACATATTCGAGCGCCTTTATGCCGTCCGGCTTGATCGTCTCCGCACTCTTGAAGAGTGCCGTGCGCTCCTTGAGCCGCTCGACCATCAAGGGCTCTTGGTTGGAGCTGAGAGCGCGCTCCCCCCGCCTGCTGAGACAATGGACGATGATGAGCTTTTAGCCGAACTGGAAGGAGCGGCGGGCGCTTCGGATATCACCGAGCTTCGCCACGTGCGCACGAGCGCAGAAAAACGTGAGGCGGAGGAGATCGCCAACCGCGAGAAGTGCGAGGATTTCGAACGCTTCAAGCCGCTTTTCGAACGTGCAGCAAAGGAAATTGAATCCGGTGTTCGGATTACCCGGCGCATCCGCAAAGACGCCGGGTTCCTGAAAGCTGATGTGAAGGAAGGCGATTTCTTCATTTTGGGCGGTCAGACGGCATATATCGCGGAAGTCGGCGAGCAGTTCAAAGCGCCCAACGGGCAGTTCGATGCACGCTTACGTGTCATCTACTCGAACGGTACAGAGAACAACCTCTTGCTGCGCTCCCTTCAACGCGCCCTCTACAAGGATGAAACCAGTCGCCGTGTATCAGAGCCTGGCGCTGGCCCGCTGTTTTCCGGCCAAACCGATGACGATGATCTTGCGAGTGGCACGATCTACATCCTGCGAAGCAAATCGGCTCAGCGGGCTTGTGATAAGGCGCTACTGCGGTTTGCAATTGTGCGAAGGCTTCAGCGTTGCTTTCTGAAAGAAAACAACGGATGCGGCGACGAGGAACGCCGGGTCGCTCGTGGTACTTGGCCTGCGCATCACGAAGCACGCCGATCGCAATCATAAACGATGAGTCTTTGAAGTCTTCTGTCTGGCTCTTCCAAGGGCCGGAAAAACCATCGACGTATGTAATGTCGGAGAAGGTCAGGACTTTGAATGCGAGCGCTTGAAGGTAGCTCTTCAAAATGTAGTGCTTGGCCTTGGTTTGCTCGCGACCGTGACGACCATGCCGCCTACATCGAGCACTGGCTCAAGGTCCTGCGCGACGACAAGCGCGCGATCTTCTCCGCTGCCGCCCACGCCGAGCGCGCCTGCAATTTCCTGCACGAATTGCAGGCCGAGCGAAGGGAGGCCGCTGCTTAGGCGGCCTCTTTCTTTGAAGCCCTCGCGCAAAGACTTAGGGGCCAGCCCCTCAGCGCACTTCAAGAACAATAGGCGGTCTCCCGAGGCTCGTCGCAAAGCGCGCCTGCGCCCGCCGTCGATTTTTCTTTCCGTTTGCACACCCCGTTCTCGCCGAAGGGCAGCGGTTGCATGCGCAACCCTGACCCCAAGAGAGATCGATGCCTGCGGCCTTCCTTTTCGTGAAAGACGATGACGCGCGGCTGGCCGGTCAAGCCGTTGCGTATTTCGATTTCATCCAGCGCCTTTTCGAAGTCCGCAACCCGGACGCATTCGCGCTCCGGCGGGTTGAGCGAGACCGAGAACATGAATTGCTTGCAGCGGGTCCCCTTGGCGGTGGCTTCCGCCTCCCGCAGCGCGCCGAGCAGGTCCGAGGCCAGAAAGCCCCGGACCTCATGGACTTCGACATGCTCATTTTCAGTGGTCTTGAGGAGATGATCCCCGAGCGCCTTTGCCCCGCCGCGCTGCGAACCTTTGAGGATCATGGCTCATGCCTCAAGGCCCGAGCGTTGCCCGAGGGCCTGGAGCAGCGCTTGGCGCATCATGGTGACTTCGGCGCATGCCTCCTGGATCGCCGCCAGCGTCTCGGGCGTGACCGGCAGAGAGCCCGTGTTAGCAGCGTGAGCGAGCTGGTTGAGGTTGTTGGAAAGGCGCGCCCGGCCCAGGAGGGCCAGGACTTGGGCCAGCGCCTCCGGGTCTTTGACTGGGCGGCGCACGCCTTGCCCCTGGAGTTGGAGGGGCCGCCCATCGAATGCCTTGAGCTTGATGTAAGCGCCAAGCGGCAGGTTTCCGGCGGCTTTTTCGAGCGCCGCGCGCTCCTCAAAGGTCAGACGGAGACTAAATGGGGCGGACTTTGGCGGATTGGGAGGCGTCATGCACGCACCTCCCGAGCCTTTCGGCCTTCATCGTTGGCCGTGTAGCCAATCGACTTTAGAACCGTTTCCCATGTGGCCAGAACCGCGAAGAGATCGTTCGAAGAAACTCCGCGCGGGTGCGCCAGCCGCAAAGCGAGCCGCGCATGGGCGGTGCATAGCAAGCCCAGTCGCTTTTACCGCGCGTAACGCGTGCGTGCGCTTTCAAGAGCTTGGCGAGCGATGCTAAGCACGAGGACGATTTCTCCTTCGAGGTTCCTCAGCCGGCATGGAGCCAGTGATTTACAGCAGGCGCGCGGGTCGCGTGTCGAGCGGGGAGCGCGAATGGCGTGTCGAGGATGACGCGTTGGTGACGCGTGGCGCCTCCGGTCATGAACGGCGCTACCGCTGGAAGGACATTGTCAGTGTGCGCCTGTGCGAGGAGCCGGCGCGCGGTAGGCCCTGGCGCTACGTGTTTGAGTTGCAGCCCAAGCACCAGCGCCGCATTGAGATCGACAACGCTCACTTTGTCGCCGCTGATGAATACGAAAATCTCTCGGAGAGCTACACGGCCTTCGTGCGCGCGGCGCTGGCGCGGCTGGCGATTGTAAATCCGAAGGCGCGTGCGCTGATGGGCGATACGCCGAAGCGCTATTTCTTCCTGTTGCTGGCGTCGCTGATTGGACTCGCGGGACTCGCGATCGTGCTCACCACCGTGCGCACGCCGCTCGATACGTTGCCCTTCGCCAATCTTGTAAAGTTCGCCATCATTCTGCTGATGCTGCCTGTGTTCTGGCGCTGGGTGTTGCGGGCGATGCCGCGCGGGGTGCGATTGGACGCCGTTCCCGACGAAGCCTTGCCGCCTAGGAACGCTTGAACACAATATCGGGCGTCAGCGCCGCGATCGAGGTGCGGCCGAGCAGGGCCATGGCGCGCCTCAATTCTTCGTCGAAAATGGTGAGCGCGCGGGCGACGCCAGCCTCGCCACCAGCCGCCAAACCCCACAAATAGCCGCGCCCCAGCGCAACCGCGTTCGCCCCGAGCGCGAGCGCTTTCACGATATCCGTTCCGCGTCGCACGCCGCTATCGAGCACGATCTCCGCATCGCCACGCACCGCGTCGGCGATCGCCGGCAAGGTATCGATCGTGGCCGGCGCCGTGTCGAGTTGGCGACCGCCATGATTGGAAACCCACACGGCATCGGCGCCAAGCTCAACCGCGCGCCGCGCATCCGAGGCGGTGGCGATGCCTTTGATCGCAAGCTTGCCCTTCCACGTGTCGCGCATCCAGGCCGCGCCATTCCAATCGACGCCGCGGTCGAATTGTGCGTTGACGAAATCGATCAGGCCGCCATCCAACTTCTTGAGGTGCGCGAAATTGGCCGTGCCGATGCGCGGCGTCGTCATCAGATCATAGAGATAGCCCGGCCGCGCCAACGCCTGCGAGGCCGTGCGCCACGTCACTTTCGGCGGGATGGTGAAATCGTTAGCGTAATCTCGCTCGCGATTGCCGGCCACGGGCAGATCGACCGTGAGAATGATTCCCGTGAAGCCCGCCGCCTTCGCGCGCGCGAGCGTCTCGGCGACCAACTCGCGATCCTTCCAGACATAAACCTGGAACCATTTCGGCCCGGGCGCGACGCGATCGAGTTCTTCCATGCTTATCGAGGCAAGCGTGGAGCAGGCGTACATGACGCCCGCGGCCTTGGCGGCGCGCGCCACCGCGCTCTCGCCGCCGCGCGGATGAAACAGGCGTGATGACGCTGTCGGGCTGATGAAGAAGGGCGAGCGCATGGTCTCGCCCATCAGCGTCACGCTGGTGTCGATATTGACGACATCTTTCAGTGTGTCCCACACCAGTTCGATGTCCCGGAACGCGGCCGTGTTGCGCCGGAGCGTGACCTCATCGTCGGCGCCGCCATCGATATAGTCGAACACCATCCTGGGCAGCCGCGCCCGCGCCAGCAGGCGCAGATCGGCGATATTTCGGGCGCGGGACAGCTGCAACATGGGGCGAACTCCGCGCGGATTAAGAGGTCGAACCACCCGCCACGGCAAGGCCGCTCAGGAAAGGCGCCCATTGGCGCGTCGCCGCCCTTGCCCTGGCGCCCGAGCGCGCGTATTGAACCGCCCTCCTGGTTGGGCCACGCGCCCCCAGGCCGGCGCCGCCTTAGCTCAGCCGGTAGAGCACCGCATTCGTAATGCGGGGGTCGCGTGTTCGAGTCACGCAGGCGGCACCATTCTCCACCCTGAAACTTGGTGTCAGGCGAGCGCGTGCGCCGCGCTTGAGAGCGCCTCGACGAAGCCGGCGTCTGTGCGCGTATTGACGATAACGGCCAAACCCAAAGCCTCGGCCAAGGCGAGACCATCACTCTCACCCAGTACCTGAAGCGCCGTGGCGTAGGCGTCCGCGTGCATGCAGGAGGTGTGGAGCACTGTTGCGGACGCGATCGCGGTTTCAATCGGCCATCCCGTATGTGGTGAGATCGTGTGCGAGAGGCGTTTGTCGTCGACCATCTCGAAGCGCCGATAGTCGCCGGAGGAGGCGATCGCGAGATTGTGGAGCGCGACGAGCGTGCGCTGCGGTGCGCCCTCCGCGCTGGGGTGCTCAAGTTCAACCCACCAGGGCTGCCCATCGGGCTTCACGCCCGCGCCTTTCAACTCGCCGCCAATCTCGATCAAATAAGAAAGCAGGCCCGCCCGCGCCGCGAGGTCCGCGAGTTGATCCACGGCGTAGCCCTTGGCGACGCCGTTCAGGTCAAGACGCAAGCCGCCCGGCTGAAAAAGCCGCGCGCCATCGCGTTTCAGTTTCCGCCATCCGGATGCGCTAAGCGTGTCCGCGATACGCGCGGCGGTGGGGGCGGCCTCGGCGGCGGTGGCGCCGAAACCCCAAAGATCGACAAGCGCGCCCAGCGTTGGGTCGAACGCGCCGTTGGAGTGTTCGGCGATCGCCAGCGCGCAATCGATAACCGCGCTGAAATACGCCGGTAGCTCGATCCACGCGCCAGGCGCCAGCTCGTTGTAGCGATTGATCAGCGAGTCCGGGGCCCAGGGCGACATCTGCGTGATGATGTCGGCGAACAGCACGTCAACGCTGTTTTCAAACCGCGCGCTGTCAAAGTGTGGCGCCGCGAAGCCCCGCACGCACCAGCTTGTCCCCATCGTTTCGCCGCAAAACTCCACCGCTTGCGCGTTGCACGGCGCAACCGGTGGAGTGGTGATTTGCGGAACGAGAACGCGGTTCATGCGCTCCTGTTACGGCAAAACCTCGAGCACGCCGCTATAATTCGCACTGCGCGTCGCGCCGCGAATTTGGCTCGGCAGGTCCCGCACCGATGCGTTTACCCACCACATGCCCGGCGTCGGGAAGGTCACGCTGAACGCACCTTGGGCGTTTGTCGTCACCTTGATCTCGCCCGTCTCATTGCGATAGCGCGCATTGCCGGGTGCGATCGTCACCTCAATGTTCGCGGCCGGGCGGCCGTCGAGCAGCAGGCGGAATTGCGCCGCTTCATTGGCGACGAGATCGTTCGGGTGCGTGACGGGCGCGATTTCGAGGCCAGCGTTCACTTGCGCGATCGGCGTCGGCGCGCCGCGCGTGACGAAAGTCTCGACCCGGTTGGCGTTTTCGGACACGCGCACATTGGTGGCGCCGGCTGGAATGGCGGTGGCGAACTCCGCCGCCGTACCACGCCAGTTGCGATTCTCACCGTTCAGCTCGTAGCGCGCGTTCATGCCGCTCGACGCGTTCACGATGCGATAGGTGCCGTTTTGCGTGAGCTGCACATCAAACGTCGAACGATAGCGTCCGCGCGTGACATTTTGCGGCGCGACGCTGCTGCCGTCCGGCGCGGTGACAATGAGGCCATCGATGCGCATCGGCTGGTGATCGGCGTGGAAGAGCGTGTTCGAGACGGCGGCGTCGAACGTCACCCACACGTCATCGCCCGTGCCGGAGAGCACGGTTGAGGATGGTTCGATCCATTGTCTGTGCGCGTGCGCCGCGAGCGGCATGGAAGCGGCGGCGAACGCAGCCAGAGCCAGCAGAGTTTTCTTCATGTGCATTCCCCTTAGCGCGTGACGGCGACGCTGATCGCGCCGAGTTCGGATGAGCCTTGGCCAGAGGCCGTGTTCGCGGCGCCGCCCCATGTGAACGGCACGCGCACCAATTCGCGGCCGCCCAATTCGCGCGCGGCTTCAACCACGACATTGTATTGGCCGGCCGGCAGATTGCGCAGTGTCGGGTTATCGGCGCGGAAGGTGATGCTGTGGCGGCCCGGCGCGCGTGTTGCGCCGCTCACGCCATCGGCGGGCAGCGTCAAGGTGCGGCCGCTCTTGCGCCACCATGTGCGCATGTCGGCAAGCCAGGTCAGACCTTCGTTGTTGCGCAGATCGACATCGTACCAAACCGAGAGCGTGCCGACGGCGGTCTGATCAGGGTTTTCGATCCACACCGCCACGTAGGGCGCGTGATATTCCGCCGCCGAGAGGCGCGGCACCTCGATATCGACACGTAAATCAGCGGCAAGCGCAGGCGCCGCACTCAGTGCGAAAGCCGCGGACGCGAGCAGGGGAAGCTTCATGGGGAGAAGACCTCTTCAGTGAATGAAAAGAAGAACGAGAACGAGCGGAATGATGAGGCCCGCCCCGACCAGCGGCCAAGTCGAGGGACGCGCCACGGCTTTCAGCCAGAGCAGGCCAAGCCCGCTCAAGCAGAAGATCACCGAGGCGATCGCGAAGACGTCGATGAACCAGGCCCATGCTTCGCCGGTGTTGCGGCCTTTGTGCAGATCATTGAAATACGCGATCCAACCGCGCCAGGTATCTTCGTGCATCACCTCGCCGGTCGCGCGGTCGATGCTGATCCAGGCGTCGCCGCCGGGGCGCGCCATCGCCAGATAGATTTCGTCCGCCGACCATTCGGCTTCGCGGCCCGCGCTGTTGATGGAAAATTCCGCGTCCGCCCATTGCACCACTGAAGCGGGCAAGGCGTGGCGGCCTTCCTGCTCAGGCAACGCGCGCAGCAAGTTCGCCGGCAACTCCGCGCTTTGCTCACGCACCACAGGCGCTGCGGCGATGTCGCCTGCATGGTTCAGCGTGATGCCGGTGATGGCGAAAACGATCATGCCGATCAGCGAAATCGCGGCGCTGATCCAATGCCAGTTCATGATCTGACGCACCCAGAACTGGCGCGCCATGCCGCTCTTCTTCGGCTTGGCTTTGGTTTTCGGAGCGGCTGGGGGCGCCGTTACACTGTCGGTCGTCATTTGATCAAAGAATCCCAGCCTTGAGCGCGCGCCCCGCGCACATCAGCCTCGCTCTTGTACGTAATTGACAATCATTTGCAACTGGCTGGTTGAGGCGGATCGCAGCTGTTTTAGATGTCGGCCCACATGCGCAGCAGGTTGTGGTAGTTTCCGGTCAAGCTGATGACGGCCGGATGATCGATCCCGACCTGAGTGCTCAATTGCTGTATGGCCATGTCCATATCGAACAGCAGCGCGCGCTGGGCGGTTTCGCGCACCATGGACTGAATCCAGAAAAAGCTGGCCACCCGCGCGCCGCGCGTGACCGGCTCCACCCGGTGCAGGCTTGAGGACGGGTAGAGCACCATATCGCCAGCGGCGAGCTTCACGCTATGGCCGCCATACGTATCTTCGATGATGAGTTCGCCGCCGTCATAATCTTCGGGCTCGCTCAGAAACAACGTCGCGGATAAGTCTGCTCGAATCCGAAACTGGCCGTCCTGGCGCACGCGCAGCGCATTATCGACGTGCATGCCGAAGGTTTGACCGACGCCGTATCTGTTGAACAACGGCGGAAAAATCTTGAGCGGCAGCGCGGCGGCGATGAAAAGCGGCGCCTTCTCCAGGGCGTCGAGAATGAGATTGCCGGCCGCGCGCGCGGCCGCGCTCTCTTCCGGCAGCTGCAGATTGTGTTTCGCCATGGCCGATTGGCGGCCCGACGTGACGTTGCCGTCGACCCAAGTCGCGGCGTCGATCTGGCCACGCAAGCGCGCGACCGCGTCCTTGCTCAGCACATTTGGAATAGTCAGCAGCATGTGATGCTCGGATAAAGAGAAGAGGCTCCGCCTGCGTCGCAGACAGAGCCCCCACACTGAAGGGGAAACCCCGCCTTAGTAGCGCACGTTCAGCGTCAGCAGCGCCGACCGGCCTGGCGCGATCTGCGCCATGTGCGTCGTGAACGGATTGGTCACGTAGCGCTCGTCGCTCAAATTGTAGAGGTTCAGCTGCACGTTCACGTGATCGTTGAATGCGTAGCTCGCGTTCGCGTCATAGCGCCAATATTCCGGTATGGAGATGCGATTGGTCGTGTCGGCGAAGCGGTCGGACATGTAGGACGCGCCCGCGCCAAACGTGAACGCGTCCGTGACCGAATAGGTGCTCCACAAGCTGAGCGCATGCTCGGGCGTGTTGGGGAAGCGTTTGCCTGTCGCGGCGGACTGGACAAAGCAGGTCGTCACCGGCGCGCAAACCGTCGCATTGGTGATGGACTGGAAGCCCGCGTCGACCAGTTCGCTGTCGAGATAGGTGTAGCCGCCGAACACGAACCAATCTTCGGTGATTTGCCCCGACAAGGTCAGCTCGATGCCGTTCACCTCTTGCGTGCCTACCGTATCGGTGACGCCGAACGCGTCGGTGACGCGGGCGTTGGTTTTCTCGGTGTGGAAGATGGCCGCAGTGGCGAGCGCGCGTTCACCGAACAATTGCCATTTCACGCCGGCCTCGTAGCTCAAGTTTTCTTCCGGCTCGAGGATTTGGATCGCGGTCGAGAGCGAACTGGTATCGCCGCCGCCTTCGCCTGAGGGGTTGGTTGATGTGCCAACGTTGAAATAGATCGTGCCCGCCTCCGTCGGATTGTAAACTAGGCCGATCTGATAATTGACGAAGGAATCTTCGCGTTCAAGCGGCGTGGCCACGCCGAGCGTGTAATAGGGCGCGGCAGCACTTGCCGCTGCCGTCACACCGGTTTGCTCGGTCGCGTATTCATCGTAGCGCAGGCCAAGATTGAGCGACCATTGCTCGTTGAACTCGATCGTGTCGAACGCGTAAAGCGCGAACACTTCCGTCGTCGTATCGGTGTAGGCGCGCGAGCGCACCACTTGCCCGTTCCAAGGGTCGTTCGGATTGGGATTGGAAAGCGTCGTGCAATTGTAGCCGCCAGCCGCGCCTTGATTGGCGAGGTTGGAGCAAGCCGTGCCGGTGCTCACATTTGTGCCCGCGCCGGGTGCGCCGGAAGTGGGCGGAAAGCCGGGCTGAACCGCGAGATTCGGCGCAACGACATAATAGCCCTGATTGTGAGTCTCTTCGCGGCTGAGCTCCATGCCGATGTCGAAATTATGGGTCCAGCCAAGCGCCTGGAATTCACCGTAGAGGTCGGTGACGTTCGCCGTGGTGGTCAGATCGAGGCCACGGTTTTTCGACGAGCGGAAGATATAGCCGTTCGCGACGTTGCCGCGGCTGTCGTCGGGATTGGTGACAACCTGATGGTTGCTGGTTTCACCATAGCGCGTGACGTTGCGCAGCGTAATGTTGTCGCTGAAATCGTACTCGACGCGCAGTGTGCCGATATCGGCTTGTTGTTCGCGGAAGTCCCGATTGAGCAAGCCGTAGAAATCTTCGTCATGCCCGCTGATCGGCGCGCGATAGGTGATGGCGCCATACACAGGATCGGTCGCCGTGCCGACGACCTCATACGGAATCCCGTAGTCAGGAACATCATCGTTCTCGAGATGGTAATAGCTGAGCGTGATCCGCGTCGGCGTGCCGAGGCCAAGCGCGAGCGACGGCGCGATGCCTTGACGGCTCAAATGCACGGCATCACGACCAGCGACATCCGCTTCGTGATCCATGATGTTCAACCGGAACGCGGCGTGGTCGCCCAGGACCTGGTTGATGTCGAGCGTCGCGCGCCGGGTCTCGTCGGAGCCAAGGGCGACGCTGCCAGCGTAGAAGCTTTCGCTAACATGCGGCGTTTTGCTGACCAGATTCAGCGATCCGCCCGTCGAGCCGCGGCCGGCGAACGCGCCGCCCGGTCCGCGCGAAACCTCGACTTGCTCAAGGTTGAACACTTCGCGAGACGTGACGCCGCTATCGCGCACGCCATCCACGAACACATCGTTGGTGCTGTCGATGCCGCGGATAAAGGGCCGGTCGCCCGCGCCGGTGCCGCCTTCGCCGGAGCCAAGCGTGATGCCGGGAATTGTGCGCAGTGCGTCCGTAAGCGTCGCGGCGGCCGTGGCTTCGAGCACTTCCGGCGGAATAACCGTGATTGAACGCGGGGTATCCTCGAGCGGCGCGGTATAGCGCGGCGATTGTGGATCACGACGATCCCCCGTGACCGTGATCGTGCTGTCTTGCTCGCCGCTTTGTTGCGCGAAAGCCTGGCTCGTGGCCCCCATGGCCAGAGTCGACGCGCCAATCAGGATCGAGGCTTGCAGCGCCTTCTTGGCAAAACTGCGCACGCCAACGGTTTTCGGTCTGCTCATATGCTCAAGTCCCCACCAGAGGCATTCCGCCTTTGCCGTGTCCCCTAGCAGCCCGTCTAATCAGATGCAAGTCATTCGCAAATGCATTCGCGACTGTGATGTTTTTGCGTACTGGCGGCTCGGCGGCCGCTCCGCATTGCGACCAGCGCCAGCGCGATGTTTCCGCGCGCTATCTCCGCGCGGAATTGACGTGGTTGCGCGCGGCGCTCAGTGCCTCTGCGGCAGCGTTGAAGTTCGCCGGATTTTGCCGCACTGAACTGCGCGAAACAGGACAAGAGAAGGAGCGCCCATGTCGATCGTGAGCACGCGCAAGGAGGGCGATATTCTAGTCGTCAGCGCCAACAACCCGCCGGTCAACGCCTTGGGCCAGGCCGTGCGCGCGGGCCTCGCCGATGCGATCAAGGCGGCCGCGGCCGATGACAGCATCAAGGCGATCGTCATTCGCTGCGATGGGCGCACCTTCTTCGCTGGCGCCGACATCACCGAATTCGGCAAGCCGCCGGTCGGCCCGGGCCTGCCCAGTGTCTGCGACGCCATCGAAGCCAGCGCCAAGCCGGCGGTGGCCGCCATTCACGGCACCGCGCTCGGCGGCGGCCTCGAGGTCGCGCTCGGCTGCCACTACCGCATCGCCGTACCCTCCGCGAAGCTTGGCCTGCCCGAAGTGAAACTCGGCATTCTGCCGGGCGCGGGCGGCACGCAGCGCCTCCCGCGCGTCGTCGGCGTGAAGGACGCACTGCCGATGATCGTTTTCGGCGACCCGATCCCGGCCAAGAAGGCCGAAGCGATCGGCCTCGTCGACCGCATCGCCGGCGAGCAATCGCTTGAGACGGACGCCATCGCCTTCGCGCGCGAAATCGCGAAAAATTCAACGCACCCGGTCAGCCGCGACCGCACCGACAAGGTCGACGAAGCCAAGAAGGATCCGGCATTCTTCGAACGCTTCCGTCAGGAAAACGCGCGCAAGCTGCGCGGTCTCGAAGCGCCGGTCGCGTGCATCGAAGCCGTGCAAGCGGCGGTCAATCTCCCGTACGAGGAAGGTGCGAAGAAAGAACGCGAACTCATCATGAAGCTGATGGGCAGCACGCAATCCAAGGCGCTGCGCCACGTCTTCTTTGCCGAACGCGCCGCCGCCAAAATCGATGACATCGGCGCCGATACGCAAACGCTGCCCGTGAAGAAGGTGGCCGTGCTCGGCGCCGGCACGATGGGCGGCGGCATCACCATGAACTTCCTCTCCGCGGGCATCCCGGTGACGATCCTGGAGCGCGAGCAGGCCGCGCTCGATCGCGGCGTCGCCATCATCCGCAAGAATTACGAAGCCACCGCCAAGAAGGGACGCCTCACCACCGAGCAGGTGGAAAAGGCGATGAGCCTGCTGACGCCCACGCTCGATTTCAACGCGCTCGGCGAAGCCGATCTCATCATCGAAGCCGTGTTCGAGAACATGGAGATCAAGAAGGAGGTGTTCGCGCGCCTTGATGGCGTCGCCAAGCCGGGCGCGATCCTCGCCTCCAACACCTCCTATCTCAATCTTGATGAAATCGCCTCGGCCACGAAGCGCCCTGAAAGCGTGATCGGCCTGCACTTTTTCTCGCCGGCCAACGTGATGAAGCTGCTTGAGGTGGTGCGTGGCGCCAAGACTGCGCCAGCCGTGCTCAAGACCTGCATGGAGCTTGCGCGCAAGATCAACAAGGTCGCCGTCGTCTCCGGCGTGTGCTTCGGCTTCATCGGCAACCGCATGCTGAGCCAGCGCCAGCAGGAAGCCAACAAGCTCGTCCTCGAAGGCGCCAAGCCCTGGGATATCGATCGCGTGCTGACCAGCTTCGGCATGCCGATGGGCCCGTTTCAAATGTCGGACCTCGCCGGCCTCGATATTGGCTGGAGCGCGGAAACCTCGAAAAGCTCCACCATCCGCGAAGTGCTGTGCGAGCGCGGCCGTCGCGGCCAAAAGACCGGCAAGGGCTTCTACGATTACGACGAGAACCGCAAAGCCTCGCCATCGCCCGAGGTGGAAGAGATCATCGCAGAATTCATCGCCAAGTCGGGCTCGAACCAGCGTCCCGTGAGCGACGAGGAAATTCTCGAACGCCTGCTCTATCCGATGGTCAATGAGGGCGCGAAGATTCTCGATGAGAAGATCGCCCAGCGCGCCTCCGACATCGATATCGTCTGGCTCAACGGCTATGGCTGGCCGGCCTATACCGGTGGCCCGATGTTCTGGGCCGACACCGTGGGGCTCGACAAGATCGCCGAAAGCCTCGCCAAGCACGGCTTCGCGGTGGCGCCTTTGCTGAAAGCGAAAGCCGAACAGGGCGGCAAGTTCAACTAGCGGCGCACGCGGCGCTACGCCAAGCTCCGGTGCAGCGCCGCCGCGCTCAGCGCTTCGGCGAGCCGCGCCATATCCGCGCGCACGCGCGCGTGGCCGCTGGTGCGCTCAAGCGTGCGTTCATCGACGTAAAGCGCGCGATTGATTTCGATCTGCAGCGCATGCACGCGCTGCGCCGGGCGGCCGTAGGTTTGTGTGGTGTGACCGCCCGCGAACGGTGCGTTGCGGGCGACGCGATAGCCCAAACGCCGCAGCGTT
The DNA here is from genome assembly GCA_017303355.1 of Caulobacterales bacterium. Taxonomy (GTDB): domain Bacteria; phylum Pseudomonadota; class Alphaproteobacteria; order Caulobacterales; family Aquidulcibacteraceae; genus Vitreimonas. Next base: position 414,417 of record JAFLCU010000001.1, on the reverse strand, counting down.
GCCTCCGCCAGCGATGTCACCGACGGGTGGCACGAGGCGCCAAAGCGATCGCCAAGCACGATGTCCGGCGCATGCGCGCCGCGCGCGCTCGACGGCATCGAGTGGCAATCCACCAGCACCGCGCAGCCGAACTGCTCTTTCGTTTGCGCGATCAAGCCCTGCAGCGTGTCGTGGTACGGCCGGTGCACCTGCGCGATGCGCCGCTGCGCCTCGCTGAGCGAAAGCTTGCGCCGATAGATCGATTGGCCATCGCCGCAAATACGCGGGATCGCGCCCAGGCCCGCCTGCACGCGCGGCGAGCTGGCGTGCGGCGAGTGCGGCGGCCGCTCCTCGAACATCTCCGGATCGAGTTCGCCGGGATCGCGATTGAGGTCGACATAAGCGCGCGCCATCGTCGCCGAGAGCACGGCCGCGCCATGCGCGGCGGCGCTGGCGAACAATTCATCGACATAGGCGTCTTCCGAGCGGCGCAGACTGATCAGGCTGACGCGCGCCTCGCCCAGCAATTCAGCCGGATAGCGCCGCCCGCTATGCGGCGAGGCGAAGATCAGCGGCGCGGTGCGGTGCAGCGGCTCGATCAACACGAATGCCGGCTCCTGGGCGGGGGCGGGAGGTGCAGCGTCCTCCTCAAGCGCGCGCGCCGCGCCCTTGCAGGGATCCAACGGGTCCATCGCCGCCATTGTTCGCCTTGGCGTTTACCTGCGTCAATATTTGCACATGCGAAGCGGCAAATGGGGATGGCCCTTCAGCCGGCCTTTACCCGGTTTGTGCTAGGGGCTACCGGTTTGAAGGGGGCCGGGCGAACCGGAGCTGGCGCATGGCGCGTATTCTTTTGGCGGAAGACGATGACTCGCTCCGGGGTTTCCTGGTGACGAGCTTGAGCCGCGCCGGCCACGACGTCGCCGCCTATGGCGATGGCGACGCCGCTTGGGAAGCGCTGGAATTTGGCTCGTTCGACCTGCTTTTGACTGACATCGTCATGCCCGGCCTCGACGGCATCGAGCTCGCCCGCCGCGGCGCCGAGGTCGATCCGGCCATGAAGATCGTCTTCATCACCGGTTTCGCGGCTGTCGCCCTTTCAGCCCAAAGCCAGGCCCCGAAGGACGCCAAGGTCTTGTCCAAGCCGTTCCACCTGAAGGATTTGGTGGTGGAAATCGAGCGGGTGATCGCGGCGGCCTAGCGGGGTTCGGTTTTCGGAAATTGGGAATAGGGATTGGGTGCTCGGCTATCGCTGCGCTCTGTCCCAATCCCGAGTTCCTATTCCCCAATCCCGAACTTGCGGCGGCGTCACACCCGGTCTATATCGCCGGACCCTAAACGGTTCGGGCGCGTAGCTCAGCGGGAGAGCACTACGTTGACATCGTAGGGGTCACAGGTTCGATCCCTGTCGCGCCCACCATTTTCACGAGTTGAACCAAGCGGAATTTTCGAGACCGTCGGACTCTTTGTTCGACGCTCGTCGCCCGTGTTTTCGCGGTTTTTGCTGACCAAGCACAATAGGTGGCGCGCAACGCGGCGCCGCGAAACTCGCCTTGTCGTGGCCGCGCTTTTGTGCGGCGGATTCTGAGACCGATGAGCGCGCCTGTTGCCTCAAGACACTGGCGGAAACAATGATCGTATGTGATCGGTTTGGATGATTATTGCTGATTGATATTGACATAATATGACGAAATCCCTAATGGCGATGATCGGCTTCCTCAGATGTTTCTTTGGGGAGGGCGAACAAAACAAAACGCCAGGGGAGGCGACATCATGAAGAAATCGGTCCAGGCACAGACTGTTCGCGCGCTATTGATGTTGAGCGTCGCGCAGTTTGGCGCCTTCAGCGGCGTGGCGAGCGCACAGACGACACCTGACAATCCGCCTGACGCGAGTGAGGAAGAAATCGTCGTCACCGGCTCGCGGATTCGCAACCCGGGCTATCAGGCGCCCACGCCAGTCACGGCGGTCCGGGCGCAGGACTTGCTGAACACGACGCCCTCCACGATCGCGGAAGGTCTGCGCGAGTTGCCGGCGTTGAGCGGCCAATCGACTCCAGGGGGACGTTTTTATTGCTGCGCCGCGGGGACCGCGGCGGCGGGCGCGTTCTTGGAATTGCGTCAGCTTGGGCCCGACCGAACGCTTGTCCTTCTGAACGGCAATCGCATTGCCGCGTCCACGTCCAATGGTCTGGTGGACGCGAATGTGCTGCCCGAACTTCTTCTCAATCGCGTTGACGTCGTCACCGGCGGCGCATCGGCGGCTTACGGTTCCGACGCTGTCGCGGGTGTGGTCAACTACATCACGGACGACGAATTCGGCGGGCTACGCGCGAACCTTCAGTACGGCATTTCCCGTTACAGCGACGACCAGCAGATCAAAGCGGGACTTGCCGGCGGCATGTCCGTGCTGGACGGTCGTGGGCATGTAATCGTGAGCTTCGAGCACTTTGAAGCAGACGGCATCGCCAATATGTTGGAGCGGCCGCAGAGCGCTCAACTTTGGGCCCTGGCTGGCGCGGGCACGTCCGCATCGCCGTATTACAATGTCGCCAACACCCGCTTCTATACGGGCACGACGGGCGGTTTGATCGTCAGCTCCAACGGTCTGCCGATCGATTTCGGCGCGGCGCCGCTCGCTGGCACGCAGTTCCTCCCTGGAGGCGGCTACGGGCCGATGAATTTTGGCACGGTGCTCCCGCCCGGGGCGCCGAACGCGGTCGGCGGCGATGGGTATTCGCCAAGCGGCGCCATGCAGCCGCTGGGTGAAGCTGAGACCAATCGTCTGTTCGCGCGCTTCGACTACGACTTCTCTTCGGATGTCGCGGGCTATCTCCAGCTGGCCGGGGCGCGCAACAGCGCGCGCAATCAATACGGATGGCCAGCCTTTAGCGCCAATAGCGGCACGCTCTTGGAGATATATAGCGGCAATCCGTTCATTCCGGCTGGATTGCAGAGCACGATGACGGCCAACGGATACAATTCGTTCTTCATGCAGCGATCGAACCGCGAAGGCGGGGCGTCGTACAACACGACGGAGACGACCTACTATGATCTCTCCGCTGGCCTCTCAGGCAGCCTTGCGGGGGATTGGAACTGGGACGCTCACATCAGTCATGGTCAGACCGAGCAGGAAGGCGCTGAGCACAACGCGGTCAATGTCGCGCGCCTGCATGCGGCTGTTGACGCGGTTGTCGATGGCGGCGGCCAGACGGTCTGCCGGGTCACGCTAACCAGTCCTGGCAGCATTTATGATGATTGTGTTCCCATCAATCTTTTTGGCCTTGGCGCACCTTCGCAAGCTGCGCTGGACTACATTACGGGGACCAACGAAAACACGACGACAAGCGCCGAAACGGTGCTCGCCTTCAACACTCAGGGCACATGGTTTAATTTGCCCGCGGGGCCCGTCTCCGTGGCGGCGGGCGTTGAATGGCGCACGCGAGAGCTGTCGGGGACGTCAAACGACGTGGCGACCTCGCAGATCGATCCGGAAACCATTCGCGGCCGCGCCATCAACGTCACCTTGTGTCCGACGCTGACCTCGTGCCGGTACGGCGGATGGCAACAGGGCAATGTCGGTGCGCAAGAAGAGGTCAGCGACACAGTCCAGGAATTTTATGTTGAGACGATCGCGCCGATCATCACCGATCTCGAATTCAATGGGGCGTTTCGCTACACCGACTACAGCAATAGCGGTGGCGTTGATACCTGGAAGCTTGGTCTGACCTACGAGCCGATTGAGGACGTCAGATTCCGTGTGTCGCGCTCGCGCGATATCCGCGCGCCGAACCTCTATGAATTGTTCGCCAGTCCCTCCACCGGTTTTGCCGCGTTCACGGTCAATCCGTTCACGGGCAATCAAATTCCGACGATTCCGACGATCACGACAGGCAACCCCGATCTCGAGCCCGAGACCGGCGACACATGGACGATTGGCGCTGTGTTTCGCCCATCTTTCTTGCCGGGCCTCAGCGCGTCGATCGACTATTATGACATCGAGTTGACCAACGGCATCGTGACTGGGCGAACGGTGTCGCAGGTGCTTTCGGATTGCTTCAATGGCGATGCTACGGCCTGCGCTCAGATCGCCGGCGACCCGTCGACCGACAACATCACATCCGTGAGTTTGCTGAAGACGAACGCGAGCGTTCAGAACAGGTCGGGCGTCGACTTCGATGTCACCTATACGCGCCCGATCGGGAGCGGCGATATTTCCTTCCGATTGCTCGCTGGATATGTCGACGAGGCGAACTCGGTGTCGGCCAGCGGGCTCGTCACCCAATATGTCGGTCTGTCCACGCCGGGTATGCCGGAATGGCGCGGCCAGTTCGCGGTGACCTACGAGCAGGGGCCGATCACCCTCACACTGCAGGAGCGCTACATTGGCTCGATGCGGAAGGTCGGTCCGTCAGGCGGTGGCGTATTCGAGGATCCCACGCTCGATGAGGTGCTCTACACCAATCTTCATGGCGCCTATGAGTTCGAGACCTTGGGCGGAACAATGCAGCTCTATGGCACGATCAACAATCTCTTTGATCAAGAGCCGCCATTGTTGCCGACGACACTCGCCGGCGTCGGCTATCCAACAGTGCCGGGCCTTTATGATCTCGACGGCCGGTATTTCACGATTGGTTTGCGCGCGGAGTGGTAGGACGAGCGGAGCATTCAAAGAGGGGTGCGCAGCCAGCGCGCCCCTCGATGCGACTATCGTCCTTACGCTCTAGCGCCGCACGGCGATCACCTCGATTTCAATGAGAATGCCGGAGCCGCCCCAATCCGCTCCCGGCACGGTGGTGCGCGCCGGACGGAGGTCGCCGAAAAATTCGGCATACTCAGCGTTCATCGCGCGCATGTCAGCTGCATCGCGAAGGAACACGGTCGTCTTGACCACATCCGCGCGGGAAAGGTTCGACGCAACGAGAAGCGCGTCCAGATTAGCGAGCACTTGGCGGCTTTGGGCCTGAATATCCCCTCCGCTCAATGCGCCAGTTTGTGGTGATGCGGCGACGATGCCGGAGAAGAAGACGAAGCCATTGGCTTCGACGACTTGCGAGTAGGGCCCCAAAGGCGCGCCGGTCGGATTTGAGGATACCGCGCTTGGCGTGGCGCAGGCGCAAAGCAGCGCGCCGCAAGCGCTGGCTATCAACATTTTGAATGCGCGCATAACGTCTCCTACTGATCGGAACAGATCGTAATTGCACGTATAATGATTGTATATGAGCGTTTCGAGGGCTATTGTAGCCACCGGCGACGCTTCGGAGTGCCAAAAAAATGGATGGTGGAATTTCAGTCGTGAAGGCAAGTCCGTTGCGGACGCCGGAGGCGCATTGGACCGCCAAGAAGCGTGGCTCCGAGGTCGAGCAACTTGTCTATCGCTCGCGCCTGCTCGGCGCGGATTTGGCGGTGACCAATTATGGCGGCGGCAACACCTCCGCGAAGACCACCGCCAAGGACCCGTTGACGGGGGCGGACGTGCGCGTCCTGTGGGTCAAGGGATCGGGCGGGGACCTTGGCACAATCGATGAAGGGGGGTTTGCGGTTCTCAGCCTTGAGAAACTGCTGGACGCCGACAAACTCTATCGCGGCCCAGAGCACGAAGATGCGATGGTGGACTATCTTCCACACTGCGCCTTCAACCTGAGCGCGCGCGCGGCCTCTATCGACACGCCGCTGCATGCGCTTCTTCCTTATGCGCATATCGATCACGTTCATCCAGATTCCGTGACGGCGCTAGCCGCCTCCGTCGATGGCGAGGAGCTGACGCGGACTATATTCGGCGGCCGCATTGGCTGGATCGCGTGGCGTCGGCCCGGCTGGGAGCTTGGACGTCAGCTTGCGGCGGCGGCGAGAGCGCATCCGCATTGGAAGGGTGTGGTTCTGCAAAACCACGGTCTCGTGACCTGGGGCGACACGGCGCGCGAATGTTATGAGACCACGATCGAGACAATCCGGGCCGCCGCGGAGTTTTTAAACCAACGCATCGAAGGCGGCGCGCCGTTTGGCGCAAGAGTGGTTGAACCGTTGCGTGAAAGCGCGCGCCGCGCCCGCGCTTGCGATCTGATCGCGCGCTTGCGCCCGCGCCTGTCGTCGTCAGGTGCGAAAGTCGCGCACTTCTCGGACGGCCCAGAGGTGATGGAGTTTGTTTGTGCCGAGTCTTTGCTTCGTTTGGCGCAAATAGGCACCTCATGCCCCGATCATTTCTTGCGCACCAAGATCAGGCCGCTGGTGTTGTCGCCCGATGCTGACAACGACGCCATCGATGCGGCTCTTGGCGAATACCGCGCTGCTTACGGGGCCTATTACGACGCGTGCAAGCGGCCAGACAGTCCGCCCATGCGCGACGCGAATCCAGTGCTGATCGCGCTGCCGGGCGTGGGGCTTCTATCGTTCGCTCGAGACAAGGCGACCGCGCGTATCGCCAGCGAATTCTTTCAGAACGCCATCAATGTCATGCGCGGGGCCGAGGCGGTGTCGCGGTATCAAGGGTTGCCGGACCAAGAGGCGTTCGACATCGAATATTGGCTGCTTGAGGAGGCCAAGCTTCGGCGAATGCCCCCGCCAAAGCCGCTGCAAGGCAAAGTGGCGGCTATCACTGGCGGCGCCGGCGGGATTGGGCGCGCAATAGCAGAGCGATTGCTTGACGATGGCGCGTGTGTCTTTCTGATGGATCGTTCGGAAGCGGCGCTTGCGGAGGCGAGCGCCGCCCTTGTCTCGCGCGCGGGCGCCGATAGAATCGCCAGTGCGCTTGGGGATGTGACGAGCGAGCAGAACGTCGTTGATGCCTTTCAAGCGTGCATCCTTGCGTTCGGCGGCGTTGACATTCTCGTGGCGAATGCGGGATTGGCGAGTTCTTCGCCGATCGAAGACACCTCACTGGATCAATGGCGCGAGACCTTCGCGGTATTGGGCGATGGATACTTTCTGGCTGCGCGCGAGGCGTTCAAGAGCATGAAGGCGCAAGGAGGATCCATCGTGTTCGTCGCCTCCAAGAACGCCTTGGCCGCAACACCTGGCGCCGCCGCTTATGCCTCCGCCAAGGCGGCCGAACTCCATCTGGCCCGCTGCTTGGCGCTTGAAGGCGCTCAGCACAATATTCGCGTGAACGCGGTCAACCCAGACGCGGTCTTGCGCGGCTCGCAAATCTGGAGCGGCGCCTGGCGCGCCGAACGCGCGGCTGCCTACGGCATATCCGAAGACGGGCTCGAAGAATTTTACCGCAAGCGTTCTTTGCTTCAGCAAGCCGTATTGCCCGAAGACGTGGCGCAAGCAGTCGCGTTCTTTGCGGGCGAAGCGTCGGCGAAATCGACGGGCAACATCCTGAACGTCGACGGCGGCAACCTCGTTGCGTTCACACGTTAGGCTGTTCACAAGATGAGTCGTGCGCCATTCATTTGGACCGCCAAGCAAAAGATTGATCCGGACGGCTTTTTCGCCGCCATTCGCGGCGTACCGCCGCGCAGTGATGGCCTCAATAGGTGGTTTCTCTTTCGCCGGCGTGTTGATGTGCCGTTCGAGGTCTCGCAGAGCGCAATCAACATCACTTGCGACGGCAAGTATCAGCTTTTCTTGAACGGCCAGCGTCTGGGCCGCGGCCCCGTCCGCTGTTCACCGCTTCGGCAACGCTTCGACACCTATGTCGATGCGCCGTTCGTTAAAGGCGCTAACGTTATTGGCGTGCTGGTGCATACCTACGGCATCGACACGGCGTTCTACGAGTCCGTGCATGGCCATTGGCGTTCGACCTTCGGCGACGGTGCGCTTTGGCTAGACGGAATTGTGTCGGGCGCCGCGCAATCCATCCAAGTCCAAACGGATGCCGAATGGCGCGCGCTCACGTGCGACGCATGGGAAAACAACACGCCGCAAATGACTTCAGCCCTTGGGTTTGTTGAGCAATTCGACGCGAATCTTTTTCCAGAAGATTGGACCGGGCTCGACTATTCAGACGCGCATTGGGACGAAACCCACGTTCTGGCGACGGGTTTCGGCGGGCCCGAGTCGAGATTTGGCGGGGCGCAAACCAAGCCATTTCCGGTGATGGCCCCGTCCATGATGCCGCAAATGCTCGAGCAAGCTTGTGCGCCGCGGCGTTTGGTTTGGACCAGAAAGATTGAGCCGTCTGACTTGCCGGTTGAGAGGCAAGCCTACGAAGAGGAGCTCTCGTCGCCGTCGCTGGCATCGTCGGGTGCGGTGAATGATGTGTCGATTCCGCCAACGGATGGCGCGGCGTTGCTGTTCGACTTCGGCGAGATTCTCGCGGGGCGTCCGCGCATAACTTTTGAAGCAAGTGGCGGCGAGGTTATCGACATCGTCGTATCGGAGCGTTTGCCCGGAGAGTTCGATCCAGGCGGGCCGGCGCTTGACGCCCGCATCGAGCGGCTACCGATCATGGGACTTGATGCGCACGTCTGTCGTGTGATCGCGCGCCCCGGCAAGCAAGTGTTTGAGGCTTTTGAGTGGGATGCGGTGCGTTGGATGCAGATCCACGTGCGCAATGCGAAAAAGGGTCTTCGCTTTCAGGACGTGTCGGTCGTTTCGACCCGCTATCCGGGAAAGGGGCGCGGTGCGTTCGAGTGCTCAGATCCGCTGCTGAACAAGCTGTGGGAGCTGGGCCGAAAGACTCTCGAACTATGCATGCACGACGGCTGGATCGATTGCCCGGGCCGGGAGCAGCGTCAATGGCTGGGCGATTCCACCGTCGAGCACCTGGTGGGCGAGGCTGTTTTCGGCCCGGAAATCCATGCGCTCAACCGGCACTTCCTTCGATCAGCGGCGGAAAGCCAGCGCACTGACGGCCTTCTGGAAATGTTTGCGCCGGGCGATCATCGCCGCTTCGGCTGGATCATTCCGGACTATTCACTGCATTGGATATTTAATCTCTGGGACCATTTTGAGCACAGCAACGATGTTGAACTCGTGCGTTCGCTCTTCCCATCCTTGCTAAAGGTGCTTGCGTGGTTTGAAGAGCTTGCCGGCGAAGATGGACGCGTAGCCGATTTGCCCTACTGGCATTTCCAGGATTGGGCCGCCTTGGGGCGAACCGGCTATTCAACGGTTCTGAACGCCGAATTGTGCGGCGCCTTCGACATAGCGGCGCGTCTTGCCGGCGTACTTGGGTGGGATAGCGAAGCCGCGCGCCGAAGCGAGCAAGCCCGGCGCTTGAAGCAAGTGCTCGAGACGCATTGGGATGCCGCGCGCGGGCTCTATGCGGATTGTGTCGATCCGACAACCGACATGCGCCAGCCCAGAACATCTCAGCACGCAAACGCGGCCATGATCTTGTGGGGCGGTGTTGAACCAGATCGCGCCGCCTCGATCGCCGCTCGCATCGGCGATCGAACGCTGCTGCGTTTGACGCCGGCGCCCCCGATCATCCTGGAAGGAGAGGGGTTCGAGGAGGCAAAGCATATTGTGCTCGCGAACACCTTCTTCAGCCATTTTGTCTATACGGCGCTGGCGAAGGCCGGCCGCTTCGATCTGGCGCTCGACCTCATGCGAGAGCGCTATGGAAGCATGATCAAGCGCGGCGCGACAACGCTCTGGGAGGGGTTTGAACCTCACGCCAGTTTGGCGCATGGATTCTCCGCCACGCCGACATGGCAGATGATGCGTCAGGTCCTCGGCATTAAACCCGCGGCTGCTGGTTTTGCTCATGTGAGGATCGAACCGACCTTGGGCGTGCTGGGGTTTGCGCGAGGCTCACAGCCAACGCTGGCGGGCGACATCGAAGTGGCGCTGCGCCGCACAGGGGACGTGATCGAGGTGGAGGTCGCACTTCCGGACGGCGTGATCGGCGAGCTTGTTGCGCCGAGCGGTTATGTTGTGGAAGGAATGTCGCGGTTGGAAGCTGGCCGGCAGTCTCGCGCCCTTAGGCGCCGACGACAGGATGGAAAACACAATGCGGCAGAGTGAGCGCAGACGCAAAATTCTCGGCAAGCTCAGCGAAGCGCCGTTCGCTTCCGTTCAGGACTTGCAGAATCTGGTGGGAGCCTCGGAAGCGACAATTCGCAGGGATCTCCGCAAGCTCGCGGACGACGGGGCGCTGAAACGGGTTCATGGCGGCGTCGAACGCCCCGAGACTCAGACCTCGCATCTGGCCGGCACGCCGCTTGCCCGCAACAAGCAGATAAATGTCGTTCAAAAGCGCGCTATCGCCAGGACCGCGGCCGGCTTGATCGAGCCGGGTGAGACGATTGTCATTGACGGTGGATCGACGACATCGCTGCTCTGTCCGTTTCTTGCCGATCTCGACCTGCAAGTTCTGACCAACTCGCTGCCTATCGTAGAACAATTGCTGTTGTCGCCGCGCACCCGATTACTGGTTCCGGGCGGGGAGGTTTTCCGCGAGCAGAACATCATTCTCTCGCCGTTCGAAGAGGACGGCACGGCCGAGTGTTTCGCGTCCAAGATTCTCATGGGCGCCCAAGCGCTCTCTCCCGTGGGATTGTTGCAGGCGGATTCGATCCTGATTCGCGCGGAACGGCGCCTTATGGCGCGCGCCGAAAAGGTCATCGTCTTGGCCGACAGCACCAAGTTTGAGCGCAAGACCGGCCTTGTGCTTTGTCCGCTCAGCGAAATCGATACGGTCGTCACCGACGCGGGCATCAGCGCCAAGAGCCGCAACATGCTCGAGAAGGCCGGCGTCGAGGTCGTCATCGCCGAGGACTGAACCTCCGCGGGAAAGTTATGACATCGGAGCGCCGGGCGCCTCGCGTTGGCCCGCCGCCCCGCCTAACTCTCCATCGCCTGCGCTGAGTGGCGGAGAAGGCGTGTCTTCAGTGATGTGACCTGGCGCTGCGTGCGTCATGCTTGGCCGCCGCGCATGCGTATTTCCGCCTTCAGCGCTTCAAAGCGGGCCTCGGTCAGATCGTAGCGGCTAAACGCCCACATCGCGCCGAACCAGAGCGCCAACGGCAAGGCCGCGTAGATGAAGCGTATGCCGTCGATGGCGCTCGATGCTTGATCGGCGGCGACGGCGCCCGGCGTGAAATGCACCGCGGACAAGGCGAGGCTCACGAGAAATGCGCCGCCCGTCATGCCCAATTTGCGGCAAAAGCCCCACGCGCCAAAGATCGCGCCTTCGCGGCGCATGCCGCTTCTCAATTCATCGACCTCAACGGTATCGGGCGCCATTGCGTTGGGAAACAATTGGTTTGCTGCGTCGCCGATGCCGGCGATTAAGAAAACCGCGAGAAGCAACGGCGCCTGCTCAGGCGCGATCACCATCGCGGGCACGGTCGTAACCGCCGTTATAGCCAATCCAAGAAAATAGCCGCGTTGCTTGCCGATGCGCCGGCCAATCGCAACCCATAAAGGCGTTGCGACGAGCGCCACCAAACCACCGATCGACATGTAGAGCGCCGTCTGCTGGGGCGCGACGTGCATCACCAACGTCAGAAAATAAATAAGCGCGGTCGCGGCGGCGCCTATCGCCAGGTTCTGCAGCAGAAAGGCGATCCAGAGGATGCAAAATGAGCGGTTCTCGATCACGGCGCGGATTTCGTCGTTCAGCCGGAAACGATCGGGCGTCGTCTCAATGCGCGGCGCGCGCGCCGTCGCGAAGAAGGCCCAAAGGCCAGTGACGATCATGAAGACGCCGATGCAGACGCCCAATAGCTGAAAGCCCTCGGCGAGGTTTTCCTGTGAGCCGAATATCATCGGCGCGCCGAACGCACAGGCGAAACCGCCAAGTCTGGCCGCGAACATTTTGTAGCCGGTGAGCGACGTCCGCTCCTTGTAGGAGCTGGTCATCTCGGCGGCCATTGCGGAATAGGGCACCTCATAGATGGTCACGGCGGCGTTTGACGCCATGAAAGCCGCCACCAACAGCGTCACCTTCAGCATGAGCGGCGCATCGACGGGCACGAAGAACACCGCGCCAAAGGTCAGGCCCAATAGCGGTGCGCCAATGAGAAGATAGAGCCGGCGCCGGCCGAGTGGCGATTTCGTTCGATCCGAGATCGCGCCCATGATCGGATCCGCGAAGGCGTCAATCAGGCGCGGGAGCAACAACGCAAACCCCGCGATCGCGGGCGGTATGCGCAGCACTTCTGTCGCGAAGAAGAGCATGAAGGACATCTGCAAGACGACGAAGGCGGCGATCGCCAGTTCGCCAATGGCCCAGCCGAGCTTGATCCCGAACGCCAGTCTTTCTTCCGAGGCCATCCAATGCTCCCCCGCCGCTTGGCGATCAATTGCGAATGATTATGACCGAAAATGCTTGCGAATGACAATTCCTGAAATAGTGTGCGCTCCGCAGTCCGTATGCAGCAAGGTTTTGACGATGAGCGATCCGCTCGATTCCCAGCTTGATCCCGAGATGCTCCCGATCGTAATGGCGATGCGACAGCGCATGGCTGAACGGACGCCAATGGTGACGATTGCGCCGGCGGCGATGCGAGAGCGGGCCGCGGCCGATTTTGCGGTCTGGAATCGAGATCTCCCCGAGGTCGCCGAGGTGCGCGACTTTTTCCTCGATGTGGCGCCACAGCCTTTACGCGCGCGCCTTTACGCACCCTCGAGCGCGAGCGAAGGCGGCGGTCTGCTGATCCATTTTCATGGCGGAGGCTGGGTTATTGGCGATCTCGATTTCGAGGATCGTGCGTGCAGGCTTGTCGCCGCGAAATCGGGAACGAAGCTGCTCTCGGTCGATTACCGGCTGGCGCCCGAGGCAAAATTTCCCGAGCCGCTCAATGATTGCGTGAACGCGATACGCTGGGCGCGCGCGAATGCACGCGACCTGGGCGTGTCGGCCGACAAGATCGCCGTCGGCGGCGCCTCGGCAGGCGCCAATTTGGCGATGGGCGCCACGCTGGCTTTGCGCGACGCAGGCGAGGCGCTGCCCGCGTTCATGGTCCTGATCTACGGCCTGTTCGCCATGCGCACCGATACCGCGTCCTATCGCGCCTATGGCGCGGGCAATTTCGGACTGGGCGGAGATGCGCTTGAGTTCTTCATGAACCTCTATCTCCGAGACCGAGCGGATCGCGCCCATCCTTATGCGTCACCGATACTGGGCGACCTGCGTGGCATGCCGCCGGCCTTTCTCGCGGTCGCCGGCATGGATCCTCTGCGCGACGATAGCATTGAGCTTGCCGAAGCGTTGCGTAAGGCCGGGTCACGCGTGGAGATGCGGGAGTACGCTGGCGTGATTCACGGATTCACGCAGTTTTCGGCTGGCGTCGGGAAAGGCCGCGAAGCGCTCGAAGACGCCGCCCTGGCGCTGCGGGCGGCGTTGACGGCGTGACAGACGCAAGCCCAAAGCGTTGGTCCGCGTTGTTTCGTCCGGAGACGCTGACGGAGCCGTGTTGATCATGAGTGCGGCGGCGCAAGCGGAACTGAGACAAGTAACGGCCGCAATCGGGCGAGACCCCATGCTCACGCAAGGGGCCGGCGGCAACACGTCAGTGAAGTGCGATGGCGAGCTTTGGGTGAAGGCGTCCGGGGCCTGGATGCGCGATGCCGAGGAGCGCTCGATTTTCGTGCCTGTTCGCCTAGACGTGCTTGTCGAAGCCGTAGCGCGCGCTGATGAGCCAGCGCTTGACGCACTGATGCGGGCGAGCGTTACCTCGGATGGCCTTCGGCCCTCGATCGAAGCCGCGATGCATGCGGTCATGCCGCAGCGAGCGGTTGTCCACGCGCACGCGATCAACAGCACGATCTGCGCCGTGCTTGCGGACGGCGAGGCGCGCTTTCGCGGCGCGGTGGATGAGATCGGCGTGTCCGGATGCGTCATTCCCTACATCAAGCCGGGCCTGTCTCTTGCATTGGAAATCGCGCGCTTGAATGCCGAGAGCGGAGCGGCGGACATTCTGCTGCTGCAAAATCATGGGGTCGTTGTCGCTGCGGAGAGCATGCGGGAAGCGTACGATTTGTTGTGTGCGATGGAGCGGACGCTGGATTTTCCAGTGCGGATGCAGTTCGAACAATCATCGATGAACGCCGATGATGGTCCCGTGGCGCCGGGGTTCGAACGGGATGGCGCGCACGCCGCTATCGCGCGCGACGTCGAATTATGCGCCGCCTTGGCTGCCGCGCCGTTGACGCCTGATCAGGTGGTGTTTCTCGGTGGCGCGCCATGCGTGGTGCGGCCGGATGAAACCCTCGAAGCCGCCGCCCGCCGCGCCTTCGCCGAGAGCGGCGTCGCGCCGGCGCTTTTTTATCTGCCGGGGAAGGGCGCATTTCGGCGCGCCAATCTCACCGCCGGGGAGGCGGCTCAGTGCGAGGCGCTGGTGGAGATAGCGCGACGCCTTCCACGCGATTGCGCCGTGGTCGGACTCGAAACTGACGCGGCGCGCGCGCTTGGCGCCTGGGAGGCGGAGCAGTTTCGCCGCGCCGCTGATGCGGCGCGGGCGTGATTGTCAGACGATGCCCGCGCCGAGCCCGACGGCTTTGCGCTCTTGCGCTTTGCGTTCGCGCCAGCGACTCTGCCGATACATGCCGAGCACATCGATCGCGCCTCCCTTCTCGACGCGCGCCATGGCGAGAATAGGTGAGACATCGACTTTGTAGGCTGCGCGGAGAGCTTGAAACGCCATCATTGCGTCATTGCGCTCCTGAGCTTCATGCAGGGCCTCACGATCAACGAGCGCGGCTTTCGCATAAGCCGCGACGATGGCTTCCGTCGAAGAGAGTAGGCTTTCGATCGGATCAGTCACATTGTGGGACTGATCGATCATGTAAGCGGGATCAAATCGCGCCGGATCGCTGGACTTGGCCTCCGCGAGTTCGTTGAACACCAAGAACAGCTGGTGCGGATTAATCGATCCAGAATCGAGATCGTCATCGCCATACTTGCTGTCATTGAAGTGGAAACCACCGAGTTTTCCGGCGCGATGCAAGCGGGCGACAATCTGCTCAATGTTGACGTTGGGCGCGTGGTGGCCGAGGTCGATGAGACACTGGCATTTGGGTCCCAGCTCCTGAGCCGCCATCAATGAGCTGCCCCAATCGGAAATCACCGTCGAATAGAAGGCCGGTTCGAACAATTTGTGCTCAAGCAGCATGCGCCATCCAGTCGGAAGCGCGGCATAGATTGCCTTTGCGGACGCGATATAGCGATCGAAGGCTCGATTGAAATCCTGTTGGCCCGGAAAATTGGAGCCGTCGCCGATCCAAACCGTGATCGCGTTTGAGCCGAGTTTCTTGCCGATTTCGATGCAGTCGATGTTGTGCGCGACGGCCTGCTCGCGCACCACCGTCTCGACCGCGGCAAGACTTCCATTGCGGTACGAATGGGCCAGTCCAGGTTGATCCTGGAATGTGTTCGAGTTGACGGCGTCGAAGCTGAGATTCAGCGCGTCGGCTTCTTCGCGCAGGGCGCTGTAATCGTCTGCGCGATCCCAGGGAAAGTGCAGCGACACACGCGGCGTGGCTTGGCTAAGCTGTTGGACGACGGCGCAATCCTGGAGTTTTTCGTGAATATTGGTTGGTTCGCCGGGGATCGCGAATTTGGCAAAGCGTGTGCCGCCCCGCCCCGTCGCCCAACTCGGCGCGGCGATTGAGAAGCCCGCGACATCCCCCTTGATCGCGTCAATGTCGAGGCCACGGCGCGCCAGGGTCCGGCCGAGGGCCTCGTAATCCTCGGCAAGCGCGGCGCGATGGGCGGCGTTGTGACTTTCAATGGCGTCCTGGGGCAGAGGTAAAGCGCTCATCGGCCGGCTTTCTTGATTGAATGTGATGGCATATGCTTGAACATGATCGAACTTAACAGGAGACGACGGAATGTCCATTGGCGCGTCGCCGGAAAGCTTGACCAATGCGTGAGCCGCTCGTGGTTGTGCTCGATATCGGCAAGACCCACACCAAGCTCTCGCTCTGGACCTCCGCGGGTGCGCCGCTCAAGCGCGCTGCGCGCGCCAACGCGCACGTGGCGGGCCGCCACTATCCCGAACTCGATGTAGCGGGAATCGAGCTTTGGCTTGCTCACACACTCAGGGCCTTTGCCGAAATCGGCGACGTCGGCGCGATTATCCCAGTCGGGCACGGCGCCGCCGTCGCCATTATCAAGGATGACGCGCTCGCCATTCCAGTGATGGATTATGAATTCGATCCGCCCGCGCGGATGCGAGCGGAATATATGCAGCAGAGGGACGCTTTTTCCGAGACCGGTTCACCAGCGCTTGGCATGGCGCTCAATCTCGGCCTGCAACTGCATTGCATCGAACACTTCTTTCGGGGCGCGCTTGGCGAGGGGTCACAGATACTGCCTTGGCCGCAATATTGGGCGTGGCGCTTGTCGGGCGTGGCGGCGAGCGAGGTGACAAGTCTGGGCGCCCATACCGACTTGTGGGCGCCGATGCGCGGTGCGCCGTCGAGCTTGGCGGTGCGGCGCGGCTGGGCCGAACGGCTGGCGCCGCGCGTTCACGCGGGAGCGATCGTTGGGCGTCTGTCTGAAGAGTGGAGCGCACGAACAGGACTCAAGCGCGACGTGGCCGTCTTCGCCGGCCTGCATGATTCAAACGCCGCTCTCTGCGGCGCCCGCGCCCATGCGGAGTTTTCGGACGGCGAAGCGACATTGATTTCCACTGGCACCTGGTTCGTGTCCATGCGCTCTCCGGCGCGGAGTGCTGTCGCGCCGCCATTCGCCGAGGGAAGCGGGTGTCTCTACAATGTAGATGTTGAGGGAAGGCCCGCGCCGACGGCGCTCTTCATGGGAGGGCGCGAAATTGAACTCTTGGGGGCCGCTCAACTTGACGCGCCCGAGCGGCAAGAAGCTTTGATGGACGCAGCGAAACGCATTGTCGGAAGCGGGCTTATGGCTCTGCCCACCATGGTTGTCGGCGCCGGCTTTTATCCCGAGACGCCGGGCGGTTGGCTTGAGCCGCCGCCAAACCAAACGGATCGCGACGCCGCGGCGGCGCTCTATGCGGCGATGATGACGAACACCGGGCTTGACCGCATTGGCGCGAGCGGAGCGTTGCTGATCGAGGGACGGTTTGCGCGCTGCGATGTATTCACGCGCGCCCTGGCGGCGCTGCGTCCCAGCGACCGCATCTGTCTCAGCCCCGAGGAGAGCGACGTGTCCATGGGCGCGCTCACATTGGCTTGCGGCCGCGGCCCAGGCGACCACGCTCTCTCGCATGCCGCGCCCTTCGAGGGCGCGCTCGCGGCGTATCATTCCAGGTGGATGGAAAAGATCAGCGCAAGACAATTCGTGACGTGAGATCGGCAAGGCGCGGCTTGCCGAGGAGCGCCATCGTCCGACGAAGCTCAGATGTTAGAATTTCAAGCGCGCGGCTGACGCCATTCTCGCCATCCGCCGCCAAGCCCCAAAGATACGGCCTCCCGATGGCGACGGCTTTTGCGCCAAGAGCGATAGCTTTGGCGATATCGCTGCCCCGACGAACGCCGCCGTCCACGATAATCTCTGCGCGTCCGGAGACGCGATCGACGATCGGCTCCAATAGATCGATCGTGGCTGCTGCGGTGTCGAGTTGGCGCCCGCCATGGTTGGAGATCCAGACAGCGTCAGCGCCAGCGGCGACGCAAGCTTCGGCGTCGTCGGGCGCGCCAACGCCCTTGACGGCGAACGAACCGGTCCAAAGATCGCGCATCCAGGCCAAGTCGCGCCACGCCACGCTGCGGTCGAATTGCTTGTCGATGAAATCCACGATGCTGCCAACGCCGCCGCTGATGTGCGTGAAATTGGCCGCGCGAACGGGCGGTGTGGAGGCGAGGTCCCACAAATACCCGGGGCGCGCGAGCGCCTGCGAGGCGGTATGCGGATTGATTTTAGGCGGGATCGAGAACCTGTTGCGCGGATCTCGTTCCCGGTTTCCCGCCACTGGCGTGTCCACGGTTAGGATGATGCCGGTGAAACCAGCTTCGCCCGCGCGCTGCATGATCTCGCGAACGAGGCCGCGATCCTTCCACATATAGATTTGGAACAGTTTCGGCCCAGGCGTCTCACGGGCGAGCGTCTCAATCGAGGTGGAGGCCAAAGTCGATGCTGAATAGATGAGGCCGTGATGATGCGCCGCGCGCGCGACAGCCGGCTCGCCCGCGCGTGGGTTGAACAGGCGAGAGGAGGCTGTCGGCGCGATAATGATCGGCGCCCGGACGCGATGTCCGAGAATTGTTGCGCTGGTGTCGATCTCGCTGACGTCTTCCAGAACACTCCACAACAGCGCCCGTTCGCGGTAGCGCGCGTTGTTGCGGCGCAGGGTGATTTCATCGTCGGCGCCGCCTTCGATGTAGTCGAACACCATGCGCGGCAAACGTCGTTTGGCCGCTCGGCGGAGATCTTCAATCGAACAGATCACGATGCGCATCCGCCAAAAAAAGAAGCGCGACGACCAAGAGAGATCGCCGCGCTTAGGGGGAGGATCAATCGAGCGTCACGCTAGAAACGCACGTTCACCGAGGCGCCGATCACACGCGGCGAGCGCGTTGTGATGATGCCGCCGAACAATTGCCGGCCGACCAGCGGCGCGCCGCCGATGCCAAGCTGCCCGCGAACGTAATCATATTGCTGTCCGGGATCGGGCGTGAACACGCCGGTTACGGCCGTGTCTTCCTCGGTCAGGTTGTTGGCGAAGATGCGGAACGAGACATTATTGAAATCAAGGCCCGTTCGCAGGTTCACGAGCGTCGTGTCGCCAACATAAGCGCTCGCCGGTTGGACGACGCTTTGATCCGATTGGTAGCTCACGTCGAGGCGCGTGAACCAGTCGAGATCGGCGCTGACGGGCATGACATATTGGATGGCCGTGTTGGCTTGCCACTCGGATACGTACTGCAGTCGTGTTCCTTCAAGCTGAGAGGGCATTCCAATCACGCCGAGGATAGCGAAATTGTAATCGTCATACTGCGAGTCCGTGTAGGCCACGCCCGCGTTGAACTCGAGGCCCTCCATCAGCTGCGCGCGAACCTCGATTTCGGCGCCTTGGATGGAGGTCGCGCCAGCATTGACGTTAAGCAGCGCGCCTGATGTACCGACCGCGCGGACAATCTGATCGGACCAGTCGATCTGATAGATCGCGCCGTTGAGCACGAGACGGCCATCATACCACGAGGTCTTTGCGCCGATTTCGTAATTCCACGCGGTTTCGGGATCGTAGAAGCGTTCGCTTGGTATCGGCGAGCCCGCGACGATGTTGGTGTTGAAGCCGCCGGCTTTTTCGGCCTGCGCGACTGTGGCGTAGAGCAGGATGTCGTCCGTGGCTTGGTATTCAAGTGTCACGCGTGGCACAAAGCTCTCGAAATCACTCTCGGCGTTGAACACGCCGGTCACCGGCCCTGTCGGGTTAAGCAGCCCGCTGACCGCGACTTGATCCGCGCTCTTGGTTTCCTCGGTCCACCGGCCCTCGAGCGTGAGCGTGAGCTGATCCGTCAGATCATATCCCAGCTGGCCAAATAGGGCGACGCTCTCGGTCTCTTCGTTGAGATCGCTCGTTGCGCCGCCAATCAGGCGCCGCCAAGCGGCGAAGCCCGGAGCTCCGGTCGTGGTGATGATGGACACGGCGTCGGCGCCGTAGGCGTTGTTGACCTGTGTGTGGGCGGAGAGCCTGTAATAATACGCGCCGATGAGCCAAGAGAGGCGGTCATCGTTATTCGACGCCAAGCGGAACTCTTGGCTTAGGTCGTATTGGTCGACCAGCGTGGTTTGGTAATTGGCCTGAGCCGCGCTGTAATCGCCGTCCACCGCCAAATCCAAGCCGAGGTCATTAAAGCCCGAGATGGACGTGAACGTCATTGAATCGCCCTGCCACTGGGCGGTCAAGGAATAGCTGCCGAGCTCCGTGTTGTTGTGGCCGGGCGTGACGGCGAAGGTGTCGGAGCCCTGAACCTCGCCCACATACATTTGATTGCCCGCAGGCGTGGGCGGCCCTTGCAGCGCCGTCGGGAATGCGTTGTTTACAGCGAAACGCAGCGGATCATCGCCATCTTCGGTGTTCTGATAGGCGGCGCGAAGGCGGAATAGCCACTCATTGTTGGGGCGAGCTTCAAGGGCGCCGGTAAGTACGGTTGTCTCGCGCGCGTCGAGATTGCCCCCTGTCAGGCTGTTGGTGAAATAGCCGTCGCTTGAATTATAGGCGCCGCCGATCCGGAAATAGAGACTGTCCTGAGCGATTGGGCCGCTCAGCGAGCCGCGCAGGCCAACGGTGTTGAATTCGCCGTAGCTTGCCTCGAGAACGCCTTCCAACTCGTTGCTGGGCGCGCGTGTGATGATGTTGACCGCGCCGCCGAAAGTGTTGCGGCCGTAGAGCGCGCTTTGCGGGCCTTTGACGATTTCAATTTGCTGAATGTCGGGGCCAAGCATGGCGTCCATGGTGGCGCGCGACGATTGATAAACGCCGTCGATGAAGAAGCCCACGTTGGCCTCGCCGATGGTCGTCGATTGTCCGCGGATGACCGGCACCGAACCGCCGCCGCCGAACAGCGGCGCGAACGTGAACCCTGGCGTCATCGTGGCGACGTCTTCGATGTTTTGGACGCCGGCGTTGTCGAGCGTTTCGGCCGTGAACGCGCTGACAGACAAGGGCGCCGATTGGAGCGTTTCCTCGCGGCGACGCGCGGTCACGACGATCTCGTCGGCTTGCTCGGCGCCTTCCTGGGCGTGAGCGGTAGGCGTCATGATGCTCGCGAACGTGGCCAGCGCTGTGACGCCCCACAAGCCCTTGCCGAATTTCTTGGCCGACCCCTGCATGTTTTCCTCCCTGGTCCCGCCCCATCCCGGGCGGGATTTCCCTCGGCGCCGCGCGGAATGAGCGCATCCGCCTTTGAGGATGATCAAAATCGATCATTACCGATCATCCTACGATGACCAATGATGACAATAAAAAGTAACAAATGCAACTAGTCGAATGGGGCTAGTCGTTGGAATTCATCGATAGGGCCTTGGCCCGGACGGTCCGAAGTGCGGTCATGAGCAGTGCGCGCTGCTCTTCGCTGAGTTCGCCGAGAACGGTTTCCTGGAGGGCGAGCGCAAGTGGGGCGATCTCGGCATAGGCTGCGGTCCCGTGCGCGGTGAGTGCGAGCAGGTAGGCGCGCGCGTCGGTCGAGGAGCGCTGGCGGCTGACCAGCCCGCGCTGACGCAGCCCCCTGATCGCCCTGCTCACCGTCATTTTGTCCATAGCCGTAATGGAAACAACATTTTGCGCTGTCATCGCGCCTTCGGCTCCGAGCGTGCACAGCACGCGCCATTGCCAAACGGAGAGACCAAAGCGCGCGCGATAGGCGCCGCCAATCAGATTGGAGACGACGTTTGCGGTGACGGTCAGGTGATAGGGTAGATAATCATCCAGCCGAAGCAGAGGCGCCTCTCGCGGCGCGGCATTTTGCGACCGTGAACGCAATTCGCTGGAGGGTGGGGTGGTCTTGGGCATGAACCTGCACATTCAAGCTTGCGAGCTTAGGTCATAACAAATAGTAACAGGTGTGACCAGGGGTGATCAAATGCGACGCAGAACCATGTTGTTTGGAGCGCTTGGCGCGGCTGGCGCGGTGGCGGCGGGCTGCGCGGGCGCGGCCTTGTCAGCCGAGGACGCCGCGCTCTTCGGGTTCGAGCCTGATGGGGCGTATTTGCGTCGCGCCCGCGCGTTGCTGCGGGCGAATCCGGCCATCGATGTGCACGCTCATCCCGGCCGCACCTTCGTGCGCGATGCCGCCAATCTTGCGCCTACCTTAGCCGCCTTGGCTGCGGGCGGATCGTTCGAACATGCCGCGATAAGCGATATGCGCGCGGGCTTGCTCTGCGGCGCGAGCTTTTCGCTGGTGGCGGATTTTCAAGTGATGGATTTCGCCCGCGGTTGGCCCGCCGTGCAGCGCGACTTTCAGCCGGGTGAGGCGCGTCAGAGCTATGATCGCCAAGTGGTGAACCTCAAAGCGGCGCTGCGGCGCGAAGGCGCGACCATTGTAGAAGCGCCCGGCGATTTTCGCCGTATCCTGGAGCGGCGCGGCGTAGCCGCCTTCATAACCTTCGAGGGGGCCGATTTTCTGGCGGGCGACCTAGGCAACGTCACGCGTGCGTTTAGCGACGGCGTGCGTTCGATTACGCTTGTGCATTATCGGCCAAACGAGCTCGGAGATATCCAAACCGCGCCAGCCGAGAGCGGCGGATTGACGCCATTCGGCGCGGAAGTCATCGGCGAGATGGAACGGCTCGGCATGGTGGCTGACTTGGCGCACGCGTCGGAGGCGACGGTGACGGCCGCCCTCAACGTCTCAACTCGACCGCTGATGCTTTCCCATACGCATCTCCAGGGGCGCGGCGCGACGAACGACCGCTTCGTCACTACCGACCTTGCGCAAGAGGTCTGCCGTCGCGGCGGCGTGATCGGCGCATGGCCCGCGGGCATTGGCATCTCGACCATGGCCGAGTTCGTCGACCGCATCATGGATCTTGGCGAAGTGCTCGGCCCCGAACATGTGAGTCTGGGCACTGACATCGACGCAAATTTCAGGCCCGTGTTCACAAACTATCGCCAATTGCCCTACCTGGTGTCGGAATTGCTGCGGCGCGGCTATGGCGAAGAAAATACCATCGGCTTTCTAGGCGGAAATTTTCTGCGCGTGTTCGAAGCCGTCTGGAACGGCAGGCAAGGGGCATGAGGGCCCCTTCGCGCAGACTGATCGTCTCATCCTTGCTTGCTTCGCTCGCGCCGGGCCAAGCGCATGCCGGTCGCCTCGTCTCGCCGGACCGCCGCATTGTCGAGCTTGGGATCAATTTGCCGGAGCCGCCTCGGCCAGCCGCGAACTACGTCGCGTTTCGGCGCGTTGGCAGGCTGATTCATCTTGCGGGCCTAGGTCCAGCGAACACCGTCGGCGAGGTGGCGATGGGCAGAGTGGGCGTCGATCTTAGTGTGGAGCAGGGCTATGCCGCCGCGCGCGCCGTCGGCTTGAACGTGTTGGCGCTGCTCAAATCGGCGTGCGGCGGCACGCTCAACCGGGTGGTTCAATGCGTACAGATCAGCGCGTTCGTCGCGAGCGCCGATGAGTTTCACGAGCAGCCGCGAGTCGCAAACGGCGCCTCCGACCTTTTCGTCGAGGTGTTTGGCGAAGCTGGCCTGGGTGCGCGGTTCGCCGTGGGCGTGAACACTCTCCCGTTCAACATCCCCGTTGAAATCGCAACGGTTTGGGAAGTTCGCTAAGCGAGCATGGAACCGAAGTTCGGCGGCTGATAGCTTTGATCGGCGGCGCCGTCCCCCGCCTCTGCAACAATCCCCGTGACAGCCGCTCTCGGCTGCGCTATAGAACCCGCCGCGCCGATTTGATGCTCAGCTTGCGGGCGCGTTAAAAATACAGCTAAAGCGAAGGTGAGTGCGCCCCGGCGCACCCCTCCGGCCCGCAAGCGAACGCCTCATTCGACGCTCGAATTGGAAGGCGCTTTGCTATGGCATTCTCGACTGAAACCCCACTGGACCCCGCCTGTAGCACGGAAGATTTCTGTCTTCCGGGGCTCGAGCTGCAGCATGAAATGCTGTTCTCGCTGAAGGATTGGTCGTCCATTGGCGGCATTACCGAGCGCCTGAGCCAGGCTGGCGCCGAGGTGCATGCGCTGAGCCTGAACCGCACCGCCGATCTCTTCGTGCTGCGTTGCCGGGTGAAGGCCATTTCGGCCGCGCGCGCCCGCGCGTTCGTGCATGACCTTGGAGCCCTGGTGGAGGGCGCGGCCAGCGTCGAGCACCTGATGCTGGCCAAGTCGGCCGAGCAAGCCGCCTGAAATGAGCGCCGTGCCGAACCGCCGCATCCAGCCTGAGCTGAACGCCGAGGGCGAGGACGTTTTCGTTCCCGTGCCCGGGGATTTTCGTCTCGATACCGGCGACGCGTTGCCGGACGCGCACGTGCGTCTGCGCCGCTACGGGCGGGCGGACGCGCCGATGGTGATCGTCAGCGGCGGCATCTCGAGCGGGCGCTTCGTCGGCGGCGCCGATGGCTGGTGGCGCGATCACGTCGCGCCGGGCGCCGCGATCGATCTCGAGGATTTTTGCGTGATCGGCTTTGATTTCGCGCCGATCGAGGATCACCGCGTGCGTCTGTCGCCGCGCGACCAGGCGCGGCTGATCGCGGCGGCGCTCGATGCGCTCGGCGTGCGCGAGATCGAAGCGTGGATCGGCTCGTCCTATGGCGGCCAGGTTGGCTTGAGCTTTGCCGCGTTCGCGCCAGAGCGCGTGAAGCGGCTCTGCGTGATCTGCGCCGCGCATAAGCCCGCAGCACTCGCGCGCGGTTGGCGCGGCGTGCAGCGGCGCATCGTCGAATTCGCCATCGCGCGGGGCGACGTCGCGCAAGGCTTGGCGCTGGCGCGGCAATTGGCGATGATCACCTATCGCAGCGGCGACGAGTTCGCCGAGCGCTTCGCCGACACGACACTCGATGCCGAAGGCCGCTCGGAGCTCGATCGCTATCTGATCGCGCGGGGCGACGCTTATGTCGATGTGATGGCGCCGAAGCGCTGGCTGTCGCTCTCCGAATCGATCGATCGCTGCGCCGTCGCGCCCGAATTGATCAGTGCGCCAACCACCTTGCTGGCCTGCCCAACCGACCAGATCGCACCGTTCGCGGATGTCGGGGATCTGGCGCGCCGCTTGCCGGACTGCACGGCGCTGCGCACGCTGCCTTCGCTCTATGGCCACGATGCTTTCCTAAAGGAGCCCGAGCGCGTGGGCGCTGTGCTGCGCGAGTTCCTCGGCCATGGCTGATCTCGACGAAACCATCCTCTGCTCGATCGGCGTCGATGAAGACCCCGGTCAAGGCGCGGTGATGCCGCCGATCTATTTATCGGCCGCCTATAGCCTCGAAGGCTTCCAGAAAAAGCGCGCCTATGATTACGGCCGCACCGCAAACCCCACGCGCGATGTGTTGGCCAATACGCTTGCGGCGCTGGAGCGCGGCGCTGGCGCTGTCGTGACATCATCGGGCATGGCGGCGTGCGATCTCGTGCTCAACCTGCTGGAGCCCGGCGCGCTCGTTGTCGCGCCGCATGATTGCTATGGCGGCACGTGGCGCCTGTTCGATGCGCGCGCGCGCAAGAAGGCGATCGAGGTTCTTTTCGTCGATCAGAACGATTCCGTCGCGCTGGCCGCGGCTCTAGCGCGCAAGCCCGCGTTGGTCTGGATCGAAACGCCGAGCAACCCGCTGATGCGCATCGTGGATGTCGCAGCGGTCGCCAGCGCCGCCCAGGCGTCCGGCGCGCGCGTGGCGGCGGACAATACGTTTCTCTCACCGCTGCTGCAGAAGCCCATCCAGCTGGGGGTGGATTTCGTCATCCACTCGACGACGAAATATCTCAACGGCCATTCCGACGTTGTCGGCGGCGCCGTCGTGGCGGCGAAGGCGGAAGATGTCGAGCAGCTGAAATGGTGGGCCAATTGCTGTGGCGTCACCGGCGCGCCGTTCGATTCATGGCTTACGCTGCGCGGCATGCGCACGCTTTCGGTGCGCCTGGAGCGCCAGCAGAAAACCGCCGCGCGCATCGCCGCGCGTCTGAGCGAACACGCCGCCGTGCGCGCGGTGCATTATCCGGGGCTCGCCAGCCACGTCGGCCACGCGATTGCCGCGCGTCAGCAGAAAGGCTTCGGCGCCATGTTGAGCTTCGAGCTGGTTGGCGATGCCGGCGCCGTTCCGGCGTTTTTGGCGAAGCTCAAACGCTTCACCTTGGCGCAATCGCTTGGCGGCGTTGAATCGCTGATCTCGCATCCGCCGACCATGACGCATGCCGGCATGGCGCCGGAGGCGCGCGCACGCGCCGGTATCTCGGAAACGCTCTTGCGTCTCTCTATCGGCCTCGAACACGAGGAAGATTTGATCGCGGATTTGGAAGCGGCGCTTTAAGCGACGCGGCGCAGCATGTTGCGGTTGAGGATGGGCACTTGCGCTTCCAGCAAGTCCTTCTCGACGCGTGCGCGCGTCTGATCGTCCTTGATCACGAGCAGGTGGATTTCACGCGCGCCAAGATTTTCCGCCGCCTGCCACATGTCGTGGCGCGCCAGCGTGCGCGAGAAATCCTCGGTCTTGGCGATGAAGAGCGAGATCGGGCCGCCCCAATCCAGCGAAGGCTGCTCCTGCGGCTTCACGAACATGTAGATGCCGCCGGTCGGCTCCCAGGCGCGTTGAGCACGCGCGATCTCGAACTCGTACCAACGGCCGCTCGCGCCTTGCCAAGAATAGGTGTTCACCCGTGCCCCTCCGGATTTCAGAAGCGTGACACTAAAGTGAGTCGCTTCGCGGCGAACGCCAAGCACTTAAGGCGTGGGGTCGATGCTTACAGTTTCGACAGCAGCGGCTTCGAAGAAGGCCGGCCAAAATTCCTGAAGCGCCACAGCTTGTTGCGCCGCATGGTCGGGCCGATCGACCGGCACGATGCGCAAATCGATGTGTGAGAAATCCGGCGCGGCATGCGATGGCGTGCTCCGCCAAACGGCATAGTTCGCCTCCGAAACATAAAGCGAGAAGCCGGCCGGATCGTGCTCCAGCATATCCGACATCAGCACGAGCCGCCGCGCAGGGATTTCGGCGCCGAAATCTGGATCGGCGGCGACGGCGCGCAATCCAGCGATGATCGGCGAAGCGCGCGCGGGGCCGCCGGATTGCGCGCTGCGTTGCGCCGCATCCAGCGCGCCGGCAAAATCCTCTTCCCAGCGCTGTTGCACCATGCGCGCGTTCTCAAACAGCGGATTGGTTTGCTCGGGCGGGCGCGGCAGGCATTTTGAGAACAGGATCGTCGGCTCCTGCGGCCGCCGCACATTGAGCCGCATGATCGTCAGGCGATCATATTGCCCAAGCCGGCCGCGTTCCTGCGCCAGCACCGCGCGCAATTTGCGCCGGTGGCGCGCCTCGAAACGGTCCGTCGCATCCACCAGCACAATCGTATGCGCGCCGAGCGGCGCGTCGGTGCGGCACAGCGTTTCCTCATCCGTGGGCGGCGCGCGCAGCATGAACGACATCGCGCCAAGGCCGCCAAGCACGGCAAGCGCGGCCGCGATCAAGATGAGGCCGAGCGCGTTGCGCCCGCCCGTTCCGCGCCGCCGGCTCATGCGATGTCGCCGCCGTCGAGACGCTTGGCCGCATCCTCAAGCTCGTGCACGAGCGTCTCAAGCGCCTGCGTCGATTGCGCTTGCGCATCCGCCAAACGGGTGCGCGCATCGTCGATCATCGCGGCCGACGCCGCCAGCGCATCAAGCGCGGGGCCAATTGCCGGCGGCGGCGCGCCGAAATACGCAGGCGCCGGCGCGGTGCGCAGATTGGCGTTTTCCTGGCGATAAAGATGCACGGCCGTCGCCGCGGCTTCATCAAGCGAGCGCGCTTGCGCGTCGAGCTTTTCCATTTTCACGGCGGCTGCATCGAACGCCTTGTTCATCGCTTCGAACTCGGCGCGCATCTTTTCAAGCCGCGCCGCGAGCGCCGTCTTCGCCGTCTCGATCGGCGCTTCGAGTTCACGGCGGGCGTCGGCGCGAAAATCGGAGAGCGCGTCGCTCGCCGCGCGCGCGGCGCGATCCATCTTGCCGAAATCCGGGTAGGGATCGTCAAAGCCTGAATATCCCTTCAGCGCCGCGAACACCCAAACACCGGCGCCGAGCATCAGCAGAATGATCGCTTGCGGCGATTCCAGCTGCAGCAAAGACCAGAACCGGAAGCTTGCATCGGAGCCCAGATCAACTTGGCGTCCCGCCAGCGCCGCCATCTGGTCGCGCCAATCGGCGGCGAAAAGATTGAGCATCAACGCAAGCGCGGTCAGCGCCGCGAACGCCGCGCCGCCCATCACTTTGATCGGCGTGCGCACGTGCTGCAGATAGCGCAGCCCAAGAAAGCCGGCGAGATAGCCTAGCGTGACGTTTGCGCCCGAAAGTCCGATCGCGGTGATCACGCCGCCCAGCAGGCCACGCTCATCGTCTTCGGCGAAAAGTGCGGCGCTAAACAGCGCTTCGAACACCGCGGCGAACAGCAGCAATCCCGCCTGCAGCAGCGCCGAACTCGGATAAACCGCGCCGCGCCGCAAGTCATTGCCGCGCTTGAACGCATCGAGATCGGCGCGCGCTTGCGTGGCGCGCTCCGCCGCTTCGCCCCAATCATGACCAAGCCGGCCCGCCGCTTGCTTCAGCGCGAGCCGTGCATCAAGTGCTGGCCCGGAGAAATCCTGCGGCGTCGGCGCCAGCGCCCGCAAGCGCCGCTCGGCCTCGGCTTTCGCCTCGTTGCGCGTTTGATCGAGCCGAGCGCGCTCCGCGCCGATCGCGGCCACGATTTCCCGTTCGACCTCGGAGAGATCGGCGGCGTCGATGCGTGGATGATTGCGCCCGCCATCTTCGCGCGCGCGGCGGCGGATGTTCAGACGCTTGTCCAGCGCAGCGGCGCTGAGCCCCTGCGGCGGCTTGGCTGAAGTTCGGGCTTGCCCGCCATCCATCGCTAAATCCCCGATTGCACTAAAGCGCGGATGCAGCGCTTCTCCAAGAGGGAGCGCCGGGCTATCAGAGGCGCGGAGTGAAAAAGTGAGCGACCTGAGCAATTGGCTGGCCATCGCCGAGACGGCGGCGATCGAAGCGGCGACCGCCCTGAAGGCGCACCGCGCCGACTGGAGCGTGATCGAGGCCGAGCAGGGGCGCGAGGTGAAGATCGACGCCGACAAGCGCGCCGAAGCGCTCATCCTGGCCGCGCTTGAGAAGGCCTCGCCCTTCGCCGTGATCTCGGAAGAGGCTGGCTGGGTGCGCGCCGCCGAGCGCGGCGACCGCTATGTCTGGGCCGTCGATCCGCTCGACGGCAGCGTGAATTATCTGCGCGACTATCCCCATTGCGCCGTTTCGATCGCGCTTTTGGAGCACGGCCAGCCGATCCTCGGCGTGGTCGATTGCTTCGCGCTGAACGAGCGCTTCAGCGGCATCGTCGGCGAAGGCGCGTGGCTCAATGGCAAGCCGATGCGCGTGTCGGAGATCGGCGCGCCGTCGAGCGGCATTCTGCAAACCGGCGTGCCGTCCCGCGCCAGCGATAAATCCATGCGCCTGTTCGAGGCGCGGCTGAAAACCTGGCGCAAGGTGCGCATGATTGGCTCCGCCGCCTCGGCGCTGGCCTATGTGGCGGCGGGGCGCGCCGAAGCCTACCGCGAATCCGGCTCGATGATCTGGGACGTCGCCGCCGGCTGCGCGCTGGTGAAAGCGGCGGGCGGCGAGATCAGGATCGAAGGCGGCCGCCTCGATCAGCCGCTCGAAGTCGCCGCCGGCAATGGCCGTGTCGCGTTGCCGGATTAGTCGAGGGTGCGGCGGAAGCGTAACAGCGCCAATGTCGCCAGCACCACCAGGATAAGCGCAAGCGGCCAGAGATCGCCCGCGATATCGGCAAGCCCGGCCTCCTTCAGCACCACCTCGCGCACGATGCGCAGGAAATGGGTGATCGGCAGCGCTTCACCGATCGCTTGCGCCCAAGCCGGCATAGCCGCGAACGGAAACATGAAGCCCGACAGCAGGATCGAAGGCAGGAAGATGAAGAACGTCATCTGCATCGCCTGCATCTGCGTGCGCGCGACGGTGGAGATGAGGTAGCCCAGCATCAGATTGGCGAGGATGAACAGCGTCACCGCGATCAGGAACGCCAGGAACGAGCCGGTGAACGGAATCCTGAACAGCAAAGTCGCGACGATCAGCACGATCGCGACCTGAATGGCGCCGACGAACACGTAAGGCGTCGTCTTGCCGATCATGACTTCGAGCGGCCGTACCGGCGTCGCCAGCAGATTTTCCATCGTGCCGCGTTCGGTCTCGCGCGTCAGCGCGATCGAGGTGATCATCACCATCGTCATAGTGAGAATGACGCCCAGCAGCGCCGGTACGATGTTGAACGCCGTCACGCCCGCCGGATTGTAGCGCCGATGCACGACGATCTCGTACGGTGGCGGGCCTTGCGCCAGATAGGAGAGCGATCCTTCAAATTCCGGCGCAAACGCGCTCTGCGCCACGCGCTCGATCGCGCCCAGCGCGCCGCCCGCCGCGACCGGATCGCTCGCATCGGCCGCGATCAGGATTTGCGGGCGTTCGCCGCGCACCAGGCGACGCTCGAAGCCTTCTGGGATTGAGATCAGGAAATTGGCTTCCCCCGATCGCAGCATCGCTTCGCCTTCGTCAGCCGTGCGCGCGACAGCGACGATATCCACGAATGTGGAGGCGCGGAGCGACGCGAGAAACGCGCGCGTCATCGGCCCGTCCTCGCGCATCTCGACCACAGCCGGCAAATACCGTGGATCAGTGTTGATGGCGTAGCCGAACAGCACAAGCTGCATCACCGGCATCATGATCATGATCGCGAACGTCGGCCGATCGCGCCGCATCTGCACCAGCTCTTTCAGAAACACCGCGAACACGCGCGCCCAAGAAAGATCGAGGAGATTGGGAAGGTTCATCTTCCCCTCCCCGCGAGGGGAGGGGGCAGGAGGTGGGGTGAAGCACCAATGTTTGACGCCATCGGACCGCCGGCTTCCAGCCGGCGCCGCGCAAGCGCAGCCTTTGACAAGCTCAGGTTGACGCCATTTACAATTGCGCCACGGCCAGCAATCGCGTCACGCCGCACCGGCCCGAAGCCCGCAGTCCGAGGACGAGAGCTCATTGGAAATTATCCATCGCGCCGGACATGAGATAGATGAAAATCTCCTCGAACCCCGCTTCAATCGGTTCGATCGCGACATGCGGTTGCGCTTGCTTCACCGCGCGCACGGCGCGTTCGAGCGCCGCGGCGTCCTTTCCGCACGCATGAATCTCGGCGCCAAATCGCGCAACCAGATCCACGCCCGGCGATTGCTCGAGCATTTCCTGCGCTTGCTGCAGCGGCCGCCCCGCGACGCGCCAGCCATGCAAACCAATCTGCTTCGGAATCTCGGCGGTCGGTGAATCGATCAGCTTCTTGCCGTAGGCGATGTAAGCGATGGAATCGCACTGCACGGCTTCGTCCATGTAATGCGTGCTCACCAAAGTGGTGACGCCTTGCGCAGAATATCGTCGGATCGCATCCCAAAAATCGCGGCGCGCTTTGGGATCGACACCGGCGGTGGGCTCGTCCAGTAGCAGCAATTCCGGCTCGTGAATCATGCACGCGGCCAGCGCCAGGCGCTGCTTCCAGCCGCCCGAGAGTTTGCCCGCGAGCTGCGCCTGGCGTTCGCTCAAACCCAAATCCTCAAGCGCCCGATCAACGCGCTCAACGCGCCGATCAAGCCCGTAGAGCCGCGCAATGAATTCGAGATTTTCGCGGATCGAAAGATCTTCGTAGAGCGAGAATTTCTGCGTCATGTAGCCGACACGCTCTTTGATCTTCAGGCTCTCTTTCAGCACGTCGAGGCCCAGCACCTCGCCGGCGCCGCTTTCGGGCTTCAACAATCCGCACACCATGCGAATCGTCGTTGTCTTGCCGGAGCCGTTTGGGCCAAGGAATCCGTAGATCGCGCCGCGCGGCACCTTGAGATCGAAATTATCGACCACCTTGCGCCCGCCGAAGCTCTTGGTGAGCCCGCGCACGTCGATGACGGTCTCGCTCATTCGCCGAGCCGGATATCAACCGGCATTCCTGGCCGCACGTTGCTCTCGCCATCGAAGCGCGCCTCGACCAGAAAGACGAGCTTCTCGCGCTGATCGAGCGAATAGATCACCGGCGGCGTGAATTGCGGTTCTTGCGCCACGAAGCTCACGATCGCCTCTGTCGGCTCGCCGCATCCGTCACAGCTCACCAGCACGCGCGCGCCGACGGGCAGACGCGCGAGCATGTCTTCCGGCGCGAAGAAGCGCACTTTCATGTTGGTGGGCGCGAGCAACGCCGCGATCGGTTGGCCAGCGGCCACCACTTCGCCCGGGCGATGATAGATGCGCTCGATCACGCCGGCGGCGGGCGATTGGCCGTTGAGATCCTGGACGCGCGTGCGCGCAAGGCCGGTGGAGGCGCTTGCGGCGCCCGCTTCGCGACGTGCTTGCGCCAATTGCGCATTGGCGGCGTCCAGTGCGGCGCGATCGGAATCGAGCCGTGCGCGGGGATAGAAGCCGCGCTCGAACAATTCCGCGCCGCGTGCGTAATTGCGTTGCGCCAATGTCGCCTGCGCTTGCGCCGTGCGCACGGCGGAGGCCGCGGCGGCGCTTTGCGCGCTGGCGCCTTGCTCGTTCAGCGCCAGCCGATCGGGATCGAGCGTGAACACGCGCGCGCCAGCCTCGACGCGATCGCCTTCGCGCACAAACAGCTCGTCAACGACGCCCGTCTCTTGGCTCGAGAGATATATGTAGTCCGCCTCGCCATAGCCCTGCAGCACATCGCTCGGCGCGCGTGAACACGCAGCGGCGAAGAGGGCGAGTATGAGAACGACAGAGCGCTTCATGCGCGTTGCTCCAGCCCGTTCAGCAGGATGTCGAATTGGTGTTGGATCAGCTTTTGCGGATCGTTCAGAGCGGTTTCGCCCTTGAGGACGTGCGTCCACAGCGCCTCGAACAATAGGGGGCCAATGAAAGCGCGTGCGGCCGCCTTTGTGTCGATCTCGGCGCGGATCGCGCCCTTGGATTTGCCGGCGTCGATCAACGCTTCCAGCGCGCCGCGCGCCTTGTCGACGATATGAGTGCGATAATATTCCGCGATCTCGGGAAAGCGGCCCGAGATGCTGATCACGAGCCGCGGCACGGCGAGCAGGTTGACGTCCGATAGCCGATGCGCCGCCATGGTCGCGATCATGCGCATCGCCATCAGCGGATCTGCGTGACCGGCCAAGGCGAGCGTCTGCATCTGCTGCGCCAGCGTGCCGACCTTGGCCTCGATCAGCGCTTCCAGCAGCGCGAGCTTGCTCGGGAAATAGAGATAGATCGCCGCCTTCGAGATGCCGGCGGCCTTGGCGATGTCCTCCATCCGCGCCGCCTCGAAGCCACGCGCGGTGAACTCGGCCAGCGCCGCCTCGACGATCTCCTCCGGCCGGGCGTCGGCCCGCCGCCGCCACTTGGGGGCGGGGCGGGGGCGGGCTTTTGTAGGCTTCGGGGAGGCCATGTAGTGCATATAACTGACTGGCCAGTTATATGCAAGCTAAAAAGAGGGCCGACGCCGGGAGCGCCGCCCAATGGCTCGGGGAGGGAGCTGGGAGCTTAGTCGACCCAGTCGCGCTTCAGCGTGCGCGAGGCGATCACATAGAGAATGGCGGCGATGACGTAGAAGCCGGTGCCGGCCAGAATCGAATAGCGCAGCGATTCCTCGCCGAATTGCGCGGTGAGCGCGTCCGAGAGCAGGCCGAGCAGATACGTGCCAAGGCCGATGCCGATCAGATTGTTGATGAAGAGGAAGCTGGCCGAGGCGGTCGTGCGCATGTGCGATGGCGCCAGATGCTGCACCGCCGCGATCACCGGCCCCAGCCAAACCAAGCCAAGCGCGGTTGGCGCGAGGAAAAGGAAGAACGCAAGCGTCGGCGAGTTCGAGAGCAAACCCAGCGCGTAGCAGGGCGCGGCCAGGATCCAGGCGCCGGCCGGCACCAGCGCGAACATGCCGCGATTTTTCGCGCCCAATTTGTCGCCGAGCATGCCGCCCAGCCAAACGCCGATCACGCCGCCGATCAGCAGGATCGCGGAATAGAAGAACGCCGCCTGCTGCAGATCGAAATCATAGGAGCGGCGCAGGAAGCTCGGGATCCAGAAAAATGAGCCGTAGCCCATGATTGAAGAACACGACGCGCCGAACGAGAGCAGCCAAAAACTCGGCTTCCTGGTGACGATGCCGATCGCGTCGAAAAACTTAGCCTTGGGCGCCGCCGGCGCGTCGGCCGCCTTCACATCGTAGCGGCCCCGCTCGGGCTCCTTCACGAACATGCGGAAAATCGGCGCGATCACGACGCCCGCGAGGCCGACGACGATGAACGCAACGCGCCAGTCAACAAGGCTGGCGACAACCCCGCCGAGCGCGATGCCGGCGGCGCTGCCGATCGGAATGCCGAACGAATAAACCGCGAGCGCGCGCGCGCGCTCCTTCGGCGGAAAGTAATCGGAGATCAGCGAATAGGCGGGCGCCACGCCGCCGGCTTCACCGACGCCCACGCCCATGCGCGCGAGGAAGAGCTGCGTGTAATTCATCGCGAAGCCCGAGAGCGCCGTGAACGCGCTCCACAGCGTCAGCGAGATCGTCATGATCCAGGTGCGGCTCCAGCGATCGGCGAGATACGCGATCGGAATGCCGAGGCCCGTATAAAATAGCGCGAACGCCAAACCGCCCAGCAAGCCCATTTGCGCGTCGTTGACGCCAAGCTCTTCCTGGATCGGCACGGCCAGAATGCCGATGATCTGACGGTCGATGAAATTGAACGTATAAACGACGAACAGCAGCGCCAGCACGAGAATGCGCGACTTGTCGGCGGACGGCGCGGTGGTTTGCTCGGTCGTCATGATCGTCCTGAAAAGAGAAACGGCGACGCGAGGAGATCGCGCCGCCGTTTTTGGCTTATGCCGGTTTAGAAGCGAACTTCAACCGTGCCGGTGATGGTCTGCGGCGGACCATAGAAGCCGATGATCGAGTTGCCGAACGTGTTGCCCGGGAAGTTGTAGCCGCCGACGCGGTACTCTTCATCGCCCAGGTTCTGGCCGTGCAGGCCGAGGCGGAGGCGATCATTCTCGGTCGTCCACGTCACCGACGCATTGTAGATCGTGTAGGCGCCCTGATCGAGGATCGGGTTCGCGAACTCGAACATCTGGCTGTCGCCGCGATAGGACGCGGAGGGCGTGATCGCGAGCGTGCCGCCGGCGAGCGCCGTCGAGTACGTGAGCGAGAACGAACCCGTCCAATCCGGCGTGTTCTGGAAGCCGGCGAGATCGGAGAAGTCAGCCGGCAGCGTCGGTTGGTTGCCTGGACCGATCGGCAGCATCGGATTGTAGGCCGGGTTCACGACCGTCGTCAGATACTCTTCGAACTCGCCGTCGATGTAACCCACCGCGAAATTCGCGACGAGGTTATCGGTGACGTGCACGTTGCCTTCGAGTTCGACGCCTTGCAGCGTCGCGGCCGCCGCGTTGTCCACGAAGCTCGCGATGCCGTTGGCTACCGTCGGCTCCTGACGCGTGATCTGCATGTCCGTGTAGTCGGACTGGAACACCGCGCCGCTCAGATTGATGCGGCCTTGCGCGAACGAAGAGTGGAAGCCGATTTCGTAGGTGTCGACGAATTCCGGCGCGTAGCCATCCACCGTCGCCGGCGTCAGCACCGCGTCGCCGCGCATGTCGAAGCCGCCCGACTTAAAGCCCTGGCTGAACGAGGTGTAGAGCGTCAGCGCGTCCGAAGCTTCCCACGTCAAGCTGACGCGCGGCGTAACTTCTTCGAACTCCGCGTCGTTCGTGTAGTTCGAACGCAGCAGGCCGGGGATAGGGTTGCCGCCGAAGAGCGGGCTGCGCTCGCCGAGGAAGGTTTGCGTGAAGTTCTGACGATAGACTTGGCCCGTCTTTTCGTCGCGGGTCCAACGTGCGCCGAGCGAGAGCGCCAACGTGTCGGTGATGTCGAAATTGACATCGGCGAAGGCCGCCAACGATTCCGTATCGACCTGACCCTGCGTGGCGATCGTCAGGCCGGTGATGACCGTGTCGAACGCGCCTTCCGCCGTGGCGTCGAGATAATAAATCCCGGCCACGCCTTGGATGCGATCATAGTCAAACAGGAGTTGCAGTTCCTGGCTGAATTGTTCGTCGGCGTAATAGGCCGGAATGTCGAGCGTCGGGTTCGGCGTGTTGTCGAAATCGATCGTGCCAAGCGTTTCGCCTTCGCGCACCGCCGTGATCGAACGCAGCGTGAGGTTCGGGCTGAGTTCGTAGTCAACATGCAGCGACGTGCCGTACGTCTCGACGTGGTTGTCATCGCCTGATCCCGCGCGCGTGTCATAGACGCTGCCCGGCGGATCATAGGCGGCGCCGCCCAACGGGAAGCTTGTCAGGCGATAGCCGTGGCGCGGATTGGAATCGTCTTCCACGCCGTCCGTGGTCAGGCGGATGGTGAGATCATCCGTCGGCGTCCATTGCGCGCTCAGCCGATAAGCGAACACGTCCTTGTTGTAGTGCTCGGCGCCGGTGTTCAGGTTCTCACCGTAGCCGTCGCGCACATAGCCGGCGACCGCGCCGCCAACCACGAAATTCTCCGTGATCGGCAGCGAGCCGGAGACCAGCGCTTCCATTTGATTGTACGAGCCGTACGAGAAGCGGGCGCGCAGGTGCGCCTCGTCTTGGTCGAGCGGGCTCGTCACATAGCGCACCGCGCCGCCGATCGTGTTGCGGCCGTAAAGCGTGCCTTGGGGGCCGCGCAGCACTTCGATGCGCTCGATGTCGAAGATGTCGAGCACGGCCGCTTGCGGACGCGCGACATAGACGTCGTCAACATAGAGGCCGACGCCCGGCTCGAAGCCCCAGAGCGGATCTTGCTGGCCGACGCCGCGAATGAATGCGATCAGCGTCGAGTTCGAACCGCGCGCCACCTGCACGGTGGCGTTCGGCGTCGTTTGCTGCAGCACCGTGATGTCGGAAGCGCCGCGCTGGTCGAGCTGCTCGGCCGTTTGCACCGTGATGGCGATCGGCACGTCCTGCAGCGATTCTTCGCGGCGGCGGGCGGTGACGATAAGTTCTTCGCCTTCCTCGACCGCGATCTCCTGCGCCACGGCCGGCGTGCAGAGCGCCATCGGCGCGGCGGCGACGCTCGCCAACAACAGCGCTAACCGCGCGGGATCACCAAAACGCTTCATGGAATCACTCCTCCGCTCTTAATTTCGGGCTGCCGCTGGGCGCGGACGAAAGCCTCGACATGGTTGAAAAACGCATCCGGCGTTTCGAGATGCGGCACGTGGCCGGCGCCGGAAATGACGACGCGTTCGCCCTTGGGCGCTGTGTGCGCGACAAATTCCGTCGCGCGATCTGGATAGACTTGGCTGTCGGCGCCGCCGATCACGAGCATGGGCTGCGTGATGCGGCCGAGTGCTGCGCGAAAATCCTGGCCGGCCATCGACGCCCAATAGGAAGCCATCGCTTCGGGCGCCGCTTTCGACATTTCGGCCGCGGCCCAGCCAATCAGCTTGGCGTCGGCGTCGCGCGCGAACATGCGCGGCGCGAAGCGCGCGACGTGCGCGGGCCAATCGGCGCGAATTTCGGCGAGCGTATCGGCGACGTCGCCCGCGCCGTAATTGCCGGCCAGGCCATATCGCCACGAATCGTCATTGATCAGGCGCGGCGCCATGTCCTCGACGACGATGCCGGCAAGGCGGCCGCCAAGTTTCGGCGCCGCCGCCCAAAGCGCCATCGCGCCCATCGACCAGCCCAGCGCGACGACGCCCTTGAGTTCGAGCGCGTCGAAGAAATGCATGATGTCGGCGGCCAGCGTTTCGATCGTGCATGGCGCTTGGCCCTGGTCAGAGCCGGGATGACCGCGCAGGGTGAGCGTCAGCACCCGATGGGTGCGCGCCAACCGCTTGCTCAAATCCTGGAAGAACCCGCCATGCCCGGCCCAGCCATGCACCAACAGGACAGGCGTTCCCGCGCCTTCCTCGGCGTAGGACATGGCCGCCCCATCTGGCAAAGCGCATACCGGCATAACCGGCTTTCCCCCCTCGGCCCGTTCCCCCGGGCCGAATTTTCCTTGTCTTGTCCCGGCTTATATCGGAGACTTGAAACATGAGTCAACATTCAGGTTCGGCTTCCGAGCTTTCAGAAGAGAAGGCGGGGCCGAAAACCGAGCGCGGGCGGCGCACCTTGAGGCGCTTGCTGGACGCGGCAGGGGAGGAATTCGGCCAGCGCGGTTTCCACGAAACCGCGATCAGCCACATCACGCAGCGCGCGGGTGTGGGGCTCGGCACGTTCTACGTGTATTTCAAGAGCAAGGAGGAGGTGTTCCGCGCCCTGGTCGCGGACATGGGCGCGCGCACCCGTCATGCGCTCAGCGAAAGCGTGAAGGACGCGCCCAACCGCTTGGAGGCCGAGCGCCTCGGCATACGCGCGTATCTCGAATTCGTCCGCACGCATAAATCGCTCTATCGCGTCGTGATGGAGGCGCAGTTCGTCGCGCCGGAAGCGTACCGCGCCTATTACCGGGTGTTCTCGGATGCGTATGGCCAGCAATTGTCGCAGGCCGCCAAGCGCGGTGAAATCAGCGACGGCGATACCGATGTGCGCGTGTGGGTGCTGATGGGCGCCTCCACTTTCCTGGGGCTGAAATTCGGCGTCTGGGAAGACGACGCGGACGTCAACGCGGTCTCCGAGGCCGCTGCGGATTTGATGATCAACGGGCTCGCGCCGCGCGCCAATAAGGGCGACGCTTCGTAAGAAAGCGCGCTCACGAATGGGAGGAACGGAATGGGTGTCGACCTGGTCGACATCACCGCGAAGCGGGCGGCGCTGACGCCGCACGTGATCGCCTTCGAAGATGCGCTGACGGGGCGTACGCTCACTTATGCGCAAATCGACGATCGCGCATCGCGCGCCGCCGCATTGCTGGCCGATCGCGGCGTGAAGCGCGGCGATCGCGTCGCCATCCTCTGCCGCAACCGCATCGAATTTTTCGAAATCATGTTCGCCTGCGCCAAGCTCGGCGCGATTCTCGTGCCGCTGAACTGGCGCGCGCCCGCCGCCGAACTCGCGCCGATCCTCGACGATTGCACGCCCGCGCTTCTCGTGTTCGGCGCCGAGGACGCTGAGACTGCGCGCGCGTTGAATTACGATGGTTTGGCGCTCGATCCTCCCCCGTTTACGGGGGAGGTCCGAACTCCCGCGAAAGCGGGAGGAGGAGAGGGGGAAACTCCGTCAAACGCTGGCGCAGCGCCCCCTCAGTCAGCTTCGCTGAATGCTCCCCCGCAAGCGGGGGAGCATTATGAATATCTGCTCTCTACCGCCACGCCGCTGCGCACTGAAACGCGCTGGAACGGCGATGATACGTGGTTCCTGTGCTATACTTCAGGCACCACCGGCAAACCCAAGGCCGTCATCCAAACCTACCAGATGAGCGCGGTGAACGCGTTCCATGTCACTCAGGCGTTCGGACTGCGCGCCGGCGATCGCACGCTCAATTTCCTGCCGCTCTTCCATACCGCCGGCATCCAACTCGTCACGATGCCAACCCTGATCGCGGGCGGCACGGTGACAGTGATGCCCGGCTTTGACGAAGAACGCGCGTTCGCGTTGATGCCGACGCTCGATGTCTTCTTCGCGGTGCCGGCGGTTTATCAGCAATTGGCGCTGCATCCTGATTTCGACCGCGCCGATTTTTCGCGCATCCGCACCTGGGGCTGCGGCGGCGCGCCTTTGCCGGACGTGTTGGTGGAGCGCTACGCGGCCAAAGGCGTGCGCGTCTGCAACGGCTACGGCATGACCGAAACCGGCCCCACCGCCTTTATCGCCGCGCCCGAAGACGCGCTCACCAAGATCGGCTCCGTCGGCAAGCCGCAAATGCTGCTCGATGTCCGCATCGTCGATGGCCTTGGTCGCGATGTGGCGGAGGGCGAGACCGGCGAGATCTGGATGCGCGGCGCAGGGCTCACGCCCGGCTATTGGAACAGGCCGGAGGAAACCGCGAAGGCGTTCACGGCGGATGGCTGGCTGAGAAGCGGCGATGTCGGGCGCCGTGACGGCGACGGCTGCTATTACGTCGCCGGCCGGATCAAGGACATGTACATTTCCGGTGGCGAAAACGTCTATCCGGCCGAGATAGAGAACCTGCTGGCGCGGCATCCGGCGGTGCTGGAAGCCGCCATTGTCGGCGTGCCGGACGAGAAATGGGGCGAGGTCGGCCACGCCTTCGTCCAGCTCCGGCCCGAGGCGCCTTCCGTCAGCGCCGCCGAATTGATTCAGTTTTGCCGGGCGCGCCTCGCTGGCTATAAAACCCCCCGCCACGTCACCTTCGTGGCGGATTTCCCGCGCACGGCCGCGGGCAAGATCAAGAAGCACGAGCTCGCGCCGCCGGCCCCAAGTCCGTCGCGCTAAAGCTCCGAAGGGAAGGATCGCGAAGGCTGATGAAGAGCTTTTCCACCTCACGCCGCGGCCTCTTGGCCGGCGTCTCAGGCGCTGTTTTGACGAGCGCATGCGCGTCTTTTTTTGAGCCAGACGTTGACACCGGTAGCAATGAGCTGCGGCGCGAAGCGCGAGAGGCGATGAAGCGCGCCGCGCGCTTCATGCGCGAGGAGGCGGCGTATCGCGGCGGCTATGCGTGGAGCTATCTGCCGGATTTCTCGCGCCGCTGGGGCGAGATGGAAGCCTATCCGACCATGATCTGGATTCAGCCGCCGGGCACGGCGACGGTCGGCCATCTCTATCTCGATTGCTACCACGCCACGCGCGATGAGTTTTACTATCAAGCCGCGATGGAGGTCGCCGAAGGGCTCATCGCCGCGCAGCATCCTGCCGGCGGCTGGAATTATCTCTACGATTTCGCGGGCGAGGAGAGCACGCGCCGCTGGTACGATACGATCGGCAAGAACGGCTGGCGGCTGGAAGAATTCCATCACTATTACGGCAACGCGACCTTCGATGACGCCGGCACGTCGGAAGCGTCGCAATTCTTGCTGCGTCTTTATTTGGAGCGCCGCTCCTCGCGTTTGCGCGCGCCGCTGGAGCGCGCGATCTCGTTTGTGCTCGATAGCCAATACGAAAACGGCGGCTGGCCGCAGCGTTTTCCGTTCGTGAACGACGCGCCGTCGCTGCACGGCCATCCAGACTATACCCGCTATATCACCTTCAACGACGCGGTCGCGGATGAGAACATCAAATTCCTGCTGATGGTCTATCATACGCTCGGCGATGAGCGCGCCTTGGCCGCGATCCGCCGCGCAATGGAGATTTTCATCGTCACGCAACAACCCGCGCCACAAGCGGGCTGGGGCTTGCAGCACCATCACGAAACGCTTCTGCCGATCGGCGCGCGCTCATATGAGCCCGACGCGCTGGCCACGCACACGAGCGCCGGCAATATCGCGCAAATGATGGATTTCTATGAATGGACGGGCGAGGCGCGCTTCATCGCGCGTATTCCCGAAGCGCTCGATTGGCTGCAATCGGTGCGCTTGCCCGCCGATCAAATCCAAGTACGCGGCCGCGAATATCCAACCTTCATCGAACTCGGCACGAACCGCGCGCGCATCAATCATCGTCGCGGCTCGAACCAGGCGAGCGGCGCATATTATTGGAATTACGATCCGGCCAAACCGATCACGCATTACTCGCAATGGCGCGCGATCAATATCGAAGCTCTGCGTGCGCGTTACGAACGTTTGCGCGCCGCGTCGCCTGATCTGCTCCGCGCGTCCTCGCCGCTGCGCCCACAAGCCGGCTTCGAGCTGCCGCGTTTCTTCACCACCGAGAATATCGAAGTCTCCGACATGACCTCAAACGCCGGCGGCCAAAGCTTCGAGCGCCCAACGCCAGAACGCACCCGCGAGCTGATCGCCGGCCTGAACGCCGAGGGCTATTGGCCCACACCGCTCAGCTCCACCTCCCAGCCCTATGCGGGCGAGCCCCCGGCAACCCCTTCGCCCGGCGATTTCTCCCAAACCCTGGTCGGCGACCGCTTCGACACCTCGCCCTACGTGACCGACGCCCCCGTAACAGGCATTTCAACGGGAACCTTCATCCAGAACATGAGCGCGCTTTTGCTCATCGCGGATTCAGGCCACTAGCAGAAAGGTGGAAACGCCTCGGGCAGGAGGCTATCCTCGCGGGCGTGGGGATATGAGCCGTGGTGGAAAATACTGACGAACGGACAATCCGTTTGGCGTCGATCGTGGCGGTCGACATCGTCGGGTTCTCGACAATGTCCGAGCGCGACCAGCGCAACGCCGCGCGCAAGGTGGAAAACCTGCGTGCGCGGATTGAAAGCGTCGCGGCCAAGAATGGCGGGCGGCTCTTCAACACAGCCGGCGACGGCTTCATGCTTGAGTTCGGTTCAGCGGGCGCCGCACTCGGCGCCGTGCAAGATATTCTCGACAAACGCTTGAAGGGCGAGCCGCCGATCCGCGTCGGCGCGCACGTGGGCGACGTTGTCGTCACCGCGACCAATGATCTGCTCGGCCATGGCGTGAACGTCGCCGCGCGTTTGCAGGAATTGGCCGAACCCGGCACGGCCTTGGTCTCCGCCGAGTTTCGGTCGATGGCGCGTTCGTCGCCATCGGCGGCGTTCCAATCGCGTGGGCAAAAGCCGCTCGATAATATCGAGCAGCGCGTGCAGACGTTCGAAATTCTCTCCAAGCGCCAGCGGTTCATGCGCGCGACGCGGCGCTATGCGTCGATGGGCGCGGCCGTCGCGCTCTTGGCGATCGGCGCCTATTTCGCGCCAAGCATCTGGCGCTTCACCCAGCAATTCATGCCGTCCGAACAGCCTGACGCGGTCGCGGCGCCAGTCGAGACCGGCGCGCTCGGGGACGAACAACCGGAAATCCGCACGAGCGGGCCGACCTACGCCGCGGGCTATCAATTCAGCGATTGCGAGACGTGCCCCGAGATGGTCGTGTTGCCCGGCGGCATCTTCACCATGGGCTCGCCCGCTGGCGAAGCCGGGCGCGGCCGCGATGAAGGCCCGCAGCACGAGGTGTCGATCTCGCCGTTCGCGATCGGCAAATATGAAGTCACGTTCGCGCAATGGGATGCGTGCCTGGCGGCCGGCGGTTGCGGCGGGTTTTCACCGCCCGATAGCG
The DNA here is from genome assembly GCA_017303355.1 of Caulobacterales bacterium. GTDB lineage: Bacteria > Pseudomonadota > Alphaproteobacteria > Caulobacterales > Aquidulcibacteraceae > Vitreimonas. The sequence continues at coordinate 371,877 of JAFLCU010000001.1, read as the reverse complement.
GCTGGGGCCGCGGCGCGCGCCCGGTCACGGGCGTGTCGTGGAACGACATCCAGTCTTACCTCGATTGGCTGAACGAGAGGGCCGGCGGCTTGCGCTATCGCTTGGCCAGCGAAGCCGAATGGGAATACGCCGCGCGCGCCGGCGCCGGCGAGGCCTACGCCTTCGGTCCGCGCGTCACCGCCACGGACGCCACATTCCGTACGCGGCAAACCACGCCAGTGGGCGAGCACGCCGCCAATGCGTGGGGCTTGTTCGACGTGCATGGCAATGTCGGCGAGTGGGTCGAGGATTGCTACGTCGCCAATTACGAGCGGGCCCCAATCGATGGCGGCGCGGTGCAGGCTGACAATTGCGCGCGTCGCGTCTATCGCGGCGGCGGCTTCACCGATCCGGCCAATGTCCTGCGCGCCGCCGCGCGCCAATCCGCGCCCGCCGATCGCCGCATCGCCGTGGTTGGCTTTCGGGTCGCGCGGACCCTGGACTGAGCCTGTCAACTGCACACACTGTGCCCATGGTCACAGACGATTCACATGCGGCGCGCCATGCTCGCCGCTTAGGGCGTGACATAAGCATGGGGTGGGCCGCATGAGCGGCAAGTTTATTCTGGCGCAGATATCGGACACGCATGTCCGCGCCGACGATGCGGGCGCCGCCGCCGCGCAACTCAAGAAGGCGATGGCGCAGGCGGCCGCATATCGCGCCGACGCCATTGTACTCACCGGCGATCTCGTGAACGACGAATTGCGCGAGGAATACGCGGCATTGGCGCGGGCGATCGCCGATCCCCCGGCGCCGCTTTTTCTCATGCCCGGCAATCATGATGCGCGCGGCCATATGCGCGCGCTTTTGCCGGGGCACGATTATCTGCCGCAAGCCGGCAATCTCTCCTACGTGATCGAGCACTTTCCGGTGCGTATCGTCGTGCTCGACCAGATCGTGCCGGGCGAGACCCATGGTCTGCTCACGCCGGAACTCGCCGCCTGGCTCGATCGCACGCTCGCCGCCGCGCCAAACAAGCCCACCATCATCGCGCTGCACCACCCGCCGTTCCTCACCCATGATCTCCTGTTCGATCGCATTGGCTTGCTGGACGCGGATTTGCTCGCCGAGGTGATCGCCCATCATCCTCAAGTCAGCCGGGTCATTTGCGGGCACCATCACCGCGTCTCCTTCGGCCAATGCGCGCACGCGCCGGTGATCGTGGCCCCTTCGACCTCCTGGATTTACGGGCTGGCGATGCATGACGGCCAGCCGATCGCGCCGCGCACCAGCGAGCAACCCGGCTGGATGCTCCACGCCTGGACGGAACAGGGCGGGTTCGCCAGTCATTTCATGGGATTGTGAGCCGCCCCTAGATGCGCAAGTGGGCCGGATCTTGCGATCCGGCCCGTGCTGCGGTGGCGCCTTGGGCGGGGGGAGTAGATCGGCGCCGCGGATAAAACTCGCGCCGACCATCCCAGTTCCGAAAACATTCAAAAAATTTAGGCGTCGCCAGCGTGGGCCGGAGCGGCGCGGAGGGGTAGGGTTGCGCTGAAGCGCCAGCGGCCGCCGACTGCACGGTCGCTGGCGCGCCAGCCATTTCGCCAAGCCCAGCCCCGCTGGCGATCGCAGCATTCCCATCCGGCGCGGCCAGCGCAAGCATTCTGTACAATATGTACAAGATGTAGGGATTGGCTGTTATGCATCCGACACATGTTGACGCCCTCGGCTTTTGCTGATGTCTTCGCGCACACAAACCGGCTGCGGCGCTCATCAAGAATTTGGCGAGGAAATGCGGATGGCGAAAAATCCCAAGAAAAGAATTCGCAGAAGAGGCCTCCGCTTCGGAACGGGGTTTGTAGAAGGCAAGCCTCCGTTCTCACATCCGAAGATGGTCGAGCTCACTGATCATTGTTACGACTTGATCGAGCGGGCGCCGCGCACGTTTCCGCTGCAAAACGGCGTGGCCGTGGGCCGCTATGCTTTCATGCTACATGGCTACGGCTTCTCGCTCGAGTACGATCACGAGGACGGGTATTGGGTGCTTCACATCGTGATGCATCCCGAGCCGAAGAAGGGCGGCCGGCGCGACGGGGGTTCCGAAGGCGGGCACATTGGAAACAAGCGCGTGAGCGCGCGCGCGGCGCAGTCGCGGCGATCGAAACGCGCGACATTAAAGCGAATTGTGCATTATCTATGCTTGCGGAGCGCGCGAACTTTTTTCCGACACGATGTTGTACGACACGTACAATCCATGATTGGCGCTCGTCCCATCATCGCAAGATTGCGCGATTTGCGATTACCGGCATTGACTTGGCCGCGCCTGGACGCTTTGACATCGCCGATCATCTCGCTTTTCCGGGAGATAGAGACGGCCAGATCGCATCTTGTCGCCTATGAAGCCCGGCTCGAACCGATAGAACTCAACAGCGTGATACGGCTGCCTTTCTACACAATGCGAAATCTCCACATTGAACCAGCGTTTGAACCGCTCTGGCCGATCACTCTGTTCGGCGCGCGGCTGGAGGGCGACTTCACATGAAGCCTGTTAGAGAGCTCCGGAAAAAGGTCGCCGCGCGCGCCGAAAAGAAAGCGCAAGTTTACTCCACCTCGGAGGCGCGCGCGAATTTCGCCGAAGCTCTCGAAACGGCGCAATTGGAAAACGCCGTCATTGGCTTTGATCGCTACGGCCGCCCGGTCGCGGCGCTGGTGTCGATAGACGCCGTGCGCCTGCTGGCTGGCCGCGACCAGGAGGTCGAGCCGGCGACGCAAGAGAAGATCAGGCGCTTAGCCAGCATCTTCTTGCACGCGCTTCCCGCCAGCAAGGCTGTCGCGCCCAAGGCCGCGCCGAAGCCAGTGCGCGCGAAGCGGCCGGCGAAGAATGTCGCGCCGCCGAAGAAGAAGCTTGCCGCCGCAAAGAAGAAGCCGCCAGCGAAGGCGAAGCGGCGCAGAAAAACCATGGGCAAGGGCCCCTGAACGAGGCTATAGCGCGCTCCTGACTTTCGGAGCGTATGCATGAAGACCAAAGCGGCTGTCGCGTTCGAGGCCAAAAAGCCTCTGGAAATTGTCGAACTCGATCTTGAAGGCCCGAAGGCGGGCGAGGTTCTGGTCGAGATCAAGGCCACCGGCATCTGCCATACCGACGCCTACACGCTTGATGGTCTCGATAGCGAAGGCATCTTCCCGTCCGTTCTGGGCCACGAAGGCGCGGGCATCGTGCGCGAGATTGGCGCCGGCGTCACGAGCGTCGCCGTCGGCGATCACGTCATTCCACTCTACACGCCCGAATGCCGCCAGTGCAAAAGCTGTCTCTCGCGCAAGACCAATCTCTGCACCGCCATCCGCGCGACGCAAGGCAAGGGCCTGATGCCGGATGGCACGTCGCGCTTTTCCTACAAAGGCCAACCCGTCGCGCACTATATGGGCTGCTCGACGTTTTCGAATTTCACCGTGCTGCCGGAAATTGCGCTCGCGAAAATCCGCAAGGACGCGCCGTTCGATAAGGCCTGCTATATCGGCTGCGGCGTCACCACCGGCGTCGGCGCGGTGACGAACACGGCGCAGGTGGAGCCCGGCGCCAATGTCATCGTCTTCGGCCTGGGCGGCATCGGCCTCAACGTGATCCAAGGCGCCAAGCTGGTCGGCGCCAACATGATCATCGGCGTCGATATCAATTCCGCGCGCGAAGAATGGGGCCGCAAATTCGGCATGACGCACTTCGTCAATCCGAAGGATGTCAGCGGCGATCTGGTCGCGCACCTTGTCGAACTCACCGGCGGCGGCGCCGATTACACGTTCGATTGCACCGGCAACACCAATGTGATGCGCCAGGCGCTCGAAGCCTGCCATCGCGGCTGGGGCGAGAGCATCATCATCGGCGTGGCCGAAGCCGGCAAGGAAATCGCCACGCGCCCATTCCAATTGGTGACGGGCCGGGTCTGGAAAGGCACGGCCTTCGGCGGCGCGCGCGGTCGCACCGATGTGCCGCGCATTGTGGACTGGTACATGGACGGCAAGATACAGATCGATTCCATGATCACGCACACGATGCCGCTCGAGCGCATCAATGATGCGTTTGACCTGATGCATAAGGGCGAGAGCATTCGCTCGGTGGTGGTGTTCTGATGAAGCGATGGATCATTGCGGCGTGCGCGGCATGCGCCATGTTTTCGGCCGGCGCCGCCGCGCAGGAGGTCCCGGCCGCGCCCATGATCGCGCCGCCGCCGGGGCAGCAGGAATTGTGCGGCGTGTTCGTGCGTCAGCCAGCCAGCGTCTCGTACATTCCCGTCGAAGGCTTCTCGATCCTGACGGCGCCAACGCCGTTCACGCGTCCGGCTGGCCAGCCCTATGTCGACGCGGTGATCTGCGATCGCCCCTCGATCTATCTCGGCGCCAATGATCATCGCGTGCTCACCGATCTTTCGGTGCCGCTCTTCCTGCGCAGCGGCCCGCGCCTGGCGACCTTGGAGGTCAACGAGGGCGCGTTGCGGCTGCGCTTTATCCGCGGCGAGCCGACGCCGGAGGAAGCCCAAGCCCTCGGCGTCGCGCTCGATCAAGCGCAGACAGCGGCGGCGGCGCAGCGACGGCCATAGCCGCGTTTGGGGGGATAGAGGCGCGCTCTATCCCCGGGCGTCATTTTCAAAAGCCCAATCGCGCCAAGCACTTCGAAAATAATCGTGCGATTCAATCCGACCGCATCAAAACGGCCGCATAATGCGCCGCATGAAACAGAACCCCCGCCCCATCGTCAGCAAAACAGAAATCGAGGCCCTCGCGGCCGCGATGATCTATGGGCTGGCGTGTCTGGTGGGGTTGCTGCTCCGTCTCGGCAAACCACGCAAAACCCGCCGGCTCGAAAAGCTGCTGCGTCACGCCGAGCGCCAAGTCGAATGCACCATCTTCCAGCAAGCCATCCATGAGATGGGCCTGGTCTCGCGCGCAGCGCCGATGCTGAGCGGTCGCGCTGGCTTTCGCAAACAGCGTTCGAACGCGCGCGTCATCGTGAAATGCAGCCGCGTGCGCTTGCGCAACGCTTCGCCATTCGAACGCTGCATGCGCTTGATCGCCGCGATGTTCGATCCCACGAAATACGTCGCCCGCGTCAAGCGCCGTCTCAGCCACGGCTATATCGATACGCGCCTGATCGCCTACGCGCCGCCGTCGCGCACTTTCATCACGCACGCGCTCGCCCCCATGCCGGCCGTCGCTGACTCGTCCTAAATCCCATCGGACCGCCGGCTTCCAGCCGGCACCTATCATCCCCACAACCGCGCGGAGCCCAAGCTCCACGCGGCCAAACGTGCTGGGCGCAATCTTCTTGGACCGCCGGCGTCCCCGCCGGCGTGAGCACAACCCTTGAAAGAAGGGAGCGCGCCGCTCCGCGGCGCATGCGCGGCGGAGCCGCGCGCTCCAACCTGCAAACACCGGCGCACGCTCTTCTTGGACGCCATTCTTCCGAAATCCCGCCTTACGCGCTAGAGAGCGCGCATGGACATCACCAAGACACATCGCGTTCACGGGGGTGCGCTCGCGTACGCGCACCACCAAAGCGCCGCCACCGGCACGAAGATGACGCTCTCGGTCTTCACGCCGCCAGGCGAGGGCCCGTTCCCGTACCTGATCTGGCTGTCCGGCCTCACCTGCACGGAAGACAATTTCACCACCAAGGCCGGCGCCTATGAAGCGGCGGCGCGCCATGGCGTGGCGATCGTCGCGCCAGATACGTCGCCGCGCGGCGAGGGCGTGGCCGACGATCCAGCCTATGATCTGGGGCAGGGCGCGGGCTTTTACATCGACGCGACGCAAGCGCCCTGGGCGGCGCATTTCAAGATGGAAAGCTACGTCACGCGCGACCTCATCGCCGCTGTCGAAGCGGCGTTTCCCTTGCAGGCGCGGCGTTCGATCCTTGGTCATTCCATGGGCGGGCACGGCGCGCTGACTTTAGCGATGAAGCATCCGAACCTGTTTCGCGGCGTCTCGGCCTTCGCGCCGATCTCGTCGCCGACGCGGTGCCCATGGGGCGAGAAGGCGTTCAGCGCCTATCTCGGCGCCGATCGCGAAACTTGGAAGGCGCACGATTCCGCGCTGCTGATCGAAGCCGGCAAGGCCAAGCCGTTCGATGATATTCTCATCGATCAGGGCCTTGGCGATCCATTCCTTGAAAACCAGTTGAAGCTCGACTTGCTGGAAGCAGCGGCGGCGAAGGCTGGCCAAAAGCTCACGCTGCGCCGTCATGAAGGTTACGATCACTCGTACTTCTTCATGGCGACCTATATCGCCGAGCACGTCGCCTTTCACGCCGCGCGGCTGGGGTAATCGCCTGCATGTCGCGCGGGCCGGAGAGTTTCGGGCCGGCCTGATACGTCCGCGCGAACCAGGCGACGCCCAGCAACACGGCCGCGAGCCCAAGCACCGAGCCGAATTGCACAATGCCGCGCAACCGCGTGAGCGTGAGGAAGAACACGTAAGCCGTCGCGCCCAACAGGATAACCAGTCCGCTCCAGCGCAGCACGGCCTCGCGTCGTTGCGCGCCAAGCCAGAACGCACCCGCGCCAAACAGCGCCCACACCGCCGAATACGTCCACATCTCAACGTCGAGCGTCGGCGCTTCGCTGATCTCGGTCGCGTGATAGAGGCGCCGCACCGCGAGCGTCGCGCCCGTGAACAGATGCGCGATGCAGGCGATGGTGGCGAAGCGCTCGAACCAGTCGCGCCCGCGAATACGCGGCATATCCGGCGACATCGCGCTCAGCCACGCGGCCGCCGCGAACAGCGCAAGGCTAAAGCCGGCCGACGTAAGCGACGACATATCCGCCGGCGCAAAGCCCCAATACGGATTGAAGGTGAGCCAATAGCCCAAGCCCGCGAAGCCGAGCGCCGGCCACACCGCCGTCGCGAAGATCGCCAGCAGATCATAGAGGTACGCACGGACTGTATCGCGACCGGGCGCGCGCAAAGCGAGGAATGCGCCACCGCACGCCAACGCCAGCGGCCATAACGCATGCAGCAAGCCTTCGCTGCCCGAAAGCGGCGTTGCGTCATCCATCGCGCCGCCATGGTGAAGCCAGCGTATGCCGGCGTGGCCGAAGCTCCACGCCAGCAGCACCGCGCTGGCCGCGGCCGCGAACCGGGTAATGTCGGCGGCGCGCGAACGTGAGAGCGCGCGGCCAAGCAAAAGGCTCAGCATCACGCCGGCGAATTGCGCCAGCGTCGCCCATCCGGTGGAGGCGGCGTCGCTATCGGGCGCGAATTGCGCGCCCCACCAAGGGTGGCGCACCAGCAGCATCAGCAACAACGCCGCGATCAATCCAACCCAGGCGCCGCCGCGCGAGATCAGAATGAGATCATGGGTGAAGGGTTGCGCGGCGTGGCGCGGTTCCCGCGCCCGTCCGGTGACGGTGATCGCAAGCGCGCTGACGAGGAAGAGCAACGCATAGCACGCGCCCTCGAACACGCCGACCTGCGCATGCGCCATGTCGACGCCGTGGAACCAGCGGCGCAGCTCCAGCGCCGCCCACAGCAAAAGCAGCACGCCGCCCGCGCTCGCGAACACGCGCGCCGACCAAAGCTGGCGCTCATAAAGCCGCCGCGCCGCGTAGAGCGCCAGCGCCGCCGGCGCCAGATAGGCGATCAGCATGCCATTGAACAAAGCCGGTCCGGTGATCGTCGCCGCGTTCGCGCCCCACCACGGATTTGCGCCAAGCCCCGCGACGAACAGCGTCAGCAAGAGGCCGGCGCCCAGCAGGACATGCCCGCGCCATTTGGCGATCAAGCCGCGCTCCTCGCCCGCGCGCGCCAAGGTGATCTGCCCGGCGATCGCCAGGCTCAGCGCGCTCAACGATGATTGCGTGAACTCATCGAGCACGCCGCCGCCGCCCTCCGTGGCGAGCCAGCGCAGCGCCAAGAAGACGCCGATCAAAGCGGCGAAGACGCCCGCGACGCTCAATGATTCCGCCATCATGCCGCGCGGCTCGGCGCGTTCAGCCACGCGCCCGGCAAGGAAGAGCAATGCGCTCGTTCCGCCGAGCAGCAGCAACGTGCCCCAGACCGGGCGAACGCCCGCGATCGTGTCGGCGAAGACGTCGGCGGAGAGCGCGTGGCCGAGCGAGAATACGGCCGCGCCCAACGCCGCGAACCGCAGCACCCTCCAGCGTTTCCATCCGAACGCCGCCGCGAAGCTCCCCGCGAGCGCGGCGTCCATGATCGTGTTCACGTAGCCGTGGAAGATGGACTCAAAGCCGAGCAGCAAAAGCAGGGCGCCGGCGCCAGCCCAGAAATCCACCACCGTATCCTGCGCGGCGTCCGGCGCATCGCGCGCGGTGCGCCACGCGCACGCCGCAAGCAAGATCGCGCCGCTGAACAAAGCAGCGGCGGCGGGCAAGCTGTTCCAATCGCCGCGCGACGACGCGGCGAGCAAGATGAGCATGGCCGTACCGCCGGCGCCGAAGCCGGCCACCAGCAAGCGCGCGCTATGATGCGCTTTGGCGCCGATCGCGGACGCGGCGACCACGGCGGCGGCGAGCACGATGAAGGCGAAGAAATCCGCGCTCGGCGGGCCGTAGCTCATGCGCGTCGCCAAGTGCGCCATGAACCCGAACACAAGCGCGCCAATCGCGACCGCAAGCGTCGCCGGCGGCGCCACGCGCGCGCGCACGGCCAGCGCCGAGAGCGCGACAAGAATGGCGCCAATGCTTGCGGGGCCGCGCACCGCGCCCGTCAGCGACGACGACGTCGCAAACCACACCCAAAGCAGCAGCACGGCCGAAATCGCGATCGCCGCCGCCGGCAGAGCGCCGATCGTGCGCCGCCATGTCAGTCCGGTCTGAAGCGTTTCGTCGGCGGGCGGGCGAAGCGCGAGCGCCACGCCGCCGAGGCCAGCGAAGCCGAGAAGCGTCAACGCACGCGTCGTTTCAGCAACAGCAATCGCCGCCGCGAACCAGAAATAGAGCCCCGCCATTGTGGCGACGGCGACCCAGCCCCATCTACGCAATGCCGCGAGCGCGAACCCAGACGCCGCCACGCCGCACACAAACAGCGTCACAGCGTAGGATGGCCAGACAACGAAGCTGGCGAGCGCGGGCGTTAGCATCGCGGCGGCGATGGCCAGCACGCCGAACGCTTGGCCGTGCAGGAATGAAAGCGCCGCCAGCAGCAGCGCGCAAATCAGGAGAAACACCGTGGCCGTCCACGGCCCGATCAAGCCGTGCAAGCCATGCGCGCCCCAGGCGGTTGCGTAGAGCGTCGCGGCGCCGGCGCCGGCGAGCAACGCGGCGACCAGGGGGTGCCCAGGCGGACGCGCAATGCCGATGCGGCGCGCCCACTCGCTGAGGCCAATAAACATGACGCCCAGGATGAAGGCGCAAGACATCTGCACCGCGGGCGTGAACCAGGATTGCGCGATCAATAGCGGAACCGCGAAAATGCCGGCGAGCGCCGCCGCGCCCCCGCCGAGCCAAGCGAGCCCGTTCTCGGCGATCCAGTTTTCAAGCGCACGCCGCGACGGTGGCGGCGGTTTGCGCGCGCTCGGCGGCTCGTAGGGCAGCACGCGCCCTTTGAAGGCTTCCGCGTCTTCTTCGTTCGCGGCTTCGGGCACGGGCGTGTCGAGCAGCAGCGGCTCTTCCTCGGGCGGCGCCGGCACGGTCAGCAGCAGGGGCTCCTCTTGGAGCGGCGGCAGCGGCGTATCGAGAATGAGGGGCGCTTCAGCGAGGGCGCTTGTTGTGGGTTCGCTTGGCGCGCGCCAAGGCCCCGGCGCCGGCGCGGCCTGAGCGCGGTCCAGCTCATCGAGCCGTCGCGTCAACGCGTCGATGCGCCGTGATTGCAGCCACACCCAGGCGCCAAGGCCAAGGATGACCAGCCATTCCATGCACCGCCCCTTGCGGAAGAATGCATAGAATCCAGCACCAATGGGTCAGGCGCAAGCGATTGTACGCAGTGCTCGTCGCTTTCCCCGCCAACGCGAGTTTGCCAGCGCGCAAGGCGCGTGCTTGAAGCGCGTATGAGCTTCGTTCTTGATCCGCCGCCCCAAGCTTTCGCCACAATCGACGGCGGCGGGCGATTTCCGATCCGGCGCATATTCTGCGTAGGGCGTAATTACGCCGACCACGTTCGCGAAATGGGCAATGACCCCAAGAGCGAGCCGCCGATCTTTTTCTCGAAACCCGCTGACGCGGTGGTCCCGGACGGCGCTACGATCCCGTACGCGCTGAACACCGATAATCTGCACTACGAGGTCGAACTCGTGCTGGCGATCGGCAAGGCCGGCGTGAACATTGTCGAAACCGACGCGCTATCCCACATCTGGGGCTATGGCGTCGGCGTCGATCTCACCCGGCGCGACCGCCAGGCTGAAGCCAAGAAAGGCGGCGCCCCATGGGACGCCGCCAAGGCGTTCGACAATTCAGCGCCGTTGAGCGCGCTGCGCCCTGCGTCAGCGGTGGGGCATCCGGCGCGGGGCCGCATCTGGCTCTCCGTGAACGGGCAGACCAAACAGGGCGCCGACATCGCCGACATGATCTGGAGCGTTCCAGAAATCATCGCGCACCTTTCGCGGTCCTGGGCATTGCGCGCGGGCGATCTGGTGTTCACCGGCACACCATCCGGCGTCGGCCCGCTCGTCGCGGGGGATCAGGTCACGTGCGGCGTCGATGGCGTGGCGACGTTGCGGTTCGAAATCGGGCCACGCTGAGAATCGATCGCAACACCATCGCTTGCGTGGCGCGCGTTGCGCTTTAGGTTGACGCAATAGAGCCAGGAGGAGGCGTCTTGAAGCCCACCGACATCGGGCAGCCGGACTATTTTCATAAAGTCGTCGACTGCCAATGGGCTTGCCCCGCGCATACGCCTGTCCCTGAATACATCCGCTTGATCGCCGCGCAGCGTTACGCCGACGCGTACATGGTCAATTGGAAGTCGAACGTGTTTCCGGGAATTCTCGGCCGCACCTGCGATCGCCCCTGTGAGCCGGCGTGCCGGCGTGGCCGTGTGGAAGACGAACCGGTGGCGATCTGCCGCCTGAAGCGCGTCGCCGCCGATAACAAGGGCGAGGTTTCGCAGCTCATGCCGCCGAAGGCGGTGAAGAAGAACGGTAAGCGCGTTGTCTGCATTGGCGCGGGGCCCGCATCGCTGACGGTGGCGCGCGATTTGCTGCCGCTGGGCTACGAAGTTCACATCTATGATGGCGAAGCCAAGGGCGGCGGCATGATCCGCACCCAGATCCCGCGCTTCCGCCTGCCGGAAAGCGTGATCGACGAAGAGGTGAATTACATCCTCGCCTACGAACCGGTGACGCATTTCGGCAAGCGCGTGGATTCGCTGAAAGCCGTGCTGGCTGAAGGCTATGACGCGGTTTTCGTCGGCACCGGCGCGCCGCGCGGCCGCGACCTCAATCTGCCGGGCCAGAAGGAAGCTGCCGCCAACGTCCATATCGGCATCGATTGGCTTTCCAACGTCTCGTTCGAGCACATCGACAAGATCGGCAAGCGCGTGATCGTGCTTGGCGGCGGCAACACGGCGATGGATTGCTGCCGCACCTCGCGCCGCTTGGGCGGCGAAGACGTGAAGGTGATCGTGCGTTCCGGCTTTGACGAGATGAAAGCCAGCCCCTGGGAAAAGGAAGACGCCCAGCACGAAGGCATCCCGATCATCAATTTCCATAATCCACGCGAGTTCACGCACGAGAACGGCAAGCTGACCGGCGTGTGGTTCACGAAAATGCACTGGGTCGAGAAAGACGGGAAAAAGAAGCTCGAGCCGACCGGTGAGCCGGACGTGCATTATGAGTGCGACGACGTGCTGATGGCGGTCGGCCAGGAGAATTCGTTCCCCTGGATCGAGCGCGACATCGGCATGGATTTCGACAAATGGGACATGCCCGTTGTCGATCAGGCCACGTTCCAATCGACCATTCCGAACGTCTTCTTCGGCGGTGACGCCGCCTTCGGCCCGAAGAACATCATCTGGGCGGTCGCGCATGGCCACGACGCGGCCGTGTCGATCGATCTCTTCCTGACGGGCCAGGACGTAAAGAAGCGTCCGCCGCCAGGAACCTCGATGGTGTCCACCAAGATGGGCATCCATGAATGGAGCTATGACAACGATGTCTCGCTCGACCTTCGCTACAAAGTGCCGATGGTCGAAAACGAAGTGGCGCTGCGCAATGTGAAGGTCGAGGTCGAGAAGGGCTTCGATCCGCTGCTCGGCTACAAGGAAGCGCAACGCTGCCTGAATTGCGACGTGCAGACCGTGTTCGCCGGCAAGCTCTGCATCGAATGCGACGCCTGCGTCGATATCTGCCCGATGGATTGCATCACCTTCACCGAGAATGGTGAGGAGACGGAGCTTCGCGATCGCCTTAACGCGCCCGCACTCAATCTCACGCAAGACCTCTATATCGGCGACGACCTCAAAACCGGCCGCGTCATGGTGAAAGATGAGGACGTCTGCTTGCATTGCGGCTTGTGCGCGGAGCGTTGCCCAACCGGCGCGTGGGACATGCAGCAATTCTATCTCGACATCACGCATGCCGGTTGCAGCGCCAAGTCCGTAAAGCCGAAGCGCGCACCGAAACCCGTCGCCGCCGAGTAACGCCGCGCCGCAGCATGGACGAGACGTAATCTCGTGAGGCGCGGTGGATACGGAACTAACTTTTGTTTGAGGCGTCGTTTGCACACGGCGCAGCGCCGAGCACGCGCGCGACGCTTAAACTTTGTGTGCCGTAGAACCACGCCTCACTTGAAAGGGGATTTCCCATGACCCGTTTTGCTGTCGCGCTCGCCATGAGCGCCGCCCTTATCACCGCCCCGGCCTTCGCGGAAACGCAATTCCGCTCCGCCACGCCGCAAACTTTCACCGCGCAGGAGCTCCGAGCCTACGGTCTCGACCAGGCGGCCTCGGATCGCGCCGTCGCGTTGCAAGAGCAGGGCTATGAGGTCCGTGTTCTGTCGGGAGAAGAAGCCGCGCAATACCAGGCCGGCATCACCGACAATCAATGGCTGTTGCTTGGCATCCTCGCCGGCGTCATCGTCATCGCCGTGGTGGTCGCCGATTGATCCCGTCGCGCGCCAGCCTCGGCGCGTTTCTGCTTGGACTGTGCGCGGCCGGCTGCGCCATCAGCCCGAACTCCAATATCCAGGAGTTCGCCGCGCACAGCGGCAGAAACAGTTTCGAGGTCTTCGATCGAGAGATGAGTTCTCCGGACGCTTTAGTGCTTCCGGTCGAACATGATCGCCAGTATTCTGGCCCCTCATGCGGCGCGCATGTGCTGGCGAGCGTGATCAATTATTGGAACGGCGCCGGCTCCGTGGCGGGCGAAGCATTGTTTCGCGATCATCCACCGACCTCGCCCTCGGGCTACAGTATGGCGGAGGTCATGCAACTCGCCCGTGACAACGATCTGATCGCGAGCGCGGTGCGGCTCAATCAAGACCAGATCACCCAGGAGCTGGAGCGTGGCCGGCCGGTACTTGTGCCGGTGCGTTTGCCCTCCATCTATGTGCAACAGCGCGTGATGCCCGGCGGCGACGCGCCCGTGTTGGGAATCGTTCGCAATTCTCTCATGCACCGCGCCGGGCGCGTGTCCGAATTCACCGACTTGGCCATGGTCGATCATTATTTGCTCGTGGTCGGCCACGGCAACGGCCATTTCGTCGTGATCGAGCCGGTGATGGGATATCGCACCATCAGCTTCACAAAGCTTGAACGCTATCGCAACGCCTTCGGCGACGCAGCAATCGTGTTCAGCGGCCAGCACCCGCCACCGGCCGCCGCACAGCAAAGCTAGGCTTTCGGGTTCCGTTTCGCGACGCGGCGGGCTATTGTTCGTGGGCTTGGGGGCGGACTGGGCCGCCTTTGATGACGGGTAGCGAGCGCACACACCAACATGACTAAGCCGATCGCCGCGACCAACGATTTCGTCGTCAAATTCGCCAATGTGAACGGGTCAGGCTCCGCGAGCGCGAACGGGATGTTCGCGAAAGTGATCCTGCGCATGGGCGTGCCGGTGGGCGCGCGCAACATTTTCCCGTCGAACATCCAAGGCTTGCCCACTTGGTATGAGGTGCGGGTTTCCGAGGCCGGTTGGCTCGGCCGGCGCGGCGGCGTCGATCTCATGGTCGCGATGAACCCGCAGACCTGGGATGCCGATCTCAAGGAGATCATGCCGGGCGGGTATCTGCTGTACGATTCATCGAAGCCGCTGCCGGCGTCGAAATTTCGCGACGACATCAACGTCATCGGCGCGCCGCTCACCGAATTGATCGCGACCGAATTCTCGATCCCGCGCGAACGGCAGCTGTTCAAGAATATCTGTTATGTCGGCGTACTCGCGCAATTGCTCGGGCTTGAAGCCGATACGGTGAAGCAGCTGCTCACCGAGGAATTCAAAGGCAAGGACAAGCTGATCGAGCCGAACTTCCGCGCCTTCGAATTGGGCCGCGCCTACGCCGAAGCGAACATTCCGCCAATCGGTTTGCGCATCAAGCGCAGCGACAAAGTCGGCGATCGCATCTTCGCCGAAGGCAATGATGCCGCCGCCCTCGGCGCCGTCTATGGCGGTGCGACCTTCTGCGCTTGGTATCCGATCACGCCATCAACGTCGCTGGCCGAGAGTTTCCAGAAATATTGCACCATGCTGCGCAAGGACGCGGATGGGAAGAACCGCTTCGCCATCGTGCAGGCCGAAGATGAAATCGCCTCGATCGGCATGGTGATGGGCGCGGGCTGGGCGGGCTCGCGCGCCTTCACCTGCACCTCTGGCCCCGGCATTTCGCTGATGAACGAATTCGTCGGCTTCTCGTATTACGCCGAAATCCCAGCGGTGATTTTCGATGTGCAGCGGGGCGGGCCGTCAACCGGCATGCCGACGCGCACGCAACAATCGGATTTGTTGCTCGCGGCTTACGCCTCGCACGGCGACACTAAGCATCCGATGCTGTTTCCGGCCAACCCAACCGAAGCGTTCGAAATGGGCGCGCAGGCGTTCGATCTTTCGGATTTCTTCCAGACGACCGTGTTCGTCATGCTCGAGCTCGATATCGGCATGCAGGAATGGCTCACCGAGCCGTTCAAATGGGATGAGAAGCGTAGGCTCAATCGCGGCAAGGTGCTGACGTATGAGCATCTGGAGCAGGGCGTGCCGTTCGGCCGCTATCGCGATGTCGATGGCGACGCGGTGCCATATCGCACCTATCCAGGCACGCACCCGACCAAGGGCTCGTATTTCACCCGCGGCTCAAGCCACGACAAGGACGCGCGCTATTCCGAGAAGGGCGAGGACTACACCGAGGGCATGGCGCGCCTGCTGCGCAAATGGGAGACGATGAAATCCCATGTGCCCGCGCCCATCATAAAGAAGGCCAAGAAGCGTGCGCCCGATGGCGTGATCTATATGGGCTCGACGGACCCGGCGATGGAAGAAGCGCTCTGCGCGATGGAGAGCCACGGCATCCACCTCGACGCGCTGCGTGTACGCGCCTTCCCGTTCAACAACGAGGTGTTCGATTTCATCCGCGACCATGAGCAAGTTTTTGTCGTCGAGCAAAACCGCGACGGACAGCTCAAGTCACTGCTGGTGAACGAGGGCGGCGTGCATCCCGCGCGCCTTGTCTCGGTGCTGCATTATGACGGCACGCCGATCACCGCGCGCTTCATCATCAAGGACATCACCGAGAAGCTGCAGGCTGGCCAAGCCGCCGCGCTGCCGGAGAAAGCGAAATGACTTATCTCGCCAAACCGCCGCTGCATCACCCGTCGCTCGAGCGCAATGCCGTTGGCTTCACGCGCCGCGACTATGAGGGGCGCATCTCCACGCTCTGCGCCGGCTGCGGCCACGACTCGATCAGCGCCGCGATCATTCAAGCGTGCTTCGAGATCGACCTCGAACCGCATCGGCTCGCGAAATTCTCCGGCATCGGCTGCTCGTCGAAAACGCCGGACTATTTCGTCAGCCCCGCGCACGGCTTCAACGCCGTGCACGGGCGGATGCCTTCCGTGCTGACGGGTGCGAACATCGCGGCCAAGGATTTGATCTATCTCGGCGTCTCGGGCGATGGCGATAGCGCCTCGATCGGTCTCGGCCAATTCTGTCACGCGGTGCGCCGTGGCGTGAACATGACCTATATCTGCGAGAATAACGGCGTATATGGCCTCACCAAGGGCCAATTCTCCGCCACCTCCGACAAAGGCTCAAAAGCCAAGAAAGGCGCGGAGAACAAGGATAGCGCCATCGATCTTGTCATGCTCGCGCTGCAGCTTGGCGCCACCTATGTGGGCCGTTCATTCTCTGGCGACAAATCGCAGCTCGTGCCGCTGATCAAAGGCGCGCTCTCGCACAAGGGCACGTCCTTCATCGATGTGATCAGCCCGTGCGTGGCGTTCAACAATCACGTCGGTTCGACCAAGAGCTTCGATTACGTGCGCGAGCACAACGAAGCCGTAAATCGTATGGACGTGATCAGCCCGCGCGCGCCGATCCGCGCCGACTACAAGCCGGGCGAGCTGAAGGAGGTCGTCCAGCATGACGGCTCGATCCTGCGCCTGCGCAAATTGGAAGACGATTACGATTCAACCGATCGCAACGCAGCACTCGGCTATCTCGCGCGCAAAGCGGCGGAAGGCGAGATCGTAACCGGGCTGCTCTATGTCGATCCGGACGCGAGTGATCTGCACGACGGCCTGAACACCGTCGCCTGCCAGCTCAACAAGCTCACCGATCAAGAGCTGATCCCGCCGCTCAGCGCGCTCGAAAAGATCAACGCCAGCCTGCGCTAACGCTATTTCGTGCCGTAGATGCGGTCCCCGGCGTCGCCGAGGCCGGGCACGATGTAGGAATGGTCGTTGAGGCGTTCGTCGATCGCCGCAGTCCAGATTTCGACATCGGGATGGTGTCCGCGCACCACGTCGACGCCTTCGGGTGCGGCGAGCACGCAGACGAAGCGTATGTGTCTTACACCATATTCCTTGAGCCGATCGATCGCGGCGACAGCCGTGTGGCCCGTCGCCAGCATCGGATCGATCACGATCACAAGCCGCTCGGCCACATCGCTCGGCGCTTTGAAATAATACTCGACGGCCTTCAGCGTCCTCGGATCGCGATAAAGCCCAATATGCGCCACGCGCGCCGATGGCACGAGTTCAAGCATGCCATCGAGCAATCCCATGCCGGCGCGCAAAATCGGCGCAAACACCAGCTTCTTTCCCGCGAGCTGCTTGCCGCGCATCGTGGCGACCGGCGTTTCGATCTCAACGTCCTCAAGCGGCAGATCGCGCGTCACCTCGTAGCAAAGCAGCGTCGCGATCTCGCGCAACAGGCCGCGAAAAGAACGCGTCGATGTTTCCTTGTCGCGCAGGATCGTGATCTTGTGCTGCACCAAGGGATGATCGACGATGGTTACGCCTTGCATCAAAACACCGTGCCGTCGCTATGAATGAGAAGAGGCGGGCCGCCATCGGCGCGCTTTCGCTTTGCGATCGCGCGGCCTGCCGCCCAGGTGCCGCCTTCAAGCACGCGCGCGAGCGGAAACGCATCCGCCGTTACGCCCAAACGTTCGCGCACGAGCGGGGCGATGCGATCCAGCAGTGCGACGATCATCGAACGCCACGTCACAACGAGCGGGTCGGAAACGTCATGCACGCGCGCAAGCGCTGCCGCATCTCGCAATTCAAGTACGCCAGCGTCAATGAAGAGGCCGCCGTTCCGATACTCGGCAAGCCCCGTCAGGCCATCGATATCCGTCACGCGCACGCCGGCGCGCTCCAGCGGTTCGATCAGCGAATAGGCCAGCCATTGCGAAAGCTTATGTAGCGGCACGAAACCTAAGCCCGGCACATCCCAGCAATCGCCGAGCGGCACGCCGCCGAGGCTCGGCCGATTCTCCCAGATTGGCCCAAGACCTGTGAGCAATGCCTCAAGAATGACCGGCGCCGGCAGTTCGTTATTGCTGACACGCGCGCGCAGCAAATCATAAAGGCCGCCCGGCCGCGGCCCGTCCGCGAGCGCAAACAGATGCGGATGCGCGTCGACGGTATGGCCGAGCCGATTGAGCAAGCGCGCACGCCCGTCAAGGCCGGCGAGGGGATTGCGCTCACTCACCTGGAATGCGTCGCCGAGAGATTGTGCATCGAACCGCGCCAGCGCTTCGGCGTCCGCGCGAAGCGGGTCGCGCGGATCGGCGGAGAAGCCGCCCCATTCGAACAAGCGCAAGCTGGCCAGCGCGAGCCCTTCGGAGCGCGCGACCTCGATGTCGGTCAGATCATCGCGGTAGCGCCACGCCGCGCCCGCGCCGGCATCGAGCAGTACCGACGTGATCGCCAGATCGAATTCAGCGCGCGCCCGCGCATCCGCGCTGATCCATGCGGTGTTGTTCGCGGTCTCGGCCCAAAGGTCGCGTCCGTTGAATACAAAATGCCGCCAGCGCGCATGAAACGGAATCGCGAGCGATGGATAATTCGTGCGCACGATCTCGGCGACAAAGTCCGCGCACGCGGGCAGCGCATCAGCGTTGAGCCGCCAGTACTCCAGCTTGTCGGCCTCGGCCAGCGCGCAGATTTCGTTCGCGCGCGCGCGAACGGCGCCTGCGCTCAACAACGCGCGCGCGGCGTCGCGATCAGAAGTCTTTGAGGTCACGGCCCACCACGCGAGTGAGATCATCGCTCGGCGCTTCCGGCGTGTAATAGCCTGCCGCCTTCTTCGCCTCGAGTTCGACGCTGGCGTCTGGTGGCACAAGGTCAGCCGGGATCGGCACGCGTTCGCCGATGCTGATGCCGCTGCCGGCGATGGCATCGAACTTCATATTCGACATCGAGACGAAGCGGTCGATGTGCGTGATGCCCAGCCAGTGCAACACATCCGGCATCAATTGCTGGAAGCGCGCATCCTGCACGCCGGCGACACATTCGGTGCGCTCGAAATAGGTTGCGGCTTGGTCGCCGCCCGGCTGACGCTTGCGCGCGTTATAGACGAGGAATTTCGTCACCTCACCAAGCGCGCGGCCTTCCTTGCGATTATAGACGATTAGCCCCGCGCCGCCAGCTTGCGCCTCGCGCACGCATTCCTCAATGCCGTGCGTAAGATAGGGGCGACAGGTGCAGATATCCGAGCCGAATACGTCCGAGCCGTTGCATTCATCATGCACGCGGCACGTGAGGCGTCGCTTCGGGGCGGCGATCGCGTCGGGATCGCCGAATATGTAAAGCGTGATGCCGCCGATGGGGGGGAGGAAAACGCTAAGGTCTGGCCGCGTGACGAGTTCCGGGTACATCCCGCCGGTTTGTTCAAACAGCGTGTGGCGCAAGCGCTCTTCGCTCACGCCAAAGCGTTCGGCGATTCCGGGTAAATACCAAACCGGATCAAGTGCGGCTTTCGTCACGGCGACATCGCCGCTCTCGCGCACGATGGAGCCGTCGACGCGCAGCCGCCCCTTGTCGATCGCTTCGCGAATTTCCGGCAGCGTCAGTCGCGCCTTGGTGATGGCGATCGTTGGGCGAATGTCCGCGCCGCTTTCGATCTCCGATTTGAACGCTTCGGCGACGAGGTGGCCCCAAGGATCGAGCGAAACGATCTTGGCGGGATCGCGCCATTGCGCGAATGGGCCGACCTGCACGACGGGCGCGGTATCCGTGAGATCGGGGCGTATTTTCGGATTCAGCGCGCCGGCGGAAACCGCCAACGCGCGATAGACGGAATATGCGCCGCCATAAGCGCCGATCGCGTTACGCTCCGGCGTCGCCGAGCCGATGATAGGGCCGCGCTCGCGCGCGCTTGCCGCGCCCCAATGGATGGGGAAGCGGGAGGGTGCGCCGGCCCCGGGGTGGG
Source organism: Caulobacterales bacterium (assembly GCA_017303355.1). Taxonomy (GTDB): domain Bacteria; phylum Pseudomonadota; class Alphaproteobacteria; order Caulobacterales; family Aquidulcibacteraceae; genus Vitreimonas. The sequence goes on along the minus strand of JAFLCU010000001.1, from coordinate 352,091 downwards.
AGGTCAGGCGGATGTGACCGATACGGTTTTCGGACATGATGTTTCTATGAGCGCATAAACGCGCTTCAATCCCGTTAATGTGTGCGTAAGGCGTGGGCTTGGCAAGTCATGGTAAAGCGCGCCGAAATCATGACTTCAGCAAGGCGAGCATCGCCTTCGCAGCCGCGGGATTGCGCTCTTTCGCGCCGCTGATGAAATAGAGAAAGACGTCACCGCTTTTCTCCCAGTCGCGCGCCGTTTTCAGCCATTTCTTCAACGCGGGCTTGGCGTAGCCGGCCGGTTCGGCGGCCTGCGTAAGTTCAAGCCGCGCGTAGGAGAAATCCGCTGTCGGCTCTACGATCAATGGGTGTTTTTCGGACTCCACCGTTACGACCGCGATGTTGCGCTCACGCGCGAGCTTCAAGAATGCGTCATCGGTGAAGCTGTCGTGGCGTACCTCGATGGCGTGGCGCAATTTGCGCTTCTTCAGCTTCTCGGGAAGCATGTCGAAATAGGCGGTCATCTCAGCGAGATCGAATTTCTTGTAAGGCGCCATTTGCCAAAAGACGGGGCCGAGCTTCGTACCGAGCTCACCCACGCCGCTATCGAAGAACCATTCGATCGATTGCGCGGCCTCGCGCAGATCCTTGCGTTGCACGGCGGCGCGCGGCGCCTTCACCGAGAACATGAAATCATCGGGTGTCGCGGCCGCCCATTTCTTGAACGATGTCTCGCCCTGTGTGCGATAGAAGGTGGAATTGATCTCAATCGCCGTCACCTGGCGGCTCGCATACTCAAGCTGCTTCGCCGCCGGCAGCGCAGACGGGTAGAAGGTCTCTTCCCAGGGCTCGTAATTCCAGCCGCCGATGCCGACACGGATCATGTGCTTTGCTCCTTGCGCCAAGATCGGCGCTCACGGGCGCTGCTTCAAGCCACTTCGTCGCGCGGGAAGATGCGCTCGACCGTAAAGCGCCGCTTCGCTTCGCGCTCCAACGCGGGCGCGGCATTTACAATCACCGCGGCGGCCGCCGCGCTCCAGACTTTTAGATCGGCCCGTTCATTGCCGGCGTAGACAAAGCCGTCCGGGAATTCTCGCCGTAATCGGTCCGCCTTGCGCGCGGATTTCAGATTGCCGCGGCCATCGGAGGCGAAGACGTGATCGAACACGCCAAGATGCGCCGCGACGGCGTTCGCGCCCGCCTGATCAAACGCCGTGGCAAGCGCGGTGATGCGTCCTGCAGCCTTTTGCTCACGCAGCCAGGCCAGTACGCGCGCGTCATAGGGCAGAGACGCTGCATCGATGGGATAGAGCGATGCGAGCTTCGCTTTCGCGTGCGCTCGGCCGCGTCGCAGCCACCAGAGCAGCACGAGTGCATGCCATGGTCGAGCCGCGCAGAAGCGCGCCATGCCGCGTGCGAAGAGGTCAGTCTTGATCAACGTGCCGTCGAGATCGACGGCCAGCGGCTTCATCAAGCGCCTGTGAATTTCGGCGTGCGCTTTTCGGTGAAGGCGTCAACGGCTTCCTTATGGTCGGCCGTCTCGTGCGCCAGCGCCTGGAACGCCGCCGACAGTTCAAGTACATCGCTCAAGCGTCCATGCTGCGCCTCGCGCAGCAAGCGCTTCGCCAAGCGCACGGAGCGCGGCGGGTTCACGGCGACGCGTTCGGCCAGCTTTAGCGCTTCGTCCAGCAGCGACTCATCCGGCACGACGCGACTAACGAGGCCGAAACGCACGGCTTCTTCAGCGTCGATCGTATCGCCCGTCAGCACCAATTCCGCCGCGCGAGAAGCGCCGATCGCGTTGGTCAAAATCCACGCGCCGCCATCGCCCGGAATGATCCCGACCTTCACAAAGCTCGACGCCATCTTAGCGGATGCGCCGGCAATGCGGATGTCGCACAGAATGCCGATGTCGAGGCCAAGGCCGATGGCGTGGCCGTTGATCGCCGCGATCGTCGCCACCTCGACGTCCGCCAAGGCGCGGATCACCGAGTGCACGCCACGACGATAATTGGCGCGTGTGTCGTCCGGCGTTTCGCGCGGGCCGATGCCGGTGCGCTCGCGAATAGCTTTCAAATCGCCGCCCGCGCAGAAAGATTTTCCCGCGCCCGTCAGCACCACGGCATTGATCTCGCGATCGTCATTGGCTCTACGCAATGCGCCGGCCAGATCGTCGCAATCTTGCTGTGTCGCGATGGCATTGCGGCTCTCTGGCTTGTTCAGCGTGACGATGGCCACACGGCCCTTTTTCTCAAACGTTGCAAACGTCATGAATCTGATGCTCCGAAAATCGATGCTTCGACCTTGGCCGAACGCGATGGAAATTTATTGTGCAGGCGCCGAACCCTCAACAAAGCCGACAAGGCCTTCCGATTGCAGCGGCGCATCGTTCAAGAACGAATCCAATTGGCCCGTGCCATCCGGGCGCACCGTCACAACGTAACGGAAACCTTGGGTTTCGAACGTATAGGTTGTGGCCTGCGGCGTGGTCGCTTCCGTGCCGTCGCGCACCTCCACGCTGAACGGGGTTGTCGTGCGGCCATTTTCGCTCAGCTCGACTGGCCGCGTGTTCGCCGCCTGATCGAAATCGTACGATGTATAGATTAGATCGCCGCTCGAATCTTCATATACGACGAAGCTGCGGCGCCCGGTGAAACCAAGCACGCGCGTGCGCGGCATCCAGCGGCAATCGATGTCGCGGCTATCCATATTGATGGACGTGAAGGGCAGCGTATATGCCGAGCCCGGATTCTCCAGCATGCCTGGATTGACTTGCCGCACCGAGCCATCGACGCCCATGTCGCGATAAAGCTCGGTCGTCACGCTGCCGGCCGCACCCTCTTCAGTGCCGACATTGTAGCCGATGCGCTGCACGATGGCGCCGTTGGGCTTATCGTATTCCGCCACGCGCACATTGGCGCCGTCGCGGTCGAACACGAAGAGGGCCGGCGCGTTGATCGCGTCGCAAATGAACCAGTGCGGCGGCGCGCGCCGCACTGCCTCTTCCACGGGCGGTGGCGGTTCGGGCTGGCCGCAAGCTATGAGCGTGGCGGCGAGGACGAGGCTGAGGGCGATGCGGCGCATGATAGTCTCCTGAGCGCGCTTTATGGACTGTCCAGGGCCGCGAGATCAATCGAGGCCGAGCTTGGCGCGCGCCGCCTTGGTCAGCGATACGGCGGAGTCGGCGTAGATCGCCCATGGATCGGGTTCGGCCAGTCGCGCTTTCATGTCTTTCAACTTGAACGCGGAGGCTTCCGGAATGGTTCGGAGCTCATCCCAACTCACCGGAGACGCCACAGGGGCCATGGGTTTGGCGCGCGTCGAATAGGGTGCGATCGCGGTAGCGCCTCGGCCGTTGCGCAGGTAGTCGATGAAAATGCGGCCCTTGCGCTTAGCCTTCGACATATTCGCGACGAAACGTTTCGGATCGAGGGCGGCGACTTGTTCCGCAAACGCGGCCGCGAAGCCCTTCACGTCGTCCCAATCGTGCCGGCGCTTTAAATTTAGCACGATGTGGATGCCTTTGCCGCCGGTGATCATCGCGAAGGAGGGCAGATCGGCGTTGTCCAGCAGCGCCTTGATGTCGAACGCCGCGCGCTTCACGAACGAAAAATCGAGGTCCTCATCGGGGTCAAGATCGAACACCATGCGGTCAGGCTTTTCGACGTCGTCATTGCGCGCGCCCCAGATGTGCAGCTCCAGCGCCGACATCTGCGCACACGCCACGAGTGCATCGACGTTGGGCAGTGTAAGATAGTCCTCCGCCTTGCCTTCGGACTCCGTGATCGGAATGGTTTTGATCTCTTTCGGCGCGCCGGCCATGGCGTGCTTTTGAAAGAATTGCTGGCCGCCGACGCCATCGGGCGCGCGCACGAGGCTGACCGGGCGTCCGAAAATGTGTGGCCCCATAAGCGATGCAACCATCTCCAGGTACGCCGCGTATTCGGCCTTGGTGATATCCGCCGCAGGGAAGAGCACGCGATCGGGATGCGTGAGGCGCACGCGCGATCTGAGAGCGGGGGCTTCGTTTTCGGCGTTCACATCTTTGGCGCTTTTGTCGCCGCGCAGTCCGAGAAACACAGCGTGCCGCACGGCGCCATCGGGCGTGATATCCGCATATTTAATTTGCACGACGAGTTTCGGTTCCACCCATTTGGCGCCGCGCGCGGCCTCGCGCGGTACTGCGAGCGCGGGCTTCGCACGCACGAGTTTTTCAAGCTGTGCGGCCAGAGACGTGAGCGTCTTGTCATTGAAACCCGTGCCCACGTTGCCGCGATAGGAGAGCTTTCCGTTCTCGCGCTCCGCCAGCATAAGCGACGCGAATTGACGGCCTTTGAGCGATGGCTGGTAGCCGATGACAATGAACTCGCGTTCGTTGACGCATTTGGCCTTGAGCCATGATTGCGTGCGGCCCGCACGGTAAGTGGAATCAGCTTTCTTCGAAACGACGCCTTCGAGACCTTTTTCGGCGAAGGCTTCCAGCACGTGCGGACCATCGCCTTCAACGTAAGGTGAAAACCGGATCGGCGCACATGCGCCGCCGAGCTGCTTCTCGAGCCGCGCTTTGCGCTCAAGCAGCGGCATTTTGCGTAAATCCTTGTCGCCCTCGGCGATCAGATCGAACACAAAATAGGAGACACCTTTAGCGTCGCCGTTTTCGAGCGAACGTTGCAACGACGAAAAGCTTGTGTGTCCACTTGCGTCGGCTACCGCGACTTCACCATCGAGCAGAACGTCCTTTAGCCCAAGCTCTCTTAGCGCGTTCGCGACGTGGCTGAACTTGCTGGTCCAATCCAGTCCGGTGCGCGTGTAGAGCCGCACTGCGTCGCCGCTGACGGCCGCTTGCATGCGATAGCCGTCATACTTGATCTCATGTATCCACTTGTCGCCATCAGGCGGCGTTTCGATCGGCGTGCACAGCGCCGGTTCGACGAAACCCCATTTCGGCGCCTTCGTCATCGGCGCGCGTTCGCCGCCTTTGCTCCAGACGCGGCCACCCTTGGCTTTCAAATCCTCCACAGTGCGGCCTGTCTTGATACTCGTCACCGCGCGCGTCGGATCATCCTTGCCGGCGTGCGCGTCGCGAGATTTGAACAGCAGCCACGGCTCGCTGCGTTCGCCTTCGCGCGGCTTGATTTTGACCATGTGAAATTCGCCTTTGAGCCGTTCGCCGCTCAACACGAATTTCAGCTCGCCTTTCTTCATGCCCTCATCGGGATCGTTGATCCATTTGACCTTGCCGTCGTCCCAGATGATCACGGCGCCCGCGCCATACTCGCCCTTTGGGATGACACCTTCGAACGCACCATATTCGAGCGGGTGATTTTCGGTTCGCACGGCGAGGCGCTTGATCGCGGGATCGAGTGAGGGGCCCTGGGGCACCGCCCAGCTCATCAACACGCCGTCATGCTCGAGCCGGAAATCGTAATGCAGCCGCGTCGCCGCGTGCTTTTGCACCACGAACACGCCGCCAGCGGTTTTGAGTTTGCCGCCGGCCGGTTCGCTGGTTTTGCCGAAGTCGCGCTTGCGATTGTATTCGACGAGGCTGTTCACGCCGCTCGTGTTCTTCGCGGGCTTAGGTGTCGCCTTGCGCGCCATCTCACCAATCCCCGGATTGGGCGCAGCCCAAATCCTGTGCCCATACGCTCAGGCGGCGTCGGCTATGGGCCCCTGATTGCGCCGTTGGCGCATCCGGGTATGGGGGGGTGAACCGGCCGCGCGTCATTTTATTCCGAAGCTATTTCTTCGCGCGTTTTGGCGCGGCTTTCGCTGGCGCCTTTGCGCGTGGCGCGGGCTTCACCTTTTCCGCGGCGGCGCGTTGGCGCTTGCCGGGTTTGGCTGGCGTCTCTTCTTTGTCGTTTGCGGCTGCTGCTTTGCCTGCGGCTTGCTTCCTGGCGAGCGACTTCTTCAACGCATCGACCAGCGAGACGACATTATCGCCATAATCCGGCGCGGGCTCTTCCTGGTCTTCCAGCACCAATTCACCGTGGCGCTCGATTTTCTTTTTCACCAGGCGCTCGACGGCCGCGGCATACTCGTCCTCGAATTTCGCCGGATCGAATTTCGCTTTCTTGCGGTTGATCAGCTCCTCGGCGAGGTCGACCAAATCCGGATCGGATTTGCCGTCCGGAATTTCATCGAAGAAACCTTTCGCCGCGCGCAGCTCTTCGGCGTAGTGCACGGTCTCGACGATCAGTCCATCGTCGTACGGCTTTACGGCGGCGATATAGGAACGCCCGCGCATCGTGATCTGGCCGAGGCCCACCGTCTTCGAGCGGCGCAGCGCATCGCGCACGACGCGGTAAGGCTCATCGGCCAGCTTGCCGTCCGGCAGCGCGTAATAGGGCTTGTCGAAATAGATCGGGTCGATCGTCTCGGATGGCGCGAATTGCACCATGTCGAGCGTCTTCCTTGAGTCGACCTTCAGCGCGTCGAATTCCTCATCCGAGAACAGGACGTAGCGGCCCTTGGAGAATTCGTAGCCTTTGACGATCTCGTCCTTATCGACCGCGCCGATACCCGGCACGACCTTCTCATATTTGATGCGCTGCTTGGACGGTTCATGGATCTGGTTGAACGAGATCTTCTCGCGTGAATCCAAGGCGGAATAGAGCTTCACCGGCAACGCCACGAGGGCAAGCCGGATTTGCCCAGTCCAAACGGGACGAGCTGGAGGTGGCATGAGAGGCTAACGCCCTTGTGAGACCCGACGTTCCGCAAGCGTAACATTTGCCCGGCATTGCGGCAACGCGCGGCGGCGCCGTTTACCTCGTTTTGCGACGCGCGGTGCCGTAGGTGGCGCGAGCGGCCTCCACAAACGCGCTCGGCGCGCCCTGATCGCGTGCGCGGTCGGAGAAAACGAGGCCAATTTCACGGGTGAGATCGAAGCCGTTGAGCTTAATCGCGGCGAGCCCTGGCTGTTTGAAGCTCACCGGCGCAACAGTGATGCCGAGCCCGGCCCCGACCATGCTCAATGCGCGATCGTCGCTCAAGGTGCGCAGGCTGAAGAACGGGCGCACATCGCGATTGGTGAAATAGCGGCTGATCTCCGGCAGGCCTTCGCATTGCCGGCGTACGATCATCGTCTCGCCCGCCAGTTCGCCGCCTTCGATGTTTTCCGCGCGTGCCAGCTTATGGCCGGCGCCAACGAAAAGCACGTAAGGCTCAGTACGCATTTTCTCTTGCGCGAAGCTCTCCAGGCTGGGGCGCATGATGGTGAGCGCCGCATCGAGCCGGCCATCACTTAAACGGTTGGCGATGTCGCGCTCGGTGGAATCCAACAATTCCAATTCTTCGCCGTCCGCGTGCTTGGCGTGATGCGCGACCAAGCGTTCGAGATCGCGCGCGGGAATGGTGGAGAGGATGCCGGCGCGGACGCGTTTACGACGCGGCGCTTCAGCTACCTCGCGGAGCGCGGCTTCATATTCCTGCGTGATGCGCCGCGCGTGGCCGAGGAACCGGCTGCCGGCCGGCGTCAGCGAAACCCGCCGCGTTGTGCGCTCGAATAGGCGCGCGCCGACTTGCGCTTCAAGCTTGGCGATGCCGACCGAAAGCGTCGGCTGGGTCACGTTCACCCGCGCCGCCGCCTTGGAGAATGAGCCCAGCTCGGCCACGGCCAGGAAATAGCGCAGCAGATAGCGATCCATAGGTGATATCTATCAGTTCTGTTCCTTCCGTTCAATTTCAATTGGCTTGGCAAATCAATTACGGTCTTCGGACCGTCGGCTTCCAGCCGGCCTTTGGCGTTTCAAGCGGCCGGCTGATTGTCGGTTGTGTGCACCGTGCCGGCTGGAAGCCGGCGGTCCGAAGTGGAGCCACCCGTGACTGACTCCTACCAACTCGATTTCCAGCTCGGCGAAACCGCCGACGCCATCCGCGACACCACGGCCCGCTACGCCGCCGACCGCATCGCCCCGATGGCCGCCGAGATCGACGCGCAGAACAAATTCCCGCGCGAGCTTTGGCCGGAAATGGGCGAGCTCGGGCTGCACGGCATCACCGTCGCCGAAGAGGATGGCGGCCTGGGGCTCGGCTATCTCGAACACGTGGTGGCGATGGAGGAGGTGAGCCGCGCCTCGGCCTCGATCGGGCTTTCCTACGGTGCGCACTCCAATCTCTGCATCAATCAAATCCGCCGTTGGGCGACGCCTGAGCAAAAGCAGAAATATCTGCCCAAGCTGATCAGCGGCGAGCATGTCGGCTCGCTGGCCATGAGCGAGGCGGGTGCGGGCTCTGATGTGGTGAGCATGAAATTGCGCGCTGAGCACAAAGGCGATCGCTACGTGCTGAACGGCACGAAGTTCTGGATCACCAACGCGCCAGAAGCCAATACGCTTGTCGTTTATGCGAAGACGAATCCGGAAGCAGGTTCGGGCGGCATCACCGCGTTCCTGATCGAGCGCGGCATGAAGGGCTTCAGCACCAGCCAGAAGCTCGACAAAATGGGCATGCGCGGCTCCGACACCGGCGAACTGGTGTTTGAGGACTGCGAAGTACCGGAAGAAAACGTCATGGGAGGTCTCAATCGCGGCGTCGCCGTGCTGATGAGCGGCCTCGACTATGAACGCGCCGTGCTCGCGGCCGGGCCACTCGGCATCATGCAGGCTTGCCTCGATGTCGTGTTGCCCTACGTGCGCGAGCGCAAACAATTCGGCCGCGCCATCGGCTCATTCCAGTTGATGCAGGCCAAGGTCGCCGACATGATCGTCGCGCTCAATTCGGCGCGCGCCTACGTCTATGCCGTGGCGAAAGCCTGCGACGCCGGCAAGACCACGCGCCACGACGCAGCCGGCGCCATTCTTTACGCGTCGGAAAGCGCCGTGAAAGTATCGCTAGAAGCCATCCAGGCGCTCGGCGGCGCCGGCTACACGCGCGACTTCCCGGTTGAGCGCTTCCTCCGCGACGCTAAGCTCTACGACATCGGCGCGGGCACAAATGAAGTGCGCCGCTTCCTGATCGGTCGGGAGATCATTGGCGCATGAGTGAACCGACGCCCGCAACAATGCGCGCGCTGCAAGTGACGACGCTGAGTGAGGCGTTCGAAGGCGTCGAGATCGTTACGGCGCCGACGCCAGCATTGAAGGCGGGTGAGTCGTTGGTGCGCGTGCGGGCGGCGGCGCTTGGCTTTCCTGGTCTGTTGATGACGCGCGGCGCCTATCAGCATCGCCCGGATACGCCGTTCATCTTCGGCGGCGACTTTGCCGGTGAAGTTGTGGCTGCAGGCGAGGGCGCCGACATCGCCATCGGCGCGCGTGTCGCTGGTGGCGCCGTCACAGGATCGTTCGCGGAATATTTAGCGGCGCCGACGCAGGGTCTGCTGCCCATTCCCGAACGCGTGAGCTTTACGGAAGCCGCGTGCTTTCCTTCAGCCTATGTCACGGCGCACGTGTCGCTCGTTCACGCCGCGCGCATCGAGGCGGGCGAGTGGGTGATGGTGCTCGGAGGGGCGGGTGGCGTCGGCCTTGCCGCAGTCGATCTCGCGCGCGCGCTCGGCGCCAAGGTGATCGCCGGCGCATCCAGCGAAGAGAAGCGCGCGGCGCTGCGTGCCTACGCGCCGGATGCGCTCGTGATCGATACGGCCAAGCCGTTCAAGGATGTCGTCCGCGAGATTTCCGGCGGCGGCGTCAATGTGGTGTTCGATCCGGTAGGCGGCGATGTGTTCGCGGAGGCGATGTCGTGCTTGGCGTTCGCCGGCCGCATGCTGGTGATCGGCTTCGCCTCGGGTGATATTCCGACGCTTTCCGTCAATCGAGCTTTGATCAAGCACGCCTCCGTCATCGGCGTGCGCGCGGGGGAGTTCAGCCGGCGCTTTCCTGAGAAGCGGCGCGAAACGACGCGACAGCTCATGGAGCTTTGGTCGCGTGGCGTGCTCCGGCCGCGTGTCGATACAACTTTGCCACTTGAAGCGTGGCGCGAAGGCGTGGAACGCGTGACCTCGCGCGTTTGCGTTGGCCGCGTCATTCTTAAACCAGGTCTCGATCAATGAGGCTCATTGCGAACTGCGCTCTCAGAATGGCGTGCAAATATGGATCGCCGGCGCCCTCGCCGGCACGGCGCGCGCGCTACCGACGAGCGCCGATATCTGTTCGATCTGGCGTATGCCGGCGAGGGCGCCGGCGGTCCATGTTAGGTCTTGCATGAAGCTCAAATCGCAAATCGATCCCAATAGCGAAGCGTTCGCCAAAAACGCGGCGCATCATCGCGCGCTGGCGGGTGAGCTGCGTCAACGCACGGCGCAGATCGCGCTGGGCGGGCCGGAAGAGGCGCGTACGCGTCACACCAAGCGCAACAAGCTGCTCCCGCGCGAGCGTGTTGAGCGCTTGCTTGATCCCGGCGCGCCGTTTCTCGAAGTTGGCGCGCTTGCGGCGTACGATCTTTACAACGGCGAAGCGCCCGCCGCCGGCGTGATCACCGGCATTGGCCGCGTTTCCGGCCGTGAAGTGATGATCGTCGCCAACGACGCCACGGTGAAGGGCGGCGCGTATTTTCCGATGACGGTGAAGAAGCACCTGCGCGCGCAAGAGATCGCGATGCAGAACAAGCTGCCGTGCGTCTATCTCGTCGATAGCGGCGGCGCGAACCTGCCGCACCAAGCCGAAGTCTTCCCGGACCGCGACCATTTTGGCCGCATCTTCTTCAACCAGGCGCGCATGTCGGGCGAGGGCATCGCGCAGATCGCGTGCGTCATGGGCTCATGCACCGCCGGCGGCGCCTACGTGCCGGCGATGAGCGACGAAACCGTCATCGTCAAGAACCAGGGCACCATCTTCCTCGGCGGACCTCCTCTCGTGAAAGCGGCGACCGGCGAAGTGATCAGCGCCGAAGATCTCGGCGGCGGCGATCTGCACGCGCGCAAGAGCGGCGTCGTCGATCACCTCGCGCAAGACGATGCGCACGCGCTCCATCTCGTACGCCGCATTGTGGCGAATTTGAACACGGTGAAAAAAGTCGGCCTCGATCTGCGCGAGCCGATCCCGCCCGCCTATGATGCGGAGAGCATCTATGGCGTGATCCCCGACGACGTGCGCACACCGTATGACGTCCGCGAAGTCATCGCGCGCATCGTTGACGGCAGCGAGCTGGATGAATTCCGCCCCCTCTATGGCCCGACGCTCGTCACCGGCTTCGCGCGCATCTGGGGCTTCCCCGTCGCGATCCTCGCCAACAACGGCATCCTGTTCAGCGAGAGCGCACAAAAGGGCGCGCACTTCATCGAGCTTGCCTGCAAGCGCGGCATCCCGCTGCTCTTCTTGCAAAACATTTCCGGCTTCATGGTCGGCGGCAAATACGAAGCCGGCGGCATCGCCAAGGACGGCGCGAAGATGGTGACGGCCGTCGCCTCCGCCGAAGTGCCGAAATTCACCGTGCTGATCGGCGGCTCCTTCGGCGCCGGCAATTACGGCATGTGCGGCCGCGCCTATTCGCCGCGCTTCCTCTTCACCTGGCCCAACTCCCGCATCTCCGTCATGGGCGGCGAACAAGCCGCCAGCGTGCTCGCGCAAGTGAAGCGCGACGGCATGGAAGCGAAAGGCGAAAGCTGGGCCAAGGCCGAAGAAGAAAAATTCAAAGACCCCATCCGCGCGAGATACGAAGCGGAGGGCAGCCCGTATCACGCCACCGCGCGCTTGTGGGATGATGGCATAATCGATCCAGCGCAAACCCGCGATGTGTTAGGGCTCGCCATTAGCGCTTCACTCAATGCGCCAATCCCAGAAACACGCTTCGGCGTGTTCAGAATGTAAAGAGCCACAAATGATCGGCATCATTTTCTGGATTCTCATCCTCGGCATTCTCTGGAGAGTGCCGGAATTCAAATTTCTGGCCTTCTTCATTCTCGCGAACAATGTGCTCTACACCCTCATGATCGGCTGGAGCATGACCCCGGACCAGTGGTCTCCGTTTCTCGTGGCGACGGCGATAGGGGACTTGATCTTCGCCGCCATCGCCACGCCGGTCATTCTGTTCCGCAAATGGCAACGAGCGCAGAAGCCCGGCGGCGGCCATCTCGATCGGGAGATGGAGCGCATACGCGCCGACATCGCAGCACGTGACGCTCAGCAACAGCAGCCACCACAATCCTAGATGCTGAAATCCGTCCTCATCGCAAACCGCGGCGAGATCGCCCGCCGTTCTTCACCCCTCCCCCCTTGCGGGGGAGGGGCAGGGGAGGGGGGGCGTTCAAACGCGCTGACGTTTGACGAAGTTTGCACCGCCATTCGTGCGCGTTCCGCAATAGCGCGCGCTGCCCATCGCCCCCCACCCCCTGCCCCCGCCCCGCGAGGGGGCGGGGGTGGAGTCGTCGTATGCTGAAATCCGTGCTCATCGCCAATCGCGGAGAAATTGCGCGGCGTGTGAACAGGACGTGCAAGCGTCTCGGCGTGCGCACTGTCGCTGTCTATTCCGACGCAGACGCCAAAGCGCTGCATGTGCTTGAGGCGGACGCCGCCGTGCACATCGGCGCGTCACCCGCGAAGGACAGCTATCTGCGCGGTGACAAGATCATCGCGGCCGCGAAGCAAACCGGCGCCGAGGCGATCCATCCGGGCTACGGCTTTCTCTCCGAGAACGCCGATTTCGCGCAGGCGGTGATGGATGCGGGGCTGATCTGGATCGGTCCGGCGCCGGCTTCCATCCGCGCGATGGGGTTGAAAGACGCCGCCAAGAAACTCATGGCCGAAGCCGGCGTGCCGACGACGCCTGGCTATCTCGGCGAAGATCAAAGCGAAGAGCGCCTGCAGAAGGAGGCCGACGCGATCGGCTATCCGGTGCTGATCAAAGCCGTCGCCGGCGGCGGCGGCAAGGGCATGCGCAAGGTCGAGAGACAAGCCGAGTTCAAAGCTGCGCTCGCATCAGCCAAGCGCGAAGCGGCGGCGGCGTTCGGCGACGATCGCGTGCTGCTCGAAATGTATGTGCAACGCCCGCGCCATATCGAGGTGCAGGTGTTTGGCGATACGCACGGCAATGTCGTGCATCTGTTCGAGCGCGATTGCTCGCTGCAACGCCGCCACCAGAAGGTGATCGAAGAAGCCCCCGCGCCGGGCATGGACGACGCCACGCGCAAAGCTGTCACCGATGCGGCGGTGCTCGCGGCGAAAGCGGTGAGCTATGTCGGCGCCGGCACCATCGAATTCATCGCCGACGCCAGCGAGGGCCTGCGCGGCGATCGCATCTGGTTCATGGAAATGAACACGCGGCTGCAGGTTGAGCACCCGGTGACGGAAGAGATCACCGGCCAAGACTTGGTCGAATGGCAACTCCGCGTCGCCAGCGGCGAAAAGCTGCCGCTGAAGCAGGAAGAGCTGAAGATCAACGGCTGGGCAATGGAAGCGCGGTTGTATGCGGAGAATCCGGACAGTGGCTTTCTGCCAAGCATAGGGCAACTTGATCACTTCTATCCGATCGCGAAGTATGTGCGCGTTGAATCCGCGGTCGAGCAAGGCGATCGAGTCACGCAATTTTATGATCCGATGATTGCGAAGCTCGTTGTTCACGCGCCGACGCGTTCAGAGGCGATCGTTGATCTCCGCGAAGCCTGCGAACGGCTTCAGGTTTCCCCAGTCAGAACGAATGCGGGCTTTCTCGCTAGATGTCTCCATGACGCCAGCTTTGTCGCTGGTGACGTCGATACTGGCCTCATTGGGTCTCAAGGCGATGCGCTCCTTAAACGTCCACAGCCGAGTTCAGCAGTTTTGGCGCGTGCGGCGTCCGCCCTCGAAGGCGAGCGCTTCGACGTTCGAAAGCATCGGTCACGTATCGACCAATTGTCCCCATGGGATCGCTTGCGTGGGTTTCGGGTGAATGGACTCGCTCGCCGGACCGTTAGGATGCGTTTCGAAGGTGAGGCTATCGCCGCCGTCGCGAAATTCGAACCGGGGCCACCGGAGTCTGTGCGAGATGCGGACACTGTGATCGTCTTCGATCGCGGAGAAGCCTACGAATTCACCCTCGACACCGGCGAACGCAGCGCAGACGAAGCCACCGCCGGCGATGGCGCAATCCTTTCGCCGATGCCCGGCAAAATCGTCTCCGTCGCCGCGAAAGCCGGCGCGAAGCTGAAGAAAGGCGATCCCATCCTCGTGCTCGAAGCCATGAAGATGGAGCACACGCTCACCGCGCCGTTCGACGGCAAGCTCGCCGAACTCAACGCCAAACCCGGCGCGCAAGTCAGTGAGGGTGTGCTGTTGGCGAGGTTGGAAGTGGAATAATATGGACCGCCGGCGCCCTCGCCGGCCAACTCCGGTGCATGCCGGCGAGGGCGCCGGTGGTCCATATTAGCTCATCGCAAACAGCGCTTCGTCCTTGTCTGGATGGCGCGCGATTTCGCCGTAGGTTTCGTTTACGCCGACGACGGTCATGGCCGGGATGTTGGCGTTGTGCGGGATCGTGGCGCCGGGGCCGACGCGCACGCGAGCGCCGAGGAAAGAATGTGAGCCCACGCGGACAATGCGCACCAGCACGCGCGAGCCAGCACCCTCTGCTTTCTGCCTTACGTGCGCGACCAGCTCGACCTCGCGGTCAAAGGTGACGCGATTGCCGATCTCCATCAGATGGCGGTCGATCACATCCATCCGTACCGGCCAAGTCACGCCGTAGCCGACGCGTGAGCCCCACATGCGCAGCCACATCGAATAGAAGCCGGGGATCACCCGCAGCAAAGCTTCCAGATAAGGCAGCGCGTCGTAGAAGGCCTGAATGTGGTGCGCGGCAAGCCACGGGCAAAAACTGCGACCGTCGATGCAAGCAACGCCCTGTTTCAGCGGCGCCCAGCGAAACATCACGCGCTGCACCAGCGGCGGCAGCACATAGATGACGAGCACCAGCAGCAGCCCGCTCCAAATCGAAGGCCATTGCGCGAACACGCCGAGCGCGATCAGCGCCGCGACCGTCATCATCAGCGGAAAATACGAGAACAGCCTGTCGGCCGCGGTCATCATGCGGCGTCGCTATGCAGGTTGCCGGCGATCAGCGCGTAAAGCTCATCGGCGCCGCGCGCCGCGCGAAGCTTGTCGCGCATCTCGGCGCTGCGGAAAAACCGCGAAACGCGGGCAAGCGCTTTCAGATGATCGCCACCACGCTCCGCCGGCGCCAGCAGCATGAACACCAGATCAGCCGGGCGGCCGTCGAGTGCGTCGAAATCCTGCGCTGGCTCCAGTCGCGCGAAGGCGCCGATGGCTTGCTTGAGGCCGGGGATCAAAGCGTGCGGGATGGCGACGCCGTCGCCCACGCCCGTGCCCGAGAGTCGCTCGCGCAGCAGCACGGCGTCGAAAGCGCCGCGCGCGGAAACGCCGGTCGCGCTCTCCAGCGCTTCCGTCATGAGCTGCAGCGCTTGGCGCCGCGACGTAACAAGGAGGCGCGGCAGAATCGCTTCCGACGCGACAAGATCGCCTAGTTCGTTCATTCCCTCACCCGATTGGCCCCCGCCCTGCATGGGGGGCGCCAACGTCGCGAACGCGCGAAGCGTTCCTAACCTCCGGCGTGGCCATTCGTCCGCGCCGGATCAATCCAGCCGATATTTCCGTCACCACGCCGATACACAAGGTTAAGACCGCCATTGGCCGCGTTCCGGAACAGGAGTGCGGGGTTATTGGACAGGTCCAGCTGCATCACCGCCATGGAAACAGTCATTGTGCGCACCGGGACGGTGGTCTCGGCGATCACCAGGGGGGCCTCGTGCTCCCCTGACGAAGCGTCAGCTTCGGATTCGGTTTCTTCCGTTAACGGGGCGAGCACATAGGCTGTCGCGTCCTCGGCGGGAAGGGGGGATTTGTTGTCGGCGTGATGATTCTTCAGCCGCCGTTTGTATCGGCGCACGCGCTTTTCGAGCTTATCCAGCGCATCCGCGAACGCGCTGTGCGCGTCGCCGCCTTGGCCTTCGGATTGTAGGGAAATTCCTGACGAGAGGTGGACCGTGCAATCCACGGCCACGCCCGCGCCGCCATTGCGGCCAACGGTGACCACCGCGTCAGTCGCACGACTGAAATATTTGCTGACGCTGCCCGCTAATTCGCCCTCGATCCTGGTCCTCAATGCTTCGCCGACATCCATCTGCCGTCCGGCGACTTGTATGCGCATGTAGGAGCCTCCTTGGTCTTGCCGCAACGCCGCGGCCCGGGGCTCGGGATCGTGCTCCGCCCCCCAGGAGCGCGGCCGATGCCTTAGCAAAAACGTAGGCCCGAGGCGCACTTAGGTCAACGCAATGGCGGTTCAAAAACGCCGCTTGCCGCCATTCGCCGCTTTTACCAGCAGCGCCTCTGGAATGCGCTGTTTGCGTTCCCATTTGCGCCCTAAACACGGGGCGCGCGCGAAGCCCGCGCGAGGGGAGAACGTATGAGCGGCGAGACAAGCGCTGAGGCGGCGCCAACGCGTGGCCGATGGGCTGATCTCATCGCCATCATCGTGTGCACGCTGGCGTGGGGCACGACTTGGTACGCGATCACGCATCAGCTCGGCGTGGTCGATCCCGTGATTTCGATCACCTATCGCTTCGCGCTGGCGGCGGCGGTGCTGTTCGCGTGGTGCACGCTGCGCGGCGAAACGCTGAAGCTGAGCGGCGCGCAACATCTTGCGGCGCTGGGCGTGGGCTTCTTCACGTTTTCGCTCAATTACGCCTTCGTCTATTGGGCCGAGGAGCGGGTCTCGTCCGCTGTTGTCGCCGTGCTGTTCGCCGCGCTCGCGTTCGTGAACCTGGTCGGATTTCGCATCGCCTTCGGCCAACGCGCGCCGATGCTTGCGTGGGCGGCGGCGGCTTTAGGTGTCGCGGGCGTCGCGCTGTTGTCCTGGGAAGAAATCGCCGCGGCGCAAATGAGCGCGCGCGCCTGGGCGGGCATTGGCCTTACCTTGGCGGGCGTCGTCGCATCTGCGGTGGGCAACATCTATGCGCGCCGGGGCGAAATGGTCGGCGTTGGCGTGGCCGCTTCAACGGGCTGGGCGATGGCTTATGGCGCGGGCTTGCTCGCGATCTTCGCCTTGATCACGGGCAAGGCCTGGGCGTTTGAATTCACTTGGCCCTATGTGCTCTCCCTCGCGCATCTCGCGATCATCGGCTCGGTGATCGCGTTCCTGCTTTATTACGGCTTGGCGCGGCGGCGCGGCTATGCGCTGGCTTCGTACATCTCAGCACTTACGCCGCCGGTGGCGATGACGATCTCGACCTTGTTCGAGGGAAAAACCTGGGGCTTGCTTGCGCTCGGCGGCGTAGCACTGGTGTTGCTCGGCCAGGTGCTGTTGATGCGCGTGCGCAAGGCCTAGGGCAAAGCACGCAGCGCGGCTTCCACGCCCGGCAACAACACGTCATCCGCGCTGCTCTCGCTCAGGCGCGCATTGAGGAAGAGCGCCTGCAGGAACGCTTTCACATTATGCATGCGGGCCAGCCCGGCTTGTGAGCCATAGGGGGTTTCACCCACGCTTGAGAATTGCGCGAAATACGCGGTCCAATGCGCCTCGCTGATCAAACCACGCTGCGCCATGAACAGGATCGGCCGCGCCAAGCGTTCGCTTTCGCCGTAAATGTAAAAATGTCCATCCGGCGCGACTTGTGTCGCGACCGCGTCGGCGATGCGCTCGAGTTCATTAGCGCCGAACGCCGGATTGAGCGACAATTGCAGCAACACGTCCGCGCCATGCGCGACGCCATGGCGCCAGCCTTCGGCGGCGTCAAAGCCGCGATAATCGCGGACGCTGGTGAAATAGCGCAGCGCATCGTCCAACGCGCGCATGCGCGCGCCTGGATCGAGATACGCCTCGATCCGATCCGCGCGCACGACCTCCGAAAGCACAAGCGCCGCAAACGGGCGCTCGAACCCGTTCGGATCATTTGCCACCAAGCGCGCGTCAAGATCATCGGCCAGCGCGCGCATCGTTTCCACGCTGAGCTGACGCCCGCGCAACCAATGCGCATAAGCCTCAAACGCGATGCCGTCGCGCATCGTCGGATCAGGCGATGCAAGACACGCCGTCAGCGCCCGCGCCAACCGATTGCGCTCGCGATCGCTGGCAATGGTCCAACCATCCGCCTTGATCGCCTCCAAGCGCGCGCGGTCATAGCCGGCGGGCGGGCAAGCCGGGGTTTGCGCTTCGGCGGTTGCGCAAGCCGAAAGAACGAGCGCGGCGGCGAGGGCGAGGTGCTTCATATGCGAAGCGTGAGCCCGCCATAGCGGGGCGAAAATCTCATTGCGACGGAACGGCATCACTTTGCGGCGCCCAACCAATGCTTGTATTGTGCAATGGTTGCACATATGGTATGAAGCCAATGCCGAGGCTCATCCGTTTCTCCAGCACTGAGATCGCGATGTATTTCGCCGACCACAACCCGCCGCACTTTCACGTGCTCGGCCGGGATGGCGCGGCGCAGGTGACGATCGAGGACTTGGAGATCATCGCCATGAGCGGGCGTTTGGATTTGCGTGAAGCGTTGGCATGGGCGGCGCTGAACAAGGCGCTGTTACGCGCCAAATGGATGGAATTGAGCGGATCATGATTGGCAAGCTCACAAGCGTTGCGGTGATTGGCGACAAGCGATTGGAGATCGCTTGGGACGACGGCCACGTCGCGCCTGTCGATCTTGGTGATCTGATCGACGCGCACAAAGCGCTCGCGCCCCTCAAGAAGAAAGCCGAGTTCGGGCGCGTTGCGCTGAGTGATGATGCTTGGTCGATCGAATGGCCGAGCGGCATGGATTTCGGCGCGCCGCAATTGCGTCGCTGGGCCGACGAGCAAGCCGGCGAGATCATGCGTGTCGAGGATTTCCGCGCCTGGATGGATGCGCACGGCCTGACGCAAGAAGCTGCCGCGCAAGCGCTCGGTCTCTCACGCCGGATGGTGGCGTATTATCTCAGCGGCGAAAAAGTGATCCCGAAAACCGTGATGCTGGCGACCGAGGGATGGGCGGCGCGGGAGGAAGCGTGATGCCGTGGCATAGTAATTGGCATGATCAATGGATTGATGTGGATGCAGACTTATTTGAGGGTCAGCCTCACATTCGCGGCACGGCGCGCACTGTTTCTGAGGTCCAGAAGTTTTGGAAACAAGCGGGCGTCGGCGCGAAAGAGGTTCGTGCGAAATTTCCAGAACTCACCGAAGCTCAACTTGGCGCCGCAGTGACTTATGCGTCGCCCGTGATTCCCGTGCGGTCATATGTCGGCGAATGGATCGGACCGCCACATCGCAAATTCTATCTTTGGAAAGAGAGTGACTCGCCTGAAGGTGATCCTGGGTTCTCGGGCTGGATGTTCCAGTATACCAACATCGAACACACAGGAAACGAAGCGTTGGGCTGGGATGTTTGGGAGGCCAGTCTGGCGGAGATTCTCAGATATCCTCCTGAATATGGCCCCCGCGACGTCGTCTGGCGCGATGATCGCACCGGACTCGTTGTCGATATCTATGCTTTGATCGAGTGACGCCTAAATCCCGTTCGCCATCTTGCGCTTGCGCTCTACCGAGCTCGGTATCCGCAAGCTCTCGCGATATTTCGCGACCGTGCGCCTTGCGATGTCGATGCCTTTTTCGCGCAGGATTTCGACGATGCGATCGTCGCTCAGCACATCGTCGGCGCCTTCGCCGTCGATCAGGCCCTTGATCTGATAGCGCACGGCTTCGGCCGAATGCGCCTCGCCGCCATCGGCGGCGTTGATCGCGGCGGTGAAGAAGTATTTCAACTCGAACACGCCGCGCGCGCAGGAGAGATATTTGTTCGAGGTGACACGGCTCACCGTCGATTCATGCATCTCGATCGCGGCCGCGACCGTTTTCAGATTGAGCGGGCGCAGATGCGCCACGCCATGCACGAAGAATGCGTCCTGCTGCCGCACGATTTCACGCGCGACCTTCAGGATCGTCCTGGCGCGCTGATCCAGGCTCTTCACCAGCCATGATGCGTTCGCCGCGCACTCGGTGAGGAATTGCTTGTCTTCCTCGCGTTTGGCCGTTTTCGAGACCGTCGCGTAATAGCGCTGGTTCATCAGCACGCGCGGCATGGTTTCGGAATTGAGCTCCACTGCCCACATGCCGTCCGGCGCCTGGCGCACGTACACATCCGGCGCGACCGATTGCACCACGCCGCCGCCAAAGCCCGCGCCTGGTTTCGGCGTCAGCGCGCGCACTTCGGCGATCATGTCGGTGAGGTCTTCGCGATCGACGTCGCAGACCGTCATCAGGCGATCAAAATGGCCACGCGCGAGCAGGTCCAGATTCTGGATCAGCTTCTCCATCGCCGGATCGAACCGGCCGCGCTCTTTCAGCTGCAGCGTCAGGCATTCCGGAATGTCGCGCGCCATCACGCCAGTCGGCTCAAAGCCCTGCATCACTTGCAGCACGTGCAGCACTTGGCATTCTTCGGCGCCGATGCGGCCGGCGATCTCGCGCGTGTCGGCGCGCATATAGCCCCAATCGTCGACCGCATCGATCAGCACCCCGCCGATCATGCGCTCCACCGCGCTCAAGCCTGCTTCGGTAAGCTGTGCGTCGAGGTGTTCGGCGAGCGTGATGTCTTGCGCCAATGTCTCTTCAAGGCCCGGCAGATCATCGAGGCTCTTGCCCGACGACGCCTTCGACCAATCGGTGAGGGGGGCCGCACCCGCTTCGGCCAATTCGCCCGCGCTCAAATCTGGCGCGAGATCGGCGACGGAAACGTCCAGACCCGCTTCGTCCGGGGTCATGCCGCTTTCAAACTCGAGCGCTTGCGCGTCGCCGCTTTCGGCCTTCTTCGCTTCGGTCGAGCCTTCCTCGCGCTCAAGCAGCGGATTGCGCTCAAGCTCGCCTTCGACGAATTCCTGAAGCTCGATGTTCGAGAGCTGCAGCAGCTTGATCGCCTGCTGCAATTGCGGCGTCATCACCAGGGCCTGGCCCTGGCGCAGCTCTAAGCGGGGGGTCATCGCCATCGGCGGCCCCGCTCAGTGATAATCTTTGCCGAGATACCTTTCGCGCACGACCGCCGAAGCCAGCACCTCTTGGGGGCTGCCTTCGAACATCACCTCGCCGTCGAACATGATCGAAGCCCGATCCACGATCTGCAGCGTTTCGCGCACATTGTGGTCGGTGATCAGGATGCCGAGGCCGCGCTGTTTCAAAAACAGGATCAACTCTCGGATGTCGTTGATGGCGAGGGGGTCGATGCCGGCGAAAGGCTCATCGAGCAACATGAACGACGGCCGCGTCGCCAAAGCCCGCGCGATTTCCACCCGGCGCCGCTCGCCGCCCGACAGGGCCGAAGCGGGAGAATCCCTCAGATGGTCCACGCGCAACTCGGCGAGCAGCCCATCGACGATATCGCGACGCTTCGAGCTGTTGCGCTCGGAGAGTTCGACAATCGCCATGACGTTCTGTTCGACGGTCAGACCACGGAAGATCGACGGCTCTTGTGGGAGATAGCCCACGCCAAGCCTTGCGCGCTGATACATGGGCAGCGTTGTGACGTCCTGGCCGTCCAACAAGATTTGCCCCTGGTCCACGCGTACGAGCCCCGTAATCATATAAAAGCAGGTCGTTTTGCCTGCTCCGTTGGGGCCCAACAGACCGACGACTTCGCCGCGATTCACGGTGAGGGAAACGTCCTTCACCACGCGGCGGCCGCGATAGGATTTCCCGATCGAGACCACGCCGAGGCCGCCTTGGGCGGTGTCGGATTGGGTCGAACGGCGTGCAGCGCCCTCGGGGCTCATATGGTCCTACCGCCGCTAAGATTTCGTGAAGTTCGGGTTATCACCGACCGCTCGGGGTTCAATTTTGGGGATTGTTTCGGGGAACGAACACACCCCGCACCCGCTGCCCTGGCGTGGGGCGAATAGTTGTCCGCCGGTTTCCGATCTGGAGAACCAAGGTTTCGCCGCGGATCACGTTCTCGTCGGAGGCCACCACGACGTTGCCGGTGAAGGTCACCGCGTCCTGGGCCACTTCGTAAACCGCGCGGTTACCGCGCGCCGATTGGGCCGGGCGCACGTAATAGACTTCGCCCTCGGCGATCATGCGCTGGATGTCGCCCGAGCCGAGGCCGCCCTGGCCGCCTTGCTGGGCGCCGCCGCCGCTCGATTGGCTGAAGAACAGGGTGATGCGGTCGGCGCGCAGGCGCGCATCGTTCTGAACGATGTCGACATCGCCGATCAGCACCAGCCGGCGCTCGCCGTCGAAATATTCAAGATTGTCAGCGGAATAGGAGACCGGGCCGCCATTTTCGCTCAATTGCGCATGCGCGGGCGCCGCCGCGAATGCGCCAAGCAGAAAGGCGCCGGCGGCGATCAGGAGCGCTACGGGCTTCATGGCGTCTGTTCCCCATTCTGTTGATCGCGGTCCGGAATTTGTCCCCGAACCCCGCCGCGAAGCACCAAAGCGCGGTCGCTGTCCCGCAATTCATAAGCCCCGGCCTGGAGCACGCCAAGGGGGCCGGCGCCGGTGACGCCGCCCCGGCCGGTCAAAGTGCCCTGTTCGAGGTCCACGACCATGTTGGGGGTGGTGAAGCGATTGCCGCCGCTATCCGAGAATAAGACCTCGCCGTCGAACACGACGGTCTTGGCCTGCTCGTCATAAATCCCCCGGGGGGCGAGCATGATCGTTCCGGCTTCGGTCCGATAGACCGGCGAGATCAGCTCGATCGGCTGGTTTTCCCCAGGCGCGCGTTCGGCGATTTCGGCCGAGAGCTGGTAGGGGCCGCCTTGTTCGGTACTGCCGATGAAGCGCGGATTGAGCATCCGCAGCGGTTCGGTCGGCGAATATTGGCCGGCATTGAAGCCGCCCTCGATGGCGTGGAGCGTCATGAACACGAACACGGCGGCGAACGACGCCCCGGCGCCAGCCACGAAAAATCGACGCAGCGCCGCAACCAAGCGCGAACGCCGACGGGCGCGGCGCAGCGTCTGCTCGCGCGCGGGCTCCCAGTCGAAATTGGCGTAATGAGTGGCGGCGGTGGTCATGGGCTTTGCGCTTGTCGCCTGGGCAGGGGGCGGAAGCAAGGCGGCGCGCGCATCGCGCGGCGCGGTCCGCCTGTCGCATTCCCGCTGGGCGCATCAGCCGCGCGCCCTAAATCAGCGCCATCAGCTTGTGGAGCAGCCCATTGAGATCGCGCGCTTTCGTCTTTGCCTCGGCGCTGTTGTTCGCGGCTTGTGGGGCCAGCCAGGAGAGCAGCGGCCAGACCGGCGCGCCGGTGGCGCAGGGCGCGCCCAACACGGATTACCAGCCCGCCTTCGCCGGCCAAACCCGCGCGCCGGAAGCGCGATCTGGCGTTACGATCCGAAGCGAGGTGATCGCCAGCGGCGTCGCGCATCCTTGGGCGATCGTATTTCTGCCGGACGGCCGCATGCTTGTGACCGAGCGCGCGGGCCGTTTGCGCGTGATCACGCGCGCGGGACAAATCTCCGAACCGGTCGCTGGCTTGCCCGCCGTCGATGCGCGCGGGCAAGGCGGTTTGCTTGATGTCGTCCTGTCGCCAAGCTTCGCACAGGATCGGCTGATCTATTGGAGCTATTCAGAGCCGCGCGGCGATGGCGCCAATGGCACGAGCGTCGCGCGTGGCAGATTGAGCGAAGACGCAAGGCGTGTTGAAAACGTCAGCGTCATCTTCCAACAAAATCCAGCATGGGCCTCCACGGGTCATTTTGGCTCGCGGCTTGTGTTTGATCGCGCGGCCCGCCTCTACATCACGCTCGGCGATCGCCAGCGCGACGAGCCGCGTGAGCTTGCGCAGGATCTCTCCGCGCATCTTGGCAAGGTCATTCGCATCAATGCGGACGGCTCTGTTCCGCAAGATAACCCCTTCATTGGTCGCGCCAATGCGCGCGCCGAGATTTGGTCTTACGGTCACCGCAATGTGCAAGGCGCCGATCTCCATCCCGAGACGGGTGAACTCTGGACCATCGAGCACGGCCCGCGCGGCGGCGATGAACTCAACGTGACGCGCGCTGGCTTGAACTATGGCTGGCCTGTCATTTCGTATGGCCTCGAATATCGCCGCGCGCCGGTCAATGCAGGCATCACCACACAAGCGGGCATGGAGCAGCCGAATTATTATTGGGACCCTGTCATCGCGCCGGGCGACATGGATTTTTATCGCGGCGATCTCTTCCCCTGGCATGGCGACGTGCTGATCGCCGGCTTGAATACGCAAGCGCTCGTTCGTGTTGAGCTGGAAGGGGAGCGTGTCGTCGGCGAGGAACGTTTCAATCTCAATCTCGGCCGCATCCGTGATCTCGCGGAAAGCGAGGATGGCGCCTTGTGGATCGTCACCGATGAAGACAATGGCCGTGTGCTGCGGCTGACGCCGCAATAAAAGGGGAGGCGCTCGAAAGCGCCTCCCACCATTCTAGTTTTGCGTTGGCGGCGTCGTTTCCGGCGCTGCCGGTTGCGCCGGCGCAGGGCGCGCTGCGTTGATGCGCGCGGCGAGCGCTGTGTCGGTTTGCGCCTGTGCGGCGATGCTGTTGTACGTGTTCGAATCCAGATTGTGCTGCTGCAGGACCGTCCGAATCCGCGCCGCGGCTTCCGTGCGTTGCGTCGCGCTTGCGGTTGGCAATGAACGCGAGATCGGGTCAATCTCGGCGCTGGCGGCGGCGAAGGCCTGGATCTGCGCATCCGTGTAGGTTGCGGCTGTCGCCTGCGCCGGTGCGGTTTGCGCGAACGCAAGCGTTGGCGCAGCCATACCAAACGCAGCGGCGAACGCGGCTGCGTTGATCCATGAAGAACGCTTCATTCGATGTACTCCTCGCTACGCCCCAGCATGAGGCGTACGCGTGAACGGCCGATGCGTTCCCGTTCCGAGCGTGGAACCGCCGTTAAAGTTTGGTAGCGCTAGCAAGCAGGCGATCGAGCAGATCGTCGAGCTGTGCCCGTTCTCGCGCGCTGAGCGCGCTCAATAATTTTTCTTCACTCGCCAGCGCGATGGGTACGATGCGCGCGTGTACGCTCTCGCCTTGCGTTGTGAGTGAGAGAAACTGCCGCCGCGCATCGTCGCGATCGGCGCGCGCTTCAACGCGCCTCGCGTCAATCAAGCGCGACACGGCGCGCGACACGGCGACCTTATCCATCTCCGTTGCTTCGGCGATCTGCTTGGCCGTCAGACCAGGCTTGCGCCCCAGCACGGCAATGATGCGCCATTCCGGAATGGTCAGCTCAAACGCTTTCGCATAGCGCGACGCGATCGCCCGGCTGACGCGGTTCGACAGGACCGAGAGCCGGTAGGGGAGGAATTCCTCCAGGACCAGCAAATCAGCCGAGGATGGTTTTCGCTTTGCGCTTGCCATTGGTTTCAAATGAAACTAAATCGAAAAGAACGCAAGCTTTTGAGGAAACGCCATGGCCGATTTGTTCGAGAATCCGATCGGGACGGACGGGTTCGAGTTCGTCGAATTCACCTCGCCCGAACCAGAAAAGCTTGCCGCGTATTTTGAGCAGATCGGCTTCACCGCAGTAGGCAAGCACCGCAGCAAGAATGTCGTCCGCTACAAGCAGAACGACATCAATTTCATCTTGAACATGGAGCCGAGCGGCCAAGCGGCGGATTTCCGCGAGAGCCACGGCCCGTCCGCCAACGCGATGGCGTTCCGCGTGCGCGACGCCAAGCATGCGTTCGAGGAGGCCGTGAAGCGCGGCGCCGAGCCGGTCGAGGGCAAGGTCGGCCCGATGGAGCTCAATATCCCGGCGATCAAAGGCATCGGCGGCGCACATATCTATCTGGTCGACCGTTACGGCGCGCAGACCATCTACGACATCGATTTCAAGCCGATCGAAGGCGCCGATGAGAAGAAGAATTCCATCGGTCTGACCTATCTCGATCACCTCACGCACAATGTCTTCCGCGGCAACATGAAGACGTGGGCGGATTATTACGAGAAGATCTTCAATTTCCGCGAAATCCGCTATTTCGACATCGAAGGCAAAGTCACCGGCCTCTTTTCAAAGGCGATGACGAGCCCGGACGGCAAGATCCGCATCCCGCTCAATGAATCGAAGGGCGAGGAAGGCAAGGTCGATCAGATCGAGGAATACCTGCAGCGCTACAAGGGCGAGGGCATTCAGCACTTGGCGTTCGGTTGCGACAATCTCTACGATGTCGTCGATCGTCTGCATGATCGCGGCGTCGAGCTGCAGGACACGATCGAGGCCTATTTCGATCTGATCGACGCGCGCTTGCCCGGGCATGGCGAGCCGGTCGAAGAGCTGCGCAAGCGCCGCATCCTTCTCGATGGCGCGCCGAGCGAAGGCCAAGGCCTGTTGCTGCAAATCTTCGGCAAGGACGCGATCGGCCCGATCTTCTTCGAATTCATTCAGCGCAAGGGCAATGAAGGTTTCGGCGAGGGCAATTTCAGGGCTTTGTTTGAGTCGATCGAGCTCGACCAAATCCGTCGCGGCGTGCTGAAGGCAGGGTGATGTTTATCCTCCCCGCGCGCGGGGGAGCATGGCTAGCCGCGCTACTGGCGGCGTTCGCGCTCGCAGCCTGCGCCACCGCACCTGAACCCGCGCCGCGCTGGTCGATCATCGTCCACGGCGGCGCGGGCGTCATCGAGCGCGCGAATCTGACGCCCGAGGTCGAAGCGCAATACCGCGCCGCCATGCAGCGCGCGCTGCATACGGGCGGCGCCATTCTCGAGCGCGGCGGCTCGTCGCTCGATGCGGTGGAGGGCGTCATCCAGGAGATGGAAGACGATCCGCTGTTCAACGCAGGCCGCGGCGCCGTTTTCACGGCCGAGGGCCACAACGAACTCGACGCGTCGATCATGGATGGCCGCACCCGTGCGGCAGGCAGTGTCGCCGGTCTCACGCGGACGCGTCATCCGATCAGCGCCGCGCGCGCGGTGATGGAGCGTAGTCCGCACGTGATGCTGATTGGCGAAGGCGCCGAAGCCTTCGCGCGCACGCAGAACTTGGAAGAGGTCGATCCATCCTTCTTCTTCACCGAACGCCGTTGGCAGCAACTCGAACAAAATCTCCAGCGCAATAATCTGCCGATCCCGCAACGCCCCTTGGGCGCGCCGCGGCGCGAGGCGCGTGTTGCGTGGCCGGATGATCACCAGTTCGGCACGGTCGGCGTCGTTGCGCGCGATACGCATGGCGATATCGCGGCCGGTACGTCCACCGGCGGCGCCACGGGCAAACGCTGGGGCCGCGTCGGCGACGCGCCGATCATCGGCGCCGGCACCTACGCGCGGAACGGCGTTTGCGGCGTCTCCGCCACCGGCACGGGCGAGTTCTTCATCCGCGTCGGCGTCGCCCGCGATATTTGCGCGCGCATGGAATTCAATGGCGAAAGCGCCCAAGAAGCGGCCGATCACGTCATCGCGGAGGTTGGTGCGCTGACCAACGCGCGGGGCGAAGCCGGCGATGGCGGCGTCATCGTGCTCGATGGCGAAGGCCGCGCGGCCTGGGCGATGAACACGCCGGGCATGTATCGCGCCTGGGCGAGCGCTGGCGAAGAACCGGTCGTGCAGATTTTTGCCGATGAAGAATGAGCCCCGCCTCTTGAAAGTGGAAGCGCGGCGGAGCCGCGCGCTCCAATCAGCAACCGATTGCGTCAAGGAGATGCACTAATGGCCATCACCAACGGCATCCACCACGTCGCTTACCGCTGCAAGGACGCCAAGCAGACGGTCGAATTCTATCGCGATGTGCTGGAGATGGAATATACTACCGCCTTCGCCGAGGATCATGTGCCGTCCACCGGCGAATACGATCCGTACATGCACGTCTTCCTCGACGCTGGCGGCGGCAACGTGCTCGCCTTCTTCGAACTGCCGCAGCAGAAAGCGATGGGCCGCGATGAGAATACGCCGGCTTGGGTTCAGCACATCGCTTTCCGCGTGAACAGCATGGACGAACTGCTCGCCGCCAAGGCGCGCGCCGAAGCGAAAGGTCTCGACGTGATCGGCCCAACCGATCACGGCATTTTCCAATCGATCTATTTCTTCGATCCCAACGGCCATCGCCTCGAACTCGCGGCGGATACCGGCACGGCGCAAGAATATGCGGAGCTAAGGCGCATCGCGCCGGAAATGCTCGAAGAATGGAACCGCACCAAGAAAGCGCCGCGACACGCCGCTTGGCTGCACGAAAAAGCCCGCGCCGCGCACGCCGCGAAGACGCGGCTCGGGGAATAAAAATATAGGAGCGCGGGTCTTCGGACCCGCATAGTGTGACCGAGGCTAAAAAAAGCGGGCCTGAAGACCCGCGCTCCTGTAAGAGGGTCGCATGCTCAAGCTCTACGATTACTGGCGCTCGTCCGCCGCTTATCGGGTCCGCATCGGGCTCAATCTGAAGGGCGTCGGCTACGAGAGCATCCCGATCAACATCGCGCCGGGAACCGACGAGCAGATGCGCGAGCCGTATCGCTCGAAGAACCCGCAAATGCGGGTGCCGGCGCTGGATACGCCGCAGGGTCTCGTCACCCAATCAATCGCCATTCTCGAATGGCTTGATCAAACCCATCCAGAGCCGCGCTTCGTGCCGGAGGACGCGTGGCTGGCGGCCCAAGTGCGCGCCTTCGCGTTCACAATCGCCGCCGACATCCACCCGCTGAACAACACAAGCGTGCTCACGCGTATCAAGCTTGAGTTTTCGGCCAGCGAAGAACATGTCGGCGAATGGTATCGCCACTGGATCAAGCTTGGCTTCGCCGCGCTCGAGCATCATGCGGCGCAACGCGCGCGGACGCCGTTCGTGTTTGGCGAGGCGCCAACGCTGGCCGACATTCTGCTCGTGCCGCAAATGGCTAACGCCCGGCGCTTCAAGACTGATCTCGCGCCGTTTCCGCGTCTCGTGGCGTGGGACGAAAATGCGCGTCAGCATCCCGCCTTCATCAAGGCCGCGCCGGAAAATCAGAAAGACGCCGCGCGATGACGCCAATATGGACCGCCGGCGCCCTCGCCGGCATGCGCCAATTCATAAAAGTAGGGGCGCGCGGCTGCCGCGCATGCGGCGCGGAGCGCCGCGCTCCACTTCTGCAAACGCTTGTGCACGCCGGCGAGGGCGCCGGCGGTCCATATTGGGTGAAATCATGAAACTTGCGTCGCTTCGCCATGGCCGTGACGGCAAACTCGTCGTCGTTTCCGACGATCTCGCCTGGTGCGCGCATGCAGGCCCCGAAGTGCCGACGCTGCAGGCAGCACTTGATGATTGGGCGCATGCCGAGCCGCGTCTGCGTTCCATCGCCGAAGGCGTGAACACGGGCGCGATTCTGCGCGAGCGCTTCCATGAGCGCGAAGCCGCCGCGCCGCTGCCGCGCGCGTATCAATGGGCTGACGGGTCGGCCTATGTGAATCACGTCGCGCTGGTGCGCCAGGCGCGCGGCGCCAAGATGCCGGAGAGCTTCTGGACCGATCCGCTGATGTACCAAGGCGGCAGCGACGCTTTTCTCGGCCCGCGTGAAAGCATTCCGCTGAGAAACGAGGCCTGGGGCTGCGATTTCGAAGCCGAGGTCGCGGTGATTGTTGATGATTGCGAAGCCGGCATCAGCGCCGACGAGGCACGCAAACGCATTCGCCTCGTCATGCTCGTGAACGATGTCAGCCTGCGCAATCTGATCCCGGCTGAACTGGAAAAGGGCTTCGGCTTCTTCCAATCGAAGCCATCGTCGGCCTTCTCGCCCGTCGCGGTGACGCCGGATGCGCTGGGCGATGCGTGGCGCGACGGCAAATTGCATCTGCCGATGCGGGTCAGCCTCAACGGCAAAGCCTTCGGCGCCGCCGACGCCGGCGAGGACATGACCTTCGATTTCGGCCAGCTCATCGCGCATGCCGCGAAGACCCGTGATCTCGCGGCGGGCGCGATCATCGGCTCAGGCACCGTTTCAAATCGCGGTGAAGATGGCGGCCCCGGCAAGCCAGTCAGCGAGGGTGGGCGCGGCTATTCCTGCATCGCCGAACAACGCATGATCGAGACGATCCAATCCGGCAAGCCCAGCACCAGCTTCCTGAAGCACGGCGACCGCGTCGAGATCGACATGCGCGACGCACGCGGTCATTCGATCTTCGGCCGGATCGAGCAGGAAGTGGTCAAGGCGTAGCTGGCAGCGGCTTCAGCGCGCCGCCGCGATAGAGGTCGATCGTCCAGGCGATTTGTTTGGCGCGCCAATTGCCGCAGAAATAAACGGCCGGAAAAAGCACGCCGCCGATCAGCATCATGACGATTGCGCTCGAATATTCGGAAACGAAACCGTTCAGCGCGTCTGGCGCGGCGTCCGAAAGCAGCGCCGCGAAGGCGATCGGCACGGAGACGTAACCCAGAAAAACCGCGCGAAAAATGTCGTTCGAACGCGACTCGTTGACCTTCGCGACTCCAGCCAAGGCTTCCAGCGTTTCCGCCGATGCGCCCTCCATCGCCTGCGCGGCGCGGCGGACATTTTTGCTTTGCAGCATCATCGTGGTGATGTCGGCGCCGATCATGCGCCATGAATCGACGTCGAAAAACAGATCGATACCGAAGCGCCACAACGGAAAATGGCGTGCAACGCCACGCCAGCGCCGTTGCACCTCGTCAGCGTCGATGCTCATGAGTGCGCGAAAATGTCGGTCTCTTCCCAGCCGGCAAGATCGAGTGCGGCGCGGGTGGGAAGAAAATCGAAGCAGGACTGGGCAATCTCGGTGCGGCCTTCACGGGCGAGCATGGTGTCGAGCCGGTCTTTCAGCGCATGCAGGTGCAGCACGTCGGAGGCGGCGTAGGCCAATTGCGCGTCGCTCAGTTCCGGCGCGCCCCAATCGCTCGATTGCTGGTCCTTAGAAATGTCGCGGCCGAGCACCTCCTTGGTGAGATCCTTCAGGCCGTGGCGATCAGTGTAGGTGCGCACCAGCTTCGAGGCGATCTTGGTGCAATAGAGCGGCGTCGTGACGATGCCGAGGTCGCGCATGAACATGGCGATGTCGAAGCGCGCGAAATGGAAGAGTTTCAGATGCGCCGGATCGGTCAGCACGCGCTTCAAATTCGGCGCGTCATAGGTGGCGCGGTCGAGCTGCACGAGGTGCGCTTCGCCGCCGCCATCGGAGATTTGCACAAGGCAGAGCGGATCGCGGATCAGCGAAAGGCCCAGCGTCTCGCTGTCCACGGCCACGGGGCCGTTGAACGAAACGCTATCGGGCAGGTCGCCCTTGTGCAGAAAGACCGAGACGTTCTTGCCATCGACGGTCAGGGAAAGCTTACGTGGTGTCATCGGGCAGGGGCTTAGTGCAATTTGTTTCCAGGCGCTAGCCGGGCCGCCCCGCGACGTACTGATCGCGTAATTCGCGCTTTAGAATCTTGCCGATATGGCTGCGCGGCAGTTCGTCGATCAGCAGCGCTTCGGCGATGCGCTGGGTCTTGCCAAGGCGGGAATTGGCGAACGCGCGGATATCTTCCGCCGAGGCGCCGCGCGAGACGATGAAGGCCACAGGCGTCTCGCCCCATTCCGCCGAGGGCGCGCCCACCACCGCGACATCGGCCACGTCCGGGTGCTCGCGCACGATGGCTTCGATGTCGCTGGGATAGATGTTGAACCCGCCGGAAATGATCATGTCCTTCTTGCGGTCCATCAGTTCGAGAAAGCCGTCGGCGTCGAAGCGACCAACATCGCCCGTGCGCACGAAGCGCTTGCCGTCTGGTGAAATCCAGATCGCCGCCGAGGTTTGCTCCGGCCGATTGTGATAGCCGCTCATCGTCAGATCCGAATGGCCGACAATCTCACCCGCTTCGCCGCGCGGCAGCTCCTGGCCGTCTTCATCGATGACGCGGATATCGTGCCCTGGCGCGGGCTGGCCGACCGTGTGCAATTTGTCGGGATAGGCGTGCGCCACCAGCATGCAGGTGCCGCCGCCTTCGGTCATGCCGAAATATTCCACCAATCCGCCTGGCCAACGCTTCAGCACGTCGCTCTTCAATGCCGCCGAGAAGGGCGCCGAGGTGCAGAATTTCATCATGAAGCTGGAAAGGTCGAACGAGTCGAAATCCGGCCGGGCCATTAGCCGCGAATATTGCACCGGCACCAGCATGGTGTGCGTGACGCGATGGCGCTGTGCGAGTTCGAGATATTTCGCCGCGTCGAATTTCTTCATCAGCACGACCGTGCCGCCCAGCCCCAGCGTCGGAAAGAACGCCACCAAGGTCGTGTTGGAATAAAGCGGTGTCGACAGCAGCGACACCGCTTGCGGGCCGTAGCCCATCGCCTGGGCGCGCGCGACATGGCCAAAGCGCATGCCGTGGCTCTGCACGATCCCCTTTGGCGCACCGGTCGTGCCGGAGGAATAGATGATGTTGAACGGCATCTCCGGATTGATCGCGACAGGCTTGGGCTTTGCGCCCGCCGGCGCCAGCCAATCCGCGAACGCGCGGCCGTGCGCGCCGCCATCGAGCGCGATGAATTGCGCCTTGATCTGATCCCTCACGCCGGCCAGCGCGCTGGCGACCTCCGTGTCGACGAAGAAGAGCGCGGCGCCGGAATCCGCCACCATGCCGGCGATGCTCTCGGGCGTGGACGAGGGCGCGATCGGCGCCACCGCCGCGCCCGCCCGCAACGCGCCGACAAACAGCGTCGCGTATTCGATAGAGGTCATGGCGCACACAGCCACGCTCTCGCCCGGCTTCACGCCGTCGCGCTGCAGCGCCGCCGCGATCCGATCCATCAGCGCGTCAAGTTCGCGGTACGAAACCCGCCGCTCGTCCTGGATCAGCGCCGCCGCCTCGGGCTGCGAGGCGGCATGCGCGGCGATCATGTCGGAGAGGGTGCGGAAGTCTTCGGTGGTCACGTGCGGGCGGCTCCGGCTGGGGAAGCTCCCTCTATAGCCGATGCCGCGCCGCGCGCACGCGCCTAATGCGCCGGCCCGTCGATCGCCTCATACGTCACCAGCGTGAACCGCGTGCGCTCGCTTTCGCGCATGCGCGCGGCGATCACCTCGTGCAGCTCGGGCCGCCATGTCGTCCAGCGATCGACGAATGCGTTGGCGGCGTCGCGGTCGCCGGCGCGCTGGATCGCCAGCACTTCGCGCAACAGGCTGGTCACCGCTTCGGGATAGCGCCGGTAATCGATGCGCAGGCGGCCATCCTCGAAGCGCAGCGCGCCATGCTCCATGAACCAATTCCACTGGATCAGCTGCATCGTGTTGTAGGGCTGCTCGCGGCGCGGGCGGTTCTTCTGCAGCACGCGGCGAATGCCGGAGGCGTAGATGCCTTGCAGCTGCGCATCCGTCAGCCGGCCGCGTTCATTGAGAATCCGCGCCGAGGTCAGCGAGACGAGGTCCGCCTTCATCTCCTCAAGCAGATCGGCCGCATCTTCCAGCGCCGCATCGAGATCGCGCCCGTCCGCAGTTTGATCGACGCCCAGATAATGGCCAATTTCATGCCAGAGCGTGCGGTAAAAGCCGCCTTCCGGCGTGATATCGTTGGCTTGGCTCGCAATCACGGCCGCGCCAAACGCACGATGCGTTTCCTGGAAGATGTCCTCGTTCAGCAGGATGTTGCCGCGCATCAGGATGGTGCGGCCATATTGGCGCGCGAGATAAGCTTCGTTCGGCAGGATCGTCGCCGTGTTGGCGCCGCGCGCCTGGCCGAAATCGGCGATGATGTTGTAAACGCCGACCGGAATGTCGGTGCGGACCTCGCGATGGCCCGTGTAGGGCAGTGCGTTTTCAACGGTCTGAATGTCCGCCAGCGCCGCCTGCAATTCCGCGCTGCGCGGGCGGTCGCGCACCAGAAGCGACAGCGAAAAGAACGTCTTCACGCCATAAAGCGCGTCGTCATAGGTTTCGTACGAGCCGATCTGCGCGTTGAGATTGCCGACAAAATCGCCCGTCACCCAAGCGGCATCGCCACCTTCGTAATCATCGGCCAGCAGATCGCGTGCGCGCAAACGCAGATAGCGCGCAAACGCCGGATCGCCGCTCTCGACAGCATCCGCCGCCGCATTCAGACGATCGAAGATGAAGAAGAAATCCTCCGCGTACGCCACCGAATAGGGCACGGCGAGATAGGTCTCGCTTGTCTCCAAGCGCGTGCGCAGGCCGGGATGCAGCGTGTCGAGCGTGGGATGGCGATCGAGCGTGGCGATCGCGCGACGGCGGTTCTGCGGCGTCGCCGCCCAAACCACGCCGCGATCATCCAGCAACTCATCGCGCCGTTCCGGATGCGCCGCGAGGAACGCATCCAGCGTCGCGCGCGTCGTCCCCTGCGGGTACATGTTCCGCGCCGGCGCCTCGGGCGCCACGGAAAGAAACGGCTCGCGCGTATTGTCCAAGGTCGAAGCGATCGGGCCGCTATTCATGCGGAAGAGGTCGCGCGCGCCGGTAAGTTCTGGGTGCGCCTCCAGATACGCGGCCGCCGCGAGCGCCTGGGGATGGCGCTGATCCATGTAGAGAAGATGCATGCGCTCGCCCGCCGCGAGCAGCTCCTGGACCGCGGCGCGTTCGCCGGGCGTCAGCGCCGACAGGTCCGGCGCCAGATGCAGACGCTGCGTCCGCGCCAGAATTTGTTCGGTGCGGGCGGCGTCGAAGCTCGGCGCGATGCCGGCGGTCGACGGGGCGGAGGGCGCAGTGGCGCATGCGGCGAGGCCCAAAGCGAGGCCCAGGGCGAGCACAAAGGTCAGCTTTTTCATGGCCCACGCCGCTACCACGCCCAGCCGCTGCGTCCCAGGCGCAAGCGACGAGGCGCCCCGCATTGACGCCGCCCGCCCGCTCGCCTAAACCCCCCGCCTCGGATCGCGCCGCAAGGCGCGCCCGATGCCCTGGTGGCGGAATTGGTAGACGCACTAGTTTCAGGTACTAGCGGGTAACTCCGTGCTGGTTCGAGTCCAGTCCTGGGCACCATCGGGGGAAAAATACTTTTCCTCCCAAAGAGTTCTCGAGAAATAAGGTCAGTTTGCGCCGCTCCCGTACGGAGGAGCGGTAGAGAACGGCCTTACGCATGTGGTCTCTCGCACGCGATTGGCAGTCGGGTTTCTTGGAAAGCGCGGAAGGCAATTCCCGTCGAGGCTGATAACCCCCACGCCGCTATCCGGGTGGACGAGTGGATTGCGCCAACCCTCAAACAAAGCCCCAGCCGCCCGCGCGATATCGCGAAGCCGATGAGAGTTGGGGCCGGTTGATCTGGGGGCGCGCTCGCGCGACGGTGGCGGCGTCGCCGGGTCATATGAATTGAGCAATGTGTTCCAGGATTGGGTAGGCCGCCAGGAGCGGCGCGCGGATTTTATTTCCGAATCGCCTTTGCGCGGGCTTTGCGCGCTGCTCGATCACGAGACGCCGCCTTGGGGGCCGGGCGTGGCGCCGCCCTTGGCGCATTGGCTCTATTTTTTGCCGACCGCGCGTCAATCTGAAATCGATATCGACGGGCATCCCAAGCGCGGCGGGTTTCTGCCGCCGATCGACTTGCCGCGCCGCATGTGGGCCGGCGGGCGGCTGAGCTTTCATGCGCCATTGCCGATTGGCGCGCGCGCGGAGCGTGTGTCCACCATCAGCAAGGTGACGGCCAAGAGCGGCGCGAGCGGCGATATGGTGTTCGTCACGGTGGCGCACGAGGTGCGCGCGGAGGGGGCGCTGATCGTGCGGGAAGAGCAGGACATCGTCTATCGCGGCGCGGGCGGTGCGACGCCGGCGGGCGCGCCGGATGAGCGCGCGTCCGTGCGCACGCGCGTGCTTGCGCCCGATGAGACGATGCTGTTTCGTTTTTCGGCGCTGACCTTCAACGCGCACCGCATCCACTATGATCGCCCTTATGCGACTGGTGTTGAGGGCTATCCCGGACTGGTCGTGCAGGGGCCGTTCATCGCGACATTGTTGATGGATCACGTGCTGCGTGGCGCGGCGATGGCGCGTGTGAAGGGCTTCTCGTTCAGGGCGCAGCGGCCGCTGTTCGACGGCGCCGAAGCGAGTCTGTGCATCAATGATGCGGGCGATCTCTGGTGCAAGAACGCGGCTGGCGAGGTGGCGATGAGCGCGCGCGTGGAGTTGGCTTGAGCATGTATCGTTCGTTTCTGTTCGTCCCGGCCAATGACGAGAAGCGGGTTGCGCGCGTGCATGAGCGCGGCGCGGACGCGGTCATTCTCGATCTGGAGGACGCGGTCGCCGCCGCTGACAAGGATCAGGCGCGTGCGCGTGTGGGCGCGATCGCGGCCGCCTTGCGCGCGAAGGGCGCGCGCGTGTTCGTGCGCATCAATTCGTCATGGCGCGCCGCGCTGGCGGACTTGGAGGCGTCGCTGAGCGCTGATGTCGCTGGCGTCATCGCGCCGAAAGTGAACGACGCGGCGCAGGCGCGAATCGTGGCGGAGATGGTGCGCGAGGTGGAAGCCGCGCGCGGTCTCGCGGCGGGGGCGACGCAAGTGATCGCGCTGGTGGAGACGTGCGCGGGCGTGCTGGACGCGGCCGCGATCGCCGCCGTGCCGGGCTTAACCGGGCTGGCGCTCGGCAGCGAGGATCTGAGCGTGGAGCTTGGCGTCGCGCCAAGCGCGGCGAGCCTTGATCTGCCCTGCAAGCAGATTGCCCTGGCGGCGGCGTCGCGTGGGCTGATGGCGCTGGGCGCGCCGGTGTCGATCGCCGAGTTTCGAGATTTGGACGCTTATGCGGCGGCGATGGATGCGGCGCGGGCGATCGGCATGAGCGGCGTGTTTTGCATCCA
Source organism: Caulobacterales bacterium (assembly GCA_017303355.1). Classification (GTDB taxonomy): domain Bacteria; phylum Pseudomonadota; class Alphaproteobacteria; order Caulobacterales; family Aquidulcibacteraceae; genus Vitreimonas. The sequence continues at coordinate 315,576 of JAFLCU010000001.1, read as the reverse complement.
CCCCGCACAGGTCGAAATCGCCAATGCGCGGTTTGCGCCGAGCGAAACCGAGCTTGCCGACGCGCGCGCGATTCTCGCGGCGTGGGAGGCGGCGCAGCGCGAAGGGCGGGCCGTGGTGTCGCTGAATGGGCGCATGATCGATGCGCCTGTCGTTAAGCGCGCGCTGCGTTTGGTTGGCCGAACCTAGGCGTTGTCGCCAAGCGCTGTCTCGGCGGCGATGGCGCCGAAGGCGAACGCTTCACCCAGATTGGAGCCGGGCGACGGATAAAGCATGCCGATCGCGCCGCCGAGTTCACCCGCGCCGAATAGTCCCGGAATCGGTTCGCGCAGCGCGTTGAGGATACGCGCTTTCGCGTCGCGTCGGGGGCCGCCATTCGTGGTCGCGCCGCCGGGATAGACGGGGATGCAATAGAACGGGCCTTGATCGATCGGCACGAGCGAGTTTGCCGGGCGGCCGAATTTGTCGTCGCCCTTGGCGCAGGCCTCGTTGTAATCGGCGACGGCGCGCGCGGCCGCTTCGGAATCGAGGCAGCCGGCGAGACGCGCGGCCTCTTCGATGCTGGCTGCTTCCTTGATCCAGCCCATGTCGATCTCGGCGCGATTGTCCTTGCTCCACGCATAATGGCCGATCGAGCCGTGCGAGAGCGCCTTCGCGTCGATGCGGCGCTTGTCGCAAATCCAGTAGGCGGGGATACGCGGGTGCTCGAGCAGATCGGCGTCGTAAGCGAGAAGTTCGTAATAGAAATTCGCCTTGGAAATCGCCTGCAGATATTCGTTGGCGAAGCGGCGGCCGTATTTATCGACAATGACGTAGCCGGGCGGATTGAGGCTCACATTGAAGGTGATCTCGCGGCCGTCCGGATGCTGGAAATGGCCGACGGCGCGGCCGATCATCTGGTTCATGTGCCAAAGATCGGCGCCGACAGCTTGCGCCATGCGGACGCCGTCACCGGTGTTGGCGGGCGAGCCGTAGAAATAGATCGGATACGCTTTGAGGTAGTTCAGGATCATTTCCTGATCCTGCTCAAAGCCGCCGCAGGCGAGAACGACGCCATACGTGGCGCGGAAGCTTTCGCCGTTCTCGCACTCCAGGCCGACGATGCGTCCGCCCTCTTCGACGAGGCGCTTTGCCGAGAGGCCGTAATGAATGCTGATGTTTGGCTCGGCGCTGATGGCGTCGTGCAGAAGATCATGCAGCAATTCGCCGTTGCCGAAGGCGAGCGGAAATTTGAAACTGAGTTCGCCGGGTGTCGGCAGATCGACTTTCACGGACGCCGGGTCCGTACCTTTCGGCAAGGGACCGTAAACCTCGATGGCTTCGTAGCCTTTGAGTTTGGGATACCAGCCGCCAGCCATGTGCACCGAGCCGATGCCGATGGTTTCCATCCAGGCTTTGACCTTCACCGCGCGTTCGGCCCAGGCGCGGCTGACATCGCTTGGGATCATGCCGCCGGAGCAAGCGTCGAGATAGCGTGCGCAGCCGTCGACATCATTGGCGCCCATGACGAGGCCGCCAGACATGCGTGTGCTGGAATAATGATGTGCGGCGCTTTGCTTTTCGATCAACGCGACCTTGGCGCCGCGCCGTGCGGCGGTGAGGGCGGCGGCGGCGCCGGCCGCGCCATAGCCCACGACAACGAGGTCGGTCTCAATGCTCATCCCGCCGCGCTAAATCCGCTGAGGACGCGTGTAAAGCGCGCTAGCCCGCTGGGCGACGGTTTAGCGCAATTGCGATCAGTCATTTGCGAGCGCGCTTGCCGAAGACGGTTGAGACGTGCTGGAGGCGCGTGCGCGAAGAATCTCTCGCCCCGCCAGGATTAGAAACAGTCCGCCGATCATAAGCAACGAACCAGAACAGACCTGCGCGAAGCGCAGCGGATCCGCAAGACCCAGCGATTGCGAAAGGTCGCTGACCATGCCGGTGAATTGTGGCGCGAGGCCGTAGCCGAAAAGATTCATGGCGAGTAGCATGGTGGCGCCCGCGCCAGCGCGGAGGTGGCCGGGGGTTTCGTTCATAAAGGTCGCGAAGATGACGGCGTAATAGAAGACCACGCTCACGGCGTAAATTCCGATGAGCGCCATCGCGACATGCCAGCTGGGGACCAAAAACGCGGCCGCCGCGATCATTGCGGCGAGAACGTTGACCCACCCGAAGAACGCAAGCTCTCGGCCCGGGAAACGTTTGTGTATGGCGTCGGATATAATTCCACCCAAGGGCATGCCGATCATCCCACCCACGCCGTAGGTCAATGCCAACATGGTTCCAGTTTGCTCGATCGAGAGCCCATGAACGCGAATGAAGAATGGCGCCATGAATGCGCTGCAGGCTGCTTGTCCGCCAATGGAGAAGGCGCCAGCCAATACAAGGTAGCGCAGAACGGAGCGCTCGCGGAGCAATCCCACAACCGCTGCTATGGAAGATGGCTTGGCGGGGCCATGATCGCCAACAATCACCTCACGCTTCGGTTCGCGCACAGTGAGAATGGCAAGCACCGTAAGCAGCAGGCTCGGCGCGCCGATGACGAAGAATGCGGTGCGCCAATGAAAATGAGAGGCGATGTAGCCGCCCAGCGCAAAGCCTAGCGTCACGCCGAGCGGTGACGAGAAATAGAGCCAGCCCATCACCTTGCCGCGCGTCTCCTTGGAGAACATGTCCGTGGCGAGAGAAGTGAAGATCGGCGCCGCGCCTGCTTCGGCCGCGCCAAGACCCGCGCGTGTCAGCACAAGCATCAGGAACGATTGCGCCATTCCAGTGAAGATCGTGAGACCGCTCCACACGACATTGAGGAGGCTAACGAGTCGGATGCGGTTGGTTCGATCCGCGAGAATGCCTATCGGCACGATCACAATCGAAAGTGGGATCGCGAATGCGAGGCCAGTGAGCAAGCCTATCTGAGTGTCTGACAGCGAATATTCGTGTCGAATTGGTTCGATCAGGATGGAGAGAATGGAACGATCGATGTTGGCCATGGTGAACATCACCACCAGCAGCGTGAGCGCGTAGCCACGATAAGCTGGGCTGGTGTCGCGATAATCCGTGGCCATACGTGGTCCTTCGATCTTTGTGGCCACCTATGCATGGGCAAAGCGGTAAGTCGACGCGGCCGATGCCTGGCGCGGCTCAGAATTCGCATTGGCGATCAAAGCGAGCAGAGCGCGGTTTAGGGGTGGTCATGGCGCGCGCGGGACGCGTAGCGTGGCAAGGGCCGAGACCGACCGCACCGAGGAGCGCCAGATGCTGAAGTGGCAACCTATCCAACCCTTTGGCGCCTATGTGGACGCTGACCTTTCAAATCCCATGAGCGAGGCCGATCAGGCCGAACTCCGCAACCTGCTCTGGGATCACGGTGTTCTGGTGTTTAAGAACCAGGCGCTCAGTCATGAACGGCAAGCGGATATCGTGGATATCTTCGACGTCGTTCCGCGCGACAGCGAGGGCATGCATTTTGTTTCGACCGAGCAGGCCAAAGGTGGGCTAGGCCGCGGCGAACTCACATTCCATTCGGATTGCTCTTTCATGTCGGAGCCGCGCACGGTTCTGTCGTTGCATGCGCTTGATGTCGTTCCGGGCGAGACGTCCACGCAATGGACAAGCGCGCGTGAGGCATGGAAGGCCATGCCGGCGGAGTTGCAGTCGAAGCTGACAGACGCGAAAGCGCTGCAGGTTCTTCCTGATCCGCAATTCACCGATCGTCTTTCAACCGACATATTGCCCGAATGGCTGCCGCATCATTGGCATGACGCGCTCATCGCACATCCCCATACTGGTGAGCGGCTTCCTTATATCATGGCGATGCAGACGACGCGGATAGAAGGCTTGTCGCCCGCCGACAGCAATGCGCTGATCGAGCAAGTGCTGGACATCATGTATCGCAAGGAAGCGATCTACGAGCACGTTTGGCACAACGGCGACGTTGTGATTTGGGACAATGTCGCGACGCAGCACGCGCGCGGCTCGCTCGTAGGCAAAGGCAAGCGCATTTTGCAGAAGGTGCAAGCGGGCGGGGAGTCGCTCTATCAATGGAAGCATTTTAGATCGCCGGAATTGCAGGCGGTGCTTACGCGCGAGTTTAACAGCTGAAATACGTCGTGATCGCCGTGAGCGGTAAGCTGAGGCATGGCCGAGCTTGATCCACGCCAATTTCGCGCCGCTCTGGGTGCATTTCCAACCGGCGTGACGATCGTAACGACGCACGCCGATGGGCGCGATGTCGGACTGACGGCCAATAGCTTCAATTCGGTGTCGCTTGATCCGCCGCTGGTGCTGTGGAGCCTGGCCAAGCAATCGTCGGCGATGCGGGCGTTTGAGGCGTCCGAATATTTCGCGGTGCATATTCTGTCGGCGCAGCAAGAAGCGCTTGCGGCGCGATTTGCGCAACGGGGCGTCGATCGCTTTGCCGATTTGACGTTTGCTCGCGGTCACGGGGGCGCGCCGCTGCTGGATAATTGCGCCGCGCGGTTCGAATGCCGCCGCGCGCATCTCTATCAGGGCGGCGACCACGCAATCATTGTCGGCGAGGTGCTGACCTTCGAGCGCTTCGACCGGCCGGCGCTTGCGTTTCATGGCGGACGCTATGCCTTGTCGTTGCAGAAGGCGGCGGATCCGAAAGCGGTCGCGGCGGATAGAGAGAGTGGCGAGCTCGTTGTTGATGCAAATGGCCTCAACATGCTGCTCGGCATCGCCTATCGGCATTTGCGCTTGAGCCTCGATCCGCATCTGAGCGCGCGCGGGCTGAGCGAGCATGAATATTGGATACTGAACATGGTCGGCGGCGAGGAGGGCCGATCAATTGATCGCTTGAACCATTTGCTGCGCTTCACCGGCCAGGTGATCACCGCAGAGCAATGTGTGCGATTGTGCGGTCTTGGGATGATGCGACTGCATGGCGACGGCGGCGCGGCGATTCCCGAACTGACCTCGACTGGTCGGCGAACGTTGGTTGAATTGGCGGTGGTCGGCAAGTCGTTCGAAGCGTCAGCCGAGAGCGGATTGGATTTCGCCGAGGCGCAATTGCTGCGCCAATTGCTGCGACGTCTGATCTTCAGCATGCGGCCGGCGACGGATTAGTCGAGCGGCGTTGAGCCTTGTGGCCGTTCGACAGTGCGGCGAATGCCGCCCGTGCCTTTTAGGCGAAACGTCTCTGCTTTGCGGCGCACGGCTTGGTCCGCCACGGTGGCGCGATTGGCGCGGCGCAGATGATCCGTCCAAGTCGCGCTTTCGATACGCTCGACCCAGATATTGGGATTGTCGATGTCCTGCTGAATGCCCCAGCGTCGCGCGCCGTCGCGCTTACGGATGCGGCCGATGGCGTACATGGTGGCGAGGAAATCATCGATCTGATCGCGCGGCACCTCGTATTCGATGGTGATGAAGACGGGGCCGGTCGCGCCTTCGACCTTGAGCGCCGGCGCCGGCACATCGGCGGCGGGATGCGGCGAGAGATCTTCAAACTCGCGTCCCGGCAAAGGTGCGAAGAACGTCATCAGCAGGCTGAGCGCCAGGAATGCGCCGCCGCAGGCGAAAGCGACAAGCAACGAGGAATGTTCGGCGATAAAGCCCCAGAACGCAGCGCCCATGGCGATGCTGCCGACAACCGAAACCTGAGATAGCGCCACGGCGCGGCCCATCACCCAGCGCGGGCTGCAGAATTGGATGCAGGTGGTCGTGGTCGTGAAGGTGAAAATCCAGGCCGCGCCGGCGATCGTCATGAACACAAGCGTCACCGGCATCAGCGTGCTGAGGCCGATGAACACCGTGGAGATCGCGAAGGCCGCCGTGGAGAGGTTGAACAGGCGCTCGTTGCCGAAATACGCGCGCACGGATGCGCTGAGCGTCGCGGCGACCAGGGAGCCCGCGCCAAAGCCGCCAAGCAGAATGCCGTATTCGATCGAGCCGCCGCCTATGCGTTGTTGCGCGATCAGCGGCGCCAGCGACCACACAGTGCTGCCGCCAAAGCCGAACAGGGCGCTGCGCGCGAAGATCGCCTTCAGCATCGGCGACATGATCGTATAGCGCAGCCCCGCGATCATGGCTTGGCCGACCGGTTCGGGCGGCAGCGTGACTGTCGTGCGCGGCAGCTTGTTCATCGCCAGCACGGCGATCAGGCCAATAAAGGAGACGGCGTTGATCACGAACGTCGCGCTGGCGCCGGCGAGCGCGATGATGAAGCCGCCAAACGCTGGACCCAAGCTGCGCGCGACATTGTAGGCGAGCGAATTGAGTCCGACTGCCGCGGGCAGTGCATGGCGTGGCACGAAATCCGCGAACGAGGCTTGCCACGCTGGCGTGTGCAGGGCCATCGCCGCGCCGACCAGTGCGGTGCACGCCAGCAGGAGCCATGGGGTCATCATGCCGGAATAGGCGAAAACAATGAGGATGATGGTCGCGATCAGGCCGAGGATTTGCGACGTCAGCATCAAGATGCGGCGGTCGGCTGTATCCGCCAGCGCGCCCGCCGGAAGCGCGAAGATGACGATTGGCAGCAGCGCCGCTGTTTGCACAAGTGCAACGATGTGCGGCGATGGATCGAGCGTCGTCATCGTCCATGACGCGCCGATCATCTGGATCACCGCGCCGAAATTCGACGCCATTGCCGCTAGCCAAAGCCAGCGGAACAGCGGCGTTTCAAGCGGCGTCAGGCTTTGGGCGCGCCAAGCATGCACGCCTCTGGCGACCTGGTCTGCGACCTTGTCGAGCACGGATCGAAGGCTCCAGCGAAAGGGCCGAACGGCCCTACGCTCTTGTACCGATCATACGGATTCTTTGAAGCCCGTCGCTGCGCCCATCGGCGCATATTGTTCATATTCCCGCAGGCGCCCGCTGATCGCTTCCGCGATGCGGCCAAGCGCGTCAAAGCCAAGCGCAAAATGGGTAGGCGGATCGGGGTGATCGGCGAGCGCCAGCAGCGCTTCGGCGCCGCGCGCGGGATCGTTGGGTTGTGCGCCGTTGGATTGGGCGAGCCGCTCGCGCAAGGTTTGGCGCAACCCTTGATAGTCCGCGACTTCATTGACGCCGAATTGCATGGAGCCGCCCGCGAATTGCGTGCGGAAGCCGCTCGGCGCCACGGCCGTAACCCTGATTCCGAACCTGGCGGTTTCCTTGGCGAGCGCGTCGGAGAAGCCGACGACCGCGAATTTGCTCGCCGCATAGAGCGACATGCCGGGATAGCCCATCACGCCGGCGAGCGAGGCGATGTTGATGAAGCGGCCCGCGCCCGCCGCGCGGAATATCGGCAGCGCCGCGCGCGTGACGTGCATGAGGCCGAAGACGTTGACGTCGAATTGCGCTTGGATTTGGTCGCTGGTGGCTTCCTCGAAGGCGCTGGTGAGGCAATAGCCGGCGTTGTTGACGACGATATCGAGGCCGCCCATGCGCCGCGCCGCCTCGGCGATCGTCGCGCTCACGCCCGCTTCGTCGCGGACATCGCAGACGAGGCCGTGCGCGCGGCCGGGCGCCGAGGCGCTGAACGCTTCGGCGCGCGCGCGATCGCGGAGCGTGCCGGCGACGCTATCGCCACGCGCGAGTGCTGCTTCCGCGAGCGCAAAGCCAAGGCCGCTGGATACGCCGGTGATGAGCCAGCGCTTGGGTGCGTCAGCCTTCATCGTTCACCCACCGGACAAAGCGCTGCAGCGGGTAGAAGCCGTCATGCGGCAAGCCGAGCTCGGGCGCGGCGCAGCCGAGCGTCACCACGCGTTGCGTACCGGCGGCGGCGAGCAAATTGCGCAGCCCTTCCTTGCGGGCGGCGGGATAGATTCCCACCGTCTGTGTCGCGACATTCACGTGCCGCACGGCGTCCTTGAGATTGGCGACGCGCACCACGTTCACGACCTTGCCGTCGGGATGAAAATCCACCGGATCGTCGGAGCGGATCACCAAACCGCGATCATCGAACTTGCCCCATACGCGGTAGAGGTCTTCCATCATGCGCAGGCCTTCGATCTCCTCGCGGATTTGCGGTGGCGTCGGCCACGGCAGATTGGAGGAGAATGGCCGCTCGGCGCCCATGCGTTCGTAAAGCAGCGCGCAGAAGCGATCGGCTTCTTCCTCGCTCGCCTCGATGAATTGGAAGCGGCTGGAGACACAGGCTTGCTGGTTGAGCATGGTGGCGTCCGAAGCCGCGGCGTCGGCGGCCGCCGCGAGCGTTTCATCGGAGGCGAAGGCTTCGCGGCCGACCATCGAGATCGAGGTTTTCGGATCGAAGCTGATCAACTCGAAGCCGGGGCCGACATATTTCACGGCGCTGCGGATCGCCGCTTCGCCGCCCCAGGCCACTAGCTTGTCGAAGAACTGCGGGCGGAAGAGCATGCCTTCAACGCGCTCATCGCCGCCGCGCCAATAGACGGTGGAGAAGGATTGCGTGATCGGGTGGTTCGGCGCTTCGGCCGCGAGCGTGCGCAATACGGCGGCGGCGGAGAAGAGGTCGTTGGACGGCATCTTGAAGAGATGCACGCCTTTGACCAGCGCGCCGCGGATCAGCGATTGCGCCGCTTGGCCCGGGCCGTTGCCGGCGAGCACGTGGACGATGCGCGGCGCGTAGGCGCGCACCCGCGCCGGGCGGCCCGAGATGGTTTTCACCTCGCGCCAGCCATCGATTGCGTCGGCGCCGCCGAGTTCTTCGTCCAGCATGAATTGCATGCGCTTGCGGTCGAAGGCGTTGCCGAGATTGGAATAAGCCCGCTCGACGATCTCGCGCGGCAGCGGATTGGTGCGTTGGCTAAGTTCAAGCGCCTCGGCCAGGAAGCCGTCCGGATCGCGCTTCAAACGCGCGCCGACGGCTTCGAGCACATCCATGATTTCGGCGAGCGGCACATTGGCGAGCGGTGGTTCCTCGGCGCGCGACCAGACCAATTCGTTGGTGTCGAGCTTCGGCGTGAGGAAGCGCGCATGCGCGGGGCCATATTCATGCACCGGCTCTGAAGAGGTGCGGCCTTTCACGACGTGATAGATTTGCGTGGGTTCAAGGCGGACGGGCGCGTTCATGATGCGAGGGCTCCGCGAACATAGGAATCGATCGTGCCGGCGCAGCCGATGTGATCGTCTTCGCCGGGCTGAGCGTAGCGCGTGATCGTGTCGAGGATGGTGGGCCCTTTGCGGCCGCACGGGCAATCGTTGAAATCGAGCTGGATCTTGTCGCCGGAGATGAGCCCGCCCCAACGGCCGTCGAAGGTGAGATCGACAAACGCCATGCGGCCTTCGATTTGGCCGTACACGGCGTCATCCTTGGTGAGCAGGCGTTCGCCGGGGCGATCGAGCGGCAGGCAGATCAAAGCGGGTGGCCGGTGGTAGCGGCGATGTTCGCACATGGGCCAACGTTGCGCCATTTCTGTCATGCCATAGCCGCCGGGACGGAGCACTTTGCCGTAGAAGCGATCGACGCGTTCCTTGTAGTCGGGCGGGAGGACGACGCCTTTGATGCCGCCGCCAGCGGCGATCACGCTGTCGGGATGGAAATCGCCATCCTCGACGCCCATGGATTTGGCGCGTTCGATGATCATCATGTGTTGCGCCCAGAGCGCGCCGAGGAAAATCGGCTCGTGACGATGCGCGACGATTTTCTCCGCCATGTCCATGAGCGCGGCCTGCATGCGTTTGGCCTTGTCGCGGTTTTCGTTCTCGAAGGCCTCGATCTCGGCGGGTGTGGCCGTGCCGTCGCTCATGCGTTTGCGCAGCGCAGCACCCTTGGCGACCTCGGCGATCAGCAAGGGTTCTTCGGTGAGGAAGTGAATAGCGCCGGGGCGGCCCCAGATGCGCGATTGAATGTTCACCGCCTCGACATTGCTGTTGAAGCCGTATTTCGGGCTCACGGTGAAGAACGGGCGATCGGCGTTGGGCGTGAGATAGGGCCAGCCCATCGTGCGCTTGAAATGACGCGCCTTGGCGTCGCGGTCGCCTTGGGTTTGGTTGAGGAAGGAGACTTTCCCCGATGAGCCGCTGGTGGCGAGCGCCATGTGGCCAGCGTCCCACAAGCGTTGAATCCAATCATCGACGGTGACGACCCCTTCGATGTTCACGTTCGAGGTGTCCGCGGTCGAGAGCGTCTCGAACCATTTGAGCATCTTGTCCCACTGGCCGCGCTCCACGAACGAGACGGGGTAGGATTTGTAAGAGGTGTGCGAGAACAGCAGCGGCACGAGATCGTGCAGCGTGTTGATCTGCTTGACGCCTGTTTCCTCCGCGCGCCGGCGCAGCACAGGAATTTGCTCGCGCCGCGTGGCGAAGAGTTCGCGCGCCGCCTCAAGCTGAAGCGCGTCGATCTCGTGGTTCGACCGCTGGAACAGCTCCGCGTCATCGATCATGTCTAGGAGCTTTTGGCGTGCGGACATGCGTTTCCTCTCGCTTGTGTTCTTGATCCGCAGCATGCGCGCGCGCGGGCTTGAGCTTTAGTGGTGAATTGGCCATTATAGGCGGTGGATTGGACATCCCGCAGCGGGTGAAAACTGATGCCTACGCGCAAAGTCGCGGTTCTGGCGCTACCGGGGTGCCATCATGGCGGCGTCGGGACGGCGCTCGACCTCTGCCACCTCGCCAATCGCTACACGCATGCGCTGTTCGCGGGCCAGGACGGACCAAAAAGCGCGATGCGCGCGGTGTTGATCACGCGCGACGGCGCGCCGGCGCGTTTCGCCGACGGCCGTAGCGTCGCCGTCGACGCGGCAATGGACGAGGCCGATGTTTACGACATCGTCCTTGTGCCTTCGTTCGAGGCGGGCAGCGACGCCAAGCTCGCGCGCTTGCTTGGCGCGGCCTCGGACGTCAGCGCGTGGCTGCGTGCGCAGAGAAGGCGCGGTGCGCGCATCGCGGCGTCAGGCGCTGGCGTGCTGGTCGTGGCGCAGAGTGGGTTGCTCGACGGCGGTGAGGCGGCGAACCCGATTGAGCATGCGGCGCTGATGCGAAGGCGGTTCCCGCGCGTGCGCGCGGATGGCGGCGCGGATTTGGTGCGCTGGTCGGGGGTCCACACAGCCAATGCGATAGCGGCGGAGCCGTCGCTCATGTTGCGCGTGCTGGAAGACGCAGTCTCGCCGATCCTGAGCGATCATCTCTCCAAATGGACGCGCATTTCCGATGCGACTTTCGGCTTTGAGACCGCTGTATCTGGGGGAGACGATGTTGTCGACCGCGCGCAAGCGTGGCTACAAGAGCGTTTTACGCAGAAGTGCAAGATCACCGACCTCGCGCAGGCGATGGCGCTCAGCCAGAAAACCTTGACGCGGCGTTTCAACGACAAACTCGGCGTGACTCCCCAGGCCTATCTGCAAAGTTTGCGTGTCGAAGCCGCGAAACGCCAGCTGACGCACACAAACCGGCGTGTTGAACGCATCGCCAATTTGGTCGGCTACGGCGACGTTGGCTTCTTCAAGGAGAAGTTTGCAGAACTCGTCGGCGCATCGCCCAGCGTCTATCGCGCCCGCATGCGCGCGGCCGGAGAGAGAGGCCGCAAGCTCGGGCCGAAGGAGAGCTGATCAGGCGGGGCGGGACGGAATTGGCAAGCCGGCCATGCGCGTCTCCACCGCATACACAGTGTGATTGGCGGTTACGAACAAAGTGCGCAGGTCATCGCCGCCGAAGGCGAGGTTCGGCGTGCTCTCGCCAAAATCGATACGGCCCAGGAGGCGGCCCTCGGCGGAAAGCGCCCATACTCCGAAACGCCCGGAGAACCAGATGTTGTTCTCGGCGTCCATTTTCACGCCGTCAACGAAGCGGCCATTCGCGGCGACGAGATCATGCATCACACGCGGTTCGCGCCGATCAGCCCCGCCACGCCAGAACCAGCGTTGTGAATCGCGAACGACGCGTCCACCGGGCTGATTTTCCGTCGCGTCGGGGGAGGCGATGTTGGTCATGTCGAACGCGAGGATGCCCTGGTACTGACCCACGAGCAGCGTGCGCTCATCGCGTGAGAATAGGATTTTGTGCGGCGCGACGACGTCGCGCGTCAGCAGCACGCGTGTCCCGAGATCGGGCGAGACGTAATAGATGCCCTCGAAATCGACGTCCCAATCTTCCGTAGGGCCGGTCCGAAATCCGAAATCGGTGAAATAGATGCCGCCGTCGGAGCGCGTAATCACGGTATTGGGGCGATTGAGCCGCTGATTACGATAGCTGCGCATGATCACCGTGCGGCTGCCATTCGCTTCGACGCGCGACACTTGTCGGCCCGAATGCTCGGCCATGAGCAGCCGGTTCTGCTGGTCGAACCACAATCCGTTGGCGTGACCAGTATTGTCGAGGAAAACTTCAACGCCGTTGGATGGCGTCCATTTCAGAATTTTGTTCTGCGGAATGTTGCTGAAGAGCAGGAAGCTATTTGGATGCCAAATTGGAGATTCCAAGGAAGCGCCGTAATCATCGGCGCCCGCCGGAACGACGCCCAAATCGCCGCCCGTCGCGATAACGCGCGTATCGGCATTCCGGTCGATGAGACGCCAGAAGGCGGGATCAAACGCCTCGATGCGCGGACGGGTTTGCGCGGCTGTCGGCGTGGCGATGGCTAAGCCAACGCCAGCGGCGAGGATCGATCGGCGGTTCATCACGCTCACCTAAAAAAATCCCGCCGCCGGGAACGGCAGCGGGAGTCTTGGGAGGAGACGCTCCGACGTTTGAAAGTCAGGGCGTGCGAACGTGGCGGCCTCGCGGGAGGCGAAGGCCGCCACGGACATCATTCACCGAAGCTATAGCGCAGCGAGACGCCCACGGTGCGAGGCTCGCCCGGTGTGACCGCCACGAAGCCGAGCGAGGAATAGACTTGCGCCATGGCGCTGTGCTGCTCGTTCTCGAAGGCGTTACGCACGAAGAAATTGGCATCGACGCGCGAACCGAAGAGGTGATCCCAATTCACGTTGAAATCGGTCTGATTGTAGCCGGGCATATCCGACGCAATCCGCACATAATCGTCGTTGGCGCTATAGCCGTCACGCTCGAAGAAGCGCGCGGACACCGACACGTCGCCGAGGCTGGCGCTTTCCAGCACGTTCAGCGTGGCGCCGAGGCTCCAGCTGAAAGTCGGTGCGCGCGCGAACGGGTAGCCAGAGAGGTCTTGGCCATTCGTCGGGTTGATGAACTCATCAAAGCCTGTTTGCAGCGCCGAGTAGCTCGCGTTGATCTCAAGCACATCTACCGGCCGAAAGAGAAGTTCCGCTTCGAAGCCATGCACCGTTGCTTCGGCGGCGTTGACCGTAACCGAGGTTGGTACTGGTAGTGTGAAATCAACCAGATAACGTTGAATGTCGGTGTACTGGGCGTAGAACGCGGCGATATTCGTGCGCAGGAACGCGCCGTTGATATCCCAGTCACGCTTCAAGCCCAGTTCCACGTCGTCCACGAATTCAGGCACGAAGAAGCGACGCATGCCTTCTTCGCTGGCCGCGCGGGAGGCGAAGCCGCCGGAGCGATAACCACGGCGCGTCGTCAGATAAAGCAGCGTGTCATCGTTCGGCTTGTAGTCGAGGCTGACATTGTAGGTCAGTGCATCGAACTCCTGCTCAAGATCAAGGCGGCAATTGGCCAGACCGGCAGCCGTTTCCGGCGTTGCTGGGTTGTTGTCCAGATCGCGCGTGAAGCGGCAGGCGGTCTGTGAACGGTTCAGGATCGTGGCTTCACGCGTATCCCAGTTTTGGCGCAAACCGAGCGTGAACGAGAGCTGATCGGAAATCGCGTAAGTGCCTTGCGCGAAGAGCGCGTAGCTCGTGTTGTCGTACTGGTTCCAATTGGTGGTGGCGTTTGGATGATTTGCCAAATCCGCGATCTCGACGAGCCCCTGATCGACGCCGCCGGTAATGCTTGGCGCGATCGTCTCGCCATTTTCCGTGAAATAATAGGCGCCGACGATCCAGTTCAGATTGCCGTGATCGCCGAGAATCTGAAACTCCTCGGACCATTGCTCCGCGCTTTCGATACGCTCCGAGTGCAACAGCGGAATGGGCAGACCATCCAGGTCGTTGAGAACGTGGCTGTCGACCGTGCGATAGCCGACGATGTTCTTCAGCGTGATGTTATCGCTGAAATCCCACGTCGTCGTGTTGTGGACATCCCAACTATCGATGCGCGTGAAGACGGGCAGGCCGCTCGCGATTTCATATGGGCTGCGCGCATCTTGATCCGCCAGCATTTGCGCCAGCGTTTGCGTGTAGTTACGCGCCGCGCGCGCCGCGGGCGAGTCAAACGAACCGCCGGCCGGGTTCACGTTGCGGACATAAGCGCCGGGGCCGCCGTCGTCTTCTTCAAAGTGATTGACCATCAAGATGTTGTTGAGGTTCGGCGTGAGATCCATCGAAAGCGTGGCGCGGCCCGCCCAATTGTCGATGTAGTCGACGTTGCGCCCCAGGTTTACGTCGTAGATGTAACCGTCGCTCTGGTTGAAGCCGCCGGCCAAACGCAGCGCCGCGCTGTCGCCGAGCGGAATATTGACATAGCCATCGACGTTGGTGGTTTCGTGCTCATCCAAAGTGACGCCGATATTTCCTTCGAAAACATCGCTCGGCAGTTGGGGGCGAATAACAACCGCGCCGCCTGTCGAATTGCGCCCAAACAAGGTGCCCTGTGGCCCCTTGAGGACTTCAATGGCGCGAATATCAAACAGCGCTTGATTGATCCCTTGCGTACGCGCTTGCACGACATCGCCAAAATAGACCTGCACCGAGCCATCGCTCAGGCCGAACGATTCCTGCTGGCTTTGGCCGCGAATAGAGAAAATCGCGAACGCACGGCCGCCGCCGCCGGTGCCGGAGCTGGCGTTGAAGCCGGGCACATAATTGGAGATCTCATCGACGCGATTGATGTTGTTGTCCTGCAACAGGCTCTCGGGCAGCGCGGTCACGGCGAGCGGAACGTCCTGCAAACGCTCTTCGCGGCGGCGCGCGACCACGACAACGTCGTCGCCGTGGGACACTTCTGCTTCTGTTTGAGCATGCGCCTGTTGGGCGAAGGCCGGAGCCGCCAGGCTCATCAGGCTCGTCGCCAACAAAACAGTACGCAGGCGCGTGCGGTAATTCATTGTGGTTCTCCCCTAACCGACGAGCGCCCATTTTCTCTTGGAGAGCTTTTGATCGGCGGGCGGATCATGCCCAATCGAGTTGTTATAACAATGGTCCGGCGCCCGCGGCGGCGGCCATATCGCGATTGCGATGATGCTTCGAGGCCCGGCACTGCATCTGCGATCAGTGACGGGGCGCCAATGTATCCGCAGTGCGCCGTGGTATTGGCGGTGGCCCGATAAATATGCGGGCGCACGCAAGAATACCGGATCAAATAGGGGATCGACACGATGGCGGATGAGCAGGACGCGGTGAAATTGTCACCGCATCGTTGGTACGTGCTGATCGTTCTCGCCATAGTCTATACAATTTACAACGTTGATCGAAATCTCGTCGTTATTCTTGCAGAGCCAATCCGCGCGGAATTCGCCTTAAACGATACCCAGCTTGGCCTGCTCACGGGGATGTCCTTCGCGCTGGCGTTCGCGATTGCAGGGATACCGCTCGGCTTTCTCACCGACCGGATGAATCGCACGCGCTTGCTGGCGATCTTGCTGACGGTCTGGAGTATCGTGACCGCCGTATGCGCGTTCGTGCGCACGTTCCCGACATTGATTTTGACGCGCGTGGCGATCGGTGCGGCTGAATCGGGCGCGGCGCCGACCTCGCTCTCGATTCTCAGCGATTATTTTCCCAAGAGTCAGCGCGGGCGCGCCATCGGCTTGTTCTATCTCGCGACGCCCGTCGGCCTGGCGCTTGGCTTCGCCATTGGCGGCTATCTCGTCGGCATGGTGGGGTGGCGCAACGTGTTTCTGATCGCCGGCATTCCTGGCGTGTTTCTCGCGTTGCTTGTGCTGCTTACGATGCGTGAGCCGGTGCGCGGCACGTTCGAACCCGCGCAGAAGGGGCCGGCTCTGGTGTCGTCGCTCGGCAGCGTATTGGGGGCGATTGGCCAGAAGAAAACGCTGCTGCTGCTGATGCTGGCGGCGATCACGATCATCATGGGCCAGGCCGGGCTCAGCGCTTTCCTTCCGTCTCTACTTGTGCGCGAGTTCCAGCTTTCGCTGGAGCACACAGGCCTGTTCATGGCCGCCATCCATGGCGTCGGCGGCGCCATCGGCATGCCGCTTGGCGGTTTTATGTCCGATTACGTGTCGAAGCGTTCGCTGGCGTTTGCGCCGCGCATGGTCAGTATCCTGGTGTTCATGGCGGCGCCGCTTGCGTTGGCGGGCTGCTTTGCGCCGAACATCGTGCTGACCGGCGTATGCTTCTTCATCTATTCGATCCTGATCCACACCTACCTCGGGCCCACTCTGTCGACCTATCTGACCATCGCGCCGGCCGAACTGCGTGGCGCCATGTCGGCGGCGATACTCGTCGGCATGAATCTGTTCGGCAGTGGCGTCGGCCCGCAAGTAACGGGTATTGTCAGCGATCTGTTCAGCCATTGGGGCGTCGATCAGCCATTGCGCATGGCTATGCTGTTTCCGGCGGCGTGCCTCTTTATATCAGCCGGACTGTACCTCGCGGCGAGCGGCACGACAGCCAAGGACGCTGAAGGCATCGATATGTCGGACGCGCCAGCGCGCGCGCATTAACGGGCGATCGGCTCGAATGAAAAGGCGCCAGAAAGCGCCGCCCTTTTTTTGCGCTACAATCGGCGCCTCAATCCCAATTGTCGAACACATCAGCGCAGACGCGCTGCAATTGGTTGGCTGCTTCCATCTGGCCGTAAACGAGCGCGTTGCCGATCGTGTCGAGCGTGTCGGACTTCGAGACGCCCCAGGCTTTGCAGAGCAACGCATTCTCGCGCAGGCCGTCCGGGCAGCGCGTCATCACATGATAATAGAGCATGCAGGTCGGCCACATCTGCTTGGGCAGCACATAGAGCATGTTCTCGATGCGCGCGCGGTGGCTCTTCAACAGCAAGGGGCGGTGATTGGCGAGGAAGGTGACGTGCCCCGGGATCTCGCCGATCGTGCGCATGTACCAATCTTCGATCTGTTTGCGCTCTTTCGCTGAAAGCTCGGGATCGTCGAAATTGATGCCGCTTCGGAACGCCTCGATGTCCGGCGCCCAGCCATCTGGCCATTTCACGGGAGGATTGGGTTTTTCGGCGAATTCGACGTCCTTGATTGCATTCTGCAGCGCCTGCATGCCGCGCGGGCCGGCGTGCACGAACGCCATGGCGATCACTTCGTGCAACTCAGCCTTCGAGAGGCCGTCTTGCGCTGAAGAGAGCAGGAAATAGCGTATGCCCTTCTCGTAGCCATTCATCATGTAGAAGGCGAGCGTGCCATTGCCCATGTGACTGGGCGCGACGCGGAGCGTCAGGCTGCAATAGAGCCGGTAGCGCTTGAGCACTTCCGGGTTGCGGCCAAACCACCAGTCGAGACCGCTGAGCGAACCGCCGAATTGCGCCGCATAATGCGCCTTGAAGGCTTCCTCTTCTTCCGGCGTGGTGACGGTCGGCTTGGAGAGATCGAGGCCGCGATGCACCCAATTGCCGGTGCGGGGATCGAAGCCGCCGCTCAGCAGGCGTTTTTCTTTACCATCGGTGGCGGCCATAGCGGGTATTCCTCCAAGTCTGCGGCGGTGATTGCGCCGACAGGGCTAAGTCATCGCCGCTTTACCCGGAACATCGCGGCCTGAGATATCGCCCACCCGAAATATCCGCGCGAAAGCCGCAAGTGTCGACCGCCGCGCTGGTTACTGCCACGCTTCGGGCGTACGCATGAGCGGCAGGCGCGTCCGCGCCGGAGCTTGGGAAATCTTATGTCTGATCGTCGCGTGGCTTTGGTTAGCGGATGCGGCAAGCGTGACGGCATCGGCGCGGCGATCGCGCGCGGCTTGAGCGCGGCCGGGCACGCCGTCGTGGTGCAGGACATCGCGACGACCGGCGTGAAGGACGTGAACGAGCCCACAAGTGCTGCCGATCCCGATTGGAACGGCGTCGAGAGCCTGGTCGAAGAATTGAAAGCGGCGGGCGGCGCGGCGGCTTACGTCACCGGCGACATCAGCGTCGAAGCGGATGTGGCGCGCATGATCGGCAAGGCTGTCGAGACATTCGGCGGCATCGACATCGTCGTGAACAATGCCGGCGCGCCGTTCAGCATGGGCCATGGCGAGATCGACAAGATTGATCCCGAAGGCTGGGACCGCGTGATGTCGATCAATCTGCGCGGCACGTTCCTGATGTGCCGCGCGGCCGCACCTTATATGCGCCGCAAGAAATGGGGCCGCGTGATCAATATCGCGTCGGTCGCGGGGCGCACCGGCTCAAAGTCCAACGCGACCTACGCGGCCTCGAAGGCCGGTGTGATCGCGCTCACGCAATCGATCGCGATGGACCTCGGCCCCGATGGCGTAACCTCGAACGCCATTCTGCCGGGCTTCATCCTGACGACGCGCTCGCTCAGCGGCATGAGCAAGAAGCTCGGCAAGTCCGAGATTGACGCGGATACGATCGCCAAGGCGACGCCGAACGTACCAATGGCGCGCGCCGGCACGCCGGAGGATGTCGCGGGCGCGGTCGTGTTCCTGGCGTCGGACGCGGCGAGTTATATCAGCGGCCAGTCGATTATCGTCGACGGCGGCAATTTGCGGCTGTGAGGCGGCATGCGTGTGATCGAAGGCGGACGTTCGGGAAACAAGACGGCCAAACCCGAACAAGTGGCGGAGGTCTTCGCTGATCTGGGCGACTCACTTGTCGCCAAGATCGCGGCGGACGTCACACGGCGCATTCTCGATGGCGATTTGCCTGCCGGCGCCGATCTCAACTCAGTGGAATTGGCCGCGCGCTTTGGCACAAGCCGGACGCCGGTGCGCGAAGCGCTGATGCTGCTTGAAAAGGAAGGCTTGGTCGAAATTCTGCCGCGCCGGCGCCCGCGCGTGGCGCAGATCAGCTGGCGCGATATCGAAGAGCTCTATCAAATCCGCGCCGAACTTAATGCGATGAAGATTCGGCTCTATGTCGCCAATGCAAGTGCTGCCTCGCTGCAAGAGGGCGAGGCGATTTGGCAGCGCATGAAAGGCCTCGCGGCGCGTGGAGATGTGGAAGGCTTCGTTCAGGAGCGCGCGCGATTACACGAGCATTGGGCGATGCAGTGCGGAAATGTGACGCTGCAGAAAATGCTGTCGGCCTGGCGCATGCGGCTCAGCATGCTGCGCATGGCGGTGATCGATGCGGACCACGTGCAGCGCGCCTATCTCGATCACGAGCGCATGATGCTTGCGTTGCGTGAGCGCGACGCGGCGCTGGCCTCGGCTTTGATGACGGCCATGACGATGTCTGGCCTGGAGGCGATCCGCCAGAGCGGGCGCATCGAACCGCCGCGCAAGCCGCCGCGCTGAACCACGCGCCCTGTGGAATTCGCGTATGCGTTATAAGTGTCGACACATTGGACGTGCGGGCGCGTCCGGTCGCATAAAGATGGCCGCACGGTCGACACTTACCCCGCTGCGCCGGAGATTTGCATGCTGAAGCTTTCGGTTTTCATGTCCCCCACGGGCGCCCATGTCGGCGGCTGGCGCCACCCAGATGCGGTGACCGACGCCGGCTTTAATTTCGCGCCGTGGCTCGATCTCGTGAAGCTGCTTGAGCGCGGCAAGTTCGACATGATGTTTCTGGCCGACGGCAACGGCGTGAACGGCATCACGACGCCGGACTTGCTCGCGGCCAATCCCACGTTGCGTCCGGTCGTGTTCGAGCCGACGACGCTGCTGGCCGCGCTTGCACCGCACACCAAGCGCCTTGGCTTGGTCGCGACGGCGACCACGACTTATGAAGAGCCCTTCGGCGTGGCGCGTCGCTTCGCGTCGCTCGATTTGGTGAGCGGTGGGCGCGTCGGCTGGAACGTGGTCACCACGTCGAACGTCGAGGACGCGCTCAATTTCAATCGCGACGAGCACGTGGAGCGCACGAACCGCTTCGACCGCGCCGAGGAATTCGTCGATGTCGTGAAGGGTCTGTGGGATTCCTGGGCGGCGGACGCGTTCACCCGCGACAAGGAAAGCGGGCAATTTCTCGATCCCGCCAAGGTCCAGATGCTCAATCACAAGGGAACGCACTTTCAGGTGCGTGGCCCGCTGAATGCGGCGCGTTCGCCGCAAGGGCAGCCGGTGATCGTGGTCGCCGGCGCGTCGGATGAAGCCAAGGAACTCGCGGCGCGGGCCGCCGACGTGCTCTTCACGGTGAACGAAACCAAGGAGAGCGCGCAGAAATTCTATGCCGACGTGAAGGGCCGCATGGCCAAATATGGCCGCACGCCGGATCAGCTGAACATCTTCCCGGGCGCCTCGATTTTCGTCGGCAAGACGGCGGCGGACGCCGAAAAGCTCTACGCGGATCTGCAAGCGCTCATCCCGGACAAGCTGGGCGTGTCGATGCTGTCCAAGCTTTTGTCGTTCGATCTCTCGTCGTACGACCCAAGTGGGCCGCTGCCGGCGATCGAAGGCGATGTTGTTGGCATTGGCAGCTTCCGCGCCATGATCATCGAGATGGCCAAGCGCGACAAGCTCAGTATCCGCGAAACCTATCAGCGCGTGCTGCCGGCGCGCGGCCATGTGCTGATGAAGGGCGATGCAAAGCAAGTCGCCGATCAGATGCAGGATTGGCTTGAGAGCAAGGCTTGCGACGGTTTCAACTTGGTGGCGTCTCATCTGCCAGGCGGTCTTGAGCAGATCGTCGATCATCTGGTCCCCGAGCTGCAGGCGCGCGGCATCTTCCGTAAGGAATACGAAGGCAAGACGCTGCGCGAGCACCTCGGTGTGGCGGCGCCCGAGCGCAAAATCCACGCTAAGTCCGCCTGATGCTGGCCGCGGTCCTTCATGCGGCCGGTGGACCCGACGCCTTTCGTCTGGAGGACGCGCCTGTGCCGAATGTCGGCGCGGATGATGTGCTGGTGCGTGTGAAAGCCTGCGGCGTTTCCTATCGCGACGTGGTCGAGCGCAACGGCACTTATAAACGCGACGTGACCTTCCCGCTGATCATCGGTCTCGAAATCGCCGGTGTCGTGGAGCGCGTTGGCGATCTGGTGACGGCGTTGAAGCCGGGCGATCGCGTATGCAGCAAGGCGTTCTCATCGTGCGGAGACTGCCGCTATTGTCGCACGGGGCGCGAGACGACGTGTCTGCGGCGCAAGCCTGTGCGTGGCGGCTATGCGGAATACGTGGCGTTGCCGCAAGACGCGTTTGTAACGATACCGGAGACGCTGTCGTTCGAGGCGGCCTGCTCGCTGGGGCCTGGCGCTGGCGTCGCACTGAATGCCGTGCGCGACACGGCGAACGTGCAAATCGGCGAGACGGTGCTGGTGACCGGCGCGACCGGCGGCGTGGGTCTGCCGAGCGTACAGATCGCCAAGATCGCCGGCGCCCGCGTGATCGCGGTGACGCGCAGCGCCGAAAAAGCAGACATGCTTCGCCGCGCCGGCGCGGATGACGTGATCGTATCCAGCGGCGATTTTTCAGGCGAAGTGCGCGCCATCACCAATGGAGAAGGCGCCGATGTAGTCATCGACACGATAGGCAGCCGCGTGTTCGACGCCGCATTCAACAGTCTGGCGTTGCATGGACGCTATGCGTTCGTCGGCCAATTGTTCGGCGAGAACATCGCGATCAATCCAGCGCGCATCTTCTTCAAGCGCGCGCAATTGCTGGGCGTCGGCAGCGTGAGCAGGGCGCAGTTGATGGATGTCGTGGCGCTGGCGGCCGCCGGAAAGATCAAGCCCGAGATCGCCAAGGTCATGCCTTTGCGCGAAATCGCCGAGGCGCATCGGCTAGTGGAAGGAGCGGCCGTCCATGGCCGCGTTGTGGTGGTGCCATGAGCGAGATCAGTTCCGCGCAAGCCGAGCGTTTGCGGCAGGTGTATCAACGTTGTGTCGAGAAGATGAAGGAGGTCGTGTGTGAGCTGAACGTCACGCAAGACGAGCTTCACGTAGCCGGCGATTATCTGAATCGTCTCGGCAAGGCGGGTTTCTGCCGTAGCTTGGTCGATATGAATTTGGCGCTGACCAGCGCGAATATCACGCGCCCAAGCGTGGGTACCCGCGCGAATCTCGAAGGCCCTCTGCATCGCAAGGGGCATCCATCGCGGCCAAATGGCGACATCAAGGAAAGGGCGCCAGGACCAACCGAGCAGCCGCTCGTTCTGAGCGGCCGCGTTTTGGATGCGCGCTCAGGCGCGCCATTGCCGGGCGTGAAGCTCGATTTCTGGCAGACGGATGGCGAAGGCCAATACGACCGCGACGGCAATCACATGCGCGGAATCATTACGACCGACGCGGATGGCCGATATGTTCTGAAGACTGTCGTTCCAAAAGACTATTCCGAACACGATCACGATCCGATCGGTGAATTGCTGCGCGCCATGGGCCGACCAAACCGCCGCGCGGGCCACATCCACGTGAAGGCGTTGATCGGCGACAGCGAGGTGCTCACCACGCAATTGTTCGTATCGGGCTCGGACTATCTGAAGCTTGACTATGTCGAAGGCGCGGTGACGGAAGATCTCACCATTGATGTGAAGCCCGCTGGCGATCGCGCCTATACCGCGAGCTTCGATTTCCAACTCGATACGGCCTTGGCGCGGTGAGTGAGCGCAAATCCCTGCGGCGCTTGATGGCGCAGGGCGGATGCGTGGCCGCGCCGGGTGCGGCCGATCCGCTGTGCGCGCGCATCATCGCGCGCGCGGGATTTGATGCGCTGTATCTTGGCGGCAACGCGCTGGGCTTGGCTCAAGCCAAGGGCCAGCCGTTCGTTACGCTCACGGATACGGTCGAAGCGACGGCGCGCATCAGTCGAACAATCGATGCCGCGCTTATCGTTGACGCCGGCGCTGGCTTTGGTGGGCTCTCGCATTTGGCTGGCGCCGTGCGCGAGATCGAGGCGGCGGGCGCGAGCGCTTTGCACATTGACGATCAACCGTACCCGAAATCTCCGGACTATCATCGCGGACGCGGCGCGCTCGTGTCGATCGAAGCAAGCGCGGCGCGCATTCGTGCCGCGAAATCGTCGCTGAGGGATCCAGAGACGCTGCTGATCGCGCGGACCGACGCGCTTCGCGTGGCGAAATCCATGGATGAGGTGATCGCGCGCGGCCACGCCGCACGTGACGCGGGCGCGGACGCCCTGCTTGTGCTGGACCTATCGCCGGCGGATGCGCCGCGGGTGCGCGCCGCGTTGCCAGGTGTGAGCTTGATATGGATTGGCGGCGTCAACCCACCGATTCCGACGCTGGAAGAGCTCAACGCGGCGGGCTTTGGCGCGGCGCTTTATCCGTTCAATACGGCAGCCGCCGTGAGTGCGGCAATCGCCGATCTATGGGGCGCGTTCAAAGCCACGGGTCGCGTTGACCAGAGCGAGGCGCTGTTGGCGCGCATGCGCAAGGAAACGCTCGAGATCGTCGATATGGCGTCGGCGTGGGACATTGAGGATGGCGCGAATGGCTAGGCCATCGGCAAAAACACTGGCCGAGGTCCTGGCCGAGCATGCGCGCGCGACGCCAAACCGGCTCGCGCTGATCCGCGACGAGCGGACGCTCAGCTATGGCGAATTGCTTGCGCAAACGGTCCAGGCCGCGAAGGCGCTGCTGGCGTCTGGCGTGAAGCGGGGCGAGAGCGTCGGCGTGCTGTTGGGCAACGAGCCCGAATGGGTGGTGATGGCGTTGGCGTCATCCATGATCGGCGCGCGCTTTTGCCCACTCAATACTTGGTACAAGAAGAACGAAATCCTCTGGACCATGCGCCACAGCGGCGTGCGCATCGTCGTCTCCGCCGCGCGTTTCCTGAAGACGAGCTACGAGGATTTGTTTGCTGAACTCGCGTCCGAGGCCGTGCTTGGCGATGCGGAGTTGGTCTTTGTCGGCGCCACGCGGGCGGGCGCGACGAATTGGGGTGCGTTTCTGAAGCGCGGTGACGCGATCTCCGACGCGGATTTGGCGTCCGTGCGCGCCAGCGTGTCGCCGGATACGACGGCGTTCGTGCTTTACACCTCGGGCAGCACCGCCGATCCGAAAGGCGTGCTGCTCAATCATCGTGGCGTGGTCGAGAATGGCTACGATATGGGCGTGCGGCGCGGCATCAATGGCGATGATCGCGTCTGGATCGGCTCGCCACTTTTCTACGGCCTCGGCGCCACCAATGCGCTTCCCGCCGCGCTGACGCATGGCGCGGCGATTGTATTGCAGGGGCATTTTGAAGCCGGCAGCGCGATTGAATCGATCCGGCGCTCGCAAGCGAGTGTCTATTACGGCACGGGCAATATGACGCGCGGGATGCTGGATCATCCCGATTACACGCGGAGCAAGATCGGTTCGCTGCAGAAGGGCAACGCCGGCACGGTCGCGGAATACAAGCGTCTGACATTGGTTGAGATGGGCATCAAGGGCGCGGTGCCCGCCTACGGGCTCACCGAGACTTACGGCAACGCGACCGTGGGTGATATGGATGATCCGATCGAGCTGAAGGTCGCGGCGAACGGCGCGCCGTTGCCGGGCATGGAAATGATCATCGTCGATCCGGCGACAGGCGCGCTGCTGCCGAAAGGCGAGACGGGGCTCGTGCTCATTCGCGGGCACACCACGCCAGGTTATCTCAACAATCCCGAGGAAACGGCGAAAGCGCTACGCCCCGACGGCTTCTTCGACACGGGAGATCTAGGTTCGTTCAACAGCGATGGTCATTTCATTTTCAATTCACGTCTGAAGGAAGTGATCAAGAGCGGCGGCATCAATGTATCGCCGGTCGAGGTCGAGCAATTGCTGGCGAGCCACCCGGACGTACGCGACGCCTATGTCGTGGGCGTCGGCGATCCGGTAAAGGGCGAGCTTGTGGTGGCGTTCGTGGATACGGCGGCGCCCGTCTCGGAGCGCGCGTTGCGCGAGTACGTGAAGGAGCGCGCGGCTTCGTTCAAAGCCCCGCACCACGTGCTCTTCCGCAGCGAAGCGCAATTGCCGCGCTTGGCCAGCGGCAAAGTGTCGAAAGCAAAACTCTCCGAGGAAGCCAGGCGCGAGTTGGGGATCGCTTCGTGAGCCTTTCCGGCAAAGCCTCGATCGTTGGCGTGGGCGCCAGCAGCTTCGCGCGTCAGCCTGAGAAATCGGTGCTGCAGCTGGCGGGCGATGCGCTGAAAGGCGCGCTAGCCGACGCCCAGCTTGAACGCGGCGCCATCGATGGCTTGATCGTGCAGATTGGTTCGCCGCGTGGCGCCGATTACGATACGGTCGCGCAGGCGTTCGGTCTTTCGCCGAAATTTTGCAGTCAAACCTGGTCACATGGCCGCTTCACCGCGAGCGTGCTGACGCAAGCGGCGATGGTCGTGACGTCTGGCATGGCCACGCGCGTGGCTTGCCTGATGGCGATGAAGAATTCCGACATCGGCCGTATGGGCGAGGCGAATAATCCGTTCTTTTATGAGCAATTTCGCGAAGGCGGCGGCCCCCACGCGGAGGAAGGCCATCTCGGCATGACCTCGCCCGTCGCTGGCGCGGCGATGGCGTTCGACCTCTATTGCCGCCGTTACAAGAAGGATCGCGAATTGCTCGCGGCGATCCCGCTTACGTTCCGTCGCCACGCCCGGATGACGTCGGACGCGGTGGCGCGCGATGAGCTCACCGAAGCGATGTATCGCGAGGCGCGGCCCATCATCGAGCCATTGCGTCTCTATGATTGCTCGCTCGTGGGCGATGGCGCTGTGTGCATGATCGTGACCAAGCGTGAATTGGCGACACCGGCGCAACGGCCTGTCACGATCCTCGGTGCGCAAGGCCTTCAAGCGGGGCGCGACACTTTCATCTTCGCGCCGCGCGGCTTGGGCATGTGGCAGCAATCCGAGCAGCGGCTGACGCTGAAGCAGGCGCGCGCGCAGGACGTCTATGGTATGGCCGGCATGGCGCCGGAGCAGATGGACGTGCTCGGGCTCTATGATTCGTTCTCGCCGCTGCCGATTTATGCGCTCGAGGATTTCGGATTCTGCGAAGCTGGCGAAGGTCTCGACTATGTGCAGGACGATCGCTTGGCGCTCGGCGGCAAGCAGCCGGCGAATACGGCGGGCGGTCAGCTCTCGCAGGCGCAGGTGAATGGCTGGGGCCAAGTGCGCGAGCTGGTCACGCAACTCCGCGGCGAAGCGGGGACGCGTCAAGTGGCGAACGCACGCAGCGCGATGTGGGCGAGCATCGGCGGCGATGCGCTTATTCTCGGGGGAGCTGGCGCATGAGCGACGATCTCCAGCCGATCATCAATGATCTGAACGCGCCATTTTGGGCCGGTGCGCGAGAAGGCAAGCTTGTGCTGCCCTATTGCGTGGCGACGCAGCGCCCGTTCTGGCCGCCGAGTCCGATGAGTCCATGGGCCGAGCACGCCGCGATCGGGTGGCGCGAGGCGCCGGCGCGCGGCGTGGTGCGCGCGATGGGCGTCTATCGGCGCGTGTTTCTGAAGGCATTCGAGCCGCTGGCGCCATATGCGATCGCGCTGGTCGAGCTGGCGGAGAACGTGCGGCTGCACGCGCACGTCGCCGACGCGCACGGCGCCAACGCGCCGAAGGTCGGCGATGCGGTGAGGCTACATTTTCGCGTGTTGATTGAAAGCGGTCAGCCCGTGCTCTGCGCGGAGCGGGTGCGCGGCTGAGTGAATAGGTGGAACGGATAGGGCGCCGGTCCCATATCCGAGAAAGTAGGAAGGAGCACGGCGATGAACGCCCAGGCGAAAACGATCGGCAATGTGCCGATGCCCCCGATGATCGAGGCGAATGCGCATCTTGGCGATCGCCAAGCGCTGCATGCGCTGATGGACCGCGAGGGCTATTTGTTTTTCCGCGACGTACTTGATCAAGATGCGATTGGCGAAATCAAACGCGCTTACATGAAAGTGCTGACTGACATGGGCGTTGTCGACGCCGGCGCGACGGAGCCGGTATGGAATGGCGCGGACTTGACGAACTTTCCGGTCAAATTCGAGCAATTGCACGAAGTGAAGGTGTGGGAGCGTTTCGCCGAGCATCCGAAGATCAACGCGTTCTTCCGCGAGCTCCTGGGCGACGATCCGTTCTGGCTGCCGATTGTGGAATACCGCATTTTTCCGCCGCTGGCGAAAGCGCCTGAAGACCCGTTCTTCGGGCGCCACCAGGATGGCTTTTACAACGGCGATCTCGATTGCTGGACCTGCTGGGTGCCGCTGGTCGATGTGAACGCGGATACGGGCGGCCTGGCGATGGCGAGCGGGCAGCACAAGCGTGGCTATCTGCATGACGTCAACGCGCCGCCGCAATATTATATTCCCGGCGATGCAATCCCGTCGGAATCCTGGCGGCGAAGCGAATACAAGCCGAGCGACGTGGTCGTGTTCAATCGCTGGATTCCGCATTGCGGCATGGATAATTTCTCGAAGCACTTCCGCATGTCGATGGATATTCGCGTAATGCCGGTGTCCGGCGATCTGCCGGTGTGGGGCAAGGTGCAAACGTTTACGCCGAGCGAAATCAGCGTGCAGAACCATGACGGCAAGCTCGTGAGTCTGCGGGTCGATGACGAGACCTATAGCCGCTGGACCGGTGGCAAGCGCATCGCCACGGAAGAATTGATCGCGCTCATTCCGCCCGGCGACGACGTGCTCGCCTTTCACAAGGATGGCCACGCCACCATGCTGCGGCCGCCACGCTAGCGCGGCGGACTTTAAATTCGCCTCAGTTTGATGGCGGGCGCCGAGCGAATTTAAAGTCCATAAGCCGCGCTAGAGCCCCCGAATCTAAAGCCTCTTTGCACTTTAAATGCGACCAGAACTCGATCCCGCCTGCTGGGTCGCATTTAAAGCGCGAGGCTTTAGGCCGCGAGTAGATCACGATTGATGTCGCTGACGCGCGATGCGCCGCAAAGGAGCATCGCGCGTTGCAATTCATGCTCAAGGAGGGCGAGGCAAGCGGCTACGCCTTGCTCGCCGCCCACCGCGAGTGCGTGTGAGAAGGGTCGCCCGACCATCACGGCGCGGGCGCCGAGTGCGATGGCCTTGAGGATCGTCGCACCCGAGCGAATGCCGCCGTCGACGTAAATTTCAGCGCGTCCGCCACAAGCGGAGACGATCTCGGGCAAGGCCGTGGCGCTCGCTATGGCGTCCTGCACTTGGTTGCCCCCGTGATTCGAAACGATCAGGCCCCTCGCGCCAGCGGCGACGCATTCGGCGGCGTCATCGGCGCGCAGCACGCCCTTCACGACAACCGGCAGTGGGCTGATATCGCAGAGCCAGGCGAGATCATCGATGCTCGCGCCGGTGAAGAGCGGAGCTGGTTCGCCGTTTTTCGGCGTCTCCCACGCGACCGGCTTGAGCGGCGGCGGCTTCAGCGCGTTCGCATCCGGCAAGAGATCAACGGTGAGGACGATCGCGCCAGCGCCGGAAGCGTGCGCCAGCTCGACCCGATCCTTGATGAAGCCGCGATCGCCGCTGATGTAGAGCTGGCTCCACAGCAATGCGTTGGGCGCGCTCGCGCGCAATGCGCCGATCGACGCGCCGACGGAACTCGCGAGGAGGGCGCCGGCGCCTTTGGCCGCCGTCGCGCGCACGATCGCGCGCTCGCCTTCGGGATGGTAGCGCGTGGCGCGGCCGTTGGGCGCCACGAAGATCGGCGATGAAATTCGCGCGCCCAGCACGGTCGTCGAAATGTCGGCTTGCGCGACGCCGCGCAGGACGCGTGGACGCACGCGCAGTGCATTCCAGGCGTGGACGTTGTCGCCCCCAGCCTGGCCAGGCAGCGCCCCCTCCGTCAGGTAGTCCCAGTCCGCCGGCGCCAGCGCGCCTTGCGCCGCTCGTGCGAATTCGATCAGAGAATTGGGCATTTCCTGTGTCATCACATCGCGCCTGCGAAACCTCGCGCGCAAAGGCGCGCGATGATCGCCAGCATGGTGTATCTCCATCCCGAGGTCAGGCGGAAAATTAGGTGAGCAGCACGATGATCGCAGACGCGACGCAATCCGGCGAAGATCAGGACCTGGCGGAGATTCGCCGCTCCGTGCGGGCGCTCTGCGAGGGTTTTCCGGGAGAGTATTGGCGCGCCGCGGACCGTGACCGTGCGTACCCAACGGCATTCGTGCAAGCGCTCACCGAAGCCGGCTTTCTCGCGGCGTTGATTCCGGAAGAATTTGGCGGCAGCGGGCTTTCGCTGCGCGCCGCGGCCGTGATCATGGAGGAAATCCAGGCCAATGGCTGCAACGGCGCGGCGTGCCACGCGCAAATGTACATCATGAATACGATCCTGCGGCACGGCAGTCCAGCGCAAAAGGAAAAGTACCTGCCGCGGATCGCCTCGGGCGCGTTGCGTTTGCAGGCGTTCGGCGTGACCGAGCCCACCTCCGGCACCGATACGCTGAGCCTACGCACGACGGCGACGCGCCAAGGCGACAAGTACATCGTCAACGGCCAAAAGATCTGGACCTCACGCGCTGAGCATTCCGATCTGATGCTGTTGCTGGCGCGGACGACGCCGCGCGATCAGGTGAAGAAGAAATCCGAAGGGCTTTCGATTTTCCTCGTCGATATGCGCGAAGCCGTCGGCAAGGGGCTCACCATCCGCCCCATCCGCACGATGATGAACCATTCCACGACTGAGGTTTTCTTCGATCAATTGGAAGTGGCTGCCGAAAATCTGATCGGTGAAGAGGGGCAGGGCTTCCGCTACATTCTTTCCGGCATGAACGCCGAGCGCATCCTGATCGCGGCCGAGTGTGTTGGCGACGCCAAATGGTTCATCGAGAAGGCGACCGGCTACGCCAAGGAACGGACGCTGTTCAATCGCCCGATCGGGCAGAATCAGGGCGTGCAATTTCCCATCGCGAAAGCGTACGCGCAGATGCGCGCGGCCGAGCTGATGGTGCATGAGGCGGCGCGGGTCTATCAGGCGGGCGGCAATGTCGGCGCCGAGGCGAACATGGCCAAGATGTTGGCGGCGGATGCGTCGTGGGCCGCCGGTGAAGCTTGCGTGCAGACCTTCGGTGGCTTCGGCTTTGCCGAGGAATACGATGTCGAGCGCAAATTTCGCGAGGCGCGGCTCTATCAGGTGGCGCCGATCTCCACCAATATGATCCTCTCCTATATTTCCGAACACGTGCTCGGCATGCCGCGTTCATACTAAGATGATCATCGACACCCAGTCGCATTACATTCCGCGCACGGCCTTGCGCTTTCTGGAAGATGCGCGCTGGGGTGGGGTACGGCCCTCCGGTTTGCCTGCCGCCCTTAACACGGATCACCTTCTGCTCGATCTAGAGACGCGGCTTCGCGAGATGGATCGGCTTGGTGTGGATGTCGCGGTGCTGTCGTTCGCGCCCGTGGGGCCAGCGCCCGATACGGCGCTCGACCTGGAGCTTGCGCGGCGCGCAAATGACGGCCTGATCGCGGCGTGCGCGGTGCATCCATCGCGCTTCGTTGCGTTGGCGCGGCTGCCGCTGGATCAGCCTGACGCGGCAATCGCCGAAGCGCGGCGCGTCGCCGATGCGCCGGAGATGCGTGGCGTTGCGCTGTTGGCCGAAGCCACGCGCTACAAGCCAGACGCGCTAGATTTGGAAGATTTGTGGCGTCTGGCGGCCGAGAAGGGCTGGCCGCTTATGTTGCATCCATCCGCCGGCGTCGCCGATCTGTCGCCAGCCTTCGCGGATTTTGGGCTGGATTCAGCGCTGCATACGATGGTGACGAGTACGATCGTGTTGGCGCGCTTGATTTTCTCAGGCGTCCTGGATCGGCATCCGCGCCTCGACATCATCGCAACGCATCTTGGCGGCGTGGCGCCGTTTCTGGCCGAGCGCTTCGATAGCCGTGGACGCGGCGCGCGCGAGAAATTCTCGCACTATCTGAAGCAGCGCATCTTCATGGACAATTGCGGCTTTACGGCCGGCCCCGCGTTGCGATGTGCGCTGGATGTGGTCGGGCCGGCGCGGATCGTTCTCGGATCGGATTGGCCGTCGCGCCCGATCGAAGATTGCTTAGCGCCGCTAGCGGCGCTCAGCGATGCGGACCGCCGCGCGATCGCCGGTGAAACGGCGTCGCGCTGGTTCGATCCGGCTCAGGCCGCGCGGCCGTAAAGGCGCATCAGTTCGGAAACGTTGGCGACGTTCTCCAGGCTGTCGAGCATCGAGGCGCTGGTTTTTTGATCGGCAGCGCTCATCAAGCCATCCGTGCACACATCATACCGGGTGAGGATTTCCTGGCGCGTGAGTGGGTCGGACGGATCGCCATGCGCGGTGAAGCACTCACGCGTGAAGCTGCGCCCGTCCTTGGTGCGAATGGAAACCGTGTTCTTTTCGCCCAGCTGATCCGTGCCCCATGCGTCATGCACCGTGGTTTTCACCTTGGCGCGGCGCTTCATGAGCACGGGATCGAAGACTTTGGCTTCCGTGAAGGTATCGACGAACATGCTCTCGCCGCTGATCGCGGCGGAGACGATATGTGGGAGGCTGAAGCGCGCCTCTTCAGCATTCTTCGGCTCGGGATATTTGAGAATCTGCGTGAAGATGCGGTTCACGCCAACATCGACCTCCTCGATGTCGTCTGGGCCCAGATTGTTCTCACGCGTCAAAATCTGGATGCCGTCGATGATCCGCTGCGAGAGGTAGCAGCACGGGAATTTCTTCATACCGACGGCCATGACGCGGAAATCCGCGCCCTTGCCGAGCGGGAATTCCATCTCGGGCTGACCAGCGATCGCGTCCCAGAAGCCGGAGCGGCCTTCGAGAATTGTCGGATTGCCGGTGAGGCCACGTTGCGCCAGCAGCGCCGCGGTGATGCCGTTGCGGCCGGCGAAGCCGGCTTCGACCACGTGCGCGCCGGAGCCGGTTTGACGATTGAGGCCGGCGCCGAAGGAGGCGGCGATCGCCATCGCGTTCAGCGTTTTCTCGGCATCGAGCCCCATCAGCTTGGCCGCGGCGCCCGCGACGCCGACCGTGCCCATCGCGGAGGCCGTCAGCCAGCCGCGCACCATGCCGCCGCCGTCCGTGGTGATCACGCCTGGACGCGAGGTGACCTCAAAGCCGAGAATAAGCGCTTCCAGCACCTGCTTGCCGGAGGCGCCCAGCGCATCGCCCAGCGAGAAAACGGTGGGGATGAGAAAGCAGGTGTAGGTCGCGTCCGGCCAGGCGACGTCTTCCAGTTCCGTGCAGTGCGAAGCGATGCAATTAAGGCCCGCCGCCCATTCCGCGCTCGCCCGGAACGGGAAGCCGATCACGGTCGCTTCGCCGTTCGCGGCGCCGCCGCTCGATTGAACATAACCGGCCATCAGCTTGGTGACATCCATCGGCGCGCCGCGCACCGCCGAGCCTAGAGAGCTCATGGCGAGGTTCTTGGTGCGCTCGATGACGCTGCTGTCGATATCGGCAAACTTGGTCTGGTGAACGTAATCCGCCAATTGCCGGGTCGTGCGCATGCGATCTCTCCAAATGTGCGGTGATCTTACAAAATGCCGCATGCGCGCGCGAGCGGACAGCTGCGAAAGCGCCCATGCGATAAGTGGCCGCCTTTGGGACCGGTGTGCAGGCTTTGCATTGACCCAAGCGCGTCGGCGAAGGAGGCTCGCACTCGGTTTCTAACTTGGCGAGACGCATTGTTATGGGGCAGTCAAAATCCCAATTGCGGGCGGCGGTGCGCGATTTCTACGAAGATTACGCCGCGACGCTCGACGCCGACCGTGTCGAGGCGTGGCCCGCGTTTTTTACCGAAGACGCGCTCTATCAGGTGATCTCACGCGAATCGCACAGCCAGGGGCTGACGCACGCGACCATCTATTGCAACGGTATCCGCATGATCCGCGACCGCGGCGCGGCGATCCGGCAGACGGCGGTGTTCGAGCAGCGCGTGATCCGCCATTTCATCAGCAACGTGCAGGTGAGTGAAGAGAACGGCGAAATTCGCGGCGGCGCGAATTTCCTGCTGATCGAGTCGCTCTACGATCGCGAGCCGCAAGTGCTGATGGTGGGCGAATATATTGATGTGCTGGTGCGCGATGGCGATGGCTTCAAGCTGAAGCAGCGCTCCGCCGTCTATGACAATTACCGGGTCCGCACGACCCTGGTTCTGCCGGTCTGATCGGGAGTACAAAGCGATGACACTCTCCAATTCCATCGCCGACGAGCGGGTTTGGCCCGAACTCGGCGCCTGCCGCGTGCCCAGCTGGGTCTATACCGACCAGGAATTGTTCGAGCGCGAGATGGAGAAATTCCATTACGGCAAGACGTGGAATTTCGTCGGTCTGGAATGCGAAATCCCTGAGCCGAATTCGTATCGCCGCAGCTTCGTTGGCCCGCGTTCCGTGATCATCACGCGTGACGAGCAGGGCGAGGTTCACGTCGTGGAAAACCGCTGCGCGCACCGTGGCGCGCCGGTATGCTGGAAGCAGAGCGGCAAGGGCAAGGATCTGACCTGCCCGTATCACGAATGGACCTACGATCTTTCCGGCAATCTGCAGGGCGTGCCGTTCTTGCGCGGCGCGAAGCCCCATCCCGGCATGCCGCGCGATTTCAATAAGGCCGATCACGGCCTGCGCAAGCTGAAGACGCACGTTCACAACGGCACGATCTGGGCCAGCTATTCTGAAGATGTGCAGCCGTTCGAGGATTATGTCGGCCCGGAGATTTTGCGCTTCATCAACCGGGTTTTCCCGGGGCGGGAAATCCGCCTACTGGGCTATAGCCGCCAGCACATTCCCGGAAACTGGAAATTATATTTCGAGAACAGCCGCGATCCGTATCACGCGACGTTGCTGCACTCGTTCTTCACGACCTTTGGCCTCTACCGCGCCGACGCCAAATTCTGCGTCACGCCACAGCCAAACGGCCACGAATACATCTACTCGCACTTCACCTCCAACACGCGCGAGGCGTCCGCGGACATGGCCGCGGAGATGAAGAACATCAAATCGAGTTTCACGCTCGAGGACATGTCGGTGGTGACGCCGGTGGATGAGTTCAAGGACGGCCTGATTTCGTCGCTGCAGGTATTTCCGAGCATCTTCATCCAGCAGCACGGCAATATTCTCGCGCTGCGGCACATCCTGCCGAAGAGCGCGGGCGGCACCGAATTGGCGTGGACCTATTTTGGCTATGCCGATGACACCGAAGAGATGAAGCAATTGCGTTTGAAGCAGGGTAATTTGGTGGGCCCGGCCGGCTACGTCTCGCTGGAGGATAGCGAGGTGCTCACGCAAGTGCAGCGCACCCTGACCAGCGCGCCAGATACGGTTCAGGTGATCGAGATGGGCGGGCGCGATAATTTCGAGCCATCGGAAACCGCGATCACGGAAACGCTGCTGCGTTCGTTCTGGAAATTCTATCGTAGCGAAATGGGCTTCGACGGGGCGGTTGCTTGAGCTGGCACCAAGTCGCCCAAGCCGATGATGTGCCGGAGGACGAAGGTCTCTGCGTCAAGATCGACGGCCACGCCATTGCGCTGTTCAGGGTTGAAGGCGAAATCTACGCCATCGACGATCTGTGCTCGCATGCCGAAGCATCGCTGGCGGCTGGTTTCGTGGATGGGGGCCTCATCGAATGCCCGCTGCATCAGGCCTGCTTCGACATCCGCACCGGTAAGGTGATGACCGGCCCGGCGACGGAAGATGTGCGCTCCTATCGGGTCAAAATCGAAGGCGGCGCGGTGCTGGTTGAGCGCTGACGCTCATGGCGCGTGCGTTTGACATCCTCATCGTCGGCGGCGGCCAAGCGGCGCGCAGAGCGGCCGAAGGCGCGCGCGCCGTCGCGCCCGAGGCGAGCATCGCCATCGTCGGGGAGGAAACACATCCGCCTTATGATCGTCCGCCGCTGTCCAAGGAAATCCTGCTCGGCAAGGCGGATGCATCGCTCTGCTGCAAGCGCGACGCGGCGAGCTTCGCGGCCGATCGCATCGAACTCATTCTCGGCACGCGCGTTGCCGCGCTGCATTTGAATGACCACAAGATCGAAACGGCCAGCGGCGAACGCATTGGCTATGGCAAGCTGATCATCGCAACCGGCTCGCGCGCGCGATCGCTTCCAGCGCCAGCCGCGATTGCCGACAAGGTGCTTACCCTGCGCACGATCGATGACGCGACGCGTGTCGCGGCGCATCTTCACGAAGGCGCGCATATCGTTGTGATCGGCGCGGGCTTTATCGGTTTGGAAGCGGCGTCCGCCGCCAGAGCGCGCGGCGCGCGCGTGACGGTGCTTGAAGCGGCCGATCGCGTGCTGGGGCGTGTGTTTCCAATCGAGGCCGCCGCGCGCGTCGAACGCTTGCATCGGGACGCCGGCGTCGATCTGCGGCTTGGCGCGAAGCTGGATGAGATCGCGCCCGATGGCGGTCGTGTTCGTGTGAGCGTCGGCGCCGAGAAACTGCTCGCTGATCTCGTTGTTGTCGGCATCGGAATCATTCCAAACACTGAACTCGCACGGGCCGCCGGGCTCGCGGTGGATGATGGCGTCGTGGTGTCGGCGGAGGGCGCAACCTCGCACGCCGACGTGTTCGCGGCCGGCGAGGTCACGCGTCATCCGGTTCGCGGCGCGAGCGCCATGCGCATCGAATCCTGGCAAGTCGCGGAGCTCCAGGCCGATGCGGCGGGCCGAAGCGCTGCCGGCGCGCCCACCGCCTATGACGCCATTCCATATTTTTGGTCCGACCAGTACGGCGTGAACATGCAGATGTTCGGTCTGATCCGACCCGATGGCGCGATCCTGGTGCGCGCGGCGGGGGAAAGCGCGCTGATTTTCTCCATTGGCGCGGATGGCCGAATTGCGGGGGCCATTGGTTTCAATGCCGGCGCGGACATGTCGATAGCGAAACGCATGATCGGCGCGCCAGCGCCCGTGGGGCTGGAAGACGCCGCCACCCCCCTACGGAAGCTTTTGCGCGCGGGCGCAACGGCGTAAGGTAGGTGCAATGGCACCGGTAAGTACTCGACGCACCACCAAGCGCCGCGCGCTCAGCGGCGGCCTGATGCCGTTGTATCACCAGCTTGAGACCGATCTGGTCGAGCGCATCAAGGCTGGTGAATTCGACACGGGCGACACCCTGCCCACCGAGGAGCAAATCTGCGCCCAGTACGGCGTGAGCCGCATCACTGTGCGCCGCGCGCTCGACGCCATGATCGCCAGCGGCTTGATCGTGCGCCGTCGCGGCGTCGGCACCTTCGTCGCGGATCGTCCAAGCGGCGTGCGATCCGTGCGCATGAGCGGTTCGCTGGACGAATTCCTCGCCAATGCGGGCGCTCTCAATCAGCAAGTGCTGTCGCTTGAACGCGCGAAAGCCTCGGCGAAAGTGGCCGCGGCGCTGGCGATCGCGAAAGGTGAGGAGGTTGTGCGCCTCGAACTCATCTCATCATTGAGTTCTGGCCCGGTGCTCTATCTCGAAATCTTCTTCCCGCTTTCGATCGGCGGCGGGCTGCAATTGGGCGACATCACGCCAGGCATGCCGATCGTGCGCATCATCGAGCGCAAGCAGAAGCTGAAGGTCGTCCGCGCGACCCAGCACATCGAACCGGACATCGCCTGCGAAACGGTGGCCCATCACCTCGGCGTCGAAGTCGACACCCCGATCCTTCATATAACGCGTATATATTATGCCGCCGACGGGGCCCCAGTTGAGGTCGCACTTGTGCGCCATCACCCTGAACGATATCAATATGTTGTAGAGTTTAGCGCGCGCCCCGGTACCGTCTAACTCATCTGCCAAGTCCGCCTCTCAAACAGCCGCTGTCGACACTTTCTGCCCATGCCTCTTGTTCGCCGTTAGTTGTTATGACAACATGACGACCAATAAGAATTTATAGGGAGAGGTCGGATATGGCTCGGTCGCTGGACCCCAAGAAAATCAAGTCCGCGCAGCGCGTGTTGGAGGTGCTTGAGTATTTCAACAGCGAGCGCCGCGAAGGCACGGTGATGGATATCGCGCGCACGTACGGATATCCGCAGTCCAGCACATCGGAGCTGCTCAGCTGTCTTGTCGCGCTGGGGTATCTGCGTCGTGATCTGCGCGCGCGCACCTACAAGCCTTCCGCGCGCGTGGCGATGCTCGGCGCTTGGGTGCAGCCGGATCTGTTCCGCCACGGCGCCGCGCTCTCCTTGATGGATGAACTCGCCGCCGATGTCGGCGCCACGATCATGATCGCCTCGCGCGTGGGTCTGGGCGCGCAAGTGTTTCAAGTCGTTGAACCGCAGGGCGCGGGCGCCAGCGTGATTAAGACCGGCCAATCCATGCTGCTGATGCACTCGGCGCCTGGAAAGGCGCTGCTGTCCTGCATGCGTGCCGACGAACTGAAGAAGCTGGTGCATCGCATGAACGCCGAATCAGAAGAGCCGCTGCGTGTGCGCTTCGAGGATTTGAGCGTGGAACTCGAGCAAGTGCGCTCCAAGGGCTTTGCCGTCTCGTCTGCTGACGGCGTGGCCATGGTCAGCGTGCTGCTGCCGCGTAAGGCCGAGGACGAGCCGTTGGCGCTGACGATCGTCGTTCCCGAGCAGCGTTTCGACGCCAACCTCGATCACTTCGTGCAGGCGTTGCGCGGCGCCGTCTCGCGTCACATCGGCGTCGTTGACGTTCGCCCCGCCGCGTCCGCGCCGCAACAGCTGATCCGCGCCGTCTAAGGACGGCGCGGCGTCGCGTCAGTTTCCGATAAAGCGCGCCTTGCGCTTTTCCTTGAACGATGTCGTGCCTTCCTTGTGATCTTCGGTCTCGACCATGAGCGGCTGAATGTTGGCTTCGAAATCCAGCGCCTGATCGAAATTCTGCGCCGGCGCGGCGTCGAATTGACGTTTGGCCATCATGAGCGCGACAGTAGGGGATTGGGCGAATGAAAGCGCGAGCTCGCGCGCCTTGGCCTGCACATCCCCGGACGGGACGGCGTGAAGCGCGAGGCCCAGATCGCGCGCTTCGACCCCACTTACGAAGCGGCCTGAATAGATGATCTCCTTGGCGCGCTGGATGTTCACGTAGCGCGTGAGCAAGAACGCGGCGCCGCCGTCAGGCGCCAGGCCAATGTGGCGGAAGGCGAATTGAAAGCGGGCGTCTTCCGCGGCGACGATCACATCGCTCGCGAGCGCGAGCGCCCACGACATGCCAATGCAAACGCCGCGCACGGCGGCGACGACCGGCTTGTTCGTGCCGGCGACGGCGCGCGCCATGCGATGAAGGTGGCGCATCTTATAGAGCGAGTGACGCACGCCGCCGCCGCCCATCTCGCCAACATCCGCGCCGGCGCTGAAATCATTGCCCGCGCCCGTAAACAGAATGGCGCGTACCTCGTGATCGTCCTGGGCGCGGCGGAAGGCGTCCTCGATCTCGCCACGCATGGCGACGGTGATGGCGTTCTTGCGCTCAGGCCGGTTGATCACGATCGTCGCGACGCCGTCCTCGACCGAATAATCCACGCTCATCGGAAACTCCTTTATAGATCGCTTGCCTAGCATCGCGTGTCGCGAGCGACGATGCGCGCGGCGGCCATATCGAGGCTGCGATGACGCCTCATATTGTGGTTGCCGGCCGGCTGGCCTTGCGCGATGCACGAAGCGTGGAAACCTTCAGCATTCGGCCGTTCCGCCCTCCCGGCGACGTCGCGCAATTGCGCCGTGACGTGCGCGCATTCCTGCGCGAACATCAGCCCGTTGGCGGCGCGGCGCGCCGCGCCAATTGCTGGGCCGTGGGCGATTCCGCGTTCAGCCGCGCGCTGGGCGCCGCGGGCTATATCGGCATGATCTGGCCTAAGGCGTATGGCGGCCATGAACGGCATCCGCTTGAGCGTTACGTGGTGCTCGAGGAATTGCTCGCGGCCGGCGCGCCCGTGGGCATGCATTGGATCGCTGATCGTCAGAGCGGGCCGCTGCTGTTGCGCTACGGTACGGAAGCGCAACGCCAAACTTATTTGCCGGCGATGGCGCGTGGCGAACTCCATGCCTGCATCGGCATGAGCGAGCCCGGCGCCGGCTCCGATCTCGCATCGGTGCGGACGCGCGGCGAGCGCACCGCCGACGGTTGGCGCATCAATGGTCAAAAGGTGTGGACGACGAACGCGCACAACGCGCACGTCATGATCGCGCTCGTCCGCACAAGCGAGGGCGAGAAGCGCCAGGATGGCCTGACGCAATTCTTGATCGAATTGGATCGCCCCGGCGTCAGCGTGCGGCCCATTGTCGATCTCGCTGGCGGGCATGATTTCAACGAGGTGTTTCTCGACGATGTGCTGATCCCCGATGAGAATCGTATCGGCGCCGAAGGTGCGGGCTGGAAACAAGTTACGGCGGAGCTGTCGCTCGAACGCTCGGGGCCGGAGCGCTACCTTTCAAGCTATGCGCTGCTCGTCGAACTCGTGCGCTTGGCGGGCGGCGATGCTGATCCGACTTTGAAAGCGCTGATTGGCCGATTCACGGCCGAACTGTGGTGCTTGCGCCAAATGTCGCTCTCGACAGCCGCGAAGCTCGCCGCGGGCGAGGATCCCGCGCTCGAAGCGGCGATGGTGAAAGACCTTGGCAACAGCTTCGAGCAGGAAATGCCGCGCGTCGTGCAAGGCGCGTTGGAGCATATCGATCTCGCGGCGCCGGCGGACCTATCGCGCATCCTTTCGGTATTGCTGTTGGTGGCGCCGTCCTTCTCGCTGCGGGGCGGCACGCGCGAAATTTTGCGTGGCATCGTGGCGCGAGGCTTGGGGTTGCGATGAGCGAGAGTCTTCCTCTTCTCTGTGAAACCGCCGAGAAGCTGTTTCGCGACCTTGCCGAACGTCAAGCGCCGTTCGCGGCGGCTTGGGCGGAGATCGAGGCGGCGGGCTTTCCGCTCTTGTTGACGCCGGAGGTCGAGGGCGGCTTTGGCGGCGATTGGCAGGACGCCTTCGCCGTGTTGCGCATCGCTGGCGCGCACGCGCTTGCCGCGCCCTTGGCCGAGGCGATCGCGGCGGCGCACGTATCGCGCCGCGCCGGATGGGCGCCGCGCGATGGGCTAACCGTCATCGCCACAAGCAGTGCGGCCGCTTTTGTGGGAGACCGCTTCACGGGCACGGTGGCCGCGCCCTGGGGGCGTGCGGCGACTTATGTGATCGCGCGCGTGTCGGATCGTGTCGTGCGACTGGCGGTGGCGGACGCCGCCATAACCGAAAGCGCGAACACGGCCGGCGATCCGCGTGACGCGCTGCGCTTCGATGGCGCGGCCGCCGAAGACGCCGCCGATGACGACATCGCGCTTTGGGGCGCCTTGGCGCGGACGGCGCAGATCGCCGGCGCGCTCGATGCGGCGCTGTCGTTATCCATCACCTACGCCAACGAGCGCGTTCAATTCGGCAAACCGATTGGCAAATTTCAAGCGGTGCAGCAAAGCCTGGCCGAGTTCGCGGAAGAAGCTGCCGCGGTAAATTGCGCCGGCCGCGCCGCCGCGTGCGCCGCCGATTGCGGCGATGCGTCGATGGAGATCGCCGCGGCCAAGCTGCGCGCCGGGCAAGCGGCGGCGATCGGCGCGCGCGTCGCGCATCAAGTGCACGGCGCGATCGGATTCACCCACGAGCACGAGCTGCATCGCTACACGACGCGGCTGACATCGTGGCGCTCGGAATATGGCAACGAGCGAAGCTGGAGCGCCTATCTCGGCGCCTGGGCGGTGCAACAGGGGGCCGACGGCTTGTGGCCCGCCATCGTCGCGCGCGCCGACGTTCAGAACGGGAGCTGAATGTGCGCCACGCATTGATCATTTCAACGGCGCGCACGCCTTTGGGAATTGAACGAGGTGCTCTAGAGCGGATAGCCCGGCATCACGCGCGCCGTGTTGGCCTGGTGATCGGTTTGCGTTGTGACGATATCGCCATCCGCGAAATCCGCGATCGTTTCCGCCTGCGCAAGAAACGCTTCCGGCGTCGGTGAAGCGTCATACACGCCACGGCTCTCGATGAACGCCATGCGGCTCACGCGCCCGCCGCCCGCCGTGAATACCTCGCCCGAATACGCCATCTCGCGGCTGGCGAGCCAAAGTGCTGCGGCGGCGACGCTCTCGGGCGGCATATTGGCCTTGAACCATACGCGAAACGCCGCGTCAGGGTGATTGTCGAGCAGCGTGGTGGAGGCTGACGGCATCAGCGCATTGATCTTGACGCCAAGCGGCGCGCCCGCGATCGCTGCATCCTTCGTCAGCCCGATCAAGCCGGCCTTCGACGCCGCGTATGGTCCGCTGACGCCCGAACCCAACGCAGCGCTCGAACTCGTATTGAGGATGCGGCCGTACCTCTGCGCGCGCATCGTCGGCCACACCGCGCGCATGAGCGCGTAGGGGCCGAGAAGATTTACCGATAGAACAAGATCGATCTCGTCATCCGGCGCCTCGCCAAAAGGGCGCGGCCGGGTGATGCCGGCATTGTTCATCAGCACATCGATGCGGCCGAACGCGTCGAGCGCGTGGTTCGCAATGGCGCGCGCGCTTTCGTGCGCGCCAACGCGCGTTGTGTCCGCGACCGCATCGCCGCCGGCGCCTTTGATTTCGGCGACCACCGCCTCAGCGAGGCCGTCGGCGGGATCGTTCACCAGCACTTGCGCGCCCCGCGCGGCCAAGCCCCGCGCAATGGCGCGGCCAATGCCCGCGCCGGCGCCCGTGACGATCGCGGCTTGTCCGGAATAATCGATCATGAAGCCTCCGGTGCGTTAGGCGAGCGATTGCGCCTCATCGATGGCGAAGACGCCGCCCGAGATCGATGCGGACTCATCCGACGCCAGGAAATGCACGAGGCCATCCAGATCCTTCGGCTTCATCACGCGGCGGCGCGGGAAGGATTTGATCAGCTTTTGCCCGCCTTCGCTGGCGAGCCATTCTTCGTTAAGTTCGGTGACGATCCAGCCCGGGCAGATCGTGTTCACATTTATCCCGTAACGCGCCCACTCGCGCGCAAGGCCCTTGCCCATCATGGCGACCGCGGCTTTCGACATGCTGTAGGCGGTAAGGCCAGCGAGTGGACGTAGTGAGCCGACAGAGCCCAGCAGGATGATGCGGCCACGCTCCGGCGAAGGCGATTTGATCAAACGGCGCGCGGCTTCACGCGCCGTGAGATAAACGCCCTGGATGTTGACGCGCAGCAATTGCCCGAGCGCGTCATTATCGAGTTCGAGCGCCGCGCCCGCCGAATTGAGGCCGGCATTCGCAAGTACGACATCGACAATTCCAAACGCGCGCTCAGCTTTATCGTAGGCCGCGATGATCGACGCCTCGTTCTCGACGTCGAGTTCCACGATCTCGATTTTGCCGCCCACGGTGCGCACCTCGCCCGCAAGCGCCTCAAGCTTGTCGCGCCGGCGCGCGCCAGCGACGACGGAGGCGCCGGCAGCCGCAAGGCTTATCGAGAGATGGCGGCCAAGGCCGGACGAAGCGCCGGTGACGAGCGCGACGCGACCCGAAAGATCGATGCTCATGTGCCGGTGAACACCGGCTTCCGCTTCTCGGCAAACGCCGCGACGCCTTCCTTGTAGTCGTTGGACGCGTAGCAGATTTGAAACATCTCCTCGCAGCGCGCCGTGTCGCGATCAGCGGGGTCCTTGCAGATTTCATTCAGCGTGAACTTGATCTGATGGCCCGTGAGCGGGGCGCCTTGCGAGATGCCGCGCACCGTCTTCTCGATCCAATCGTTGAACTCAGCTTCAGCGATGACGCGGCCGACGAGCTGTTTCTTCAGCGCTTCCTCGGCGTCGAACTGCAGGCCGCCGAGCAGCATGTCCTTGGTGGCCGGCACGCCGATAATATCGACAAGGCGGCGCAGACTCGAATAGCGATAGCCGATGCCATAGCGCATCGCTGGCTGGCCGAACTTCGATTTATCCGAGCAATAGCGCAGGTCGCAGCAGACGGCGACCGAGACGCCGCCGCCGATGCACCAGCCGTCAATGGCCGCGATGGTGACCTTGCTCGAATTGTAGAGCGCCTTGAGCGATTTTTCGCCGGTCTGCGCGTAATGCTCCTGCGCTTCGCGGCCCATGCGTTCGTCGCCATATTTTGAAACGTCCGCGCCAGCGATGAAGCTCTTGCCGCCGGCGCCGGAGACCACGATCACGCGGATATCCGGATCGTTCTCGAATACGGCGACGGCCTTGCCGAGGCCTTCCCACATTTCGAGCGAAATGGCGTTGAGCTTGTCGGGATTGTTGAAGATCAGACGGCCGATCGCCCCGTCCTTCTGCGTAATGATCTT
Source organism: Caulobacterales bacterium (assembly GCA_017303355.1). GTDB lineage: Bacteria > Pseudomonadota > Alphaproteobacteria > Caulobacterales > Aquidulcibacteraceae > Vitreimonas. The sequence goes on along the minus strand of JAFLCU010000001.1, from coordinate 272,481 downwards.
GTCGGTCATGAACCTATCCTTCGAAAATCAGACGACGCCACGCTCGCGCAGGCGTGCGATATCGGCGGGCGTGTAGCCAAGCCCGGCGAGCACGCGTTCGGTATGTTCACCAATTGCGGGCGGCGGCGTGTAGGTGTCGATCGGCGTCTCGGAGAGACGAATGGGATTGGCGAGAATCTTGAGCGCGCCAGCCACCGGGTGCTCGATTTGGCGCACCATCTGGCGATGCTGAACCTGCGGCTCGCTCAACGCATCGACGAAATCGTTGACGCGGCCCGATGGCACGCCGGATTCGTCCAGAATGGCAAGCCACTCGGTCACCGTCTTGTGCGGGAAGGCGGCGTAGAGCAGGCCGAGCAATGTGTCGCGATTTTGAATTCGTCCCGACGCTTTGGCGAAGCGCGGATCGGCTGCGTATTCGGGATGGCCGATAGCGCCGCAGAGGCGCTGAAACTGCACATCGTTGCCGGCGACGAGGAATATCTGCCCGTCTGAACACGGGAAGGCTTGCGACGGCACGCCGCCAAAGCCGCCATTGCCGCGCCGTTGCGGCGTCTCGCCGGAGACGAGGCAATTCATGGCGAAATGCGAAAGCGAAGCGAGGCCGCAATCGAGCAGCGAGATGTCGATGTACTGGCCTTTGCCGCCATTGACGTCGCGGTGATAGAGCGCGGCTTGAATTGCATTGGCGGTGTAGAGCGAGGTCAGGATGTCGACCATCGAGATGCCGACCTTCATCGGCCCGCCGCCCGGCTCGTGATCGGGATAGCCCGACACGCTCATCAGCCCGCTCATCGCCTGGAAGACGCCGTCATAGCCGGGCTTCGCCGCCAGCGGGCCGTCCTGGCCGAAGCCAGTCACCGAACAATAGATCAGGCGCGGGTTGAGTTTGCTGAGCGTTTCGTAATCCAAGCCGTAGCGCTTCAATGTGCCGGTCTTGAAATTCTCGATCAGCACATCCGATTGCGCCGCCAGCGCGCGCAGGATTTCCTGACCATCGGGCGCCGCGAAATCGACGCTGACCGAGCGCTTGTTGCGGTTGGCGCTGAGATAGAAGGCGGCGTCCTTGGTTTCCTCGCCGTCACGCGTCCGCATAAAGGGCGGGCCATAGGTCCGTGATTCGTCGCCCACCACCGGGCGTTCGATCTTCAGCACCTCGGCGCCCAGATCGCCCAGAAGCTGGGTCGCCAATGGCGCGGCGAGCACGCGGCTCATATCGAGCACTTTGACACCGGCGAGTGCGGCGGATGGCATGCGTCTAGACCCCTGATGCGCCGCCCGGCGCAGATCGAGGGTTGACCGTGAACGGGAAGGCGCGGGCCAAGCAAGCGTTCGGGGCCTTTCGAACGGGTGTCATCGTAAGGGTGATATGTCCCGCCGAAACCGGCCCGCGCCATTGCGCCGCTGAGCGCCTTCGGGCGTGTCTCTTTGCGAGTGATTGGCGGTTCCGGAGCGAAATTGATGAGCGCCCCCTTTGTGGTTTACGAAAAGGCCGGGCGCATCGTCACGCTCACCCTGAATCGCCCCGAGACCCGCAACGCGATTGCGACTTTCGCGGATTGCGAAGCGATCGTGGATGCCGTTGCGCAAGCCGAGGCGGATCCCGAGGTGTCCGTGCTGATTCTCACCGGCGCGGGTTCAGCCTTCTCCGCCGGCGGCGATTTGCGCGGCATGCGCGACCGCAACGGCATCGGCCCGCTGGCCACGCCCGCCGACACGCGCGCGAATTATCGCAAGGGTGTGCAGAAAGTGCCGCTGGCGCTGGCGCGGGCCGAGATCGCCACCATCGCCGCCATCAACGGCCACGCTATTGGCCTTGGCTGCGACCTCGCCAGCCTCTGCGATATGCGCGTTGCTTCCGACCAGGCCAAATTCGCCGCGAGTTTCGTGAAAATCGGCATCGTCCCCGGCGATGGCGGCGCGTGGATATTGCCGCGCGCTATTGGCGCGGCCCGCGCCGCGGAAATGATCCTCACGGGCGACACGATCAGCGCCGCTGAAGCGCGGCGCTTTGGCCTTGTCAGTGAAATCATGCCGCCAGAGCAGGTGTTGCCGGCCGCCCGCGCCTTGGCCGAGCGGGTCGCCGCCAACCCGCCGCGCTCTGTGCGCTTGGCGAAACGGCTTCTGATTGAAGCGCGGCACGCGCGCCTCGATGACGTTCTGGAATTGTCCGCCGCCTATCAAGCGCTGGCGCACGAAACCGCCGACCACCAGGAGGCGCTCGACGCCTTCTTCGACAAGCGCAAACCCGTCTTTACTGGCGCGTGAGGTTGAAATGAGCGGATTGAAGCAAGCCCGGCGCGAGGATTATCGCTACCGCATCGAGATACCCACGCGCTGGGCCGACGCCGACGCGTACGGGCATGTGAACAACGTGATCTATTATAGCTGGTTCGACACCGCCGTGACGCGCATGATGTACGAACGCGGCGTGCTTTCGCTGCATGGGCCTGGCGCGATCGGTCTCTGCGTTGAGAGCCATTGTGAGTATTTCGCGCCGGTGGAATTTCCTCAAACCATCGAAGCGTTCGTGCGCATCGGCCGGCTCGGCGACAAGAGCCTTCGCTACGAGGTCGCGCTGTTCCTGCCCGGCGACGAGACGCCAGCCGCCGCCGGCCATTTCGTGCATGTTTTCGTGGATCGCGCGACCCGCAAGCCGACGCCGCTTACCCTCGAAAACAAGGCCGCCTTGGCCGACCTCGTCGTGGCCGCCGCTTGATCCATCGCAGACGCGCTATGGGCGTTTCGCGCCTTCGCGGGCGCCGCACACGCGGCTAGGGTCGGCCAGCGACCGGGCAGCTCCATGAATCTCACCTTTTCCAGCGAAGACAATGCGTTCCGTGAGGAGGTGCGCGCCTTCATAGGCGCCAATCTCCCCGCCGAAACGCGGCGCAAGATGGAAGAGGGCCGGGCGCTGACGAAGGATGAAATCGTCTGCTGGCAGCGCATTCTCAACGCACGCGGCTGGGCCGCGCCCAGTTGGCCCAAGGAAGCGGGCGGCCCAGGCTGGACGCCGGTGCAACGCCACATCTTTCTCGACGAATTGCATCAGGCTCCCGCGCCCGAGCCGCTCTCGTTCAACGTGGCGATGATCGGCCCCGTGCTGATCGCGTTCGGCAACGACGAGCAGAAGGCGCGTTTCCTGCCGCGCGCGGCCAATCTCGATGATTGGTGGGCGCAGGGCTTTTCCGAACCCGGCGCCGGTTCCGATCTCGCGAGCTTGAAGACCAGCGCCGTGCGTGACGGCGACGGCTACATCGTCAACGGCCAGAAGATGTGGCAGGGCATGGCGCACCGCGCCGATTGGATGTTCACGCTGGTGCGCACCGATCCGAAGGCGCCGAAGAAGCAGGCCGGCATCACCTTTCTGCTGATCGATCTGAAATCAACCGGCGTGACCATCCGTCCGATCATCACCGTCGATGGCCGTCACGAGGTCAACGAGGTTTTCCTCGACAATGTGCGCGTCCCGGTGTCGTGCCGCATTGGTGACGAGAACAATGGCTGGACCTATGCGAAATTCCTGCTCTCGAACGAACGCACGGGCATCGCGCGCATCGGCATGACCAAGCGCCTGATCGCGCGCGCCAAGGGCTTTGCGCTGCAGGCGGCCGAACCCAATCGCACGCGCATTCTCGAGCGCGCGGCGATGCTGGAAGCCGAATTGAAAGCGGTCGAGATCACGCAATTGCGTCTGCTGGCGAGCTTGAAGCAAGGCGCGCCCGATCCGCGCTCTTCCATTCTCAAGCTCAAAGGCGTCGAGCTGCGCCAGGCGGCCGGCGAATTGCTGCTCAAGGCCGCCGGCCCCGCGGCCTACGCGTTCGCCTACGAAGACGAAGACGAAGCCCCGTTCGACATCGCCTCGAATTTCTTTACGCTGCGCGGCGCTTCGATCTATGGCGGCGCCAACGAGGTGCAGAAGAATATTCTCGCCGCCTCTTTGCTGGGGCTTTGACGATGCACTTCGATCTCAGCGAAGAGCAATCGCTGCTCCGCGATTCCGTGACGCGCTTGCTCAAGGAGCGCTACCCGTTCGAAACGCGCCGCAAGGCGGCGGCCTCCGCCGACGGCTGGAGCCGTGAGATTTGGGCGGCGTTCGCCGAACAGGGCTTGCTTGGCGTTGGGCTCGGCGAAAATGCCGGCGGTTACGGCGGCGCCGTGGAGACGATGGTGGTCGCCGAGGCGCTGGGCGGCGCGCTGAGCGCAGAGCCCTATCTGGCCACCGTGGTGATGGGCGCCGCGGCGTTGCGTTTGAGCGGCGCGGACGGCGCATCGAAAACGCTGTCAAGCATCGCCGCTGGCGAACACCTGCTGGCGGTCGCGGAGGGCTTCAGCGCAAAGCGCGCCGGTGAGAACTGGTCGCTGCACGGCAAGGCCGCCTCGATCCCGCACGCCGATTGCGCGCATCAGATCATTGTCATTGCTGACGACGGCGCGCTCGTGGCCTGCGTCGATGCTGGCAAATTGAATCGCGCCGGCCACCGCACCTTCGATGGATTGCGCGCGGCGCATCTGGAAGCCGCCAGCATTGCCGTTTCGCCAGCGGAGGTTCTCGCGCAGGGCGCGGCGGGCCTGGACTTGGCCGAGCGCGTGCGCCAGCACGGCGTCGCCTACATCGCGGCGGAAGCCGTCGGCCTCATGTCCATGCTGCTTGATGTCACCGTCGAACATTTGAAAACGCGTCAGCAATTCGGCCAGCCGCTTTCACGCTTCCAAGCGCTGCAGCATCGCGCCGTCGACATGCTGGTGGCGCTGGAGCAGGCGCGCAGCATGGCGATTTACGCGACAGCCGCGCTCGATGAGCCGGATGCGCTTGAGCGGCGCAAGGCGTTCGCGGCGATCAAGGCCGTCGTTTCCAACGCGGCGCGTCTCGTCGGCCAACAGGCCGTGCAATTGCTGGGCGGCATCGGCTTGACCGAGGAGCATCGTGTCGGCTGGGGCTTGCGCCGCCTCACCATGATCGATCTCGCTTTCGGTGACGCTGACGAGCAGGCGGCGCGCCTGGCCGCGCTCGGCGGCCTTGTTGCGCCGGCCTGAGCGATGGACGAGATCGAGTGCGCCGTGATCGGAGCGGGCGTCGTCGGCCTCGCCGTCGCGCGCGCGTTGGCGATGGCGGGTCGCGAGACGATTATCGTCGAAAAGGAATCATTGATCGGCTCGGAGACGAGTTCGCGCAACAGCGAGGTGATCCACGCCGGCATCTATTACCCGGCGGGTTCGCTCAAGGCGCGGCTTTGCGTGGAGGGGCGCAATCAGCTCTACGCCTATTGTGAAAGCCGCAACGTCGCGCACAAGAAATGCGGCAAGCTCATCGTCGCGCCCCGGGCTGCGCAGCGCGGCGAACTGGAGAAGATCGCGGCGGCGGCGGCGCGCAATGGCGTGGACGATGTGTCGTGGCTGGATCGCGATGCCGCGCTCAAGCTTGAGCCGGAATTGCGGTGCGAGGGCGCCTTGCTCTCGCCATCGACGGGCATCATCGACTCGCATGGCCTGATGCTGGCCTATCTTGGCGACGCGGAAGCGCATGGCGCGGCGCTGGCGCTGGGCGCTCGCGTCAGCGCCCTGCACGGCGACGGGCGAGGCGTTGTACTTGCCTTTGGCGATGACGACGCGCCGTCCTTGCGCGCGCGCCTGATTGTGAATTGCGCCGGCCTGAGCGCGCCAGCGCTCGCCACAGCCGCCGGTGTTCAAGCGCCCAGGGCGTACTACGCTAAAGGCAGTTATTACGCGCTCGCTGGCCGCTCGCCGTTCTCGCGCCTGATTTATCCGACGCCCGAGCCGGGCGGTCTTGGCGTTCACATCACGCTCGATCTTGCCGGCCAGGCGCGGTTCGGCCCGGACGTCGAATGGATCGACGAACTCGATTACGATGTCGATCCCGCGCGCGCGGAGAAATTCTATGCCGCCGTGCGCGCCTATTGGCCGGGCTTGCGCGATGGCCAGCTTACGCCCGCCTATGCCGGCATTCGTCCCAAGATCGCGGGGCCGGGCGAACCGAACGCGGACTTCGCTATCGCGCCGCCCGAACCGAACGGGCCGCCCTTGATCAATCTGTTCGGCATTGAATCGCCGGGCCTCACCGCATCGCTCGCGATCGCGGCCGAGGTCGAGCGCATCGCGAAAGAGGTGCTCGATGCGTGACATCGGGACATATGATTTCATCATCGTCGGCGCGGGCTCGGCCGGCTGCGTGCTTGCCAACCGGCTGACGGCGAACGGTCGTCACCGTGTCTTGCTGCTCGAAGCAGGCGGCGCGGACACCAACATCTGGATTCACATTCCACTCGGTTACGGCAAGCTCTTCGTCGATCCGAGCGTCAATTGGATGTTCGAGACGGCGCCGCAAAAGCAGCTCGACAATCGCCGCATCGCCCAGCCGCGCGGCAAAGTGCTGGGCGGCTCAAGCTCGATCAACGGTCTCATCTATATTCGCGGCCAGCGTGAGGATTTTGATCATTGGCGCCAGTGCGGCGCGACAGGCTGGGGCTATGATGATGTCCTACCCTATTTTCTGAAAGCCGAAGATCAGGCGCGCGGCGCCGATGAATATCACGGCGTCGGCGGCCCATTGCCTGCATCAGATCAAAGCGAACCGCACCCGCTGTGCGACGCCTTTATCGCGGCGGCACAACAGGCCGGCCATCCGGCGAACGCGGATTTCAACGGCGCGACGCAAGAGGGCGCGGGCTATTACCAGACCACGTCGCGGCACGGCCGGCGCGTGTCGGCGGCGGTGGCGTATCTCAATCCCGTGAAGCGCCGCGCCAATTTGCGCATCGTCACCGGCGCGCACGTCACCAAGCTGGTGCTGGAGGGCAAGCGCGTTGTCGGCGTGCAATGGCGCGTGGGCGACGAGATGCAAAGCGCGCGCGCGGGCAAGGAGGTGACCCTGTCCGCCGGCGCCATCGGCTCGCCGCACATCATGCAATTGTCGGGGCTTGGGCCCGCGGCGCTGCTGCGCGATCGCGGCGTGAACCCGCAAATCGATCTGCCGGGCGTGGGCGCAGCGCTTCAAGATCATTTGCAGGTCCGCATCGTCTATCGCGCGACCAAGCCGTTCACCTTCAATGACGATATGAACAACGTCTTCCGCACCGCGGGCGTCGGCATGCGCTATCTGCTCCAGCGCAAAGGCCCGCTCACGGTGAGCGCGGGCTATGCCGGGGGGTTCTTCAAAACCGATGCGCGCTTGGAATCGCCTGACATCCAAGTGCATTTCATCAATTTCTCCACTACCAAGATGGGCGACAAGCTCCACCCATTCTCCGGCTTCACCGCGTCCTCATGTCAGTTGCGCCCGGAAAGCCGTGGCGCGGTGCAATTGCGCAGCCCTGACCCATACGCCGCGCCGACGATCGATCCGAATTATCTCGGCACGGAAGGCGATCGCCGCGCCAATGTGGAGGGGCTGAAGCTTATCCGCGAGATCATGCGCCAGCCCGCGATCGCCTCCTTAGTAGCCAACGAAGAAGAACCAGGCGCCGGCGTGGCGAGCGACGCGGAGCTTGAAGCATATTGCCGCGCGCGCGGCGGCAGCCTTTATCACCCCACCTGCACCGCGCGCATGGGCGACGCACCCGATGCCGTGGTCGATCCGCGCCTCAAGGTGCGCGGCGTCGAAGGTTTGCGTGTGGTCGATGGCTCGGTGATGCCGAGCGTGGTGTCGGGCAACTCGCACGCCGCGATCGTCATGATCGGCGAGAAGGCCGCGGATATGATTTTAGAGGATGCGCGCGCATGACCTATCCTGATCTCCACATGATCATCGATGGCGAGCATGTCGGCCTCGGTTCGCGTCAGAGCGAGTCGGTGCTCAACCCCGCGACAGGCGAGGCGCTCGCGCGCCTGCCGCACGCCAGCGCGGAAGATTTGGAGCGCGCCATCGGCGCGGCGCGGCGTGCGTTCGAAACATGGCGCACCACGGCGCCGATTGAACGCGGGCGCATCCTGCGGCGCGGCGCGGCCTTGATGCGCGAACGCGTCGAGGCGATGGCGCGGATCATGTCGCTGGAGCAAGGCAAGCCGATCGCCGAAGCGCGGGCCGAACTGCTCTATGGCGCGGACGTGATCGACTGGTACGCGGAAGAAGGCCGCCGCGCCTATGGGCGCATCGTGCCGGCCGCCTCGGCGAACATTCGCCAGATGGTCATCCGCGAACCCGTGGGCGTGGCCGCCGCGTTCACGCCGTGGAATTTCCCGGCCCTGACGCCGTGCCGCAAGATCGGCGGCGCGCTGGCGGCGGGCTGCGCCCTGGTGCTGAAGGCCGCCGAGGAAACGCCGGGCACGGCGATCGAGATCGTGCGCGCGCTGCACGATGCCGGCCTGCCCAATGGCGTGCTCAACCTTGTGTTTGGCAAGCCCGCGCAGGTGTCGGCGCATCTGCTCGCGTCGCCGCTCGTGAAGAAGATATCTTTCACCGGGTCAACGCCGGTCGGCAAAGCGCTGATGAAGCAAGCCGCGGAAGGCCTGAAGCGCACGACGATGGAATTAGGCGGCCATGCGCCAGTGCTTGTCTTCGCGGACGCGGACGTCGAGCGCGCGGCTGCGCTTCTCGCCGCCGCCAAATTCCGCAACGCCGGCCAAGTCTGCATCTCGCCCAGCCGCTTCTATGTGCAAGAGCAGGCCTTCAGCCGTTTCGCCGATACATTCACCGCCGCCGCCAAGGCGCTGCGCGTTGGCGCGGGCGTTGAGGAGGGCGTGACGATGGGGCCGCTCGCGAATGAGCGCAGGCTGGCGGCGATGGAGCGCCTGGTCGCCGACGCGATCGCGCGCGGCGGCCAGCTGCGCACCGGCGGCAAGCGCATCGGCAATGCCGGCAATTTCTTCGAGCCAACCGTGATCACCGATGCGCCCGACGATAGTCTGATCATGACGGAAGAACCGTTTGGCCCGGTCGCCCCCATCGTGCGGTTCAAGGACACTGCCGAGGCGCTCGCCCGCGCCAATAGCTTGCCCTTTGGCCTCGCGGCGTTTGCGTTCACGCGTGACAATGCGACGGCGATGGAGGTCGGCGACGGCCTGAAGGCCGGCATGGTCGGGATCAATTCGATGGCGATTTCGACCCCCGAAGCGCCGTTCGGCGGCGTCGGCGAAAGCGGCCATGGGCAAGAGGGCGGTATCGAAGGTCTCGACGCCTATCTCGATGTGAAGCTCATCGCGCAGGCGCGCGCAGTCTAGCCGGTATCGCGACGCCGATATTGCAGCCGGCTGCTTGCCGGTCACGCGCCTGCGGCAGAGGGTGCCGGCAAGAGGAGAGGATCGATGGCCGACGTGAAGAATCCCGGCATTGCCGAATGGCGCATGCTCATCGATGGCGAGTTGGTTCCATCGTCGTCGGGCAAGACGTTCGAGAACATCAATCCCTTCACGGAAGAGGTGATCGGCGTCACCGCCGATGGCGTCGCGGAAGATTTCACGCGCGCGATCAAGGCCGCCCGCCGCGCGTTTGATGAGACGGATTGGTCGACCAATCACGCCTTCCGCGCCAAGTGCCTGCGTCAGCTCAACGAAGCTTTGACCAAGCGCCTGCCGGAAATTCGTCCGCTGCTCGTGAGCGAGGTCGGCACCGCCGTGTGGCTGACACGCGACACGCTGCTCGACGTGCCCGTGCAGCGCCTGCGCGACTTCGCCGACATGGCCGAAAACTACCCTTATGAAACCGATCTTCCGGAACTCGATTTCCGCGGAATCACCAGCCGGCGCATTCAGCGCCGCGAGGCTGTCGGCGTCGTTGCGTGCATCGTGCCGTGGAACGGGCCGTGGGGCGCGGGCCTCGGCAAGATGGGCGCAGCACTCGCCGCCGGCAACACCGTGATCCTGAAGCCGTCGCCGGATGCGCCATGGGCCGGCACGATCTTCGGCCGCATCGTCGCGGAGGAGACCGACATTCCGGCCGGCGTCATCAATGTCGTGACCTCCGCCGATAATTTGATGGGCGAGGTGCTGACCACGCACCCCGATGTCGATTTCATCGCCTTCACCGGTTCGGCGCCGAATGGCAAACGCGTCGCCGCCGTCGCCGCGCAAACGCTGAAGCGCCTCTTGCTCGAGCTTGGCGGAAAATCTCCGTACATCGTGCTTGAGGGCGCCGACGTTGCAGCCGAAGCCGCGAAAGCCGCGCGCCTCATCTGCACCAATGCTGGCCAAGGCTGCGTCGCGCGCAGCCGTCTGCTTCTGCCGCGCGCGCGTTATGATGAAGGCGTGGCCGCCGCCGCCGCCGAAATGGCGAAGATCAGCTATGGCGATCCGGCCGATCCCAACAATTACATGAACCCATTGATCAGCGCGCATCATCGCAAGCGCGTGCTGGAGCACATTGAGAAAGCGCGTGCGCAGGGCAATCGCATCGTGCATGGCGGCCGCATCCCGCCGAGCCAGCCGAAAGGCTATTTCGTCGAGCCGACCCTGATCGCCGACGTGAAGCCGGACGATTACATCGCGCAGGAGGAAGTGTTCGGCCCGGTGCTTGCCGTCATTGCCTATGACGATGTCGAGGACGCGATCCGCATCGCCAACAATTCGCACTATGGCCTTTCCGCGCAGGTCGCGGCGGCCACCGATCAGGAAGCGCTGGATGTCGCCGCGCGCCTGCGCACCGGTACGGTCAGCGTGAATGGCGGTGTGTGGATGTATATGGACGTGCCGTTCGGCGGCTACAAAGAGAGCGGCATCGGCCGCCAATTCGGCGTGCAAGGTTTTGAGACCTTCACCGAGACGAAAGTGCTCGGAATCGCCTCGGGCAAACCTTCATCGACGCTGGCGTGGGGCGAGGTCGAAAAGAAGGCGAGCTGATTCGTGCCGTCGCCGATCGAACTGCGCCTGGACGTTTCCAGCGCCTCGCCCGAGGGCCGTGCGCATGTCAACGCCGCGTGGCTCTTCGCGCCGCCTCCGGAAAAATTGCGGCGCCCGGCGATCGCAATCATCGCCGTGCCCGGCGGCGGCTATTCGAAGGCCTATTACCATATGCGCATCCCGGGCCACCCGGGCTACAGCTTCGCCGAGCATCTGGCGTCGCTTGGTTATATCGTCATCGCCATGGATCATTTGGGCGTTGGTGAAAGCACGCGCCTGAAGAATGGCGATCTGCTCAATCTCGACGTGATGGCCGCCGCGGGCGATATCGCGGCGCGCCAAATTCGCGCGGGTCTCGCCAACGGCACGCTTGCCGAATGCTTGCCGCCGCTGCCGGAGATACGTCTCGTCGGCATGGGGCATTCGATGGGCGGCGGCGTCACGGTTACGCAGCAGGCCAATCACCAGAGCTTCGATGCGCTCGCGATCATTGGCTACACTTTTGTCCACGCCAAGGACATTCAGCACGGCCTCGATGATGCCGCCGATCTTTCGGAGGATGCTCTACGCGCGCGCGTGATCGCGAACGTGCAAAAGCTCGTCGGCGCGCGATGGGATGATGTGTATTTCAAGGTCGACCGCACAAAGGTGCATGCGTGGTTCCATTGGCCGGACGTGCCGGCCGAGGTGATCGCGGCCGATGACGCCGCCGCCACGACGACGCCGCGCATGGCGGCCGTGGATACGCAAACGCCAGGCAAGCGCGCGCCGCACGCGGCCAAGGTCAGCACGCCGCTCTTCATCGTGTTCAGCGAGCGCGATGTCTCGCCCGATCCGCACCACGAAGCGTCGCTCTATTCGGGATCGCCGGACAAGACGCTCTATATTCTGCCGCGTGCGGGGCATTGCCAGAACTTCGCCAGCACGCGCCACGATTTCTGGAATCGCTTCGCGCGCTGGCTGCCTTCGGCGCTGCCCTAAGCCGCGTTCACCGCCGCCACGATCTGATCGGTGGTGCGAACATGCGACAAGCGCGGCGCGACGTGGCGCACGAAATGTTCGTGCTGGGAGAGTTCGAAGGCCGAGATCGCATCGACCGCGAGGATTTGCGCGTAATTGCGTTCTTGCGCCTGCCGCATGGTCGTATCGACGCCGATGTGGCTGACCAAGCCGCCGACAATCAGCGTCTTGACGCCGCGCCGCCGAAGCTGCGCGTCCAGATTGGTTTGATAGAACGAGCCCCAATTGTATTTGTCGACGATCACGTCGCCATCCTTCGGGCCAAGCTCGGCGCAAATCTCCATCGGATTGGGCGGATACTCAAATTTCGCGAAGGATTCGTCGTTCGGCACATTGGGGTGCGGCGTGTGATTGGCCGGATGGCCGACACGAATGAGCACCACGAGAATGCCCTTGGCGCGGCACGCATCCGCGAGCTTGACGCCGTTGGCGAGCGTTTCGGCGCCCGTCAGCGGCACGGTTTTCATCACTTTGGTGAAATTCTGAAAATCGACCAGGACAAGCGCCGTCGTCTTTGCGTCGATGTTGAGCTCAGCCGCCATGTGAATATCCCTATTTCAGATTGTTCGGCGCGTCGTAACGCAGCGAGAAATAGCCGCCGCCATTCACGAACAATGTGTCGCCGCTAATGCCGGAGGCCGCGTCGGAGCAGAGAAACACGATCGTGTCGGCGATTTCGCGTTCCGTCAGCGCCCGGCCGCGCGCCGTTTGCTCCTGCAATGTCGCGACCGGCGGCGCTGGCGGCAAATTCGGAACTGGTCTTTGCGGCGGGCCGGCGGGCGTGACCCATCCGGATTTTTTCACATGCACGATCCCGGGCGACACGCAATTCACGCGTACGCCGCGCCGTGCGTTTTCAAGCGCCAGCGTCTTGGTCATCTGCGCGATGCCGCCCTTGGCCGCGGCTTGCACGGCGAGCCCCTCCATCGGGAAGAACGCGGCGTCGGCGGAGATCGTGACGATCGAGCCCGAGCCTCGTTCGGTCATCGCCTTCAGCGCTTCCTGGCAGCAAAAGAACGTGCCGCGCAGGTTCACATTGACGAATGTGTCCCATTGCGCCTCGGTCACGTCGAGGCTTTCGGCCTTCCACGAATAGCCCCCGACGAACGCGGCGGCGTCGATGTGGCCGAACGTAGCGAGCACCTCGGCAAAGCGAGCTTTGATCTCGCCCACATTGCCGAGATCCATGTGCAGCGGCAGCGGCTCGGCCCCTTGCGCGCGCACCAGATCGGCCGTCTCGGCATTGCCGGCGTCGTGGATGTCGAGGCAGGCGACACGCACGGCGCCATTGCGGGCGAGGCTGATCGCGGTCTCGCGGCCAAGCCCGCTGGCCGATCCCGTCACCACCGCCGTCTTGCCGCTCACGTTCATCGGATCTCGCCCATTCGTTTGTTTGGAGTGTAAGGGGCGGCGGGCGTTGGAAAAGTCCACCGGATAAACATCGGCCATGCGAATAATGCCGCGCCGCGCGCCATGGCCGCCAATTTCGCGTAAAGCTGCATTGAATTGCTGATTTTGAGGGTCGCATGAGCGCGGAACTTGCCGAATTGCGGCGCCTGGTCGGGGAATTGCGCGATCGCGAGGCGATCCGCGACGTGATCACCGGCATCGCGCGTGGCGTTGACCGGTTCGACGGCGCATTGCTGGGGTCTTGCATTCATCCGGATGCGAGCTTGGACATGGGCGGCGCAGCGCCCGTGACGGGTGAGGCCTTCATCGCCATGCTGAAGCCGCCGGCGCAAGCGCCGCTCGGGCGCATGCACGTGGTGTCGAACCAGCGTATCGTGCTGAAGGGCGACGAAGCCTGGAGCGAAAGCCATGTCTTGTCCTGCCAGGCGATCGCCGCGACGGAGCAGATTCATACCCGCATTCGCGCTGGCCGCTATCTCGATCGCTTCACGCGCCGAGATGGCGTGTGGAGGCTTGCGGCGCGCACTTTTGTCGATGAATGGGGACGCGTGGACGCGCTGAGCGAAGCGTCGCCGCGCGGCGCGCACAATGGCGCGCCGGCGCCCGAAGACGCATTGTATCGTCTGTTCGGCGAGGAGGCTTCGCGATGAGTATTTTCGAAGGTCGCGTGGCGATCGTCACCGGCGGCGGCTCCGCGGCCGGCGAGGTCGCCAGCGTGGGCGATGCAACTTGCCTGGCGCTGGCGCGCGATGGCGCGCGCGTCGCCGTGCTCGATCGCAGCGCCGAGGCCGCGTCCCGCACCGTGGAAGCGATCGCCCGTCAAGGCGGCGAGGCGTTCGCGGTCGCCGCCGATCTCACCGATGAAAGCCAATGCGCGCGCGCCACCGCGCAAGTGTTTGCGCATTTCGGCCGGATCGACGTGCTCGTGAACAATATCGGCATCGGCGACGGCGCCGTCGTCACGCTCACGGAAGAAGCGCAATGGGATCACGCGCTCGCCGTCAATCTGAAAACCGTGCTGTTCATGTGCAAGCACGCCATCCCGCACATGAAGGAAGGCGGCGCGATCGTGAACATCTCGACCACGGCGATCGACACGCCCTCCGCCAGCGCCGCCTATAGCGGCTCGAAAGCGGCGGTCGAGGGCCTGACCAAACACATCGCGCTGCAATACGGGCCGGACGGCGTGCGCTGTAACGCGGTGCGCCCGGGCGAGGTGTGGTCCGCCATCGTCGCGCGCCATGTGAAAACCGAGGCGGAGGTCGAAAAAACCCGCGCTGAGCGGCGCAATCGTTCAGCGCTGCGCTCCGAGGGCACGCCCGTGGACATAGCCGAGGCGGTCACGTTCCTCGCCAGCCCGCGCGCCGGCTGGATCAGCGGCCAGATTCTGACCGTCGACGGCGGCTCCGCGCTCATCCGCCCAAACCCCGAGTGGATCGGCCACAAATCCTATTGGAAAGCGCCACGCGGCTAAAGCCGGGCGTCAAAAGCGCGCCCCGCACCCCTCCGGCAGCGGGTGAGCTTGGCGCAGGGCGCGGGCTGATATACGCACCCGCCCCATGACTCCCCGGGACAAAATCCGCAACTTTTCGATCGTGGCGCACATCGACCACGGCAAATCCACGCTTTCCGACCGTTTGATTCAGCAAACCGGCGGCCTCTCCGCGCGCGAGATGACCGAGCAGGTTCTTGATAACATGGATATCGAGAAGGAGCGCGGGATCACGATCAAGGCGCAGACCGTGCGCCTGGATTACCGGGCCAAGGACGGCAAGGATTACGTCCTCAATCTGATGGACACGCCCGGCCACGTGGATTTCGCCTATGAGGTGAGCCGCAGCCTCGCGGCGTGCGAAGGCGCGCTGCTGATCGTGGACGCCTCCCAGGGCGTGGAAGCGCAGACGCTGGCCAACGTCTATCAGGCGCTCGATCTCGACCTCGAAATCGTGCCCGTGCTGAACAAGATCGATCTGCCGGCCGCCGAACCCGATCGCGTCAAGGCGCAGATTGAAGAGGTGATCGGTCTCGACGCCAGCGACGCCATCCTCGCCTCCGGCAAGACCGGCGAAGGCATCGACGAGTTGTTGGAAGCCATCGTTACCCGCCTGCCGCCGCCGAAAGCCGGCGATGCCAACGCGCCGCTCAAAGCCATGCTGGTGGACGCCTGGTACGATGCGTATCTCGGCGTCGTCGTGCTCTTCCGCGTCATCGATGGCGTCGTGAAGAAGGGCATGCGCGTGAAGCTCATGCAGACCGGCGCCGATTATAACGTCGATACACTCGGCGTGCTGCGTCCCAAGCGCGAAGACGTGGCCGAGCTCGGCCCCGGCGAAATCGGCGTGCTCACCGGCTCGATCAAGGAGGTTGGCGACGCGCGCGTCGGCGACACCATCACCGAATATCGCCGCGAGACGAGCCAAGCGCTGCCGGGCTTCAAGCCGGCGCAGCCCGTCGTGTTCTGCGGCCTCTTCCCAACCGACGCCGCGAATTTCGAGGATCTCCGCGCCGCCATGTCGAAGCTCCGCCTGAACGACGCGAGCTTCAGCTATGAAATGGAAACCAGCGCCGCACTCGGCTTCGGCTTCCGCTGCGGTTTCCTCGGCTTGTTGCACCTGGAAATCATCCAGGAGCGCCTCAGCCGCGAATTCAATCTCGATCTGATCGCCACCGCGCCCAGCGTTGTCTATCGCGTGCTGATGAACAATGGCGAGGTGAAGGAGCTGCACAATCCGGCCGATTTGCCGGACGTGGTGCATATCAAGGAAATCGAAGAGCCGTGGATCAAAGCCACGTTGCTCACGCCCGACGAATATCTGGGCTCGATCATGAAGCTTTGCCAGGATCGGCGCGGCATTCAGAAGGAGCTGAACTATGTCGGCTCACGCGCCATGCTCGTCTATGAGCTGCCGCTCAACGAGGTCGTGTTCGATTTCTACGATCGCCTGAAAAGCATCTCGAAGGGCTATGCCAGCTTCGATTATCAGCTGATCGATCACCGCGTCGGCGATCTGGTGAAGATGTCGATCCTGGTGAATGACGATCCCGTCGATGCGCTGTCCATGCTGGTGCACCGCGCGCGCGCGGAATCGCGCGGCCGCGCCATGGTGGAAAAGCTGAAAGAGCTGATCCCGCAGCACATGTTCAAAATCCCGATCCAGGCCGCGATCGGCGGGCGCATCATCGCGCGCGAAACCATCTCGGCCCTGCGCAAGGACGTGACCGCGAAATGCTATGGCGGCGACGCCAGCCGCAAACGCAAGCTCCTCGACAAGCAGAAAGAGGGCAAGAAAAAGATGCGCCAATTCGGGAAAGTAGAAATCCCGCAAGAGGCCTTCATTGCCGCGTTGAAGATGGATGGAGATTGATGGGGCGCGCGGAAATTGTCGCCAGGGCGCAGCAGGCCGCCTTTGGCAAACCGCTCGTCACCAACGTCCTGCGCTCGATACTCGTGGAAGCCATGCTCGCCGAGGCCTTGGCGGCGGAATGGACCTGGTGCGCCGCCGATTACGCGAGTTGCGATTTCGTGCACAGGGACGGCGCGCGCTTGGAGGTCAAGCAATCGGCCGCCAAGCAATCGTGGCACAATCCCGATAGCGCGCCGAGCAAGCCGAGCTTCGATATCGCGGAACGGACGGGCCGCTGGGAGGGTTCGATTTGGATCGCGGAGCCGGGCCGTAACGCGGAGATCTATGTCTTCGCGTATCATCCCGTGACCAGTGCGGACGCCGATCATCGCGAGCCGGCGCAGTGGCGCTTCTTCGTCGCGCCCGCATCGCTATTGCCGCCAGGAAAATCATTGAGCCTCGCGGGCGTGAAGCGCTTATCCGCCGAACACGGCTTCGCCGACATCGCCAGCGCAGTCGAGACGATCCGCTCGCGAGCGTCCGCCTAAGCGGAAAAGGCATTCGTCATTCCAAGAGCGTCGCGTAGCGATGAGCCTGGAATACTGTGTGCGGAAATTGGATGTCTGTGCTATAGGATGTCCTAGATGACCAACCCGCTCCTCTCGCGCATCACCTCGGACCCCGCCATTTTTGGCGGCAAGCCGATCATTCGCGGACAGCGGTTCGCGGTGGAGCATTTGCTTGGTTATCTCGGCGCGGGCATGGCCGAGGCCGAGTTACTGGCGCAATTTCCGTTCCTCGAACCGGACGACATCAAGGCGGCGCTGCTCTATGCCGGCAAGCTTTCCGGCATGACACGTATGTCCGGCGCGGCTGTAGGGGCGGCCAGTGAAGAAGCGGAAGCTCCTCGTCGATAGCTGTGTCGCGCGCGCCGTCACGGAGCGGTTGCGCGCGGGAGGCCACGATGTCGTGGCCTTGGCCGAGCGCGGCTTCGACCCCGGCGATCCCGCCATTCGGGCCATTGCGGTGAGCGAAGGCCGCGCGCTTGTGACTATCGATACCGATTTCGGCGTACTTGTGTTTCGAGATGGCGTCAGCGGCGCGGGCGTTTTGCGGCTGCGCCACGCACGTGGCGATGCGCAAGCGACGCGTGCCGTGGAACTTGTCGCCGCGCACGGCGATGATCTGGAGACTGGCGCATTCGTTACCGACGATGGCGACGGCGTGCGTGTTCGCAAACGCTCCTGAGTTGGAGTGCGGACGCCCGCGAGCCCGAGCCCATAAGGGCAAAGGGCGAAGCGCGCGCTCGATTGGCGTCTGATTTCAGTCGATTGGCTGCGCGAAATAGGAGGATAGACTCGATCTTATCCGCCCCCGCCAAAACGCGCGTACAATGCGCGCATGATTTTCACCCCCGCTGCTTGCACCGACCCCACCGCCGAGCTTTGGCGCGCCGCGCGCGCCATGTTCGTGCGTATGTGCTTCGTCATGGGCACGGCCGCCGACATCGCCGCACTCGGGCTTTGCAAGAGTCAGATCCCGCGTCTGCAACACTGGATCGCAGCCCTCGAAAGCTTCGTGCGCAAAGTGCTGGTGATGGAAGTCGATCGCCTCACCTTGATGCCGCCGAAAAAGCGCGATCCGTTCGCGAAGAAGAAAGAGCCGCCGGCGCCGGCCGAACCCAAGCAGCGCAAACGCACCTATCCCTTCAAGCTCTGGCCCAAGCCCAAGCAACACCCAGCCCGCATCACCTTGCTCGGCGCGCCGACCAGCGTCGCCGAAATCCGCCGCGCACACTACCGCTCGTCGCTGATCGCGCGGCTGAAAAGCGCGCGCGAACCGACGCCGCCGCACAAACGCTACGCGCGCCGCATCCTGGCGCTCCAGCACCTGTTGAAACAACCGCGCCGCGCCATCCTGCGCCTGGCGCGCAAACTCAAACGCTTCCCGCGTCTCGCCGTGAAGCTCGCGCTCGGCCGCCCCTGGGATTCGCCGCACGTGCCGCCGGACCTTTGCGCCAAAGCCGCGCACGGTTCCTACAACGCCGCGCGCAACCTGCTGCACCCCGTGGCGACTCTGCCCGATACGAGCTGACATCACCACAGCGCCGAACGTCTTCAACCGCTCTTGCAGAAGCAAGCAGCGGCCAAAAGTGCTGCCTGTTTACAGGTTGGAGCGCGCGGCTCCGCCGCGCTCCCCATGATCAACGGCCAAGCGCCTCGGGCGCAATCTTCTTGGACCGCCGGCGTCTCGCCGGCGTCGTCAGCGCAAGAGACAAGCATACGTGCTGTTTGCATGAACCGCGCCTGTAACCCGCGTCACAGACCGTGAAATCGGTTCCATCCCATGAACATGCCGTGGACAATGCGCGCCGCCCCAGGCTAGGGGTCGCGCGGGACGATTTGGAGGGAAAGCATGATCCGGAATTTTGTGGTCGCGGCCGCGGCAATCATGGCGCTGGCCGCATGTAACCAGCAGGGCGGCGGCCCGGCTCTGCCGCAAGTGCAAGAAGGCGCGCAGGCGCCGTCGACGCAGGCGCGCCCGGAAACCGCCGCGCAACGCGCCCAGATCGACGACGCCACGCGCACCCAGCTCGTCGCCAATATCGGCGAACAGCTCGACGCCATCGCGCAAAACTTCGCCGCCGGCATGAGCGTGGTTGAAGGCACCACCGATCAGATTCATGCGCTGGAGCCCAGCACCGACAATCGCTGGCTGATCGATCTCACCGCCAACCAGCCCTATATGTTCGTCGGCGCGTGCGACGGCGATTGCACCAATGTCGATATCGAGCTGATCAGCATGAGCACAGGCGGCGTCGTCGCGTCGGACATGCTGCCGGATGATTATCCGGTGGTGCAGTTCACCGCTCCGGCCGATGGCCAATACATGGTGCGCACGCTGCTGCAAAACTGCACGGTCGCGCCGTGCTTCGTCGGCTCGCGCGCGCTGACGCAAGTTCCGGGCGCTGCTGAGGCGCCGAAATAGGCATCAGGCGTACGGATAACATTGCTCGCGCGGCAGTTCGATTTTGAAATGCCGCGCGAGCGCTTCAATCGCCGATCCGTGCGTCAGGTACGGGTCGGCGTTTTCTTGTCCGACGATGAGGATGCGAAAGTCCGCTTGGCGGCGCGCTTGCGGCGGCAGCATCGCGGTGGCGAGGCCGGCGCCGTCATCGGCGCGAAGAGTAAGGAACATCGGCATCGCGCGGGCGATGTGATCATTCAGGCCGATATCTTGCTCAAAGCTGGCCGCACTCTTCGGCGCACGATAGCTCTCGCGCGCGGCGGCCATATAGCGGCGGAAATATTTATCGACGGCGTGATGCATCAACGCCGCCTCAGCCTCGGCCTCGGCTTCGGTCTCAAATCTGAACCAGGTCGCGCCGCCCGGCGCATCGCACACATACCGCATGCGATCACTATAGCGCGGAACCGCGCGCGATTTAATGCGCGCATCTGCGTCCGGCGCCGACAGGGCGGGCGCCGTGACGCATCAAACACGCATCAGCAGGGCACGACGTCGATCACGTAACGCTGTGCGTAATCATCCCAGCGGCGCAGCTGGCAGGTTTGCCGCCGGCGATCGTCGTAGCGCGGATCGTAGCCGCCTTCGAGGCCGTAGCCGTCATCGTAATAGCCCTGGTCGTAATATCCCGGCGGCGGCCCGTCGCAGCGTTGGTAATTATCGTAGCATTGCGCGCGTTGCGGCGGCGCCTGGCGCGGTTCGCTGAGCGCGGCGCCCAGGGCCACGCCCAGCACGAGGCCGACAACCCCGGCGACGGCGGCGTCATCGTCATTGTCGCGATGGCGGCGATGGCGGCGGTCGTAATAGCCGTCATAATGGCGGTCGTAATAGCCGTCGCGGCGATCACGGGCCTCGGCGGCGACGGGCGCGAACGTAGTCAGCGCGAACGCCAGCGCCGCCAGCAATGCGGTGAATTTCTGAAACATGGCTTTGCTCCCATAATAACGGTGCACTCCGCCATCTGAACCGCACCTGAATCCAAGCTGAACGCTCGGGTTGTGGAGGCCTTGGTTTTGCTGCAGGTTGCCTGTGGGGGGAGAGAGCTTATGCGCGCCGTTATCGCCGCACTTATCTTAGCTTGCGTTCCAGCGCCTGCTTTCGCGCAATTCACCGTCATCCCGCCGTTTGAGCCAGGCGCGGTGACGCCGCGTATTTCGCCGCGAGACTATTCCTTCGGCGCGCTGGAAGCCGAACCGACTGGAGATTGGGCGCGGTGCTCAAATTACGCACGCCGCTTTACCCACGAAGAGGTGTTGCTTGGCTGTGAGGGCCTCCTCAGCGCGGAGCCAGACGCGCCGGACCGCGCGCTCGTGCATTATTGGCGGGCGATTGCGTACAGGCAGGCTGGTGATGAAGTCGGCGCGGCGAGCGCCTTCGATGTCGCGCTACAGGCCTATGCTGATTGGATCGCTGAAGATCGGTATCAAGCAGAACCCTACTTCCAGCGAGCCGGGATGCTTATTTATTTGCAGCGCTACGACGCGGCGTTGGCGGACTATACCTATATTGATGGTCTCTTGCCTCGGCAGCCGCGCACGCATGGCGGGCTCGGGCGTCTTGCCTTCGCACGCGGCGACTATTTGGCTGCGATGAGAGAATACGATCGGGCTCAGACTCTAGCGGAGCGCAGAGTCGCGGGGGACGATTACAGTATAGGGCGATGTGAATCCCGCGCCGCCGCGCACATCGAGTTGGAACTGGCGCTTTCGATCTGCAATCGGATTGTTCGCAATACAGAAGGCAATCCGGAGGCGCTTGTCGCGCGTGGGTTCTTGAAATTCATCCGTGGTGATCTGGATTCGGCGCGCGCCGACTTTGCGCGTGCGTTGGAGCGCAACGAGCACCTCGCGTCCGCACGCTATGGGCACGGCGTCGTTCTGGTGCATCTTGGTCGGGTCGAAGAGGGGGATGCGGATATCGCGCGCGCCCGCACGCTCGCGAGTGAGCGTGTCCGCGCTCTGGAGGCGGCGGGTTTGCGATAGAGCGCCTTGCATCGCGATTTCGCCTCGCTTCGTCGAACACGGGCGAATGGCGCTAGACATTACCATCCGCCTCCGCTTGCCTAGCGCCACTTGAGCGGAGCAGGGACATGCGGGCGGCGATTTTCGGTTTGGTGGCGGGCGCCTTGGCGCTGGCGGGGTGCGCGAGCGCGGGCGGGGCGGGCGACGCCCAGCAGCCGGCCTCGGTGGAGCAATTGCTCGCGGGTGTGGACGTACCTTACCAACGCTTCACGCTCGACAATGGCCTGACGGTGCTGGTGCACGAGGATCGCAAGGCGCCGATCGTGGCCGTGGCCGCGTGGTACAATGTCGGCTCAAAGGACGAGCCGGCGGGGCAGACCGGGTACGCGCACCTCTTCGAGCACATCATGCTCTTCAACGGCACCGAGCACGTGCCGAATCTGATCGAGCCGCTGCGCGACATGGGCGCCACCAATTGGAACGGCACCACCTGGTTTGACCGCACCAATTATTTCCAAACCGCGCCGACGCCGGCGCTGGAGCGGGTGCTCTATCTGGAAAGCGAGCGCATGGGCTATCTGCTCGGCGCGCTCACGCAGACCAGCCTCGATGCGCAACGCGGCATCGTGCAGAATGAAAAGCGCCAGGGCGATAACCAGCCCTATGGTCTTACTTTTTATCGCATCCTGGAGCGTCTCTTCCCGGAGGGGCATCCCTACCGCCATTCCACGATCGGCTCGATGGCTGATCTAGACGAAGCGTCAGTCGAAGCGATGCGCGTGTGGTTCCTTGAAAATTACGGGCCGAACAATGCGGTGCTGGTGCTCGCGGGCGATATCAACGCCGAGGAAGCGCGCCCCTTGGTGGAGCGCTATTTCGGCCAGATCGCGCGCGGTCCGGACAACATCCCCGCCGCGGCCGACGTGCCGACGCTTTCGGCGCGGATCGATGATGTAATGCAAGATCGCGTGTCGAACACGCGGCTCTATCGCACCTGGGTCGTGCCGGGCATCGCGCATGAAGATACGGTCGACCTCGACATCGCCGCGCAAGTTCTGGGCGGCTTGAACAGCTCACGTCTCGATCGCATCTTGGTGCGCGACGAGCAGAGCGCGGTTTCGGTCAGCTCCAGCGTGCTGCCGTTCCAGCGCATTTCGATGTTCTTCGTCACGGTGGATGTGAAGCCCGGCGAGGACGTGGACGCGGTGTCGCGCCGGCTCGACGAGATCATCGCCGAATACGTCGCCAACGGCCCAACCGCCGAGGAAATCCAGCGCGTGGCGACGCAGCAAGTGTTCGGCAGCCTGTTCAACATCGAGCAAGTCGGCGGCTTCAGCGGCAAGACGGTGGCGCTCGCGAACGGGCATGTGCTGGCGGGCGATGCAGACTTCTTCCGCCGCAATCTGCTTGAATATGGCGAAGCGACTCCCGCCAGCGTACGCGCGGCGATGAGCACATGGCTGACGCGCCCGGTGCATGCGCTGCGTGTCGATCCCGGCGCGCGCGAACCTTATCAAGAAGCGGTGGCGACCAATCGCCCGGCGCCCGATCCGTCGCCCGCGACGGCGCAGCCGCGGGATCCGATGCCGCCCGTGGGTGAGATCGCTGATCTCGATTTCCCGAACGTGGAGCGCGCGCGGCTCTCGAACGGCGTCGAGATCGTCTATGCGCATCGCGATGCGATCCCTGTCACTTTGATGGCGATCGATTTCGACGCTGGCATCGCCGCCGATCCGCAAGGCGCTTTCGGTACGCAACGGCTGATGCTTTCAGCGATAATGGCTGGCGCAAACGGGCGTGACGCGATGCAGATCGCGGAGGAGCAGGAGCGCTTGGGCGCCGCCATCGCCGCGTTCGGATCGCTCGACCGCTCAACGGTTTCGCTCACGACGCTTTCGGCGAACCTTGGGCTTTCGCTCGATCTCTTCGCCGACATCGTCATGCGGCCGGACTTTACGCCTGAAGAGGTGGAGCGTTTGCGCGAGGCGCAATTGGCGCTCGTCGCGGCGGAGGGCACGCAGCCCAACGGCCTGGCGCAACGCGCGCTGCCGCCGCTGATTTACGGCGCGAACCACCCGTACGGACGCCCGCTCTCCGGTCTCGGCTCGGTGCAATCGGTGGGCGCGCTCGATCGCGATGCGATGGTGCGTTTCCATCAAACCTGGCTGCGGCCAGAGACGGCGCGGATCTTCGTGGTCTCCGATCGTCCGCTCGCGGACGTGCGCCGCGCCTTGCAGGCCCGCTTCGGTTCGTGGCGCGGCGCCGACGGTGTCGCGGTGGGGCGCAAGGATTTCAGCGCCGCAATTCCGGCGCCGCAATCGCGCATAGTGTTGGTCGACCGGCCGCAATCGCCACAATCGATCATCTATGCGGGCGCGGTGCTGCCGACGCGCGGTTCGGACGACATGTTGGCGCTCAACGCCGCCAACGAAGTGTTGGGCAACAACTTCCTCTCGCGAATCAACACCGAAATTCGTGAGCGGCGCGGATGGTCGTACGGCTTGAGCGGCACGATCGGCTTCCGCGAAGAGCGCGTGCCCTATCTGATCAACGCGCCGGTGCAATCGGATCGCACGGGTGACTCGGTGCGCGTGCTGATCGAACAGATCAACGCCTTCAACGGCGCCAATGGCGTCAGCGCCGCTGAGCACACGCGCACGATCAACGGCAATATCCGGCAATTGCCGGGCGCCTACGAAACGGCGGCCTCCATCCTGGGCGCGTTACGTTCGAATGATCTCTATGATCGCCCGGACAATTATTGGGAGGCCGTCGCGCCGCGTTATCGCGTCATGAGCATCGCCGATATGGATGCCGCCGCGCGCGCCGTGATCGATCCATCCCGCTTTGTTTGGGTGATTGTGGGCGACGCGTCGGCGGTGCGGCCGCAGCTGGAAGGCCTGGGCCTGCCGATCGAGGTGGTGACGCCCTAGGCGTGGCGGCGCGGGGACGCGGAACAAACGCGCGCTCCGTGCTCTCGAACTTGTTGGCGATTGTCGGTTGGCGTCGCCTCCATTCGTCCTAAGTTGGAACGAAGGAGGAGGACGCATGCCTTATGTCGATGGATTTGTGCTCGCGGTGCCGAAGGACAAGATCGAGCAGTATAAGGAGATGGCCCGGCTGGGCGCCGAGGTTTGGATGGAGCATGGCGCGCTGAGCTATGTCGAGTGCATCGGCGACGACGTGCCCTACGGCGAACTCACGTCGTTTCCGCGCGCTGTTCAAGCCAAGGATGACGAGGTCGTTGTGTTCTCGTGGATCACCTACGAGTCGCGCGCCAAACGCGACGAGATCCAAGCGAAGGCCATGGCCGACCCGCGCATGAACCAATACGATCACAGCAACACGCCGTTCGACGGCAAGCGCATGATCTTCGGCGGCTTCGAAAGCTTCCTCGCCCGCTAGGGCAAAGAAAAGGGCGCGCACCTTGCGATGCGCGCCCTTCAGGCTTGCGAAGTTTAGCTCTTAGCGCTGTTCGGTGCTTTCACCGGTCGGGAAGCCGCGCGTGCGCAGCAGCGCGTTCACGTCCGGGTCGCGGCCGCGGAATTGGCGATAGGCCTCCGCGCGATCCGTGGTGTTGCCTGGCGCCAGGATGATGTTGCGCATGCCGGCGGCGACCGTCGGATCGAAGACGTTGCCGGTGCTTTCGAACATTTCCCACGTGTCGGCGTCCATCACTTCCGACCAGAGGTAGGAATAATAGCCGGCCGAATAGGCGTCGCTCGAGAAGAGGTGGCCGAACTGCGGCAGGCGGTGACGCATGGCGAGTTCGTCCGGCATGTTGAGCGAAGCGAGCGTCTCGCGCTCGAACGCGTCCACATCCGTGATCGCTTCCGGGCGGTTGTGCAGCGCCATATCGACGAGCGCGGAGGAGAGGTATTCCACCGTCGCGTAGCCCTGGTTGAACGTGCCGGCGTTATCGATGCGTTGCACCAACGCCTGCGGCATCGGTTCGTTGGTGCGATAGTGGCGCGCGAACTGATCGAGGATCGGGCGCGAGAGCACCCAGTGCTCGTGCACTTGGCTCGGATATTCGACGTAGTCGCGCGGCACGTTGCCGAGACCCGGATAGTTCACGGTCGACACGAGATAATGGATCGCGTGGCCAAATTCGTGGAACAGCGTCTGTGCGTCGTCGAGCGAGATGAGGATCGGCTCACCCGGCGCGCCGCGCACGAAATTGTTGTTGTTCGACGCGATCGGCGTGATCTCGCCGCCCATGAAATTCTCATGGCTGCGATACGTGTTCATCCACGCGCCCGAGCGCTTACCGGCGCGGGCGAAATTGTCGAGATAGAACAAGCCTTGGTACGAGCCGTCACGATCCGTGACTTCGAACACGCGGACGTTCTCTTCAAACACCGGCACCGTGCCCGTGATCTCGCGGAACGAGAGGCCATAAAGCTGGTTGGCCATGTAGAAAGCGCCGTTGACCATGTTGTTCAGCTCGAAATACTCGCGCACTTCGTTCTGATCGAGGTTGTAGCGGTCGCGGCGAACCTGCTCGGCGTAGTAATTGTAGTCCCACGGCTCGATCGTGATGTTCGCACGCTGGCGATCGGCGATCGCTTGCATGTCGCGCACTTCTTCGTGCACGCGCGCAACCGCGGCCGGCCACACGCGCATCATCAGATCCTGCGCGCGCTCCGGCGTGCCGGCCATCGTATCGGCCATGCGCAGGTGAGCGTGTGTCGGGAAGCCAAGGATTTGCGCGCGCTCGGCGCGGAGCGCGAGGATCTCAGCAATGATGCCGTTGGTGTCGTTGGCGTCGCCATTGTCGCCGCGGTTCTTGAACGTCGTCCACACGCGTTCGCGAAGCGCGCGATTGGTGGAGAAGGTCAGGAACGGGTCAACGCTTGAGCGCGTGTTGACCACCGCCCATTGGCCCGCGTGACCGCGCTCTTCCGCGGCGGCGGCGAGGGCTGCGACGATGTTCGGCGGCAGGCCGGCGAGATCGCGACGGTTGGTGATGTAGATCGCGGTGTTTTCGTCCGCGAGCAGGCGGCGGCCGAAATCGGCGAACTTCGAAGACAGCTCTTCGTTGATCGCGCCAAGGCGGGCTTGTTGCTCCGGCGTGGCGGCCGCGCCCGCGCGCACGAATTGATCGCGCGTGCGCTCAAGCAGGCGCAATTGCTCGGCGCTGAGGCCCAGTTCGTTGCGGCCCTGATAGAGCGTGTCGATGCGCTGGTAGAGCGCGCGGTTGAACGTGATGGCGTTGTAGGCGGCCGTGATGCGCGGCGACCATTCGGCCTCAACGGCTTGAACTTGCTCGTTGCTGACATTGTCCGTCATCACGCCGAAGATCGTGGTGGCGCGATCGATATGACGGCCGGAATTCTGCATCGCGGCGATGGTGTTGTCGAAGGTGGGCGCCGCCGGGTTGTTGGCGATCACTTGGACTTCCGCTTCCTGCAGCGCGAGGCCCAGTTCAAGCGCGGGGGCGAGCAATTCAACGCGCGCTTGATCCCACGGCGGCACGCCGCCATGCGGGCCGGTCCACGGCTTCAACAGCGGGTCTTGATTGGCTTGTTCGGTCAAACGGGCGACCTCGGCTTGGGCCGCTTGGTAGGCGGCTGCGTTTTCGGCGCTGATCTGCGAGCCGGCGGTCGCGCACGCGGTGAGCGCGGGCGCGCTGACGGCGAGCATGAGCGCCAGAAGGTGAGACTTATTCATTGGCTGAGAACCCCCCAAGTGGCCGGCGCCGGCTGGGCCGCGCCGTGGTTGGGCGCACTTTTGGCCGTTTGGGCGGGGTGGGGGCAAGGCTTTCCGGCGCCACGGAACCTCGGGACAGTGGGGGTTTGCGACGAACGTGCGGGGTTTCGAGACTATCGCCCGGCTGCTACGAAGGATGCCTCATCCTTGGGAGGACAGCGCATGCGAGCTTTGATTATGGCGGTGGTTTCGGCGTGCGCGCTTGGCGCCTGCAATCCGAGCACGCCGGCGGGCAGCGAAGCCGGATCGGCGGCGGACGCTAGCGGCGGGCTGTTTCCGAACCTGACCTCGGCGTCCTTCCGCGCCGAAGCCACGATCAGCCATGAGAACGGAGCCTCGATCCCCGTTGTCATGATCCGGGATGGTCAGAAACTTCGTATGGAAATCAATGCGCCCCAGGGGCAGAGCACGATCATCACCAATGGCGAGACGCAGGAGAGCTTCGTGATCTCCACAGCCGCCGGCCGCACCATGGCCATGCGGATGGACCTCTCGGACTCCGACAATCAAGACCCTACGGCCGATTGGCAGGGCGATATGGCCACGGCCACCCGCACCGGCTCCTGCTCGGTGGCGGGGGAAAACGGCGCGGAATGGACGCGCGATGAGAACGGCACGCCGCACACGGCCTGCGTCACGCAAGACGGGATCATTCTGCGCGCCCGCGAAGGCGATCGGACGGTCTGGGAGACGACCAGCGTGCAACGTGGGCCGCAAAGCGCCGATCTGTTCGTCCTGCCGCCGGGCGTCCAAGTCATGGACCTGGGGAATATGGGCGCGGCGATGGAAGACGCGCTCGCGCGGGCCAAGGCGGCGGCGGGCCAATAAAGCCGTAATTTACCTCCACTGGGGAAGGGTGCGTCCCACGCAGGACGTGGGGCGCCTCGGCCCGTTGTGCGTCGCCGCACGGCGGGTTAGAGGTCAAGGCTCGGCAGGGACGACGGACGCCTAAATGGTTAATTTTGCAGAGGCAACGGCTCTTGCGCCCGAAGTGGCGTCGCAAGCCATGCGCCTGCTCCCGCGCGAGTTTCAGGAAGCGTTCGTGCAATCGCCGAACGTATTCATGTTCTTCACGTCAATGGGCCTGGCGGCGGTTCTGATCGCCGCGTTCTGGATGCTGACCGGCATGGGCCGGGCCTCGAGCATGGCGCGCATCGCGCTGCGTGCGCAGGCGCTGAAGCGTACGAAGGATCATCGCGCGCTGGTGTTGATCGCCGAGATCGAAGGTGGCGGCGGCGAGCTGCGCCAGGAGATGAAGGAAGCGATCGAAGACAATTTCGGCATGTTCTCGTTTGAGCAGGACGTGCAGGTCGATCTCTTCCCGATCAAACTGAAAACCGTTTCGCCGAAAGCGCATCCTGAAACACGCCGCCGCATCGCCGTTGAAGCCGCCGATGCGCTTGAGCGTTCGGCTGCGGACGTGATCGTCTGGGGCAAGCGCAACATGCTGGGCAAACTCGATCTGCGTCTGACGACGCTGCCGGGTTATGGCCGCACGCACGATGTGCAGGATTTCGTGTTGGGCTGGCGCGTGGGCCGTCCGGACGAAACCGTGCAACGCGCGTTGGCGTTCGCGCTTGCGCGTAAGGCGCGCCCTGTGTTGCACCGTCCGCAAGATTATAAGCCCGATCGCCTGCAGCCGATCGTGGAATCGCTCGACCGCATGGTTGAGGCGCGGCCGGTTGAAATCAGCGAAAACCTGCAGCTCGATATTTTGTCGGATTTCGCGTCCGGCGCGCTGAGTTTGGGCGAGCGCGGCGGCCACATCAAATATCTGTCGAAGGCGCTCGATGCGCGCCAGCGCTATCTCGACGCGGTGGATCGTACGACCGATCCGGGCGCGTGGGGAGCAGCCCAGCAAGAGATTGGCCGCGCGCTGACAGCGCTCGGCGAACGCGAAGGCGCGCGCGACAAGCTGGAAGAAGGCGCCTCGCGCCTGCGTCTGGCGATGGATGCATTGCGCTCGACGGATTCGCTGCAGCAAGCCGAAGTGGCGCTCCGCGCGCTGCAACGCGCGGAGCAGACATTGCAGCAGCGCCGCCGCGTCGGCTTGCGCTGGCCGGGCTGATCAGACCAAACTATCCAAGGTTTCGCGCACGCGCCGCGCCAATTCGGCGAGGCGATATGGCTTGCCCAGCATTTGCGCGTGCGGATCGACGTGGCCGCGGCGCGCGAGCGTCTCTTGCGGATAGCCTGATGTAAACAACACGCGCAGCTGAGGCGTCAGCTCGCGGGCTTTCGACGCTAATTCCCAACCGCTGATGCCGCCCGGCATGATGATGTCGGTGAACAGCAAGTCCGGGCGCGCGCCCGCGTAGAGCATGTCGAGCGCCTCGCGCCCGTCAGAGGCGACGATGATGCGATAGCCGAGCGATTGCAGCGATGTGATCGCATGGCCGCGCACGAACGGATCGTCTTCGACCACGAAGATGGTTTCGTTGCCTCGTGGCGCGCCGCCGATATCGGCGTTCGCGGACGCAACATGTGCGGCCGGTGAATCCTCGGCCACTGGCAGATAGAGACGAATGGTGGTGCCAAGGCCGAGTTCGGAATAGATGGCGACGTGTCCGTTCGATTGGCGCACGAAGCCATACACCATCGACAGGCCGAGACCTGAACCTTTGCCGACATCCTTGGTGGTGAAGAAGGGCTCGAACGCGCGCTCGACGGTTTCGGGGGCCATGCCCTCGCCGTCATCGGTAACGCATACGGAAACGTAACGTCCCGGTTTGATTTCGATATTGCGGCCAAGCGTCTTGCCGTCGAGTTCGACGTCATCTATCAGAAGCGTCAGCACGCCGCCGCTGGGCATCGCGTCTTGCGCGTTAAGCGCCAGATTGAGAATCGCGGATTCGAGCTGTGCGCCGTCCGCCATGGCGAATACGGGCGCGGGCGTCAGCGCGAGGCGAAGGTCGATATCCTCGCGCAACATGCGCCGTAGCAGCGCGCGCATGTTTTCGGCCAGCACGTTGCAATTGATGGCGGAGGGCTGAAGCATTTGCCGACGGCTGAAAGCGAGCAGACGTTGCGTGAGCTCGGCGCCGCGTTCGGCGGCCGCCGCGATAGTCTCGGCGACGGCGCGCAAGTCTTCGCGCGCCTTGAGGCGCGACGAGAGCACCTCTGCGTTGCCCAGGATCACCGTGAGCAGATTGTTGAAATCGTGCGCGATGCCGCCGGAGAGCTGGCCGACGGATTCCATCTTTTGCGCCTGCACCAATTGTTCTTCCGTGCGCTTGCGTGCCGACAGATCATGGATGATGCCGACGAAGATGGATTCGTCTTCCTGTTTGGCCTCGCCAACGGATAGGTCCATCGGAAACGTCGTGCCGTCCTTGCGCAAACCGACGACCTCGCGGCCGATGCCGATGATTTTCGGCGTGCCGGTGCGGCGATAATTGCCGACGTATTCGTCGTGCTCCTCCCGGAACGGGGCGGGCATCAGCATGCGCACGTTTTGCCCGATCGCCTCATCGGCGCTGTAGCCGAACAGGCGTTCGCACGCGGGATTGAACATCAGTACGCGCGCGCGTGAATCGATCAGGATGACGCCGTCAACAGCGGTGTCGACGACCGCGCGCAAACGTTCGGCGCCTTCGCGCAACGCCATCTCGGCGGCGCGGCGCTCTGTCAGATCGCGTATGATGCCGACGAAGATCGGCTTTCCGTCTTCATCGGCTTCGCCGACGGAAAGATCCATCGGAAAGGTCGAGCCGTTACGCTTGAGACCCATGACCTCGCGGCCGATGCCGATAATCTTGCGTACGCCGGTGCTGCGATAGTTGCTGAGGTAGGAATCATGCCCGCTTTGATAGGGCTCGGGCATCAGCATCTTCACGTTGCGACCAATCACCTCGAAGGCGGCATAGCCGAACAGCTTTTCACATGCGGGATTGAAGACGAGGATCACACCCTCGGCATTGATCAGGATGACGCCGTCCACGGCGGTATCGACAACGGCGCGAAGTCTGGACTCTTCGTGGCCGGTCGCCATGCGTTTATCCTGATGCGCCTTTGCGTTGATCGAGCAGGCGGTTGATCACCTCCGCAAGTTGCCGTGCGCGAAACGGCTTCGACAGCGCCGCGTCGGCGCCGATTTCGCGCGCGACATCGGTGATGGCGCGACCATCGATCACGCTGGCGCCGGAGATGGCGATGATCGGCAAGTTTGGCCATTGCCTGCGCGCTTCGGCGATCAATTGCGCGCCGTCCGTGCCGGGCATGTTCATGTCGGTGACTATGGCGTCGATCGAGCGGCGTGTGGCGATGTCGAAACCGGCCGCGGCGCCTGGCGCCGCGAGCACCTCGAAACCCGCATCGCTCAAGCCGAGCGCGAGCGCGTCACGCACCATGATGTCATCATCGATCAAACAGATGACCGGCACGGGCCACTCCACACCAGTGAGTATCTCAAGACAGTAGCACGCAATTCGTGACACGTCTTGATTGTAGGGATCGAAGAATACACAACAAAAACAGAAGGCGCTCTGGAGCTTATCTCCAGCGCGCCTAGGTCGTTTGCAATAATCCTGAAGCTCAAATGCAGCGGCTAGCAGATTCGTGCCGCGCGCACACGACGCTAGTCGGCGAGAATTCCAATTGGGCAACTCACGCCCGTGCCGCCTAAGCCGCAATAGCCGCCCGGATTCTTGGCGAGATATTGCTGGTGATAGTCTTCGGCGTAGTAGAACGCCGGTGCATCCGCGATCTCCGTGGTAACCGCGCCGAAGCCGGCTTGGCGGAGTTTTTCGCCATAGGCTCGGCGGGCATGTTCGGCCGCCGGCTTTTGCGCCGGCGAGGTGGCGAAAATCGCTGAACGGTACTGCGTGCCGATGTCGCCGCCTTGGCGCATGCCTTGGGTTGGATCGTGGTTCTCGAAAAATACTTTAAGCAAATCGGCGTAGCTGACGCGCTTGGGGTCGAAAATCACACGCACGACCTCGGTGTGACCGGTCAGGCCCGAACACACCTCTTCGTAGGTTGGATTGGGCGTGTAGCCGCCCGCGTAGCCGACGGCGGTGCTGACGACGCCTTCGATCTGCCAGAACTTGCGTTCTGCCCCCCAAAAGCAGCCCAGTGCGAAAACCGCCTCATCGAGGCCGGCGGCGAAGGGCGGATGCAACGGCTGGCCGTTCACAAAATGGGTCGCGGACGTGGGGATGGGATTGGCCCGCCCCGGCAAGGCCTGCGCTGGGCTGGGCATAATCGTGGATCTGACCATGATGCTCCTCTGGCGCTTCATATAAGGCCGGCGGCCCCAAAGCGCAGCATGATGTGTACGCGGAGACGACGCGCCCGGTTGCAAGCGCGCGCGCACCCCGCCATAAGCACCGGCTCCGGACAGGTGGCCGAGTGGTTGAAGGCGCACGCCTGGAACGCGTGTATAGGTGAAAGCCTATCCAGGGTTCGAATCCCTGTCTGTCCGCCACTTATTTCGCCTCGCTGCAACTACATGCATCAAACGGCGGATCACAGGCTTCCTGAGACGGACTGAGACGATCCGGTGTTCCAATTCGAAAGGAACGCCGTGGCCGGACACCGCCTCCAACACCTCGAACGCCGGGAAGGGGGGCTGCCTCCGCCTTCCGCTTCCCGGCGATCTCACGCTAATCCTGGGGCCGTCGCGACTGCGATGGTCGTCAGTGACCGCACCCGGCTGAGCAGCTCAACCGTACTGCGTTTGATAGGCGGCGCGGACTAGGCCGATGTCTTCGAGTTTGGGGCCGGCGCGACCGTAACCTTGCCAGTTTCTGCGTCCGAGCAGGCGCGCGAGTTCGGGGCCGCCATAGTCAAGCACGCTCTCGGGCATGTCCGAGAAATCTTCGGCAGCTGCAACGAAGTTGCGGCCAAACGCCGTGACGATGTGCGCGCGCACGCCATCCGACGTCTTGGGATAGGTGCAATGCCAGGTGTTGCCCATGAAGACCACGAGCGAACCCGGTTCGGCGCGAACGGGGGCGACGAGATCGTCGTCCATGGCTCCGCCGATGAACTTTGGCTGCTCAAATTGCGTGGGATGGCGGCACAGACGATGACTGCCGGGCACCATGCCGAGTGTGCCGGTCTCTTCGTTGTACGGCGTCAAAATCCAGCTGACGTTGCACATCGTCGAATAGACCGGCAGCGGTGAGGGGACGCCCACGCAATCGCAATGCATTGGTGTCGAGCGCGCGGGTCCATCCTTGTAGAATGCGGCCATGCTGAACAGTCGGCAGCTCTGGCCGGTCAAATAGGCGGCCATGGCGCGTACGACAGGGTTCATGACGCCGTCGATGAAGATCGGGTCGCGTTCGAGGAGATGAAAGATTTGACGTCCGTAGGCTGGCTTCTCGGCGTCGGTGTGACGATTGAGGTCAACGGCGAGTTCGTCTTCGGATTGGGCGATATCCAAAAGCTTTTGATACATGCGCGCGGCGAAATCCTTCGGCGCGCCGTTTTTTTCCGGCGGGATGATAGTGAAGCCAAAAGCTTCGAGCTCGGCGATATTGGTCTCCAGTCCGAGTTTGCGCGCAGCGCGGTAGGTCTCATCCATACCTGCAACTGATTTCCAGTTTCCGATATCCATGGCGTCCATCCTTCGAGCCGCGCGAATGCGGCTGTTTGATCGACACCGGCGCCAAAGCGCCCCGCCATGAGTGATTGAGCCGCGCACGGAAAGTCCGCTGTGCTTGATCCGAATCAATGCGGCTGAAGAGTTCGTTCTTTTGGGCGGTTTGCCGTGGCGGTCCTAGATCGCGGCGACGCGATCAAACCAAGGCTGTGCCTGTTCGAGTTGACCTGCAAGCCGGAAGAGCAATGCTTCCGCGCCAGCCTTCGCAACGAATTGCACGCCGATCGGCAGACCCTCCGCTGACCATGCCAAAGGCACACTCATGGCTGGCTGGCCGCCGATATTGAAGGGCTGCGTGTTGGGAATGAAGCTATAGAGACGCTCGCCATAGTCCGACAAATCCTCGGCGTTCGTGTCGATGCTGCCAACGGGGACAGGCGTTTTCGCCACGGTGGGCAACAGAAAGACATCGTACTGCTCGAAGAACGCGGCGAGCTGGCGTGAGAGGGCGTGCAGGCTTTGCAGCGCGAGCGCAGCCTGAACGCCGGTAATAGACGCGGCGTTCTGGTAGAGCATCCAGGTCAGATGCTCCACTTCCTCACGCGCGATCGCGCTGCCACGCCGCTCCGCCTCGCGCTCAAGCGTTGCGCCGACGGAGGAGGTCACTAGCGTGTTGGCGTGCACCGCCATTTGTTGGAAATCGACCTTTGGTCTTGCTTCTTCCACATGATGGCCGAGCGTCTCGCAAAGCTTGGCGGCGGCTCGCACTGCTTGTGCGGGCTCGGCATGAGTTTCGCCCCAGACCAAAGTCGATGTTGTGAAGCCAATGCGCAGTTTGCCGGGCGCTTTCGTGACTTCGGCGACGAACGGTATCGTCGGCGGTTCGAGCCAATAGGGATCTCCGGGCTGTGGGATACAGGCGATATCGAGCAAAAGCGCGCTGTCGCGGACCGAGCGCGTAAGAGCGTGTTGAACCGAGAGGCCGCCCCAGCCTTCGCCAGAAGGCGCCAGTGAAACGCGTCCCCGTGATGGCTTTAGGCCGAAGAGGCCGCAGCATGATGCGGGGATGCGGATCGAACCGCCGCCGTCGCTTCCATGCGCGGTCGGGACGATGCCGCTCGCAACCGCCGCGGCTGCGCCACCCGAGGAGCCGCCGCTGGTGTGTTTCAAGTTCCAAGGGTTGAGCGTCTTGCCGTTGGCGATGGGCTCAGTGACGCAGGCGAGGCCAAACTCCGGCGTGTTGCTCTTTGCAAAGAGCGAGAGGCCCGCCCGCCGGTATAGCGCGACGATTGAACTGTCTTCCTCGGCGACCGCCTCCTTGAAGATGCGAGAGCCGGCGCCGGTGGGCACGCCTTTCATGTGGACGCTGATATCCTTGATCGGATACGGCACGCCTTTCAGCGGTCCGTCCGGCAGGCCGGCTTTTATCGCGGCGCGCGCCTCGTGCTCCAGATCGCGGATGAGCGCGTTCAGCGTGGGATTGACCTGCGCGGCGCGCGCCAGCGCGAGGTCCAGCAATTCGTCCGGCGTCACCTCGCGTTGTGCGACAAGTTTGGCGAGGCCGGTGGCGTCGTGACGGCGATATTCATCGAACTTCATGGCGAATCTCCAGCGGACGCGCTGCGTGCACGACGCGCCTCCAACCGACGGCGGATGATGCCGTGCCGGCGTGCATCGAGTGGGAAGACGAAGA
Organism: Caulobacterales bacterium; assembly: GCA_017303355.1. Classification (GTDB taxonomy): domain Bacteria; phylum Pseudomonadota; class Alphaproteobacteria; order Caulobacterales; family Aquidulcibacteraceae; genus Vitreimonas. The sequence continues at coordinate 236,976 of JAFLCU010000001.1, read as the reverse complement.
ACATCAACGCTCCCGCTAGGAAGAACGGCACGGGGCCAAAGCAATAGACAAGTTTCAGCGCCTCAAGCGCTTGCGGCGTGTTCTCGCCTTGTGCGTTGAAGCCAAGATTCTGTAGCAGGGGAAGCGTGATGCCTATGGCGAGAGCTGGCGACACGTTCTGAAAGAAAGACCAGACGCCGAAATAGAGACCGCCACGCGAATGGCCAGTGCGCAGCGTGTCATAGTCAATAACGTCGCCCACCATGCCCAGCGGCAGGGTAAGAAACGCCGAACTGGTGATGCCGAGAAATCCCATCAAGGCGACGAAGAGCCAGCCGTCGCCGGGGCGCAATTGCATCGCGAGAATGGCGCTGAGACAAACCGCAATGATCAGGGAGATCGCCGCGGCGCGGTGCTTGCCAATTCGTCTGCTGATCATCACCCACAACGGAACACCCAGCAGCACGCAACCGAAGGACGCCAGCAGCACTGGGCCGATCAGTTCTGGTTGCCCCAGATAGTGCGATATGAAGAAGATGAGCGTCGTATTGGCCACGCTGGCGCCCGTGTAGAGCACCGTGTAGGCGACGCAGATCAGCCGGAAAGGGCCATTCTTCATTAGGCTTGCCATGGTCGAGAGCCATGGGGTTGGCTTTTGCCGCGGCACGCGCGGCTCTGGCACGAAAGCAACCGCAGCCACGACCGTCAGAGGTGTCAGCACCATCATCGTGACGCCCATTGCGCCCATCGTGAAACGATCGACGCCATGACCCAGCGTCGCTGTAATGGCTGGAACGCACGACGCGATGATAATGCCAAAAACGTTGGCGCCTTCGCGGAAGCCTGCGACCTTCGACCGGCCATGGTAGCTCTCCACGAGCTCCGCGCCCCATGCCGAGTGCGTTAGGCCGAGAATAGCGGCGCCCAGATAGATGACGGATGTGGCCCAGAAAAGATAAATGCCGTCAGCGTCGGCGGGCGGCATGAACACAAGCCACGATCCCAACATGAGGATGGGCACAGCAATGAACATCCAAGGCTTGCGCCGTCCAAAGCGCGTGCTGGTGATGTCGGACCAGCGGCCAAGCACTGGATTGATCAGCACGTCGAGAAATCTCGAGATGAGAAGCCACATTCCGATCTCGGCGAGGCTGACGCCTACGGATTGGCTGTAGAACGCTGGCAGCATCGCGGTCAGCGGCACGAACAAGAATGACCACGGGAGCGCTGGTAATCCGTAGATCGCCAGACGCCAGAGGCTCACATCTTTAGCGGTGTTAGGCGCCATCGAAGCTCGGCGGGCGTCGTTCGCGGAAGGCGCGAACGCCCTCAAGGCCATCCTTGGTTTCGAACGAGGCGACGATGGCCGCCGCCTCGGCGTTTAGATGATTGGCGTAATTGGTATGATGCGCGTGGCGCAGCAGACGTCGGGCGCTGACATAAGCCGCCGTGGGTCCGCGCGCCAGCTCACGCGCCAATTCGCCGACGCGCTTCATAAGCGCGTCCTCGGTCGCGATTTCGGTGATCATCCCGAATTCCAGCGCTTCGGCGGCGGTGAGTGTGCGATTGAGCAAAGTGAGTTCGAGCGCGCGCCGAAGGCCGATCAGGTGAGGCAGAATCCAGCTTGTGCCGCCATCCGGGGTCAGGCCAGCGCGCGTATAAGCCATCACGAAACGGCTGTTCTCGGTGGCAATGACAATGTCGGCGGTGAGCGCAAGCCCCATTCCCGCGCCCGCGGCCGCCCCGTGGACCGCCGCGATCACAGGCGCGTGGAAATTCTCGAGCAAGGCAAGGCCTGCGTGAAAGTCGGCGATGAGCGCTTCGACATAGGCCGATGCGCCATCTTCTTCCCGCGCGAAGCGTTGCAGATCGCCGCCGGCGCAAAACATCTTGCCGGCGCCGCTTAGCACCAAGGCGCGGACGTTGACGTCGTCATTGAGTTCTACGATGGCCTTGTGAAATGCGGCCGCGAGGGGACGATCGATGGTATTGGCGGCGTTTGGGCGATTGAGCGTCAGCCATGCGACGCCGTCTTCAACGCGCACCAGCAGGATTTCGTCATCAGGGGCGGGTTCGGACATCGCGCTCATAGCGACCGTCCTATGATTTCCTTCATGATCTCGTTGGCGCCGCCATAAATCTTGGCGATGCGGCTGTCGAGCCAAGCGCGCGCGATCGGATATTCCAGCATGTAGCCGTAGCCTCCGTGCAATTGCAGGCAGCTGTCGATGATTTTGTTCTGCTGTTCGGTCGACCACCACTTCAGCATCGCCGCTTCTACGGCATCGAGCTTACCTGCCGCGAACTTGCGAACGCAACGCTCCATGAACGCGCGGCAAACGATGGCTTCGGTGCGGGCTTCCGCCAAGCGAAAGCGGGTGTTCTGGAAATCGAGCACGCTGCGGCCGAAAGCCTGGCGCTCGCGCGTGTATGCAATAGTGTCCGCGATGGCTTGTTCCATCGCGGACACGGCGACGACGCCGGTCAGCAAGCGTTCTTCAGCGAGCCGCTCCGAAAGCTGCGCGAAACCGCGCCCTTCGACGCCTCCCAGCAAGGCCGATTCGGGGACGCGAGCGTCTTCAAAGAAGAGCTCTGTCGTGTCGCCAGACCACTGGCCGGCCTTGTCGAGCGGAATTCCGCGGGCGAAGCCGGCAAGCTCGGCGGTTTCAACGAGGAAAAGGCTTATGCCCGCTTCAGTCTGGGCTGCGAGCACGACGATGTCCGCATTGGCGCCGTTGGAGATGAAGGTCTTGGCGCCGCTGATAAGATAGTCTCCGCCGCTGCGGCGCGCGCGCGTCGTCATTGAGCGAAGATCGCTACCGCCGCTGGGCTCCGTCATCGCGACGGCGCCGATCCATTCGCCCGAGACCATTTGCGGCAGGATGCGCTTCTTCTGCGCCTCGGAGCCGTAATGAAGAATGTAGGGCGCGACGACGTCGCTATGCAGCGACAGCATAGGGCCGACCACGCCAGTTTTTGTCTGCTCTTCGATCAAGGCGATCGAATGCAGAATATCGCCGCCCACACCGCCATATTGCTCCGGCACGCGGCTGCAGAGGAGACCGAGTTCGCCTGCGCGCCGCCAGATGGATCGCGGCGCCATGCCGGCTTCGTCCCAAGCGTCGCGATGAGGCAGGCACTCGGTGACAAAAAAGCGACGCGCCGTCTCGCGCAATAGAGTGTGATCCTCACCATAGGAAAGCGAGGTCGCTGGCCATCTGCCGGGGGGAGCGCTCTTGGTCACAGCGACCGTCCGATCAGATCCTTCATGATCTCATTCGTGCCGCCCGCGATCCGGCCAAGCCGTGCATCCATCCAACGGCGCGCGATCGGCGTTTCCTTCATGTATCCATAGCCGCCGAATAACTGCAGACATTGGTCGATCACCTCGCAGCATTTCTCCGTGGTCCACCATTTGGCCATGGCGCCGGCTTCGGCGTCGAACTGGTTTTCGACGAAGAGGTCGATGCAGCGCTCCAGGTAGGCGCGCGCGACGGTGGTTACGGTTTTGGCTTCGGCGAGTTCAAAGCGCGCTGCCTGGTGTTCGATCAAGCGTTTGTCGAAGACGCGGCGATCCTTGGCGTAGGCAACCGCTTCGTCGGCGGCGGCCTCCATGTTCACCACTGCGGACATCGCCATGATGAGCCGCTCTTCGGGTAGGCGCTGCATGAGGTGATAGAATCCGCGGCCTTCGGCGCCGCCCAACAGATTCTCCGCCGGCACGTGGACATTGTCGAAGAAAAGTTCAGAAGTATCCTGAACCTTGCATCCAATCTTTCGCAGGTTGCGGCCAAGCGCGAAGCCCTCGGCCTCGCGTACATCTACGATGAACAAGCTGACGCCGCGCGCGCCCGCATCCACGTCCGTCTTGGCTGCTACAAGAATGAAATCCGCAGTTTGGGCGTTGCTGATGAACGTCTTCTGACCTGTCAGCAGATAATGGTCTCCGGCCTTTACCGCGCGCGTGCGCATGGCTTGAAGGTCGGAGCCGCCACTGGGTTCGGTCATTGCGATCGCGGCGGTGTATTCGCCCGTCGCCATCTTCGGCAGGTAACGCTGACGCTGTGAAGGCGTGCCGTAGAGTTCAATGTAAGGGGCGATGATGTCGCTGTGCAGATAGAACGCAAGTTCGTTGAAGCAGGCGCGGGTCTGCTCCTCGATGATGATCATACAATGGTAGAGGTCGCCGTCCGCGCCGCCATATTCGGGGCTCATCTTTGTGCAGAGCAAACCTGCCGCGCCTGCCTTCTCCCAGAGAGCGTGCGGTGGCCGGCACTCTGCCTGCCAAGCCTTTCGGTGCGGCAGACATTCGCGTTCGATGAAACGCCGGACGTTGGTCCGGAAAATCTCGTGTTCAGCCGTGTAGTGGGGAGACTCTATCATCGACACTCTTGAATCGATGACGGAGCAGGCGCGGCCCGCTCCGTCGCCGATGTCGCCTTAGAAGTTTGCACGCAGTTCGACGCCGTACGTCCGGCCGAAGCCAGGCGCGCGAGTGGTGATCTGCGCGAACGGGAACGGGAAAGTCGAACCTTGGCTGATCGCGATCTCGTCCGTGAGGTTGCGGCCCCAGAGATAGACGCCCCAGCGGTCATCCGGGCTCTGTACGCCGATACGTGCGTTGTAAGTCGTGGCGCCCTCGTTCTGAAGATTGTTGGTCACGTTCACGAACGAGTTGTCGCGATAGATCATGTCCGCGCGCGTGAACAATTCCATACCCATGCTGAGCGAGGTGACGTATTGCGCGCCCAAGCTGCCGGAATATTCTGGCTGATTGGGGATCGGGCGTCCGACAGCGCCGGGGCTGCCTGCGAACTCTTCGTAGTGAGCGTCGAGATACGCCACGTTGCCGTCCAGAGTGAGACCCTCCATCGGGCGCGCCGTGAACTCGAGTTCCAAGCCTTCCGAAACCGCCGACGCAGCGTTGTCGATGATGAAGGAGACGCCCGTGAACACCTGTTCCTGCTTGTCAGACCAATCCATATGGAAGGCGGCCAAATTTAACTCGAGCCGGCGGTTGAACCAGAAGGATTTGTATCCCAGCTCGTAATTGTCGACGTTTTCTGGGTCAAAGCCGAAATCCGCCGCCGGGTTGAATGGGGGCGAGATCACGTCCGTCTGAAAGCCGCCAGCTTTGTAGCCTCTGCTGTAACGCGCGAAGATCATTTGATCGTCGCTGATGTCATAGCTGATGCTGAGGTCGCCAGTGAACTGACCGTCGCTATAGCTTTCGTTGCGGCGCGGAATGTTTACCGCGAAGTTGGGGATCACCGATGGACCGGGGCCAGCGAGATATTGCTGCGTGTAATATTGGATGTACGAGAAATCCTTTTGTTCGTCGGTGTAACGCAGACCGCCTGACAAATGGAGGTCGGCGCTGATGTCGTAGGTCAACGATCCGAACAGGGCCCAACTGCTGCTTTCGATGGTGGATTCGGTTCGGCCAGCCTCACCCGCATAGGTAGGGTAGAAGATGGCGGCGTTGTTGCCGGCAAGCAGATAGGGGAATGCCGGCCCGAGCACGATGCGGCGGTTGTTCTCAATGTTCTCGACATAATAATATGCACCGGCAATCCAGCTGAGCGGACCGTCTTCCGAGGAGGTCAGCCGGAATTCCTGGCTAAAATTCTCCGCGTTTTCTTCGCGCCCAACATTGAACGCGTTAATCGACAGACCGTCGGAATCATCGCCGAAATTCGACTCATAATTGCGATATGCTGTGATCGAGGTGAATGTCATTCCACCAAGATCCCAATTGAGGCGCGCGGAATAGCCGTGCAGTTCGCGCTCGGCGAACTCGTCGCCGTCGAGCTGAACGACATTGTCATTCGGGTCTTGCGCTGGAATAGTCGAGAGAATTGTCACGGCAGGATTCAAGACCGCCGGACCAGTTTCGAGGGCGCTCGTGCCTTCTTCATAGAAGTGATCGGTGCTGAACGTGGCCGTCAGATTCGGTGTGAAGTCGGCGCTGAGAACGAAGCGCCCCCCATCGGCGCGGATGTCATTGAGATCTTCGCCGGTCGTGGTGTTCTCCAGATAGCCGTCCCGCTCGCGATGCGCCAGCGAGAGGCGCGCCCGCACGTTCGGTGCGATCGAACCGCTCAGCGACATGCGTCCTTGCAGGAGGCCCAGATTGCCGAAAGTCACATCGCCGCTTGCCTCGAATTCTTCGGTGGGCTGCTGCGTGATGATGTTGATCGCGCCGCCGATCGTATTCTTGCCGTAGAGAGTGCCTTGCGGACCGCGCAGAATCTCAACCCGTGCGACATCGCTCAGAATGGTGTTAAAGGTCGGGTCGCGCCCCTGATAGACTTCATCGACATAGACGCCGATCGCCGGGGGAAAGCCGGCGTTGATGTTGCTTTGCGACGTGACGCCTCGAATGCTTATACGAGGCGAGATTGAACTTTGATCCATGATCACGTTGGGCGCTTTGACGCCGACGTCCGTCATATAGCCGGCGGTGAGACCTTCAATCTCAGCTTCGCCGATAGCCGTGATGGCAATCGGCACGTCAATAAGCTCTTGCTCGCGACGTTGCGCCGTCACGATGATCGTTTCTACCTCTTCGGCGGCGGGTGAAGCCGCGGGCGTTGATTGCGCTGCGGCAGGCATCGCCTGAAGTGCGCATAGAGATACGCCCAACAGCAGTGTGCGTCCCGTGAGACCTAGTGCGTTCTTGCGCGAGGCAATGCTGCCAGACATTTCAAAATCCTCCCCTGGATTTGTTTCCGGCGCCGATGGGTAAGGACGCCGCTAACTCTTAAGACACCGCGCATTTGGGAACCCGCCACACAATGCGGGTCGCGAGCGTCACTGTTTTGATTTCTCCTTGGCCGGTGCGCGGAAGGGCTCCTCACCCTGGGCGTAGTTCTTTTTCACACTGTCGTGGATGCCTTCCGGGTTGATCGGCAGGTTGTAGATTTCCATCCAATGCGAATGCGCCAAATGGTGCAGCGCGAAGGCGACTTGAAACGCGGCGTTGCGGCCCTGCGCATCTTGTGCGGCGTTGACGGCTTGTTTGACCATTTTGGCCGCAAAACTTGGCTGCGCCGCAATCTTCTGCGCGAGCGCTAGCGTTTGGTCGGCGAGCTCCGCACGCGGGACCACGCGATTCACCATGCCGAGTGCAAGCGCGTCGTTCGCTTTGATCGGCTCACCTGTGAGGAGCATTTCCTTTGCTTTGCGCGCACCCATTTCCCAGGGGTGGGCGAACCATTCGACGCCAGCGACGCCCATGGCGACTGTAACTTCCTGGAATTCCGCGTCGTCGCTCGCGACGATGAGATCGCAGGGCCAGCACAGCAATAACCCGCCTGAAACGCACCTGCCTTGCACGGCTGCGATCGTGATTTTGGGAATGTTGCGCCAGCGTTCGCAGAAGCCGGTGTAGAGTTCTTCCTCGCGCGACATGCGTCCTTCAGCGCCAGGACGGCGATGCTGCTGGAAGGGGGTTACCTGGCGTCGTCGCTCCTGATTGTCGTGATGATCACGCTCCAGCACATCATGCCCGGACGAAAAGTGTTTTCCATTGGCGGCCAGGATGATGACGTTGACTTCGTTGTCCGCGGCGGCGCGGTCGAATGCTTCATTGAGATCATAGAGAAGATCCGTATTCTGCGCGTTCGCGGTCTTCGGGCGATTTAGCACGATACGCGCAACGCCCGGCACGGGCTTTTCGTAGAGGATGAGGTCGGTTTCAGATCCAGCGGTCATTGCGGCGCCCCGAGGTCAAAGCGTGAGGTCGGCAAGCTCATTGTGCATGCCATAGAAAGCTGGGGGTACGCGGCTGCGATCACCCGAATGCTGCACAAGGCCGCGCTTGGCGCCTTCTGCTTGCTGGGCCTGATATTCATCCATGTTGCCAGGTTCAATTTTGGTGCGGGCGAATGGAAGAATGAAATTGTAGTCGGCAATCGTCTTTAGATCCGCGCTTTCGACTTCGCCATCACGAAACTCAAGGCGTCCATTCTTGATATGGCAGTGCCAGGCGATCACGCCATTGCCGTTCTTATCGAGGTGTTTGGGCACTCCCGTGAAAACCTCGCAAATGCTGAGGTCGAGATCGGCCGGAGCGAGCGCCATGTAGCGCTCGATCATGCCCCTAAGCGTCTCCAGCCACTCCGGACTGGCGAATTCGACTTTATGCGCCATGGCTCACCCGTATTGTGTTTGATAGGCGGCGCGCACGAGCGCCATGTTCTCGAGTTTCGGGCCTGACTCGCCGTAGCCTTGCCAAGCTTTGCGGCCGACAAGACGCGCCAGTTCTGGCCCGCCGCGCTCGAGCACGCCGTCGGGTACATCCGAGTAGTCTTCAGCGGGCGCGATGAAGTTGCGGCAGAACGCCGTGGCGACGTGCGCGCGCACGCCGTCCGCGGTCTTGGGGTAAGTGCAGTGCCAAGTGTTGCCGGTGAACACCACGAGCGAGCCTGGTTCGGCGTTGATCGGCACGACGTTGTCGTTCTCAAGCATGCCGCCGATGAATTGCGGCTGCTCGAATTGTGTTGGATGGCGACACAAGCGATGACTGCCGGGCACCATGCCGAACGTACCCGTCTCTTCGCGGTAAGGCGTCAGCACCCAGCTGACATTGCAGACCGTGGAGTAGGCCGGAAGCGGCGGGGGCACGCCGACGCAATCGCAATGCATGTGCGTCGAGCGTGCCGTGCCTTCCTTGTAGAACGCCACCATGCTGAACAGGCGGTAGCTCTGGCCCATCATGTACGCTGCCATCGTGCGCACGGCGGGATTCATGGTTGCATCAATGAAGACGGGATCGCGCTGCAGCAGATGAAAGAACTGGCGGCCGTAGGCCGGCTTCTCCGCGTCGCTGTGCTTGTTCAGCTCTACGGCCAGTTCGTCTTCCTTGCGCGCCATGTCGAGCAGCGTGTCGAGCATGCGGGAGGCGATATCCCTGGGCGCGCCGGTTTTCTCCGGCGGAATCACCGTAAAGCCGAACGCCTCAAGTTCTGCGATGTTTGTTTCAATGCCCAGTTCGCGGGCGGTGCGATAGGTCTCCGCCATGCCTGCGACGGATTTCCAATCTCCGATCTCCATTTCGTCTTCCTCCCGAGCCAGTCTCGCGGCTCATATCATTCGATCAGTTCTGTTTCGTTTGAGCGGCGCGTTGCACGGCGTCGTCCGTCTTGCGGAGAACGCGGGTCAGTACGCGTGACTTGAAGCGCCAGCCTCGCGGCGTGCGGATGAATTCGTCCGTGTAGTGGCCGATTGTGCCGGGCTGCTCCATCGGGCGTGAACCGCTTGCGTCGGCGGGCGCCGAGCTGCCGTAAGCGGTGAGGTAGCAAAGCCCGGTCGCGTAGTCGTCGCTCTTCACATCAATCAGATTGTTGCTCATCACGTGGCGCATGGTGACGCCAAGATCGGCCAAACCTTGCATCGACGCGCGGATGGCAGCGTGTCCAACGAAAGCGGAATGTTCGGGAACTGCGACCGAGCCGTCCTCGGCGAAAAGGGCGGTGAAGGCGTCGACTTCGCAATTGTCGGCATGAATGCAGTAAAGCGTCTGCAATCGCGTGCAAGCTTGCTCGATAGGGAGGCGGTCGATCTCCGTCATCAATTTACGCGTCGATCTTTGCCGGCCCAATAAGGCTCGCGCAGTTCTTTCTTGAGCACTTTACCGGTGGCGCTGCGCGGCAAGGCGGTGACGAAATCTATGGACTTCGGCATTTTGTAACCAGCGATGCGCGCGCGTGTGTAGTCGAGGATTGCCTGTGCGTCTGCCGCCGCGCCGTGCTTCAGCACGACAACGGCCTTGACCGCTTCGCCCCATTTTGGATCGGGCACGCCGATGACGGCTACCTCAGCGATGGCCGGGCAAGCGTGCATCGCGTTCTCGACCTCGGCCGGATATACGTTCTCGCCGCCGGAGACGATCATGTCTTTTACGCGATCCTGGATGAAGACGTAGCCGTCTTCGTCCATGTAGCCAGCGTCGCCGCTGCGCACCCACTCGCCGTCGCGGATAACGCGCGCTGTTTCGTCGTCCTGCTTCCAATAGCCGGCCATCGTGCCAGGCGCGCGGATACAAATCTCGCCCGTCTTGCCCGCCGGATAAACGGTGTCGCTCTCAGGGTCGAGGATGCGAATCTCGGCGCCGGGAATTGTCTTGCCAGCCGAGCGCATGCGCGGATTTCCGGGGCGATGATCTTCACGCGGCAGATACGTCACGGCGCCGCAGGTTTCGGTCATGCCGTAGAGCTGGATGAAGCCACAATTGAACATCTTTACCGCGCGCTCGAGCAGGTCGAGCGGGATAGGCGAGGCGCCGTAGAGAAAGTCCGTCATCGAGGCGAAGTCGTCGCCTTTGAGACCCGGATAGTCCAGCATCATCTGGATCGTCGTCGGCACTAGCACTGTCTTCGAAACTTTGAAGCGCCGCACCGTCTCGATCACTGCCGCATTGTCAAACTCACGCAGCACGACAGTGAACGCGCCGCTATAGACGCCGACAATGCCCCACCCCGTGCCACTGATATGGAAGACAGGCATGGCGACGAGGCTGACATCGTCGCTGTCCCACTTGTTCCAATCCATGTCCGCGCCGAAAGCGCCTGGATTTTCGCCGGCGTATTCGTTGAAGGCGGAGAAGCTTGAATGCTTCAGCATCACGCCCTTAGGTCGGCCGGTCGTGCCACTGGTGTAGAGCTGAATGGCGACATCGTCGCGCGAGACAGGAACGCGGCGATCCGCGTCATCCTGCGCGTCGCGCCACGCGGCGTAGCTTTCCCAGGCGCCGCCTGGATCCATGGCGATGATCTTGCGCACATGCTGCAGTTGCGACTCGATCCGCGTCAGCAAGGGCGCGCAGTGATCGTCGATAAAAACCACTTCCGCCTCAGCGTCGTTGGTAATGTAAACGACCTCAGGCTCCGCCAAGCGCCAATTGACGGGCGCGAGGACCGCACCCAGGCGTGCGGCTCCGTACAATATCTCGAAGTAGCGATCGGAATTTTTGCCCAAGTAAGCGACGCGTGAGCCATGCTTCAAGCCAAGCGCGGCGAGCCCGTTCGCGACTTGGGCCGTGTGCTTGTTGAACTCGCCATAGGTTGTGTCGCGGCCCTCAAAATGAAAGGCCTTCTCGTTGGGCCGATCTCGGCCGTGCACGCGCGGCGCATCGGCCAGGGTGCGGATTTCGGGGAAATACGCGATTGGCGCTTTCGTATCGGCAGCTAGAGCGGTCTTGCTCATCGGCGCGCATCCTCCCGCAGCGTTTCTTCGCTGGCTTTGCTGTTTATGAGATGATCCCCGAAGCGATTGCGCAAGACCTTCTTGTCTATCTTGCCAGTGGCGGTGGCAGGTAGCTCATCGACGAAGAGCACGTCGTCAGGGATTTGCCATTTCGCCAGCCGCGCTTGCAGCGCGTGCAGAATAGCTTCACGCGTCGTCATGACGTTGCGCGACGGCACGACGAGCAGCAGCGGCCGCTCTTGCCATTTGGGATGACGCGCCGCGATCGCCGCGGCTTGGCTTACGCCCGGGCATTCCGTCGCCGCCTTCTCAATATCCGCGGAACTGATCCACTCGCCGCCGGACTTGATCAGGTCTTTTGAGCGGTCCGTAATCGCGATGGCGCCGTACTCATCGATGAGGCCCACATCGCCGGTCGGAAACCAGCCATCGGCGTCGAGAAGCGCTCCGCCTTCGCCGCGGAAATACCCAGACGCCACACACGGTCCGCGCACCCAGATATCGCCGGCGACGCCAGGACCGGCTTCGGCGCCGTCGGCCAGCATCACTTTGATTTCGAGTGGGTAGAGCACTCTGCCGGCGCCGCCATAGAGCGCTTGATCGCGGGCCTCTTCGTCCAGCGCCTCGATTTCGGGCGTTGAGCTTGTGAAAGAGCCGAGGGGGGAGAGTTCGGTCATGCCCCAGCCGGTAACGGGCTCAACACCATAGTCGCGCAAACGACGCCGCATCGCGGGCGGCATTGCCGAGCCGCCGACGAGGCCGCGTTTCAGTGGCCCAAGATCGCGTTTGCTGCGCTCAAGTTCGTCGAAGACGCCGGTCCAAACCGTCGGCACGCCGCTCGACAAGGTAACTTCCTCAGCGTGGATCATATCCACGATGGTTTGCGCCGTCGGCGCCGTTCCCGGAAGCACGAGCTTGGCCCCGGCGATCGCACACACATAAGGCAGCGACCAGCCATAGGCGTGAAACATCGGAACGACGAGCAGCACGCTGTCAGTCGGCGTCAGACCAAACGCCACGCCGGATTGCGCATAGAGCGTATGCAGCACCGTTGATCGGTGCGAGCAGAGGACGCCTTTCGGCATTCCCGTCGTGCCCGATGTGTAGCAGAGCACCGACGCCGTGCGCTCATCGAAAGAGGGCCAGACGAAATCGTCGTCGGCGAGGATGTCTTCAGCGCAAATGAGATGGAGGACCGAGGTTTTCGGCATCTCGTTGCGTTCGGCGAGAACGATGAAATGGCGGACGCTCTGAAGCTGCGGTGCGAGTTGTTCGACCAACTCGAGCAAGTCCGGATCGAAACAGAGCACGCTGTCTTCGGCATGGTTCACGATGTAAACGAGCTGCTCGATCCACAGCCGTGGGTTCAGGGTGTGGAGGATCGCGCCCAGCCCTGGAACAGCATAAAAAAGCTCGAAATGACGATGGGTGTTCCAGGCTAGGCTGGCGACACGATCGCCGGGGCCCACACCTAAACGTTGCAACGCTTTTGCCCATTTCCGGGCGCGAACCTCGCCGTCACGATAGCCGTAACGCTGCGTACCGGCAGCGGTCGTGGAAACGATTTCGCGGCTTGGGCTGAAGCGCGCCGCATGCGTCAGCAACGAAGGAATGAGCAGGGGCCGGTCCTGCATCAGGCCAAAAGCGAGATCGCTCATCGTCGCCTCTCAAGCTGCTGCAACGCGCCAATCGGCGAGAAGCTCGGCGCAAACGCGTTTGCCGCGGTTCAGGTGTTTCTCAAGCGTGCTGATGGAGACGCCCAAGGTGTCGGAGATTTCCTTGTAAGTGAGTTCGGAAACGGTTCGCAGTTCGATGACTTCGCGGCAGCGCGGCGAGAGCTGCGTGAGCGCGTGCACGAATGCACTTTCCTGCTCGTTTTCGATGATGGTTTCTTCGGCGGTTGGGCTCTGCGCCTGCGCAAGCGCTTCAAGATCGACGCCTGCCTCGGCGCGATCCAACGGATTGCTGCGGCGACGGCGGATCACGTTTAGGGCCAGCCGATGGGCGGTTTTGAACAAGACTGCTCGCAAGTTTTGATAGCCGCCAAGGTCCGCACATCGCAGCAGCCGTACGAACGCCTCCTGGGCCACGTCATCCGCATCGCTATCTGAGCGAAGCATGCCGGCCAAATACGCTCTCAGGGGGACGACGTTTTCGGCATAGAGCGCCTCAAGCCTCCGCCTTCCACCCTGGCCGGCTGGTCGGCGGACGTCGTCCTGGCGCGGATCAATCGTTTCTGCCGACATTGGGTCTGGCTTCGCTCCCATGGCGAAGGATTGCGGTTCGACCCATGGGTCAATAAAATGTCTCTTGAGTCAAGTTATCTTCTTTATGGTAGAGCGCGAGTTTCTGGGTTATGTGTCTAAGCGAGCGCCCTTAGGGTATGGCGCCGGGGAGCGATGTGATGACCAAGCCGACGCCAAAACGCGCTTGGGGGCAGGCAATCCAAAATCGTGACGAGCAGTTCGAGATGAAGCGCCAGGTCGTGCTGCGGACGGCGGCGCGCACCTATAGCGACCGAGGCTTCCATGAGACGACGCTCGCCGACATCGCGGACGAACTGAATATCTCGAAGCCCACGCTCTATTATTACTTCAAGAACAAGGATGAGATCCTATTCGAATGCCATCGGCTGGGCATCGAAGCCATTACCGACGGCGACACACCGATGCCCCCGACAGGGACCTGTACCGGGCGTGAACGGCTGGAAGAGTTCTTGCGCCGTTACGTGCGAATGGTGCTCGATGATTTTGGCACCTGCCTAGTCATGACCGGCACAAATGCGCTTGAACCGAAGAATCGTGGTCGCGTCGTCGAAGGCCGGCGTAAGATCGACCAAATGTTGCGCGACATTCTGCAAGAAGGCGTCCGTGACGGCACGCTCGATTGCCCGGACCCGAAAATGACCGCGATGTTTGTGTTCGGGGCCATGAATTGGCTCCCGCGCTGGTATCATCATGATGGCGGCTTAAGTGTCGATGAGCTAAGCGCGCGTTTGATCGCGTTTGTGATGCGCGCCATCGCGGCAGATCGTTGCGATCGCTAGAGCGCGTGAACAGCGTATTGCAAACGGCCGCGCCTGACTTCTCGCTCGATGAGTGCGAGGCGCTCGTGTGCGAGTGGTATGGAATTGCAGCGACCGCACGACCGCTGACGAGCGAACGCGATCAGAATTTCCATTTGCGCACCTCAGGTGGCGCGGAATTCGTGTTCAAGGTCGCAAACGCAAGCGAGTGCGAGGAGGTGATCGCGTTTCAGAACGCGGTGATGTGTCATCTGGAGGCGAGCGATTCCACATTGCCCGCTCCGCACGTTGTGCCGACGCGCAATGGACTGTTTAATTTCATGAAGCGCGGCCACATATGCCGCATGCTCACTTTTCGTACCGGCCGCTTGATGCACCAAGTGGAGCGCACATCATTGCTGCGCCGTTCACTTGGCCAGGCGCATGCGCGTCTCAGCCGCGCTCTGGCCTCTTTTCGAGGAGAGGCGCCGCCAGGGGAGCTTCTATGGGATCTGAAGCGAGCGCAGCAATTACGTCCGTTGCTCAAGCACATCAATGCGTCCGAGCGAAAAGTCCTGCTGAAAGCGGCGCTCGATCGCTTCGAAGCCGAGGCGTTGCCTTGGCTCGCTCAAGCATCAGCACAGGTAATTCACAACGATCTCAATCCGCACAATGTTGTCATTGATGACGGAGGCGTTGTGAGCGGTGTGATCGATTTTGGCGACATGGTAAGTGCACCTCTTGTCTGCGACGTTGCGGTCGCGGCCGCGTATCATGTGCGCCACGATCAAGAGCCTCTGGTCGACGCGATGGAATATGTCGATGCATTCTGTGCTGAACGGCCTTTGCTGGAGGAGGAAATCTCGCTGCTGCCGACTCTCATTGCAATGCGCCTTGCGATGACTGTTCTCATCACAAACTGGCGGGCCGAACTCTATCCTGAAAACAAGGTGTACATTTTACGAAACGAACCCAACGCGTGGCGCGGGCTCGCCGCGATTGCGGAAGCGGAGCGGCTGACGTGAGCATGATCAACGCCTATGCGCCCGACGATGATGAAAAGCTGAGCACCGAAACCCGTGATCTCATTGCGCGCCGTGCGCGCGTGCTCGGGCCTTCTTACAGGCTATTCTACAATCATCCTGTTCACGTCGTACGCGCGGAAGGCGTGTGGTTGTATGGTCCCGGGGGTGAAGCCTATCTTGACGTTTACAATAACGTGGCGGTCACGGGGCATTGCCACCCCCATGTGGTCGCGGCGATTGCCAAGCAGGCTGCAATCCTCAATACGCACACGCGCTATCTCAACGAAGCGGTCGTGGCGTTCGCCGAACGGCTGGTGAGCAAGCTCCCTGATGACATTAGCCAGGTCATGTTTGCATGCACTGGCAGTGAGGCCAACGATTTGGCGCTGCGCGTGGCGCGCGCTCATACCGGCGGCATGGGCGTCATTGTCACGGAAACCGCTTACCACGGCGTCACGCACGCCATTGCAGAACTATCACCATCGCTGGGCAAAGGCGTGCCAATCGGCGCGCATGTGCGCACCGTGCCTGCACCGCGTTCAACTGGCGATGTCGGCAATGAGTTTGCGGTTGGCGTGAAGGCTGCACTGACGGACTTGCGCTCCGCCGGCATCAAGCCGGTCGCGCTTCTGGTCGACACGGCATTTTCAAGCGACGGATTGTTCGTCGAACCCAAGGGATTTTTGCGTGAGGCCGTGGCCGCGGTGCGCGAAGCCGGGGCGATTTTCATCGCTGATGAAGTGCAGGCCGGATACGGACGCTTAGGCGAAGCATTCTTCGGCTTTGAGCGCCACGGACTCGTTCCCGATCTCGTGACGATGGGAAAGCCAATGGGGGCGGGGCATCCGCTCGCCGCCGTCGCTGGCAAGCCCGGTGTTCTCGAAACCTTTGGGCGTACGAGCCGATACTTCAACACATTCGGCGGCAATCCAGTTTCGTGTGCGGCGGGTATGGCGGTGCTCGATGTCATCGAGCAGCAGGATCTGATGGGCAATGCACTGCGGGTCGGAGGGGCGATGCGCGCGGCGATCACTGATATAGGGAGCGGTGTCGTCAAGGAGGTTCGAGGCGCCGGTCTCTTTATCGGTGTTGAGCTAGTGGACGCCGATTGCGCGGCGCGAGTCGTGAATGGACTGCGCGAACGCCGCGTTCTCATTAGCGCGACAGGTCCGAACGCCAATGTTCTGAAAGTGCGCCCGCCTCTGGTTTTCGGCATGGAGCACGCGGAAATCTTTCTCGACGCGCTGCGCGCGGAGTTAGCTCTTCTCTAAGCGAAAGAGACCGTGGTGAAGGCGGTGCGGTGTGGCGGGCCGGTAGCGATATGCCAGCGCGGATCACCTTCTCGCAGTTCGAAGATGTTACAGGCCAGCGTGAATCCGATCTGCAGATCTTCCTGGTTGGCCCCACCCCCGCGCGAAACCGGATAATCCGTGTCGTCTTGCGACGCGAGAATCTCTTTCAGATCGTCGATTCGCAATTCGGCTGAGACACGTCCTTGAAGGCGTTGATGTACGGCTGCGAGGCGCAGATAGGTGCTGCGCGCGGGGCGGGGCCTGCCGTGAGCGCCGGTCCCGTATTCATCGCGCCAGTCCGTGCAGATCAAAGGATGGTTGGTGTGGAACGCTGGCGCTTGGTGTGGTGGCGCATACGGAACGGTCTCGTAAGCAGACCGTTCAATCATTTGCACGCCGCCGGGATCGCCTAGCACCCAATTGAGGCCGACGGTGTGCGACAGGCGTTGAATCAATGCTTGCGCCTCGCTCAGCGTCCGCGCTTCGAGCAACAAGCGGTAGATGGCGAAAATTGGCACGCCGTTGGGGTTGGTGCGCAATTGCCCAAGGGTGTTGTCGCAGACCGCAAAACCAAATGAGTTCATCCCGTTGAGCGAAATCATCCCCGGTACACTGAGCGTCATGATCTCACCGTCCGACCGGTCGCACGGCGTACGCAGCAGCACTTGGAAGCCATCCAAGTACTGCGCTAAGTCGAGGTTCTGCGCGACTATGGCCGGTCGGTCGGCGGCGGGGCAGAGCACGATGGTGGTGCAAGCTTCGCCATAGCCGAACTCCTTGGCGAAGGCCGGCGCCGCCTCGAATTCTTCGTTGACATGCTGAAAGGCCAGCAATGTTCTAAAATCAACTCCCGCGCCTTGAGCGATGCCTTTCAATTCGTCCAGCACCGGTGCGGCATACCGAGCCAGCGCTGCTTCGTATCCTGACCGTTCAAAGAGCAACTCGACGTAGCGGCGCCTGTCCAGGCCGTGCACTCTCTCCAGATTGTCGCCCCAGAGTGCGATCAGCTCGACGATCTTATCGCGCAAAGTCTCGCCGTGAGCGCGTCCGCGCGAAGCTGGCGGGCCGTCGAACCGCAATATTGCAAGGTCCTTGGTGTCCATTGCGGCTCCTGCGCATCTTCTCAAGAAGTGAGACACCGCGCCGTTGCCAACCCACTAGCGGTGCGGCTCTTTTCCGCGTCGTGATCTCCCGCAGCCTGCGCACAATTACCGATCCACAACGGAGAGAGGCTGCAACATGGCGAACAAGGCGCGCGTTGCCGGCGTAGGCATGATCCCGTTCGCCAAGCCAGGCCAGAGCGAAGATTGGGATGTGATGGCGGAGAAGGCGGCGCGCTTGGCGCTTGCTGACGCCGGGGTCTCGTACGACCAAGTCCAGCATGCGTTCGTGGGTTACGTCTATGCGGACTCAACCGCGGGGCAATCCGCACTCTATCGCGTCGGCTGCACCGGCATTCCGATCATCAATGTGAACAACAATTGTTCAACCGGCTCCACCGCGCTTTATCTCGCGCGGCAACTGATCGAGCTCGGCGGGGCCGATTGCGTCATTGCGCTGGGATTCGAGCAGATGGTCCCCGGCGCGATCGGCATGGCGTTCGCGGACCGCAAGCGCACGCTTGATATGCACCTGGCTGCGCAGGAAGCAATCCAGGGCGTTGACGCTAACGCGCCGTTCGCAGCTCAGCAATTTGGGGGCGGTGGTCTCGATTATCAGCGGCGCTACGGCGCGAAGAACGAAACCTTCGCGCGGATTGCCGTGAAAGCGCGTAGCCACGCGGCGAACAATCCGATGGCTCTCTTCAGGACGCCGATCAGTCTGGATGAGGTGATGGCGGCCAAGCATCTCTATGGTCCCATCACGCGCTTGCAGGCGTGCCCGCCCACGTGCGGCGCCGCTGCGGCGATCCTGGTATCGTCGGCGTTCGCGAAGAAGCACGGTCTCGATGCATCGGTTGAAATCAAGGGACAGGCGCTGACGACCGATCCGGCGTCATCGTTCGAAGGCGCTTCGATGATGCGGGTGATTGGCTACGACATGACCAAGAACGCGGCGCGGCAGACCTACGAGGCGGCAGGCGTAGGTCCGGACGATGTGCAGGTAGTGGAATTGCACGACTGCTTCACGCCCAACGAACTGATCACGTATGAGGCGCTTGGGCTTTGCCCGGAAGGTGGCGCTGAGAAGTTCATTCTTGACGGCGACAACACCTATGGCGGCCGCTTTGTAACAAATCCTTCGGGCGGGCTTCTATCGAAAGGCCACCCACTCGGGGCTACCGGTCTGGCTCAGTGTTTCGAGCTCACGCAGCAATTGCGCGGAGCGGCCGGAGCCCGTCAGGTCGAAAACATCTCGCACGCGTTGCAGCACAATCTGGGCCTGGGTGGCGCCTGCGTTATCACGCTCTACGGACGAGCGTGATGATTGATCGCGCATTCATCGGCGTGGTGTCCGAGCCGCGCCACGTTGAGGTCGAGAAGGGGCAACTCAAGTTCTTCGCCAAAGCCACAGGCGAGACGAACGCGATTTACTTCGACGAGGAAGCGGCCAAGCGCGCTGGTCATCGCACTCTGCCGGCGCCGCTGACTTTCATGTTCTGCCTAGCTTCGGCCACGCCGGCGAAGCGTGGCGCCGTCTTTGGCGACATGGGCGTTGATCAGGCGCGGGTTCTGCATGGGGAACAGAGTTTCACGCATCATGCGCCAATCTATGCCGGCGATGTGATCACGCTGGTGACTGAGACAATCGATATTTACAGCAAGAAGGAGGGGGCGCTCGATTTCATCGTGCAGGACACGAAAGCGACGAACCAGGAAGGCGTGCTCTGCGGAGAGATGCGCTTTACAGTCGTTGTTCGTAACCAAGTGTCATGAGTGAACCATTCGCCTTTCGCCCGGGCGCGGCGCTTCCTGAGCTCATGCGGGGTCCTATCACGCGAGGCACGCTTGCGCTTTATGCAGGTGCTTCGAACGATCACGTTATGCTGCACATTGACAGTGATTTCGCAAGAGCCGCGGGCATGGGAGATGTGTTCGCGCATGGCATGCTCTCCATGGCTTATCTTGCGCAGCTCATCGCTCAAGTGGCGCCTGCGGAAAATGTACGGAGCTGGAAAGTGCGCTTTCTCGCGATCACGCCAGTGCATGCGACTGTGCGTTGTTCCGGCGAGGTGTTGGACGTCTATGAAGCGGAAGGCCGCGCGTTAGCCCGGCTGCGTATCCGCACAACAATCCACACAGGTGTGACGACGCTCGAAGGCGAAGCCGTCATCGCGCGTAGCTGAGGGAGCGACATGAAGCGCTTGGATAATAAAGTGGCGCTGATCACTGGATCGGGGCGAGGCATTGGGCGAGCGCTTGCGCTGAAGTTGGCAAGGGAAGGCGCCCGGATTGTTGTCAACGACCTCGACGAAGCGCCGGCGGCCGCAGTCGTCGCGGAGATCAAGGCGAACGGAGGCTCTGCAATCGCGGTTCCGGGAAGCGTGACGGAAAAGGACTTTGGAGAACGCTTTGTTGAAGCGGCGATGACCACCTTTGGTGGCGTGGACATCATCGTCAGCAACGCGGGCTACACGATCGATAGCGTCATCCAGAAGATGACCGACGAGAACTTCGATAAGATGATCGACGTTCACTTGAAAGCGCCATTTCGCATTCTGCGCGCTGCGGCCGAACCGATCCGCGTTATGGCGAAGAAGGAAGCGCAGGAGGGACGCGAGGTATTTCGCAAGGTAGTGTTGATTTCGTCGGTGGCTGGAACCGGCGGGAATGTGGGGCAGGTCAATTATTCCTCCGCGAAGGCCGGACTCATCGGCATGACCAAGTCGCTCAGCAAGGAGTGGGGACGTTATAAGGTTTGCGTGAACTGCGTCGCCTTCGGCTTGATCGGCACACGCCTCGCACAAGCGAGCGAAAATCTGGAAGCCAAGATCGAGATTGAAGGCAAGACCATTCAGATGGGCATTCCCTCCGCGTCCCTAAATGCGTTCCGCGCCAACATCCCGCTCGGCCGCGAAGGCACGCCGGAGGAAGCGGCCGACGGCGTCTATCTGTTCTGCAGCCCGGAAAGCAATTATGTCAGCGGACAAGTTGTCATTGTTGGCGGAGGTCTGTCGCTCTGACGCCGAGGCAGATGTCGCTGTCGGAACTCGGCGAAGTGGGAATGGCCGCTTTTGGGAGTGGCTGTGTGAAAACGCGCATTCCGACCGGCGCACGGCGCGCATAGGACGCGGGTTTCGTCACGCGCGGATGGCGGCGGTGAGCGGGCCGGCGCCGATGATCGCCATCATGCGCTTCAGATTGTAGGCCAGCACGCACAAGCTCATCCCGGTTTTCACGTTTTCAAGCCTTCTTGTCAGGAAGTGGGTGTGTCCCATCCAGGATTTGAGCGTGCCAAGTGTGTTCGACCGTCCGTCGTCTGATGGTCAATTTGGATCGTCATTTCGTTTTCGACCGTGGAGAGGCGGATGGGCAATTTCCCCGGAATTCGACCCTCTTGTGACCTCGTAGTTCGCAGCTATCTTCTGAGCGGTGATTGCTAAGGTTCGCGCTTAGTGCGAGTTTGGATAGGAGGGTTTGAAGGCATGGCGGACGAAGTCGCGAATGAGTCGCCGGAGGCCAAGAAAGCGGTTTTCCGCAGTCTGGTTGACATTTACGCTCGAGGGTCCGTGGAAGACCTCGAGAAGTTCGTCGCGCCCGACTATGTCGGACATACTGCTGCAGGCAAACGCGATCTCGCCGAGTTCCGAAATAGTATCATCAATTTCCACGCGATCTTCGATTACAGCCCCGACTCTTTCGTGATTGAAGATCAGTTTGTCGAGGGCGACAAAGTCGCCACCCGAATGACCGCGCACGTCAGAATGCGCGAGACCGGCGAACCCGTGACGATGCTCGGCATCAACCTAGCCGTCATCCGAAATGGGAAAATCCACGAGGAATGGAATACTTGGGAAATCCTCAAACCGTCCGGGCACAGCGAAAGTGCAAGCGCATCGCCTGACCTAGGATCGCTTTCGACCTGGGGCTAGGGGCGGCTCCACTGCAGGTCTTCGCCGGGGCCGACAGTCCAACATCGAGGCATCATGGCTGCAACATCAGAAACGCCAGTTCAATCTGACTACCGCCCCGCGGGCGACGAACGATTTTTTCTGATCGCGTCCGCGGTCATGATTACACTGATTATCGCAGGGTTCTTGACGCTCTATCTGCGCGGCATCTCCACCTTCGCCGCGCCATGGCCGGTGCATGTGCATGCTGTGGCGTTCATGGCGTGGGTTGGTTTCTTCATGCTGCAGGTGACCTTGGCGACGACCGGGCGCGTACATCTGCACAAGCGGCTGGGATGGATCGGCGCGGTGTTGATGCCGCTCTTGCTCACCCTTGGCGCATTGATCCTGTTCCGAATGATGCGCAACGCCGCGGTTCCACCGTTCTGGACCTATGCGTACTTCATGACGATGAACCTGATGGCGCTCGTTGCGTTCGCAGCGCTCACCACCGCCGCGGTGAGGCTGCACAAGCGGACGGATTGGCATCGCCGGCTGATGTTCTGCGGCATGGCCGCCCTTGTCGTCACGCCGTTCAATCGGCTTGCGCCGGACGCGGTGCTGGCCCAATCCATGAGCCTCATCCCGGCGATCGCCATCCTTTTCTTCCCGCTGGCCGGCATTGCGGCGGAGTGGCTGCGTGATCGGCGTGTCCATCCGGCATGGTGGTGGGGACTGGGGGCGCTGATCCTGACCGGTGTGACAACGGAAGTTGTAGGCCGCTCGCCGATAGCGGGCGACATCGTGGCGCTGATCACCGCAGGAACGCCGGGTGAGACGATCGATCCATTTGTTCAACACCTTCCGCAGCAGTGAGTGCATTCCTTTGCGCTGAGCGGCAGCTTCGGCGATTTCCTGTGGACTGGCTCTGACGTTCGCGAGCGGAGGAAACGGTCCACAAAGCCGACACTGGCGAATGAGAGGGCGATCACCGCAATCGGCGAACGTAGGCCGTTCAGAGGAGTAGGGCACCGCCGGCAGCTGTTGAGCGAGTAGGCCGGTCGTAAAATTTGTACCGATGACCTAGCTTGGGCCCAAAGCGGACGTCTGATGGCGGGAGGCATCGTCGCCCTTATCACCGCCGGAACGCCGGGCGCGGCCATCGATCCGTTCGTGCAGCACCTGCCGCCGCAATGAGTGTGCTGCATTCCGCTCAATGCAGTTGTTGGAGATTTCTTGTGATTGGCCGCACTGACTCTTTGTGTCGGAAACCGGACATTGCTGACGTAGTTTTCTACGACCGCCGTCGGCGATCAGCGGGCGCTCAGCGTCTGCTCTGCGCCTCTCCTGCCTTCGCTGCCAAGCTTTCGCCGCCCTAGGTCAAACGCCGTCTTGGGCGCCCCCCCCTTGCCAAGCGCGCTCATCTTCGATGAACCTGTCGCGGCGCGTGGGGAGCGATGTATTCGACATTTGACGATGTGCCGGCATACAAGGCGACAGCTTTGGCGTTGGAACAATCGCCAGCGTTCGATGACGCGGTGATGGCGTTCGCGTCCGATCTCAGGGGCTTTTACTCTAATTATCGAGATGCAGCGCCGATCTTCTCCGATGTGGGACAGCTGGCGATCGTATCGAGCTTGATCGTCTTACCTTCGCCAGTGGCGGAAGCAGATATTTGCCGGCTGTTGGGCGCTGGCGCGTTGGCGAGCCGCCGACGCATCGGCAATCACATCGTCAAGCTTGAGCGGCTAGGCTTCGTTCATCGCGCCGGGGCCGCCGATCGCCGTCGTCGGCCTGTGGCGCCGACGCCAAAGCTCGAAGCTCTGCTGAACCGTTGGGTGCGCGCGCTCTCGGGCGCCGCCGCGAGCTTGTGTGGCGGCGATCGCGCCGCGCTTGAGCGCACCGATCTGGCGCGCTTCTACTTGCAGCAAGTGATGGCCTCGCATCAAAAAGGCTTCAGCGCCTTCGCCGACGTGCCCGCCATCGGTCGCTTGGCGGCGCTGTCGCGCGGGCACGCTTTCGTCTTGGAGCTTTTACGCGCGGCGGTTCAATCGCAGAGCCTTGAGATTCGCTTCTCGCGCCGTGAATTCGCCAAGCTCTACGGCGTTTCGCGCACGCACGTGATTGATCTCCTCGCCGAATGCGAACGCGCCCGCCTTATCACTCAAAGCCGCGCCCGCACCCTATTGCTCTCGCCGATTTTCATCAGCGACGCACGGCGCTGGGCGGCAATCAACTTCGCGCTCGCTGCGGCTGCGCTCCAAGGTCGGCTGCTGACGGCCCTCTGACTCAGCGATTTGCGCCTTTTTCGACAGTGGTCGCGACCTGCCGGGCGCAATTATTGTGAAGCCGCAGGAATCTGTGACATGGGGAACGCCGCATGAAAGCTTGGCTAAAGGTGATCATCGTCGCGGGCGCTGTGGGCGCGGCGATGCCAAGCGGCGCAGCGGGGCAGACAGGGGGTTGCCCCAACATCACGACGACGACTTCGATCGGCCCGAATGGGGAAACCATCACGCGCCGCGAAGGCTGCGGCGGCTATGAGATAACCAGCAGCGGTGGTCAGGTCCCGCCGCCGGCTACACCGCCTTCGCGCAGCTCGAATGCGAATTCCAGCACCACCACAACGACCAATGATGACGGCACCCGCACGCGCACTGAAACGCGCACAGAAACCACGACTGAATCGACTCCGGGGGGGACCACGACCGAAACTCGGACGCGGTCCACAAGCGTCACCACGCCAGACTTCGACTCGCAGCCGCTGCCGCTGCCGCCCATCCGTGCTTCGGGGCAGGGTTGGAGCATCGGCGTAGGCGGCGCCGATACGCCCGACGACGACGATTTCGACGACTTCCCGCAACCGCCTCCGGATTTCGCGCGGATCGTGCTTTTCGATCGTGCCAACTTTCGCGGCCGCAGCATCGGTATAACGCAGGACACGCCTAATCTCGAACGTCGCCGTTTCGCGGACGTCGCCTCCGCCGCGCGCGTACAGGGCGGTGTTTGGGAACTCTGCAGCGAGCCGAACTTCGGCGGCACATGCGTGGAAACGGGCGCTGCTCTGGATCTCGAAAGCGCCAGCCTCAACGACACTGTAGCCTCCGTGCGCCGCGTCCGCCCCTAGCGAGCGCCTTCAACGCTCGTCTACAATTGCGCCCGAGTTGATTGAGGCGCATGCAGATCGAACTTGAGGGACCAGGCGATTTCGCCATCGACGTTGATGGCGTTTCCCGCCGGCAAGAGGCGACATCGACGTAGTGGGGGTCGAGTTCGATGACGCGCGCACGCCGGCCCGTCTTGGCCGCGGCGATGATCGTGGTGCCCGAGCCAGAAAAGCAATCGAGCACGATATCGCCGCGGTTAGTGACGTCGCGGAGGGCGTCGGCAACGAGGGCGAGTACGAAGCTGAGCGACAACGCGCGCTTCAAGCCGAGCAAGATGGGGCATCTTCGGGCGCGTCAAAGCGAAAAGGCGCGATGCAGGCCGGCGCCCGCCACTATCCGGAACCGCCTTTTCCCAAACAACACCAGCCGAAGCCCGGCGATGAGGCGCACAATTAACGCCCGCGCCCATGTATGACGCGCCGTTCTACGAGGGTTCAAATAAGCTCAAAGGCAAAGTTGCACCCATTACTGGCGGCGATTCCGGCATTGGCCGCTCTATCGCCGTGTTATTCGCGCGCGAAGGCGCCGAAATCGTCATCGCGTTTTTGAGTGAGGACCGAGATGCCGAGCAGACAAAACACGCCGTCGAAGAAGAAGGGCGAAAATTTCTTCTGATAAAAGGGGATGTGACCTCACGCAGCTTCTGCGAAGCGGCGGTGAGACGGGGCTTATGGGCAACAAGGACTTGCTTGATTACTCGATGACGAAAGGCGGCATTCATGCCTTCACACGATCGCTCGCGACACACCTTGCACCGCGCGGCATTCGCGTGAACGCGGTGGCGCCGGGGCCCGTGTGGTCGCCGCTCAACCCCGCCGATAAGGATGCGGAAGACGTGGCCCAATTCGGCGCCAAGACCGTGATGAAGCGCCCAGCCCAGCCGGAGGAGATTGCGCCGATGTTTGTATTTCTAGCTTCGTCACAATGCTCGAGCTACATCACTGGCGAAATCACTCCGATCATCGGTGGCTACGGCGGAGGATGAGAGCTACAGATCTTGTCCTTTAGCGTCTTCGCGCTTGTGAAGTGTACGTTGCTTATCGAGGAAAAAGTCGAGCGGATGTAACAGCACCAGCACAACAAGTGTTAAGCCGACGCCAATCGCTACGACCTGCCAACTCGCGAGCGCGCAAGCGATGCCCAGAGCGGCGGTTACCCACACGGTCGCGGCCGTGGTCAACCCCTCGACCTCATGACGTTTTTGGATAACAGCGCCGGCGCCGATAAATCCAATACCGGTCATAACGCCTTCGATCACGCCGGACACGACTCTCGCGATGGCTTGGGGATCGTTGTCGAGCGCGCGTAAATGCACGGTCGTCAAACACACGAGCGCTGCGCCAAGCGATGTCAAAGCCAATGTTCGAACGCCGACAGGCTTGCCACGCCATTCGCGATCGATGCCGATGATGATGCCGACCGCGACAGCTGCGAGGAGGCGAAAGGCGATGTCGCCCAAGTCTATAGCGGGATGGATCGGCGCCTCTGGCATGTCCGTCAACGAACTTGAGTGTCGGCTGTTCCTCTTGCGTGCCCGCCATTTCTGGAGACCCGAAAAGCGCGTAGTGTCCGGGGCGATGCTGCGTTGAATAGAAGATGGCTGCCGTGTCCAAGCACCTCAAACTCGAAATAAAGCCCCGAATCATGCTCGGTGATGTGATCGCGATGGGCCCGGGTAAGGCCGATCTGCTGGACCTGATCGAAGAAACAGGCTCGATCTCCGCCGCGGCCAAGCGCATGTCGATGAGCTATCGGCGCGCCTGGATGCTCGTTGAAGCCATGAATGGCGCATTCAAGAAGCCTCTTGTCGAAGCGAGCACGGGCGGCGCCGGCGGTGGCGGCGCGCGCGTCACCGACAACGGCAAAGCCATCCTGGCGCTCTATCGACGCATGCAAGCCGATCTCGAAGCCGCCGCGCGCGGCTATCTCGCGGCATTCCAAAAACAAATCTGAAGCGGGGTTCGCTTGACAAACGTCAAATGTGGCTGCTCGACTATCGTTATATACACCGGAATATAGCGTGCATGGAGATCAGGATGTGGGGACGTTGGGGGCGGGCGGCGCTGATGGCGAGCGTCGTGGGATTGCCGGGTGTGGCGGTCGCGCAGAGCGATCAGGGAAACGATGCGTTTTCCTTGGGCGAGATCGTGGTGACGGCGCGTACGCGCGGCGGCGCCATGCTGGGCGGCGCTGAAATTGGCCAGGAAGAGTTGCGCACGCAAAACCGGCAGACCGTCGATGACGCGATGAATGCGATCCCAGGCGCCAATGCGGCGTCGCTGGGCGGCGCCAGCGGGGCGCGGCGCAACGAGCGCGTGATCTACATTCGCGGCTTTGATCGTTATCAAACCACGTTGTCGATCGACGGCGTGCGTGTGTTCTTGCCGGCAGACAATCGCATCGATTTTGGCCGCTTTCTCACCGCCGATCTGGCGTCGATTCAAGTTTCCAAGGGCTATGTGTCGGTGCTCGACGGGCCGGGCGGCTTGGGTGGCGGCGTCAATTTGGTGACGCGCCGGCCTGAGTCCGCGTTCGAGTGGGATGTGGTTGGCGCCGCGTCGTTCGGCGGCGACGGCGGCCATAACGGACAAGCGATTTCGGGACGCCTGGGCTGGCGGCAAGGCGATTTTTACGCACAGCTGAGCGGCGCCTTGACCGAGCATGATCACTGGGCGCTGTCCGATGATTTCACGCCGACCGCCAATGAAGACGGCGGCGAGCGCATCAATTCGAGCAGCGAGGATTATCGCTACAATCTGCGTGTCGGCTACGCGCCCAACGCGACGGATGAATATGCCATCAGCTACATCCGCCAGTCTGGAGCGAAGAACGCGCCCTATCACACGACGCTGCCGATCAACCAGCAGCGTTATTGGACGTGGCCCTATTGGAACCTCGACAGTCTCTATTTTCTCTCAACGACGAAGCTCGGCGACAGCACGACGTTGCGGACGCGGTTTTACGTCAACACCTTCGAAAATCTGCTGAGCAGCTTCGACGATGCAGGGCAGATGACGCAATCGCTGCCGCGAGCGTTCGATTCCTATTACGACGACACCGCCTTCGGCGGCAATGTGCAGCTCTCCACGGAATGGGGCGCGAACAATATGTTGCGCGGCGCTTTTCATTTCCGTCGTGATGAGCACAACGAACGCAACGCGCCGGGTTTCGCCAGCCCCGGCAATCTGCGCTACGAGGAGCCATGGCAAACCACGGAGGAGGACACGTATTCCGTTGCGCTCGAAAACACGCATAGGTTCGGTGAACATCTCGATTGGATCGTAGGCGCCTCCTACGATTGGACTGATCTGCAACGGGCAGAAGAGGTGAACAATGCGGTCGTCTCCGGCAACGTCGTCCTGACCGAGTTCAGCTATCCGTTGCTCGATATGCATGCGTTCAATTGGCAGACCGCCTTGACCTACAATCTGGATGCCAACGCGCGCGTCTATGGCAGCGTGTCGTCGCGGACGCGGTTTCCCACCTTATTCGAGCGCTTCAGTTCGCGGTTCGGCACGGTCATTCCCAATCCGGGCATCGGGCCGGAGCGCGCCGTCAATTATGAGCTTGGCGTGGAGAGGGAATGGGCCGAGCATGTGCGCTTCGAAGGCGCGCTGTTTTACAGCGACATTCAGAACGCTCTTGTGTCCGTCAGCGTGGATTTCGGCGCCCCGATCGGGGTGCAACAGCAAACCCGCAACGTCGCGTCGGCGCACTACTATGGCGGCGAGTTAAGTCTGACATGGGATGTCGCCGACGCACTCACCCTTGGCGGCAATTATACCTACATCGAACGTGATTATGAGGCGCCGACCACGCCCGCGATCGAGCCGGAAGGCGTACCGACGCACAAAGTGTTCGCCTACGCTGATTGGCGCATCAATGATGCCCTCACGTTCACGCCGAGCGTGGAAATCGCCTCGGACCGCTGGACAAGTACCGCGGCCACACCGCTTCGCTATTACCGAACGGGCAATTATATGCTGTTCAATACGGCGCTGAGCTGGCAGGTCACGCCGGAAGCTGATGTGCTGTTCGGAGCGCGTAACTTGACCGACGAGAATTACCAGCTTGCCGATGGGCTGCCGGAGCAGGGGCGCAATTTCTATCTGTCGCTGCGGCTGCAAAATAGATGACGCTATCCCGTCGCACTCTCTTGGGGTTTGCCGGCGCCGCCGCGATCGCGGGCGGCGCCGGGGCTTTTCTGCTGCGTCAGCGCGCACCAGCAAACGCGCCGGGCTTTGTCGATGCGGCCGGGCGTAGTGTAGGGCTGCCGGCGCGTGTCGCGCGCGTCCTGACGGCGGGGCCGCCGGCGTCGGTGCTGCTCTACGCGCTGGCGCCGGAGAAGATGCTCGGCTGGGCGCGCGCGCTGTCGACGGAAGAGAAGGCTTATCTTGCGCCGCCCTATCGCGATCTCCCAGAGCATGGGCGGCTGACCGGGCGCGGCAACACGGCCAATCTTGAGCATGTCGCCGCGTTGGCGCCTGATCTGATCATCGACAGCGGCCAGATCGACCGCACCTACGCCTCGCTAGCCGATCGCGTGCAGCAACAGACGGGCGTGCCCTACATTTTGCTGGACGGCGCATTCGCGAAGAGCGCCGAAACGATCCGCTTGCTGGGCGGTGTCGTCGGCGCCGAGACGCGCGCTGAGCTGTTGGCGCGATATGCGGCCGAGGTGATCGGATCGCTTGCGGCGCTGCCGGCCTCGTCCGAGCGGCCGCGCGTCTATTATGGGCGCGGGCCGGAGGGATTGGAGACGGGTCGCGCCGGTTCGATCACGACGGAATTGCTGGAAACCGTCGCGCAAAACGTCGCCGACGCGGCGGGCGAAGGCGGGCTGACGAATGTGTCGCCCGAGCAAATCCTCGCCTGGGAGCCCGACGTCATCATCGCGCAAGACCCACGCTTCCGCGATGCGCTCTTGAACGACGGCCGATGGGCCGGGCTGAAAGCAGTGCGCGAGCGGCGCGTGTTTCTGCAACCGACGTTGCCGTTCGGTTGGATCGACTCACCGCCCGGCATTAATCGATTGATCGGCGTGCGCTGGCTGCGCGCCGTACTTTATGATGACGCCGCCAATTTGCGCGACGAGGCGAGGGATTTCTACGAACTCTTCTATCGCGTGCGCCTCACCGATGCGCAACTCGACGCACTTGTTTCAGGACTGGCGCCATGATGTCTCAAGCTCAAGCGAATGATCGCGCGCCGATTGCGGCGATTATCCATGCGCATGGCGCGACAGAGGATTGCGCACTGCTTGCTGAGTTCGCCGACGCATGCCGCGCGCGCGGGGTGGCGGTTCGCGGTCTCGTGGATGTGATCACCGACAATGGCAAAGCCAGCGCGTGCGGCGCGGAATTGCGCGATCTCGAAACGGACGCGCGCTATGTGATCTTTCAGGACCTCGGCCCTGGGTCGACAGGCTGTAGGATCGATCCAGCTGGCGTCACGACGGCGAGCATTGCGCTGCGGCGCGCCGTCGAAATCGGCGCCGACCTTGTGATCGCCAATCGCTTCGGCAAACTCGAGGCGAGCGGCGGCGGCTTGGCCGACGATATGCTCGCGGTGATGGTGGCGGGGATTCCGTTTCTCACGCTCGTCGCCGAGCCTTGGCTTGAAGAATGGAGGCGCTTCACCGGCGACGCGGGCGCGCTTTTGTCGCCGCGGCGTGCGGATCTGGATGCCTGGTTTTCGCAGCAGATGAGCACCGCGCCGCATGTCGTCGCTTAGGGTGACCAAGGCGTGGACGCCATCGGCGATTCTTGTCGCTCTGGTGTTGCTCTCGTTCACGCTCGGGAAATATGCGATCGCGCCGGCCGACATCGCGCGCGCGTTTTGGTCCGCGCTCACCGGTGCGCCGTCGGGCCTTCCGCGGGCGGTGGAGACGGTGATATGGGAAATCCGCGTGCCGCGTGTGCTTGCGGCTTTGATCATCGGCGCGGCGCTCTCGGCGGCCGGTGCGACCTATCAGGGCTTGTTCAGAAACCCGCTGGTTTCGCCAGATATTCTGGGCGTCACCGCCGGTGCCAGTTTGGGCGCCGTGCTCGGCATCTATTTCGCGCTGCCGGTGCTGGCGATTCAAGTGCTGGCATTCGCCGGCGGGCTCGCCGCCGTGACGCTTGTCTATGCGATCGGCGCTACGGTGCGCGCGCATGATCCTGTCTTGGCGCTGGTGCTTGCCGGCATCGCCATAGGCGCCTTGCTTGGCGCCTTTGTTTCACTGATCAAGACGCTGGCCGATCCGTACAATCAGCTGCCGGCGATTACCTATTGGCTGCTGGGTAGTTTATCGGCGATCACGCGCGGCGACGTCATCTCGGTGCTGCCGGCGATGGCGCTTGGCTTGGCCCCGCTCTTTCTGTTGCGATGGCGCATGAATCTGATGTCGCTCGATGACGAGGAGGCGCGTGCGCTCGGCGTCAACACGAAGGCGCTGCGCGCCGTACTCATCGCCGCGGCGACGCTGATGAGCGCGGCCGCCGTCTCGATCTCCGGCGTGATCGGTTGGATTGGCTTGCTGACGCCGCATGTGGCGCGTGCGCTGGTTGGTCCGGATTTTGGCCGATTGTTGCCGGCGTCGATCCTGTTGGGCGGCGGGGGTCTCGTCGGCGTCGATCTGATCGCGCGCAATGCGGCCTCGATCGAAATTCCGCTCGGTGTCTTGACTGCGGGCTTGGGCGCGCCGTTCTTTCTTTATCTGCTGGCGCATGCGGCGCGAGGATGGCGCTGATGCTAGAGGCGCGTGCGCTCGATTATGGCTATCGCGGGCGGCCGATCGGGCGCGACCTCAATCTGAGCATCGCCAACGCGGAGGCGGTGTGCGTGCTCGGCCCCAATGGCGCGGGCAAGACCTCATTGTTCAAGACGCTGCTCGGCTTGCTGCCGCCCTTGGGCGGGGAGGTGCTGCTGGATGGGCGCGATGTGTCGGCGCTGAGTCAGCGCGAGATCGCGCGCAAGCTGGCTTACGTGCCGCAGGCGCATGCCTCGTTCTTTCCGTTTACGGCGGCGGACATCGTCCTGATGGGCCGCGCCGCGCGCGTCGGCTTGACCGATGCGCCGCGAGAGGTAGATCGCGCCGCCGCGCACGCGGCGTTGACCAAGCTGCGCATCGCGCATCTGGCGTCTGTGCCCTACACGCGGATCAGCGGCGGTGAGCGGCAATTGGTGTTGATCGCGCGGGCTTTGGCGCAAGACCCGCGTTGCCTGATCATGGACGAGCCAACGGCCAATCTTGATCTCGCGAACCAGACGCGTGTGCTGGAGGTCATCGCCGATCTGACAGCTGAAGGGTTGTCGGTGCTGTTCTCCACTCACGATCCGGATCACGCTTTCGCCTGCGCCGCGTGTGTCGCCTTGATGCGCGAGGGCGCGATCGTAGCCGTGGGCGCGCCGGACGATGTGATCAACGCAGCAGCGTTGCGTTCGCTCTATGATATCGATGTCGACGTGCTGCAGATCAGCGTTGACGGCCGAAAGATGTGCGCACCGGTGTTGCGCAAGAGGGGAAGACGCGATGGACCATGATCTGCGCGCCGGCGAATTGTCGGTGATGGCGCCGCCCGCGACGGACGCGGGGCTTGTTTTCATCGGCCGTATCGGCACGCCCTGGACGGAGCGGACGGCGTGTCCACGTCAGGGCGGGCTTGATGGTCCGCTGTGCACGATCGACGTTTTCGAGCCGTGGATCGCCGCACTCGAAGGGATCGCCCAATATCCGACTCTGGAAATTCTTTATTGGATGAATCAGGCGCGCCGCGACCTCGTGCGTCAAAATCCAGCGAACGATCAGCGCACGCGCGGCACCTTCGCCTTGCGCTCGCCGCTCCGGCCTAATCCCATCGCCAGCTCGATTGTTGCTGTTGAACGTCTCGAAGGCGGGCGGCTCTTCGTGCGCGGGCTCGATTGTCTCGATGGCACGCCGTTGTTGGACATCAAGCCCGATCGGCAGTGTTTTACGCCGCCGAAGGTTGGCGATGCTATTTGCCAATCATGACGTCGGACGCCTTTACGATCACCACGACGCTATCGCCCACCGCAAGCCCAAGATCCTCGACGGAGGCGTTGGTGATGGACGATGTTACGATGACGCCGTTGCCGATATCCACGCGAACGTGGGCTGTCGTCTGGCCTTTGATAACCTGAACGACGGTTCCCGGAATCTGATTCCGTGCGCTGATCTTCATAAGCATGTCTCTCCGTGGGGCGTGCAGGCTTTGCGAGCCAAAACAGAGCGATAGGTCGAGCCTCCGCTTGTGATAGGAAAACGCGGCGGGCGTCAATCCGCCGCGTGCTCGCAAAATGCTTCCAGCGCCTGTATCTGGACGGCGCTGAGCGGGCTGGCCCCCTTGAGCACGCAATCATCGATGCTGGACAATGCGTCGCGATCGGCGGTGCCGCTCAGGGTTGGCCCGACGTCGCGCAGCAGTCCATCATGCATGCCGTAAACCCAGCCATGAACGTGGAGCGTCTGGCCGCGCGCCCAGGCATTCTCGACCGAGGGAGTAGCCGCGACGCGGCGCACCTGCATTTGCACATTGATCTCGCACATTCGAGCCGCGCGCGCGCGAGGATCCTTGATGGCGTCAAAGATGGCGCGATGCTTGTGATAGAGCATCACAATCGGCTGCAGCCAATGATCGACCAAGGCTGATCGATCCGATCCGAGAGCGCGCTCCACGCCGCCGCATCCGTAGTGACCGCACACAATAATGTGCTCGATGCCCAGCGTATCAATCCCGTATTCGAGAACAGAGAGAATATTCATATCGCTAGTGTGTACGATATTGGCGATGTTTCGTTGCACGAAAACGGAGCCTGGTTCGAGCCCCAGCACATCATTCGCGGTGACGCGGCTGTCCGAGCAGCCGATCCACAAATAACGCGGTGATTGTTGTTCAGCCATGCGACGAAAGAAATGCGGATCGTCGCGCGTTTTGCCTTCCGCCCACTCCACGTTGCGATCGAAGAGTTCGCGCAGCGGCATCAGGCGGCTTCGTCCGGAAGGAAGATCTTTCCAGGGTTCATCAGATCATGCGGATCGAGCGCGCGCTTAATATCTCTCATGAGCGTAACGGCCTCACCCAATTCGTGACGCAGCGATTCACGTTTGCCCAAGCCCACGCCATGTTCTCCTGTGCAAGTGCCGTCGGCCTCAATGGCGCGCGCCACGAGGCGATCGTTGAAATGGTGTGCGGTCTGGATTTCTGTTGGGGAGTCGGCGTCGATCAAGAGAACAACGTGAAAATTGCCGTCGCCGATGTGGCCGAGCACGGCGGCTGGGAAAGGTAGATCGACGATATCGCGCTTGGTGGCTTCGACGCAATGGGCGAGTTGGCTGATCGGCACGCACACATCGGTTGACCATGGGCGCGCACCCGGGCGTAGGCCAATCGCGGCGAAACCCGCATTGTGGCGCGCTTTCCAGAGTTCGTTGCGTGCTTCCGTCTCGACCGCCCATTGAAACGCGCCGCCACCGTTCTCATCCGCAATCGCGCGAGCGCGCTCAGCGTAGTGCGCCACCTCTTCGGGGGAGCCATGGAATTCGAGAAAAAGCGTGTCCGCTTCCTCGTATGTGGTGGAAAAGGCGCGATTGACGGCGCGCATGCTCACCGCGTCCAGATATTCCGCGCGCGCCAGCGGCAAGCCGCATTGCACCGCATCGATCACGGTCGATGTGGCGCCGAATGGTGACTTGAACGCACACACGGCCGCGCTGGTCGCTTCAGGGGCCGCGTGCAGCCGCAGCGTCACATCGGCGATCACGCCAAGTGTGCCCTCGCTGCCGACGAACAGATGCGTCAGATCATAGCCGGCGGCGGATTTCCGTGCGCGTTGAGCGGTGCGGATGACGCGGCCGTCCGGCATGACCACGGTCAGCGCCATCACGTTCTCGCGCATGCCGCCATAGCGCAGCGTTGTTGTGCCGGAGGCGCGCGTGGAGGCCATGCCGCCGATCGTGGCGTCGGCGCCGGGATCTACAGGAAAGAACAAGCCCGTGTGGCGCAGATGTTCGTTGAGCGCGACGCGCGTCAACCCGGCCTCTACCGTGCAATCCTGATCTTCCGGGCTCAAACGCAAGACCCGCTTCATGGCGGATACGTCGATGCACACGCCGCCCCGTGGCGCGCCGACATGACATTCCAGCGATGTGCCGGCGCCGAAGGGGATGATGGGCGCGCCGGCGGCTGCGCACGCGCGGACGACGCGCACGACCTCATCAAGGCTTTGCACGCTCGCGACAGCTTGCGGCGGCAGGGGCGGCAGGTGCATTCCGCCGCCGGCGTGCTGGTCGCGAATGACCGCCGCGGTGCTGAAGCGAGCGCCGAGTAAGGTTTGTAATTCAGTCTGAAGTGTCTCGGGAAGCGGGATCATGGGAGCATCACCTCGATGAGAGAGGGACCTGCGGCCGCGTAGCTGCGCTCCAGCGCGGCGGCGAGCGCTTGAGGCGTTGCAACACGTTGCGCCGGCACGCCGAAACCTTGCGCGATCGCGCAGAAATCAATCGCTGGATTTCGCAGGTCAAATAGCGAATTGGCGGCGTCTGACAGCGTGTTGACGCCTGCGCGCATCATCTCCAACCGCAGAATTGCATAAGCGCCATTGTTCAAGATCACATTGGTGACGTTCAATTGCTCGCGTGCTTGGGTCCACAAGGCCTGGATCGTGTAGAGCGCGCTGCCGTCGGCTTCGAGCGCCAGCACGCGCCGATCCGGGCAGGCGATTGCGGCCCCCGTCGCCAGCGGCAAACCTTGCCCGATCGATCCGCCAGTCAGTGTGAGCCAATCATGCGACGGCGAACTCGCGGACGCGTCGTAGCAGAAAAGACCGGCTGTATTGGATTCGTCGCAGACGATCGCGTTGTCGGGTAATGTCGCCGCAATACATTGCGCCAGCGACATGGGATCGATGGCGCCGTCGGAATTCGGTTTTGGCGGCGGCGACGGGCGATGCGACCTGAGAGCCGGCGCCTTCAACTGATCCGCAAGCGCCAAAAGCGCCATTTCGGGATTGACGCCCGCCGGCGTGAGCTCAATCACCTGCGCGCCCTTCGGGGCCAAGCGCAAAGGCCGTCCCGGCAATGCGAAGAACGCCACGGGATAAGCGGCGCCCGCGAGGATAACTGTCTCGACTTGCGCAAGCGTGGCCGCGGCCATTTCGCTGAGATACGGCAAGCGCTTGAGTTCGGCGCCGCCGCCTTCACGGCGCACGCGCGCCGGGAAGGTCTCAATCAACGCCAGCGCGCCGGTTGCCGCTGCAATGCGCTGCGCGATGGCGCAGGCTTCGGCGCTAAGTTGCCTGCCGCCTAGCAAAAGCAGCGTGCGGGGCCCAAGCGCCTGCACGGCGCTTTCGACCCCGGCGATGCCTTGATGTTCTTCATCCGGCGTGGGCGCAGCCGGCTCAGGTTCGTCATCGCTCCAAGCGACGTCTGCCGGAAGAATTAGCGTGGCCGGTCCAGCGCGGCGCGCGGCTGCAATGGCCCGGCGCCCGGCGTGCAGCAAATCCCTCGCGGTCTCTGCCGTTTCGAGCCACGCCGACACCGGCCGCGCGATTGCGGCGATGTCGCTTGCAAGAGGTGGGTTGTTGGCGCGGTGGTAGGTCGCGTGTTCGCCGACCAGCGAGACGATCGGCGTGCGCGCGCGATAGGCGTTGTGCAGATTGGCGAAGCCGTTGCCAAGGCCGGGGCCCAAATGCAGCAGCGTCAGCGCTGGCGTTTGCGTCATGCGGCCATATCCATCGGCCGCACCTGTGGCTACGCCCTCAAACAGACAAAGCACGGGGCGGATGGAAGGCGCCGCGTCGAGCGCCGCCACCAGATGCATTTCCGATGTGCCGGGATTGGCGAAGCAAGCGCGAACGCCTTCGCGCGCCGCCATTTCAAGCAATCTCTGCGCTGCTTTCACGTGTCTCTCCCTGGCGCGCTCTTAATGGCGCAAACTCACCTCCACCAGCCGCCGCGCGCCCGGTGTGAGGTTCATCAAACGCAGGCCCGCCGTGCGCGCGACGCGCGCGAGTGGGCGCTCGTCACTATAGAGCCGTGCGATCGCATTGGTAGCGGTGTAAAGCGGCAGCGTGGCGCGGCGATGCCCGCGCTCATAACACGCGAGACGGCGCGTGTCGGCGATGTCGTCGCTGACCTTCAGTGCGCGCACGATCTCGTCGCCAAGCGCGTACGCGCTACGAAGCCCGAAATTGAAGCCGTGCGCAGTGACCGGATGCATGCCGACAGCAGCGTCGCCGATCAGCGCAAAGCGTTGTCCGGCGAAGCGGCTGGCATAGACCGCGACGAGTGGATAAGTGTGACGCGTGCTCGCCAGCGCGATCTCACCCCAGCGGCCTTTGGTGCGCCGCTCCACCTCACGCGCAAAATCTTCGTCAGATAGCGCGGCCAATTCTTGCATCGCGCATGCGCGGAGCGTCAGTATGAAGGAAGATTGATCGCCGTTCAGCGGTAGCATGGCGATGGTCTGGCCATGGGCGAACCATTCCGTGGCGATGCCATGATGCGGCTTGGCGTGATGCACGCGGCACACGAGCATAGTGCGGCCGAAATCGAGCATGTGCGCACTGATGCCTTGGCTTTTCCGCAGCGCCGAAAAGCGCGTATCGGCCGCCACCACCATTTTCCCTTTCAGGAGAGCGCCGTCAGCGAGACGCACCCGCGCGCTCTGCGCGTCGATAGATTCAATTGCCGCGGCGCCGCCGGCATGAAGATCGCAATTGTCTTGGCCAGCGATGGTTTGAAACAAAGCGCGCCGAATGGCGGAATTGGGCACAAGCGCGCCGAGCGCCCCGTTTCTAGATTGATCGGCAAAGCTTAACGCATAAGGCGATTCGCCATTGAGCACCTCGGCGCGTGCGAGCGGAGCGATCTCGGTCTCCGCCAGGTGTTCCCAGGCGC
This sequence comes from Caulobacterales bacterium, assembly GCA_017303355.1. Lineage (GTDB taxonomy): Bacteria > Pseudomonadota > Alphaproteobacteria > Caulobacterales > Aquidulcibacteraceae > Vitreimonas. The sequence goes on along the minus strand of JAFLCU010000001.1, from coordinate 199,410 downwards.
CGAGCTGCTTCAGGCGCGCGATTGATGTTTGCGTGAGCGCGATTTCGCGGCCGTCATATGCCGGCGCGGCGAGAGCAGCTTTGGGCTCGCGATCTATCAAGGCGATCCGCAATGGCGCTTGCGCGAGGCGCGCGGCCAAGCTCTGCCCAGCAGGTCCCGCGCCGACGATGATGAGATCATAGTCACTCATGGTTTTCTTTTACCGTTCGAGGGTGATCTGGATTTGAGGCCGCGCAAGTCTTCATCATCGGGAGATCGTCACGCGCCGGCGGAGCAACAATGGTGCATAGACAATCACGAACCAAACGAACGCGCCGCTCCATGCCAGCGCGGAGATGGCGAGCATGTGTGTGTAGATGTCTGGAAAGAGCGGAGAGATGGCGCGCAACGCAGCGCCCAAATTGACAAGCCAATAGATCGCGCTGATGCGCGGGCTGGCCGTGAGCGGCTGACCGGTGTGCCCCAAGCTGGCGCGCGTCATGACCGCAAGCGTCATGACGCCGAACGCCCCGGCGGTCAGGGCGTGAAGGCCACTTGCCACCGGGACGACGCCAAGCGGCAAGATGGCGAGCCCGCTCACGAGCAAGCCGAGGCAAAGCCAGAGATAGCCCGCGTGCAGCACGAGCACCAACGGTTCGGCCTGCGCGCGCCAACCCTGCCAGCGCGCAAGCCGCGCCAAATGAAGCACCCCTGCCAAGGTGAGCATAAGGCCTGTGGCGTAGTAAGTTGGCGCCGTCGCCCAAAGACCAAGCGCAACAGCGCCAGTCCCGAGAGCGACCGCGTCAAACCGGGATGGGGCCGCCGGTTCGGGCGTCATGCGCTGTTTGGCCATCCAATTGCGCGTGAAGCTCGGCACAATGCGTCCGCCGATCAGCGCAACCAACATCGAAACCACGGCGATGCCGATACGCTCCCCAAGAAGCGCCAAATCGGGGTCTAAAGCGCGCAGATGCGAGAGCACATTGGCGATCGCCAGCACGCTGAGCAATGCGAGCACCGGGACGTTGCGTACATTGCGGCCAGAGATGATCTCGCGCGCGATCACCAGCGCGAACACGAACAGGAACGATGCGTCGATCACGGCCGCCACGACGAAGCCTGGCGCTAGCATCGCGAGGCGCCCTGCGCACCAAAGCGCGACGAGCCCCATCAGCGGCGCGCCCGTGACGGGCAAGCGCCCGGTCCAGTTCGGCACGGCTGTCAGCAGAAAGCCGGCGATCACGCCGCTCAAATAGCCGAACACCATTTCGTGCGCGTGCCAATCACGATTGAAATGATCAGCCGGGAGCCAGCCGCTGAACGCCGCGACCCAGATCGGCACGGCGAGCGCGGCCCAGAGCGCGGCGAGCAGGAAGAAGGGCCGAAAGCCCATGCTGAAGATGGCTGGCCCCTGATAAGTGCGATAGCGTTCCGCGGTCGTTGTCATCGCGTTTTAGATTGCCTCGGAATGTTGTGTTTCGGAATTAGCGTAAGCGTCGAAAGCCGAAGCGACCAGTCTGCAGAATGGCCGCATGTTCGGCGGCACACGGACCACGTCGCCGTTGATCTCGACCAATCCGTCCTGTGCGAGCGGCGCGAGCGCCTTCATGGCTTCGGGAAAGGCGGCCTGTCCGCCAAAGGACGCAAGATCGACTGCGAGGTCGCACATAAGCGCTTCAATAATCGCTTCGCGTCGAGTATCGTCCGCGCTCTGGGTGTGGCCGCGCATGATCGGTAGTCGGCCAGATTCCACGATCCGTTGCCATGTGCGCACTGCCGGTATGTTCTGGGTATAGCCTGCGGTCAGGCGCGAGATGGCGGATGGGCCGAAGCCAATCAAAGCGCCAGCGTTGCTGGGAACATAGCCTTGAAAATTTCGGTGCAAGGTGCGCGCGCGCACGGCTTTCGCCAGTGCGTCATCGGGCTTGGCGAAATGGTCCAAGCCGATGCTCTCATAGCCAAGATCGCGCAGTATGGCGCGCGCGAGTTCCGCTTGTTCGAAACGCGCCGCGGCGTTCGGCAGGGCGTCGGTGTCGATCATGCGCTGGCGGCGTTTCAACCATGGCGCATGCGCGTAGCCGAACAGCGCGATGCGATTGGGCGCCAAGTCCGTCGCGAGGCGGATCGTACTGGCGATGTCATGGTCAGTCTGCTGCGGTAGGCCGTACATGAGATCGAAGCTGAGGTCATGCATGCCCGCCTCGCGCAGCATGGCGACGGCTTCAACGACTTGCGCGTAAGGCTGTACGCGGCCCATCGCCATTTGCACATGCGGGTTGAGGTCCTGCAGGCCGAGAGACGCGCGATTGACGCCCGCTTGCGCATATGTCGCGACAAGCGCGCGCGTGACATGACGTGGATCAAGCTCAATGCTGTGCGACAATGCTGGGGCCAGATCGAACCAGAAGGCGATGTGATGCTGTAGCCTTAGAAATTCTCTCGGTGAAAGGATGTTTGGCGTGCCGCCGCCCCAGTGAATCTCGCTGACATTGTGCGACCCTACGGCCGAAGCGACGAGATCGATTTCGGTCATCAGCGTTGTGACGAAATCCGGAATGTCGCGGCCACGCGTGAGATAGGTGTTGCACCCGCAATACCAGCAGAGTTGCTTGCAATAGGGGATGTGCAAATAGAGCGACAGCGCGGCGTTTTCGGGTATCGCGCCGAGCCAGGATTGATAAAGCGCGCCATCGACGTCAGCGCTAAAGTGTGGCGCGCTCGGGTACGAGGTGTAACGCGGCGCTTGGCGTTCCGCGTAGGGGAGGAGATGCGGATCCATGCCTGCGATCATTGTGCGAGGTCGCGCAGATGCGATTGACGTTAGTCAAGCGCCGATGCGGCGCAAGCGCACAGAAGCGATTAGAGGTAAAGCACATCGATGAGCGCGCTTTCGGCTGTTTCCGGCGCGTCGGGCGCGCGTACGATGAGCGCATTGGCGCCGGCGAACACGGAAATCAGCGAAGAATCTTGATTATGCGGCGCGCGCGCCCAGAGTTGGCCGTTTGCATCGCTCTCGACATGCGCTCGCAGATAGGTTTCGCGCGCGCCGTTTTCTGCAAGCGGCGTGCGCGCGCGCGCGCCAATGGTGCGCATCGCGGCGGCGGGATCGCGCCCGCAGAGCTTGTCCAGCAATGGCCGCAGGAAGAGGCGCGCGCAGACGAGGGCCGAGGCAGGATTGCCTGGCAAACCCAGGATCAAACGTTCGCCGACTCGCGCAAACCAGGTCGGCTTACCCGGACGCAGCGCGATTTTTTCAAACAGGAATTCGCCGCCAAGCGCGCGCAAGGCTGGGCGCGCGTGATCGTGATCACCCACGGAAGCGCCACCGACGATGATCGTGAGATCGTGCGTTTCGATTGATTGCGCGACCGTCGCCGCGATCGTCTGTGCGTCATCCTTGAATGGAAAGCCCGTGGATGCTCCCGCGCCCCAAGTTTCAGCGAGCGCGGCGACGCCGTAGCTCATGGAGTCAAAAATTTGGTCGGGCGCTGGCGATGTGCCTGGCGGGACAATCTCATTGCCGCCGCTCAAGACGGCGACCTTTGGCGCGCGCGCCACCTGCAGCGACGCCCGCCCAGCGGTAGCGGCAAGCGCGATGGCGGCGGCGTCCAGCACACGGCCCGAACGAAGCAATGAGTCGCCGATCTCAAAATCGACGCCGGCGGCGCGAACATGCCGTCCCGCCCTGATCGCCGGCGATGTGACACTATCGCCGGCGCGTATGGCGTCCTCTTGGATCAACACCGAATCCGCGCCTTCCGGCAGCGGCGCGCCAGTAAAGATGCGTGCGCATTCGCCAAGCCCCAGCGTGCGGTCAAGCGCGCGCCCTGCGCTAGTTTCGCCGATCATGCGCAACACGCCGGGCGTGTCGGCCGCGCGCAGCGCATAGCCATCCATCGCTGAGGCGCGGAATGGCGGTTGCGCGCGTGTGGCGACAATATCTTCGCGCAAGGTGCGTCCGCGCGCGGCCCGCAATGAAACGCGCTCAGTGGCCACGGGCTGTGCGGCGTCCAGCATAAGTGCCCGCGCTTCGGATACGCTGATCATGACGCGCCACGCATGTAGGAGCCACTGGCGCCGCCATGCTTTTCCAGCAAGCATACCCCTTCAACGATCATGCCGCGATCGATGGCCTTAAGCATGTCGTAGAGCGTAAGACACGCGAGCGAGGCTGCGGTGAGCGCTTCCATCTCAACGCCGGTTTGACCTATCGTGCGCGCGCGCGCCGTGACGACAAACCCTGGGAGGGTGTCGTCGGGCGTTACATCAACCTTGAGACTCGACAGCGCGATCGGGTGGCACAGGGGAATGAGTTCCGCGGTGCGCTTGCCGGCCATGACGCCCGCGATCTCGGCAATGGCGCGGACATCGCCCTTAGGCGTGTCACCGCTCAAGGCGCGTTGAAGCGTGGCGGCCGCCATGCGAATCTGGCCTTGCGCGATCGCCTCGCGCGCGGTAGCGGGCTTTTCGCCGACATCCACCATGCGCGCGCGGCCTTCCGCATCGAGATGAGTGAGGCGATCGTTCATCGCTATCGCTCCAACAGGCGCGGCATGATTTCGACCATGTTGCAGGGCGTGTGGCGGCTATCCAATTGCCAGCGAATAATCTTTTCCCATCCGTCGCGGCAGGCGCCGTTGGAGCCGGGCAGCGCGAAGATGAATTTGCCCTTGGCCACGCCCGCGCACGCCCGCGATTGCAGCGTGGATAGGCCAACGCTTTGATAGCTCAGCATGTGCCAAACGACGGAGAAGCCTTCGATCTCCTTCTCGAACAGTGGACGCAACGCTTCGGGCGTTACATCCCGCCCAGTGAGGCCAGTACCGCCGGTGGCGACGATCACGTCGATGTGCGGATCATCCAGCCAGGCGCTCACCTGCTTGCGAATTTCACCGACATCGTCGCGTACGAGAGCACGCGCGGCGACACGGTGGCCGTCGCGCCGCGCGAGATCGGCCAACAGCGCCCCTGAGGTATCGCTCTCGACATCGCGGGTGTCGGAGATCGTCAGTACGGCCACGTGCACCGGCTTAAAGGGGAGGTTCTCATCGATGCGGCAAACGTGTGGGCTCATGCGCCATGCTCCTGACGGCGGGCGTAATCGTCCGAGGTGGGTTCAATCCAGCGCGCGCCGTCCGGGCCGGCTTCGCGCTTCCAAAACGGTGCGTCCGTCTTGAGATAATCCATCATCTCTTCAACGGCCGCGAAAGCAGCGGCGCGATGCGCGCTCTGCGCGGCGACAAGCACGATGGCGTCGCCAGCCGGGATGACGCCCACACGATGTATGACGAGGAGCGCGGTGAACGCATGCTTGGCGCTCACCTGCCGCGCGAGACGCTCAATCTCCGCTTCGGTGAAGCCCGGATAGTGCTGCAATTCGAGCGTGGTGACCACACCGTCATGTGTGTGGCCTCGGCAATAACCGACGAAGCTCGCCAGAGCGCCACATCGGTCGTCGCGCGCCGCCGCAAAGCAGGCGGTTTCGTGCGCTGGCGCGAAGGCCTCGGCTGTGACAACAACGCGGATCATGCGATCAACGCTCCCGCTGCAATGCCGAGCACAAGTCCAAGCACACGCAAGACGCCAGTGCGGTTTAAGCCCCTAAGGCTCCACGTCGTGCCGATCAAAGCTCCCACAATCGCCGCGCCGGCAAGCCACGGCAGGAAGCTTGGCAGCATCGCAAAGGAAGAGGCGCGCCCGGCGAGGCCAGCGAGCGAGTTCACGACAATGAAGCACGCCGCGATACCTGTGGCGCGCTGCGGATCGGCCCAGCCCGCGAAAACGAGCAGGGGCGAGAGATAGACGCCGCCACCTATGCCGGTGAGCCCGGCGAGTGCACCCAACGCGGCTCCGGCCGGCAGTGCGACAAGCGCCGACGGCGGCGCGCTTGGCTTGATCGCGTCGATCTGTGGCCAGACAAGATAGCGCAACGCCGCCGCCGCGAGCGCGAACGCCAGCAGTGGGCGGTAGATGTGTTCCGGCACATGGACGCGGCCGGCAAGAAACGCAGCGGGTATGGCGGCGATGGCGAACGGCCAAAACACGCGCCGGTCAAAGCGGCCGGCGCGGATGAAGCGCACAGCGCCCAGCCCGGCCACAGTGATATTGAGCACGAGCGCGGCCGGGCGGATTTCCTCTGGCGCCAGGCCAGCCAGCGCCATGAGCGCGATATAGGCGGAAGCGCCCCCGTGGCCGACCGAGGAGTACAAAGCAGCGGCCGCCGCGATTGCGAAAGCGAGATAGAGGATCAGGCTCTCGCCCATGCTCAGCCCCCGCTCAGCGGCGGCATGAACGCGATCTCGCGGGCATCACACACCGATTCCAGATCATTCAGGCAAAAGCTCTGATTGACCGCCACGCGGACGCCGCGCGCGGCGATGGCTTCGCCCAGGTCGGGATCGCTCGCGCTTAGAAAAGCGCGCAGATCCGCTATTGTGGCGATGTCCCGCGGGAGTTCCAAATCGCGCTCGGCAAATCCAGTCACGTCGCGCAGGCGCCCGAAGAAGAGGAGGCGCGTCATCCGCCGGTCACCGACATGTGGCGTTCAGTAGCCGGCGTGCGCAGGCGCTCGATCTGGAAATCGTGGCCCTTCGGGCGCAACGCGATTGCCGCGTCGATCGCGGCATGCAGTGAAGCGTCGGTGGGATCGTCGCGTAGCGGCGCACGCAAATCGGCCGATGTCTCGTGGCCGAGGCAGAGATAAAGTCGCCCTGTGCAGGTCAAACGTACCCGCGAGCACCCCTCGCAGAAATTATGTGTGAGTGGGGTAATGAAGCCAAGACGCCCGCCTGTCTCGTCGACGCGGACGTAGCGCGCCGGGCCGCCGGTGCGATCTGGCAAGTCGGTGAGACGCCAGTAGGAGGCGAGGTCCTCGCGTACCCGCGTCAGCGACATGAATTGATCGGTGCGATCCTCATCGATTTCGCCGAGTGGCATGGTTTCGATCAAGGTGATGTCGTGGCCGCGCGCATGCGCCCATTGGATTAGCGCCGGAATCTCGTGCGCATTGTCGTGCTTGAGTGCGACCGTATTGATCTTGACCTTGAGCCCCGCCGCGACTGCGGCTTCGATTCCGGCGAGCACCTCGGCAAGGCGGTCGCGCCGGGCGATGCGGGCGAAGGTCTCGCGATCGAGCGAGTCGACGGAGACATTCACGCGTTTCACGCCAACGCGCGCAAGCTCATCGGCGAAATCCGCCAGCTGCACGCCGTTCGTCGTAAGCGTGATCTCATCCAGGCCTTGGCCTAAATGACGCGATACGGCGCCCAGCAAATCCATGAAGCCGCGCCGCACAAGAGGCTCGCCCCCGGTGAATCGCAGGCGGCGTACGCCGCGCGCGACGAAGGTGGCGCACAGCCGATCAAGCTCCTCGATCGACAGCAAATCCTTACGCGGGAGGAAGCGCATGCGCTCGCTCATGCAATAGATACAGCGCAAGTCGCAGCGATCCGTGACTGACACGCGCAAATACGAAATCGTGCGGCCGAAAGGATCGACGAGTGGGTTCACGCCACGCGCTCCAAGGCTTCAAGTGCGTCACGCGTGTTCGCATTGGCGAACGCGTGTGCATCCTTAAAACGAACGCGGCGCGCGCCGTACTGCGCCAGCAACGCGCGCACTGGCGGGTGTCGGCCATCGACGAACTCCGCGGCGATGTATTCGGCCATTTCAACGCGCCACACCGCGCAAAGGGGATGCTCACCGGCGTCTGTTACGGCTAGCGCGGCGGGCGCGTCGCCCATTGAAGCCAGCAACACTGGGAAGATATCGAGCGGCAGAAGCGGCGCGTCGCAGGGCGCGGTCGCGAGCGCTTTGAAATTCGACGCCTTGGCCCAGGTCAGACCTGCGGCAACACCGGCCAAAGGACCCGTAGGCGCATCGGCTGCGTCGTACAAAACGGTGAGGCTGCGCGTTTGCGCATGAGCGGCGGCGGCGGAGCCGGCGCGCGCGCTCACGGCGCAGGCGGCCAGGGCGTCGAACCGCGTCAGTACTGAATCCATCATCAAGCCGCCGCCAAATGGTGCGACGGCTTTCTCGGCGCCGAACCTGCTGGAGCGCCCACCCGCCAACAGCAGGCCAGCGGTTCGAAGCGAAAGCGGGCAGAGCCTATCCATGGCGTTTTGACGTCTCGCCAGCTTGGCCCGTGGTCTTGTACCATTCCGATGACCAGATCTCGGCGTCGGCGTCGGCAATGATATCGCCGACGCGCGGCGCGTGATTGTCGATCAGCGGGTCGGGTTTGGCCAAAGCTTCCAGCGCGGAGATATTGCCAAGCGTGACGACCGCGCCGTGGACGCTGACTCCATGACGCTGCAGTGCAGCAAAAGCGCGCGAAAGATTTTCGGGCGTCATGCCAAGTAACGACGCCAGAATGCGTTTTTCGTGGTGCAAGCGCACAACGCCGCCAGAATTGTCGGCCGCGCGCAGTTGCAACAAGTAGTTCGCGAGGCGCTCGGTGCTGTTGCGAAGTTTGTGATTCTTGATGTTGCGGACCAGCCCGCGATAGCATCCAGCGAGGTCCCGCGAGACGGCCATGGCGAAACGTGGGTCAAGCCGCATGGCGGTGCGAATAGCGTCGCCCGGGATCATCAGGATTTCGCAGCGATCCAGCGTACGCGCTGACATCAGCGCTTCAGCGTCGAGCACAACGGCCGCAAGGATAAAGGTGGAGACAGGCCGCAGGATCGCGAGTGTCGTCTCGCGATCATTCCACGTGCCGTGGAGCTCAACCTGCCCATCGAGCAACACGTAAAGAAAATCAACAGGATCGCCCTCGAGCAAGAGCATCGTGTTAGCCGGAAAGCGCTGCAGATGCGCGCCGGCTGTCGCGACGCGTAGTGTTTCCGGCGCCGCATCCGCGAAAAGCGGCAAGCCTTTGACGCGCTCGATATCACTGGTGCGCACGCCTGAATCTCCCGAGTTCAGCATGGCAAGTGATGGCGCAGGTCGTTCGCGAATGAATTGATGCAAATCAAGCTCACCGACTTTGTCGTGTGACTTTGCCTCGGGTCTTGACAATTTACGAGTCGATGGCACGAAAATTATCAAATCAAACCTGTGCGCGATGGGATCGTGAGCAGAGAATCTGCGGTAGCTTGATCCACATCAAACCCTTTGGCGCCGGTTTACTGCTTTGTGCGTGCGTTCAATTAGGCATGCAGGGGCCGAATCATGGTGGGCGCGGAAGTACGAGAACCATCAGGCGCCGGGTCGGCGCTGTGGCTAAGCACCTTGGCGTTCACCGCCAGCTTCGCAGTATGGACGATCTTTTCGATCATCGGTGTGAAGATCGAACAGGATTTGGGGCTCACGGAAACCCAATTCGGCTTGCTGATCGGCACGCCGATCCTCACGGGCTCGATTATCCGTCTATTCCTTGGGGTCTGGACCGATCAATATGGCGGGCGGGTCATGTTCCCGCTGGTGATGCTCGCCGGGGCGCTTGCGACGTTCCTGCTCTCCTACGCGCAGACTTACCCACAATTCCTGATCGCCGCGCTTGGCGTGGGTATCGCCGGCGGCACGTTCGCGGTGGGCGTAACCTACGTCTCGAAATTCTATTCAACGGCCAAGCAGGGCACGGCGCTGGGCATTTTCGGCGCTGGCAATGTCGGCGCGGCCGTGACGAAATTTCTCGCGCCGTTCGTCCTGTTGGCCATGGGATGGCAGGCGGTGGCGCAGATTTGGGCTGTTGGCCTCGTGGTCATCGCCGTGCTCTTCTTCCTGTTTACAAAGGACGATCCGGAATTGGCGGCGCGCCGCGCCAAGGGCGTGAAGCCGCGTAGCATGGCCGAGCAATTCGCACCGCTGAAGAACGTCCAGGTCTGGCGTTTCTCGCTCTATTATTTCTTCGTGTTCGGCGCCTTCGTCGCGCTGGCGCTGTGGCTGCCGCGCTATCTCGTCGGCGTCTATCATCTTGATCTGAAGATGGCCGGCATGATGGCCGCGTTCTTCTCGGTCCCGGCCTCGCTCTTCCGCGTCTATGGCGGTGTGCTGTCCGACAAGGTGGGCGCTCGCCAGGTCATGTATTGGACCTTCCTGGTCGGTATCGCGACGACGTTCCTGCTCTCGTATCCGCCGACAAGCTACACGATCGACGGCATCGATGGGCCGATCGCGTTCCGGCTCGAAACCGGGCTCGTCGCTTTCACCGTGCTCGTGTTTGTGCTCGGCTTCTTCATGAGCTTGGGCAAGGCCGCCGTTTTCAAGCACATCCCGGTCTATTATCCGAAAGACATGGGCTCTGTCGGCGGGCTGGTCGGCATGATCGGCGGGCTCGGCGGCTTCGTGTTGCCGATTGCGTTCGGCGCGCTCAACGATCTCACCGGCATCTGGACAAGCTGCTTCATGCTGCTGTTCCTCATCGTGTCGGGTTCGTTGCTGTGGATGCACTTCGCCATCCGGCAAATGGAGCGCGAGGCGGTCGGCAAACAGCTCGATACGTTGCCGCAATTCCCGGAAATGCAGCCGATCCACGAACCGGCCAAGCACAAGCCGACGGAGCCCGGCCTCATTGCCGATTGGCGCCCGGAAGACCCGGTGTTCTGGAACGAGACTGGCGGCAAGATCGCGAGCCGCAATCTCTGGCTCTCGATCCCATCGCTCTTCCTCTCGTTCGCGGTGTGGATGGTGTGGTCCGTGGTTGTCGCCAAGCTGCCTTTGATTGGCTTCGATTACACCACAGATCAGCTCTTCTGGCTTGCGGCTCTGCCTGGCCTCTCGGGCGCGACATTGCGCATCTTCTATTCGTTCATGGTGCCGGTGTTCGGCGGGCGCTTGTGGACGACGTTGACCACGTGGTCGCTGCTTGCGCCGGCGCTCGGCATAGGCTTTGCCGTGCAGAATCCGGAAACGCCGTACTGGATTATGCTGGGGCTTGCGCTGCTGTGCGGCTTGGGCGGCGGCAATTTCGCCAGCTCGATGTCGAATATCGGCTTCTTCTTCCCGCGCAGTGAGAAGGGCAACGCACTCGCCTTGAACGCCGGCCTCGGCAATCTGGGCGTCAGCGCGATGCAATTCCTTGTGCCGATCGCCATCACCATGGCGGTGTTCGGCAGCTTTGGCGGCGTGGGTCAGGTGACGAGCGCCGGCGATACGCTGTTCATGCAGAACGCCGGCTTCATCTGGGTGCCGTTCATCATCGCTTCAGCCTTTGTGGCGTGGTTCGGCATGAACGATCTGTCGACCGCGAAGGCGTCGTTCGCCGAACAATCGGTGATCTTCACGCGCACGCAGAACTGGGTCATGTGCTGGCTCTATACCGGCACGTTCGGGTCGTTCATCGGCTTCTCGGCGGCATTCCCGCTGCTGACGAGCACGCAATTTCCAGACGTGAACGTGCTGCAGATCGCGTTCCTTGGCCCACTGGTCGGCGCGCTGTCGCGCTCGTTCACCGGATGGGTCGCCGATCGCTTCGGCGGCGCGCGTGTCACGCTCGCGGTGTTCGCATTGATGATGCTGGGCACGATCGGCGTGATCTATTTCCTCGGCGCCAAGAGTCAGCCGGGTGCGTTCGTGGGGTTCTTTGCATCCTTCATGCTGCTCTTCTTCGCCAGCGGCGTAGGCAATGCGTCGACCTTCCAAATGATCCCCGCGATCATGCGCAAGGAGATCGCACGTCTGTCGCCGCAAACGCCGGCGCCTGATCAATTGAAGCAAGCTGAGAAGGAATCGGCGGCGATCACGGGCTTCACTTCGGCGATCGCGGCTTACGGCGCCTTCTTCATTCCGAAGAGCTTCGGCTTCTCGATCGCGGAGACCGGAAGCGCGACGGCGGCGCTGATTGGCTTCCTGATCTTCTACGTATCTTGCCTCGCCATTACTTGGTTCGTTTATGCGCGTCCGGGCGGAATCCTATTCGATGTTGAAAACAAGCGCGGCGCGCCGTCCGATGCGGCGAAAGCAGCGAACTAAGAGGGGAAGAGCATGAGCCATACTTTAGACCGCCTGACCTTCTTCACGCGCAAGACGGAACTCTATTCCAAGGGGCACGGCGTCATGAACGACGAAGATCGTTCATGGGAAGAGGCGTATCGGCGCCGTTGGCAACACGACAAGATCGTGCGCTCGACGCACGGGGTGAACTGCACCGGCTCATGCTCGTGGAAGATTTACGTCAAGGGCGGCATCGTCACCTGGGAGACGCAGCAGACGGATTATCCGCGCACGCGGCCCGATCTGCCGAACCACGAACCGCGCGGCTGCGCGCGTGGCGCGTCCTATTCGTGGTATCTCTATTCGGGCAACCGGGTGAAATACCCGCTCGTGCGTGGCCGCCTGCTGAAGCTGTGGCGCGAGGCGCGCAAGTCCAAATCGCCGGTGCAGGCGTGGGCGTCGATCGTCGAGGACCCGAAGAAGCGCAAGCACTACACCGCGCTGCGCGGCGGCGGCGGCTTGGTGCGTTCCAGCTGGGATGAGGTCACCGAACTGATCGGCGCCGCTAACGCCTACACTGTGAAGAAGCACGGCCCAGACCGCGTGTTCGGCTTCTCGCCGATCCCGGCGATGTCGATGATCTCCTACGCCGCTGGCGCACGTTATCTGCAGCTGCTCGGCGGCGTGTGTGGTTCGTTCTATGATTGGTATTGCGATCTGCCGCCGGCGAGCCCGCAAACCTGGGGCGAGCAAACCGACGTTCCAGAATCCGCCGATTGGTACAATTCGGGCTTCATCCTGGTGTGGGGCTCCAACGTGCCGCAAACCCGCACGCCGGACGCCCACTTCTACACCGAGGTCCGCTACAAAGGCGCGAAGTCCGTCGTCATTTGCCCCGACTATTCGGAAGCCTCGAAATTCGCCGATCTCTGGATTTCGGTGAAGCAAGGCACGGACGCGGCGTTGGCGATGGCGATGGGCCATGTCGTGCTCACGGAATTCCACCGCGACCGCGACGTGCCGTACTTCAAGGATTACGTGCGCCGCTACACCGACATGCCGCTCTTGGTGCGGCTGGTGAAGCAGGGCGATCACTATGTGCCCGAGCGCTTGTTGCGCGCTTCCGACTTTAACGATGGCCTCGGCCAGACGAACAACCCGGAATGGAAGACTGTCGGCATTGATGATTCCACTGGCGCGCCTGTTGTGCCGACCGGCTCGATCGGCTTCCGCTGGGGCGAGCAGGGCAAATGGAATCTCGAAGAGAAGGACGCCAACAACGCGGACGTGAAATTGCGCGTCGGCCTGAAAGGCGCGCATGACGATGTCGCCGAGGTGCTGTTCCCGTATTTCGCCAACACCGCCTCGAACGGCTTTGCCTCCACGGATCACCCTGACACCTTGATGCGCCGCCTGCCGGTGAAGCGCATGGCGTTGAAGGACGGCGAGACGCTGGTCGCCTCCGTCTATGATCTCTTCATGGCCAATTACGGCGTCGATCAGGGCTTCGGCGGCGAGCACATGCCGTCGAGCTATGACGATGTGGAGCCCTACACGCCCGCTTGGGCCGAGCAGGTCAGCACCGTGCCGCGCGAACAAATCATCGCGGTCGCGCGTGGCTTCGCCGCCAATGCCGAAAAGACCAACGGCAAGTCGATGGTGATCATCGGCGCGGCGATGAACCATTGGTATCACATGGATATGAATTATCGCGGGGTGATCAATCTCCTCGCGATGTGCGGCTGCATTGGTCAATCCGGCGGCGGCTGGTCGCACTACGTGGGCCAGGAGAAGCTGCGTCCGCAAACTGGTTGGGCGCCGCTTGCGTTCGCGCTCGATTGGATTCGCCCGCCGCGGCAGCAGAATTCCACGAGCTTCTTCTACGCGCACACCGACCAATGGCGTTACGAAACGCTCGACGTGAAGGAAATCCTCTCGCCCACGGCGCCGGAAGGCGATTGGGGCCAGACTTTCATTGACTATAACGCCAAGGCCGAGCGCATGGGCTGGCTGCCATCGGCGCCCGCTCTCAAGTCCAATTCGCTCGATGTGGCGAAGGCCGCGGAGAAGGCCGGCGGCGACGCGCGCGCATATGTGGCGCAGGAACTGGCCTCCAAGCGGCTTGAAATGAGCTGCATGGACCCCGACCACCCCGACAATTGGCCACGCAACATGTTCGTGTGGCGCTCCAATCTGCTGGGCTCTTCCGGCAAGGGCCACGAATATTTCTTGAAGCATCTGCTCGGCACGTCGAACGGCGTGCTCGGCAAGGATCTGGGCGAAACCGGCCGCCGCAAGCCGGTCGATGTGACCTGGCGCGACGAGGCTCCGGAAGGAAAGCTCGACCTTCTCGTCACCATCGATTTCCGCATGTCCACGACCGCCGTTTACAGCGACATCGTGCTGCCGACCGCGACCTGGTACGAGAAAAACGATCTCAACACGTCCGACATGCATCCCTTCATCCACCCGCTTACAGCGGCGGTGGACCCAGTGTGGGAAGCAAAGCCGGATTGGGAAATCTTCAAGGCGATCGCCAAAGCGTTCTCCAACGTCTGCCCAGAGGTGCTGGGCGTCGAGAAGGACGTGGTGCTCACGCCGATCCAGCATGACAGCGCCGCCGAACTGGCGCAGCCGTTTGACGTGAAAGATTGGTGGAAAGGCGAGTGCGATCTGATCCCCGGCAAGACCGGACCGCAGATCAGCATCGTCGAGCGCGATTATCCCAATGTCTATCGGCGCTACACCGCGCTTGGCCCGTTGATGACCAAGGTCGGCAACGGCGGCAAAGGCATTGGCTGGAACACTGACCACGAGGTTGAGCTGCTGAAGCATCTCAATGGCGAAGTGCTCGATGGACCGACGAAAGGTCTGGCGAAGATCGAAACCGAGATCGACGCCTGCGAGACCATTCTGATGCTGGCGCCGGAGACGAACGGCGAGGTCGCGGTGAAATCCTGGGATTCGCTCGGCAAACAGACGGGGCGCGACCACACGCATCTGGCGCTCCCGAAAGAGGACGAAAAAATCCGCTTCCGCGACGTCGTCGCCCAGCCGCGCAAGATTATCTCTTCACCGATCTGGTCTGGCCTGGAGAGCGAGAAGGTCTGCTACAACGCCGGCTACACCAACGTGCACGAGCTGATCCCGTGGCGTACGCTGACAGGGCGCCAGCAGCTCTACCAGGACCACCTCTGGATGCGCGCGTTCGGCGAGCAATTGTGTGTCTATAAGCCTCCCGTCGATCTGAAGACCGTCGCGCCGCTCTACAACAAGCGCTCGAACGGCGAACTGGAGATCGTGCTGAACTTCATCACGCCGCACCAGAAATGGGGCATCCACTCCACCTATTCCGACAATCTGCTGATGCTGACGCTGAACCGCGGCGGCCCGGTGGTGTGGATTTCCGAGAAGGACGCCAAGCGCGGCGGCATCGTCGACAATGATTGGATCGAGGTCTTCAACGCCAATGGCGCGCTGACGGCGCGCGCGGTCGTTTCGCAACGCGTGAAAGAGGGGATGACCCTCATGTATCACGCGCAAGAGAAGATCGTGAACACGCCCGGCTCGGAGCTCACCGGCCAACGCGGCGGCATCCACAATTCGGTGACGCGCACCGTGCTGAAGCCCACGCACATGATCGGCGGCTACGTGCAGCTGGCCTACGGCTTCAACTATTACGGCACGGTCGGCTCCAATCGCGACGAATTCGTCATCATACGCAAAATGAAGAAGGTCGATTGGCTTGATCAGCCGCTCGCCGCCAAGGAGGGCCGCTGATGAAAGTTCGCGCTCAAATCGGCATGGTGCTCAATCTCGATAAGTGCATCGGCTGTCATACCTGCTCAGTGACGTGCAAGAACGTCTGGACCAGCCGCGAAGGCGTTGAATACGCTTGGTTCAACAACGTCGAAACCAAGCCGGGCGTCGGCTATCCGCGCGAGTGGGAAAACCAAAAACGCTGGAATGGCGGCTGGGAGCGGACGCGCGGCGGCAAGCTGCAGCCGAAGATGGGCCCGAAATGGCGCATTCTGGCGAAAATCTTCGCCAACCCGGACCTTCCCGAGATCGACGATTATTACGAGCCGTTCGATTTCGACTACGCGCATCTGCAAACGGCGCCGGAAATGCAGGCGTTTCCAACCGCGCGGCCGCGCTCACAGATCAGTGGCCAGCGCATGGAAAAGATCGAATGGGGTCCGAACTGGGAAGAAATTCTCGGCGGCGAATTCGAAAAGCGCTCGAAAGATTCGAATTTCGAAAAGGTCCAGAAGGACATTTATGGCCAGTTCGAAAACACCTTCATGATGTACCTGCCGCGTCTGTGCGAGCATTGCCTCAATCCGACGTGCGTCGCAGCTTGCCCCTCGGGCGCGATTTACAAGCGTGAGGAAGACGGCATCGTCCTGATCGATCAGGACAAGTGTCGTGGCTGGCGCATGTGCGTGTCGGCGTGCCCGTACAAGAAAATCTATTACAATTGGTCGAGCGGCAAATCCGAGAAGTGCACGTTCTGCTATCCGCGCATCGAAGTCGGCCAGCCGACCGTGTGTTCGGAGACCTGCGTCGGCCGCATCCGCTATCTTGGCGTCATCCTCTATGACGCCGACCGTATCGAGCAGGCGGCAAGCGCGGACGAGAAGGATTTGTACGACGCGCAGCTCGGCGTCTTCCTCAATCCGCACGATCCGGCGGTGATCACGCAAGCGCGCGCCGATGGCGTGCCCGAAGCGTGGATCGAAGCGGCGCGCCGCAGCCCGGTTTATAAGATGGCGATGGAGTGGAAGGTCGCCTTCCCGCTGCACCCCGAATATCGCACGCTGCCGATGGTCTGGTATGTGCCGCCGCTTTCGCCGATACAATCGGCGGCGGCGATGGGTGCGATCGAGCATGACGGCGTGATGCCGGACGTTCGCTCCCTGCGCATTCCGGTGCAATACCTGGCCAACATGTTGACGGCGGGCGAGGAGGCGCCCGTTATATCGGCGCTCGAACGTATGCTCGCTATGCGCTCCTACATGCGCGCCAAGACCATTGACGGCGTCATCGATCACGGCGTCGCCGAACGCGTGGGCCTCACGGCTGCCGCGATCGAGGACATGTACCAGATCATGGCGATCGCCAATTACGAGGATCGCTTCGTGATCCCGACCACGCACCGTGAGGGCGCGGAGGATGCCTATCATCTGCGGGGCGCGTGCGGCTTCTCCTTCGGCAACCAGGCGTCGGGCGGCCGCACGGAGCTTGGCCTGTTCGGTCCAACCAAGAACCGCAAAGCCAAGAATCCGATGGAGGCGTGAGCATGGCCAACACCTACCGCGCCCTTGCGATCTTGCTGAGCTATCCCACAGCGGAGACCTCGGCGTTGATGCCGGCTGTCTTGGAAACGCTGGCTGAAGAAAAGATCGCGCCGCGCAAACTCGTACGCGAGCTGACGCCACTCGCGTTCGAATTGTCGCGGGATGATCTCTACGAGGCGCAAGCGCGCTACGTCGATCTGTTCGACCGTACCCGTTCGCTTTCGTTGCAACTCTACGAGCATGTGCACGGCGAAAGCCGTGATCGCGGCCAGGCGATGGTGGAGCTGTTGAAGCTCTATTCAGCGCATGGGCTTGAACTCACGGCCAAGGAATTGCCGGATCATTTGCCGGTGTTCCTGGAATTCCTCTCAACACAACCACCGGCGGAGGCCGCGGCGTTGCTGGGGCAAGCGGCGCACGTGCTGGAAGCGCTGCGTGAGCGTTTGACGAAGCGCGAGTCTCTCTACGCGCGCGTGTTCGACGTGCTGGTTGCGATCGTAGAATCTGATCGCAATCCCGAAGCCGTCAAGGCGCTGTTGCAAGAGCCTGATGACGACCCGGACGATCTTGAAGCGCTCGATAAGGCCTGGGCCGAAGAGCAAGTAACATTTGGGCCGGATCAAGTCGGCTGTCCCAAAGCAGAAGCGATGGTCGCACGTATGAAGGAGAGCGCGGTATGAGTATCGTACCATTGAGACTGGCGGCGATTGCAGTCGGTGCGATGTTGTCGGCCACGGCGGCCCATGCGCAGAGCGCATCCAATACTGGCGACGTTATCGTCGATGCGCGCTTGCGCTACGAAAGCGTCTCTCAGGACGGCCTTGCCGACGCCGACGCGCTGACCTTCCGCGCGCGTCTCGGCTACGAAACGTCGGCGTGGCGCGGCTTCCGCGCGCTGGGCGAGATTGAGGGCGTCGCCCAACTCGCTGGCGACTTCAACGATACTGTAAACGGCCACACCGCCTACGCGGTGATCGCCGATCCTGAAGCGTTCGAGCTGAATCGCCTGCAACTGTCCTGGAGCGGCGCCGAGGGCCGTCGCGCCGTGCTGGGCCGTCAGCGCATCGTGCTTAACAATGCGCGCTTCATCGGCAATGTCGGCTTCCGCCAGAACGAGCAGACCTTCGACGCGCTACGACTCGAGGCGCGTCCGTTCGAGCACGCTGGTTTCACCTACGCTTATATCGGCAATGTTCGCCGCGTTTTCGGCGACGACAGCGCTCAGGGCGAATGGGAAAGCGATAGCCACGTGCTGCAGGCGGATTTCGATTTGCCGATCGGCAAGGCCAATCTCTACGGCTTGTGGCTCGATTTCGGCAGTGATGCGCCGGCGCAGTCGAACGCCACCTATGGCGTGCGCTGGTCGAACGAATGGACGACCGGCGCATGGCGTCCGCGTCTAACGCTGGAAGCGGCCACCCAAAGCGAGTACGGCGCCAACACGGCGGATTTCGATCTCGGCTATCAGCACGCCGAGCTTTCTGTTCGCCGCGACCGCTGGACCGTCGCCGTCGCGGGCGAGCGCCTGGAAGGCAACGATACGCGCGGCTTCACGACGCCGTTGGCGACACTGCACGCTTTCCAGGGATGGGCCGATGTCTTCCTGAACACGCCCGCCGATGGCGTGCGCGATCTTAATGCCAGCGTTTCCTACGCCACCCAGCCTTGGCGCGGTGGACAGCCGATTACCTTCACGGTGCGTGCGCACGATTTCACCGACGACGCGGGCGGAACGGATTTTGGCGGCGAACTCGATGCGTCCGTACGTTTTGGCCTCACCGAGAATCTCTTCGTCGAGGCGAAGGGGGCGGTGTTCGAAGGCGAGGATCCGCGCTTCGCCGACCGCAATAAATTCTGGCTTGCACTCGAATACCGGCTTTGAGGTTTGATGATGGATTGGCTTAATCAAGCGGTCTTCGGCTATTATCCGTACATAGCGCTCGCGGTTCTGGCGATCGGTTCGATCCTGCGTTTCGACCGCGAGCAATACACATGGCGCACCGGTTCGTCGCAACTATTGCGGCGCAAGCAATTGGTGCTCGGCTCGGTCCTGTTTCACCTCGGCATCCTGGCAATTTTCGCCGGCCACTTTGTCGGTCTGCTGACGCCGTTGGCGGTGTGGGAAACGCTGGGCGTGACGCACGGCGCCAAGCAGATGCTTGCGATCATCGCCGGCGGCGTCGCGGGCGTTTTCTGCCTCATCGGTGGGTTGCTGCTGCTGCACCGACGCTTGTTTGACCCGCGCATCCGCGCCAATTCGAGTTTCGGCGACACCGCGATCCTGGCGATCCTGCTCGTGCAATTGTGCTTGGGCTTGGCCACGATCTCCATTTCGCTGGAACATCGCGACGGCGAGGAGATGGTGAAATTCATGCACTGGGCGCAGGGAATTTTTACCTTCCAGCCCGGCGCCGCCGACTACGTCGCCGATGCGCACTGGATTTTCAAAGCGCACCTGACGCTCGGTCTCACCATTCTATTGGTGTTCCCGTTCACGCGACTTGTTCACATGCTGTCGGCGCCGATCTGGTATCTCAACCGGCGTGGCTGGCAGATCGTGCGCTCCAAGAAACTCGCGGCGCGGAGTGCACAATGAAGCACACTTTGATCCAAGCGAAGGAGCCGCAGGAGGCGTTTAGCGGCTGCGGACACGGCCCGGCGCCGGCGGCGAAACGTACGCGCAATGCGCCACCTGTTTTCGTCAACGGCGTCGCCGTCAGCGAAGCGGATATCGCCTTTGAAACCCAGAATCATCGCGCGGCCTCCGGTCCCGAAGCACGGGCCGCGGCGGCGCGCGCGCTGGTGATCCGGGAATTATTGTTGCAGCGCGCGGCGGCGCTGGGGCTCGAAGCGGCGCCGTGTCGCGATGACGCTGGCCGCGAAGAAACGCCGGAAGAGGCGCTGGTGCGCCAGGTCCTGGAGTTGGAAGCGTCGCCGCGCGAGCCGACCACGGAGGAATGTCATCGCGTCTATGCGGCCGCGCCCGAGAGCTTCACGACGATGGAGATTTACGAGGCGTCGCATATTCTGTGCGCGCCTGAGCAGGCGGGCGCCGACGCCTGGGTGGCGGCTCACGGCAAGGCGGTATCGCTGCGCCATCAGCTTCAGCAGGGCGGCGATTTCGCAAAGCTTGCGCGTGCGCATTCCAATTGCCCGACCGGCGTTGAAGGCGGCGCGCTGGGCCAACTGGCTGCTGGCGATTTGGCGCAGGAGATGGAGAGCGTCCTGCTGGCGCTGCATGAAGGTGATATCGCGGTCGCGCCCGTGCGCACGCGCCATGGCTGGCATGTCGTACGTCTCGATCGGCACGCGCCAGCGCGTGTCTTGCCATTCGCGACGGTGGAACCGGCGATCCGGGCGCGCCTGCGCGAACGCGCAATGGTTTCAGCCTCGGCGCGCTATGTCGCCCAACTCGCAAGGCGGGCGGATATTGAAGGTCTTGATTTAACGCTGGGCGCCGCATGACGAACGCATTCCAGCTCGGCGACCTCCTGGCATTGGGCCGACGCTCAAGCGCGGACCTTAGCGTTTGGCTGAATGCGCAGGATCAAATCCTAGCGACGCGGATGATCGACGAGGCCACGCGGCGCGAGGAATCGCTTGCCGAGTTTGTACGCGTGGCGGTCGCTGATTTTCTCGCTGAAGCCGATGAGGAGACCTGGGCCAGCCTAGTGTCAGCGATCCGTGACGCGCCCGATCCGGGCGCTGCGTGCCTAGCGCGGATGACCGCGTTCAGGCTTCAACTGGAGGCCTCCGCATGAATGCAGGCGCCGAACGTGATGATGGCGCCCGCGCCGTCACGCCGCACGACCCGATTGAGTTTCTTCTCGCCGAGCATTTGAACCACCGCCGCATGTGCAGGGCGCTTGAGCGCTTGGCGGTGATGGAGGAGTTTGACGCCGCCCGCATCACTGGCTTGCTTGATTTCATCCGCTTTGATCTGACGTTGCATGTGATCGACGAAGAGGAGGATGTATTTCCGCTGCTCCGAAAACGCTGTTTGCCGGAGGATCAGGTGGAGGATGTCCTGGATCGCCTGACGGAAGAGCATGCCGAGGACAAAACCCTCTCCACACGCGCGCGCGACGTGTTGAACGCGTGCCTTATCGTCCGCAAGCCGCCGCACGCCATTGAGGGCGGCGCCGAGGCGCTACGTGCGTTCGCGCATCACGAGATGCAACATCTCACGCTTGAGAATGCGGTGATCGTGCCGCTAGCGCGCAGGCGCTTTACCGCCGCTGACTTGCGCTTTCTGAGCGCCCGCTTAATCGCCCGCCGCCGCCGGGTGGCGACGACGGGCGAATAACTCACGAACATTTCGAATAGCCGCAATCCAGGCACTTGTCGCAGCCTTCCGCGCGGACAAGGGCGGCGGCGTTGCACTTGGGGCAGAAGCGCGGGCGCGATTTCGCCACCGGCGCGGGGTCGGCGGCGGTGACCGGCGGGGCAATCGTGTCGCTATCCAGATGGCGCTGGATCACATCGCCAATCGCGGCCAGCAGCGACGGCACGTAGCGCCCATGCAGCCAAGCGCCGCCGCGCGGATCAAACACCGCCTTGAGTTCCTCAGCCACGAACGACACGTCGCCGCTGCGCCGGAAAACGGCGGAGATCATGCGCGTCAGCGCGAGCGTCCAGGCATAATGCTCCATGTTCTTGGAATTGATGAAGATTTCGAAGGGCCGCCGCACGCCGCCTTCGTCGAGGTCGTTGATCGTCACGTACAGCGCATGCTCGCTCTCGGGCCATTTGACCTTGTAGGTGGAGCCGATCAAGGTTTCAGGCCGGGCGGTGAGCGGCGGCGACACAGGCGTGGCCAACGCTAGCTCGGCGGGTTTTTCAACCGAGAGAATGGAGCCAGTGACCGCGTTCGGCCGGTAGGTTGTGCAGCCCTTGCAGCCCAGGTCGAAGGCGCGCGCGTAAATGTCGGCGAAATCCTCGAATGGAATGTCCTCGGGGCAATTCACGGTCTTTGAGATCGAACTGTCGATGAAGCGCTGCGCGGCCGCTTGCATGGCCAGATGATCCGAAGGCGTGAGCGTTTGTGCACTGACGAAACTGTGTTCGGGCGGCGTGGCTTCGCCATGGATGCGTCGCCACATCGTGAGCGCGTAGTCCTGCACCGGTTCCTCGATGAAGGAATTGTCGGGCTGGCGCACGCGGCGCTGATAGGAAAACGCAAACACAGGCTCGATGCCGGACGACGTATTGCCCGCGAGCAGCGAAATCGTGCCGGTCGGCGCGATTGTGGTCAGGCAGCCGTTGCGCAGACCATGCTCGGCGATGAGCGCGCGCGTTTCCGCGTCCAGAGACACCAGGGTCGGGCGATCGAGGATTGCTGGATCGTAGGCTGGGAACGCACCCTTTTCCGCCGCAAGCAGCGCCGACGCGCGATAGGCGGCCGTGCGGATGGCGCTCAACCATTTCTCCGTGAGCGCCACGCCATCTTCGCCGCCATAGCGCGCGTTGCAGAAAATAAGCGCATCCGCCAGGCCAGTGACGCCCAAGCCGATGCGGCGCTTGGCCTTGGCTTCTTGCTCTTGTTCGCGCAGCGGATAGCGCGAAACATCGATCACGTTGTCGAGCAGGCGGACGGACGTTGTCGTCAGCCGTTCAAGTTCTTCAATATCGATTTCCGCGTCCGTTTCAAAAGGACGGCGCACGAGGCGCGATAAGTTAATTGATCCCAACAAGCATGCGCCGTACGGCGGCAACGGCTGCTCGCCGCAGGGATTCGTCGCGGAGATGGCTTCGCAATAGGCGAGATTGTTTTCCGCATTGACGCGATCGACGAAAATCACGCCCGGTTCGGCGGCGTCGTACGTCGATCGCATCAGCCGCGCCCAAAGATCGCGCGCGCGTACGGTCTTGTAGATCTGGCCGTTGAATTGCAGCGGCCATTCCTGGTCAGCGGCAAGCGCGGCCATGAAATCATTGGTGACCAACGCCGAGATATTGAAATTGCGCAACCGGCCCGGATCACGCTTGGCGTCGATGAAGGCTTCGATGTCCGGGTGATCGATCCGCAGGCATCCCATCATGGCGCCGCGGCGTTGCCCGGCCGACATCACAGTGCGGCACATCGCATCCCACGCGTCCATGAAGGAGAGGGGGCCGGAGGCTTGCGCGCCCACGCCGCGCACCGGCGCGCCGGCCGGGCGAATGGTCGAGAAATCCATGCCGACGCCGCCGCCTTGCTGCATGGTGAGCGCGGCTTCGCGCAAATGCTCGAAGATTCCGTCGAGATTGTCCGGGATCGCGCCCATCACGAAGCAATTGAACAGCGTCACGGCGCGTCCCGTGCCCGCGCCGGCGATGATGCGGCCGGCTGGCAGGAACTTGAAATCCCGCAGCGTGTCTTCGAATTGCTCGCGCCAATAGCGGCGCGTGCGCGATGGCTCGACCTCGGCGATCGCCGTCGCCACGCGCGCCCACGTCGCCTCCACGCTCTCGTCTCCTCCGGCGCCATCGGGTCGGAAGCGATATTTCGCATTCCAGATTTCTGCGGAGATGGCGGCGTCAAAAGGCATGTGGTTGCTCCGTTGATTTGAGGTCGTGCGCCAGTCTCCATGAGTCGAACGTAAGGAGGAGGTAAATTACAGTAGATCGCGACAACGCAGCGCAGATTTTGCTTTGAATCAATATGGGTTTTGATTTTCATCAAACAGCGCGATCCACACTGCCGGTAAATTAGCGTGGTGAGGAGCGATTGCGATGGAACAGACGATGATTGCCAGGAACGCTGAGCCGTACACGCCGCAAACGCTTATTCCGTTCATTCTCGAAACGTACCACGCGACGCACCGGCGCGAGTTGCCGGAATTGTCTAGGCTCGCCCGCAAGGTGGAAAAGGTGCATGCAACGCACGCGGCCGCGCCCCACGGTTTGGCGGATTTCCTCGATGCCGTTCTCATCGAGCTTGAAGAGCATATGAGCAAGGAGGAACAAGTATTGTTCCCGACATTGCTCTCGGGGGGCGGTGGTTGTGCGCCATTCGCCATGCGCCGCATGCGGTTGGAGCACGAAGGCCACGCGCGCCAGCTGGAAGAACTCAAAGCGCGTACGAACGGATTTACGCCGCCCGAGGATGCGTGCGGCAGTTGGCGCGCGCTCTATGCGGGATGCGCCAAATTGCATGACGATCTGTGCGCGCACATCGAGCTTGAGAACACAATCTTGTTTCCGATGTTCGAGTGACCCACGCCGTGGCTAGAGAGCCAAACCGCTTGATGTTTGTCATTCGGCGTCGCCGCGTTGGCGTGCATCGTCAATGCATGGCTGCGGCGGCCTGGTCATGGGCCGTCGCCGTCTCTTCCTAGCCTGGCGGCCGCATGTGCGGCCGCCATTTTTTTGTTCTATCAGCGGCGTGATTCCAAGCCGAGCGCTTCGGCGATCGCCGACCACGGCACGAGTTTGAAATTCTGATGCTGTTGCGGCGCGATGTTGCGCCCGTCCTGCGCGACGAAAACGCCTCCGGCGTAGGGGCCGCCAAGATTTACGCTCAACACCTCAAGCCCATCGGTCTCGGAAACGCCATCAATGCCGCGCGCGGCGTCCGCAATCACGGCGAACGAACCGATATATTCATTCGTCCCTTCGCGACGGAACACCGCGTAGGTGTTGTTGCCTTGGCTTGAGAGCACGAGATAGCCACGCCCACCGCCGATATCGTAAAGTCCGATGCCTTCGAGATCGTCCTTCAAGGCGCCGTTGGCCGCGACAGTCGTGACCGAGGTTGGCGTGACGCCGCCGTCCGGTTCGGCGTTGATACGCCAAAGGCCGACGTCTTCCTCGGCGACATAAAGAACACCGGCCTCATCGTCGGCGACGCAGCCCTCGGTTTGGCTGGCGAATGGAATGTCGCGCACGACGCTCGCGCGTACGCGGCCATTGCCCGCATCGCTGAGGCGCCATTGCCGAACCGGGCCATTGCTGTCTGTAACGAACACATACGTGTCGCCGGAGCGCGCGCTCCGGTACATGCACAAGCCGTAGGGATCGACGAAGTCCGTAGGCTGGGCGCCATCCGCAACATCGACGAGACGGCGGGTGGCCGGGTCAATTCGATAAATCGACAGCGTATCGCTGGTGCGATTGCTGGCGACGGCGAGCGAGACCGTTTGATCGCCCAGCCGGAAGCCGTCGCGTACATCGACGTTATTCATGCGTCCATCGGGCAGGAACTGAAGCACAGCGCCCTGCAGATCATACACATAAAGGCCCGATTGCTTCTGCGTGCCGATAATGATGCTGCGCGATGGATTATCGCGATCGACCCAGATGGCGGGATCATCGGCGCTGTCGCCGTCGGTCTCCACCGGAACGGTTTCCGTAAGCGGCCGCACGGTCGCCATCGTCGAATGCGGCGGCGTGCGGGGGTCTTGTGCGGCGCCGGTGGCGAGATTGAGTGCGGCGGCGATATCGGCCCATGAAATCAGCTTGTAGTTTGTGCCGTCGTCGTTCTCGTCGGTCGCGATCAGCGCGCCCTGCGGTAGAGCGTTGGAGAACGAGAAGCTTGAGGCGTTGAGCCCGCCAGCTGCTTCGACACTGCCCGCATTCGCGCCGGCGCCGAGCGTGAAGCTTCCGACATAAGCGTGATCGTTGTTGCGGTCATAGACATGGAATTGATTGGCGGACGCGTCAGAGCCGACGAGATAGCTCGCCGCGCCTGCATTATAGACGGCTAAGCCGCCTGCTTCCTCGGTGATGCGGCCAAGGCGGGCCGCGTCGATCAATTGGGGAACGATCTCGGCTTCTGGATCGGCGTCGAAACGCCAGAAGCCAACACCTTGCTCCGCGACATAAAGATCGCCGCTGGCGTCATCGGCGACGCAATAGCTGGCTTCGGACGCGACGCGTAATTCGCGCACCAGCGTTGCGTCAAAGCCACTCTCGCGCTCGCCGATCATGAATTGCGAGATCTGACCCGCGGCGCCGAGCGCGAAAGCATAGAGCGTCTGATCGCGCGCATCGCGATAAAGACAGAGGCTTTCAGCTGCGAACCCAACGGGCAGCGGGCGCGCGGTGCGCTCGCTTCTGGCGCCGGTTTCGACGTCGAGTTCGAACAAGCGCAATTGATTGGTTGCGCCGTCGAGCGCCGCCACGACCCAGGCGTTCGCGCTTGGCGCGCCATGACGCGCATCAACGCCAACAACCGCGCCGGCGGGGATGCTCCCTAAGCGATCGCCGCTGAGCGCATAAAGTTCGATGCCAGCGCTTTCGCTCGATCCCACAATCAAGCCGCCGCCACTGGCGCGCGGCAGAATGATCGCGGTGTTGGCGTCTGATTGCTCGGTCGGGGTTGTCTCTGCCAGCGCTGAGAGCCTACTCGGCGCCGAGTCCCCGCCGTTTGCGCACGCCGCCAGAGCCGCCGTTGCAAACAATCCGGCAAGGCAAATCTTTTGTGTCATCGCGAATCCCATCGGGCCCGCCTTCTAAGCGGGTCTTGTGACAGATTTTCTACACTCGCACTGACGGGCGGCTGAGAGATAGTTCAGGCCGGTACCGGGGGCTCGATGTAGGAGGCGACTTTGGTTATGATTTCGTCTGGCGTGGCCAGCATCTGCTTATATTGCTCAAGTGGGTAGGGCATGTGCGGCTTGCTTGGGTCGTAGGGTGGCTGCGGCGCGGGGCTCGGGCCTTGATAGGGCGCGGGCGTCGTGAAGCGCGCCGCTTCTTCTTCGGTAATGTCGGCGCGCGCGAGTACGTCCGGATCAATCCAGCGTTTGGGATCGATGGGGCCGCGCACGGGAGTTGCGACCTCTAGCGTCATGCTGTCGGGGCCCGCGAAATAAATCGACTTGCAGAAGCCGTGATCCAATGGCCCGATCACGTTGACGCCATTGCCGCGAATGCGGTCGCGCATAGCGATCAACTCGTCTTCATTGGCGACGCCGAAGGCGATGTGCTGCAGCGCGCCGGCGGCGCATGGCTTCTCGCCGCGCCCAGCATGCGTGACGCCAAGCTGGATCGGAATTTTATCGACATCGGGCAATTGCACGATCGAGAAATAGCTCGCTTCGTTCAGGCGCAAGAATGCATGCAGGCCGCCGGGCACGCCGTGCATGTCAAACAACGCCACGAGCGGGCAGCCCATCACTTCGGAGAAGAAGGCGATGTGCTTTTTTATGTCGCTGGCCATGAAGGCGACGTGATGGATGCCGTTGGGCTGTTGGGTCATCGGCGGCCTCCCTGTTTGCATATTGCCTTACGTGGCGGCGACCGCACCACGATCGGGCTCGAAGGTTGCCGCTAAAGCCAAGCGCGAGCAATACTGACCAAGGGAGAGGTCCGATGACGAGCGTGGTGCGTGAGCCCTACGGGTTTATTCATGCCGACACGAGCCGGCTCAAGGAGGTCTATGGCGGGCCTTCGGAACAGGTGTTCGTCGAATGCATGCGCATCCGCCCCGCGCAGGGCGCCTCCAAAACGGTGATCTTGTTTTCGCACCCGGTCGGCGGCGGTTCGTTTCTGCCGCTGGTGACCGCGCTCGCGGCGGCCGGCCGGCACGTGATTTATTGCAACCCGCGCTATCGCGGCAATGACACTGCGCTGATCATGGAAAAGTGCGTTCTCGATCTTGGCGCCTGCGTCGCCGACCTGAAGCGACGCTTCGGCTATGAAAAGGTCGTGCTCGGCGGCTGGTCCGGCGGCGGCTCGCTGTCGCTGTTCTATCAGGATCAGGCTGTGTGGCCGACGATCGATGAGACGCCGGCGGGTGATTTCGTCGGCCTGCGCGCCGCGAACTTGCAGCCGGCCGATGGCGTGCTGTTGTTAGCGGCGCATGTCAGCCGCTCGGCGACGATGACCGAGTGGCTTGATCCCTCGATCCTGGATGAAGCGCGGCCGTTTGAGCGCGATCGTTCGTTGAACATCTACGATCCCGAATGTCCTACCCAGCCGCCCTATGACGCGGATTTCGTGGCGCGCTTTCGCGAAGCGCAGATTGCCCGCAACCGACGGATCACCGCGTGGGCGAAGGCTGAACTCCAGCGCCTGAAAGCGAGCGCCGATCCTGACGCGGAGCGATGCTTTGTCGTGCAGGGCACGATGTGCGACGTGCGTTGGACCGATCCGACGCAGGATCCATCGGATCGCAGGCCACACACATGTTATCTGGGCGATCCGAAGATCGCCAATGACGGACCGGTGGGGCTTGGTCGCTTCACGACGCTGCGCTCATGGCTTTCGCAATGGAGCTATGACGAGAGCCGCGCCCACGGTGAACGCAACGCCGCGCGGGTGACGTGCCCAGCGCTCGTGGTGAACAACACCGCCGACCTTGCCTGCACGCCAAGCCACGCTGCGCGCTTGTTTGCGGCTTTAGCTTCGGACGACAAGGAAATCGTTCATATCAAGGGCGCGGATCATTATTACATCGAACGGCGCGATCTAATGCCTCAAGCCGTGGGCGCGATCGGCGCGTGGCTCGACGCGCGAGAATTTGTCTGATGAGCGAAGCATCGCCAGGACCGCTTGCGGGCATTCGCGTCGTTGAGATGGGACAGCTAATCGCGGGTCCGTTCTGCGGGCAATTGCTCGGCGACATGGGCGCCGAGGTCGCGAAGATCGAACCGCCGGGCGAAGGCGATCCGATGCGCAATTGGGGCCAGGGCGGCGCCCCTGTGACGTGGCGCGTGATCGCGCGCAACAAATATTCCGTCGCGCTCGATCTGCGCTCGAAAGAAGGGCAAGACACCGCGCGGCGTTTAATTGGCGCGGCCGACATCCTGATCGAGAATTTTCGTCCGGGTACGCTGGAGCGTTGGGGGCTTGATCCAAAGGATTTGTGCGCGGCCAATCCCAAACTTATTGTCGTGCGCATTTCTGGCTATGGGCAAACCGGGCCGTACGCGCAGCGCGCGGGCTTTGGCGGCATCGGCGAAGCGATGGCCGGCTGGCGCGGCATTGTTGGTTATCCGGATTTGCCGCCGGCGCGCATGGGCGTGTCGATCGGCGATTCACTCGCGGCGACGTACGGCTGTCTCGGCGCCTTGGCGGCGCTGCATCGGCGTAATCAGACCGGGCGTGGGCAGATCATCGATACGGCGCTCTATGAATCCGTCCTGCAGGTGATGGAAGGCATGATCCCGGAATTTCAGGTGAGTGGCTGGAAGCGCAAGCGCAGCGGCTCGACCATTCCAGGCGTGGCGCCCTCCAACGTGTATCCCTGCAAGGACGGCGAATATCTGATCGGCGCCAATCAGGACGCGGTATTCGTGCGCTTGTGCTCGGCGATGGGCCAGCCCGAACTCGCGCAAGACCCGCGCTACGCCACCCATCTTGCCCGCAGCACGCGGATGGAGGATCTAGACGCCAAAATCGCCGTGTGGACGCAGACACTCACGGTCGCGGAGCTTGAGGTGGCGATGATCGAAGCGGCGGTGCCGGCTGGGCGCATCTATGATGCGGAGGACATGTTGAACGACCCGCACTTTACCGCGCGCGAGGCGCTGGTGACCGTGGAGGACCCGGTCTTAGGGCCAACGACGATGCAGGGCGTGTTCCCAAAGTTCTCGGAGACGCCAGGTGCTGTCCGCCGGGCAGCGCCGCGCGAGGTGGGACAGGATACCGACGAAATCCTGCGGCGTTGGCTCGGCGAACCGTTTGCGGCCTCGGATACCGTCGCGCTGGACCCCGAAACGAGCCGCTGAAAAGGCCGGAAAAGCTCCCGAAACGCGGTTGACGCCGGCTAGTCGCTGCCTCTATATCCCCGCTCCCCGCCCGCGCGAGCTTCGCTGCGGGCGCGTTTACGTTTTTCGGGGCGAGCCCTTGGGCGCGCTAAGGCAGGAAGTCATGTTCGCGGTTATCAAAACGGGCGGCAAGCAATACCGGGTGGCCAAGGACGACGTGATTGTCGTCGAAAAGCTAGAAGGCGATGCGGGCGCGAAGATCACCTTCGACAGCGTTCTGATGACGGGCGACGGCAAGACCGTGAAGCTTGGCAAGGACGTCGCCGGCGTGAAGGTCACGGGCGAGCTGATCGAAACCAAGAAGGGCGACAAGGTCACGGTGTTCAAGAAGCGCCGTCGCAACACCTATCGTCGCAAGATCGGTCACCGTCAGACCGAAAGCCACATCAAGATCACGGCCATCGGCTAAGCAAAGCCACTAGGCCCAATAAGGTTCGTACGAGGACGTCATGGCGCACAAAAAAGCAGGCGGCAGCTCTCGCAACGGTCGCGACTCGCCGGGCCAACGCCTGGGCGTGAAGCGTTTTGGCGGCCAGTCCGTCAATGGCGGCGAAATCCTCGTGCGCCAGCGCGGCACCAAGTTCCATCCGGGTAATAACGTCGGCCTCGGTCGCGACCACACGCTCTTTGCCCTCTGTGAAGGCAAAGTGGCGTTCGCGACGAAACGCGACGGCCGAACCTACGTATCCATCGCGCCGATTATGGCCGCGGCCGAATAGGCGAGACCCGGAAGAGACTTTCCCGGATCGCCTGACAAACAGGGCGATCCGGTTCCCGAAATAGCGTGGGGCGCCCGGA
The DNA here is from genome assembly GCA_017303355.1 of Caulobacterales bacterium. GTDB lineage: Bacteria > Pseudomonadota > Alphaproteobacteria > Caulobacterales > Aquidulcibacteraceae > Vitreimonas. Next base: position 168,767 of record JAFLCU010000001.1, on the reverse strand, counting down.
TCAAGGCGCCCCATTTTTCATGCCCCGCGCAAGCCAGAGCCAAAGGAGGCTCGCATGCGGGACGTGATTGAGATCCAGACAGAACGGTTGCGGTTGCGGCCGCTGCGCATGAGCGATGCTGCTCGTGTGGCGCGCTTCGCCGGCGATCCGGGGGTCGCGTGCATGATTCTGCGCGCGCCGACGCCGTATCTCGAATGCGCGGCCGAAGGCTGGATCATGACGCTCAATGCGCGGAAGCCTCTTGACGAGGATTTCGTCTATGCGGTCGATCGCGAAGGCGAGGGCTTGGTAGGCACGATCGGCGCACATAAGCGCGGCGATGAGAGCTTTGAAGTCGGCTATTGGTTTGGCCGGCCCTATTGGGGCCAAGGCTACGCCACCGAGGCGCTGCGCGGCTTCATCAGCGAAGCGTGCACGCTGGGCGCATTGCAAGCCGGCCATTTCGCCGACAACCCCGCCTCGGGCCGCGTGCTGCAGAAGGGCGGCTTTGCCTATACGGGCGAAACCGAAAACCTGTTCTCGATCGGCCGTGGCGCAAGCGCGCTGGTGAAGCGGATGCTCTATACGCCGGCGCTGGAGCGCGGTTTCGGCGCGCGTGAGGCTTTGGCGTGCTGAGCCTAGCGCAGTCCAACGCTCCGCAGGGCGCCAGCGATGGCGTCCTGCAAGCCGTCGAACAGCGCGCCGAAATCGGCGCCGCCGACCTGCACCGCGAAGAACACCGCGTAGCCAATGATGAAGAGCAGCGGCATGGCGCGCTCCAACGACCACCATTTCACCGCGCGGCGCTTGCCCGTGATCATCTCCCACTCGCTGCGAATGGGATGCACGCCGAGGTCTTCCTCGACGGCGTAGATGTTCTTGTATTTCGCCGCGAGCAGCACCGTGTAGTACGAGTTGGACGTGCGCCAGATGATGCAAGTGAACGCCAGCGCGAGCGCGCAGAGCGTGAACAGCACGGGATTGGGCAGTCCATCGGCGCTGGAAAGAAAACCCAGCGCGCCGATGCCGGCGAGGTTCAACGTCGTGAAGACGTTCGAGAGTTCGCGTCGCGCCCGGCGGGCGTCGCGGACGTCCTCGACCAGGAGTTTGTAGATTTCCAGATTGGTGGCGTTGTCGACCATGGCGCTCCCCCGGTGGCGGCGATCCTAACCGCGCGCACCGCCTTGGAAAAGGCGCGGATTTTCTTTAGCAGCAAGAGGCGCGGCGCGGCCGCGGGAGGTATTTCATGGGATTGCGCGTAGCCGTCGTCGGCGCCACCGGCAATGTGGGCCGGGAAATGCTCACCATTCTGGAAGAGCGGCTGTTTCCGGCCGACGAGGTGATCGCCATCGCCTCGCGCCGCTCCGTGGGCATGGAAGTCAGCTATGGCGACAAGACGCTGAAGTGCAAGGACCTCGAAACCTTCGATTTCTCGGGCGTCGATCTTGTCCTGATGAGCGCCGGCGGTTCGGTGTCGAAGGAATGGTCTCCAAAGATTGGCGCGACGGGCGCTGTCGTCATCGACAATTCAAGCGCCTGGCGCATGGATCCGCGCGTGCCCCTGGTAGTGCCGGAAGTGAACCCGGACGCCGTGCTGGGCTATGACAAGCTCAACATCATCGCCAACCCGAATTGCAGCACCGCCCAGCTCGTCGTCGCGCTGAAGCCGCTGCACGATCATGCGAAGGTCAAGCGCGTCGTCGTCGCCACCTATCAATCGGTCTCCGGCGCCGGCAAGGACGCCATGGATGAGCTCTGGACGCAAACCCGCGGCCTCTTCGTCAATGACGAGCTGGTGAAAGAGAAATTCACCAAGCAGATCGCCTTCAACGTCATCCCGCACATCGATGTGTTCATGGAGGATGGCTACACGAAGGAAGAGTGGAAGATGATGGTCGAGACCAAGAAGATCATGGACCCCTCGATCAAGCTGACCGCCACTTGCGTGCGCGTGCCTGTGTTCGTTGGCCATTCCGAGGCTGTGAACATCGAGTTTGAAAATCCGATCAGTGCGGAAGAAGCGCAAGAAATCCTGCGCGAAGCCCCGGGCGTCGTGCTGGTCGATCGCCGCGAGGATGAGGGCTACATCACGCCGGTGGAGGCCGTGGGCGAATTCGCGACTTACGTCTCACGCGTGCGTGAGGACGCTACGGTCGAGAACGGCATCTCGCTCTGGTGCGTCAGCGATAACCTCCGTAAGGGCGCCGCGCTCAACGCCGTGCAGATCGCCGAGCTCATGCTCAACCGCGGTTTGTTCAAGCGCCTGGCGGCGGCTTAACAAGCTTCGGACCGCCGGCTTCCAGCCGGCATTTTTGCTCAGCCTGCACATAGCTTGCAGTTTAAGCATGCCGGCTGGAAGCCGGCGGTCCGAAGTTGCGAGCGTAGCTGACATGCTTTGTTACAAAACGTGTTGGCGTTTCGCTGCTAAGCGCGCGCGAAACGTGCGCGCATTTCCTATCTACGCATCGAGGGGGCGTCATGGCGATCATTGCACGCGAACAGCCGTGTCGGCCCGGACTCATTTCAATCTCGTACGGAATCCCCACTGCATGAGCGACGCCGCACGCCCCATGTCGCCCTCGGATGCGGAGCGCCGCGCGGGCTTTCTTGCCGCCGCGTCCGCCTATTTGATGTGGGGCTTCCTGCCGCTTTATCTGAAGCTGCTGACCTTCGCCGATGTGCGGGAGGTGTTGGCGCAACGCATCCTGTGGTGTGCGCCAGCCGCGCTCGCCGCGGTTTTTATCATGAGCGGCTGGCGCGGCGGCCTGCGCGAGCTTGGCGCGGCGTTTCGTCCGCGCATGTTTCTGACGCTCGTCGCATCCGCGTTTTTCATTTTCTTCAATTGGGGGCTTTACGTGTGGCTCGTGCTGCAAGCACGGGTGATCGAGTCCTCACTAGCCTATTTTCTCGCGCCGCTCGTCAGCGTCGCCGTCGGCGTATTGTTCTTCGGCGAGAAGATACGGACGCCGCAGATCATCGCGCTTGCGCTCGCATTCATCGGCGTGATCGTGCAGGGGATCGCGCTCGGCGCACCGCCCTGGGCGGCGTTGGCGCTCTGTGGCACATGGTCGGTTTACGCCGTCATCCGCAAACGCGCCGCCGTGCCGGCCGCGACTGGGCTTTTTGTTGAAACGATTGCGTTAGCGCCTGTCGCCATCGGCTTGATGCTTTGGACGGCGAACGAGGCGCCGCTCGCGTTCAATACAAGCTGGCCGCACGCAATCCTCCTGGCATTGGCTGGGCCAGTGACGGCGATTCCGCTGATGGCGTTCGCATTCGGCGCCCGGCGCGTCAGCTTCACCGCGCTCGGCCTTCTGCAATTCCTTGCGCCATCGCTGCAATTCGCGACCGGCATTGCCTTCGGCGAACCCTTCACCCTCTTGCGCGGCGTGAGCTTTGCGTTGATCTGGGCGGGACTAGCGTTCTTCGCATGGGACACATTACGCCGCGCTAATGATTGATGAGTGAGCACGTCTATTACGCCATCGGCGACGTTCATGGCGAAGCCGATAAACTCGAACGATTGTCGGATGACATTCGTAACGACGCGGCGCGCGCGGGCGCCTCGCACAAGATCATTTATCTTGGCGACATGATCGATCGCGGCCCTGATAGCCGCGCTGTCGTGTTGCGCGCGATGCAGGAAGCACAGGCGGGCGAGGCGATTGCGCTCAAGGGCAATCACGAAGAGCTGATGCTACACGCCTATGATCGCGACGAGACGATGGGGCTCTATCATTGGGCCACCAATGGCGGCGACGATACGATCCGCTCGTACCAACAGGCGCATGGGGTGAAGGATCATTGGCGCGAGGTGATCGATAGCGATCACATAAAATGGCTGCGTACCTTGCCGACGATTTGGCGCGATGAGGCGCGCGGCTTGGTGTTCGTGCACGCAGGCATCGATCCCATTCGTTTTCCAGAGTGCTCGGATGGCATTCGGATGTGGACGCGTTCGCGCAAGTTTTTTGATCCGGGGCGTTGGCCGGATCGCCCCGAATTGGAGGGGATTGTGGTCGTGCATGGTCATACGCCCACGCAAGACAAGACGCCGCACGTGAATCGGCGTCGCATCAATGTGGATACGGGCGCGTGCTTTGGCGGGCCGCTTACGTGTGTGGTTCTGGCGCCGGGCGAGGGGCCGCGCTTCCTGCACGCTTGAGCGCGGCGGCGAGCACGAGCCACGCGGCGAGCGGGCAAAGCGGCAGCGGCGCGATATAGCCAAGCGCCAGCGAAAGCCCAGCGCCCCACGCAAACACCGCTGCGATCGTTTCGAACCGATCTCGTGGCGCACCCAGTAGCGCCGCGCCGACGGCGAGCAGTGTGAAATCGTAGAAGAAGAGATAGGGCGAAACCAGCAGCGTCGCCGCGCACAACGCCGCGCCTTGTGTCGTGCGCTCGCCGCTCCGGAAGCAGATGATCGCGGCGATCAATGCGCCCGTGGCGCTCAGCGCCTGCATAGCAATAGCCGCCGCTTGCGGCAGGCCGAGACCGAGCGCGCTGGCGTAAAGGCTCGCATAGGCCGGTGTCGCCACGTGCTGGCCACTGATCAGGCCTTGCGATGCCGAGAGATTTTCGAAGAAGCGCACGTAGGCGTCGAAGCCGAACGCCCAGCCAGCGATCACCGCAAACGCAATCGATCCCAGCGTCGCCACGCCAAACGCACGCCATCGCCCGGTGAGCGCAAGCATCAGCGGCCAAACGATCGCGAGGTGCGGCTTGATCGCCAGCAGCGCGACCAATCCGCCGGCGAGGCGCGGTCGTGCATCGAGCCAGTAGAGTGCAAGCGCACTGATGCCCGCGATATGAAGGCCACTTTGCACCGTGCCCAAATGATAAAGCGCCGCTGGCGCCGTAACGGCGAAGATAAGTGCGCGTGTATCCGGCAGCAATTTGTGCGCAGCATAAATGTAGAGCGCACCGGTGGCGGCGAGAAACACGATGCCGGCGACGGGATAGGGCATCGTCCCGAACAGCGCGACGATCAGCAGAAATTGCGGCGGCGAATTCCAGGGGCCGACGAACTGAACGCCAGGTACGGCTTGCTCGTGCAGCGTAAACAGAAAGGCGCGATCATGCACCAATGCGGCATCGCCTTCGATCGCGGCGCGTCCGGCGCTCCAGAAAGTGATGAAATCACCGAACAGCGGCTGGCCATTGGCAAGCAGCAGGCCCTTAGCTTGCGCCAAGAGCGCCAGCATCGCCGCGAGCATCGCCAGTGCGACGAGGCACGCGGCGATCTCGTACGTGCGCCGGCTCAGAGGCATGAATAAAGCGCGTCGATCAGCTTCAGCGAGCGCGGGTCGCCCATGATGTGGTGCGATTGCTTGTTCATCACGTAACCAACCGAAACGCTCGCCGCCGGATCGCCGAAACCAACGGACCCGCCGGCGCCCGAATGGCCGAACGCTTCAATGTTTGGCCCATAGAAGCGGTTCGAGTTGCCGATCACGCCGGTGCGCCAATCGATATTGAACGGCAGCACCAGATCATCGCCCTTGAAGCGCCGCGTCGTCAGTGCGTCGAACGCCTCTTGTGAGAGAACGCGGCTGCCGCTGATCGATCCGCCGGTCGCATAGATTTCGTACAAGCGCGCGACCGATAGCGCGCCGCCATGACCATTGGCGGATGGAATCTCAATCTTGCGCCATTGCGTCGAGCCACGCACCGGCGCGGCCCAGGGCGAAAAGAACGCGGCGCGCAGCGGCGGCGTGATCTCGTTGAAATCGCCCGGCCGTGACGGCTTCTTCATTTCCGCGGCGCGATGATGTTCGCTCTCCGGCGTGCCGATGCGAAAATCGATCCCGAGCGGCCCGCAAATCTCTTCGCGCAATATCGTCCCGACCGAGCGTCCCGACGCGCGCTGCGCCATCTCGCCGACGAGATAACCCCAACTCATCGGATGATAGCCGCTCGCCGCGCCAGGCTCCCATAATGGCGCGAGCGCCGCGAGCGCCGCGGCGCAGGCGGGCGGATCAAGCCAAAGATCGGGATCGATCGGGTTGATGAAGCCCGGCAGCCCGGCCATGTGGGCGAGCGTTTGCGCGATGGTGACTTTATCTTTGCCGTGCACGCCGAATTCCGGCCAGAGCGTTGCGGTCGGCGTTTCGTAATCCAGCAGACCGCGATCATAGAGCCAAGCCATCACGATCGCGCTGATCGCTTTCGTCGTCGAATAGACCGGCGCGATCGTCTCGCGCGTCCATGGTTTGGTTTGTCCGCGATCGGCCCAGCCGCCCCAAAGATCGACCACCACCTCGCCGTTGCGCACGGCGGCAAAGCTTGCCCCTAGCTCTTCGCTCAAGCCGGCCGCGAACGCCTCGCGCACGCGCTCAAACCCTGGCGCGAAATAGCCTTCCACCATCAATTCAACTCCATGTACCGGGCGCGCGGCCACGTCACCGGTTCTTCGAGCAGGTCTTGCGCCTCCGGCAACAGCAGATCCTCGCTGTCCGCCGCAAGCGAACGCACGATCACGTCGTACACGGCGCCCGTTGCGCCTTCGAGCGCCATCACCAGCGCGTCGCCGCGCACACGGCGCGCGACATAGAGCGCGGTCAGCAGATCGCCGGCGCCTTTCTGCGCGCGCGGCAGGCGCGCGGTTTCGCAAAACCAATCGCCCGTTGGGGCCGCGAGCAGATTGCCCAACCCCAAAGCCGTTCGGATCGACGAGACCAGAACCGGCTTGCCAACACGCCGCGCCGCCTCGCGCGCGCTCTCCAGCGAATCCACGTTGCGCCCGGTGATCAAGCCAAGCTCGTAGGCGTTCGGCGTCAGCCAGTCCGCGTGCTGCACCAGCCCACGCAACACCGCTTCGGCGATCTCGTCCTTCACGAAAAGCTTGCCGTCGTCGCCAAGCACTGGGTCGCATATGAACACGGCTTTTTTGTTGGCGGCTTTCACCCGCTCCACGGCGTCGACCACCACGCCGACATGATCGGCCGCGCCGAGGTAACCGGTGAGCACGGCGTCGATCTCGGCCAGGATACCGTCGGCGGCGAGGCCATCGATCATCGCACTCAACGTCGGCGCCGGAATTGGGCCGCCGCCGGGCGGGCCGTGATCGGGGCGGCGCCCCAAAATCACCGTCGGCAGCTGCAACACGCGCACGCCCAGCCGCTCCATGGCGAAGGCCGCGACAGAATTGCCCACGCGCGCGCCGGCCACCTGACTCTGGATCGACAAAACCGTCTTCACGCGGCAAGAACCTCGTCATCTGGCGCGCCCGCGATGGTCGCTTGCACGTCAGTCGAGAGCAACCAAGATGTCCGCACGTCCGCGCCGTTCCTGTCTTTATATGCCCGGCGCAAATGTGAAAGCCTTGGAGAAGGCGAAAACACTGCCCGCCGATGTGCTTCTACTCGATCTCGAAGATTCCGTCGCGCCCGAAGCGAAAGAGGCTGCGCGCGCGCAAGTCGTTAACGCCGTGAAGGGCGGCGGCTATGGCAAGCGCGAGATCATCGTCCGCGCCAATGCGCTCGCGACGCCTTGGGGCAGGGACGACATTGTCGCCGCCGGTTCGGCCAAGCCGGATGGCTTGCTGGCGCCGAAGGTCAGCAGCGCCGAAGAGGTGGTCGCGCTCGACAACGCGATGACCGCCGCCGGCTTTCCCGACACGGCGACGCTCTGGGTCATGATCGAAACGCCGCGCGCGTTCTTCAACATCGCCGAGATCGCGGCCTGCGCGCGCAAGACCCGGCTCTCCGCTTTCGTGCTCGGCCTCAATGACCTCGCCAAGGAAACCCGCGCCCGCGCCACGAACGGCCGCGCCGCGTTTTACGCGCCGCTCTCGCTCGCCGTGCTCGCCGCCCGCGCCGAAGGCCTCAGCGCCATCGACGGCGTGTTCAACGACATCGCCGATGGCGCGGGCCTTGAAGTCGAGTGCCGCCAGGGTCTCGAATTCGGCTACGACGGAAAGACGCTGATCCACCCCAGCCAAATCGAAACCGCCAATTCCGTGTTCGCTCCCAGCGAGGAAGAACTCGCCCGCGCCCGCGCCGTAATCGCCGCCTTCGCGCTGCCGGAAAACGCCGGCAAGGGCGTGATCAAGGTAGATGGCAAGATGGCCGAGCTGTTGCATCTGGAAGAGGCGACGCGGCTCGTCGCGGTGGCGGACGCGATCGAGGCGCCGGCGTAACCGGAGACGCTTTGCCTCATTCGAGGTGGAAGAGAGACGCGCTACGTTTGAGCCATGGATTGGCACGCCGTCGACGCGCCGGACGTTACGCAGGATATGATCCTGTTCGACGGCGATTGCGTGTTGTGCTCGCATGCGGCGCATTTCGTGCATCGCCACGACGGGGCGACGCGCTTCAAATTCGTGGCGATCCAATCGCCGTTTGGCCGCGCCCTGGCGCGGCGTTTTGGGATCGACGCGGACGCGCCACAAACGAATATGGCGATTGTCGATCGCCGCGCAAGCTTTCGCGCCGATGCGGCGCTGGCTGTGCTTGCGGTGTTGCCCGGTTGGCGGTGGACCGCCGTGGCGCGCGTGCTGCCGCGTGGTTTGCGCAACTGGATTTATGATCACGTCGCCCGCAACCGATACCAATGGTTTGGCCGTCGAGCGCAATGCTGGGCCGGCGATCCGCGATTCCGCGCTCGCATTCTGGATCAGGCGCCATGAAGCGCGTGCTCATTGTGGGCGGCGCCGGCGTATTTGGCAGACGTCTGGCGCTTGGCTTGATCGCCAGCTCGGATGCGCACGTCACCTTGGCGGGACGCTCGCTTGCACGCGCCCAGGACGCGGCGCGCGCGGTCGGCGCGGCGGACGCGATCGCGCTCGATCGCGAAACCGCGACGGCCGATACCGTGCGCGCCACGCGCGTTGATCTGGTGATCGATGCGGCGGGCCCGTTCCAAGGCGCGGATTTGCGCTTCGCGCGCGCGGTGATCGAAGCCGGCGCCAATTATCTCGACCTCGCCGACGCCCGCGATTTCGTCGCCGCGTTTCCGGGCCTCGACGCGCTGGCGCGCGCGAACGGCGTCGCCGCCATCACCGGCGCGAGCTCGACGCCGGCGCTGACGCACGCCGTGCTCGCGCGCGTGTGCGCCGGCTGGGGCCGTATCGACAGCATCCGCGCCGGCATCGCCCCCGCGACGCAAATGGAGCGCGGCCCGGCGGTGATGAAGGCGATCCTGTCATGGACCGGTGCGCCGGTGCTCGTGTTCGAGGACGGCGCCTGGCGTACGCGCGGCGGCTGGTCCAATTGCGGTGCGATTGATGCGCCGCTGATCGGGCGGCGGCGCTATGCGCTGGCCGAGGTGCCGGATTTGGATTTGATCCCGGCGCATTATGCGCCGCGCGATGGCGCAATCTTCGCCGCGGGCCTTGAATTGCCGATCATGCAGCGTGGCATGGAGATGATCAGCGCGCTGAAGCGCTGGGGCGGGTTGCACAATCTGAGCTGGCTCGCCGATCCGCTACGGATACTCGGCGATTGGCTGCGGCCGTTCGGCAGCGACCGCGGCGGCATGGTCGTCGAAGCGCTTGGGCGCGACAGGGAAGATCGTCCGGCGTACGCGCGCTGGACGATGTTCGCGCCTGACGGTTTGGGTCCCTACACGCCAACCTTCGCCGCGCTCATTCTGGCGCGGCGCTTCGTGCGGGGCGAAGCGCTTCCGCCTGGCGCGCGCGCTTGTGTCGGCATGGTCGACCTGGAAGAGTTCGCTCCGGAGTTCGGCCGGCATGGCTTCACGACGTTGATCGATGCAGCGCAACTCGGTTCGCCATTTGAGTTGGCGCTGGGCGACGCATTCGAAACGCTCGCGCCGGCGGTGCGCGCGGCGCATCGCGCTGGCCCTGTCACGCGTATGCGCGGCATCGCTGAAGTGCGTAGCGCAACATCGCCCTTGGCTGCCTTCATTGCGGCGCTGTTCGGCCTGCCGCGCGCCGACGCGCCGGTGGAGGTCGCCGTGGTCAAACGCCTCGGTCCGGACAAGGAGGTGTGGACGCGCCGCTTTTCCGGAAAGCGCATGGAAAGCCGGCTGTGCGTCGTGGGGCCGGGCGTCGTCAGTGAACGCTTTGGCCCGTTTTCGTTCGATATGAAGGTCGCGGCGGAGAAAGGCACGCTCACGATGAGCATTATCGGATGGCGCATCGGCCCGTTGCGTTTGCCGTCGTGGCTGGCGCCGCGCTCGACCGCGACGGAAAGCCAGGATGCAGAAGGCCGCTTTCGCTTCGATGTCCCCATCGCACTGCCTTTGATCGGGCGATTGACGCATTATTCTGGCTGGCTCGCGCCGGAAGCGGTTGAGCCCGCGCCCGCGCCGACGCAAAGAGAAGACGCATGACCACGAAATCAAATCCCGGCAATTTCCTTGAAGACTTCCGCCAAGGCCAAATCATCGCGCATGCGACGCCGAGGACGATCACGGAAGGCGATGTCGCGCTTAATATCGCGCTGACGGGCTCGCGTTACGCGCTCTTCAGCGCCGACAGCTTTGCGCAGAATTGCGGGCTGCCGGGCGCGCCGGTTGATCCGCTGCTCGTGTTTCACACTGTGTTCGGCAAAACCGTGCCGGATATTTCGTTGAACGCCGTCGCCAATCTTGGCTACGCCGAGGGCCGGTTCTTGGCGCCGGTTTATGCTGGCGACACGTTGAACGCCGTCTCCGAAGTGCTGGGCGTGAAGCAGAATTCGAACGGCAAAACCGGCGTCGTCACTGTGCGCACGACGGGCTTCAATCAAGACGAAATCCCTGTGCTCTCCTATGTGCGCTGGGTGATGGTCAACAAGCGCGAGGCGAGCGCCGAAGTGATTGATGCGCCGCCGAAGACTCCAGCTTCATCCGTGCCGCCGCCCGAACTTGTGCTGCCGCAGGGTATCGATTTCACCGATTATGATTTTGGGCTCGCCGGTTCGCCGCACGCGTTTCAGGATTACGAAGTTGGCGAAAAGATCGATCACGTCGACGGCATGACGGTGGAGGAGGCCGAGCATCAGCTCGCCACGCGGCTTTATCAGAACACAGCGAAAGTGCATTTCGACGCGCTGGCGCAGAAAGAGTCACGCTTCGGCAAGCGCCTCATCTATGGCGGCGTCACCATCTCGATCGCGCGCGCGCTGGCCTTCAACGGCCTCGCCAACGCGCAGCTGATGATCGCCATCAATGGCGGGCGCCACGTCAATCCACTGTTTGCGGGCGACACGCTTTATGCGTGGTCGGAAGTGCTGGCGAAGGAGGATTTGGGTGAAATCGGCGCGTTGCGTTTGCGCCTGGTGGCCGTGAAAAACAAACCGGCCGCGGATTTCCCGTTCAAGAACGACGCCGGCGAATACGATCCCAACGTCGTGCTTGATTTCGATTATTGGGCCGCGCTTCCGAAGCGCTGATCTCTTGGAGATTGCAACCGCCGCTTGGAGAGGGCTTCGGAAGGAGGGAGCGCGCGGCTGCGCCGCGCATGCGTCGCGGGAGCGACGCGCTCCAACCCGCGAAGGCCGGTGCGGGCCGGCGGGGGCGCCGGCGGTCCATATTGGGCGCAGCACGTTTGGCCGTGTGGAGCGGGGCTCCACACGGTTGGGTTTGTGTCAGGCATGCCGGCGCGGCGAGCCGGCGGTCCGCTTAGGAGGAATCAGCGGCGCAGATGTCCGCGATCGCGAGTGAGCGCACGGCGTGCGCTGGCGGGGCGGCGATGACGCGCGCTGAGATGCGCGTCAGACGGCGCTTCAGACGCGGCAGGATGCGCGCGACGTAACGGTCGATGTGCGCGAGCGCGTGCAGCAATATGGAGATGCGCGCGACGGGATCGCGATGGCGCAAGGCTTTGCGCAGCCACGAACCATGCGCGGCGCGCACGAGGCTTTTGGGGCCGGTGCGTTGGTTAAAGCCGCGTGTGCCGAACACGCGCACGGTTTCTTGCGGACGTGCATAGAGGCTAAGCAGATTGACGGCGCGGTGGTAGATGATGGCGGCGACTTGGGTCGCGAGACGATCGAGCGTGAGATCGCCGTAGCGGCGCAGGCGACGTGATTTGGTGCAAACGCCAGCGAAAATCCCGGCAAACCACACAAGCATCAGCCGCGACCAAGTCGCGAACCTTTCCAAGCGATGCTGTGAGATGTGGGGCCGGTGATGTTTCATGGCCGCCATTATGCGGCCGTTGTGAAGCGGTCGGATTGATTGCGCGAAGATTCTTGCAAGCGCTTGGCGTTGCGGCGTTTTTAAAAATGACGCCGTAGGATTAGTGCGTGGTCTATCCCACACGCGGCGCCTGAAAACGGGAGCGCGCGGCTCCGCCGCGCATGCGCCGCGGAGCGGCGCGCTCCAACTTTTAAACAGCCTAAACAGCCGCGCCCCGGGGATGGGTGAGATTTAAAGAGTGGCGTTAAAGTCCACCAGGCAAGTCGGGTATTAGTGGGCCTGAAGCTACGCTTAAGGGGGGCGGGCTGTCTTGGGGCCGGGGCGGCGCCCATTGTCTGGGCTCGGTGGGGCCCGCTGCCCGTCTCCTCCCAGGCCGCTTTTGCTATGTACCGCTACGACGCCGTCGACCGCCTCATCGTTGAGGAACGCGTAGCGCAATTTCGCGACCAGACGCTGCGCTACCTGGCTGGCGAGCTGGACGAGGACGCGTTCAAGCCGCTACGCCTGCAAAACGGGCTCTATATTCAACGCTACGCGCCGATGCTGCGCATCGCCATTCCGTACGGCGTGCTGTCATCGACGCAGCTGCGCAAGCTGGCCGACATCGCCCGGCGCTATGATCGCGGTTACGGTCATTTCACCACACGCCAAAACATCCAGTACAATTGGGTGAAGGTCGAAGAAGTCCCAGATATTCTGGCCGAACTGGCGACCGTCTCGATGCACGCGATCCAGACCAGCGGCTCATGCGTGCGCAATGTCACCACCGATGCGTTCGCGGGGCTGGCGCAGGACGAGATCGTCGATCCGCGTCCGTATTGCGAGCTGATGCGGCAATGGTCGACGCTGCATCCGGAATTCGCGCACCTGCCGCGCAAGTTCAAGGTCGCGTTCAACGGCGCCGAGGAAGACCGCGCCGCGACGCCCGTGCACGACCTCGCCTTCGATCTCTATCGCGATGACGCGGGCGAGGTGCGCCTGGTCGTGAAGGTCGGCGGCGGGCAAGGGCGCACGCCGCGCATCGCCTCGATCATCAAGCGCGATCTGCACTGGAGCGAAATGCTCACCTACAGCGAGGCGGTGCTGCGCGCATACAATCGCCTCGGCCGGCGCGACAATATCTTCAAGGCGCGCATCAAGATCCAAGTCCAAGAGCTTGGCGCGGAAGCGTTCGCCGCCGAGGTGGAACGCGATTGGGCGCATCTGCGCAATGGGCCGAATACGCTGACGCAGGACGCGTTGGATCGCGTCGCGAAATTCTTCGCCGATCCGCCGCTGGAAAGCTGGTCGGAGCCGGCGTCGAAGACGCTGCCGGTCGATGCGCATTTCCGGGCCTGGAAGAAGCGCAACATCAAGGCGCACCGCCACGCCGATTACGCCGCCGTGACGATCAGCCTGAAGCGCGAAGGCGTAGCGCCGGGCGACGCGACCTCGGACGAGATGGATTTCATCGCCGATCTCGCTGATCGCTACAGCTTCAATGAGATCCGCGTTTCGTATCACCAGAACCTGATCCTGCCGCACGTGCCGCGCGCCAAGCTGCATGCGCTGTTCGGCGAATTGGATTCACGTGGGCTGGCGCGCGCGAATATCGACATGGCGTCGGACATCATTTGCTGCCCGGGCGGCGATTTCTGCTCGCTCGCCAACGCCAAATCGATCCCGCTCTCGGCGGCGATCGCCGAGACCTTGGCGCCGATCGAGCAAGAGCTTGGCGCGATAGCCATCAATGTGTCGGGCTGCATCAATGCCTGCGCGCATCACCATGTCGGCCATATCGGCGTGCTTGGCGTCGAGAAGGCGGGCGAGGATTGGTATCAAGTGCTGCTCGGCGGCCGCGCCGATGGCGTGGGCCGGCTGGGCGTGCTGACGGGCAAGTCGGTGCGTCAGGAAGAAGTGCCAGGCGTGATCGATCGCTTGGCGCGCCATTATCTTGCGCACCGCGACGAGGGCGAGAGCTTCATCGCCGCCGTCGAACGCCTGGGCGCTGACTCGTTCAAGGCCGCTTTGATCGAGGAGCCCGTCGCCGCATGAACCTCGTGATCGAACTCGACGCGCGGGGCGCCAAAGTGATCGGCCAGGCGCCGGAGCGCGCCGCGCCGGTAGCGCCGAAGCCGGCCAATGAGGGCCACGGCGATGTGCGCAAGAAGATCGTGCCGAACGTGAAGCAGCCGACGGCGCCCACCAGCACGGAATGGGAAGGCGGCCAATATCTGTCGATGCAGGAATGGCTCGACGGCTCGCAAGAGGGCGGCGCGATTCTGCTGCAGCCGGCCGATGACGTGAAAAAGTTGGACGGCCGCATCGGCAATGCGGCTTTGATCTCGGTTGATTTCCACCGCATCGGCGACGGCCGCGGCTATTCGCATGCGTTTTTGCTACGCAAGCGGCTGAACTATCAGGGCCGACTGCGCGCGCAGGGCGCGGTGACGGCCGACCAAGTGTTCGCCATGGCGCGCGTGGGCTTCGATTCATTCGCGCTGCGCGCGGATCAAAGCGCGGACATTGCGCTTCGCTCGCTCGATTCGTTTGGCGTGCCGTATCAGGGCGCAGTTGTCGCGGGCACGGCCACGGATCGCGCCGACGCGAATTTCGCCGCGCGGGTGCGCTTGCTGGAGCGCGCGCTCGCTCAACTCGCCGCGCGCCACGAACGCCCGGCCTTGGCCTCAAGCCTCTCCGCCGAGGACATGGTGATCACCGATGTGATCGCGCGCCTGAAACTGCCGATCGAGATATTCACGCTCGAAACCGGCCGACTCAATCTGGAGACATTGGCGCTCATCCCGCAAGTGAAAGAGCGCTACGGCATCGAGATCGATGTGCGCCGCCCCGATGCGCACGCGGTTGCGGCTTATATCGTCGCGCACGGCAAGGATGGCTTCTACGATAGCGTGGCCGCGCGCAAACTTTGCTGCAACATCCGCAAGGTCGGTCCACTCAACGAAGCGCTGAGCGGGCGCGACGCGTGGATCACCGGCCAGCGTCGCGATCAGGCGATCACGCGCGGGGCATTGCCGGAATCCGAGCGCGATTCAGAGCGCAACATGCAGAAATACAATCCGCTCGCGGATTGGGCTTGGGCTGATGTGCTCGCCTATGCCGCGCGCTTCGATATTCCGATGAACGCGCTTTATCAGCGCGGCTACGTCTCCATTGGTTGCGAACCTTGCACGAAGGCGATCCGCCCGGGCGAAGACCCGCGCAATGGCCGTTGGTGGTGGGAAAATCAGGACAGCAAAGAATGCGGCTTGCATACGACACTGAACGCGGCGCGCTGATGAGCGGCGGAGCGCTAGAAACGCACGCGTCGCTGGCGGCGATGGCGCGCCTCGACCGGCTCGAGGCGGAGGCGGTCTATATTTTGCGCGAGCTGACGCATTATGCGCGTCCGGCGCTGATGTTTTCGGGTGGCAAGGACAGTGCGGTGCTGTTGCATCTCGCGTTGAAGGCGTTCGCACCCGCGAAGCCGCCATTTGCGCTGCTGCACATCGATACGGGCCACAATTTCCCGGAAGTGCTGGAGTTCCGTGATCAGCGTGCGGCGGAGGCGGGGCTGAAGCTGGTCGTGCGTGGCGTGGAAGAATCCATCCGCCGTGGCAGCGTGCGTCTGGCCAGCGAAACCGCCAGCCGCAACGCGGCGCAAGCGGTGACGCTGCTGGAGGCGCAGCAAGAATTCCAGTTTGACGCGCTCATCGGCGGGGCGCGCCGCGATGAGGAAAAGGCGCGCGCGAAAGAACGCGTGTTCTCGCACCGCGATGCGTTTGGCGCCTGGCGGCCGCGCGCGCAGCGTCCCGAGCTGTGGGGCCTCTATAATCGCCACCTCGCCGCTGGCGAGAACATGCGCATCTTCCCGCTCTCGAATTGGACGGAAGCGGATGTCTGGGCCTATATCGCGCGCGAAAAGCTTGCGTTGCCGGCGCTTTATTACACGCACGATCGCGATGTCGTGCGCCGTGATGGTCTGCTATTTCCGATCACCGAGATCACGCCGCCGCGCGCGGATGAACGCGTGGAACGTTTGCCGGTGCGTTTCCGCACGGTAGGCGACATTACGTGCACGTGCCCGGTCGAGAGCTTCGCGGCGAACGCCGAGGACGTGCTTCTGGAAACATTGACGGCGTCGGTCTCCGAGCGCGGCGCCACGCGCATGGATGATCGCGCCAATGCGGCCGCCATGGAGCGCCGCAAATTGGAAGGCTATTTCTAATGGACGGCGCTACGTTCTTCCGGCCCACGCAGAATTGGAACGGCGAGCAAGTCCGCTTCATGACGGCTGGCAGTGTCGATGACGGCAAGTCGACCCTGATTGGCCGGCTTCTGCTCGATTCCAAAGTGCTGATGCGCGATCAAGCCGCAGGGCTCGACGGCGATGCCGATGAGATCGATCTGGCCGCGCTGACCGATGGCCTCGAGGCCGAGCGCGCGCAGGGCATTACGATTGACGTGGCGTATCGTTATTTTGCGACGCCGCGCACCAGTTTCATCATCGCGGATTCGCCGGGCCACGAGCAATACACGCGCAACATGGTGACTGCCGCCAGCGTCTCGGACGTCGCGGTGATCGTGATCGACGTGGCGCGGGTGGAGCAGGGCGTGCTGAGGCCGCAGACGCGCCGTCACGCGGCCGTCGCGGCCTTGATGGGGCTCAACATCATCGTCGCCGTCAACAAGATGGATTTGGTGGGCTGGTCGCAGGATCGCTTCGATGAAGTGCGCGGCGCCTTCAATGACGTCGCCGGCATCCTGAACATCAAGAACATCGCCTTCGTGCCGGTGTCGGCCAAACGCGGCGAGAATGTCGTGCATCGCGGTGGACCGGATTGGTATCAGGGGCCGACTTTGGTCGAGCTGCTGGAAGGCGCGCCGCGCAAGCAATCGCTGGCGACCGCGCCGTTGCGTTTGCCGGTGCAGGTGGTGCTGCGCGACGGCGATACGCGGCTCTATGCGGGGCGGATCGAGTCCGGCGCTGTGAAGCCTGGTGATAAGGTGCGTGTCGGCCCTGGCGCGTTCGCGGCGACTGTGGCGCATGTGCGCGTCGGTGGCGCGGGCGTCGCTTACGCGGAGGTGGGCGCTTCGGTCGCGGTGGAGCTGAGCGAGGATCGCGATCTGGCGCAGGGCGGCGTGATCGCGGATACGGAGGTACGCTACGCGCGCCGCGTTGTCGCCGATCTCTGCTGGCTTGACGAGAATGCATGGGTTCCTGGGCGGCGCTATCGCTTGCGCCAGGGCGCGCTGGAAACGCAGGCGCTGATCGAAGAGATCCGCTTCGTGCGCGATGTGAGCAATCTCGACAATGTGCCATCGAGCGAACTGAAGCTGAACGATATCGCCAGCGTGCAGGTCGCCGCGCGCGATCCGATCCTGGCCGATGCGTTCGCCGAATTGCCAGGCACGGGCGCGTTTGTGTTGTTCGATGCCGACACCAACCAAACCGCCGCCGCCGGTATGATCCGGGAGATCGTGCAATGACGGGTACAGTTTATCTCGTTGGCGCGGGGCCGGGCGCGGCCGATCTCTTGACGCTGCGCGCCGCGCGTTTGCTCGCGGAAGCGGATATCGTGCTCCATGACGCGCTGGTGGGCGCCGATGTGCTGGCGCTGGCGACGAAAGCGAAGCTCTATAATGTCGGCAAACGCGGCCATCGGCCGTCGGTGGATCAGCGCTTCATTTCGCGGCTGCTGGTGCGCATGGGGTTGCGCTATCAGAATGTGGTGCGGCTGAAGGGCGGCGATCCGCACCTGTTTGGCCGCGCCACGGAAGAGATTGAGGCGTGCCGCGAAGCGGGCGTGCCCGTGGTCACCGTGCCGGGCGTGAGCGCGGGTTTTGCCGCCGCAGCCGCATTGGGCGCTTCGCTGACATCGCGCGGCGTGTCGCGTTCGGTGACGTTTGTGACGCCAAGCACGGCGAAGGGCGGCGATGAGAACATGCATTGGGCGCGCGCGGCCGCCGCTGCTGAAACGGCGGTGATCTATATGGGCGCCACGCATGCGATGCGCGTGCGCGAGGCGCTGCTTGAGCTTGGGGCGCCGGCGAGCCGGCCGGTGGCGCTGATCGAGAGCGCGTCGTGCGCGGAAGAGAAAGTCATTCGCGGCGTGCTGGGCGATTTGCCGGCGCTGGCCGTGCTTTTGGGCGAGGGGCCTGCGATCATGGTGGTTGGCGAAGTGGCGCGCGCGGCGCGCGGTGCGCTTGATGCGGCGAACGCCGCATGATCCCGCTCTATCTCGATCCGGCGCAGGCGCGCATCGCCCTGATCGGCCGCAGTGCGCTCGCGGTGCGGCGTTTGCTGTGGCTGCGGAATGGCGGCGCCGCGCCGGAGGTTTGGTCCGACGAGCCGTCCGTTGATCTCGCCGCGATGGCGGGCCGGATCGAGCGGCGTCTGCCGAACGCGGCGGAGCTCGCGACTTATCATGCGGTGTGGATCGCCGATCTGCCGATCGAGAAGGCGGAAGTGCTGGCCAACGCGGCGCGCAGCGCGCATGTGCTGGTGAATGTGGAGGACGTGCCGCCGCTGTGCGATTTCCATACGCCGGCCGTGGTGCGGCGTGGGAAGCTGACGCTTTCGGTGGGCACGGGCGGCTCGAGCCCGGCGGTGGCGCGCGCGGCGCGTGAACAATTGGAGGAAGCGTTCCCCGAGGCATGGGCCGACGCGCTCGACGAGATCGCGGAATCGCGCGTGCGCTTGCGCCAGCAGGGCGCGACCTTCGACGCCTTGGTCGCCGACGCGCGCGCGCGCTTGGCGCAACACGGATTGGCATAAGCGCCATGGATCCTTTTTTCTGGCAATCGCTCGTCGTCGGCTTCGTCGCGCAACTTGTCGATGGCGCGCTCGGCATGGCCTACGGGCTCGTCTCGACTTCCTTTCTGATGGCATTCGGCGTGCCGCCGGCGGCGGCGAGTGCGGCCGTGCATACGGCCGAGATATTTTCCACCGGCGTTTCGGGCGCGGCGCATACGTGGCGCAAGAACGTGAACTGGAGCTTGGTGTTGCGCTTGGCGCCGGCCGGCATTGTCGGCGGTATCGCGGGCGCTGCCGCTGTTTCCTATCTGCCGCTGCACATCATCAAGCCGGTGGTCTCGGCATATCTGCTCTTGATGGGCGTTTTCGTTGTGACGCTGGCGTTCCGGAAGTTGCCGCAGGCGGCGGTGTCGCCCAACAGCAGCGCGGCCGTCGGCTTGTTCGGCGGCTTTCTGGACGCGGCCGGCGGCGGCGGCTGGGGGCCGATCTCCACCACCACCTTGCTGGGCCGCGGCCACCCGCCGCGCGAAGCGGTGGGCAGCGTGAATGTGTCGGAATTTTTCGTCACGGCGGCGATCTCGGCGACGTTTTTCTTCACGCTGGGCGGCGTGCGCTGGACGGATATCGCGGGGCTCATCATTGGCGGCGTTCTGGCCGCGCCAATTGCGGCTTTTGCCGTAAGCGTCGTTCGGCCGCGCCTCTTAATGGGCGTTATTGGGTGCTTTGTGGCCTCCATCGCCGTATGGCAAATCGTAACCTCCGTTGATCCAGAATTGACCTTCCTCACGGCTTTCGCCGCGCCGTCCGTTAAGTAGAGCGTCATGGCAGACCAAGCAGCTATTCTCGCCGCGCCGCCCGCGAACGTGCATGTCGTGCGTGTGACGGCCGTGAAGCATTACAGCGAGTTCCTCTTTGCGTTCTCGTGCGAGCGCCCGGGCGCGTTTCGCTTCCGCTCCGGCGAGTTCGTGATGCTTGGGCTGATGAATGGGGCAAAGCCGCTGCTGCGCGCCTATTCGATCGCCAGCCCGGCTTGGGACGAGCAGCTTTCGTTCTACTCGATCAAAGTGCCGGATGGCCCGCTGACGAGCCGCTTGCAGAACATCAAGGTCGGCGACGAGATTCTTCTGGGCAAGAAGCCGACGGGCACGCTCGTGCTCGACGCGCTGACGCCGGGCAAACGGTTGTTCCTGGTATCGACGGGCACCGGCATCGCGCCGTTCGCGAGCCTGATCCGTGAGCCGGAAACCTATGAGCGTTACGGCGAGGTGATCGTCACGCACACGTGCCGCACGGCGCCGGAACTGGTCTATGGCGAAGAACTCGTCGCAGCGACCCTGGCCGATCCGCTGGTGGGCGAGGAGGCGGCCAAGAAGCTCCGCCTCGTGACCAGTCTCACGCGCGATCCGCATAAGCTCGAAGGCCGCATCACGACCTTGATCGAGGATGGCCGGCTGTTCGACTACATGCAGGCGCCGCCGCTCGATCCGGCGAGCGACCGTATCATGATTTGCGGTTCGTCGGCGGTGCTGAACGCGATGAAGGAATTATGCGAAGCGCGCGGCTTCGTCGAGGGCGCCAATAGCGAGCCTGGCAGCTTCGTGATCGAGCGCGCATTCGCGGGCTGAGCTTATTCGTCTTCCGCGACTTTGCGCAGGCGGGCGCCGTCGAGCACGTGCATCGTCTTGCGATCGAAACCGATGATCCCGGCTGCGCGGAGCGCGCCGAGCGTGCGGTTGACGTGAACCGGCGTCATGCCGAGCGCATCGGCCAGATGTTCCTGGCGCACCGGCATTTCGAATGAGTCGTCTGTAACGAGCGCGCGCGCGCGGAGGCGTTCCCAGAGCTCCAGCAGCAATTGCGCCATACGGCCCTGCGCGCTGCGCTGGCCTATATCGGCGAGGCGACGGCTGAGGCCGGCGATGTAGGCGCGCGTATAATCGAGAAGGCTCTCGCGCTGCGCGGGCGAGGCGTCGAACAAGGTGCGCGCGGACTCGACGGGAAACGAGCAGAGGTCCGCTTCCGTCAGCGCGCGTATGGAGGCGTCCTGCGCGCGCTCGCCTAACAGCAGCGCTTCGACGTTCAGGAGATCGCCTGGAACGAAGAAGTGCAAAATCTGGCGACGACCGTCGCTCAAGTGCGCGACCTGCATGGCCCAGCCGCGTCGCAATGTGTGCACGCACGCCGGGGTCTCTCCGGCGCGTGAGATGAGGGCATTGGCGCGCACGGAGACGAACTCGGTCCGCACGGCTGAAATGTTGTCTTGCGTCGTTCTGTGTAACGGCGCGTACACACCCGATGCGCCGGCTCGGCAAGCGCTGCACGCAGGCCATGAGGCGGGCGCGTTGCTGCGGTTGGCCGGTGCGGCGGCGGCTGTCATCAGACTTTGGGACTCGCAACCAGGGTTCCAAAGAAACGCGCTCGCGCGCGCATCGTCTAGTCTGTCACCCGGCATATTACGCGTTTTCGTGGAATCCGTATGCCAAAAGTCATGAGGGCCAAACGGAGCACTTAGAATATTGATTTAGGTTAAGCGAAGTAGACTCTTCGCGGAGTGGTCACATTTACCTGCGTTTAATGAGGCAATTGGAAATTGAGCCCCACGTCGCGCGTTGAAGCGCGGGCGTCGTGATCCGAAAGATGAGCGACCAGTCCGGCCGCCCCCCGGGGTCATGAGGGGGAGAATTCCGATGAGTTCGGACATATTACGCGAACGCTTGAGTTTCATGCGCGTGGACGCGGACACGCGGCGCGCCCTGCTGGGCGCGAAGGGCCCGATTGAGCAGGGCATCGGCAAGGGCCTTGATGAATTCTACGACCAGCTGCGCCGGACGCCGGAAGTCAGCCGGTTTTTCTCCGGCGAGCAGCAAATCGACACCGCGAAGTCCGCGCAGGCGCGCCATTGGATGCGCATCGCCAGCGGCGAGTTCAGCGACGACTATACCAAGAGTGTGCAGCGCATCGGCGAAACGCACGCGCGCATTGGCCTGAAGCCGCAATGGTACATTGGCGGCTATGGCATGATCCTCAATCGCTTGCTGCGCACGGTGATCGCTGAAAAAACCAAGCAGCGCGGCCCGTTCGGCAAGTTCGACGCCGAAGATCTCGCGGATGCGATTGGCGCGCTGGTGAAAGCGGCGCTGATCGATATGGACCTCGCCATCACGGTCTATCTGGACGAGTCCGAGCGCGAACGTTTGCGCCTTGAGGCGGAGTCGAAAGCGGCGGAGGAGGCGCAGCGCCTGGTTGTCGTCGCATTGGCGGCGGGCTTGGCGCAGCTCGCCAAGGGCGATCTGACCTACCGGATCGAAGACCCATTCGCGGGCGATTACGAAAAACTCCGTGCCGATTTCAACGGCGCCATGGAGACGCTGCAAGAGGCGATGAAGGTGATCGCCGCCAACGCGGGCGGCATCCACGCCGGCGCCGGCGAGATCACGCAAGCTTCGGACGACCTTTCGCGCCGAACCGAGCAGCAGGCGGCGACGCTGGAACAGACGGCGGCGGCGCTGGATCAGATCACCGCGACCGTGAAGAGAACCGCGAGCGGCGCGGTGCAAGCCGACAGCGCGGTCTCGGCGGCGCGCGGCGATGCCGAGCGCAGCGGCCAGGTTGTGCGCGAGGCGGTCGCCGCGATGGGTGAAATCGAACGCTCCGCCAAGCAGATCTCGCAAATCATCGGCGTGATCGACGAGATTTCGTTCCAGACCAATCTCTTGGCGCTCAATGCCGGCGTCGAAGCGGCGCGCGCGGGCGAAGCGGGACGCGGCTTCGCGGTCGTTGCATCGGAAGTGCGCGCGCTGGCGCAGCGCTCTTCCGAGGCGGCCAAGGAGATCAAGGGTCTCATCAACGAAAGCTCGCGCCACGTTGAAACCGGCGTCGATCTTGTCGGCCGCACGGGCGAGGCGCTCGGAGGCATCGTCGCCAAGGTGGCCGACATCAGCGGGTTGGTCGCGGAAATCTCCAGCTCGGCGCAGGAGCAATCGACCGCGCTCGGCGAGGTCAACACCGCCGTCAATCAAATGGATCAGACAACGCAACAGAACGCGGCGATGGTCGAGCAGGCGACCGCCGCAGCGCATTCGCTGACGCACGAAGCCGAGACGCTCACGCAGCTGGTCTCTCGATTCGAGATCGGAATGAGTGGCGGCGGTGTCACGTCGCGTCAGGCTCCGAAAAAGGCGATTCCGCCGTCCGGGGCCGTGAAGGCCAAGCCACAAGCCGCATTCTCGACACGCGGTGCAACGGCTTTGAAACCATCCGCGCACGAAGACTGGGAAGAGTTCTGAGCGTGCGGGGGCTGGCCGTGCTAAATCGAAGACCAAGTCTGACGCTGGCCCTCGGGCCAGCGTCAGCGTTTGTAATGGTCGCTTCGCCGGCCGTCGCGGAAGACGCGCTGACATGGTCTGTCGCCTACACGGCGGATGTCGTCGCCGGATGGAGCGACGATGTCTCCACGCGCGGCCGCTTCCTCGACAATCTCGATGTGATGGCCGACGTCGATCTGGAGCGCGCGGCCGGATGGCGCGGTGCGATCCTACACGCGCACGTCCTCAACAATTCCGGTGCAATCCCCAACGATGATCTCGGTACGCTGCAAGGCGTCGACAATATCGAGGTCGCCGATCAGCATCCACGTCTGTTTGAGTTTTGGGTCGAGCAGGCCTTCGAAGGCGGCAGCGTGCGCGCCGGGCTCTATGATCTCAATAGCGAATTCTATTCCAACGAAGCCGCCGGCCTGCTGATCGCGCCGGCGTTCGGCATTGGCTCCGAATTGGCGGCGACCGGCCCGAATGGGCCGTCGATCTTTCCATCGACGGCGCTCGCGATGCGGGCGCGTTTCGAAACGGCGGAAAATCAATCGTTGTCGCTCGCGGTGCTCAATGCATCGGCGGGCGTGCTGGGCGATCCAGACGGCGTCGACACGGATTTCAACGAGGGCGCGCTGTTCATCGGCGAATATGGCTGGCGCCGCGACAGCCATTTCGCGATCGGCGCCTGGGGCTACAGCGACGAGCAGGATGATATCCGCGATCCGGAGCAGAGCCGGGCGTATGGCGCCTATTTCACGTACGAGCGCGGCTTCACCGAGCAAGCGACAGGTTTTCTGCGCGTCGGTTTGTCCGATGGCGACACGACGCCGTATTCGAGCGGTTGGCAAGCGGGCGTGCTGATCGATGCGCCGTTGGCCGCGCGCGAAGAAAGCCAGCTTTCGTTTGGCGTTTATCAAGGCCGCTTCGGCGACAAGCACCGCGCCAATGAGCGCGACGCCAGCGTGAACGTGGCCGAAGCCGAGACCGGTTTCGAGATTACCTATTCGGATCAAATAACGCCTTGGCTGCGCGTGCAGCCTGATCTGCAGCTTGTGCTCGATCCCGGCGGGGACCGCGATCGCGACGAGCTTTGGGTCGCGGGCCTGCGTATTGAAATCGCACCGTCATGGGGAGGCGCGTGATGAAGAGTGTTCTCAGTTCACTGAATCGCGTCGCGCTCACGGCAAGCGTTTCGATGATGGCGCTTGTCGCGCTCACGGGCGGCGTCGGCCTCTATTCCGAGCATCATCTGACGAACGCGCTGGATGATTCCGATCACGCCGCGAATCTGCTGCGCAGCCATCTGACCGCCGACATGATGCACGATGCGATACGCTCCGACGTGCTCGCGGCGATCACGGCGCAGAACCCGGCGTCCGGCATCGACATGGCCGAAGTGCGCGCCGACTTTACAGCGCACCTTGAAGAATTCCGCGCGATGATCGCGCAAGAAGCGCGCCTCGCCCAAACCGAGGAAGAGCGCGCGGCCATCGCCGCGGTGGCCGATCCGCTGAACGCCTACATCAATAGCGCCGAGGAAATGGTTGTGCTCGCCGAGCAAAGCCCGCAAGCAGCCCTCGCGGAATTGCCGGGCTTCTTCGAACAATTCCGCAGCCTTGAAGGCGCGATGGAGGAGGTGACGGAAGTTATCTCCGTCAGCGCCGAGCAGGCCAAGCTTCAAACGGAGCGTGATTCAGGGCTCGCCGTCTGGCTTACGATCGCGGCGCTTGTCTTCGCCGCCGGCGCGGTTGCGGCGCTGGCCTATGGCGCGCGCCGTCATTTGGTCCGGCCGCTGCTCAATCTCACAGCTCTCATGGAGCGTCTGGCGAAAGGCGACAACAGCGTCGATCCGCGGGAGGCCAAGCGATCCGATGAAATCGGCGCCATGGGCCGCGCGCTGCTGACCTTCCGCCAAGCCGCGCTTGATCGCATCGAAGCCGAGCGCCGTCACGAAGAGGCGCGTGTCGCCGCTGAAATCGCGCAAAAGGAAGCCGAAGCGCGCACCCAGCGCGATGCGGAAGAAATGGTGGTTTCCTCGTTCGGCGAAGGCCTTGCCAAACTGGCCGAGGGCGATCTGACCTACCGGCTCAATCGCGATTTGCCGCCAGCGTATGTCACGCTGCAGAGCGATTTCAACGCCGCCTTGAGCAAGCTCGAAGAGGCGATGTCGACGATCGCGACCAATGCCGGCAGCATGCAAAGCGGCACGGCCGAGATCAGCACGGCGTCGGACGGGCTTTCGCGCCGCACCGAGCAGCAGGCCGCGACGCTCGAGGAAACCGCCGCCGCCTTGGATGAAATCACGGCGACGGTCGGCAAGACGGCCGAGGGCGCCCGCCAAGCCAACGCCACCGTGCAGAACGCGCGCGAGCATGCAGCCAAGAGCGGCGCCATCGTTCGCGACGCGGTGAGCGCGATGGAAGCGATCGAAGGCTCGTCGCGCCAGATTTCACAGATCATCGGGGTGATTGATGAGATCGCGTTCCAAACCAATTTGCTCGCGCTGAACGCCGGCGTCGAAGCCGCGCGCGCCGGGGAGGCGGGACGTGGTTTCGCGGTTGTGGCGCAGGAAGTCCGTGCGCTGGCGCAACGCTCGGCGCAGGCGGCGAAGGAGATCAAGGCGCTGATCTCGACGAGTTCGAATCAGGTCGATTCCGGCGTGAAGCTGGTGGGCCAAGCTGGCGACGCCCTGACCCAAATCGTGCAGGGCGTGGCGGAAATTAACGCGCTGGTATCGGAAATCTCGGCATCCGCGCAGGAGCAGGCCACGGCGCTGACGCAGGTCAACAGCGCAATTAACCAAATGGATCAGACTACGCAGCAAAACGCCGCCATGGTCGAGGAAAGCACCGCCGCCAGCCATGCGCTCGCGCAGGAAGCGCAGGAGCTCGCGCGGCTCGTGTCGCACTTTCAGCTCCCGCGCGCCGCGAGTGCTGCGCCAGTGCGTGCGCCGAGACCCACGCCAGCAAAGGCTGATCGCGCGCCATCGGCGCCGAAGGCCGCCAATCCCGTGCGGCAGCAGCAAGAGCGCCTCGCCGCGTTCGCGGCAAAGCCGGCTCGCCGCGTCGGCCTCACCCAATCGGCGCCCACCAAGGTTGAATCGTGGGAGGAATTCTAAGCATGAGCGAAGCAACGCACATCAAGCTCGCGCCCGCGCTCGATTATCGCGCCGCGGCGCCATTGCGCGAGGAATTGCTCGCCCATCGCGGCAAGCCGATCGTCGTTGATGGCGCGGACGTGCAGCGTCTGGGCGGCCAATGCATCCAGGTTCTGGCCTCCGCTGCACGAACCTGGGCGCATGACGGGGCTGGTTTCTCAGTCGTTAACGTGTCGCAGGATATGACTCGCGCTCTCGCCCACGTCGGCATGGACACGTATTTCTCGGAGGCGTCCGCGTCATGAGCCTGCGTATTCTCACCGTGGATGACTCCCGCATGATGCGGGAAATGCTGCTGATGGCCCTGAAGGGCGCGGGCTTCGACGTCGTGCAGGCCGAGGATGGCGAGCATGGACTTGAGGTGCTCGCCGAGCACGGCGCCGATGTCATCATCACCGACATCAACATGCCCAAGCTCGACGGCTTCGGCTTTATCGAGCGCGTGCGCACCGAGACCGATCACCGCGCCACGCCTATCCTGGTTCTTTCAACCGAGAGCGACGCGGCCAAGAAGGCGCGCGCACGGGACGCGGGCGCCACAGGCTGGATCGTGAAGCCATTCGACGCGGCGCGTTTGGTCGAAGCCATCCGCCGCGTCTCGGCTTAGGGAGCGCGCGCCATGGATCCGATGGACGCAATCAAAGTCACATTCTTCCAGGAGTGTGACGAGCAGCTCGCTGAACTTGAAAGCGGCCTCATGGCGCTCGAGGCTGGCGAGGGCGACCGCGAGACGGTGAATGCGGTGTTCCGCGCGGTTCACTCCGTGAAGGGGGGCGCCGGCGCGTTCGGATTCGAGGATCTCGTCAAATTCTCGCACACGTTCGAGACCGTGCTCGATTTGATGCGCTCCGACAAACTGGCGATCAGCGCCGACGCGATGCATGTGATGCTGCGCGCGAGCGATGTGCTGGCGGATCTCGTGCACGCCGCGCGCGATGGCGGCAGCGTCGATCAGGGGCGCTGCGATGCGCTGATGGAAGAACTCGATCAATTGGCGCATGGCGATGCGGCGCCTGCGCCGTCGGCGGCCGCGCCGGAAGGTGATGCGCCGCTTTACGCCGATGTCGAGCCGGATGAGTGGGGCTTCGTGCCGCTGCGCGTCGTCATGGATGACGAACCGCCAGTTGGAGAAGAGGCCTGGAAGATCATCTTCATGCCGCGCGCGCAGCTTTACGCCAAAGGCAGCGACGCCACGATCCTGCTGCGCGAACTAGCGCTGCTCGGCGATTGCGAGATCGAGGTTGACGATACGCTGGTGCCATCGCTCGATACGCTCGACGCAAACGGCGCGTGCCTGTCGTGGACGATCATCTTGCACGGCGACAAGGACGAAGCCGCCATTCGCGAGATTTTCGAATTCGTCGAAGGCGATTGCGATCTGATCATCGAGCGGACGAGTGTTTCCGCCGCCGCGCCCGAGCCGCCGCCAGTTTTCGCGCCGGCGCCAGTAATTGCAGCAGCTCCCATCGCAGCCGCGCCGGCGCCGACGCCCGTGGCCAAGCAAGCCACGGCGCCAAGTGCGGCAGCCGCCAGCGACAGCGAAGGCAAGGGCGGCCAGCCCGCAGCCAACGCGACGATCCGGGTCGATCTTGAGCGCGTCGACCGTCTGATCGATCTCGTTGGCGAACTGGTGATCAACCAGGCCATGCTGGCGCAACGCGTCGCCGAAACCGGTGTCGCGCGCTCCTCGAATGTAGCGCTCGGCCTCGATGAATTGGAGCAATTGACGCGCGAGCTGCAAGACAGCGTCATGGCGATCCGCGCGCAGCCGGTGAAATCGGTGTTCCAGCGCATGCCGCGACTGGTGCGCGAAATCGCGACGGCCACGAACAAGCAAGTACGCCTCGTCATGGATGGCGAAGGCACCGAGGTCGACAAAACAGTCATCGAACGGCTCTCCGATCCGATCACGCACATGCTGCGCAACGCCGTCGATCACGGCCTCGAAAGTACGCAAGATCGCATCGACGCCGGCAAGCCGGCCGAAGGCACGATCCGCCTCGCGGCGCTGCACCGCTCGGGCCGCATCGTGATCGAGGTGTCCGACGATGGGCGCGGCATCAATCGCGAACGTGTGCGCGCCAAGGCGATCGAGAAGGGGCTGATCTCGCCGGACGTCAATATGACGGACGAAGAAATCGACAACATCATCTTCCTGCCGGGCTTCTCGACGGCTTCGGCTATCTCCGACATTTCCGGCCGCGGCGTCGGCATGGACGTGGTGAAGCGTTCGATCCAGGCGCTCGGCGGACGTATCTCCATTACCTCGAATCCCGGCAAGGGCTCGACCTTCACGCTTTCGCTGCCGCTCACCTTGGCGGTGCTCGACGGCATGGTGGTCAGCGCCGCCGATCAGACGCTGATCGCGCCGCTAACTACCATTATCGAAACGCTGCAACCCAAGGCGGGTGAAGTGCGCCGGCTTGGTCCGAACCGTTCGGTGATCGCGGTGCGCGATGCATTCGTGCCGCTGGTCGATGTCGGCGTGGCGCTGGGCTTCCGCAAGGAAGCGGCGCAGCCTGATAGCTGCGTCGTGCTGCTTGTCGAAAGTGAAGGCGGCGGCCGCGCCGCGCTCCTGGTCGATGATATTCAAGGCCAGCGCCAAGTCGTCATCAAGAGCTTGGAAGCGAACTATCAACGCGTCGAAGGCATCGCCGCCGCCACCATCCTGGGCGACGGCCGCGTTGCGCTCATTCTCGACGTCGACGGATTGATCGCGCAGCGCGTCAGCGAAACGCGCGCGGAAACCCAATTGGCAAAGGCAGGCTAGTCCCATGACTCACGATGAAATCGAATTCGCGCAAAACCGCCTGGAGCTTATCTCGTTCCGGATTGGCGAGCAGGAATATTGCGTGGACATCATGGCGGTGCGCGAAATTCGGGGGTGGGCCGCCGCAACGCCGCTGCCGCAATCGCCGCCATACGTGCGCGGCGTGATCAATTTGCGTGGCGCGGTGCTGCCGATTATCGATCTGGCCAACCGCCTCGGCTTCGGCGTCACCGAGCCGAACGCGCGTCACGTTATCATCGTCGTGCGCATCGGCAATCGCGTGGTCGGCCTGCTGGTCGACGCCGTGTCGGAAATTCTCACGACGACGGCCGATGCGATTCAACCGACGCCGGATGTCGCTTGTGATGCGGTGAAGCGCTTCGTGAAGGGCATTCTCGCTGTCGAGGGCCGCATGATCAGCTGGATCGTGCTCGACCAGATTCTGCCGGATCAGGCGCTCGAGGAGGCTGCATGAGCTCGGCTGCGCGGCGCGCGCCTCAAGAGGAAGCGCTGGTTCAGGGCGAATACCATTTCACGGAGGCCGACTTCAAAGCGGTCGCCGCGATGCTGCACGCGGACGCCGGCATTCATCTGCCGCCGGCGAAGGCGACGCTCGTGTATTCGCGCCTGGCCAAGCGGGTGCGCACGCTGCGCCTCGCCAGCTTCGCCGATTATGTCGCTCTGGTCGCCGGGGAGAACGGCAAGGACGAACGCATCAATATGCTCGCGGCGCTGACGACCAACGTCACGCGCTATTTTCGCGAGCCGCACCATTTCGATCTGCTGCGCACGCAGGTGCTGCAGCCGCTCGCCGACGCCGCAAAGGCGGGCGCGCGCGTGCGTTTGTGGTCGGCCGGATGCTCGACGGGGCAAGAGCCGTATTCGATGGCGATGACGGTGCTCTCGGTCATTCCCGAAGCGGCGCGTCTCGACGTGAAAATCCTCGCCACCGATATCGATCCGAACGTGGTCGAGACGGGCCGCCGGGGGATATACAATGAAGAAGCCGTCTCGCCCGTGCCGAAGGAGATGCGCGACCGCTATCTGAAGCGTGACCGCGACGCCGGCCAATGGGTCGTGACGCCCGAACTGCGCTCGCTGATCACGTTCAACGAACTCAATCTGATTGGCGATTGGCCAATCAAGGGCAAGTTCGACGCCATCTTCTGCCGCAACGTCGTGATCTATTTCGAAGAGCCGACGCAAGAGCGCATCTGGGGCCGCTTCCGCACGCACATGCAGCCGCATGCGCGGCTTTATGTCGGCCATTCCGAACGCGTGGGCGATCCGCGCTTCGAAACGGATGGGCTCACGACCTATCGCCTGAAGGGAGGCGCGCTGTGATCCGTGTCCTGATCGTCGATGACTCGCCGACTATGCGCGCGATGATCGCGAGCGTGCTGCAGTCCGAGCAGGATATCGAGGTCGTGGGTTCGGCCTGCGACCCGCTCGAAGCGCGCGAGGCCATCAAGGCGCTCAACCCCGACGTCGTCACGCTCGATGTCGAGATGCCCAACATGAATGGCATCGAATTCCTCGAGCGCCTGATGCGCTTGCGGCCGATGCCGGTGATCATGATCTCGACGCTGACACAGGAGGGCGCGGACGCCACGCTGCAGGCGCTTGAGCTTGGCGCGGTGGATTGCATCGGCAAGCCGCGTGACGGCGATATCCGCGCCGCGTTCCGTCCGCTTGCCGACATGATACGTGCGGCCGCGAACTCGCGCGTGCGCTCGCGCGCCGCCGCCGCGCCGGTGCAGGCGGTGGCTTCGGCCTATCGTCCCAATCGCAATTTGCTTGCAATCGGCTCTTCGACCGGCGGTGTGGAAGCGCTGCAGACATTGCTGCAGACGTTCCCGGCGATGTGCCCGCCGACGGTGATTACGCAACACATGCCGCCGGTGTTCACGCGCAATTTCGCGCAGCGCCTCGACAAGACCTGTGCGCCAGCGGTTTGCGAGGCTGAAGATGGCATGCCGATCCAGACGGGCCATGTCTATCTCGCGCCGGGCGGCGATTATCATCTGCGCGTCGACGGCGGCGTGGGCGGATTGCGTTGCCGCTTGCAAGCGAGTGACACGGTGAACGGGCATCGCCCGTCGGTGGACGTGCTGTTCGACAGCGTCGCCGCCGCGATGGGCGCGAAATCCGTCGGCGTAATTCTGACGGGCATGGGCCGCGACGGCGCCGCGGGCTTGAAGCGCATGCGGGACGCGGGCGCGCGCACCATCGGTCAGGACGAAGCAAGCTGCGTCGTTTATGGCATGCCGCGCGCCGCGCACGAACTCGGCGCCGTCGAGCAACAATTGCCGCTGTCGCGTATCGCGACGGCCGCGCTCAATCTCTGCACAGATTCCATGAAGGGAGCCGCCTAATGCCTGCCGCGTCCAGCATCCGCGTGCTCGTGGTTGACGACCAACTCACGATGCGCGCGCTTGTCCGGTCCGCTCTGCAGCAGATCGGCTTTAGCGATGTATCCGAAGCGCCGGATGGCGAAGAGGGGCTGAAAACCCTGATCGCTAAGGGCTGCCAGCTTGTGATCTCCGATTACAATATGCCGAAAATGGACGGGCTTGATTTCCTGCGCGCCATCCGTTCGCATGAGCCCACGCGCAAGACCGCGTTCATCATGCTGACGGGCCGCAGCGATAAGGAGCTGGTGCAGCGCGCTATCCAATATGGCGTGAACAATTATATCGCCAAGCCGTTCACGACCGTTGGCTTGAAGCAGAAGATCGAAGCTGTGTTTGGCGCGCTGACTTGAACCCAGCCGCCGCCCCCGCAGCGCGCGAGCGTCTGGTGCATGTCGTTCAAGGGCAGTTCCAGATCAGCGACGATCCCAGCGTGGTGCTCACCACGGTGCTGGGCTCGTGCGTCGCCGCGTGCGTGCGCGATCCTGTTTTGGGATTGGGCGGCATGAACCATTTCTTGTTGCCGGGCAGCATTGATGGCCGCAACGACAGCATGAAATACGGCGTCTATTCGATGGAATTGCTGATCAACGGCCTGCTGCAGCGCGGCGCCTCGAAAAGCCGCCTGGTTGCGAAGCTGTTTGGCGGCGCACGCGTGGTTGAAGGCTTGTCCGACATTGGCCGTCAGAACGGCGAGTTCGCGGAGAAATTTCTGAGCGCGGAAGGTATTCCGTGCCTCGGCAAGAGTCTTGGCGGCGACAAGCCGCGCCGCATCCGCTTCTGGCCGCAATCGGGTCGTGTCGCCCAACTCATTCTCGACTCCGGCAACACCGAAGTCTTCCAGGCCGAGCGCAAGCGCGCCGCCGTCGTCACACCCGCGCCGGCCGACGCCGGGGCCATCGAATTGTTTTGAGGTCCATCATGCGCGCCGCCAAAAATCTCGCGCCACACCAGGACGAAGAAACCCAGCCGCTGGGCGAAATTCTGGCTGCCGCGGCCACGGAATTGCAGCACGCTTATGAGCGCGGTCTGATCCTGGAAAACGCTATCCTCGACATGATGAAGCGGATTCCGGATGGCGCCGCCGACGCCGCCGAATTGCAGCACCTCGATCTGGTGTTGCAGCACGTGCACGCCGTCAGCGACTTTCTCGGCACGCTCGCGCGGAACGGCGGCGATCTCGGCGCGGTGACCGTCACGGATGCGCTGGCGCGCGTGAAGCTCGCTGACGTACGCAATCGTCTCTCTGGCGCGGCGCCTACGGACGCGCCGCCGGAGATTGACGACGATGTCCTCTGGGGATGATCCATGAGCGAGCTTGATCCAAAGGCGCGCATCAATCTCTCAAAAGCCATTGTGCTGATTGTGGAGACGACGTCGCATGCCGCCGAGATGCTCGGTCAAATTCTCAAGGGCTTCGGCGTCGCCGAAACGCATCGCTGTGTGTCGGCGACCGAGGCCGAAAAGCTGCTGAGGACCAGGACGTTCGATCTCATCCTGGTCGATCCTGATGTGAAGGAAGGGGATGGCTACGCGCTCTTGCGCAATCTGCGCTCGTCGATGGTCGAACCCAATTGCTTCGCGCCGATCATTCTGATGTCCGGCCATGCGCGAGTCTCGAAGGTGAAGCTTGCGCGCGATACGGGCGCCAATTTCTTCGTGAGCAAGCCGATCGCGCCGAACATCCTGCTTGAGCGGATCCTTTGGGTGGCGCGCGACAAGCGGCCTTATGTCGAAGCCGGCAAGTACATTGGGCCGGATCGGCGTTTCAAGTTCGAGGGGCCGCCGCCTGATAGCGATGGCCGGCGCAGTTCCGATTTGAAGGATCCGCTCGGCGAGGCGTCCGATCCTAACATGTCGCAAAACGAAATTGATGGTTTGATGAAGCCGCAGCGGGTGATGATATGAGCGTCGTGCGCAGGTTTCGCCCGGAAAATCGACTGGCAAAGCTCATGGCCGCGCCGGGCGGCGTGAGCATAGCCGATGCGTTGCAGCAAGCGTCCGTCGAGCTAGAATCGGTGCGCGAGAGCTGCATGAGCGCTCTCGACGAGAAGCTGAACGCGCTGACGACGCTGAACGCGACGACCGTCACGCGGGAACGCGACGAGCAGATGTATCTTCTCTCCAATGAGATATTCGGAGAGAGCGGTGCGTTCGGACTTGAGGAACTCAGCGCCGTGGCGCACAGCCTGTGCACGATGCTGGATGCGAACGCGGACTGCCTGCCCACGCGGCCCGCGATCATTCGCGTGCATATCGAGGCGATGCGCGCCTTGCGACATCCGGATATGGCCGGGGACAAGGCCGCGCGCGCGGCGGTTCTCGCAGGCCTGCGTGGACTTACCGCGCGCCATGCGCAGCCGATCGATGATCTGGACGACGAGCCGTCGACTTGAGGTTTTCAGCGTCCCCGCGCTCGGCTAACGCTGAGCGCAACCAAGAGGGGCGCGCATGCGGACGATCGACCGACGAACATTCACCGGCGCGCTGGGCGCGTTCGCCGCGGCTTGCGCGCACGATGGGCCGGCGCCTGATCTGATCATTCATGGCGGCCCGATTTACACGGGCGTTGAGGCGGCGCCGCGGGTTGAAGCGCTGCGGGTTCGCGGCGGACGTTTCGCGGCGCTTGGCGCCTTGAGCGACGTGAACACTGGCGCGGGCCGCGCCCGCACGATCAATCTCAATGGCGCCGCGGCCTTCGCGGGCTTCACCGACGCGCACGTGCATCTGGGCGGCGTCGGCATGTCCACGCTTGTGCTTGATCTGGTCGGCGTCGAATCTCTCGCGACGATGCTGGAGCGCTTGCGCGCGTATTCGGCGGCGAATTCCGGCGATGGATTCATTTATGGACGCGGTTGGATCGAAACGCATTGGCCGGAGCGGCGCTTCCCGACGCGCGCCGACTTGGATGCGATCATACCCCATCGCCCTGTCATGCTTGAGCGCGTTGACGGGCACGCCGCCGTGGTGAACAGCGCGGCGCTCGCGCTGGCGGGCATCGACGCGAATACGCCCAACCCAGCCGGCGGCAGCATCGAGCGCGCCAGCGACGGCGCCGCGACCGGCATGCTGATCGATAACGCGATGTCTCTCGTGCAGGCGCGCGTTCCGCCGCCTGATGAAGCGACGGTACGTCTGGCGTTGCAACGCGCTGTCGCGCTTTACGCGTCGCGCGGTTGGACGGGTGCGGCGAATATGAGCACGAGCGCCGTGGAAGCGCGGATTCTCGCGGAAATGGCGGCGTCCGGCGCATTGCCGCTATGGCTCGACGCTTATTTGACGCCGGAAGATGCGATGGCGGAGCTGCAAAGCGGGCCGCGCGCGGTCGGCGATCTGCATGTGCGCGGCGTCAAAGCTTATATGGATGGGGCGCTGGGCTCGCGCGGGGCGGCGTTGCTCGCGCCGTACAGCGACGCACACAGCGATGGCTTGCTCGTCACGCAGCCTAGCGAGCTTGCGGCGCTGCTGCGATGGGCGCGCGGGCGCGGTCTGCAAGCCGCCACGCACGCGATCGGCGATCGCGGCAATCGCTTGGTGCTCGATGCGTATCGCGACGTGTTTGCCGACGATCCGGCTGCGTTGCGCGCGGCGCGCTGGCGTGTCGAGCACGCGCAGGTGATCGATCGCGCCGACATTCCGCGTTTTGCCGCCATGGGCGTGATCGCGTCAATGCAACCCTCGCACGCGATCAGCGATCTGCATTTTGCGCCGTCTCGATTGGGCCCGGGGCGCTTGGGCGGCGCCTATGCCTGGCGCGCGCTGCTCGACAGTGGCGCAATGATCGCCGCCGGCAGCGACGCGCCGGTGGAGAAGGGCGATCCGCTGATTGAGTTCTATGCGGCGTGCCATCGTCACGATTTGAGCGGCTTCGCCGGCCCCGATTGGCACGGCGAACAAGCCGTGAGCCGCGCGCAGGCGCTACGGATGCTGACGCTTGGCCCCGCGATCGCGAGCTTCTCGGAGGCGGAGCGCGGCACGATCGAGGTCGGTAAGCGCGCGGATGTCTCGGTGTTTGGCGCGGACCTGATGACGATCGCGCCGGGGCAAATTCCCTCGGCGGGTGCAATCCTCACGGTTTCGGGCGGGCGGATCACGCATGAGGCGCTGTAGCCGCGACTACCTTTGCGACACGCCTGCAACAGCCGGACGAAGGGTTCGCCCGATCCGACGATCCCCCTTGCCAAAGTGTAGGCGTTTGACCTATCCCTAAAATAGACACCGGTGGCAAAGACCAAGAAAACGGTGTCATGGGAAGAAGCGCGGCTCGGTAGGCAGGGAAATCCCGCCGTTTGCGAGCCCACGGGGAGGGACGCGTGATGGCGGTGAAGTCGTCGGAAAAGACACGTTTGGGATTCGGCCGCGTTTCGCTGGCCGCGCTGAGTGTTGCGCTCGGCATGGGCGTCGGCGGCGTCGCGGCCGCGCAGGATGACCCGGCCGCCGAGGAAGAAGAAATCGTCGTCACCGGCTTCCGCCGTTCGCTGGCGACCTCGATCGAGAACAAGCGCGAGGAAACTGCGATCGTCGACTCGATCAGCGCCGAAGACATCGGCGACTTTCCGGACCTGAACCTGGCGGAATCGCTGCAGCGCGTTCCCGGCGTGCAGATCGACCGTGACGGCGGCGAAGGCCGCTCGATCAACGTGCGCGGTTTGAGCGCTGATTTCGTGCGCGTTCAGCTGAACGGCATGGAAGCGTTGGCCACCACGGGCGGCCGCGACGGCCGCGCCAACCGCAACCGCCAATTCGATTTCAACGTTTTCGCCTCCGAACTGTTTAACAGCGTCACCGTCCGCAAGTCGCAAGAAGCCACCGTCGATGAAGGCTCGCTCGGCGCCACGGTCGGCCTGCGCACCGCGCGCCCGTTCGATTTCGACGGCTTCGAAATGGCCTTCGGCGGCTCGGGTTCATACAACGACCTCGCCGGTGAAACCGATCCGCGCGCGACTTTCCTGGTCAGCAATCGCTGGCTCGATGGCGATCTCGGCGCGCTGTTCTCGGTCGCGTACTCGACGCGCAACACCTTCGAAGAAGGCTCCAGCTCGGCGCGCTTCCGCGTGCCGGCGGATGACGGTTGCCTTGCGCCGTATGTGAACTTGACCCGCTGCTATCAAACTGTCGGTACGATCACCGACGACGACGGCAACGTGTTGACCGGCGCGGCCGCGGCCGCGGCGGCCGCCCGCGCCGCGCACCCACGCATCCCGCGCTATGGCCGTATCGGCTACGATCGGGAGCGCCTCGGCGCGACCCTCTCGTTGCAATGGGACCCGACAGATTCCACACGGATTTCGTTCGACTCTCTTTATGCGCAGCTCAACCAGACCCGCTCCGAGGAATTCCTCGAATCTATCAGCTTTGCGCGCGAAACAGCAACGACGGGCCATCGCGCGGTCGACCTCGTCAGCGGTGTGATCGATGACAACAACACGCTGGTCTCGGCGACGTTCAATGACGTTGACATGCGTGTCGAACAACGCATCGACGTGCTCGAAACCGAGTTCACGCAGAACTCGATCGAGATCGAGCATGATTTCAACGATCGCCTGCGGATCAGCGCCCTGATCGGCTCATCGCAGGCAGACGGTCGTAACCCGCAGCAAACGACGCTTTCGCTCGAGCGCTACGATGTTGACGGCTATTCGTACGATTATTCGGGCGACTCCAACCTGCCGGACTTTAATTACGGGTTTGATGTCGCCAATCCAGCCAATTGGCAGTTTAGTTCATCGACGACGTTGGGCGATGCTTCGCTCATCCGCTTGCGTCCGAATGAAACGCTGAACACCTATGAAATGGCGCGTCTCGATCTCGAGTTCGACATCAATGACGATTTCACGCTGCATTTCGGCTGGTCGACGAAGGAGTTCGGCTTCGAGGTCCAAGAATGGCGTCGCCTGACATCGACGTTCGCGGCGAATGAAGGCGTTCCGGCAAGCGTGATCACGCAGCTCGGCCTTAACGGCTACACGCTGGCGGACTACACGACAACGATCAGCGGCTTCGGCAGCGGTCTAGATCTTCCGGGCGGCGTGCCGACCACGTGGGTGATTCCGGACATCGCCGCGCTCGACCGCATCGTCGGCTTCAGCTGCAATTGCGTGAACTCCTATGGCGATTTCCGCCTGACGGCGTTGCCGGCCGAAACGCGCGCCGCATATGAGCGCACGGAAGGCCTGTATGCGCAGCTCGACTGGAACACGGAATTGGGTGGTGTCGGCTTCCGCGGAAATGCGGGGGTGCGCATGGTTGAGACCACGCTATCGTCGCGCGGTCAGCAAACGCAGGGCGCCGTCGTGAACACGCTCACGGCGGAGAACACTTACACGGAAACGCTTCCATCCTTGAATCTTGTGTTCGAGCCGGTTGAGGATTTCCTGATCCGCTTTGCCGCGGCGCGGACGATCGCGCGCCCATCGCTCGATTCGCTCACGCCCGGCGGCTCGGTCGATACCGCACCTCCTGGCTTGTCGCTGAACATTGGCAACCCATACTTGGAACCGGTACGCTCGACGAATTACGATCTGAGCTTCGAATGGTATCCGTACGAAGAAGCGCTGTTCTCGGTCGCGTTCTTCCGCAAGGACATCGACAGCTTCATTCAACGTCTGCGTCAGGATTTGCCGTACTCGGAAACGGGCTATCCCACCGAGTGGCTGCCTTCCGGCGTGAGCCCAAGCGACATGTTCGCGGTCACCACGTTCCTGAACACGCCCGGCGGCGTGCTTGATGGCTACGAGATCACCTTGCAGACGCCGTTCTCGTTCCTGCCTGGGCCGTTCGATGAATTCGGCGCGGTGTTCAACTACACCAGCATCGAATCCTCGTTCGACTACATCACGAACCCGACAACCGGCGCGACCGTGTCTCTGCCGCTCGTCGGTCAATCCCCGACCTCGTGGGCCGCGACGCTCTATTGGGAGCATGGTCCGTGGGAAGCGCGCGTCTCGGGCACGTATCGTGACGAATACCTCACGCTGGTGCCGGCGCAGAGCGGCAACGATGTCGAGGGCAAGGCCGAACAACTCAACGTCGATTTCTCGGCATCATATGATTTCAACGAGCGTCTGACCTTTAGCTTCGAGGCCATCAACCTCACCGATCAAGCTGATGAGCGCTGGATCAACAGCGTGCGTCAGAACAGCAACAATTACGAACACACGGGCCGCGAGTTCGTCGCTGGCTTCCGCTACAACTTCTAAATCTCAAGCAGACTGAGCCCGCGCCATCCTTCCATGGATGGCGCGGGTTTTCTTTTGAGGGGAGTGAGCAATGACGAGCCGGCGATTGTTCATCGCGGGCGTTGGCGCCCAGTCCTTTGCGTTGCTCTCCGGCTGCGCCAGCACGATCGCCGCGCCGTTGCGCGAGGGCGAGCTTTCCGCCGCTGGGCTTGATTGGTCGCAGCTTGAATGGCGCCGTGGTTTTGAAGGCCAACGCCGGGCTGATCTTGGCGACGGCACGTATCTCAATCCGATTTTCGCCGGCGATCGGCCGGACCCGTCGATCATTCGCGACGGCGATACCTATTACATGACGTTCTCGTCGTTCGACGCGTATCCGGGTCTGCTGATCTGGGCGTCGCGCGATCTGGTGAATTGGCGTCCGATCAACGCAGCGCTGCGCACACCGATCGGCTCGGTATGGGCGCCCGATCTCTGCAAGCATGACGGGCGCTATTATCTCTACATTCCTGCGCGCACGCCGCAGCATCGCTCGATCTACGTGATCCATGCCGAGAGTATCGAAGGGCCGTGGAGCGAGCCGGTCGATCTCGGTCTGCCGCGTCACATCGATCCGTGCCACGCGGTTTCGGAGGACGCTCGGCGCTTTCTGTTCTTAAGCGGCGGCGATCGTGTCGAACTCAGCGCCGACGGCCTCTCGCTCGCGGGCGCCGTGGAGCATGTCTATGATCCGTGGCGTTATCCCGAGGATTGGACCGTCGAAAGCTTCTCGCCCGAAGGTCCGAAGATCAGGCGCCACGGCGAATACTTTTACATGATCACCGCCGTGGGCGGCACCGCGGGTCCGCCGACAGGCCACATGGTCATCGCCGCGCGCGCGCGCAGCTTGCACGGTCCATGGGAAGACTGCCCGCGTAATCCGATTTTGCGCACGTGGTCGGCGCGCGAGAAATGGTGGTCGCGTGGGCACGCGACGATGATCGATGGGCCCGACGGCGGTTGGCATCTCGTCTATCACGGCTATGAAAACGGCTTCTGGACGCTTGGCCGTCAAACGCTGCTCGAGCCGGCGGAATGGACTGATGACGGCTGGTTTCGCCCGCTCGGGGGCGATCTCTCGCGGCCGTTGCGCAAGCCTTTGCCGCGCGAAAGCGCAGATCATGGCGCGGCGCTCAGCGACGATTTCAGCACCGACCGCCTCGGCGTTCAATGGGCGTTCTATGATCCAGGCCCCAATGAGGCCGCGCGCTTGCGGCGTGGCGCGTTTGGCCTCGGCATGCGCGGAAAGGGGACGAACCCGGGCGATTGCTCGCCGCTCGCCTTCATCTGCGGTGATCTAAGCTACGAGATCGAAACCGAGATCGAGGTTGATG
The DNA here is from genome assembly GCA_017303355.1 of Caulobacterales bacterium. Classification (GTDB taxonomy): domain Bacteria; phylum Pseudomonadota; class Alphaproteobacteria; order Caulobacterales; family Aquidulcibacteraceae; genus Vitreimonas. The sequence goes on along the minus strand of JAFLCU010000001.1, from coordinate 128,766 downwards.
AAGGCGCGGAAGCAGGCGTGCTTTTGTTTTACAACCGACGCCTCTACGCGGGACTTGGCTTCGATACGCGCGGCTTGGTCATGCATCGCTATGGCTTGCAGCGCCGAGGCGCCGCGCCCCCGGGCGACAACGCGCGCCGCTTGTTCCTGCGCCTGCGCAATGATCGCAACATCGTGACCATCCATCATTCGCGCGATGGCGTGAATTGGACGCGTTATGGCGTGCAGATGGAAGTCTCAGGCTATCACCACAACACGGTGGGCGATTTCCTGAGCTTGCGTCCGGCGATCTATACTGCGGGTTCGGGCGAAGCGCGGTTTAAACGCGTGACGTACAGAGCGCTTTAACGCGGGACTCCGTTGTCTAAATCCCAGCGTGCGGGATCGAACGGCGCGCGCACTTCTTGATACGCCGGATAGCCGCCAACTTCGTTTTGGCTGTCGATCACATCGCCGCGTCCAGCTTCGACATCGGCAATCAAGCGCGCGTCGATCGAATCGCGCGCCCATGGCCGCGCACCTGTATTGCGCAACACCGAAGCCGCGACATGGCTTGAAGCCTGTGCCTGTAGGCGTTGCGGCCACGGATTTGGCGCCGCGACCTCGATCAATTGCGCTTCACCGTCGCCAAAGCGGCCGAACAGAGCAGGGGCGGTCGCGCCCGGCGCCGCCGTGAGGAGATTTTCGCTGGCATGCAGCTCAAGCGGACCTTGGCCGCCCAGCGCGATCGCGATCGATTCCGCCGGCGTTGAGGGGCCTGCGCGAAATTCGTTGCCGACAATGGCGAGGCTGCCGGTCTGATGCGGCTGACCTTCCCATTCGGTGGCGTGCAGATTGTAGTGCAGGAAGCGGCGGCCGGGGTTGTAGATGAGATTGTTGACCACCGCGCCTGAGGCGCCGCCCTTGAACAGCGGATTGCGCTCGCGATTGTTCATGTAGAGGTTGCCGGCGATCAGCACGTCGCGAACATTGTCGTGGATCAGGCTACCCTTGGAATGCTCGCCCTTGGAATGGGTCGCGTTCGAGAGGCCTTCGGCGATGAGGTTGTTGGTGAAGCTGATGCGGTGCGAGGTGTTCTCGCGCCATTCCTCCACCGATGCACCTTCGAAGCGCGGGCCTGACGCGGAAAGATTTTCGTCGGTCGCCCAGGTGATCGAGCAATGATCGACGATGACGTCATAGGCGCCGGATTCGGTGACCACGCCATCCACCTCCCAGCCGCTCTGCGGCGCCCGTCCCGCATCGCCGGGGCGTACGTGCAGGTGACGTAGCAGCACATTGTGCGTGCGAATGCGGACGCCGCCACGGATAAGCGTGATGCCGGGCCCCGGCGCGGTCTCGCCGGCGATGGTCACGAACGGTTGGCGCACGCCCAGCACTTCGCCGTTCAGATCAATCACGCCGCCGACCTCGAACACGATGATGCGCGGGCCTTCTTCGCGCAGCGCCGCATCCAGTGAGCCGGGGCCTTCCGCTGCGAGCGATGTGACGCGCACGATCCGACCGCCCGCGCCGCCATATGGCCCGCGCACCCAGCCGTACGAAGGCGGCGGCGACGCCGTCGGCGTGGTGGCGCAAGCGGCGCTTGGGATGGCGACGGCGCTCGCGGTCAGCGCAAGCAGGGTACGGCGGGAAATCGGGCTGTGCATACTTGCACATGACACCGGTAACAATTCATAATCAAGTGGGTTTTTAGTGTGCATCAGCAGCACGCGCCGCTTGTGCCAATCCCGGCGGGGAGAGGGGGCCGTAGCGCAGCATCGCCGCGTGAAATGCGCGTGCATTGAAGCGACCGCCCAAGCGTCTCCGTGTCGCCTCGCGGATCTCGGCAAAGCGCATCGCGGCCAAGCCTTGCGCTGCGGCTGCACCCGGTTGCGCGCACATGCGCAACACGTCTTCTTCGACGCTCACGAACGCGATGCTGTCGCCTTGCAGTTCGCGCAGCTCTTGGATCGCGCGTTCGCGGCTCCAGCGCATCGCGTGAATGCCCGTATCGACGACAACGCGGCCGAAGCGGAAGAGCATCCATTGCAGATAGCCGACGCGGCTCGCCGGATCTTCCGCATAGGCGCCGGCTTCATCGGCCAGGCGCTCCGCGTACGTGGCCCAGCCTTCGCTGTAGCCGCTCGCGTAACGCGTTTGCAGTGGCGGCGGCGCAGCTTCGCGCTCGAACGGCGTTTGCAGAATGTGGCCGGGTACGAGTTCGTGATACGCGACAGTGGCGAGCGTCCAGCGTGGCCGCGTTCGGATCGCGCCGAAATCGATGTGATAGACGCCGCCGTCGCGCCGCCCGGCCATGCCGCCGGCTTCCGTTTCGGGCGGCACGAGCCACACTTCCGCGGGCGTATCCGCGCCGCCGAGCGTGTCGCGCAGCAATGGCCGCACGCGCGCCAGCGCCGCGTTCATGTCCGCGACGGCCTGTGCCTTGCCTTCGGCGCTATCGGGATAGAGCTGACGTTCGTTCGCCGCGAACGCACGCAAACGTTCGGCCACGCTGCCTTGCGTCAGTCCTTGCGCACGCAAGAGTGCGTCCGCTTCGCGTTGCAGTTGGCGGCAATAGGCGAGGGCGCGCCTGTGTGCGGCGCGCGGCGATACGTGCTCGCCAAGCTGAAATTGCAGCGCCAACGCATAGAAATCGGCGCCGCCTGGCAGCGCCCAAACGCCGGCCTCGATCCGCGATCGCGGGCTCAGCGCGGCCAATGCAGCGCTCTGTCGGCGCATCGCCTCCGCCGCTGCGCCGTTTGCGCGCGATGCCGCCGCGTCGACGGCCGAGATCGCTGCATCAAGCACGGCTATTGGCGCTACGATTCCTGCGTCGGCGTCAGTGCTGAGCTGGGCTGTCTCGGCATCGATCGCTTCGGCGTTCGCGTTCGTACGCCGGTAAGCGCCGTAGCGGTGGCTTACGGCGTAGGGCGTCCCGTTGCGTCCCCAGGGGAGCGCCGCGAGCAAGCCATCGGCCCACGATCCTTGCGCGATTGCTTCGTAGGAGATGCGTGTCTCAGCATCCAGCCGGCGCGCGTCGAACGCGGCGATCTCCACCGCGCGTTCGCGACGATCGGCTTGGCCCCAATGCTCAACGCGGCCGCGAAAGTCTTCGTCGTCCATGGCGCCGGCGGCGGGGGCTTGCGTTGCGCAAGCCGAGAGCGCGCTGGCGCCAGCCAGCAGGAGAGAGCGGCGATCCATCATTGCGTCGAGCTTAAATGAACAACGGCCCATGCGCATCCGCATGAGCCGTTGTGGCGATTCAATTGTAAACGAGGGGCTTTACGCCGCCGCGACGCCTGACGTGACCGAAGCCGCCGCGCCAGCTTCCTGCGGGTCGCGCAGCACGTAGCCGCGGCCCCACACTGTCTCGATGTAATGTTCGCCGCCCGTGGCCGCCGCCAGCTTCTTGCGCAGCTTGCAGATGAACACGTCGATGATCTTGAGTTCCGGCTCGTCCATGCCGCCATAGAGATGGTTCAGGAACATCTCTTTCGTCAGCGTCGTGCCTTTGCGGAGCGAGAGCAGCTCCAGCATTTGGTATTCCTTGCCCGTCAGGTGGACGCGCTGGCCGGTGACTTCGACGGTCTTGGCGTCGAGGTTCACGGTGATGTCACCCGTTCTGATAACGGAATGAGCGTGACCCTTCGAGCGGCGGACGATCGCGTTGATCCGCGCGATCAGCTCGTCCTTGTTGAAGGGCTTGGTCATGTAATCGTCGGCGCCGTAGCCGAGGCCGCGCACCTTCGTGTCGATGTCGGCGGTGCCGGAAAGGATCAGGATCGGCGTGTTGACCCGCGCGACGCGCAGCTGCTTCAACACATCGTAGCCGTGCATGTCCGGCAGCGAGAGGTCGAGCACGATAATATCGTAGTCATACAGCTTGCCGAGATCGATGCCTTCCTCGCCCAGGTCGGTCGAGTAGATATTAAAGCCTTCGGACTTGAGCATCAGTTCGATGCCCTGCGCGGTGGCGCTATCGTCCTCGATCAACAAGACTCGCATAAGATGCTCCCCGTCGGCGCAACGCCTCGGCAACGTTAATCCACAGAATCGTTGCGATCCGTGTCTAAAACGTTAACGCCAGTAAGAATTCTTACCTGCGTACTTGCCTTACTCGTTTGTGCCTGCCCTCAAAACTCTCCGTTAAGAGACGTGAATCAGTGTTCGCGAGTGCGAGCAAGGCTCTCCAGCTGACTACAACGCATTTTTAACCGCGTCGTTTTGAATCGGGCGGCGAATGAGCCAAGCGCTGCATGCGTGGCGCGTTAGGTTTTGGTTCACCATAAAAATGCAGAAGGTGTGAGGAAACTCGCGGGCGCAATGCCAACACTTCTTTCTCGCATCGCCGCAGACATCGAAGCGCTCGATCCGCGCCGCTTCGAAGGACGCGTGACCGGTCTTTCAGGGTTCCTCGTTGAAGCGACGGGTCCACAAGAAGCGCTGGCTCTCGGTGCGCGCGCGACAATTCACGGCGCGCAAATCACACGCGGCGAAATTGTCGGCTTTCGCGGCGATCGCGCGCTACTCGCGCCCTACGATTCCATCGAGGCGATCCGCCCGGGTTCGCGCGTCACGCTTGAAGGCTCCGCGCCGATGGTGCGGCCCACCGGCGCGTGGCTTGGCCGTGTGATCGATTGCTTCGGCAGTCCGGTCGATGGCGAAGGCCCACTGCAGCAGGGCCTGAAGCCGCGCCTGGTGCGCGGCGCGCCGCCCTCGGCGCATGATCGTGCGCGCGTTGGCGCGCGGCTCGATGTCGGCGTGCGCGCGCTCAACATGTTCGCAGCACTTTGCCGCGGGCAACGCATGGGCGTGTTCGCGGGCTCCGGTGTGGGCAAATCGGTGCTGATGTCGATGCTGGCGCGCGGCGCCAAGGCGGACGTCATCGTTATTGGCCTGGTTGGCGAGCGCGGTCGCGAGGTGAAGGAATTTATCGAGGATACGCTGGGCGAGGAGGGGCGCGCGCGCTCGGTCGTCGTTGTGGCGACCTCGGACGAAACCGCTGCGCGCCGGCGGCTTGCGCCACACATGGCCTGCGCCGTCGCCGAGCATTTCCGTGATGAGGGCCTGGACGTGTTGCTGCTCGTGGACTCGGTCACGCGTTTGGCCATGGCCCAGCGCGAGATCGGTCTCTCCGTTGGCGAACCGCCGACGACCAAGGGCTACACGCCATCGGTATTCGCTGAGCTGCCCAAGCTGTTGGAGCGCGCTGGTCCTGGGCGTGAAGGCGAGAGCGGATCGATCACCGCGCTCTTCACCGTGCTCGTCGACGGCGACGATCACAACGAACCAATCGCCGACGCGGTGCGCGGCATCCTTGATGGCCACATCGTGATGGAGCGCGCGATCGCCGAGCGCGGCCGCTATCCGGCTGTGAACGTGCTGAAATCCATCTCGCGTCTCATGCCGATGTGCCACACGGATGACGAGAACGCGCTGCTGTCGCGCGCGCGCGCTTCGCTTTCATTGTATGAAGAGATGGAAGAGCTGATCCGCATCGGCGCCTATAAGCCCGGCGCGGATCCGCAGGTGGATGAGGCGGTGCGCGTGCGCCCGGCGCTGGAGCGCTTGCTTTCGCAGCGCCGTGACGAACAAACCAGTTTTCAAGAGAGTTTCGCGATGTTGGCTGAGGCGCTGCAATGAAGGCTTTCCGCACGCTGCTGAAGCTCGCCCATCGCGATCTTGAAAACCTGCGCCGCGAAATGGCGGATCAGATCTCGCGCCAGCGCAATTGCGAGGAGCGTATCCTCGGGCACGAGCAAACTCTGCGCGCCGAGCAGCAATTGGCGCTGCTCGACTACGATTCCGCGCGTGCGTATAGCGGCTTTGCCGTGCTCGCCGCGCAGCGCCGCCGTGCGCTGGAAGCGGAGCGCGTCGTGATCAGTGAGGATATCGAGCGCCTGCGCCAGCTGATCACGGAAGCGCATGTGGAAGCGCGTAAGTTCGAGCGCTTGATCGAACTGGACGAGAAGCGCCAAAAGGTCGCCGGCGAAAAGCGCGAAGCGGCGCAGCTGGATGAGTTTGCAACGATGCGCGCGGCGCGTTCGCCGAACGTATAGCTATACACCCATTCCCGGGGCGTCGCGCAGCGACGAGCCCGGGATCCATAGACACAAAATGATCCAAGCATGCGGAGCCGTCGGTGCGCGCATCTCCGGACTGTGCTTCGCGCATCCGGGAATGGGCGTTGAGATCAACCGGCGTTCAGCGTCTCGACCACGCGGATCACATCCTCGTACGCTTGGCTCTGCGGATGACGGATCGGCAGCGGGGTTTGCGCGCGGATCGAATCCGGCACGCGCGGATCGCGTGTGATCGCGCCCGCGAATTTTGGCTTGAAGCCGAGATATTCGTTACAGGCGAGGGCGAATTGGTCGAAGACCTTCTTGCCCTTCATCCGGTTTTCGGCCTGGTTGACGATCACCCACGGCACGATCTTCGAGCCTTGCAGGTGCATCAGCTTCACGAAGGCATAAGCGTCCGTCAGCGCCGTCGGCTCCTCGTTGGTGACGACGATGAGTTTGTCGGCGGCGCGCGCGAAGCGTAGCACGGTGGGATCGATGCCGGCGGCGAGATCGAGAATGATGCGGTCGTAGTGGGCGGCGATGTTGTGCAGCTTCAGCCCATTGGCGACGCGCGCCACTTCCTCGAGCTTGGTGGCGCCGAGCTCGCCCGTGCCCGAGCGGCCGGCGATCAGATCGAAGCCGCCATTGCGGCCAGGGCCGCCAAGAACCGGCGTCACGGCCGCGTTGAGATCGTGGAAGCCGCGGATCACCGTGGCGAGATCGTGTTGGGCGCGGATGCCGAGCTGAACGTCGACATTCGCCAAGCCCAGATCGCAATCGACGAGGAGCGCGCGCTGGCCGGCGCGGCCGAACGCGATCGACAACATGGTCGACAGCCACGTCTTGCCGACGCCGCCCTTACCGGAGGCGACGGCGTAAATAGGTGCGGCCCGCGTGCGCGGGAGCGGCTGGTCGGACATGGCGGCTGCGCCAGACATGCTTCGAGGTATGCGCCACAAGCGTTCACGCGGAGTTAGCGCGCGTGCCGCGTCCCGCCGCTTTTGGTTAATGCATGCTTAATTGCAGAGGGTTCGACGGCGGCAGCGTCAACACTTGTGACGTTCCCATCAAACTTGTCCCATCGCCTTCAGACGCACCTTCGCATGCACCTCGCCTTGGCCGAGCACGGCTGTTGACGGGCGGAAGCGCTCGATCAGCGATCGCACGAACGGGCGGATGCTGGGGGAGGTGAGCAGCACCGGCGTCTCGCCGGCCTTCGCCGCGCGCTCGAACGCGGCACGAACATCGGCGACGAAATCGTGCAGCTTCGAAGGCGGCAGCGCCAATTGGCGGCTTTGACCTTCGCCGACCACGGATTCGGAGAACATCTGCTCCCATGTCGGCGATAGCGAGATGATCGGCAGCGAGCCGTCCGGGTTGCGGTGCTGGTAGCAAATCTGGCGCGCGAGGCGTGCGCGTACGTGCTCGGTGATGAGCACCAGATCGTGCATGGCCGGGGCGGCTTCGGCGATCGCTTCGATGATCGCGCCCAGATCGCGGATCGAGACGCGCTCCTTGAGCAGGTTCTGCAGAATGCGCTGCACGCCCGACCAGGAGATGTGCGCCGGCGCGACATCTTCGAGCAATTGCTGGGTGTCTTTCGGCAGATCCTTGATGAGCTTGCGGACCTCGGCGAACGTCAGCAGTTCGCTCATGTGCTCCTTGATGATCTCGGTGAGGTGCGTGGCGAGCACGGTCGCGGGATCGACGATGGTATAGCCGCGGAAGCTGGCTTCTTCGCGCGCGCGCTCATCGATCCAGACGGCGTCGAGGCCGAACGCCGGCTCTTTTACCTTTTCGCCGGGAATGGCGATGCCGGCGCCGGTTGGGTCCATCGCCAGCAGCGCGCCCATTTTCAGCTTACCTTCGCCCGCTTCCATTTCGCGTACGCGAATCTGGTAGCGATCGGCGCCCATCTGGATGTTGTCCAGAATGCGCACGCTCGGCATGACGAAGCCGTATTCCTGCGCCAAGGTCTTGCGCAGCGCTTTGATCTGGTCGGTCAGCCTGCGGCCTTGCACGTCGTTGATCAGCGGCAGCAGCGAGAAGCCGAGCTCGATGCGCACATCATCCATCGCCAGCGACGCGGCAGGCGTTTCTTCGGCGGGCTCGGCAGCGCTGGGCGCGGCGGCGGCGGTTGCGGCTGCTTCAGCGCTGACGCGGCTTGCCTCGCGCAAGCGCCACGCAAGCAGACCGCACCCAAAGGCCAACGCCCAGAACGGGATGATCGGCATGCCCGGCAGCACGCCCACCGCGAATGCGCATGCGGCGACGACGCCCAGCGCGACAGGGTAAGAGGCGAGCTGCTTCACCAGCGCCTTGTCGGCGGCGCCATCGATGCCGGCCTTGGTGACGAGCAGGCCCGCCGCGACGGAGATGATGAGCGCCGGAATTTGCGTGACGAGACCGTCGCCGACGGTGAGCAGCGTGTAGGTGTGGCCAGCCTCGGCGAAGTCCATGCCGTGCGACACGACGCCGATAATGATGCCGCCGATAATATTGATGAACACGATCAGCAAGCCGGCGATCGCGTCGCCACGCACGAATTTGGAGGCGCCGTCCATCGCGCCGAAGAAGGCGCTTTCGTCCTCCAGCGCCTTGCGGCGCGCGCGCGCCTGATCTTCGTTGATCAGGCCGGAGGAGAGATCGGCGTCGACCGCCATCTGCTTGCCTGGCATGGCGTCCAAGGTGAAACGCGCCGCGACCTCGGCGATGCGCGTCGAGCCCTTGGTGATGACGACGAAGTTCACGATCACGAGGATCGCGAACACGATGACGCCGATCACAAACTCGCCGCCCATCACGAAATTCGCGAACGCGGCGATCACTTCGCCCGCCGCGTGCTCGCCGGATTGGCCATTCGAGAGAATGAGGCGCGTGGAGGCGATGTTGAGCGCGAGGCGCAGCAATGTGGTGAGCAGCAGGACGGACGGAAACGCCGTGAACTCGAGCGGCTTCTTGATCATCAGCGCCGTCATCAGCACCAGGATCGAAGAGACGATCGAGATCGCCAGCAGGAAATCCAGCAGCACGGCTGGCAAGGGCACCAGCATGATGGCGAGGATCGCCAGCACGCCAGCGGCCAAGCCGATTTCGCCACGCATGACGAAGCCGCGCATGTCCGCGAAGGTGAGTGTGCTGCCCTGAGGCTGTGCGGCGTCGGTCATCTAAAGCGCAGTCCTTAAGCCGCTTGGCCGGTGGGCGGCGGCGGCACGCGCACGCCTTCGTCCGAATATTGCTTCAGCTTGTTGCGCAAGGTTCGGATTGAAATGCCCAGGATGTGCGCGGCGTGTGTGCGGTTGCCGAGGCAATGCGTCAGCGTCTCCAGGATCAAATCCTGCTCCACTTCCGCGACAGTGCGGCCAACAAGATGGCGCGCTGCTTCCTGCGCGGCCTCGATCGCGGCGCCGGTTGCGTCGCGCGCGCCGACCGGCGCGCCATCCGGGGCGCGGATCGCCTCGGGGCCGACATCTTCGCCGTTCGCCAATAGCACCGCGCGGTGCATGGCGTTTTCCAGCTCACGCACATTGCCCGGCCAGGCGTGCATCAGCACTTGGGCCTGGCCCTCCTTAGACAAGCGCCGGGCGGGGCGGCCGTTGGCGCGCGCATATTTGTCGATGAAGAAATGCGAAAGTGCCGCGATGTCGTCCTTGCGTTCGCGTAGCGGCGGAATGCGCAGATTCACGACATTGAGACGATAGAGCAGGTCTTCGCGGAACTCGCCGTTGCGCACCAATTGGTGCATGTCGCGGTTCGACGTCGCCAGAATGCGGATGTTGACCGGCACAGGTTTCGCGCCGCCGACGCGGTCGATCACACGCTCCTGCAGCGCGCGCAGCAATTTGGATTGCAGGCGCAGATCCATTTCGGAGATTTCATCCAGCAGCAGCGTGCCGCCGTCGGCTTCCTCGAACTTGCCGATGCGGCGCGCCACCGCGCCGGTGAACGCGCCTTTCTCGTGACCGAACAATTCGCTCTCGAGCAGGTTTTCCGGGATCGCAGCGCAATTTACGGCGATAAACGGCTTATCCTTGCGTTTCGATTTCTTGTGCACGTAGCGCGCGATGACTTCCTTGCCGACGCCGCTCTCGCCAGTGATCATGATCGAGGCGTCGGACCCGGCGATCTGATCGGCGAGCGCGATCACCTGCTTCATCGCGGGATCTTCGGCGATCATCGGGCGATCGTCGTCGCACACGGCCGCGAGCACGGCCGCGATCAGTTCCGGATCGGGCGGCAGCGAAATGTATTCGCGCGCGCCGGCGCGGATCGAGCGCGCCGCGATCATCGGATCGATGCCGACGCCCGCCGCCACGATCGGCACGACGATGTGCTCAGCCTCGTTCGCCGCGATAAGCGCGGCGATGTCGAGCCGCGCATCGACCATCAACAGGTCGGCGCCTTTGCCCGCGCGCAGCGCCGTGGTCGCTTGCTCGATGCTGTCGACGTGCGAGACCTTGGCGCCTTTGTCCATGGCGATCTTCGTGGCGGCGGAGATTTGTCCTCCGAGCGGGCCGACGATCAACAGACGCATGGGTTATTCCTTCCAGTCGAGTTCTTCTTGTGTGACGCGGCGTTTCAGGCCACGTCGCCGTCCTTGATGATTTCGGTCATCGTCACGCCGAGGCGCTCGTCGACGACGACCACTTCGCCGCGCGCGACGAGGCGATTGTTCACGTAAATGTCGATCGCTTCGCCGACCTTGCGGTCGAGTTCGATCACCGAACCTTTGCCGAGGCGAAGCAGGGAAGCGACTTCCATGCTGGAGCGGCCGAGCACGGCTTGGATGTTCACCGGCACGTCATAGACCGCGGCGAGATCGGTCGCGGTGCGCTCCGTGTGGTCGCCCGTCGCCGTATCGATCGGCGTCGGCGTGAATTCGTCGAGTTTCAGATCGCTCATGGCTTCCTCACGAATGCGTCGTCGGCGCCGCCAGCGCCGCTTGAATCAAGTCTTCGATGCGTTGGGCGGCGTCTTCTGGGCTCATGTGAATGACGCCGTCCGACCAATCGATGGAAACTTCTCCGGCGCGCAAGCCCGGTTGCGCGCGCACCAAAATGGCCCCGGAATAGCCATGCAGATCGGACATCTCGTCGATGCGTGGCTTCAACGTATCGACCGCATCGGGGGCCAGCTTCACAACCAGCCGTGGCTGATGGCGCAGCGCGTCCATGACAGACTCGATCGCCACGGCCACACGCTCGGCGCCGAATGAGTCCAGAGCCGCGCCCGCGATCTTGCGGGCGGCCATCATGGCGACGCGCGCGGCTTCTTCGCGCATCGCGCGCCGCTCGTTGTCGAGCTTGCCGAGCAGGGCGGTGACTTTCTCACCGAGGGCTTGCACCGCGGCCGCGGTCTGCCGTTCAGCGTGCGCCAGCGCGTCATCGGCGCCGCGCTTGTAGGCTGAGGCCTTCTCGGCTTCCAATTCCTCGGAATCGAACTTCTTCGGCGCTTGCGTGATGATCGCGCCGTCTGGCGCGAACTCGGTCTCGAAAGCGTATTTGCGGACGTTGGCCATCAATAGATCAGCTCATCTTCGGATTTGCCGTCGGACAGCACGATCTCGCCGCGCGCCGCCAAGTCCTTGGCCAGGGACACCATGCGCGTTTGCGCGGCGTCCACGTCCTTCAGACGAACCGGACCCATGCCGGCCATTTCTTCCTTGAGCAATTTGCCGCCGCGTTCGGACATGTTGGAGAAGAAGAGCTGTCGCAGACCGTCGGATGCGCCTTTGAGGCCAAGCGCCAGGTCCGTCTTGTCCACCGAGCGCAGCAGCGTCTGCACGCCGCCCGCGTCCAGCTTGTTCAAATCCTCGAACACGAACATCAGCGCGCGAATGCGATCGGCGGCGTCGCGATTGCGATCCTCGAGCGCGGCGATGAAGCGCGTTTCCGTCTGACGGTCGAAATTGTTGAAGATTTCGGCCATCAATTCGTGGCTGTCGCGCTTGGACGTGCGCGCCAGGTTCGACATGAATTCCGTGCGCAGCGTGACTTCGATTTTCTCCAGGATTTCGCGCTGCACGGGCTCCATAGCCAGCATGCGCGCCACGCACTCGGCCGCGAAATCCTCCGGCAATTCCGCCAATACCTTGGCGGCGTGCTCGGCGCGCACCTTCGCCAACACAACGGCGACGGTTTGCGGGTATTCGTTCTTCAGATAGCTCGCGAGCACCGATTCATTGACGTTGGCGAGCTTGTCCCAAATGTTGCGGCCGGCGGGGCCGCGAATTTCTTCCATCAGGCTCTCGACCTTCTCCTTCGGGAGAAAGGCCGAAAGCATGCGTTGCGTCTGCTCGTACGAGCCCATGATGGAGCCCGAGCCGGACATTTTCTGTACGAACTCGATCACGAGCGCTTCGACATTCGCGGCTGGCACCAATCCCAGCCCCGACATCGCCTGCGAGATTTCCTTGATCTCTTCTTCGTCGAGGAGCTGCCACAAACCCTTTGCCTCTTCGCCGAGGCACATAAGGATAATGGCGGCTTTCTCGACGCCGCTATAGCGCGAGGTGTCCACCTTTGTGGCGGTGTCCGGTTTGGCGACCTCGGTCGCGGCGGGTTTTGCGACAGCGTTCATAGGTTACAGCGCGTTGTTCAGCCAACCACGAATGATTTGCACGGATTCATCGGGATGCTTGTCGACCACCTCGGCCACCTTCTTCACGGAAGAGGCGCGCACGCGGCCTTGAATTTGGGCGATGTCAATGACGGCGTCTGGATCATCTGGTGCGGGCAACGCAGCCGCGGCGCCAGCCGGGCCTGGTAGAGCGGGTGCGCCAGCGGGCGCGCCAACCGCGCCAACGCTTTGGCCGCCCCGCATCAGGCCGCCGATCAGCGGGCGCAACACGAAGAACACAAACGCCAGGGATGCCATCAACGCCGCGACGATTTCGATGATACGCATCACGTCGAACGTGCCCATGTCGAACATGCCGGGGGCGGCGGCTTCCGTGCCGGTGGTGGCGGCGCGCGCGAATTGGGTGTTCACGACTTCGACGATGTCGCCGCGTTCGGCATTGTAGCCCACTGCGGAGCGGACGAGTGCGAGCAGGCGCTGCATGTCTTCTTCGGAGCGCGGCGCGTAGGTCGCTTCCGCGCCTTCGGCGCCTGGCGTGGTGACGCCATCGACAGCCACCGCGACCGAGAGCCGGCGAATGCGGCCGCCTTCGCTGACCTCGGTGCGCGTGGTGCGCGAGATTTCGTAATTGACCGTTTCTTGGCTCGAATTGTTGGTGTTGCCGGCGGGGCCCGAGGAGGGGCTGGCGCCCGCGTCGGGCACGTTCGCGCCTGCGGTTGCGCCTTGCGCGCGGCCGCCGCTCTCGGCGGTTTCTTCCGTGGTGGAGGTTGAGCGAACGACGCGGCCTTCGGGATCGAAGCGCTCGGATGTTTCGCTGACGCGGTTGAAATCCATCTCCGCGCTGACCTGCACCCGCGCATTGCCCTGGCCGACGATGCCTTCAACGATGTCGGTGACGGTGCGGCGGATGCGCTCCTCGGTGGCGGTCTGGCGTGAATCGATGCCTTCGGCGATCGCGCCGTCTTCGCTCTGCGCGGCGGCGAGCAGGCGGCCCGTTTCATCGAGAATGGTGACGCGGCTTGTGGTCAGGCCGGGCGTCGCGCTCGCGACCAAATTGCGGATCGCGCGCACCTGGCCGGCGGAGAGTTCGTCACGGCGCAGCGCCAAGACGATCGAGGCCGAGGGCTGTTCGGCGTCACGCGCGAACAATTGCCGCTCGGGCAGCACCAAGTGAACGCGCGCCGATTCGATGCCGTCGATCGAGGCGATGGTGCGCGCCAACTCGCCTTCGAGTGCGCGCAGGCGGTTGATGTTCTGCTGGAATTGGGTTTGGCCAAGTGCGTCCGGTTCGTCGAAGATTTCGTAGCCGATCGAGCCGCGCGAAAGCAGGCCGTCGGCGGAGATCATCATCCGCGCTTCCATGACGCGCGAGCGGGCCACGAAGATCGAGCTGCCGTCGCCGCGCAATTCGTAGGGAATCTCTGCCTGTTCAAGGCGCTGCGTGATCTCGGACGCCTCGCGCATGTCCACGTCGGCGAACAGGAGCGCCTTCTCTTCTCCACCCATGCGCAGCACGAGCGTGAAGAGCAGGGCGGCCACCACCGCGGCGATGCCCAACGCCGCGAACAGCCGCGTTGGTCCAGCCTTGAGAAGAAGATCAGCGAATCCGTTCACGCCCCAGCCTCTGCACGCACACGCGCGAGAGCGCCCAAATCAGGTGGGCAAATCTCGCCGGTCGGCAGAAATTGCCCATCAGTGCGTGAAGGGATCGTTAAGCATAAGGTTGATGTGCAAAAGCCCTCGCCGGCGAGCGAGGGCTTTTGAATTCTTGGGGTGTGGCCGCCCTTGCGGGCAGGGCGGCGCTTAGAGGCCGGCCCCGCGATAATGCTGGATGCGGGTCGTGCGCAGGCCCGGCAGGCCGTGCTTCTCGATCGACTTGCGCCAACCGTCGAACTCTTCTTCCGAGAGACCGTAACGCGCGCACGCATCTTCCAGCGTCAGCAGGCCGCCGCGCACGGCGGCGACCACCTCGGCCTTGCGACGGATCACCCAACGCGTGGTGCCCGGCGGCGGCAAATCGTCCAATGTGAGTGGGTTCCCATCAGGACCCATCACCACCCCATCATAGCGGCGTTGCTTCTGCATAGCGCCTTTCTCCTGTTTCTTTGAAGCCATGATAGATCGAACGGCTAAAGAAACGACTAAGACCAGAGGTAAATTCTGGTTAGGCGCGTGTGCCGAATTAGTACACGGATTCTCTTACTCGTTTCTTAGCGCGATCTTTCTATCTTAGCGTTTCACCATCAGGAGTTCTTCGAGCATTTGGTCGGCCGTCGTGATGATGCGCGACGCCGCCGAATAGGCGCGTTGCGTGGTGATCAAGTTCGTGAACTCCGATGCGAGATCGACGTTCGATGCTTCCAGCGCGCCGGAGACGACGCGACCCGCGCCGCCAGCGTTGGCGGAGTTGATATTGTAGAGACCGGACTCGAGCGTGGTGCGGAACGCGCCGCCTTGATCGGGCGAGAGCCCGTTCGGGTTCAGGAAGGTCGCCAGCGGAATTTGGTAGAGCGCGCGGGCGCGGCCGTTGGAGAATTGCGCGGTCAGGAAGCCGTCGCCTTCAAGCGTCAGGCCGACAAGATCGCCTGGCGGCACGCCGTCGACATTCACCGAGGTGATGCCGAAACTGTTGGCGTTTTGCGTAACGCCGGTGAGATCGAGATTAAGCGGCTGGGCGGCGGCCCCGGTCGAAGCCGCCCAGGGAATGTTGAACGTCGAACCGATCGAGCCCGTCACAGTGTTCACGGTGCCGTCGGTGTTGAATGAGACTGTGCCGGTGGCCAGGAGGCCGCCCGTGCCGGCGCCGCCGGTGATGTTGGAATCGGGACGGGAGTACGATTCCACCTGCCAAGTGTTCGGGCCGGTCTTGAGGAAGCCGAACGCGATCGTGCGCGGCGCGCCGAGCGTATCGTACACTTCAAATGAACTCTCGAAATGCGCCGTCACAGTGCCGGAGGCCAAGTCGCCTGCGGTGTATGCGCCGGTGTAAGTCGTCTGGTCCGAGTTCAAATTGGCGTTGACCTCGACCTCCGCCGAGGCCTCCGCCAAGCCGCCCACGCCTGCGATGTTGATCGGCTCGATTGCCGAGAGTGAGGTGGGGGAAGAAACCACCGAGCCGTCGCTGTTGACCGGCCAGCCCTGCAGAAACAGGCCCTGCGCGTTCACCATGTAGCCGTCGGCGTCGATTGTGAATGAACCGGCCCGCGTGAACAGCACGGAGCCGCCGTTCGAGAGCTGGCTGCTGTTCGGCGAGACGATGAAGAAACCGTCGCCGGAGATCGCCAAATCGGTCGTCGAGCGCGATTGCTCAAGCGAACCCTGCAACGAAATCTGTTGGCGGGTGAGCGGCAGCACGCCGCCCGCGTTATAGGTCGTGTTCGAATTCTGCGCGTTGACGAGCGCGCTGAAATCCACGCCGGAGCGCTTGTAGCCAACGGTGTTCACGTTGGCGATGTTGTCGGAGATGACAGCGAGCGCGCTTGAATTGGCGGTGAGGCCAGAAACGCCCGCGCGCAGGGCGGTATAAATAGACATAAGTCCAGCTCCATCGCCGCACGCAACGCGCTACGGCTGTTTGTGATGCACATGGAGCGCTTCTGCGCGTGGTCTAAGCGCTGGCATTTTGCCAGCGTTTGCTTTCTCAGCCGTTGCTGAGCACGGAGCGGACTTCATCGAGTCCGCGTGTGCCAGACGGTGTGATGATCACCGGCGTGTTTCCTGAGAAATCCACGCCCATGATGGTTTCGCGCACCGTGACGACGGGCGTGATGTCTTTGCCCGCGTCATCGAGTGCTTCAATCTCGAGTGTATAGACGCCGTCCGGCGCGGTTCCGCCGCTATCCATCGTGCCGTCCCAGGTGAAGAGGTGTTCGCCGGCCGTGCCGGACGCCGTCGTTGTCGTGTAGATCGCGCGGCCGGATGCGTTGCGCACGGTGATCGTGATGTCCTCGGCGCTTTCCGGAAGATTGTACGCCCAGTTCGCGGCGCCGCCGGCGAGATAGGTTTCGTCCGCCTCGATGATGGCGTCCTTGCCAAGATAGGAGAGCGCCGCGCCGGCTGAAGCCGCTTGGTATTGGCCGACGAGGCCTTCCAATTGCTCGTTGGTGCGAATTTGCTGCTCTACCTGGCTGAACTGAACCAGTTGCTGCGTGAATTGCGTGGAATCCATCGGCGCGAGCGGGTCTTGGTTCTGCAATTGCGCCGTCAACAGCACGAGAAACGTGTCGTAATTCTCGGCAAGTGTTGTGCGATCCGTGCCAGCTTGTGTCGCGGCGCCCGCAGCGTTGTTCGAGTTGATCGTGTCGATGCTCATCGATCGCTCCTCAAGCCATCACGTCGACGCGGACGCCGCGCCAACGTTCAAGGCCGATGGGACGCGCGGGGGGCGCGCTATCTTCAATTTCCGGTTCGCTGGAGGCGATGCGGGGGTTGTCATCGCCATGGGCTTGACTTGCATCGTCGCCGCCTTGGCGCAGATCGAACGACAATCCGTTCTCCGCGAGTTCGAGGCCCGCCGATTGGAGTGTCTGCTCAAGCTCGCGCGCGTGACGCATCAGTTCCGTCAATGCTTGCGGGCTGTCGGCCGCGAGCACGGCGGTGACCTTATGATCTCGCGTCACTTCCATCCGCACTTCGACGCGGCCTAGTTCCGGCGGATCAAGCCGCATCTCGAACTTGGTGGTCTCGCCATCGAAGCGGCGGACGATCTCTCGCGCCACTTGTGCGCCAGCGGGGGTGGTGCGCGCGGCCGCGTGTTCAACAGCGGCGAGCGACGATGTGGTGTGTGTGGCGCGCGCGCCGTCAATCGCGCCAACGGGCGGCAGCGCCAAGTCGGGCGCGGATTGAATTGCGGGCGCGTCAGGAGTGGGCGACGCGACGGCCACACGATCCGAATTGGCCTTAGCCTGCGGCTGCGACGCGTCATTCTCAAGCGCTGCGGCGAGTTTCTCTTGCACGCTGCTATCTTTCGCGCCGAGCTTTGGCGCTTGAGTTTCGGCGATGCCTTCAGTCGCGCGCGTATGCGTGTCTGCTTCGGCCGTATCAACCGCCGCGCTCGAATCTGCTTCGGTTGCTTCGGCTGGCGTGGCGGCGGGCGTCGACTTGTTCGCGGCCTTGGCTGAGCCGATTGGCGCCGCGATTGTTGGCGGAGCGGCTGGGGGTGTGGCCGTAGGCGCGCTTGTCGCCGTGCTCGCGTCTGTTGGAGGGAGCGCTGTTGACGCGGCCTGCGCATCAGCTTGGGTATGCGCGAGCTGCGCCGGCAGTGTCTCGCGCACCTCGTTCTTCGCGAGCGCCTTGCCAAACGAGTCCGGCGCCGCCGCGTTTACAGGCGCGGCCGCATCGGCGGACTCGGCGGTTTCCGCCTGCGCCGGCTCGCCGCCGGCTTGCGCGATCAATTGCACGGCAATCGCCGGCGCCGACGCGTCAGGCTGCGTCGTTGGCAGAATGGCCGGCGTATCAGGCGATGCGGCGTCGCCTTCGGAGGTGGTGGTTTCCCGCGTCGGCGTGTCGCTCGCGGCTTGCGTGTCCGTGGGCGGCTCCGACGCCGGTGAGACGAGGGGGGCTTCGGGCGTTTCCGCCGCCAGGGTGTCTTTGAAACTCGGCGTATTGCTTGTCGATGCAGCGGTCCTGCCCGCCGCTGGTCGCGGCGGTGGCGGCGTGGCGCCCATGATCGCTTCGGCTGCGCTGCTCATGCTTCCCCCAAGCCGCGCACGCACGCGGCTCTGCGTTCTCAGCAAAGCTCGGGCCAAGCCGGTAACCATGAAAAACGCTGTAAAATCAGCGGACTTTTGTTGCGGTCCGATGCGCCCACAGTTCCGCCTAGGCAATAAGCGCCCGGCAAGATGGGCATTTCCTGCCGGTCCTTAACCATGGCCCCAAGCTTGCGAAGGACTGAGCGTAGCCACCGCGCGCACGGCCCAATCGTGCGCCGGCGGCAATGGAGAAAAGCGTGTTGGTTCAAACGCTTATTGCCATTCTCGCGGTGCGTTCGCGCGCGCGCCAAGCCCGGCAAATTTCGCCGGGCGCCCTGCGCTTTCTGCCGGGGGTCAGCCCATGAGCATTTCCAGCGTCCTGCTCTCCGGCCTTTCAGGTCTGCGTGCGTCGCAGACGGCGATCAGCGTGGTTTCGCAGAACATCGCCAACGTCAACACGCCGGGCTACGTGCGCGCGCAGGTGAATTACACGCCGCTGATGCAGCCGGGCAGTTCCGGCGGCGTCAAAGTCGAGTCGATCACGCGCGCGGCCGATCAATTCCTGGCCACCGCCAGCTATATCGCGGCCGCCACGTATTCCGCCGCCGCCGCGCGCTCCGATATTCTCGCCCGCGCGCAAGAGAGTTTTGGCGACCCGACCTCCGGGACATCCATGTTCGCGCAGCTGGATTCCTTCTGGAGCGCGCTTGGCGAGATTTCGGTTGATCCCTCGTCGGCGTTGCGGCGCGGCGACGCTGTCAGCGCGCTACAATCGATGTTTTCGGAAGTGAACCGCGTCGGCCAGACCTTGCAGGACTTGGCCGCCGAGGCGGACCAGCGCATCGCCGCCGCTGTCGATGAAGCGCAAGATCTGATGAATCGGATCGATCAGCTGAACAACGAGATTCGGCTGAACCGGCGTATTGGCGCCGATTCCACGGCGGCGGAAAACGCACAATCGCAATTGGTGGATCGTTTATCGCAATTGATGGATGTACGCGCCACGCCGCAAGAGACGGGCGGGGTGCATGTCCGCACCAGCGGCGGCGCGCTTCTGGTCGGCGTCGATGCGGCCAAGCTCAGCTACTCGCCGAACGACACGAACTTTGCCGCGCACGGCGTGATCCGGATCAACGAAGATCTGGGCACGCAATCGAACCTTGAGCCTTTGCTATTGGGCGGCGAGATCAAGGGCCTCATTCAAGCGCGCGATGTGGATTTGCCAGGCCTCGCGAGCGCCTTGGGCGGCTTCGCGGCCCAACTGGGCGATGCGCTCAACGCTGTTCACAACGAAAACTCGTCATCACCCGCCGTTGGCAGTCTCACCGGCCGCCAAACCGGCTTGCTTGCCTCGGATTCGCTGGGCTTCACCGGCACGACGATCATTGGCGTCACCGATGCAAGCGGCAATCTCGCACAGCGTCTCACCATCGATTTCGATTCCGGCGATATCGTTGGCGAGAATCCGGCGGCGACCTACAGCTTCGCCGGTGGCGACATCGCCTCATTCATGACCGCGCTCAACAACGCGCTGGGCGCCGCCACGCCCGCGGGCTCCGCAAACTTCAGCGGCGGCGTGATGTCGCTCAATGTCGGCGGTGGCGGCGGCCTGGTGATCCAGCAAGACCCAGATGATCCAAGCGATCGCGGCGGGCGTGGCTTCTCGCATTTCTTCGGCCTGAACGACATTGTCTCACGCCCGACGCCGATGTTTTTTGAAACCGGCCTGCACGGCAGCGATACGCACGGACTCAACACCGGCGGCAGTGTTTCGTACGATGTGCGGGATTCGCTGGGGCGCTTGGTGGCGACGCGCACAATCAGCATTTCCGGCTCGATCGCCGCGCCGGGCGCGACCTGGAATGATCTTTTGTCCGAATTGAACGCGCCGGGCGCGGGCGGTTTGGGCGATTACGGCACGTTCTCGATGGATTCGGCGACGGGCCAAGTGAGGTTCGCGCCCAACGCGGGCTATCAGACGACGCTGATCCAAGACACCACGCAGCGCGGCGCGACGGGCATTTCGTTCACCGCGCTCAACGGATTGTCCAACGGCTCTACCATGGGGCGCGGGCTTGAGGTCCAGGTGTCCGCGCGCATCGCGACTAATCCGATTTTACTTGCCGTCGGTCAGCCGGACCTCAGTGTCGATCTGGGCGAACGCCTGATCGAAAGTGGTGATGGCCGCGGTGCGGCCGCTCTGATCGCCGCGCGCGATGCGCCGCGTAGTTTTACCGCCAATGGCGTGCTGACGGCGCAAACCACGACATTGGCAAGCTATGCGTCGCGCCTTGGCGGTGAAGCGGGGCGCATGGCGACGGACGCTGAACGCGCGGCCACCGCCAGCCTCGCCGTGCAAAACGCCGCGAATGATCGGCGTGCAGTTGTCGAAGGCATCAGTCTCGACGACGAGTTGATGAAGATGACCGTGTATCAGAATTCATACGCCGCATCCGCGCGGGTTATCCAGGCCGCAACCGAGATGCTCGATATCCTGATGTCGATTGGCTATCGCTAAGAGAGGGCTTTCGCCATGTCCGGCGCGCTAACGCTTCGCTTCATCACCCAATCGCAGATTGATCTGCGACGGCTGACCAATGAACTCACCGATATGCAGCGGCAGATGTCGACGCAGGTCGTTGCACATGATCTGCAAAGCCTGGGCGGCGCATCCAGCCGTTTGCTCAACGCCAAGGCGATGATGGCGCAGGCCGACTCGCGCAATTCCGTACTTGGCCAATTGCAGGCGCGCTTCGGCGTGCAGGGCGCGGCGCTCGGGCAGGTTTCGGAAGCGGCCACGTTGCTTTCGCAGTCGATCCGCGAGGCGGTCAGCGCCAATGATGGTCGCGGCATCGCGACCGAGCTTTCGCTCTCTTTCGATAGCATCGTCGGTGCGCTCAACGAAACGTGGAATGGCCAGCCGATGTTCGCGGGTGAGCGTCAGGGGGCAGGCCCCGTGAAAATCTCCACGCTGGCCGAACTGCAAACCGCTGTCTCCACCGATGACATGTTCGACGAGGCGGCGCGTCACCAAGTCGTCGATGCCGGCACCGGCGCGCCCATTGTGATGGCGGCCAAGGCGTCGGAACTTTCGGAAGAATTGTTCAATGCCATGCGCGATCTGCAATTTCTGCTGGGTTCGGAGGGGATCGGACAGCCGATCACCAACGCGCAGCAAACCGCGCTTCAATCCATCGCCGATCGCCTGACGGCCGAAGCGAGCAAATTCACTAACGAAGAGGGCCGCGCCGGCCAATTGCAGAAGCGCTTTGAGGCCGAGAGCGTGCGGCTCACCGAACGCTCCGACCTCATCAAAAAGGAGATTGGCGAGCAGGTGGACGCCGACATGGGCGAGGTGTCGATGCGGCTGAGCGCGCTCACCTTGCAGTATGAAGCATCGGCAAAGACATTCGCCGAGCTTTCAAAACTCTCGCTTCTGAACTATCTCTAAGCCTTCGCTCCGGGCCTTGAACCCGGTGGGAAGGATAAAATGACCGCGATTTCCGATGGCCGGCCCATGGCCGGCGCAGCGCCGCATGGCGTCCCCTTAAACTCCCTCGGCTTCGCCAAGCCGCCGTCGCAAACCCGCGTCGTCGCCGCCATGTCGGGCGGGGTGGATTCGTCCGTGGTCGCCGCGTTGCTGAAGCGCGAAGGCTACGAGGTCATCGGCGTCACGTTGCAGCTCTATGATCACGGCGCCGCCATCAACAAGGCTGGCTCGTGTTGCGCGGGCCAAGACATCCACGACGCCCGCCGCGTCGCCGATAGCGTGGGCATCCCGCATTACGTGCTCGATTACGAAAGCCGCTTCCGCAACGCAGTGATGGAGGATTTCGCCGACACCTATTTGGCGGGCGCGACGCCGATTCCTTGCGTGCGCTGCAATCAAACCGTGAAATTCGCGGACTTGAAGCGCGTCGCCGAAGACCTCGGCGCCGATTGCCTGGCGACGGGCCATTATGTGCAACGCATCGAGGGCGAAGCTGGCCCCGAACTGCATCGCGCCGCCGATGCGAGCCGCGATCAAACCTATTTCCTGTTCGCCACCACGCGCGCGCAGCTCGACTATCTGCGTTTTCCGCTCGGTGGTTTGCCGAAGACGCAAGTGCGCGAACTCGCCGCCGAACTTGGCCTGCGTGTCGCCGAAAAGCCGGACAGCCAAGACATCTGCTTCGTGCCCAACGGTAAATACCAAGCCGTGGTCGAAAAACTGCGGCCGGGCGCGATTGAGCCGGGCGAGATCGTGCACATCGATGGCCGTGTCCTGGGTACGCATAATGGCGTGATCAATTTCACCGTCGGCCAACGTCGTGGCTTGGGCATCGCCACCGGCGAGCCGCTCTTCGTCGTGAAGCTCGACGCGCCCAACAAGCGCGTCATCGTCGGCCCCCGCGAAGCGCTCGGCGTCACGCGCATTGCGCTAAAGGAAGTGAACTGGATCGGCGAGCAGGTCGCATCCGATGCAGAGTTGAACGGTCGCGAAATCCTAGTCCGCGTCCGTTCCACGCGCGAACCTGTGCAGGCAACACTCTTTCGTGGACCGCCGGCGACCGCTGCATCCGACACGCGCACCTCCCGTAAGATCACGCTCATTTCCAACAAACCTGCCGGCGAGGCGCCGGCGCTCCAAGAATGGAGCGTGCTCCTAGCAACCCCCGAAGAGGGCGTTGCGCCCGGCCAAGCCGCCGTGTTCTATGATCCACAAACGTCGCGTGTGCTCGGCGGCGGCTGGATCATGGCGACGGAGACCAAGTGAGCAGCGCGCCGCCCAATCAGTCTGGTCCACTGCTCTTGCATGACGCGGAGCCGCCTGGCGGCTTTGTTGATGGCATTTGGCGGGGTGAGCTCAATTGGCGCACCCAGCACGGATCAGCCATGGTTCAATGGTCGATGGGCGTTCCGACCTATGTGTGGAATGCCATTAAATCCACGGCCGCTGAATCCACAACCGGGCGCGTAAACGTCAGGGGGCGTTATCCCGCGAGTGATCTTTTTCGTGTGGATGCGAATAATTCACGCGCGCACGGCCGCATTCGTATCATGCCGGACGATGTCGAGTTCTCTGTGATCGAGCAGCTGCCAGCGCCCGAGATCGAGGACGAGTTCATACCGCTCGCGGAGCTTCTCCGCACGGATGATTTGTTCGTGGCCGATCTGGCCTCCGATGAAACGGCGGCGGCATTATACGCTGTTGTTGAGAATGAGGCTTTTGTCGACGCCGCCGGCCGGGTGTTCGAGTTTGGCCAACGGAGTGCGGCCCATTTTGTCGCGGCGCTTCGAAACGCTGGCGAGGATTATTTGGATTTCGCCTGGGGTCGCGGGCCAGAATTCACGGAAAGCGACGCGGATCGCGTAAAGGCGCACTTCGCTCGCCTTCATGTCAAGTATCGAGAGATTGAATGAGCCTCGACGACGAAGCCCGCGCATTGCTTACCGAAGTGATGACGCCCAAGCGGCGTGCGAGAACGCGTCTCGCGGAGCCGTTGCGCGATGCGCAAAGCTTTGAGGTCGATACGCCGCACGGCAAGATTGCCGCATGGCGCTTGGGCGAGGGACCGGCGGTGCTGTGCGTGCATGGCTGGCAGGATGACAACGCGCTCTGGTCGCCGCTGATCCAAGCGCTGAGCGAACTTGGCATCGCTACCGTCGCGCTCGATCTGCCCGGTCACGGCCATTCGCACGGCGATCAATGCACGCCCATCGACGCCGCCGCCGCGGTGCAGGCCGTAGCCGCGCAACTCGGACCGATTGATAGCATCGTCACGCACTCCTTCGGTGGTCCCGCGACCTCGATCGCCATGAGCAATGGCCTCGACGTCCGCCGCGCCGTGCTCATCGCTTCGCCGCGCGGGCGCAACAAGCGCTGGTTTCATATCGCCGAAGAACGCGGCATCTCTGAAGCCGTGGTCGAGCGCGCGCGCGAACTCTACGCCAAGGATATCGGCGAAGCTCAAGCCAAATTCGATCTGGCTGAGGTCGCGAAAGATTTTAGCGCCGAGGCGCTCATCATCCATTCGCTTGATGACGACGCTGTCGAGTGGGACAATTCGCAAGCTATAGCCGATGCGTGGCCCGGCGCCGAACTCGTACTCTGTGACGGCCTGGGTCACCGCATGATCGCCCAGGACCGCGCCATTATCGAGCGCGTGGTGCAATTCGTAGCTTAACACGAGGCGCTCTCGCTTCACATGCGCTCGCGCGTGGCAAATTGTTGGCGTGTGTCGCCTTGAAAGCCTATGATCCCACGGCAAACGCAAGCGATGCACGCGGCTGAAGGCCCGCGACGGAGAAGAGGACATCATGAGCGAAGATATCGTCATCGTTGGTATGGCCCGCACGCCGATGGGCGGCCTCTTGGGCGATCTCGCCAATCTCGCAGCCCCCGAACTGGGCGCTGTCGCCGTGAAAGCCGCTGTCGCTGAAGCCGGGACGGGCGGCGCGGATCAAATCTTCATGGGCAACGTGTTGGGCGCGGGCCAAGGCCAAGCTCCCGCGCGCCAAGCCGCGCTCAAGGCCGGCCTCGCGCAAAGCACTGAAGCGGTGACCTTGAACAAGATGTGCGGCTCGGGCCTGCAAGCTGTGGCGGTGGCGCGCCAAGCTTTGCTTGCCGGCGAAGCCAACAGCGTCGTCGCTGGCGGCATGGAAAGCATGACGCGCGCGCCGTTCCTGATGGCCAAACATCGCGGTGGTCAAAAATATGGCCACGACAAGCTCTTCGACCACATGGCGCTCGATGGCCTCGAAGACGCCTACGAAGGCTTGGCCATGGGCGTGTTCGCTGACGCCTCCGCCAAGGAATACCAATTCTCGCGAGAGTCGCAGGATGCCTACGCGCTCGAAACGCTCCGCCGCGCGCAAAGCGCTACCGCTGAAGGCCGCTTCAAGCGGGAAATCGCGCCGATCGAATTGAAGACAGGCGCCATCGACGCGGACGAACTCCCGCGCAAGGCTCGCCCGGACAAAATCCCGTCACTGAAGCCCGCCTTCACGCCGGACGGCACCATCACCGCCGCCAACGCCTCGGCGATCTCCGATGGCGCGGCCGCCCTTGTGCTGATGCGCAAGTCCGACGCCGAGAAGCAGGGCAAGAAGATCATCGCCCGCATCGTCGCGCAAAGCTCGCACGCGCAGGAGCCGACGAAATTCACCACCGCGCCGGTGCCCGCGATCCAGAAGGCGCTTGCCCGCGCTGGCTGGAGAACGAGCGACGTCGATCTCTGGGAGATCAACGAGGCTTTCGCCATCGTCCCGATGATCGCGATGAAAGAGCTCGGCATCAGCCACGACATCATCAACGTCAACGGCGGCGCCTGCGCGCTTGGCCATCCGATCGGCGCCTCGGGCGCGCGCATTCTCGTGACGCTGCTGGCGGCGATGGAAGCACAAAACGCCAAGCGCGGCGTCGCCTCGCTCTGCATCGGCGGCGGCGAAGGCATCGCGCTGGCAGTGGAGCGCACCTAAGCCGAGCGCGGCGCGGACGGCTTTATCCGGCCAAAGTCCGCGTCGCGATCACGGCCATCGACGCCAACCCAATCGCGCAGAGCTTTTCCATCCCATCTTTCACGACGAAGCAGCGTCCTTCGACGACGGTGATGGTCGAGCCCGCTTTCACGACATCCGCACGGCAGATCAAGCGCTCACCTAAAGCGGGCGCCACGAAATTCACCTTGTACTCAGCGGTTAGCAGCGATTGCCCTTCACGCAAGGTAGTGCCTGCGGCGGCCGCTGTCGCGTTGTCGATCAAGAACCCGATAGACCCGCCGTGAAAGAAGCCGTGCTGTTGAGCGACCTCGGTGCGAAAATCCATCGCGAGCGTCACGCGTCCGGCCTCGACCTCAACAATCTCGCACCCCATATGCGCAAACAGTCCTTGCGCATGGAGTGCGCGTGCAATCAGCGTGCGCGCGAGTTCAGGCAGCTCCGCCATATTGGCCTCCTAAAGCGGTTGGGCGGTTAGCGCTGGCGAAGCGCCGTTGCGTAAGTCAATATTGCCGCAAGGAGTGGCAGCATGAGCGACGAGCGGGTCACCGAACATTTCCGTGAGCAGGCGGGCATTTGCGTCGAATATGGTTCGCCCTTCACCGGTAATCTCATCAATCGCATGGCGGACGATTACGAGGCGGGCGGCCCCACGGCGCACATTATCGGCGATTGGCCTACCAATCCACGCGCCGATGCGCTCGCGCTGCGTCTTGCCGGCGCGCTGCATTCCGCTTCGCTCACCCGGCGTGATGCCGCGCTCCATGCGCTTTATCCCGCGCAGAATTCCAATTGGCGCATGGACGAAATCTGGCCTGTCGCGCGCGCATTTCTCGATCGCGAGCGCATTTGGGTGCGGGATTTTATCAAATCTCCGCCGCAGACCAACGAAACGCGCCGCGCTATCGCGCTGCTGGCTGGCTTTCTCGCGTTCGCGCAACATTGGCAAGGTCCGGTCGACACGCTCGAAATCGGCGCCAGCGCCGGCCTCAATCTCAATTGGGATCGCTTTGCGTATCGCACGCAGACTTGGTCTTGGGGGCAGGGCGGGCCGGTCGTCATCGACACCGATTGGAACGGCGCCCCGCCGCCGCTTTCGTCCATCAATGTGCGTAACCGCGCCGCCTGCGATCTCAATCCGCTCGACATTCGCGATGAAGCCGCGCGCCTCCAGCTCAAATCCTACATCTGGCCAGATCAAGCCGATCGCCTCGCGCGCTTCGATGGCGCCGTGGCGCTTGCGCTCGAGCACGGCACAAGCGTCGATCGCGCTGACGCCGCCCAATGGCTCGCCCAAAAGCTAGCCGCGCGCGCGCAAGACGCCGCCACGATCGTCTATCATTCCGTTTTTCTACAATATCCGCCGCGCGAAGCCCGCGAGGCCATCGTCAACGCCATCACCGAAGCTGGCGCGAAAGCGACATCCTCGGCGCCGATCGCATGGGTGCGGCTCGAGCCCGAGGCCGTGACAGACGGCGTGCACAACGGCCTCCGTTTTGTCGTAGATGTCCACACTTGGCCCAAAGGCGAGCGGCAAATCCTCGCGTACACGGATGGTCACGTCCGCAATGTTTGGACGGCTTAGTTCAGCTCACCACCGGCGCGCCAACTAAACGCGCGCGTTGAAACGCCGGCCGCGCCCGCGCGCGCTCCAGGTATGCGCGCACGTTGTCGCTGAGCCCATGGCCGATGCGAACGCCTGAGTCGGCCAGGTGCAGCGCATAAGCGATGCAAATATCCGCGATCGTAAATCGCCCCGCGCAGAGCCATTCGCGTCCATCCGCGAGCGCCGCATCAACGGCGCGCAAGCGCGCGAAGAACCATGTTTCGTAGTCGGCGGCGACCTGCGCGTTGCGCCGCTCAGGCGTTTCGAAATAGCGATAGCGCAGCACCAAAGTTTGCGGGAATGTCAGTGTTGCGTCGCTGAAGAAGAGCCAGTTCACGAACGCCGCGTAATCGGGCTCTTCGGGGCGCACCGCTAAGTCCGTCGGCCCATATTTTTGCGTCAGGTAGAAGCAAATGCCGGATGATTCCGTCATCCGCGCAGCGCCATCGACAAGCAGCGGAATGGTGCCTAGCGGATTCTCGGCCAAATATTCTTTCGCTCTTACGCGCGGCGGAAACGGCAGAACGATGGGCTCGTAGCTGAGCCCCATTTCCTCCAGCGCCCAGAGCGGCCGCAACGAACGCGCATCATAACAATGATAGAGCTTCATCGGGCGCTTGCTCCCGCGTGCTAGCGGCGTGTCGAGAAACTGAACAGTGCATCCCACGCTGCATCGACGCGGCGCAGCGACTCATCCGGCGCGATCGCAGTGTAGGTGTCGCCCTCACGCGCGACGAGGCCCAGGCGCTCCAGCTTATTCAGCGCGTCGTTGATCTCGAAATCGATGTCGAGATTGAATCGATCGCGCAGGAAATCCTCCGCGAAATTGTCGATCTCGCCTTTCGCCAGCGGGCGCTGGGCGCGGCGCAGCAGGCCATAGGCGAGGATCGCTTCCTTCGCGTCCTGATCTTCGCCGGCGCCGACGAGCAGGTCGAGAACGCCGGCATTGTTGGCGAGGTTGCGGAAATACACCGTGTCCGCCAGCCGCTTCTGGTAGCGCAGCGTCGTCGCTTCGTATTTCAGCCGCTGCCGCATCACGAACGCGCCGACCGCTATCAAGCCCGAAATCGCGGCGATCGCGCGCTTCAGTTCGTTTTCCTCGATTACGCCTTGCGCACCAAAATAAGCGGCGATTACCGCGAATAGCACGGTCAGCGCCGGCCATAGATTGAGCAATACCGGCACGCCTGTCGCTACCGCAGGCGCTGCCAAGAACACCTGATCGCGCGGCCGCATTGAGGGCCGGGCGCCTGGATGCAGCGTTACCAATTCGGGCGAGGCCACGTTGCGGAAATGCTTCACAAGCGCAGCGCCGGGCCGCAGGCCGCGCCGCGTATCCGCGAAGGCGCGCCGGTCTGTACGTTCGATCTCGTCACTCGCCTTGAAGCCAACGAGAACAACAACGTCGCTCATCATCTGCGCGTCGATCTGGTGCTTGCGCAGCCCGAACATGGCTTTGACGTTGATGGTCTCTGAGCGCGCGCCGCGCGCGAAATAGCGAATGCGGCGAATGCCGGAATGCGACGGCTTGATTGCGAGGCCGGTGATGCGTTTGGTCGCTTCGCGTGTCTGCACCGTATCGGGATCGATCTCGACGAAATTGGCGCGGGTGAGTGCTTCGCGGAGTGCTTGCTCGAAGGTTTCGAACGCGGCGACGCTCACATCGCGCAAACCGGGCGCGGCGTCTGGGTCGAGCGGATAATAGAGCGCCTTTAGCTCTTCGAGCTGCTCGTGCGATTCGTGGTGCAGCAATGCGCCCAGCAGATGGAACAGGTCCGGCAATATCGCGCTATCGCCGGCGGGCAGGGCCGGGTCGGCGCTGATGGCTTGGGCCAATTGCGCGCGGCGCGCGCCGATGAATCCGTCCCGCCGGGCTGGCGTCTGTGTCCCCTCTGACATGGGTCTAGTGCTAGCCCAGCCACAGGCCGGAGGCTATGCGCCTTCGCGGGGTTGCGGCGACGCGCGCGATGCATAAGTCTGATTTCAATCGCTTGGGGACCTCATGATGCGCTTTTGGACGTTTCTGGCTGCCTTGTTTGTGGTTGCAGCCGGCCCAGCCGCCGCCCAGCCCCAGCAGCGGGATCCGTTCAACGGTCAGTTTGGCGTGGTGCAGGTTACGACCGCGCCCACGCAAGCGGCGCGGCAGGCGCGGCTCATGGGCGACGCCTTGGGCGCGCTGCAGCCGCAACGTCCGGGTGAACTCGATGTCTATATGATCACGGCCTCGCTCTGGGGCGATCCGGTGTTCGAGCGCGAGGCGACGCAAGCCGAGACGATCCTGCGCGAACATTTCGGCGACGCCACACAGGGGCACACGATTCTGCTGAGCGCGGGCGGGCAGGGCGAGCGCACCTACCCGGCGCCGACGCCCGAGAACATCTCCGCCGCGATTGGCCAAGTCGGCGCCATGATCGATCGCAACGAAGACTTGGTTGTGATCTTTCTCACGTCACACGGCTCGCCCGACGGCTCGATCGCTATTCGCGAGAACAATCACTTCGCCGCGGCCATGCGACCTACACACCTGCGCGACCTGTTGATCTCGGCGGGCATCAACAATCGCGTGGTGATCGTCTCCGCTTGCTTCTCCGGCGCCTTCATCGGTCCACTGGCGGACACCAATACGATCGTGCTCACGGCCGCGCAGCACGATCGCTCGTCCTTCGGTTGCCAGCCGCAACGCGATTGGACGTTCTTCGGCGACGCGCTGTTCAGTCATAATTTGCGCGGCAATAAGCCTTTGTTAGAGGCGTTCGAAGACGCCAAGACGTTGATCGCGCAATGGGAACGCGAGCACAATCTGACGCCGCCGTCGAACCCGCAGCAATATGTCGGGCAGAACGCCGCCGCTTTGCTGCGCCGCGCCGAGCGTAACGCGCGCTAATCTTTTAGATTGCCCAACACTAACTCAAGCGGTGCGGCGGTGGTGCGCTTAGAGACGCGCATCACGATGCGTGACTGCACGTCCGAGACGAGGCCAAGCGCCAGCATCTTGTCGCGCAGGAAATCGTCATACGCATGCATGTCGCGCGTCACGACGCGCAGCATGTAATCGACGGCGCCGGTCACAGTGGCGCAATCGGTCACCTCCGGCCAATCCGTCACCGCACGCTCGAACTTTTCCAAATTCTCGCGCGAGGGCAACTGCAGCTTCACCGAGGCCATCACCTCGAAATTGAGGCCAAGCTTCTCCTGATCTAACAATGTGACTTGGCGCAGGATGACGCCGGCCTTTTTCAGACGCTCGATCCTGCGCCAGGCGGGTGAGGACGATAGTCCGACCTTCTCGGCGATCTCGGCGATCGAAAGGCTCGCGTCGCGCTGCAGCAGATCCAGAATGCGAGCGTCAACGGCGTCCAGCTCTTCGGACAATGTTTCCTCCCCCGGGTCCCTATCGGGATGTTTGTCCCAAGGATGGAGAAAAATTTGCCCGTGGGCAAGCCAAGGCGACCGAGGCGAGAAACAAAATTGCTAGGAAGCCAGCGCGGCGTCGAGGCTTGCAACCATGCCTTCCGGCGTCAGGAAGGTCTGATCCAGGCGCTGGTCGTTGAGGAAGAAAGTCGGCGTGCCAGTTACCCCGCGCCCGGTGGCTTCATCAATGACGCGGCCCACGCGCGCCGCGCCCGTGGAATCCGTCATCGCCGCCCAGACCTGATCATTGCTCAGGCCCCATTCCGCGCCCAGGGCGAACAGCGCGTCGCGCACGCCAGCCATCGACCCGGTATCCAGGATCGCACGTTGACGCTGATAGAGGATCGCAAGCCTACGGAAATACTCGTCTGCGCTCGCGCCATTGCAGCGCGCGATCTGAAACATCGCCACGGCTACCTGCGCGGGCGGCGTCGCCATTTCGCGCATGGTGAAGCGCACGCGGCCGGCATCGATGTAATTGGCCTTGAGCAGCGCCCAATTGGTTTCGTGAAAATGCGCGCAATGCGGGCAGGTGGCGGACGCGTACTCGACCAGATGCACACGTGCGTTCACCGCGCCCATCGTCATCTCATCGGCTTGTGTTGCATGCGCCACGCCGGCCAGAGCCGCCGCGCCCGCGCCCAATGCAAAAGCCCGTCGATGCAAACGCATGAAACCCTCCGTTCGCCCGGATGCTACCGGATTGTGGCGGTAGAAGGGAGAGCGCTAATCCAGCCCATCGAGCGCCAGAAGCGCGAAAGTCGCCAGCCAATGCTCGCCCATGTAGTCGCCGGCGACATGAGCCAAGCTGGCCGCGATATGGCGCGCGGCGGCCGCTTCGGCGTTGCGGACGAGGGCGCTTGCAGGAAGCGCTGACGCCAGCCCGCGCCAGCACCACGCGCGTGAGAAATTAAGCCCATCCAGATGTGCGATCTTGCCGTCGGTCCGATCGCTGACGCGCGCCGGCGTGAACAATGTAGCGGGCTTGCCCATGGCGGCGTCCGGCAGGAAATCGCCGAGCCATTGCTGAAACGCCGTTGGCGCGAGGAAGCGGCGCATGCATTCGGCTTCCATCAGCGTAGGTGAAAGGAAATCGTCTTGGCTGGGCTCCCAGGCTTGCGCGCCGCGATCATCGCCATACCAAGCCAGCACTTTGTCACGCATCAGCGCAAAGAGCACGGGATCCGCGGGCTCAGCATAATCCGCCGCGAGGCGTAGCGCGAAGGCCGTGGATGAATGCACGCCGGTGCGGATCGGATAGTCGCTGAGCGGCAGAAAATCGCTGAAGCGCTGCGCGAAGCGCTCCGCCAGCGGTCGCAATTGGTCTGCTGCTTTGCGCCCAGGCCCGTCCGAATGGCGTTCAAGCTCGGCTTGCAGTGCGAGCAGCCAACCCCAACCGTATGGCCGTTCAAACCCGCGCGCGCCCGGCCGATCGAGATAGGCGGATTCCGCAGCGACGTTCGCTTCCGTGAAGCGCGCGTCTAACAACGTTTCGATGTCCACGCGCATCGACAAATCTGGATAACGCCGCAGAAGCTTCGCCATCAGCCAATAGCCGTGCACGCAGGAATGCCAGTCGAAGCTTCCGAAAAATATTGGATGCAGCGCACGGGGCCCGAGCGCATCGGCATCGCTTGCGAGCACGTGGTCGAGCTTGTTCGGATACTCGCGACTCACATGCGCGAGCGCGAGCCCCGCAAACTTCTCCGCAATTTGGCGCGTGAGTTTTGTCATGAGGGGAAGGCCAGGAAGCGCATTAGGATAATATTGGCGAGCAGCAAAGGAATGGCGGTTGGAATCTGCGCGCGGATCACGCCATTGAGTGCGGCTTTGCGGTCCGGCAGCTCCAACAAATTGGCGGGCACCACGTTGAAGTTCGCCGCCATCGGCGTCATCAGCGTGCCGCAGAAGCCCGCCAGCATGCCGATCGCGCACACGCGCGCGGGATCGCCGCCGAGTGCGTGCACCACAAACGGCAGGCCCACGGCCGCCGTCATCACCGGGAACGCCGCGAACGCATTGCCCATGATGATGGTGAAAAGCGCCATGCCGATGCAATAGGCCGCTACCGCCATCGTGCGCGTGTCGAGCGGAATGTATTGTGAGAACAGCGCGCCAACTTGTTCGCCGACGCCAGCCGCTAGAAATACCGCGCCAAGCGAGGCCAGCATTTGCGGCAGGATCGCGGCCCAGCCGACTGAATCGAGCAAGCGTCGGCCTTCCTGCATGGGCGCAAGCAGCGGCGGGCGCAGCCAGATCAGCATCACGCCCAGTGCAATCAAAACGCCAAGCACGAGCGACACCAATGTCGCCTGCGCCGGATCGATGAAGAGCGGTCCCCAATCAGTTTCCTTCGCGATCAGCGTTCCGGCCAGGGCCACAGCCGGAATGATCAGCGCTGGAAGAAACAACAAATTGCCGCGCTGTTCGGCGCTCGCGCGTCGTTCCTCCGCACCGGTTGTCGGCGGCTTGCCTTGGCCAAGCCCGATCGCCGCGAGCGCGACCAACCCCAGCACAAGTACGCCATTGCCGAGATCGCCGAGATATTGCCCGGCCAAGAAACTCGTGGCGAGCAGGCCCCAAAAAGCAAAGTTGATGAAGCGGCGTGCGTTGGCGCGATCCAGCAGCGAGAGCAGGGCGACGCTGCCAAAGAAAAGGCCGCCAACAATATAGGCGTGTGCTAGCGTGATCATGATTGCGCCACCTTTCCGGTCGCAAGCACGCGCTTCAGATGGCGGTCGAGCAGCCATAAACGCAAACTGTGAATCAAGAGCGCCGCGATCGCGGTGGGGATGGCCCAGATGGAAAGCTGCAACGGCTCGACCATAATGCCGTTCTGCTCGAGAAAGCCTTTGATCAGCAGGATCGAGGCGATGGCGATGAAAATGTCCTCGCCGAAGAAGAGCCCGATATTGTCCGCCGCCGCCGCGTGCGATCGGATCAGATAGCGCTCGCGATCCGGCAATACGCCGAACTTTGTCTCCGCCGCGCCTTCCGCCATCGGCGCAACCAGCGGCCGCACCATTTGTGCGTGGCCGCCCAGTGATGTG
Source organism: Caulobacterales bacterium (assembly GCA_017303355.1). Lineage (GTDB taxonomy): Bacteria > Pseudomonadota > Alphaproteobacteria > Caulobacterales > Aquidulcibacteraceae > Vitreimonas. Next base: position 94,905 of record JAFLCU010000001.1, on the reverse strand, counting down.
AGGCCAAGCGCGGCGGCCGCTTGGCGGATGATGAAATACACCCAGAGCAAGCGCCCAACGGTCGCCGCCCGCACCTTGGCGATGGCGATGCGCGCGCGTTCCTGCAGGCCGGCGCGCTCAAGCAGCCCGATCGCGGCCAGAACGACCCACACCACGCTCACATAGCGGCTATCGTTGAAGGCCTTGCCGAACGCCGCGATCGTGGCGATTCCCGCGTTCGCCAGCGTCTGCACATCGGCTTCTGGCGTCCATGCCGCCGCGAGCCCTGTCGTGAGCGCCGCCGCCATCACCACGAGCAACGGGTTCGCGCGCAGCACGAAGCCCAGCACGACCACGCCAATTCCAAGCAAGACTAACATGCATCCCCCACGCGAAGCCTAGTCTTCGCCATACCCGCCGCCGCCGGGCGTTTCGATCACAAAAACGTCTCCAGGCGCGACATTCGCTTTGCCTGTGGCGGCGAGCGTCGTAACGCCGCCGCCCACGCGCTCGATCCAGTTCGCGCCGGGTTTGCCGTCATGCCCGCCATGCAGGCCGAAGGGCGCTGTCGCGCGCCGGTTCGCGAGCATCGCCGCCATCATCGGCGCGCGGAAGCGGATGCGCCTTATCGCGCCGTCGCCGCCATGGTGCGCGCCACCGCCGCCAGAGCCGCGTCGCACCGCGAATTGCTCAACAAGAACGGGGAAGCGCGCTTCGAGAACCTCCGGATCGGTGAGGCGCGAATTGGTCATGTGCGTTTGCACGACATTGGCGCCGTCGAAGTCAGGTCCGGCGCCAGAGCCGCCGCAGATGGTTTCGTAATATTGCCGCGTCTCGTCGCCGAAAGTGAAATTGTTCATCGTCCCCTGGCTCGCGGCGAGCGCGCCCAGCGCGCCATAGAGCGCATCGACGACGACTTGGCTCGTTTCCACATTACCCGCCACCACCGCCGCTCCACGCCGCGGATTGAGCAGCGAGCCCTCCGGCACGATCAGCTCAATCGGCTTCAAACAGCCCTCGTTCAGCGGAATGTTGTCTTCCACGAGCGTTCGAAAAACATAGAGCGTGGCCGCGCGCGTGATCGCCAACGGGGCGTTGAAATTGTTCTCTTGCTGCGGGCTGGTTCCGGTGAAATCGATCTTTACGCTGCGCGCCGCCTGATCGGGCGTGATGGAAACACGCACCGTCGCGCCATTGTCCATCGTTACGGCGAAAGCGCCCGGTTGCAGCTTCGCGATCACGCGACGGATTTGCTCTTCGGCGTTGTCCTGCACGTGGCGCATATAGGCGCTGACGCCATCGCGGCCATAATGCGCGACGAGCCGCTTCAATTCATCGACGCCGCGCACGCAGGATGCGATTTGCGCCTTGAGGTCGGCGATGTTGCGATCGATCGCGCGCGCCGGATGAGCGCCGCTGGCGAACAGTGTGCGTGTCTCTGCCTCCAGCAAACGCCCGTCGCGCACTAGCAGGAAATTCTCGATCAGAACGCCTTCGTCTTCGATGCGTGTGCTGTCGGGCGGCATCGAACCTGGAGTAATGCCGCCGATATCGGCATGATGTCCTCGAGCGGCGGTGAAGAATGCGGGCGTGGTTTCGCCGTCGAGAATGACGGGCGCGATCACGGTGATATCCGGCAAATGCGTGCCGCCGGCATGCGGTGCGTTCAGCATGTAGATATCGCCCACGCGCATCGTATCGCCGCGTCGGCGCATGATTTCGCGCACGCTATCGCTCATTGAGCCCAGATGCACGGGAATATGCGGCGCGTTAGCGACGAGGCCGCCATGCTCGTCGAACACGGCGCAAGAGAAATCCAGCCGCTCCTTGATGTTGACGGAGGAGGCGGTGGTCTGCAGCGCCAACCCCATCTCCTCGGCCACGCCCATGAAGCGGTTGTTGAACACCTCAAGCAGGATCGGGTCGAGCTGTGTGCCGATCGCCACGCGGCTTTCGCGCGGTTGCGCGCGCGTCAGGATGAGGTCGCCGCCCGCATTGGTGCGCGCTTGCCAGCCAGGCGCGACATAGGTTGTAGCGCCATCCTCCAGTACGATCGCCGGCCCAACCTGGCTGAAGTCGCGTGGAAGCGATTTACGCACGAAGGTCGGCGCATTGGCGGCGACGCCATCGTGGATGACGCGAACGTCCGCATGCGACACCGCTGTTTCGACGTGGCGCTCGATGGGTGTCGCCGCCGCCGCGCCACGTTGCACGGCCTCGGCCGATATCGAGGCGATGATGATCGCGCGCGCTGCGTCCGTGAAGCCGAACCGTTTCGCGTGCTCGCGTTCGAAGCTCTGCTTCAGCGTGGGCGCGTCGCCGAATGTGACCGGCAATGTGGAATCCGCGCCTTCATATTTCAGATTGGCTGTGATGATCACGTCGCTGGCGTTCGCCAAGCTCTCGCGGGCGCGCTGCGCCAGTGCGTCGACGCGCACTTGCAGCCCCGTCGCCTCCGCGATCGGCGCCTCGATCGTCTCTTCAACGATGCTGCTCACGTCGGCAAGGCCGATGCCCCACGCCGAGAGCAGGCCCGCGCGCGGATGCAGGAGAATGGTATTCACGCCAACCGCGTCCGCGACCGCGCAGGCGTGCTGCCCGCCCGCGCCGCCGAACGCGACCAAGGCGTAATCGGCGGGATTGTAGCCGCGCTGAATCGAGATTTTCTTGATCGCCTCGGCCATGTTCTCGTTGGCGATGCGCAGAAAGCCCTCCGCCGCTTCGGTGGGGCTCAAGGCGCGCCCGGTTTGGCGTTCGATATCAGCGCAGAGCCGCGTGAATCGCTTCTCAACAGCCTCGTAGTCGAGCGGTTGGTCGGCGTTTGGTCCGAAGATGGCGGGAAAAAACTCAGGCCGCACACGGCCAAGCAGCACGTTGCAATCCGTGATCGTCAGCGGCCCGCCACGGCGATAGCATGCGGGACCTGGGTCCGCGCCCGCCGAATGTGGCCCCACACGCAAACGCATGCCATCGAAGAAGCAAATCGAGCCGCCGCCGGCCGCGACCGTATGCACCTGCAGCATCGGCGCCGAAAGCCTCACGCCCGCGACGATCGTTTCGTTGGTGCGTTCAAACGCGCCCGCATAGTGTGAAACATCGGTGGAGGTGCCGCCCATGTCGAAGCCGAGCGCGTGGGTGAAGCCCGCGCGCCGCGCCGCCGCCGCCATGCCGACAACGCCGCCCGCTGGCCCGGAGAGCACGGCGTCGCGTCCGCGAAAGCCTGATGCTTGCGCCAGGCCGCCGCTGGATTGCATGAAGAGAAGCATCGGCGGCGCACGAAAGCCGCCAGCGAAACCGTCGATATAGGTCCGCAGAATCGGCGACAGATAAGCATCCGCCACGCTCGTATCGGCGCGCGGCACGAACTTGATCAAGCCGCTGATCTCGGAGCTGACAGAGATTTGCGTGTAGCCGATGTCGCGCGCGATCGCCGCTAGCTTTTGTTCGTGCGCGGGATAGGCCCAGGCGTGCAGGCAGGCGATGGCGATCGCGCGGAAGCCGCCGTCGAACGCCGCTTGAAGCGCCGCGCGCGCATGCGCTTCGTCCAGAGGGGTAAGGATATCGCCCTCGGCGCTGACTCGTTCCCGTATCTCGATCACGCGCTTGTGCAGAAGGTCAGGCTTCACGATGTGGCGCGCGAATATCTCCGGCCGCGCCTGTACGCCAATCTCCAGCGCATCGCCAAAGCCCCGCGTGACGACGAGCGCCACGTCGGCGCCCTTGCGCTCCAAGAGCGCATTCGTCGCCACGGTGGTGCCGAGCTTCACGACGCCGATGTCGGCGACGTCGCCGCCATGCTCGGCAAGGATCGTTCGGATGGCCTCGGACGCCGCGTCCTGATAGCGCTCCGGATTCGCCGAAAGCAGCTTCTTGACGATCTCAGTTCCATCCGGCGCGCGCGCGACGACATCGGTAAAAGTGCCGCCGCGGTCGATCCAGAATTGCCATGTGCTCATCGTGGCATTTGCCCTGGTTGGGTGAGGGAGATCAAGCAAGGGCGGGGCTTCAGGCTTCTACCGACCTGGGCTATGAGGCGCCATCGCCGCGCGCGTGCGGCGGGAGATCTATCCGCGCTTATGATCCCCACAGACGCTCCCTTCGTTCTGTTCGAGGACGCGCGGCCGAAAGGCGGCAAAGGGCGCTTGTTCAAAGCGCCGGTCGAGGAGATCCGCGCGTGCGCGCTGGAAGACGTGGAGCCGGCGCTGGAGGCCATGCGCGGCGCTTTGCGGCGCGGTTTCCATGTCGCGGGCTGGTTGAGCTATGAGGCGGGGTTGGCCCTTGAGCCGCGCCTGCACAAGCGCGCGCGCGCGGCCGCGCTCGATGGCGCGCCGCTTCTGTGGTTCGGCGTGTTCAAGGATGTGGTCATGCTCGATCACGGCGCGGTTTCATCGATGCTGCCGGACGTCAATGGCGCATACATTTCAGCGCCGCGACCGCGCGTTTCATCGGAGGAATACGCCAACGCCTATGGCCGTGTGCATGATTACATCGTCAACGGCGATGTGTATCAAGCCAATCTCAGCTACCGCGCCGATGTCTTTATCGAAGGCGAGCCGCTCGCAGCCTACGCGCAAATGCGCGAAGCCGGCCAGGGCGGCTGGAGCGCCATTGCGCGCCATGGGGCCACGTGGCTGCTCTCAACCTCGCCCGAACTCTTCTTCCGATTGTCGGATGGGCAAATCGAAGCGCGCCCGATGAAGGGCACAGCGCCGCGTCACGCTGATCCGGAGAAGGATCGCCAAGCCGCGCGCGCGCTGAAAGCAAATCCAAAAGAGCGCGCCGAAAACGTGATGATCGTCGATCTGCTCCGCAATGATGTTTCGCGGCTGGCGAAGCCCGGCTCTGTTCACGTGCCGGAATTGTTTGCCGTCGAAACCTATCCCACGCTTCACACGCTGACCTCCACGGTGCGCGCACAGCTGCGCGAAGAGTGCGACGCTGTTGACGCACTGCGTGCGCTGTTTCCCTGTGGCTCCATCACCGGCGCGCCAAAGCTTCGCGCGATGGAAATCATCAGCGAACTCGAAGCCGACGCGCGCGGCGCCTACACCGGATCGATAGGCTGGATGGCGCCGGATGGCTCGGCTGAGTTCAACGTCGCCATCAGAACCGTGTCGATCCTTGATGGGTGCGCGCAGCTCGGGCTCGGCTCGGCAATCGTGTTCGACTCCAATCTGGAAAGCGAATGGGCGGAGTGCCGCGCCAAGGGCGCTTTCGCCACCGCCAACGCGCCGCGCTTCGAGTTGCTGGAAACGATGCGGTTCGAGCCGGCGGGCGGCATCGCATATTTGGATCTGCACCTCGCCCGCCTCGGTGCGTCGGCGGCCGTGCTCGACTTTGCGTTCGATGCCGAGCGGGTGCGGGTGGCTTTGACGCATGCATTGGAGCGCGCCGCACAGCCACACACTTTGCGGCTGTCGCTCACTAAAGTCGGAGACGTAAGCGTCGAGGTAGGGCCAGCGCGTAAGTTCGGTGGCGATATCGTGGACGTCGCGCTGGTGGAGCTACCCGTTTCGCGACACGATTTTCGTCTGAGGCATAAAACATCGCATCGCGCCTTTTACGACGACGCGCGCAAGGCCGCCGGCGCGGAGGAGGTGGTGTTCACCGACGCCGATGGCTTCGTCACCGAAGGCAGCTTCACCAATGTGTTCCTTGAACGAGGCGGCATGTTGCTAACGCCGCCGCTTGCGCGCGGCTTATTGCCCGGCGTGTTGCGCGCATCGCTCATTGCCTCTGGCCGCGCGCGCGAGGCCGACTTGCGCGTGGAGGATTTGCGCGAGGGATTCCTGATTGGAAACGCCGCGCGTGGATTAGCGCGCGCGCGTATCGCCCGCTGAAATATGCGGCGCCTGCGAGCAATGTTGTACGTAACGCGCGCTACGTTGTCGTGCGCGCGCTATCAGGAGTCACAGTTGACTCCGTCGTCATTCAGAGTTTCGCTGGGGTCTCCTCCCCACTAGGCGCGGCGCAAGTCAGCGCGAGGGAAGCCGCGACGCAGGGTAGCGTCAGGGGAGGGAGAAGCATGTCGAAAGAAAAGGGCGCCCTGAAGGGGCTATTGGCCTTCTCTGGGTCAGTTCTGGCGCTGGTCACAGCCACGCCGTCGCACGCACAAACAGCGGAAGAAGAAATCATCGTCACCGCCACACGGCGCGCGCAAGATATCCAAGACGTGCCGATCGCGGTGACCGCGCTTAACGAAAGCCAGCTGCAGAACGCCGGCGTGGTGGATATCCGGGCGCTGCAAACGATTTCGCCGAGCATCAACCTCAACTCGACGCAGACCGAATCGGGCGGCACGACGATGCGGATTCGCGGCGTCGGCACGACCGGCAACAATGCCGGCCTCGAGAGCGCCGTCGGCGTATTTATCGATGGCGTTTACATCTCGCGGCCTTCGATCGCGCTGGGCGAGTTGCTCGATATCCAGCAGGTGGAAATCCTGCGCGGCCCGCAAGGCACGCTGTTCGGCCGCAACACCTCCGCCGGGGCGCTGACGATCACGACCCGCGCGCCGGACCTCAGTGAGTTCGGCGCTTTCGGCAACATGACCGTGGGGTCGATCGCCGATGGCGATGATATCGGCCTGATGTCGGCGCAAGTCGGCGTCAATATCCCGATCGTGACGGATCAGCTTGGTATCCGCATCGCCGCTGCCGGCCGTGTACGCGACGGCTTGCTGACCAGCACGTTCGATGGCGCCGACCAGAACACGCGCGATCGCTACATGGTGCGCGCGCAGGCGTTGTGGCAGGCCTCGCCTGACCTGAGCTTCCGTTTCGTCGCCGATCACCAGGAAGGCCAGGATGAGTGCTGCGATGCGGTGCTTCTCTATGAGAGCCCGTTCGTCGCGGCCTATCCGATGGCCGGCCTGCCGGTGGGCGGCGGCGCGCCCGCGAGCGGATGGGACGCCTTTGAAAATCGCCAATCGAACGCGGAAGGCTTTTCCGATCCGGGCGAGCAGACAGGCTACACGCTGGAAGCCAATTGGGATTCAAGCATCGGCACGCTGACTTATATCGGCAGCTTCCGTGAATCCGAAGCCGGCCCGAACGTGCAAGAAAGTGATTTCGTTGGCTTGAACGTGTTCTCGGTTGGCGGTTCCACCGCATCGGGCGACAACCCCAACGCGGCGACGACGGAATACACGTCGCACGAATTGCGTCTGGCGGGCGAGGTGGGCCGGCTCAATTGGCTGGTCGGCTATTATTACGGCCGGGAAGACATCGACGTGACCGCCGAACTCACGCTTGGCACGCAATTCCAAGCCAACACCAACGCGAACATCCTTGCCATCTTGAGTGCGACGGCGGCGGGCGCGGGTGAAAACCTCAACGTTGCGCTGGCCACGGCATTCGGCGGCGGCGCCAATGCGCTGGCCTTCATCGGCAATCCATCCAGCGTGCTTTCGCTCGGATTCAACCCAAGCGGCGCGTTCGCGCGCAATCATTTCACGCAGGAAGGCGAGTCGACCTCGTTCTTCACTCACAACACCTTGGCCGTGACGGACCGCTTGGATCTCACAATCGGCGCACGCTATGTGGAGGAAACGAAAGACGGCGCGTTCGATCAACTGGCCGTGTCCAACAACGCCTGCTTGGGCGCACTTGGCGTCGCCCAACTTGGCGCGCCGGTGACGGCGGGCACGTTCAACGCACCCATCGGCAATGCGATCGCGGCGATTTCGGGCTCGCACCCCGCGACCTCGGCGGCATTGGCGAACGCGGTGCTGATCAACGCTGGTTACACCTGCTTCCCGTTCGCCGCGCCGGCGCCAATCGCGCCGGAATTCAGCGACACGTTTGAGGACGAAGAGCTCGTTTACACCGCGAACCTCAGCTATGCGTTCACCGACGATATTCGCGGCTATGCAAGCTTTACCCACGGATTCAAGTCGGGTGGCTTCAACCTTGACCCGACGGCGGCGTTCTCGGGCGCCGATCCGCGCTTCAACTCCGAACTGGTCGATGCCTACGAACTCGGCCTCAAGACGGAGCTGTTCAACGATCGCTTGCGCGCGAACTTCGCTCTGTTCCGCTCCGAGATTGAAGATTTCCAGGTGCTGGAATTCACCGGCGTGCAGTTCGTCACGTTCAACGTGCCGCACGTGATCGCCGAGGGCGCTGAAGTCGAGCTGTTCGGACGCCTCAGCGAAAATCTCGGCGCCTCATTCGCCGTGACCTACACAGATGCGCGCTATCCTGAGGATTGCGCCGAAGGCCTCTCGCCGACAGTTGTCGCGGTCACCAGTCTTTGTGGTTCCACGCTGACCAACGCGCCCGAATGGGTGAGCGTGCTCGGCTTTGACTACGACCACGATTTTGCGAGCAATCTGCGCTTCTTCTTGAGCGGGTCGGTTCGGTATGAGTCCGAACGGCGGACATCGACGCAATCGCACGTCGTGCCAAGCTCCGGCACGCTTGTGCGTCAGATCCTATCGACGGAAGACATCCAAGAAGCCAACACCAAGGTGAATTTGCGCCTTGGCATCGGCGGCCAGGATGAACGTTGGGCGCTCGAATTGTGGGGCACCAATATCTTCGACGAGCAGACCCGCAACGTTACGTTCAACATTCCCTTGCGCGGCGTGGCGCAATACGCCGCGCGGGGCGCGTTCCTCGAAGAGCCGGCGATCTACGGTCTGACACTTCGCATGAACTACTAATACTGTCGTCGCAGCCCTCCCAGACTGCAGCGACCTCTTGCCTCCCGGCCTAACCGCCGGGAGGTTTTTCATTGGCGGCCCGCGGCGGGATCGGCATTGTTCGGCAGGAAGGGAAATGGTGGTGGGGGGGAGAATTGAACTCCCGACCTCGGGGTTATGAATCCCGCGCTCTAACCAGCTGAGCTACCCCACCGCAGGCGTCGCGACGCCAGCATGAAGGGGCGGAGACATAAAGCCCGGGGGCGGCCGCCGCAAGCGGCGCGGCCGCAGAAAATCCCATTTCATTACGTGCATATATTACCGTAAACTTGATTGAGACTCGCTTGTCGCGAGTCGCGGCTTCAGCGAAGGTCCGCGCAAGCGGAGGGCGAGCTCATGTTGTGGCTGCGGGCGTTGGGCCAGGAGCATCTCGACCTCACGCTCAATTCCTCGTCTGATATTCGTACGCGCGTCGTTGATCGCCCCGGCCTTTGGATGAGCCCGGCGCAGTTGGACGCGTTGTTGACTGACGTTCGCACTGTCGCCCGCGCCACGCTTCCCGATGGCGATCTCACCTATGGCGTGCTCGGCGGCGACCCCGCGCGCCTCGCGGCTTCAGTCATCACAGTGCTCTATGATCGCAAGAGCAACGCGCCGATCGCCTTTAATGCGCTTGCCTGGCTTCCCGTGAGCTTGCGCGGCCGTCCCGTCGATGTGCTGCATCTCGGCCTCGTCATGGTTGATCCCGCCGCGCGCAATCGCGGCATGTCGTGGCTGCTCTACGGCTTTACCTGCTTCATTCTGTTCCTACGCCACGGTGCGCGGCCGGTCTGGGTCTCGAACGTGACACAGGTGCCGGCCGTATTCGGCATGGTCGCCGAGAGCTTCGCGTCGGTCTATCCAACGCCGAGCGGCGACAAGCCGACCTTCGAACACGTGCTGCTCGCGCGCCAGATCATGGCCTCGCATCGCCACGCCTTTGGCGTTGGCCCTGACGCCAGTTTCGACGAATCCCGCTTCGTCATCACCAACGCCTATACCGGCGGCTCCGATGATCTGAAAAAGACTTTTGAGGATGCGCCCAAGCATCGCAAGGACGCCTTCAACCAAACCTGCGCGCGCGAGTTGGACTACCAACGCGGCGACGATTTTCTCCAGCTCGGCCAAGTGAACATGACGGCCGCTCAAGCCTATGTCTGGGACGTGGTGCCGCGTGAATCACTGCCGGGCGTCATCCTCGGTGGCGTGTTCTTGGCGCTGCAATCGCTGGTGCTGCCGCTCCTGCACTGGTTTGATTCCGATACAGCCTGGGGCTCGCTGCGCCCCGCCAAGGTGCGCGCATGAACGCCTTTACCTATGCTGAAATGACGACGCGCAATCTAGGCTTCGTCACGCAGGAGGAGCAGGAAAAGCTCCGCGCCGCGCATGTGTTCATTCCCGGCGTCGGCGGCATGGGCGGCGCCTGCTTCCTCACCTTGCTGCGCGCGGGCGTCGGCAATTTCACCATCGCCGACATCGACACGTTCGAGATTTCCAATCTCAACCGTCAAGTCTTCGCGTTTACGGATACAGCCGGGCGCTCAAAGGCAGAGGTGGCCGCCGAAGCGGCCGCGCGCATCAATCCGGAAGCCAAGCTCAAAGTACTCGGCGCCGAATGGCTCGATCAGATCGAAACGCTCGCGGCCGCGCACCCGGTCATCGTCAACGGCACGGACGACGCCCAAGCTAGCGTACGCATGTATCGCGTCGCCCGTGAGAAGTGCGCGACCGTGATCGACGCGTACGCCGCGACGTTGCCCTCTGTCTATGTTGTTCGCCCCGACGATCCGCGCCCCGAAGAGCGCATGAACTATCCCACCATAGGCAAGGATTGGCGCGCCATCACCGATGACGATCGCCAAGCCTGCTTGATGAAAGAACTCGAATGGGCGCTGACGCATTCGAGCACGCACAAATATGTCAATCTCGGCATCGCCGCCGAACTCGCCGCCGGCAAGCGCAAGCGTTTTTCGTTCGCGCCGATGGTGATCACCACCGGCAATCTCATGGCCTACGAAGCGATCCGCCTGATCCTGGGCCACACGGGCGGCGCCGATGATCGCGGCTATTTCTTCAACCCGCACGCCGCGTGTGTGGAAAAACCGCTGCCGTGGCCGCTCTCGGCGATCAAAGGCGCGCTGGTGCGCCAATTCATGGCGAAGATGACGGCGTCCTGATGGAAACATCCACCGCCAGCATTGCGCTCAACCTGCTCGCCTTCATCGGCGCGGGCGCCTACGTGCTTGGACAAACCTCAGCGCGCGGCGCATCGCCGGTGGATCAACGCCTCGGCGCGCTCTTCACAGTGCTCATGGCGCTCGTCGGCGTGCGTGCGGTGCGATGGTGGCTGGAGGTCGAAGCGCTGCGTCGGATTGAAGAGGCGCTCGCTGCGTTATTGCCGATCTTCGCGCTCTTCCTCGCCGAAGGCTTGCTTCGCCGCCACGCGCCATCCTGGCTGAAGAGGGCGATTGCTGCTGGTGTTGCGGTATTCGTGCTCGCGGCCATCTTGCGTCCTGTCGGTATCGCGCCTCTTTTTGCCTACGCGCTCGGCGCGTTTGTTTCGCTCTCGCTGATCAGCCTCGCCGTCTTCCTTGCCGCGCGTGACCGCGCTTCGCTCTCCGTCGGCGAGAACGGCGCCATCAGCGCGCTCTTTGTCGGTCTCATCATCGCCTTGCCGCTCGGCGCGACGGATTTTCTCGCCGGCGCCGGCGTTTCGCCCATCCGCGCCGGCGGTCTCGGGCTACTTGTCTTTATCCTTGCTGTCGCGCGCGTCACCGCGCATGGCGGCGGCGGCTTGAGTGTTGTGGAGGAGGTGTTCTGGGCTATCCTCGCCGCCGCGCTCGGCTTTGCGGTGTTTGCCTTCGTGTTCGGCGCGCCGTCTTTGCTCGCTGCGCTTACCTGGTTCGCGCTGATCGCGGCGCTCGTGCTGGTGTTCCGTATCGTGCAATACGTGCGCGAGCTCCGTGAAGCGCGCTCACGCTCTTCGTTCTGGCGCGCCTTTGCCGAAGCGCCGACGAACAATCTCGATTCCTTCCTCGATCGCATGCTCGATGCGCCTGAACTCCAACGCGCGCATCTGCTCGAAGGCGCGGCGCTTGCCGGCTATGATCACACTGCGCTATTGCGCGGTTTCGACCAAGGCCCGGTGCTCAGCAATGCCGAGGCCCGCGTCTGGGGCGCTGGCGCGCTTGAGCAGCTCAATGTCCTGTTTGACGAGCAGGAGGCCACCCATGTGATCCTCGTGACGCGCGAGCCGCTCCGCCTCCTCTTCGTCAATCTCCCGCGCGTCGGCGCCGGCGTCGACGTCGATCTGCAACTCCAACTCTTGGCGAAGCTCGCCGGGCAGGCCGCCCGTGCTTGAACTCCGCGAAGGCGACAGGCGGGCTTTCTTCGAGGCGCCGTTCAACGCCTATGGCCAGAACTCGCTCTACGTCACGCCAATGTGGAGCGACATCGATCGCTATTTCGACGCCACAAAAAACCCGCTCTTCAAAGCCGGCAACCCCTTCCGCATCTTCACGGCGCACCGCGATCGCCGCGCCATCGGCCGGATCAGCGCGCATATGCACGAGGCGTCGAACACACGCCACAACACCAATCGCGCCTATTTTGGCTTCTTCGACGTCGCTGACGATGTAGAAGCGGCCACCGCGCTCCTCGGCGCCGCTGAGGCGTTCGCGCGCGAGCAGGGCGCCAACGAAATCGCCGGAAATTTCAATCTCACCGCCATGCAGCAGCTTGGGATCACCACCGAAGGCTTCGCGGCGCAACCTTACACCGACATGATCTATACGCCGCCGCATGTCGCAGCGCTGCTCAAGCACAACAAGTACGAGTCGTTCTTCCCCGTCAGCACCTGGGAAATTGATTTGACGCGCGCCAATCCCGAGGCCTTGCTCACGGGCAAGGCTCGCGCCGCGCTCAATGACCCAGCGTACGAATGGACCAGCATCAATCGGCGCAATTTCGCCGCGCGCCTCGAAGACGCGCACCATGCGCTTAATGACGGCTTCGACAAAAACCCCATGTTCGTACCGCTCACGCGCGAGGAATATGAATTCCACGCCAAGGAAATGATGTGGATCCTCGATCCGCGCATCTCATGCTGCGTGCGCGCCAACGGGCAGGCGGCCGGGGTGGTCGTCTGCATCCCCGATCTCAATCCCTTCATGAAGGCGATACGCGGCGAATATGGCTGGAACGCGCCGATCGAGTTTATAAAGCAACGCATCAACCGCAAACGCGCCGTCATCATCTATTATTCCACCGCCAAGGCGCACCAAGGTCGCGGTCTAAACACGGCGATGCTCTATCGCGTCGTCACAAATCTGCGCGCCGCCGGATACGAAAAGCTCGGCATAACCTGGGTGGCTGATGTCAATGCCGCGAGCTTGCGCCAAGTCGAGAAGCTTGGCGCCAAGCGCCTGCATCGCCTTCATCTCTTTCGCAAAGCACTCGCATGAACGCCGCTGATCTCATCGCGCTGATAGGGGCCGCTAATCGCGCACCCTCGGTGCATAACATCCAGCCGACGCGCTTCCGCGTCGATGACGATCGCACCATCACGCTGCTCGAAGATACAAGCCGGCGTCTTTTTGTTGGCGATCCCGAAGGCAAGGACAACCAAAAGAGCATCGGCGCGGCTTTCGAAGGCCTCATGCTCGCGCTCGCCGCGCGCGGCCTGGGCAGCGATATGGAAAAGCTCAACGGCGTCGGTGATCCGCGCGAAACGATCCGCGTTCGCATCGCCAGCGGCGGCGTCGGCGATGCGCTCGAAACTTTCACGCATACGCGCGCCAGCTATCGCGGCGCCTTTGCGAAGCCCATCGATGCCGACCACGCAGCGCTCATGAAGATCGCCGAAGCTTGCCCTGATCTCCGCGTCATCGAAGGCGCGGCCGCGCTCCAGTACATCGGCCGCGTGTTCGATGATGCAAGCATGGAGGTGCTCCGCGTGCCGGACTATCGTGCCGAATTGCTCTCGTGGATGCGCTTGTCGCGCAAGCATCCGCGCTACGAACGCGATGGCCTCAACGCCGCGCATATGGCGCTCTCGGCTGTTGAAGCTTTCGGCGCCGGCGTGGTGCTCGGCCCTCAAGCATTTCCCACCCTCGACTCCATGGGACTCGCTGAACCGCTGATCTCCGAAAGCGGCAAAGTACGCAGCGCCGCCGGTGTCGCGCTCTTCCATCGGCCAGCCGACGAGCCGGAGTTTGAAACCGGTCGCCGTTTCTATCGGGTGTGGCTGGAGATCGATCGGGCAGGGCTCGCGCTTTGCCCCATGTCCGTGCTCGCCGACGTGCCGCGCGTCGCGGCGCAGCTGCTTCGCGAGCATAACGTCGGCGCCGGCCGCAAGCTCGTCACCGTCTTCCGCATCGGCCGTCGTCCGCCCAATTGGAGGCAACCGCCGCGCGCACGACTGCCCGTAACCGCGCTGATCGTCAAAGCAGTTTGAGATATTCCAGCAGCGCGCGTTTCTGCGCTTCGCTCAAGGTTTCGAACTCCGCCACATGCCCCTGGTTCGAAAACCCGCGTGCGCGCGTGTCGATCAAGCTCGGCGTCGACCACGGCTGATAGCCGCGCGGATAGAGATAATCGCCGTTCGCATCGCGCTCGCCGGCAATGCCCACACGCGCATAGTCCAAGCGATGCCCGCCCACTTGAAAGCGCGCCGGCCGTTCGTTCGGATGCATCAAGTGCCATAGCGTCGGCACCGATCCATTGTGCAGATAAGGCGCGCTCAGCCAAAGCCCTTCAAGCAATGGCGCCGCATAGCCACCTGTCGCGCGCGCATTGATGCGATCACCATAGGCGGATTGCGTCACCGCATGCGAAACGCCCCGATCGAATACCTGCCAGCGGCCCGGATCGGTGTCGTATGGCCCAATCCAATTCGGGAAGGACACGAGCGTCGGATTTTCCAAGCTCTCATCGTACGTTCCGTGGCATGACGCGCAGCTTGCGGCATAGAGGCCGCGTCCCAGCGCCGCCGAATGCGGATCGACGCGCCCCGGAAAACGCGGCGCCTGATAGTCGCGCAGAAACGCGAACACTGCTTGCGTTTCGTCGATGTACGCCGCCGCGCGATCGGGATGGACGCCCATGCTCGGCACCGTGAAGAACGCTGTCACGGCGGCCAACTCGTCTATGTGCGCACCGCTGATGTCCGCGAACGCCATGGCGCGATCCGGCGCTCCCGTGCGTGGCGCATAGGCGCCGTCATAAAGCAATGCGGAGCGAAACCCGCGTGCGCCGAGATCGGGGATTGACGTGAAGCCGCGCGCCGTCTCGTAGGCATCGTCGTCCAGTAAACCAAATTGCATGCGCAACGCCGCGACGCCATTCGTCAATCCCGGCGCGCCATTCAAGAACGGGAGCGCGCGATCGCCGCTTGCCTCCAACGCGTCCATGCGCGCTTGCAGGCGCGGCATGACGAAACTCTGGATCGTCCTGATTTCCGCGTCGCTGGTGTCGGGAAACAGGGTGCGCATCGTCGCGATCAAGCGCTCTTCATCGCCGCGCACCGCTTTGAACGCCGCGTACACCTCGCGCACATAAAGCTCGAGATCGAGCGAAGTGTTCGGCGCGCCCAGCCATGCGATATCGGTGCGTGGCGCGCCGTTCGCGTCAAACGTATGGCCTGCGTGGCATGAAGAGCAGGCGAGGTTCGCTGCTGTCAGCTCAACGCGCGGCATATTGCGTTGAACGATTCCCAGGGAGAGCCCATGGGGTGTCTCAAGCGCACGCGTTGGCTGCGGGACGCCTTGGGGCCAATTGCCGATCGTCTCCGGATAGAGAAAGCCAAACCGCGTCATGATTGGCCGAATACGCGCGGCCGAAATCTCGCCGCCGTTCAGTTCCGCGTCGCGCATCACCAAAGCTGTCGCCGCCAAGCGCCAAGGCACGGCGTGCGTCTCCAGTGTGTCCGTATTCAGCGCGCCGAAATCGCTCGCCGCGAAAATCACCGCGCCGCGTTGTGCGGGCGTGAGCGCGCCCATGTCATACGCATCGAGTGCGCTCGCATGGCCTTCTGCGTAGCCGCGGAAGAAATCACGTATCGCGGTCGAGCAGGCGCCGAGCGTGAAGATCAATCCGATCAGGGCGAACGCGGCCCAAGGCGTGCGCGAATGCATATCGGTCTCCTCGCCGATACAAAGCACACTTCGCGGCGTTCGCCTATCTGTTCGCTAAATGTGCGCGAGGATTGCGGCGCCCATCCGCGTGCAACCGAGATCGCCGCCCAGATCGCGCGTGCGCGCGCCGCTTTCCAGCGCGCTCGTCACCGCGGCATCGATTGCGTCAGCTTCCGCACTTAGCTTCAGCCCATGCCGCAGCAGCATCGCCGCTGAAAGCACGGCGCCGATCGGATTGGCGAGATCGCGGCCCGCGATATCCGGCGCCGAACCATGGATCGGCTCAAACAATCCGGGCCCGGATTCGCCCAGCGACGCCGAGGCGCCCAAGCCGAGCGAACCGCCAAGCGCGGAAAGTTCGTCGGTCAGAATGTCGCCGAACATGTTCTCGGTGACGATCACATCATACGCGCGCGGGTTGCGCAGCACATGCATCGTCATCGAATCGATCAGCACATGTTCGAGTTCAACGTCCTCGAACTCGGTCTGGTGAATGCGGATCACCGTCTCGCGCCAGAGCCGGCTCGTCGCCATTACGTTGGCTTTGTCGACAGAGGTCACCTTGTTGCGGCGCGTGCGCGCGGCCGCGAACGCTTTGCGCGCGATGCGCTCGATCTCACCGACAGTATAGAGGCAAAGATCGCTCGCTTCGGTCTCGCTTTGCTTTTTCTCGCCGAAATACGAACCGCCCGTAAGTTCACGGAACACGAGCATGTCCACGCCCTCAACGATCTCGCGCTTCAGCGGCGAATGGTCGAGCAGGGACTTATGCATCAAAGTCGGCCGCAAATTGGCGTAAAGCCCAAGCGCCTTGCGGATCGCGAGCAAGCCTTGCTCCGGCCGCTTCGGCACGCGATCCCATTTCGGTCCGCCAACAGCGCCGAGGAACACCGCGTCCGACGCTTGGCATGCCGCCAATGTTTCCGCTGGCAGCGGTTCGCCCGTCGCATCAATCGCCACGCCGCCAATGTGGTGCGACGCGAACGCGAACGTATGCTCAAACCGCTTGCCGACCGCTTCAAGCGCCGCGCGCGCTTGCGCCGTCACTTCGGGGCCAACACCATCGCCCGGCAGCAGGACGACGCTGAACGCTGTCATATCGCCCGCTCTCGCTCGTACGTCTCGATCGTCGGCACGCGATCCACCAGCCAGCCCATCGGGTCGACGCCCTCGATCAAGCAGCGCCTTGCAAACGGCTCAACGTGAAACTTGATCGGCGGATTATTGCCCACGGTGAGTTCGCTCTTTTCCAGATCGATACTCACGCGGCCACCCGGCTCTTCCAGCAGCCGTGCGTGCGTATCCTTATCGACCGTGATCGGAAGCAGGCCGTTCTTCAACGCATTCGAGGTGAAGATGTCGGCGATCGTGGTGGAGATCACGGCGCGAAAGCCGTAATCCGTCAGCGCCCACGGCGCATGTTCGCGCGATGACCCACAGCCGAAATTGTCGCCGGCCACCAGCACGCGATATTCGCTCGCATCGATCATGTTAAGCGGTTCATCGGGCTTCGGCTTGCCGTCCGCGTCGTAGCGCCAATCATAGAACGCGGCCTTGCCGAGGCCTTCGCGCGTGGTCGTCGTCAGGAATCGCGCGGGGATGATCTGGTCGGTGTCGACCGCTTCTTGCTTGATCACGAACGTGCGCGAAACGAGCTGCTTGAACGGTTCAGGCACGTTTGGCCTCCTGCGCAATTTGGGTGAAGACACGCGGATCGGTGAGTGCGCCAGTGATCGCGCTCGCCGCCGCCGTCGCGGGGCTGGCGAGAATCGTACGTGCGCCTTTGCCTTGGCGGCCCTCGAAATTGCGGTTCGATGTCGACACCGCAAGCTTACCGGGGGCCACGACATCACCGTTCATTGCGATACACATCGAGCACCCCGGTTCACGCCATTCGGCGCCTGCATCCTTGAATATTTGATGCAAGCCCTCGGCTTCCGCCTGTTGCTTCACCGCTTCCGAACCCGGCACGACAAGCATACGCACGCCGCTCTTCACCTTGTTGCCGCGCAGCACCTCAGCCGCGGCGCGCAAATCGGAGAGGCGGCCATTGGTGCAAGAGCCGACGAATACAATGTCCACTGGATATTCTGTTGTCGCGCGGCCGGCGTCGAAGCCCATATAGGCGAGGGCTTTGGCTTCTGAATCATTGGCGGGCCGGGGCGCTGGGGCGCCGATCGGCAGCGCGGCGTCAGGCGTTGTGCCCCACGTCGCCATCGGCGTGATCGCGGCGCCATCGATGCGGATTTCCTTGTCGAACGTGGCGCTGTCATCTGTCGCCAACGACAGCCAATCTCGGGCGATCTCTTCGAACAAATCGCCCTTTGCGACGTGACGGCGTCCGCGCAAGAACTCAATCGTCTTTTCGTCCGGCGCCACCATGCCCGCGCGCGCGCCAGCTTCGATCGACATATTGCAGAGCGTCATGCGCCCTTCCATTTCGAGCGCGCGGATCGCCGAGCCTGCATACTCGATCACGTAGCCCGAGCCGCCGCCAAAGCCGATCTCTGCGATCACGGCGAGCGTCAAATCCTTCGCGGAGACGCCCGGTTGCAGCACGCCATCGACCGTCACGCGCATGCGCTTAGGCTTACGCTGCATCAAGCACTGCGTCGCCAGCACGTGGCCGACCTCCGATGTGCCGATGCCGAACGCCAGCGCGCCAAACGCACCGTGTGTCGCCGTGTGGCTGTCGCCGCACACCACGACCATGCCGGGCTGCGTGAGGCCCATTTCCGGCGCCATCACGTGCACCACGCCACGATCGTCGCTGTCCCAGCCTGCGAGAGAGATGCCATGCTTGGCGCAATTGCGTTCCAGCGTCGCGACCTGCGATTCTGCTTCCTTCGTCACATAAGCCCGCGAACCGTCGGCGGCGGGCGGGGTTGTGGGCGTTGAGTGGTCGAGCGTCGCATAGGTGCGATCAGGGCGGCGCACTTGGAGGCCGCGCGCATCAAGCTCGCTGAACGCCTGTGGACTCGTCACTTCGTGCACGAGATGTAGATCGACATAGAGGATCGCTGGCGTCTCGCCGGTTTCCGCCTGCACGACGTGGCGTTCCCAGACTTTCTCGAAGAGCGTTTTCGCTCCATTTGACGACGACATTCTTGCCTCCGCCGGCGCGAACGCCGGACTTTGCTCAATCACTCAAGCGGACGCCGCGGCGTCCGCCGTGCTCACGCGATCCAATTCAGGTCCACGATGGATGGAAAGCACGCCCGTGCGCGACACTTCCACCAAACCAATCGGCCGCACCAGATCGATAAAGGCGTCAACCTTGTCGCTTGCGCCCGTCATCTCAAAAATGAAGCTCTCAAGCGTCGTATCGATCACCTTGGCGCGGAAAATCTCCGAGACGCGCAGAGCCTCGATCCGATCAGCGCCCGTGGAGCGCACTTTCACCAGAGCCAGCTCACGCTGCACGCCAGCCGGATCGCGCGTCACGTCGATCACGTTGCGAACCGAGACGATGCGATCCAATTGCGACTTGATCTGATCGATGATGTTGGGCTCGCCGCGCGTCACCACCGTGATGCGTGACGTGTGCGCCGATTTATCCGTCTCGGCGACCGTCAAGCTCTCGATATTGTAGCCGCGCGCCGAGAACAGCCCGACGACGCGCGCCAGCACGCCCGGCTCGTTGTCGACCATGATCGCGAGCGTGCGGCTTTCGGCCGGTTCTCCAGCGTGCGGCGGCATCAGACCAGCTTCTTTCCGTCGTCGTCGATCTCGTCGCCCACGAACGTATCGGCGAGGATCATTTCGTTGTGCGGCTTGCCCGAGGGGATCATCGGGAAGCAATTCTCTTCCTTGGCCACACGGCAATCGAACAGAACCGGGCCGGGCTCGTTGATCATCTGCACGATCTTCGTGTCCAGTTCGTCCGGTTTTTCAGCGCGAATGCCGACGCAGCCGAACGCCTCAGCCATCTTCACGAAATCCGGCAGCGCGTGCGAATAGGAGTGCGAATAGCGCTCGCCGTGCAGCAGCTGCTGCCATTGGCGCACCATGCCCATCCATTCGTTGTTCAAGATGAAAATCTTGATCGGCAGGCGATGCTGCACGGCCGTGCTCATCTCCTGCATGGTCATCTGCACGCTGGCTTCGCCGGCGATATCGATCACCAGCGCGTCGGGATGCGCCGCTTGCACGCCGAGTGCGGCCGGCAGGCCGTAGCCCATCGTGCCCAAGCCGCCGGAGCTCATCCAATGGTTCGGCTTGTCGAAATGGAAGTATTGCGCGGCCCACATTTGGTGTTGGCCGACTTCCGTGGTGATATAAACATCCTTGCCGCGCGTCAGTTCATACAAACGCTCGATCGCATATTGCGGCTTGATCAGTTCATGGCTGGGCCGGTAGGCGAAACCCTTGCGCTTGCGCCAGCCTTCGATCTGATCCCACCACGCCTTGATGGACGGCGGCTTCGCTTTCTTCGCGCGATTGCGCCAGGCGACGAGCAATTTCTCGAGCGCCTCGGCCGCATCGGCGATGATCGGCACGTCGACGCGCACGTTCTTGTTGATCGAGGATGGATCAATGTCGATGTGAATTTTCTTCGAGTTTGGGCTGAATGCGTCCAGGCGGCCCGTCACGCGGTCATCGAAGCGCGCGCCGACACAGATCATCAGATCGCAATCATGCATCGCATGATTGGACTCCCATGAGCCGTGCATGCCCAGCATGCCGAGCCATTGCTTGTCTGGCGCCGGAAAAGCGCCCAAGCCCATCAGTGTCGATGTGATCGGGAAGCCCGTTTCACGCACCAACGCCCGCAGCGCTTCGCTCGCGCGTGGGCCAGCATTGATCACGCCGCCGCCGGTGTAGAACACGGGCTTCTGCGCCGTCGCCATCAGCTCCGCCGCTTCCGCGATGCGCGCGGCATCGACATGGCGCACGGTGCGTTTCGAGCGTTTCGGCGAGCGCTCAGGCGGCAGATACATGCCCGTCGCGAATTGCACATCCTTCGGAATATCGACCACGACCGGCCCCGGCCTGCCGCTGCGCGCGACATAGAATGCCTCGTGCAGAATGGCCGACAGCTCATCCACGCTGCTCACCAACCAATTGTGCTTAGTGCACGAGCGCGTGATGCCAACCGTGTCGCATTCCTGAAACGCATCGGTGCCAATGAGGTGCGTCGCCACCTGGCCGGTAATCACCACCATCGGGATCGAGTCGAGCAGGGCGTCGGCCAGCGGCGTCACCATATTGGTGGCGCCAGGGCCGGAGGTCACGAGCGCGCAGCCGACCTTGCCGGTGGAGCGCGCATACCCTTCGGCCGCGTGGCCCGCGCCCTGTTCGTGACGCACCAGAATATGACGCACGTCTTCATCGCTGAAGAGCGCATCGTAAATCGGCAACACCGCACCGCCCGGATATCCGAACAGCGTGTCCACGCCATGATCCTTCATGGCGCGTACAACCATCTCCGCGCCCGTCATCGGAATGCCGACGAGAGACGCCGGTTCGGAAGCGGGATGGATTTGGGCGATGTTGCTCGTGGTCGTCATTGTTCGCTCACGCGTTCGTCGGTGATTTCAGCCACGCCATGCGTGACCGCAGCGCCGCACCCGTCTTTTCGATCGGGTCGTCACGGTCTTCGTTGAGGAGCGCGTTGTAGCGCGGCTTGCCGGCTTGGTTCTCAAGGATCCATTCGCGCGCGAACGAGCCGGACTGGATATCCTTCAGTACGTCGCGCATGCGCGCCTTGGTTTCTTCCGTGACGATGCGCGGGCCGGAAACGACGGCGCCGTATTTCGCGGTCTCGGAGATGAAATCGTGCATCTTGCTGATGCCGCCTTCGTAGAAGAGGTCCACGATCAGCTTCAGTTCGTGCAAGCACTCGAAATAGGCGACTTCCGGCTGATAGCCCGCGTCCACCAAAGTCTGATAGCCGGCCTTCACGAGCTCTTTCGCGCCACCGCAAAGCACGGCTTGTTCGCCGAACAGATCGGTTTCGGTTTCCTCGCGGAACGTGGTTTCGATCAGGCCGCCCGTCGCGCCGCCGATGCCCTTCGCATAAGCCATCGCACGATCGCGCGCCTTACCCGTCGCGTCCTGATAGACGGCGAACAGCGCCGGCACGCCGCGGCCGCGCGCATATTCACGGCGCACCAGATCGCCCGGACCTTTCGGCGCCACCAGCACAACATCCAAATCCCTGCGCGGCGTCACGCGGCCATAGACGATCGAGAAGCCGTGCGCGAACAGGATGGTCGCGCCTTCCTTGGCGTTCGGCTCGATCTCGTCCTTC
Organism: Caulobacterales bacterium; assembly: GCA_017303355.1. Classification (GTDB taxonomy): domain Bacteria; phylum Pseudomonadota; class Alphaproteobacteria; order Caulobacterales; family Aquidulcibacteraceae; genus Vitreimonas. Next base: position 72,857 of record JAFLCU010000001.1, on the reverse strand, counting down.
CAAACCTTATCCTGCACCATGTCCGGCGTCAGAATCGCGATCAGGTCCGCGCCTTTCACGGCGTCGACAACTTCGGCCGTCGCGATCTTGTCTTCGGTGGCGTGGGTCCAGCCCTTGCCGCCCTTGCGCACGCCGGCGACGACATCGAAGCCGTCATCCCGCAAATTCTGCGCATGCGCGCGGCCTTGGCTGCCATAGCCGATAATGGCGATGCGTTTGCCGCGAAGCGCCTCAGCGTTCACATCATTGGTGGTATAGACAGTCGCTGACATTTACTTGGCCTCACGAATTTGGGCTGGCGGTGGATTGGGAATAGTCACCGCGCCTTGCGACGCGGACGAAACCAGAGCGGCGTATTTCGCGAACACGCCATGCGATGCCGGGCGCGTCGGCGGCTCAAACTTGCGGCTCGAAAGATCGGCTTTCACATCGATGGTGCGGCCCGGCACATCGATGCGGATCGTGTCGCCTTCGCGCACCAGCGCGACTGGCCCGCCAACAGCGGCTTCCGGCGAAACGTGGCCCGCGACGAAGCCGTAAGACGCGCCAGAGAAGCGTCCATCGGTGATTAGCGCGACATCCTTGTAGCCGCGGCCTTTCAAGGCGGCCGTGACTTGCAGCATTTCCCGCATGCCCGGCCCGCCCTTGGGACCTTCGTAGCGGATAATGATCACGTCGCCTTCATTGATCTTGCCGTGCTGCACGGCGTCGAACGCGGCTTCTTCGCTGTTGAACACACGGGCAGGGCCCTCGAAGTTCTCGATCTCGTGGCCAGCCAATTTGATCACCGCGCCTTCGGGCGCGAGATTTCCGAACAGCACCGCATAAGACCCGCGCGCCATCGCCGGCCGCGTGAAATCGGTGATGACCTCTTGGCCCTTCGGCTCAACCGCTTCGCTCGCTTCGTCAAACAGCGCGCGGCCCGAAACCGTCGGCGCATCGACGATCTTGCCGGCTTCCGCCAAGCGCTTCGTCACCAACCGCGTGCCGCCGGCGAAAAACAAATGCGACGCCAGAAAGCGCCCGCCTGGCTTCAGATCGCAGATCACCGGCGTGCGCGCGCACGCCGCGTGGCAATCCTCAATACCGAAATCCACGCCTGCTTCCGCCGCGATTGCCGTCAAGTGCATCACGGCGTTGGTCGAACCGCCACTCGCGGAAACGGCGACCGCCGCATTGATCAGCGACTCACGCGTAACGAATTGGCGCGCGTTCAGGCCTTTCAGCGTCAGTTCCACCACCAAGCGGCCGCAGCGTTCGGCCTCGTCCTTCTTGTTGGGATGCACGGCCGGCACGTCATTCGCGCCCATCGGCGAAAGGCCCATCACCGAAAGCGCCATCGCCATCGTGTTCGCCGTGAACTGGCCGCCGCACGCGCCCGCACCGGGGCAGGCAGCACTTTCAACCGCCTTCAGGCCTTCATCGTCGAGCGTACCCGCGCCATGCGCGCCGATCGCTTCGAACACTTCTTGAATCGAAATCTCTTTGCCGCCGACGACGCCCGGCATGATCGTGCCGCCGTAGAGTACGAGCCCCGGTATATCCATGCGGGCCAACGCCATCGCCGCGGCCGGGATGGTCTTGTCGCAACCGACGATACAGACGACGCCGTCGAGTTGGTGACCTTCCACCGCAAGCTCGATCGAATCCGCCACCAGTTCGCGCGAGATCAGCGACGCCTTCATCCCCGGCGTCCCCATTGAGATGCCGTCCGTCACCATGATCGTGTTGAAATCGACCGGGAAGCCGCCTGCCTCGCGCACGCCGTTGCGCACGTGATCGGCCACGCCCTGCAGGTGCATGTTGCATGGCGTTACCGACGACCAGGTGTTCACCACCGCGATCATTGGCTTCTTGAAATCGGCATCGCCCATGCCGGCGGCGCGCAGGTATGAGCGCGCGGCGGCGCGGTTGCCGCCTTGCGTCACGACCGCGCTGCGGCGGTTGGCTGAGCCTGAAGAGGGGGGAGATTTGTCGGTCATCTGGTCCGTTGAGGTCCAGGCGCGCCGGCAACAAAAAACCCGCTTCCATCCGGAGCGGGTGTTGCTGGCGAGCCTGAGGGGGTTCTTTCAGGTCAAATTCAGCAACGCCGCTCCGGCCCGTACGATAAGTACGACGCTAAGCAGAATAAGCGAGCCGAGGAGAATGATCGCGCGCTGGTCCAAGGCGGCCGTGGCCACCTTAGAACACCCCTGACTGGGATCAGCCGATCGCAATTTTTTGCTCCTCAGCGGGCTGTTTACCTCAAAAGGTAGGCGTATTCAAGCTAGGTTTGCCAACTCAGAGGCATATACGTGCTTTTGATACATTACGTAGCGTAAACTTCGCTGCGGGCCGTGGACGAAAGCGCGGCCGTGCGCAAGTTTGGGCCCATTCGGGGAGGCCGGCGCCGTGACGCTATCGTTCGACTACTATTACTCATTCCGCAGCCCGTATTCGTACTTGGCGGCGCCGCAAATCGAAGAGCTGACGCGCCGCTACGATATCGCCCCGCGCATGCGCATCGTGCTGCCGATCGCGGTGCGCATTCCGGGCTTCTTCAAGCAAGTGAACCCGCTCTGGCCGCCTTATCTGTTGCGTGACACGTTTCGCATCTCGCAGATGCAAAATATTCCGTATCGCTGGCCGCGCCCTGATCCGATTGTGATGGATATCAGCAAGGGCGAGGTCGCCGCCGATCAGCCCTACATTTATCGCGTCAGCCGTTTGGGCGTGCACGCGGAGCGCAAGGGCAGGGGTCTTGCCTTCATCCGCGCCGCCTCGCACGCGATCTGGTCGGGCGAAATCGACAATTGGCACGAAGGCGATCATCTCACGCGCGCGCTTGAAAAAGCCGGGCTCGACGCCGCCGAAGCCGAACGCGCGCTGGCTGAAGAAGCGGACTCGCTCGATGCGGAGATCGCCGCCAACGAAGCCGATCAGCGCGGCGCCGGCCATTGGGGCGTGCCGCTCTTCGTGTTCAACGATGAACCCTTCTTTGGGCAGGATCGCATCGATCATTTGATCTGGCGCATGACGCAGCATGGATTGAGTGAGCGCTAATGGCCCGCACCCAGGCCCCCGAATATGACGAACGCAAGCAAGCGATCGTGGAGACCGCGGCCGCTTTGTTCGCGCGCGACGGCTTCAATGGCGCCTCTGTCGCCGACATCGCCAAGCGCGGCAAGATTTCGAAATCGCTGATCTATCATTATTACCAATCGAAAGAAGACATCCTCTACGACGTGATGATCACGCACGTGCGCGAGCTCGAAGCCGCGGCTGAGGAAATTTCTGGCGACGAAACCTCGGCTGAAACTAAGCTACGCGATCTCACGCATCGCTTCATGGCGCTCTATGTCGGCGCCGCCGATCGCCACAAAGTGCTGCTCAACGATTTGGACAACGTGCCGAAGAATAAACGCGCGGAGATTATCTCCGTGCAGCGCGGCCTGATCGAAACCGTGCGCCAGATGCTGGTCGAGATTGAACCTCGGCTGGCGAAAAGGCCGGGCGCGGCCCTTGCCGCCGCAATGCTCTATTTCGGAAGCATCAATTGGACCCATACCTGGTTCAACCCCGAAGGCGCGGTGGGACCTGGCATGATGGCGGATATGGCCGTGGATTTGACGCTGGGCGGCTTGGAGAAAGTTGTGGACTGATCACCCTCTCCCGCATGGGCGGGAGTAAGGTGGTCGCGAAGCGATCGGATGGGCGTGGGCGCCTGATCGCTTGAGTCGGCTTCCGTCTGTAATTGACATGTCAAATTAGGCATGTCAAAAAACACCATGCTTCGCTATGAACCTGGCCGCTTTGTCGGCACCTATGAATCTTCAAACGGCGCCGCTGTTTGGAGGTTTCTGAATCAAGCCGACAATATCATTCGCATGGAAACAGCCAGCTATCTGGGGCGGCCTGCCGCTGAGCCGCTCTCGCCCGGCTTGGTGGTGCGCTTTGGCGCGGTCATCGGCGAAGACCGTATGAAGCAGATGGTTGGCCATATGATCAGACAGATATTGGAAAGCAGGGGATACAAGCTGTATCGCAGCAATGTGCGCATCACGCGCGGCGACAATATTTTTTCAAGCGCCACGCGCTATCAGTTTGAGGAATAGTTCAATGAATAGCCGGCAGAAAATTCTAGCGGCGATCGCCAGGTGCGATAGCGTACGCGAACTACGCAATTATATCGCCAATGCGCGCCGGCAAGGCGATTTGGAGATCGAGCAAGCGGCAATACGTCGGCTCATATCGCTCGTCCCGTCCGAACAGCCAGGAAGCGTCGAATACGACTTTTGGCGCACGATCAACGCGTTTGAATATGCGCTGACGAACGAACGCGGCAAGACAACGAGACTCAACCGGACGCGGCAGAAGGCGGCGAAGGTTGGTGTCGTCGAAACGCTGCGTGACTGGGCTTTGGCGAAGGGCAGCGGCGAGGGGTTCGATATGCTGCTGGCCATGAATATGGCCGAGTACACCGGAGAGGCTATCGTGCTCCGTCATCCCGATAAGTTTGACGCCGCGACGATCGAATCCGCCAAGAGGCGCCTACGCGAAGCGGGTGTTGATGTGGAGTCGCCACCGGCGCCAGCGTAGCGGTTGCGTTTTCGCGGGGGAATCCTAAACGTCGTATGTCAGCACAACACCTTCACTCACCGGCGTCGCCTGGCATGTCAGCACGTAACCGTCCGCGATCTCTTGCTCTGACAACCCGTAATTCACCTTCATGCTGACTTCGCCAGCCGTGACTTTGGCGCGGCACGTGGCGCAGACGCCGCCTTTGCAGGCGAACGGCGCGGGCAGGCCTGCTGCGCGGACATTGTCCAAGATCGAATGCTGCGCCGGATCGAAGCTCACATTCACCCGCCGGCCATTCAGCATCACGCTCATCTTCAGGCCCGCCGCCTTCTGCTCCAACGCGCGCGCCGCCGCCGCTTGCGCTTCCGAGAGCGGCCCGGTGGTGAAGCGCTCGATCAGGACGCGCGATTTCTCGACATCTTTCGCGACCAGAGCTTCCTCAACCGCATCCATCATCGGCCCAGGCCCACAGATGAAGAACGCATCCACGTGTGCGGGCTTTACCAGCGTCGCGAGTAAATCATCGACCTTGGCGCGATCGAGCCGGCCGTTGAACAAGTCGATCTCTTCCTCCTCGTCTTCGAGGAAATGAAAGATCGAGAGCCGGTCGAGATAGCGATCCTTCAGATCGGCGATCTCTTCCAGAAACATCACGCCGATCGAATTGCGGTTGCCGTAGAAGAGGGTGAAGCGCGAGTGCGGCTCCATCGCCAGCGCCGTCTTCATCAGCGAGAGCACCGGCGTAATCCCCGAACCGCCCGCGAAACCCACATATTCGCGCCGCGCCTCGGCGTCGAAATTCCAGCAGAACGAACCATGCGGCGCCATCACGTCGAGTTCGTCGCCGGCCTTCAGCTCGTCATTCACCCAAGACGAAAATGCGCCGCCCGCGATCTTCTTCACGCCGATCTTCAGCATGCCTTCGCTGGGCGCCACGCATACCGAATAATTTCGGCGCACTTCTTCGCCGCCAATTTCGCGCCGAAACGTCAAATGCTGGCCGGCGCGAAACGCAAATGTTTCGCGCAGCGCCTCGCTCAGCTCAAACCGCACCGAAACCGCATCCGGCGTCTCGCGCTTCACCTCAGCGACGCGCAAGCGATGGAATTCATGACTCATGCGACGACATCCAAACTTTCGTCATTCCGGGGCAATGCGCAGCATTGAACCCGGAACCCAGGGCAAACGACGCGGTGGCGGCCCTGGATTCCGGGCTCTCGCTTTGCGAGCCCCGGATTGACGAAGAACTCAATGACATTTGAATCTATCAAATGGCTCCGCGCACGCCTTGCAGCGCCACAGCGCCTTGCAGGGCGTCGAGCCAAAACGCGAAACCTCTTCCGTGTGCATCGAGCCGCAGCGCGGACATTCCGCCGCTTGCGCGTTCTTCAGCGCCGAAGCGCCAGCGCCCTTCGGCGGCGGCGCAATGCCGTAAGCGCGCAATTTCTCGCGCCCCGCATCGGAAATCCAATCGGTCGACCACGGCGGCGCCAATGCCGTCTCGATCGCCACATCGGCAAAGCCATGTGCATCCAGCGCCGCGCGAATGCTCTGCTCAATCGTATGCGTTGCTGGGCAGCCGGTGTAAGTCGGCGTAATCACCACGCGATCCGCGCTCACCTCGCGCACGATGCCAAGATCAACAACCGACACAGCCGGAATTTCCGGATCGGGCACGCTCTCCAGAATCCGTCTGATCTCCTTCGTCATCCCGGACGCGCGAAGCGCGATCCGGGACCCAGGGGCCACGTCCGCGTCGTTTGCCCCGGGGTCCCGGGTTCTCACTTCGTGAGCCCCGGGATGACGAAGAGCGGTGCGTTCCTCAATCACCAACTCGCCCCAGGATAAGCGCGCTGCAGGAACTGCATCTCGCTCAGCAAATGCCCCAAATGTTCCGAATGCCGCCCAACACGTCCGCCAACAATCGCGCGCCGCGCCGCCGGCCGCGCCAAAGTCGCTTCCGCCAGCACCGCATCCACGCGCGCATCCCAATCCGCACGCAGCGCCGCTTTGTCCACGCCTGCGCCAGCCGCGATCGCCGCCGCATCTACATCATCCATTGCGAACAATTCGTCCGTGAAGCGCCACATCCAATCGAGTCCGGCGATCATGCGCGCCTTGCTCTCATCGGTGCCGTCGCCCAGGCGCACGACCCAATCGCTTGCGAGCGTCGCGTGATAATTCACTTCCTTCAGCGCCTTCGCCGCGATCGCGGCGAAACGCTCGTCCTTTACTTGCGCCATCTGCTCGAACAGCAGCGCCTGATAATGCGAGAACAGAAATTGCCGCGCGATCGTCTGCGCGAAATCGCCGTTCGGCTGCTCGACCAGCAGGCAATTGGAAAAATCCATCACGTCGCGATGAAACGCAAGCTTGTCCGCATCGCGGCCCGCGCCTTCGATCGCGCCGGCAAGTCCCAGAAAATGTGTCGCTTGCCCGATCAGATCGAGCGCCACGTTCGATAATGAAAGATCGACCTCGATCGCCGGTGCATGTCCGCACCATTCGCCGAGCCGCTGCCCGAGCACGAGTGAATCGTCGCCAAGCCGCGCCGCATAATCCGCGAGAGGAGGGAGTGCGCTCACCATCAGATGTGCTTGATGCCGTCAGGAATTTTGTAGAAGGTCGGGTGACGATAGACTTTGTCTTCCGCGGGCTTGAACAGCGCCGCCGCGTCGCCCGGGTCGGAGGCAATGATCTGCGCCGACGGCAGCACCCACAAACTCACGCCCTCCATGCGCCGCGTATATGTGTCGCGCGCATGCTCAAGCGCCATCTTGCCGTCAGCGGCGTGCACGCTGCCGACATGGCGATGGCTCAAGCCGCCCTTGCCGCGCACGAACACTTCCCACAGCGGCCATTCCTTGGATGGGTCACTCACTTCGTTCGCTCCGTAGGCAATGGGCAGTTGGCAATAGGCAATAGGAGGTTCGAGCGTTGGGTCATCACCGCGCCCCTACTGCCAACTGCCTATTGCCCACTGCCTTTTTCTCCGCATGCACGCGCGCCGCTTCACGCACCCATGCGCCATCTTCCCAAGCCTTCTGGCGCGCTTGCATGCGCTCTTTCGCGACCGCGCCTTCGCCGCGCACCACCGCGTAAAACTCTTCCCAATCCACGTCGCCAAAATCATACGCGCCGCGCTCTTCGTTCCACTTCAACGCTGGATCAGGCACGGTCAGCCCGATCGCCTCCGCCTGCGGCACGGTGATGTCGACGAATTTCTGCCGCAGCTCATCGTTCGTGTCGCGTTTGATACGCCAGCGTAGGCTTTGTTCGGTGTTCGGCGATTTGTCGTCCGGCGGGCCGAACATCATCAGCGACGGCCACCACCACCGGTTCAGCGCATCTTGCGCCATGCGCTTTTGCGCCTCCGTGCCGGCCGCGAGATGCATCATGATCTCGTAGCCTTGGCGCTGGTGGAAGCTCTCTTCCTTGCAGATACGAACCATCGCGCGTGCGTACGGCCCATACGATGTCCGCTGCAGCGGCACCTGGTTCATGATCGCCGCGCCGTCGACCAGCCAGCCGATCGCCCCTATGTCAGCCCACGTCAGCGTCGGATAATTAAAGATGGTGGAATATTTCGCTTTGCCGCTCAGCAAAGCTTCCGTCATCTCATCGCGCGAGACGCCCAGCGTCTCGGCCGCGCAATAGAGATAAAGCCCGTGGCCGCCTTCATCCTGCACCTTCGCCAGCAGGATCGCCTTGCGGCGCAGGTTCGGCGCGCGCGTGATCCAATTGCCTTCCGGCAACATGCCGACGATCTCGGAATGCGCGTGCTGCGAAATTTGGCGGATCAGCGTTTTGCGGTACGCCTCCGGCATCCAATCCTTCGGCTCGATGAATTCATCGGCGGCGACGCGCGCCTCGAACGTGGCCAGCATCGCCGGGTCTTCAGCGGCGGCGGTTTCCGCTTTGCCCTTGCCGGAGAGATCTGTGGTGTACATCGGCCAAACCTCGTGCGGGGGAGGGTCTTGTATCGATAATCGACCGATTGGTCAATTAATTATTGCGCCGCCAATTGTGCGCGAAAGCCCAGTAAATTCAGCGATTGCGCGCCCATCTCCGGCGCGGATGCTCACGGCATAAACGCCGCTGCGGCCCACCCTGGAAACCTCGCGCGCTTCCGCGATCAAGGTGTCGCCTGGCTGCGCCGCCGCGAGGAACGAAATGGTGGCGCTTTGCGCGACCGCGCTCTCGTTGCGTGAATTGCAGGCGTACGCAAACGCGGTATCGGCCAGCGCGAAGATCATGCCGCCATGGGCGATGCGATGGCCGTTGAGCATGTCGTCGCGCACATGCATGCGCACCAGCGCATAGCCTTCGCGCGCGTCATCGATTGTGACGCCCCAAGCGGGGCCTGTACCTTCGCGTTGCAGCAAAGTATCGGCGACGCGTCGTGCGAGTCCGTCAGCTTCGTTCATGCCGCACCTCCGAATTGACCGCTTGATGCTTCTATCCTACGCCACGAAAAATGACGAGCCACGGAGGAGGCGCGCGATGAATTTCGAAACCATCCTACTTGATGTTTCCGGAGGCATAGCGCGCCTCACGCTCAATCGTCCGGATCGTCTGAATAGCTTCAATGTGCAGATGCACGACGAGGTGCGTCGCGCGTTTGATCACATTCACAAAGCCAATGCGCGTGTCGTTGTGCTCACGGGCGCTGGCCGGGGCTTTTGCGCCGGGCAGGATTTGTCCGATCGCGCGGTGGCGCCCAGCGAGGATGGCGTCGATCTTGGCGAGTCATTGGAGGTGCGCTACAATCCGCTGGTCAAACGCATCGCCACGTTGGAAATGCCGGTTGTCTGCGCCGTCAACGGCGTAGCCGCCGGCGCTGGCGCGAATATCGCGCTCGCCTGCGACATCGTGATCGCCGCGCGCAGCGCCAAATTCATTCAGAGCTTCGCCAATATCGGCCTCATCCCGGATTCCGGCGGCACGTGGACGCTGCCGCGCGGTATCGGCCTTACACGCGCGCTTGGCGCCGCACTCACCGGCGAGCCGGTGAGTGCGGAACGCGCCGAGAGCTGGGGCATGATCTGGAAATGCGTGGATGACGACAAGCTGGCGAGCGAGGTTGACGCGCTCGCCACGAAATTCGCGTCCGCGCCGACGAAGGGCCTCGCCTGCACCAAGAAGCTCATCCGCGAGAGCGCGCAGCATTCGTTCGAGCAACAATTGCTCATCGAGCGCGACACGCAGCGCCGCTTGGGTCACACGCAAGATTATCGCGAAGGCGTCGCCGCGTTTCTCGAAAAGCGTACGCCGAATTTTACGGGACACTGATTTTGGCAAGTGGGAGCGCGCGGCGCCCGCCTTCGTTCTACGAGCTTCGGCGGACATGCCGCCGCGCTCGCACCGATGCCTATCGGAGCAATCCATGAAACCCATCATTCTGCAAAATTACGCCGAAGGCCGCTGGGTCGCGGGCTCCGGCGACCTTGCCGAACTCCGCTCCGCCATCGACGGCGAAGTTGTCGCGCTCACCTCCTCGCAGGGGCTCGATTTTGGCGCGATGGCGCGTTTCGCGCGCGAGCAGGGTGGTCCGGCGCTGCGCGCGCTCACCTTCCATCAGCGCGCCGGCATGCTGAAAGCGCTCGCCGAAGCGCTCACGGCGCGCATGGATGAACTTTACGCGCTCAGCGCCAATACCGGCGCGACCAAAGCCGATAGCTGGATCGACATCGAAGGCGGCATCGGCACGTTCTCGGTCTATCAAGGCAAAGGCCGCCGCGAACTGCCGAACGATCGCATCCTGATCGATGGCGCGGTCGAGGCGCTTTCGCGCAACGGCACGTTCCAAGGCCTGCATGTTTACACATCGCTGCAAGGCGTCGCGGTGCACATCAACGCGTTCAATTTCCCCGTCTGGGGTATGTTGGAAAAGCTCGCACCGACCTTCCTTGCCGGCATGCCCGCAATCGTGAAGCCCGCGAGCGCCACCGCCTATCTCACCGAAGCGGCCGTCCGCATTATGCTCGACGCCAACGTTCTGCCGAAAGGCGCGCTGCAATTGGTCGCGGGCGCCGCTGGCGATCTGCTCGATCATTTGAGCGTCGGCGACATCGTCTCGTTCACGGGCTCGGCCAACACTGCCGCGAAACTCAAGGCGCATCCGGCCATCGCCAACGAAGGCGTACGTTTCGTTGCTGAACAAGATTCGCTCAACGCCTCGATCCTTGGCCCCGATGCGACGCCCGAAAGCCCAGAATTCGATCTCTTCATAAAAGAGGTCGCCAGGGAAATGACGACGAAGGCCGGCCAAAAATGCACCGCCATTCGCCGCGCCATGGTTCCGGCTGCGTTGCTGGACGCCGCGCAAGCCGCGCTGATCGAACGCCTCGGCAAAATCGCACCCGCGGACCCGCGCGAGGAAACGACAAAACTCGGCGCGCTCGTCAGCATCGCGCAACGCGATGACGTGCGTGCGAAGATCAAGGCGCTGAGCGGCGACGCCGCGATCGTCTTCGGCGATCCGAACGCCGCGCCCGTCAACGCGAAGGGCGCGTTCATGTCGCCCGTGCTGCTGCGCTGTGAGAAACCGTGGCAAGCGCGCGCCGTGCACGATGTTGAAGCTTTTGGCCCCGTCTCCACGCTGATGCCGTATAAGGACGCGGCCGACGCGAGCGCGCTCGCCAATCGCGGCAAGGGCTCGCTCGTCGCCAGCGTGTTCACCTACGACATCCATTTCGCGCGCGAGATCGTGCTCGGCAGCGGCGCGTTCCATGGCCGCCTCGCGTTCATCGATCGCGACAGCGCCAAGGAAAGCACCGGTCACGGCTCGCCGATGCCGCACCTGATCCATGGCGGGCCCGGCCGCGCTGGCGGCGGCGAGGAAATGGGCGGCATTCGCGGCGTCACCCATTACATGCAGCGCACCGCGCTGCAGGGTCATCCGCGCACGCTCTCGGCCATCGTCAGCCGCTACATTGCCGGCATGCCGACGGAAGCGGCGCAACAGCACCCGTTCCGCCGCAAATTCCACGATCTGCCGCTTGGGGTTCAGCTCAAAACCAAAGCGCGCGAAATCACGCTCGACGACATCGAACATTTCGCGAGCTTCACCGGCGATAATTTCTACGCGCACATGGATGAGGAAGCCGCGCGCGCCAACCCGCTCTTCGGCGGCCGCGTCGCGCACGGCTATCTCATTCTTTCGTTCGCGGCGGGCCTCTTCGTCGATCCCGACCCGGGCCCGGTGCTGGCGAATTACGGCCTCGACACGCTGCGCTTCGTCAAACCCGTGAAGCCCGGCGACGCGATCCAAGTTGCGCTCACCGTGAAGGAGAAAACCCTGCGTAAGCCGGATCAAGGCGAGGTGCGCTGGGATGTCGTGGTGACGAACCGCGCGGGCGAGGTTGTCGCCGCCTACGATCTGCTGACGATGAACGCCGCGTGATTGTCCTCCTCGCCACGCGGGGAGGTGGCAAGCGAAGCGAGCCGGAGGGGCGCGTGCTCTTGCGGGCGCGACACACGCCCCTCAGTCTCGTGCTACGCGCTCGACAGCTCCCCACGCCGTGGGGAGCACGAGCGGCTAAGCCACCGCCTTCAAAGCCTCCACGAAGCGCGGCACGTCCGCCTCGCGCAACCCCGCCACGTTGATCCGTCCAGAATCTGACATGTAGATCGCGTGCTGTTCGCGCAGCGTCACGACTTGCGCCTCGCTCAGCGGCAGCGTTGAGAACATGCCCTTCTGCGCCGCGATCAAATGCATCGGCAGCGAGTTCACACGCGCCTCGGCCAACGCCATGCGCGTGCGCTTGATATGCGCGCGAATGCCGTCGAGTTCGTCGCGCCAGGATTGGCGAAGCGCGTCATCGCCAAGCACCTCGCGCACGATCGCCGCGCCATGATCCGGCGGCATCGAATAATTCGCGCGCGCAATCGCCGCGAGATTGCTCATCACCGCCGCGCGCGCCTTCTCCGCCGTCTTCACGAAGAGCGCGCCGACACGCTCGCGATAAATGCCGAACGTCTTGGCTTCGGAAACCGCGATCACGGCTTCCGGCACGCGCGCCAGGAACGCACGCAAACCCGTGACATCTTCATCGATGCCATCGCCGAAGCCCTGATAGGCGAGGTCGAGGAGGGGTGTGATCCCCCCGGCATTCAGCGCGTCAGCCAGCATCGCCCATTGCTCCAGCGAGAAATCCGCGCCGAGCGGGTTGTGGCAAACGGCCTGAAGGATAACCGCGTCGCCGCGCTCTAGCCGTGCGAACGCGTCCAGCAGCGCCTCTATGTCGATGCGCTGTTCAGCGACATTGAAGAAGGGCGCATCGATTGGGACCATGCCCGCGGCGCGCACGATCGAGTGATGGTTCGGCCAATACGGCGCTGGCAAAACCACGCGCTTGGCGCCGCTCTCGCGCAGCAGATCGCACCCTAGGCGCAATGCGCCGGTGCCGCCCACCGCCTGGATCGAGACCATCCCCGCGCCGGCGTCGCCAAACACAAGCTCGCCCACCAGCCGTAGAAATTCCACGTCGCCTTGCTGATCCACATAGGTTTTCGTCGTCTGCTTCGCGAGCAGGCGCGCTTCGGCCTCCTTCACCGCCCGCATCACCGGCGTGTTGCCGCTCGCATCCTTGTAAACGCCAACGCCAAGATCAATCTTCTCGCGCCGCGTATCCTCGCGAAACATCTTGATGATCTTCAGTAGTGAATCGGGCGCCTTGGCGCTAAGCGTTTCGAGCATGATCAGTCTTCTTGCGGCCAGGTTTCGAGAATTTCGACAAAGCGTGTGAGCCAGGCATTGGTCTGATGCCCATCGAGCACGCGGTGATCGATGGTGAGCGACACATACGCCATCGGCTTGATCACCATCGCGTCGGCGCCATCGACGCTGCGTACGACGACGCGCTTCTCCAGCTTGCCGACGCCAAGGATGGCCGATTGCGGTTGATTGATGATGATCGGCGTCGCCACGAGCGAGCCCGAGACGCCATGATTGGAAATCGTGAACGTGCCGCCTTGCACGTCCGCCGGCTTCAACTGGTTTTTGCGCGCTCGCTCGGTCAAATTCGTCAACGCCGCCGCCGTCCCTCGCAACGTCAGCGCTTGCGCGCGCCGCACGACCGGCACGATCAGGCCCTTGTCGCCCAAAGCCACGCCCATGCCGATGTTCGCATCCTCGAACAGCTCAAGGAAATCGTCATGCCAGCGCGCGTTCACCGCCGGCGCGGTCTTCATCGCTTCGGCAGCTGCACGCACGATGTAAGCCGAAAAGGTAAGCTGCGCGCCGCTCTTGGCGTAAGCATCCTTGTGCTTTGCGCGATGCGCCATGATCGCCGAGAAATCCGCCTCGAACACTGCCGTCACATGCGGCGCGGTCGCGACCGAACGCGACATATGCGCCGCGATCGCGCGTCGCATCGCGTCGTGCGGAATCTTTCTTGGACCGCCGGAATCCTCGCCGGCGAATCTTGAAGCTTGAGCAGAACGCGCCAGCGAGAATTCCGGCGGCACCAGTGCGATGTGTTGCTCGACGTCGTGATGCGTCACGCGGCCATTGCGGCCGGTGCCAGCTATCGCCGCAACGTCCAGCCGATGCTCCGCCACGAGCCGCTTCACCAACGGCGACAAGCGCATCTCGCGTCCATCTTCGGACCGCCGGCTTCCAGCCGGCATCTTCGTTTCAACGACCCGAGTGCTTGAAGGCGTCGCATTGCCGGCTGGAAGCCGGCGGTCCGAGGCTTCAACACCCAGCGTCAGCACGCCAAGCACCGCCCCCGGCGCCGCTTCATCACCTTCGCCCAGCACGATCGCCGCCAACACGCCATCCGCCGGCGCCGGCACTTCAACCGCGACCTTGTCCGTTTCCAGCTCAACGATCGGCTCGTCCAGCTTCACCGCGTCGCCGATCTGCTTCAGCCACGCGCGCACGATTGATTTCGAGCCCTCCTGCTCAAGCGGCATGACGATGTTCATCGCGTCCGCCATCAGAAGCGCACCAGTTCTTCGATCTTCGCCGCGATCTTCTCGACCGATGGCAGCGCCCATTCCATCAGCTCGGGATGGTGCGGGGAGGGAATGTCCGGCATCGTCAAGCGCGCGACCGGCGCGTCGAGATCAAGGAAGGCTTGATCGGCCACCACCGCCGCGATCTCGGCGCCAAAGCCGCCCGTGCCAATGTCCTCATGCACGATCAGGCAGCGATGCGTGCGCTTCACCGACGCGAGCACGGCTTCGCTATCCCACGGCGCCAAGGTGCGCAGATCGAGAATATCGGCGCTGACGCCAGCTTTTTCCGCCGCCGCTTCGCAGCGCTCCAGCATCGCGCCCCAGGCCACGAGCGTGATCGCATCGCCTTCGCGCACGCGTTTCGCCACGCCAAACGGCAGCGCGAAATCATCACCCGGATAGGGACGCCGCGCGCTCGCGGCGTCGAGCATGTTGCGATGTTCCAGGAACATCACGGGATCGTTGCCGCGCAGCGCCGTGCGCAACAGGCCGACCGCATCTTCCGCATTCGAGGGGCAAGCCACGCGCCAGCCCGGGCTGTGCACGAATTGCACTTCGTTGGTCTGCGAATGCCAAGGATCGCCGCACTTGAAGAAGCCGATCGGCATGCGCACCACCATGGGCGCTGCAAAGCGATTAGCCGTACGCCAGCGCATCGTGCCGCAATCATTGATCTGCTCGCACGCGGGGTCGGCGTATTTGCGGAATTGAATCTCCGGCACGGGCATCAGCCCAGCGATCGCCATGCCGACGGCGCGGCCGATAATGCCTTCTTCCGACAACGACGTATCGAACACACGCTCGACGCCATATTTGTCCTGCAAACCCAGCGTGACGCCATGCACGCCGCCCTTGGGTCCGACATCCTCGCCGAACACCAGCACGCGCGGGTTCGCCGCAAGCTCATGATCCAACGTCCGCCGGATCGCCGTGATCATGTTGATGCGCGCGCCTTCAGGCTTCGGCGTATCGCTGGAACGCGGCGCGTCATAGCCGCTGTTCCAAAGCCCGCCTTCATCTTGCAGCGCGCCATCTTCGCTGAACACAAAGCGCGTCACTTGCGCCGCTTCGCTCACCGGGCGCTGATCCGCGATCTGCGCCGCGCGCGCCACGCGCTCCCGCGCCTTCGCTTCAAACGCCGCCCAATCCGTTTCGTTCATCAAAGCCGGCACGACGTGCGCCTTCAGCTTCGGTAACGGATCGCGCGCCCATTCGGCCGCCACCACATCCTTGCTCTTGTAGGCTTGCGTATCCTGAAACGAATGCCCCTGCAGACGCGGCACGGTGAGATGCAGCAACACCGGCCCGCGCCCAGCGCGCGTGTGCGACACGGCTTCACGGATCAGATACGCCGCTTCTTCGGGATCGGCGCCGTCGCCATCGTAAATCTTGAGCCCGTTAAAGCTCGCGAGATTTTCCGCGATGTTGCAGCCGGGCGTTTGCAGCCAGCTTGGCGTCGAGATGCCGTAGCCATTGTCTTCAACGTAAAACAGCATTGGCAGCTTCAATGTCGTCGCCATCGTCAGCGCGGACCAAAAGCCGTTCGTCGCCACCGAAGCATCGCCGCCGAGCACCACGCCAATCGCGCCATCGTATGTGCGGTCGCCCAGCACGCTCTTGTGATATTCGATCGCTTGCGCGTAGCCGGCCGTGGGCGTGTATTGCGCACCGACGCCGCCGCACATTGGCAACGCCGAGGCGCCATGCGCGTTCGGATAATTGAACACGACGCCAATATCGCGCCCGTCGCTATAGCCGCCCGCGCGGCCCATGGCCGAGCCCAGTGCATCTTCCAGTGCAACGCCGAGCGAGAGCAGGATCGGCCGTGAGCGGTAATAGCCGCAGATCGCGTCCTTCGGATGCGTGAGCTGCAGGCCCAGCAGCACTTGCGCCATGTCGTGGCCGCGCGCGCTGAACTGGTAGAAAATTTTTTTGCCCGGGACGAGCATGGTTTCTTCGATCGCGTCCATGGCGCGCGAGGTCTGAACCAGCTCGACGACGCGTTTCCAGTCAGAGGCGGGCAGGGATTGGGCGGCGGGCTTGGGCTTTGCGCTCATGGCGCCAAAATACTGGCATTCGGATGCATAATCCGTGCTATAGACGCGAAAATGAGCCAATTACCGCATCCTGCATGCGTATTTGGTGCTTTTCGTGAGATTTTGATGCAAAGCGATTTGGACGAATCCGACCGCCGCCTCCTGCGCGCCATGCAGCGCGACGCGTCGGCCTCCCAGGCGGAGCTTGCCGAGGCCGCCGGGCTGTCCCCGAGCTTGGTCTCCCGCCGCCTAAGCCGGCTCAAGGAGGCGGGGGTCCTGCGCGCGATCGTGGGGCTGGTGGAGCCCGCGCGCATCGGCCTCACCTGCGCCGCGATCATTCGCGTGCGTTTGCGCGATCACTCGGGCGCGAACGTGAAGGCGTTCCGCGATCTTATCACGCGCATGGATGAGGTGACTTTGTGCGTGATGATCACAGGCGAGGCGGATTATCTGATCAAGATCATCGCCCGCGATCTTCCACACTTTCAGGCGCTGGTGCAGGAGCTTCTGCGCTGCAACGCCATCGCGCATCTTGAGAGCAGCATCGTGCTGGAGCATCTCAAGGATACGACAGCGCTGCCGCTGCCGCGTTAGTGCCCGCCGCCGCCATGCGTCGCGCCCGCGCGCACCGGCAACACCACATCGATCGCGCCAGCGTTCGCGAATGTCAGCGTGACCGGAATTTCCTCGCCCAGCGCGAACGGCTGCGTCACGCCAAAGAACATCAAGTGCAAGCCGCCGGGGCCGAGATTGATCTCTTCGCCAGCCGGGACAGCCAGCGAATTCACCGCGCGCATGCGCATCACGCCGGCTTCATCCATGGTCATTTCGTGAATTTCGACCCGCTCGGCCCGCGCGCTCGCAACCGCGATCAATTGATCCTCGGCGCTCGTGCCGTTGGCGATCGTGAGATAGCCAGCCGATACATCGACGCCACCCGGCGTGGGCGCCGCCCAAGCATCGCGCAGCTCAAGCGTGGCGGCGGCTTCCTGCGGCGCGGTCGGCGCCGGCGATTGCGTTTGACCGCACGCGGCGGCGAAGAGGGCGGCGCAGAGCACGAGAGCTTTATTCATGGGCGCGGACCCTAAGAGCACGTCGCGGCCAAGTCAGCCGCTCGCAATGCCGCACCTTCACAAAAGAGCGGCCCCGTGCGCGGATCACACGCACAAGGCCACTTTATCCGTTTTCTGCTGATTTACGGCGTGCTCGGATCGCCGTCATTGGCGTCTTGCGCCGTTTCCTCGATCGCGTCGCCAGCTTGCTGGACGTCTTCGCCGACGCCTTCAACGGTGTTGCAGGCCGCGAGCGAACCCGCGCCGATCAGAGCGGCGAGAGCAACCAGCGGCGTGGTAAACTTGCGTGACATGTATGTCTCCTTAGCGCTCCCAAGCGGCGCGTAAAGGAAACGCGTCACACCTAGTGAAGGTTGCCTGTGCTCTCGAAAAACAGCGCTTGGCTCACCGCCGCGCGCACCATGTCTGGCGAGTACGGCTTGGTGATGAGGAAGGTCGGCTCCGGGCGTTCGCCCGTCAGCAGGCGATCGGGAAACGCGGTGATGAAAATCACAGGCACGCTGAACGAGGCGAGAATATCTTTCACCGCGTCGATGCCTGACGATCCGTCCGCCAATTGAATGTCGGCAAGCACAAGATCGGGGCGCTCGCGTTCGGCTGTGCGCACGGCGCCCGAAGCGGTGGATTCCACGCCGCACACTTGGTGGCCCGCGGCGGTCACCAGGTCGCTCAAATCCATCGCGATCACGGCCTCATCCTCGATGATCAAGATGCGCGCCTTGGTTTGGCGCTCGAGAGAGTCGAACGCATCATCCAGCAGCATCGCCACTTCGTCCGGCGAGCGGCCGAGAATCTCGCTCGTCTCTTGCTGCGTGAAATTTTCCAGCGTCGTCAGCAGCAGCGCTTGGCGGCTTAGCGGCGCGAGCGATTTCAAGCGCTCGTGCGCTTTGCGTGCGCCGCCGCTCAATTCTTCGGACGGCCCGTTCAGTTCGACGTTCGCGCTTTCCCAGATGCGATGGAAAACCTTGTAGAGGCCCGCGCGTGGCTCAAGATCGCGCGGAAACTCTTCCGGTCGCGCCACAATTGCCTCCAGGGCGGCCGCCACGAAGGAATCCCCGCTGTCTTGCGCGCCGGTCAGCGCTCTGGCGTAGCGGCGCAGCAGCGGCAGATGAGGCGCGATTTCCCGAGCGAGCGACATATAATACCCCTTGTTTTGATTGGAGAAATTTCGATCCGCAGGCCCAATATGCATAGCCGTCTCCAACCCTCCAGAGCGAGGAGAACCCGGTTCATGCAAAAAAGTTCCGGCGGCGTGGAACAGATTTTCAGTGGGCACGTTCTCCGCCCCACAATACCCGCCGTGAAACGGTGGCTTTGATCTGGTTCGGCGGGGGCTCGATGACAAGATGACGCGGAAAGACGACGACATGGACGCCCAAGTGAATAACAAGGCGGAGCGATCCGAGGAGCGAAAAGATCGTCCCTCGAAATCGTCGGCCCACACAAAGGCGCTGATCACGCGCAATCTCAAGCTCGCTTACGGCGAAGTCGCCAGCGAGCCGATTCCCAAGGCGATGCTGGATTTGCTCAACGCCATGGACGATCCGTCGGAGAAAAAGTCGTGACGGCGGCGCCGCAGGGTTTCAAATCCGAGCTCATTGAGCTGCTGCCAAGCTTGCGCGCGTTTGCGCGTTCGCTGACGCACAACGCCGCCCAAGCTGATGACCTCGTGCAGGACACGCTCGTCAAGGCGCTCGCGAACGTGGAGCGATTTGAACCGGGCACCAATCTGCGCGCATGGCTCTTCACCATTTTGCGCAACCATTATTACTCGCAGCTGCGCAAGCTGAAGCGCGAGGTGGAGGATGCCGACGGCAAGTTCGCCGGCCGCATCGCCGTGCGCCCGGAGCAAGATGGCTCGATCGACCTTGAGGATTTCAAGGTGGCGTTCGCCCAGCTCGCGCCCGACCACCGCGAGGTGTTGACGCTCGTCGGCGCCTCTGGATGCTCGTACGAGGAAGCCGCGCAGATTTGCGGTTGCGCTGTCGGCACGATCAAAAGCCGCGTCAATCGCGCGCGCAAAAAGCTGGCGGATATGCTTGGCCTGGATGAAGATGGTCAAGCATTGCCGGGCGAGGGCCGGCTGATCCAGGATACAGCGAGCGTGTGAAGACGCCGGGGGCGATAAATTGGCGGCTTTGGCCCCGGGCATTGTCCTTGCGGTCGATGCGCGGGCGCATGGCGTTGCTGCTCGGATTGGCGATGCTGCCGGCCGGCGCCATCGCCATGCAAGTGGGTCTGAACGCGGTGAATGCGCGCGAGGCGGCCTACGAGCAGGAGCTGGGCCGCCGGGCGCTGCAATCCATTTCCGTTGAACGCGGCGCAATCGATGAAGTGCGCGAAATGGTGCGCGTGCTGGCGACGACGCCGGCGCTGCAGCAGATCGAGACTGGTGATTGCCGCGCCTGGCTCGGCGATGTCGTGGCTCAATATCCCTACGTGGCGGCGCTTGCGGTCTCCGACGATGAACGCCGGGTCTTGTGCAGCGTGCCCGCGGTCGAGCGTGGCTATCAATCGCCGATCACGCCGCTGCGCGAGCGCGCGCGTGTGCGCGACGCTTTTACCATCGGCCTTATCCAGAACGGACCTCTCAGCGGTGGCGTGCCGATCTTAGCGGCGTTCGAACCCGTACGTGACGGCCAGCGCCGCATCGGCTTTGTCTCCGCGTCGATCCGCGTCGATCAATTGAGGAATTTGCTGGACCGAAGCCGCGCCCTGCACGGCGCGCGCTCCGCGATTGTGGACGGCGACGGTCAGCTTATCGCGCAATCCACGCCGCCCACCGAGCGCAACGCGGTCGGCCTGCCGACGGTCGATCAAATTCGCAATCATCTTGGGCCGGATCCCACCTTTGTGGAGGTCGAGAACGGCTCCGCCGTGATCGTGCCATTGCATGCGCCGGACATTTACGCGGTGATGTCCTGGGCGCCGGAGCGGCCCACTTGGCAGCGTTGGACAGCGCTCGCGCTCTCGCTTGCCGCACCACTCGCAATCTGGATTCTCGCTGTGGCGGCGGGCTGGTTCGCCATCGAGGTGTTCGTCGCACGCCCGCTCTCAAGCCTGGAGACCGCCGCGCGTGGCCTCGCACGAGGCGAGGACGTGCTCGATACGCCCGCGCTTCGCACCGCGCCTGAGGAAATTCGCTCGCTCCGCCGCACGCTGGCCGCCATGGCCAAGACGCTACGTGGGCGCGAGCAGCGGCTGGTGGAGGCGCTCAGCGAAGAGCGCGCACTGCTGCGCGAGGTGCATCACCGCGTAAAAAACAATCTGCAGATGGTCGCCAGCTTGCTGAACATTCAGGCGCGCAGCGCGCGCGATGAAAGCGAAGCCTGGGGGCTCGCGCGCGCGCATGATCGTGTCCAGTTGCTGGCGCTCGTGCACCAGCGCATCTACGCTTCGGGCGAGGTGCGCCAATTGCGGATTGACGAATTGGCGGCGGAAATCGCGCGGCAGCTGATCCAATCGCGCGGCGCGGCCACGAAGGACATCAATCTCGTCATGCAGCTGGGCGAAGCGCGCGCCGAAGTAGATCGCGCCGTGCCGATGACATTCCTGATCGGCGAGGGGGTCTCCATGGCGCTCGATGCGCTCGCGAACATCGGCCCGGTGGAGCTGCGTCTGTTTGTCCAAGAAGGCGCCGGCGGCGAGGCGCGCTTCGCCATCGACGCCGACATCGACAGCGAACGCGCCGGAGCCCCAGGCCCCGGCGCGCGCTTGATTGATGCTTTTGCGCGTCAGCTTGGCGCGTCGGCTGGCCGCGACCCAGAGCGTCCGTTCATGCTCTGGGTTCGCGTGCCGCCCGCGCAGTCTGCCGCTTAGTGACGGCGTGCGGAGAGCAGCAAGCCGAGCAGCAGACCCGCACCCAGCGAAACGCCGACGGCGGCGGCCGGACGTGCGCGCACTTGTTCAGTAACGTAGCTGGCGCCGTCTTGGGCGCGTGCGCCCAATTCCGAGCGAATGCTGCCAAGACGCGTGCCAGTGTGTTTCATTTCAACGCGCGCGGCCTTGCCGGCGGCGTCCGCCAGACGGCCCACGTCCTTCCGCAATTCCGCGAAATCTTCCATCACATCGTTCGCACGCGCGCGTACCGCCTCGCGGGCGGCGCCATTACGTTTATTGCGAACGTTCTCGAATGCTTGTGCCATGCTCGTCTCCAACAAATCGCGCGACGAAACCCGCCGCCGGCATAGGTTTCCAACCCTCTTGCAGTGCGGCAGTTCCCTATGTCCCAGGTGGTGCGGCGCGGAACCGCACGTGGCCGCGCACGTTTTGCCGGCGCCTCATTCATAGGAGTTCGTATCATGCTCGGCTGGGCGCTCACTTTCCTGATTCTCGCCATCGTCGCGGGCCTGCTTGGCTTCATCGCGCTTGCCGGCATCGCCGCAAGCATCGCCAAAATTCTCTTCTTCCTCTTCCTTGCGCTGCTGGTTGTCAGCTTCGTGATGCGCGCGCTGCGCGGCCAGTCGGTGACGTGATGAATCTCGTCGGAGCCATCATCGGCGCGCGGCCGCGCTGGGTGATCAACGAGCCGCCGATGCGTGTGAAATGGCGGCGCATCCGCGCAAAACCCACACCGCCAGTAAGGGCGCGTATCGCGGAAGCCGATACATTTGTCGAAACCGACCAGGGCGAGCTTGTTGCGCGCGGCGGCGCCGACTACATCGTCACCTATGACGATGGCGCCCGCTCAGTCGTGCGCGGCGACATCTTCAAGCAAACCTACGCGCCCAACGGCGACGCCACATTCTCCAAGCGCACGGATGTCATCTTGCGCTGCTTCACACTCGATCGTGACGCCACGGTCGAGACGCTCGAAGGCCCGCAACACGCCAAACGCGGCGATTGGGTCATTGAAGGCGTGAAAGGGGAGCTGTGGCCGGTGCCGAAAGCCAAAGCGCGGAGGAAATACGAACCCGCCTGATGGAGAACATGGCCGATGTTTAAGCTCCCCGATTTACCGTATGATGCCGCGGCGCTCGAGCCGCATATGTCGGCTGCCACGCTCAACACCCATCACGGCAAGCACCACGCCGCCTACATCAAGAACATGAACGCGGCCCTGGCCGAGCGTTCCGATCCGCCGGACACGGTAGAGGGCGTCGTCCAGCTCGCCGTGCGCGAGAACAACAAGAAGCTCTTCAACAACGCCGCTCAATCCTGGAATCACGGCTTCTTCTGGGAAAGCCTGACGCCGACGCCGCAAGGCGATCCACAAGGCGATCTGAAGCTTGCGCTTGAGAAAGCCTTCGGCTCGATCGCCGATTTCCGCGAGCAATTCAAAACCCAGGGCGCTGGCCATTTCGCATCAGGCTGGGTGTGGCTCGTCAGCGATAAATCCGGCGTGGTGAAGCTCGTCGATCTGCACGACGCCGACACGCCCATCGTCGAAATCGGCACGACGCCGCTGCTCGTCTGCGACGTATGGGAGCACGCCTATTATATCGATTACAAAAACGAGCGCCCGCGCTTCCTGGCCGCCTTTATCGAGCAGCTCGCCAATTGGCGCTTCGCCGAAGCGCAATACGACGCCGCGCGCAAAGGTGAAGGCGGCTGGAAGTTTCCAACGTAAGGAACAGGCGCCCGGTGAAGGCGTTCTCCAGCATCACCATCCTGGAGGACAACATGCTCAGCTGGGCGCTTATTTTCTTCGTCGTCGCGATCATCGCGGCGGTTTTCGGCTTTGGCGGCATCGCCTCCGCGTCAGCCGGCATCGCGCAAATTCTTTTCTTCCTCTTCCTCGTTCTCTTCGTGGTTTCGCTCATCATGGGCATGGCCCGAAGGGGATAATTCTAACGACCGGCGCGCGGTTTGGGCGGCATAAGCTCCGCCCGCCGCGCCGCCACGGTCTGGCGCAACCAGCGATGCACCGCTTTGGTTCGCGCATTCTCCACGACGTCCCGATGCGTCCCGAGCCACCACCGCCGCGTCAGCCGCACCGATGGCAGCACACGCTTCAAGCTCGCTCCCACGAGAAAACACGGCAACACGCCAATGCCTCCGGCATTGGCGATAATTTCGTGTTGCGCACGGATCGATGAACTCGACAGCTTCGGCCGCAGGTTCGGCGCGATCGCCTCGAGATAGCGCAATTCTTCAGCGTACAAGAGATCATCGACGTAGCCGACAATGTCGTGCTCTTGCAGCTCCTGCAGACTCTCCGGCGCGCCGCGCCGCTTCAAATACGCCGCCGACGCATAGAGCCCCAGATGATAATCCGTCAGCGGCTCCACCACGACGCGCGCGCCTTTCGGTTCCGCTAACGTCACGACGACATCGACCTCGCGCTTCGTCGGCGAAAGAAAACTCGGCTGCGCCGCCAGTTCGATCCGCAATGTCGGGTGCGCCGCATGCAACGCCGGCAGCGCCGGCGCCAGGATCGCCGTGCCGAAGCCTTCCGACGCGCTGATCCGCACCGTGCCGCCGACGACGTTGGATTCCGCGGCGTGTGACACCGCCTCCATCGCCGCTTCCGCCTCAGTCGCCGCCGCCAGCAAGCGCGCGCCGGCCGCCGTCAGCTGAATCCCGCTCGGCGAGCGTACGAACAAGGTCGATTTCAGCGCCGTCTCCAGCCGCGCCAGCCGCCGGCCCACGGTCGCTGCATCGATCCCCAGGCGCTGCGCCGCGCCCGCCAGCGTGCCGGCCCGGGTCGCGGCCAGGAAAAGCCGGAGATCATCCCAATCGTACATAGCGCCCGCGCACCACCATCCTGCAAAAACGCATTACCAGTATTGCACGATTAGGCGTATGGGAAGGCCAACAGCTCAAAGCGAGGAAACGCCCCATGCGCGCCATCGAACACTTCGTCTCCGGCAAGACCCTGATCGGCGCCTCCGGCCGCCACGGCGACGTCTTCAATCCCAACACCGGCGCCATCCAAGCCCAAGTCGCGCTCGCCAACGCGCGCGAGATCGACGCGGCGGTCCAATCCGCCGCGAAAGCATTCCCCGGCTGGGCCGCCACCAACCCGCAGCGCCGCGCGCGCGTCATGTTCGCGTTCAAGCAGCTCGTCGAAAAGAACATGGACGAGCTCGCGCACTTGCTCTCGTCCGAGCACGGCAAGGTGATCGCCGACTCGAAAGGCGACATTCAGCGTGGCCTCGAAGTGATCGAATTCGCCTGCGGCATTCCGCACGCGCTGAAGGGCGAATACACCGAAGGCGCCGGCCCCGGCATCGACGTTTATTCAATGCGCCAACCCTTGGGCGTCGTCGCCGGCATCACGCCGTTCAATTTCCCAGCCATGATCCCGATGTGGATGTTTGGCGTGGCGATCGCCGTCGGCAACACCTTCATCCTGAAGCCGAGTGAAAAAGACCCGTCTGTCCCGGTGCGCCTCGCCGAGCTGATGATGGAAGCCGGTGCGCCGGAAGGCGTGCTCAACGTCGTGCACGGCGACAAGGAAGCTGTCGACGCCATCATCGCCCATCCGGAGATCAAGGCGATCAGCTTCGTCGGCTCGTCCGACATCGCGCACTACATCTATAGCCACGGCACGGCGAACAATAAGCGCGTGCAAGCCATGGGCGGCGCCAAGAACCACGGAATCGTTCTGCCCGACGCCGATCTCGATCAAGTCGTGAAGGATCTCGTCGGCGCGGCGTATGGTTCAGCCGGCGAACGCTGCATGGCGCTGCCGGTGGTCGTGCCCGTCGGCAAGAAAACCGCCGACGATCTGCGCGAACGCCTGATCCCGGAAATCGAAAAGCTGAAAGTCGGCATCTCCACCGATGCTGACGCGCAATACGGCCCCGTCGTCAGCCTCGCGCACAAGCGCAAGGTCGAAGATTATATCGGCCTCGGCGCGAAAGAGGGCGCGGAGCTCGTGCGCGACGGCCGCGGCTTCAAGCTGCAAGGCTACGAAGAGGGCTTCTTCATCGGCCCCACACTCTTCGACAAAGTCAGCACCGAGATGCGCACCTACAAGGAAGAAATCTTCGGCCCGGTGCTGCAGATCGTCCGCGCCGAGAATTTCGAGGAAGCGCTCGCGCTGCCCAGCCAGCACCAATACGGCAACGGCGTCGCCATCTTCACGCGCAACGGCCGCGCCGCGCGCGAGTTCGCGCAGCGTGTGAATGTCGGCATGGTCGGCATCAATGTGCCGATCCCGGTGCCGGTCGCCTACCACACCTTCGGCGGCTGGAAACGCAGCGCCTTCGGCGACACCAACCAGCACGGCATGGAAGGCGTGAAGTTTTACACCAAAGTGAAAACAGTCACCGCCCGTTGGCCGGAAGGCGACGTCGGCGATCAGAGCTTCGTCATTCCAACGATGCGGTGACATCCGTCCGGTTTATGCTATGTTCTGAGCCATGAACGCACCGACGAGTTTTGCTTCGCGCCAGACGCACGAACGTCACCGCTTCACCGGCGAGGACGTGCTGGCGATGATGCGCGCGGGCCTGCTTCAGGAGGGCGGAAAGTTCGAGCTGATCGACGGGGAGGTCATCGACATGCCGGCTGAGGGCGCGCAGCATCTGGAGCTGCGCATGCGGCTCAGCCGTTTCCTCAGCAGGGCTCTGCCTGATGAGATTGGCCTGGTCCCGGACGGCACGCTGCGCCTCTCAGATACATTCTGGCCGGAGCCTGATTTATATCTGTTCCCCGCTCACCTGTCTGTGGAGGCGGTTCGCGGTCCGGATTTGCTTCTCGTGATCGAACTCTCGGATACGACCGTGCGCTACGATATGGGTCGCAAGGCAGAAATCTACCGCGAGCACGGCGTACGAGAGTATTGGGTGCTTGATGTCGTCAAGCGCGAAGCGCACGTACATGTGCGGGACGCGACAGGCGAGTGGTCTCTGAAGACGGTCTCGTTCGACGAAACGCTGAAGCCAATCTTGCTCGGCGAACTCACAATCCGCATCGCAGATTGTGAGCGCAAGGCATAAGCGCTTTGAGGGAACAGCATGCCTGTTTTTACATGGCTCCGTCTCCGTCGCGCGTTAGCAGCGCATGTCGCGCGGTATAGACTGAGACAGGCGACGCAGGCGGCGGGCAGTCCCAACGCTACGCGATCAGAGGCTTTGACCTTTGGCGTGCTGTGCATTGCGAGTCTCGTCGCTGGCTTCGGGTTCGCGCTTGGCGCCGCGCTGGCGCCTGAGCGTGGCCTTCAGCTCTACGGCGTCGCGCTGTCGCTCGCCCTCTTCTTCAATTCAACGCTGTTCTTGATGCGCTTCGGTCACTTCCAATCGATGTTGTGTAACATTGATCATATCGAGCGCTTGCGGCGCGTGTTGAGGGATGGGCCAACGACGCACCGCTTTGTCGAGATGCGTTGGAACGGCCAGAGGCCGGCAAATGATTTTTGATGGAGTACATGGCGCATCGCGCCAGGGTCGCCAGCCCGAAGGCGATGTCGACGATCAAAGCGTCGTCATGCTGGCGATGCGGTGATGCCGGTTTGGGCAAGCATCGCGACATACGCGCTGTTGGCGCTGTATGTAGTGCTGCCGATTGTGCAGGCCATCGTGCTAACGCGTCGCAGATATGGCGGCGCGGCGCTTCTCTTCGCGTTGGCTGGATACCTGATTCCGCCGGCGCTGTTGTTGTATGGCATGGTGTTCGGGATGGGCGTGTCACTTGCTGAGCCTTTGGGGTGGACAGTGCTCGCCGCTTTCGTCGCATTGCCGTTGGCGCCGGTTCTGATTTTTGTGTTCGCCATGAGGCACAAAGCATAAGTTTCGTCATTCCGGGGCATCGCGTAGCGATGAACCCGGAACCCAGGGGCAAGTGACGTTGCGTTGGCCCCTGGGTTCCGGATCGCGCTTCGCGCGTCCGGAATGACGAAGAAGGAAGGATTTTCGTTGTCTGAAGTCGTGACCTCCACCAATGCCGGCCTAGCCCGCATCACGCTGAACCGCCCCACAGCACTGCACGCGCTCAACACACAGATGTGCCGCGACATGATCGCGGTGCTGCAAAGCTGGCGCGAGGATGAGGGCGTGCGTGTCATCATGATCGATCACGCCGAAGGCACGCGCGGCTTTTGCGCGGGCGGCGACATTCGTATGTTGGCCGAAAGCGGGAAGGGCGACGGCGCCGAAGCGCGCGAATTTTTCTACACCGAGTATCAGCTCAACCACTTGCTGTTCACGTACCCCAAGCCGATCGTCGCGTTGATCGACGGCGTCACGATGGGCGGCGGCGTCGGCATTTCGATGCCCGCGCGTTTCCGCATCGCCACCGAGAACACGACCTACGCCATGCCCGAAACCGGCATCGGCCTTTTCCCCGATGTCGGCGGCGGCTGGTATCTGCCGCGTAAGCCGGGCGCCATTGGCATGTGGTTGGCGCTCACCGGCGCGCGCCTCAAAGCCGCCGATTGCCTCATCGCCGGCATCGCCACGCATTACATGCCGACCGAAATTCTCGCAGCAGCCCGCGCGCAGATCGCCGGCGCGGCGCAAACGCACGAACCCGAACGCGCGCTCGATAGCGGCTTGGAAGCTTTGAGCGAGGGCGCTGGCCGCCCGAAAGAGCTTACGCCCGAGAATGTCGAACGCATCAATCGCATCTTCGCGGCCGATAGCGTCGAAGCCATCGTCGCCGCCCTCGAAGCCGATGGCTCCGATTGGGCCAAAGCCCAACTCGCCACGCTCGCAAGCAAATCGCCGCAAACTTTGAAGGTCGCGTTCCGTCAACTCCGCGAAGGCGCGGCGATGCACAATTTCGCCGACGAGATGCGTCAAGAATATGCGATCGGCGCGCGCGTTGTGCAGCGCCACGATTTCATCGAAGGCGTCCGCGCGTTGATCATCGACAAAGACAACAAACCCCAATGGAACCCCGCCACGCTCGCTGGCGTCACCGATGCGATGCTGGACGAAATTTTCGCGGCCCTGCCGGAAGGCGAGAAATGGAAGCCGCTCTAATATGGACCGCCGGCGCCCTCGCCGGCACGGCTCGGTTGGTCTAAGTGAACGTCAAATTCGGCGCGGATCGCGCCGGCCGGCGAGGCGCCGGCGGTCCATATTCGGAGACACACATGACCCGCGTTGCATTTATCGGCCTCGGCAATATGGGCTCGGGCATGGCGGCCAATCAGGCCAAGGCTGGGCGCGAGGTGATCGCGTTCGATCTCTCCGCCGACGCGCTGGCGCGCGCGAAGGAGCAGGGCATGACGCCCGCCGCTTCCGCCGCCGAAGCGGTGAAGGACGCGGATATCGTCATCACCATGCTGCCCGCCGGCCAGCACGTACGCGACATCTACATGGAAGCGATCTTGCCGAACGCACCGCGCGACTCGCTGCTGATCGATTGCTCCACCATTGACGTCGATAGCGCCCGCACCGTCGCGCGCGACGCATCCATGCAAGGCTTCCGCGCCGCTGATGCGCCCGTCTCCGGCGGCACGGCGGCGGCGAGCGGCGGCACACTCACGTTCATGGTCGGCTGTCGCGAACAGGATTTCGCCGAGATCGAAGAGGCGCTCAAACCTATGGCCAAAGCCATCATCCACGCTGGCGACAGCGGCGCGGGGCAGGCCGCCAAAATCTGCAACAACATGCTGCTCGGCATTTCCATGATCGCCACCAGCGAAGCCTTCGCGTTGGCGGAATCACTCGGTCTCGATGCGCAGAAATTCTTCGACATCGCCAGCAAGGCCTCCGGCCAATGCTGGTCGCTCACCTCGTACTGTCCGTGGCCCGGCCCGGTGCCGGCAGCGCCGTCCAATCGCGATTACGAAGGCGGCTTCGCGGCGGCGATGATGCTGAAGGATTTGAAGCTCGCGCAGGATGCGGCTGATTCAAGCGGCGCGCCCACGCCGCTCGGCGGCGCCGCTGAAGCGCTTTACGCCGAACTCGTGCAGCGCGGCCACGCCGGCAAGGATTTCTCCTACATCCTGCAAATGCTGCGCGGCCGGGCCTGACGGAGCGCGGGCGTTCGATGGTTGGAGCGCGGCGCTCCGCGCCGCATGCGCGGCGGCATGTCCGCCGAAGCTCGAAGAGCGAAGGCGGGAGCCGCGCGCTCCCCCCTTTAGGTATTTGCGCGAGACGAATGCTGGCCCTGGCGCCGCCGCGAACAATCGCGTCACCTAACGGAGCGCGGGTCTTCAGATCAGCGCTCCAACAAATCTTGCACCGTCGCGAGCAGCACGCGTGGGCTCACCGGCTTCACCAGCACCGCGTTCGCGCCGGCCGCTTGCGCGGCTTCGTGCAGATCCGTGTGATCATGTCCCGTAATCATCACGATGCAGGGCGCGCCATAGCGTTGGTCGGCGCGCACGGCGGTGATGAAGCTCACGCCGTCCATCCCGGGCATGCCGCTATCGACCAGGATCAGATGCGCCGGCGCCTCGGCTTGCATCGCTAACCCCAGTTCGCCGCGCGACGCCTCGCGCACGCGCTTGACGCCGGCGCTCGCCATTACGCGCGCCAGCATGACGCGCATGGCTTCGTGGTCATCCACAATCAGAACGTCGAGGTCGCCGCCCATGCGCCAGCCTTACGCCGCGTCGCGCGCGCCTCCAACTCAAAAGCAAACGGCCGGAGCTTTCGCTCCGGCCGTCGCCAACGCAATCGTTTCGCGAGCGCTTAGTATTGGAGGCGCGCGGTGACGCCCCAGGTGCGCGGCGCGTTCGGATAGACGACGGTCGTGTTCTGCAGCGGCGGCTGGAAGGCGCCGACATAGTAGAACTCGTCGGTGAGGTTTTGGCCCCACAGATCGATCGACCAACGCTCGTTCTCGCCACGCAGCGAGACGCGGCCGTTGAAGATCGCGAACGCATCGTTGTCGCTGTTCGGGTTACGCGCCAGCGTCTGCGTGCGGTAACCGCTGTTCCAGCGGCCGTCGAGATAGAAGAGCGCGCTCAGGCCTGCCGTAACCGGTACTTCGTAGGCGATACCACTCGTGATCGTCCATTCGGCGGCGCCCGCGCCAGCCAGAGGCTGACCAGACGAAACCGTGTTCGGCACCGGGTCGTAGATGTTGAACACGACCGTGCTGTCATAATACGCGTCCGTGTAAACAACACCGGCGTTGATCGTCAGGTTGTCGGTCGGACGTGCGTTGATTTCGAGCTCGGCGCCTTGGCTGATCACTTCCGGGATGTTCCGGGTGATGAAGTTGAAGCCGTTGAACGAGTTCAGCTGATAGTCGTGGATCTGCTGGTAGAAGATGGCGAGGTTCGCGGTCGTCGTCCCACCGAACAGCGTCGACTTCACGCCGAGTTCGTACGCATCGGTGAATTCCGGCTCGAATTCGAGCTGGCCCACGTTCAGCGACGCCGCCGACACCAGGTTCGGCAAAATCGCGAAGCCCGAACGGTCGAGGTTGAAGCCGCCCGCCTTATAGCCGCGCGAGTAGCCGGCATAGAGCATCGTGTCGTCGTTGAGGTTGTAGGCCAGCGAAGCCGTGCCGGAGAATTCCTCCTCCTCACGGTCGCCCGACCACAGGCCGTTCGCGATCGGGTTGACCGCCGGGTTGCACGCGAGGTTCAGCAGCGTGGCGAGGCCCGGGCTGGCGTTCTGCATCGCCGTGACGATGCCCGTCGCGCCGATGATGCCGCTGGTGTTGGTTTCCATCAGGCGCAGCGAGTCGCACTCGGCGCTGGTGGACAGCAGGTCGGCGTTCATTTCCTTTTCGTCGCGGTTGAAGCGCGCGCCGACAGTAAGCGTCCAGGCCGGCGCCAGTGCGATTTCATTGTGCGTGAACACAGACATCGAGGTGGTTTCGACGTTCCAATTGTCCGCTTGCTGGCCTTGGCCGCCGCTCGTCGGCAGCAGGTGGCCGCCGTTGGTGGCGTTGATCGCCGCTTGCATCGCCGCGCGCGGTTGTCCGCCCGGCAACGCGTTCGGGATGAACGCTTGGTTGAAGCAGGTGAACAGCGACGGCACGGCGCCGCTCGAGTTGATCAGCTCGCAGCCTGGAGGACCGAAGGTGCCCGCAGTGTTGCCGATCGAGGCGATGTTGCTGAAGAGGTGCGCTTGCGTGCCGATGCGGATGCGGTCGGTCGTGTCGATCTCTTCGTTGCCGTAGAACACGCCAGCGAGCCAGTTCACCGGGCCGGCTTCGCCTTGCAGGCGGAATTCCTGGGTCATCGTCTCAATGCCGATTTCCAGGCCGTCGCGATAGGCGATGTCCGCCGACGTGAAGTCGACGTCCTGATCACGCTCGGCGCTCCAATCGCGGAACGCGGTGATCGAGGTCAGGTGCAGGTCGCCGATGTCCCAGTTCAATTCGCCCGAAACACCGAAATCCTCGGTCGTTTCAGCGTACGAGCGGCCTGGCGTCACCGTCATTTGGCGGTCTTCGATGGCCGAATTGAACGAGCCCGCGAGGCTCGCCGGCAAGCTGCCGCCCGTCGCGCCCGGAACCGTGCCGAAGCCGCCCGTGAGCAGCTGGACCACGTCCTGCGTCGAGCCATATTGCAGCGCCGTGACGCCGCAGCAGACTTCATCGCTCTCGGCCGCGTCGACGATCACGCGCAGCGAGGCGTCGTTGGAGATATCCCAGATCGCCTGGCCGCGCGCCGACCAACGATCCGTGGTGTTGAGATCATCGCCCGAGGTGAAATCGGTGATGTAGCCGTCGCGCTGACGGACCGAGCCGTCGAGGCGAACCGCGAGCGTGTCGGTGATCGGCGCGTTGATGCCGGCGCGCAGGCCGGCTTCTTCAACGTCGTCAACGCCATACAGCGCTTCGATATACATTCCCGGATCGAAATCGGGGCCGGCCGAGACGACGCTGATGGCGCCGGCCGAGGTGTTGCGGCCGAACAGCGTGCCTTGCGGGCCGCGCAGGATTTCCACGCGCTCAAGCTCGGGGAGGTCGGCGAGCGCGGCGCCTGCGCGGGCGCGATACACGCCGTCGATGAAGATGCCGACGGCGCCTTCGAAGCCCGGGTTATCCGAACCGGTGCCGATGCCGCGGATCGAGGCGATCGTGCCGGAGGAATTCGATTGGCCGGTGCCGATCACGAGCGAGGGCGCCACTTGCGCTACGTCGCGCAGATCCTGCACGCCAGAATTTTCAAGGGTTTCACCCGTCACGGCGGTCACCGCCAGCGGGACGTCCTGGATCGCGGCGGCGCGGCCCGTGGCCGTGACGACGATTTCTTCCGAGACGTCTTCGTCCTGCGCGAACGCGGGCGTCATCGCGCCCATGGCCGCGAGCGAAGCGCTCGACAGCAGAATTCGACCCCAATTCAACTTTTTGCTCATCGCCGTCCTCCCAGAGCCGCCTTGCGCCTTCTCAAATTGAGCGCGGCGGCGAACCTTCGGCAAATTAGGGATATGTGAGACGCAGAGTTCTCCCCATACCCTACCTGTCCGGATGCTATAGCGCTCAGGCAACAGGCGCGTGTCAACCGCTCACCACCGCATAACTTGACGCCTCCGTCATGCCGCTATCGCCCTGCGTCGCGCCGGCAACACTTATCCCGAGGGCACAGGGTGCAAGGCGCCCAGGAATGAGGCGCCGGGTAGGATTTATGACGCTGTGTCAGGTTGATAGCCGCGTGCTGCGGCGCCTGATTCGTGCGCGGTCGCGTGCTGG
Source organism: Caulobacterales bacterium (assembly GCA_017303355.1). Taxonomy (GTDB): domain Bacteria; phylum Pseudomonadota; class Alphaproteobacteria; order Caulobacterales; family Aquidulcibacteraceae; genus Vitreimonas. The sequence goes on along the minus strand of JAFLCU010000001.1, from coordinate 39,727 downwards.
GCGCTATATAGCCGCCGATGACCGCCGCTCTCGTGCTCTTCTCCGCCGGACAGGATTCCGCGACCTGCCTGGCCTGGGCGCTAGACCGCTATGATCGGGTCGAGACGATCGGCTTCTTTTACGGGCAGCGTCACGCCGTGGAGCTTGGGCAGCGGGCCATCGTGCGCGAAGCCATGGCCGCGCTGAAGCCCGCCTGGGCGGCGCGCCTGGGCGAGGACATCCTGGTGGACATTTCGGGCTACGGCGCGCTGGCCGAAAGCGCGCTCACCGCCGATCGCGCCATCGAGATGGCTGAGAGCGGTTTGCCGACGACGTTCGTGCCCGGCCGCAACCTTGTGTTTCTCACCGTCGCTGCCGCGCAGGGGTATCGACGCGGCGTCGACACGCTCGTCGCCGGCATGTGCGAGACGGATTTCTCCGGCTATCCCGATTGCCGGCGCGACACGATCGACGCGCAGGAGCGCGCGCTCGCACTTGGTCTTGAGCGCCCGATCAAAGTCGAAACGCCTTTGATGCACCTCACCAAGGGCGCGACCTGGGGCCTCGCGCACGATCTCGGCGGCGATGCGCTTGTCGATCTCATCGTTGAACACTCGCACACCTGCTACGAAGGCGATCGCACGCACCGCCACGTCTGGGGCTATGGCTGCGCAACGTGCCCCGCCTGCGATCTGCGCGCGAAGGGCTGGGAAGCGTGGGTCGCGTCGCCATGACCTACAGCGTCAAGGAAATGTTCTACACGCTGCAGGGCGAGGGCGCGCGCGCGGGGCGGGCGTCGGTGTTCATGCGCTTCGCCGGCTGCAATTTATGGACAGGCCGCGAGCAAGATCGCGCCAGCGCCACATGCAAATTCTGCGACACGCAATTCGTCGGCGTCGATGGCGATGGCGGCGGCAAGTTTGAAAGCGCCGAAGCGCTTGCAAGCGCCGCCGCGAAATTCTGGCCAGGCGGCGGCAAGCCCTATGTGGTCTGCACTGGCGGCGAGCCGCTGCTGCAGCTCGACGCGCCGCTCATCGATGCATTGCACATGCAAGGCTTCGAGATCGCGATCGAGACCAATGGCACGATCGCAGCACCCTCCGGCATCGATTGGATTTGTGTCAGCCCCAAAGCCGACGCCGAATTCGTGCAGCGCGCCGGCCACGAACTCAAGCTCGTCTATCCGCAAGCGGGCGGCGACCCCGCGCACTACGAAGCGCTCGCGTTCGAGCATTTCTTCCTGCAGCCGATGGATAGCCCCGCGCGCGCCGAGAACACACGCGCCGCGATCGCCTATTGCATGGCGCATCCGCGCTGGCGGCTCAGCGTGCAGACGCACAAGGATCTCGGCATCCGCTAAACGAATGTAGGCGCGAGCGCCTGGGGACGCACGCGCCTACACCCTCCCAGCTCCGCGCCGCGAGGAGCGCGAAGGTGGTTGAACTGAGCTTGCTTTTATCGCCCGGCGGCGACGTACGCGTCCGCGACCTTGTCGGCGAATTGGCGAATAGCCACGCGCGCCTCCGACCACGTCGTCGTCGCGCCATGCAAATCCGCCAGCGAATGATTGTAGCGCCGGTGCGTGACTTCGCTCACCACAGACCCATCCGCGCCGCGCAGCACCGCGCGCAATTCCGCCCCGCCGATCGAGATCGAGCGAAACCCATCCAAGCTTGGCTGGTTGGACAATTGCTCGAACGTCGGCCGGTTCGGATCGGCGTCGACGATTGAGATTTCAATCGTGATCGGCGCCGTCTCGCTCATGGTCGCGCCGCGATCGGCCAGTTCACGCGCCACCGTGCGCGTCACTTGTTCGCTCAGATAAATGCCTTCGCGCGCGCCCAATTCGTCATCCAGCTGTTCCTGGAATTCCGGCGAGTAGGAGATGGGCGCAACCGAGACCGGGTCGGCGGACGCAGCGGTGGCGAACACAAACAGCGCCGCGCCCGCCAGCAAAGATACAACGCGCATGAAGCGATTCCTCCAGCGATAGGCCGAAGGAAATATGCAACCGTTCAAACGATCGCGCCATTCACGTTCGCGTGCGGCGTTCAATCGTCGTCTTCATCCTCGTCTTCATCCTCGTCGTCATCGCCGTCCGGGATCGCCGCATCGATCACCGCGCCCGTGGTTTTCACCGTCGTACCAACGACAGCCCCGGTCACGCCCACCGCCGCGCCGACGACGGCGCCGGCCAGGCAGCCGCTCAGCGACATGAGCATCAGCGCCACGATCAAAGGCTTCAGCATGAGATTTCCCCGCGAATGGCCGCGACGCTGCGCCCGCGCCGCCTTTCACGCAAGCGCCGACCGCAGATCAGGCGCGCCAGCGCACCGCGTCATCGTCGATGTCGAACGTGTCATCAACAGCGACCCCGTCATCATGGCGACGGAAGGGGCCCGCATAAGCGCGCGCCGCGCCCTTGCGGCGATCGGGCCCGCAAAAGCCGTTGCTGCGCACAAACAGGCGCGCGTCCGTCAGCGCGAACGACACGCGCTCGAACAAGAGCCGCGCATTCACCGGCTTCTTCACAAACCCCGTCACGCCCGCGTCGCGCGCCGCGGCCACGCGCGAGATTTCGGTGTGCGCCGTCAGCATCAGGATCGGCACGTACGGATTGGGGCTTTCCATCGAACAGCGGATGTGGCGCGCGAACGCCAGTCCGTCGATCGGCTCCATCTTCCAATCGAGCAAAATCAGATCGACGGTGGAGGCCGTCATCGCTTGCAGCGCTTCCGCGGCCGTTTCGGCTTCGGTGACGTGATAGATGCCGCTAGCGCGCAGCAGGCAGCGCAGCAGAAACCGCATTTGGCGGTTGTCGTCCACGATCAGCACATGCATGTCGCCGACGCTAACCATTCTCACTCAAGCCCCATTCTGAAGCCCTGAAAGAACGCCGGAACGGCAAACGCCCGGTAAATTTTGCCCGCCCCCGGCACGATTTCCGACCCAAATCGAGCTGTTGCCGCGCGATTTGAGCCCGGTCGTCGCCGCCGCCAAAGGTGACGCCAAATTCAGTTTTCAGGGCGCATCGACCAGCACGATCTCGGAATCGTCGCTGGCCTCGATCCGCAGTGTCGGCTCGGCCTTGATCGCCGCGCCGTCGCGGGGGCCAAGCTCGATCCCGTTCACCGAAGCCTTGCCCTTCGCCAAAGCCAAATAAGCATGCCGTTCAGCGCCCAGATCGTACGAGACGCTCTGGCCTTTCTCCAATGTCGCCGCCAGCACGCGCGCGTCCTGACGGATCGGCAGCGCCCCCGCGCTCTGATCGTCTTCAAAGCCCGAAGCCAGCGTCACCAGCGCGCCGCTGCGTTCGCCTTTCGGAAACCGCGCTGAGCCCCAATACGGTTTGCCGCCGCGCGCCTTCGGCACGATCCAGATTTGGTAGATCGTCGTCTTCTCGTCCTCAAGATTGTATTCCGCGTGCGTGACGCCCGCGCCCGCGCTCATCACTTGCACGTCGCCCGCTTCGGTGCGGCCGCGATTGCCCATCGAGTCCTGGTGCGTGATCGCGCCGGTGCGAACATAGGTGATGATCTCCATGTCGGAGTGCGGGTGGGGCGGAAAGCCGGTCTTCGGCTCGATCGTGTCGTCATTCCAAACTCTAAGCGCGCCCCAATGGACGCGTTCGGGATTGTGATAACCGGAGAAGGAGAAATGGTAGCGGGCCTTGAGCCAGTCCGCGTCGAACTTGCCCAGGCTGTCAAAGCTGCGTTTTTCGATCATGGGATCACCTCGCCAGCGCCCATGTTGGCGCCTTTCCGCGCTCTCTCAAGGCACAGCTTTGACACCAGCCCGTCGCCACCCGCTTGACGGCGCGCGCCGAAGGCGTGAACTGCGCCCGCACAAAGGGAGGGAACCCCAATGAGAAAGACCTACATCGCGCTTTGCGCCGCCATCGCGCTCGCCGCCTGCGGCCAGTCCGCTGAAGCCCCGGCGGAGGCCGAAGCGCCCGCGGCGCCGCAATCGCTGATGGACCAGGCGCAAGCGCAGGCGCCGGAAATGCAGCCGGTGTTCGCCTATCAGCAGCTCGTCGCCTATCAGCAAGCGCATCCGGAAATGACGCCGCCCTGCACCGCCCCGCGCGCCACGGAATCACGCGGAATCATCCCGGCCACCGTGAGCGCCGACAGCATCTACGCCGCGCACGCCGGTTCGCTCGTCTTCTCTGTGCAATGTGGCGAGCTGCGCAGCGGCACGCGCTTCGACCCGCGCGAGCATTGGCTCGTCGTGTTCGCGCCCGGCGCGATGGAGCCGGCGGTGGTGAATTGCGCCGACGCGCAAGGCATCGATCTCTGCCCTCACACCGTGCCCATCACCGTTCCAACCCCAACCCCCGCGCCGTAACGCATTCAACACAGCAAGCGTGGTCCCCCTCTCCCTTGCGGGGAGGGGGTGAGGGGGTGAGGGGCGTCCCGCTCGCGCGCTATAACACGCAGCGCTGTTTGCAGGTTGGAGCGCGCGGCTCCGCCGCGCATGCGTCGCGGAGCGACGCGCCCCGGCTGCGCAGTCCTGTTTGCAGGTTGGAGCGCGCCGCTCCCGCGGCGCATGCGGCGCGGAGCGCCGCGCTCCTGCTTTTTGACATGAGCGCCAGCGCCGCCGAGGGACCGTGTATCCAGGGATAGCGCGCGCGCTCGCGCGTAAGACTCCCAAGCGCATCAACGCAAATCGCGCCGCGTCCGCATGGATAGAACCAATCTTATCCGCCCCCGCCAAAACGCGCGTAGAATGCGCGGATGATTGTAACCCCCGCCGCCTGCACCGACCCCACCGCCGAACTTTGGCGCGCCGCGCGCGCCATGTTCGTGCGCATGTGCTTCGTCATGGGCACGGCCGCCGACATCGCCGCGCTCGGCTTGTGCAAGAGCCAGATTCCGCGCTTGCAACATTGGATCGCGGCGCTCGAAAGCTTCGTGCGCAAGGTGCTGGTGATGGAGGTCGATCGCCTGACGCTGATGCCGCCGAAGAAGCGCGATCCGTTCGCGAAGAAGAAGGAGCCGCCGGCGCCAGCCGAGCCCAGAGAGCGCAAGCGCACCTATCCCTTCAAGCTCTGGCCCAAACCCAAGCAGCATCCCGCCCGCATCACTTTGCTCGGCGCGCCCACCAGCGTCGCCGAAATCCGCCGCGCGCACTACCGCTCCTCACTGATCGCGCGCCTGAAAAGCCGGCGCGAACCGACGCCGCCGCACAAACGCTATGCGCGCCGTATCTTGGCGCTGCAGCATCTGTTGAAACGGCCGCGCCGCGCCATCCTGCGCCTGGCGCGCAAACTCAAGCGCTTCCCGCGTCTCGCCGTGAAGCTCGCGCTCGGCCGCCCCTGGGATTCGCCGCACGTCCCGCCCGAACTCTGCGCCAAAGCCGCGCACGGTTCCTACAACGCCGCGCGCAACCTGCTGCATCCCGTGGCGACTCTCCCCGACACAAGCTGAACCCCACACAGCGCCGAACATCTTCAACCGCTCTTGCAGCCGCAAGCAGCGGCCAAACGCGCTGCGCGCTTTCTTCTTGGACCGCCGGCGTCCCCGCCGGCGCGGTGCTTCGGCTTCCAACGCCGGCGCCAGTTGAAACACCGAACCGCCGGCGCGGCGCCGGCGGTCCAAGAAAAGGCCGCGCGCTTTCTCACGCCGGATTGTGCGTCTCGTCGATCGGCTCGAAGCCGTCCGCTTTCGCCAATTCCGGGAAGAGGCGAATCCAGCCCAAAGAGGCAAGCACCGCCGCCGCCCCGCCCAGCGTCACGGCTGTCACCGGGCCGAAAATGCGCGCCATCAAGCCGGCTTCGAAATCGCCCAGTTCATTCGACGCCGAGATGAACACGAAGCTCACCGCCGAGACGCGCCCGCGCATCGCGTCGGGCGTGTTCAGCTGGATCAAGGTTTGGCGCACATAAACCGAAATCGCGTCGACGCCATTGGCGACGCCCAGCGCCAACGCAGAAAGCCAGATATATTGCGAGAAGCCGAATACGATCGTCGCCAGGCCGAACACGATGGTCGCGCCGAACATCCAGAAGCCGACGCGCGTGCGCATCGGCTTGATCGCCAGCCAAAGCCCAACCAAAGTGGCGCCGACGCCCATCGCCGCGCGCAGCACGCCAAGTTCGCTCGGGCCCGCATGCAGGATGTCGCGTGTGAATACTGGCAACAGCGCAACCGCGCCCGCCAGCAGCACAACGACAAGATCGAGCGAGATCGCGCCAAGCACGATCTTATTGCTCCACACATAACGCAGACCGTCCGCGATCATGTTGAGCGTACGCGCATCTTTCACAGGCGCTTGCGCGGGCGCCTTCAGCAACAACAATAGCCCAAGCGCCAACAACAACAGCGCCAGCGCCGTGAGGTAGGGCACGCTGGGGCCCGCGTCGTAGAGAAAGCCGCCAATGATCGGCCCCATAATGAGCGAAGCCTGGAACGCAAGCGAGCTGAGCGCGATGCCTTGCGGCAAGTCTTCGCGAGGCACCAGCATCGGCAAGAGCGCGCTCGCTGCTGGCGGCATGAAGGCGTTGGTGAGCCCCGCGCCGATCGCGGCCATGAACACGGCGGGGATGACGAATTCGGGGCCGAGGTTCGTGGCGAACGCCAGCCAGCTGACGATCACCGCTTTCGAGACGAAGCAGAGAAGCAGGATGAGTTTGCGGTTGTAGCGATCGGCCGCCTGTCCGCCGAACAGGGAGAGCACAAGCAAGGGCAGGAATTGCGCGAGGCCGACAAGGCCAAGCAGAAACGCGCCTTCGGCGATGCTCTGCCCATGCGCGCGGGCGGCGTCATAGACCTGCCAGCCCATCGCCGTGGCCTGGATCTGCACCGCCATGGTGCCGAAAAGCCGCGCCGCCCAATATTGGGTGAACAGCCGATGGCGGAAGATGTCGAGGGAAGGGATGCGCAGGGAGGCCAAGCGGCGCGGACCATGCGCCCGCCGGCGCCGAGTCGCAACCGTCACAGCCGCGCGATTGACGCGCGGTTCCGTCGGCCCTAAGCGCGGCGCCTCACTTTGGGGCGCACGCCTTGGGCCATACTTTCACTGCCGAAAAGCCGGAGCATGCCGACGCCATCGAGCACGTGCTTGGCCGCGCGTTCGGTCCGGGCCGGTACGCCAAGACGAGCGAGCGCGTGCGTGAGCGTGGCGCCGTGTTCGAGCCAGCGCTTTCACGCGTGGCCTTGAACGAGGCCGGCGATGTGGTCGGCGTCTGCCGCATCTGGCGCGTGCAGGCCGGCGCGCCCGCCTATTTTCTTGGCCCGCTCGCGGTCGATCCCGGCGCACAATCGGCGGGGCTTGGTTTGGCCTTGGTGCAGGCGTGCGTCGCCGCTTGCCGGGCGGTGGGCGCCAGCGCGATCATCCTTGTCGGCGCGCAGAAATTCTTCGCGCCCGCCGGCTTCATGCTCGTGCCGCATGGCCGCGTGAGCTTGCCTGGCCCGACCGACCCGACGCGCCTGCTGTGGCAAGCGCTGCGTCCCGGCGGCTTGGATAAGATAGAGGGCGAACTGAGCGCGCCGCTTTAGTCCGCGCGCAAATGATAGATGTGGCGGCCTGCGGGCGCAGGCGACTCTTCATACTCGGCCGCCAACACTGGCTGCAGCACCGCGCCCACCTCGGTGTCGGCCGCGTATTTCCAGTCCGTCTCGTCGCTGAACACGATCCAGGTCGGATGCGTGGCGACGATGCGCTGCATCAGTTCCGCCGATGTCTCAACCCCGAACGGCAACTCGCGGAACATGTAGGGCCGGAACAGATTGCCGGCGTGCGTGACGATCGGATGCGGCGGATCACGGTCGAGCAGCCAATACAGCACATAATCGCTGGTGGCGTAGAGCGTGTCGCCCGGCTGCATCGCGGCGCGCAGTTCGCTATATACTTCAGCGGTGGTGTCATGCGCATCGCCGGCGCGCCACGCCGCGCGCGCCGACACAAGCATTGGCGCGGCCGCGATCAGCGCCGCGAGCCCTGTGCGCAAGACCGGCGGGCGCAACACCTCGAAAATCGCGCGCAGAGCTGGCGCCGCGAAGATCGCGAAGAACGGCAGCAGCAATACGAAATAGTGCGTCAGCGGCGGCCCGAAGGTGAAGGCCACGAATTGCGCCGCGGCCATCGCCGCGAGCCGCCATGCCGGCCAATTGCCGCGATCGCGCAATGCGGTGAACACAAAGCCGCCCACGCCGAACGCCACTGTCAGCAACATCGCGTTGCCGGAGATCGTGGCGCGGAGAAACGCCACCAGCGTCGAACCGCCCGAGCCGCCGCCTTCTTCATACGCCAGCGGCGCCAGCACCACGGAGTGGTAGAAAAGCTCCAGCTTGCCCGCGAGCGCGTACGCCGCGAGCACCAGCGCGAGCACTGTCGCGCCGCCGAGGCAAACAAAAACAAGCGTTGTCCACAGCGCTTTTCGAGCATCCCCTACGCGCGCCACGATTGCTTCGGCGCCGATCGCGAGGATCGCGGCCACGGCCGGGAAGGCGGGGAAGACGCGCATCAAAGTCGCTACGCCAAAGAAAACGCCGCCAATATAGCCGCGCACGCGCGAAGGCTGGCGCTCGCAGAGGAAATATACGCCCGCCATGATGAAAGGCAGGGTCGCGGTTTCGCTCATCAGCGCGCCGCCCGTGCCCGAGGTTGTGAGCGCCGCGAAGCAAATGACAGCGCAGAGCCAGTTCGGCTTCGAGGCGGCGAACACGCGGTCGGCGATCAGCTTGACCAGCAATGCGGTGCTTACGTCGCACAAGCTCGCAGCCAAGCGCACAACCCAGATTTCATGTTGAGCGAACAGCGACACGAGTGCGGTGACGACGAACAAAAGCGGCGGTTTCACTTCCCAGAGATGCGTGTAGGGCAGGTGGCCGTTGAGCAGGTCGCGCCCCATCAAGAGATAAGTGTGCTCGTCCAGTTGCAGCGTGAGCGGCCGCATCATGGGAATGCGGATCACAATCGCCGTCAGCGCAAATGCAAGCGCGATGACGCGGTCAGGCCAAGTCCGCGGATCGATCCAGTCTGGACGCATGCTCACTCCCCGCGGCGATGGTTAATCACTCGCCGCATGCGCGTAAATGAAACTCGCGGCGCAGGCGATTAGCGAACAGCAGGCGTCCAACGCGTGACCAGATAGGCCGGCGGCGCGTCCTGAAGCAGCTCAGCGCAGCGCACACATTGACGGCGCTTCCATTGATCGTGAGCGCGATGTCGCGCGGCGCCGCGCACTTGGTTTGGACGGCCGCGTAGGTCTAGTGATGCGCGCTCACATGGCCGAGCACTTGGCCCGAGAGCGCTTTCGACGCCGATGCGGAAATGTCGCCCAGCGCCAAAATGCCGACCATGCGTTTATCCGCATTGATCACCGGCATGCGCCGCACCTTGCGCGCTTCCATGCGCCGCACCGCGTCAAGCAAATCCTCATCGGCGCTGCACCAGACCACGCCCGGCGTCATGATATCGCGCGCCTTCAGGGCGGAGAGATCTTTTCGATCCGCGACGCCGCGGCAGATAATGTCGCGATCGGTGACGATGCCGATCAAGCGATCGTTCTGGCCAATGGGAATAGCGCCGACATCGTGACAGCGCATCATGTGCGCAAGTTCGACGACGGAGGTGTCGGGCTCGGCCCATTTCACCCCGACATGCATGGCGTCTTTCACTTTCATGGCGCGCTCCCTTCCGCGCGGTCTTGAAGGCCGCGTCTCATGGTGGAACAAGCGCCATGGCGAGTGCGCCCAGGGCGCTGGGCGCACTCTATCGCAGCTCAATCCTCATTCACACCAAAAGATGCGCTTGCCGCGGATCACCGTGCGGCCGACCTGGCGGCCGCTGCTGCTTTCCACCACGGTGGTGCGGTTGCCGTTGCCTTCCTGCACGAGATGCGTCTCGAGATTGTTGCCCAGCTGATAGACGCAGCCCGAATTGCTGGCGCCTTCTTGCGTGACCGTCGCCGTCGAACCCCGGCCGCGCTGATAGATGCGCGCATTGTTGTTGGCGCCGGTTTGCGCGGCGGCCGCGGCGTTGCCGTTGCCGATCTGCGTGATCTCGGCCTGGTTGCCGCGATAGCGTTGCGCGGAGGCGGCAGTGGGCGCCAGCGCGCCCGCGAGCACGCAAGCGGCGAGGAGGGTTTGCTTGATCATGATACGTGCTCCAAAAAACTAGAAATTACGAACGCAGCTCGTCACGGCAGACCACGCCTTCGCCGTCACGCAGCACCAGCCGCGCGCGGAAATAGTCGCGCCGCTCCAGGCTGAACTCGGCTTCGCCCAGCGTTTGCTGGCCGTCCGCGAGGTCGAATTCGCCGCTTTGGACGATGTCGGAAGAACCGCCCGCGCCGCCCTTGGTGACGACGAATTCGTATTCGCCGTAGGCGCCGCGATCGCCGCGCGCCAGAGCTTCGAGCCGCACGCCATGCAGCGTCACCACGCGGCGCACCGTGCATTCCACGCCAGCGCTTTCGTAAGCCGCCGGTTGCGCGCGGGCCGGTTCGAGTTCGGGGTGCGCACTGGCCGCGCAGGCGCCCGAGGCGATCAAGGTGGCGGCGGTGAAAAAGGATTTCAACATTTCAAACTCTCCACTGAAGGAGGGGGTTGGAGGAGCGCCCCGAGGGACAGGCGCTCCTCCGCTCCCTTGCGTCGCCCGGCTGTTATTGGCCGCCTTGGATCACGACGCTGATATTGCCGTTGCCGCGTTGGGTGACGTGCGCGTCTTGGTTGTTGCCAACTTGGATGACGCCCGTCGTGTTGTTCACGCCCGTCTGTTCGGTGGTGGCGATGGAGCCATTGCCGATCTGGGCGATGCCCGAGACGTTGCCGCGGCCCGTTTGCACGATGCCAGCGCGCAAATTGCGGCCTTCCTGGCCGGTGACGGCGAGGTTGTCGTCGCCCAGCTGGTCGGTGACGGCTTCGTTGCGCGTTCCGCCCTGGTTCATCCGCAGGAAGTTACGGTTGCCGGTCTGGACGCCGCGCGCATAGTTCACGCGGCCGCTTTGATCGACGGCGACGCGGTTGTCGCGGCCTTGTTGCGAGGCGGCGACGCCATTGTCGCGACCGTATTGGCTGATCACGGTCCGGTTCTGCGCCATGGCCGGCGTCGCGGCCATGCTCGCCACGATCGCCAGGGCCGCGGCCGCCGTCAGGAATTTATTTTTCATAATGGTTGCTCCGCAAGGTCTGTCCCGTCAGCGCCTTGGCTGACGATGAGACCTTAGCGAAGCCAACCTGATCGCCCTCGGAAGGGCGGCGTCAGCGAAGCGTCAGGCTGCTGCTGCCCGGCGCATGTCGCCGCTGAGCGCGGTGATCGCCGCGATAACCGTGGCGCTGGCCGTGGCGAACGGGGTGCCAACCTCAAGCATCGCCGAGGCGCGATCATACTGGCGTGCGTTGATGGCCTGCGCGACGCGGCCTGCTTCCTTGTGGAAAGCGGCGTGCTTCGCCACGAGATCGCCGAAGACGGGAGACTCGCCGTATTGCAGCTTGCCGTGCCCGTGCAGCCAACGGCCCAGGTCGCAGCAATTGTCCGCCGAGATCGTCGCCGCATCGACGGCTTCGCACTTGGCGATAGCGCCGCGCAATTTATTGCGCCACTCGCCGTGAGCCTTGGCGGCGGCGTCAAGATTCATCGAGCCAATTTTGAAGCGCTGCACCAATCGCGCAAGCCCGTCGGCTTCCTCCGCGAGGTCATGGCTTGCGGCCGTGCTCTCTTCCACCATGGCCGCGTTCTGCTGCGTGATCTGATCCATCTGCGTGACGGCGATATTCACCTCGGCCACGCCGCGCGCTTCTTCATCCGCAGACGCCGCCACGGTGACGACAAGCGTGTTGATCTCGCTGACGCGCGACGCAATGCGCTCGAGCGCCTCCGCGGTCTGGCCAACGAGGCTGACGCCGGTCTCTACGTCGACGCTACTCGAACTGATCAAATCCTTGATGTCCTTGGCGGCTTCGGACGAGCGTTGCGCCAATGCGCGCACCTCCGTGGCGACGACCGCGAAGCCACGTCCCGCGTCGCCTGCGCGCGCCGCCTCGACGCCGGCATTGAGCGCCAGCAGATTGGTCTGGAACGCGATCTCGTCGATCACGCCGAGAATACGGCCGACTTCATTGGAAGATCGCTCGATTTTCGCCATGGCGTCGCGCGTGCTGGAAAGCACGGCGCCGCTGGCGGCGGCGTCGTCGCCGGCGGCCGTCGCGACTTCGCGCACGCGCTTGGCGTTGGCGGCGTTGGCCTTCACGGTGGAGGTGATCTGCTCGAGCGCGGCAGCCGTTTCCTCAAGCCCCGCCGCTTGCTGCTCCGTGCGGTGCGAGAGATCGTCCGCGGCCGCCGAAATATCGCGCGCGGTGGCGCGCATGGATTCGGTCGCGTGCAAAATCCCACGCATGGTTTCTTCCAGACGGCTGGCCGTCTGATTGAAATCCATACGGATGGATTTGAAGTCGTCGGGAAAGCGCTCATTCATGCGATAGCTCAGATCGCCGTCATAGAGCTGGTTGAGGCCGCTTTTGACCGCCTCGATAACGAAGGCGAGGTCCTTCACGGATTCCGCATTCCGCCGTTCCATCTCGCGAAGCTTTTCGGCGGTTTGCTCGTGCATCACCGTCGTCTCCGCCTGTAGCCGCAAGCGTTCGACCAAGCTCTCCTTGAACACTTCCAAGGCCGCCGCGATCTGGCCGGTTTCGTTTTTATCGTCTTGGCAGGGAACAACGGTGTTGGGATTGTCCGACGCCAGTTCGTTCATGCTGCTGACCAGCGCGTGGATGCGCTGCGACATCGCCTTGGAGATCGCAAAGATGAGGAGCCCCGCCACGATCAGCACGACGAGAGCGGCGGCAAGCCAGACAAAGAGATTGGTCTGCAAGCGGGCAATGCGCGCCGCGAGCAAGCGATCGAGTTCATGCAGTGCTGCTTCCCAGATGCCGTCGGCGGCGCTGTCGAATTGTTCTTCATCGACCAGCTCGCCGCGTTCGGCGGCGGCGATGAGCGTGGCGACAGTGCCGCGAAGGTGATCGGCCGGCTGCTGCAGCGCGCCGCGCGTTTGGCCTGTTGGGTTCCCGGCGATGGCGGCGGCAACCGAGGTTTCGATCGCGCTTTCCGCATGGCGCGCGCGATCGATGGCGACCGCGAGCGCGCCCACGTCGGCGGGATTTTGCGAAGCCTGCGCAAGCTGCGCGATCGCGTCGTGAAGCGCGGGAATGCGCAGCACCACCAAATCCATCGCGTAATATGAATCCAGGTCTGGATCGAGCGTCAGATAGGACGCGTCGGCGATGGCGACGAAGAAGGTGCGGCCGGCGGTGCGGCGCGCTTGAGTTTCGCTTGACGCGAAAAAGCTTCGCGACGCTTCGCTGGTGCCGAGCAGGGTGTCGAAGCGCTCTTGCGCGGCCAACGCTTCCGGCGCGGGGGTCTGAAAGCTCCGCGGCTCGAACTCGTGCCAAATCGCGGCGATGTAATCGGCGCCCGCCATCTCGCGCTGGGCGAAGGCGATCTCCTTGTGCGCTTGCGCCATGAAGAGCCCGGCAAACATGAGAACGGGAATTATGAGCAGACCCGCGATCAGACCCAGCCGAGCGCCCACGCTCATGCGTTGATGGATAGAGTTCAGCATGCCCAGTCGCCTTGACGTCGCGAGTAAAAGTCGCGGGCGAAAATCGGCCTTTTGCGCTTAACAACCGGTAGATAAGGGGCGATGTTTGGGTCACCCCTTGCGCGCTATCCACAAGGGCCTAAGGATAAATACGTAGCCGCGACCCATATTGGGTTGATCTCAAATCGTCTTCGCGCGACGCGGCATCCCGTTCAGCATGTCGCTGCGCAGATCGACTCGGGCCGCGCGCAGCGGCGCCGAGAAGCCCGCCGGCGCAAGGCTCACTTGCACGGCGAAGCCGCGCTCGTTCCAGTAGGCTTCGATACGTTGTTTGAGCAGTTCGGCGCCATCCGGCGTGAAATAGTCTTGGCCGTCTTCGTCAGCTGGTGAAGGCAAGCGTCCGTCGTATCCGGCCATGATCCGCCCCCGCGTATTCGTACGCGAAGCATGCGGATGATTCTGTGTTTGAGCCAGCGCGGATTTATACAACCAAAGCTCTAGCTGAAATGCTGCTAACCTATGTTGTTCTGCACTTTCCGGTGCGGCGCCTCAGCGCACGCCGCGTTGCATTTACGGCCCCCAAACGCATCGCGTGCAGTGTTGCGTTTGGAGGAGCGCACATGCCTTTGATGCCATGGGACAAGACGCTGGATATCGGCGTCGCCGCGATGAACGACGAGCACCACGATCTGCTCGACATCATGAATGAACTCTACGACGCCCATACCGCCGGTAAGCACGGTGCATCCATCAACGCGCTTGTCGCCAAGCTCGGCGCGGCCTGCACGGAGCATTTCGCGCACGAAGAGGCGTACATGCAGCGCGTCGGCTATCCGGGCTTCGACGGCCACAAGATGCTGCACGTCAAATTGCTGACGCGCTACGGCGAATTCGCCGGGCAAATCCGTTCAGCCGGCGGCGAGGCCAATGACGAGTTCTTTCATTTCCTGAAATTCTGGCTGAACTCGCACATCAAGGGCGTCGATACGAAATATGCCGCGCACGCGGTGGGCGTGAGCCGCTAGCGGCTTTCGCGCCGCCAGCCCAGCATCAGCAACGCCGCGCCGATCAGCGCCCACAACCAGCCGGGGCCGAGCGGCGAGGCGGTCGCGGCGCGCACCACGTAAGCGCCATTGCGCTCGATGCCGATCCAATCGCCGCCATTGGCGCGCGCGCCGCGTTCGATGCGGCGTACCTCTGGCAAGCGCGCGCCGTCTTCGCCGGTGAGCATCACGCCGCCGCCAGTCGCTTCAGCAAACGGCGCGAGAATGTCCGGGTTTGCCGCGAGTGCTGCCGCTTCGCGCGGATTGAGCGGACCAATTGCGGCAAACGCGCGAAGCTCGCCGCTGCGCGCTTCATACAAGCCTTGTTCGGTCGCCGGCGCCTCGCCGCGCCAAAGCCCCGGCGCGCTCTCGCCCAGATCAACGCTGCTGCGTTGGCCGGAGGGCGCGATGATCTCGACCGCGCCCGGTGCTGCGCCCAGCGTCGAACGTTCGATATCAAGTCCGCGCGCGCCCGCGTCGATGCTGAGGCTCTCATCTTCCAGCTCTGGCTCCTGCATCAGCCAATGCGCCAGGCGGCGCAGCAATTCGCCGTGCGGGCCGCCGCCATCATAGCCGCGCGCCCAAAGCCAAGGCTGATCCGTCCAAAGCTGCGCCACGCGTCCACGCCCGGCGCGATCCAGCACCAAGAGCGGCTGGCCGTCGGCGCCGGAGAGCACGGTTTGCCCGCTCGTCGCGCGCGCGCCGACCTGCTGCGTCCACCGCCCCCAGCGCTCTGGCGCGGGCAGGCCGCGCACCACCGGATGGCGTTCGCCGGTCGCTGTCGGGCTGGGGCGATAGGCGCGCGTGATCACATTGCCCGTAGGCTGCGACGGCAGGATGCCGGCGAGCGCCGTGCGATAGAGGCCGTCGAGCCCGGCCTCGCTTTCGCCCGCCGTAATTAGCAGCGCGCCGCCGTTTTCGACGCGCCGGGCGATGTTGGCGTAATAATACGCCTGCAGAATGCCGCGCTGCGGCGCGCGATCGAAAATGATGAGATCAAATTCGTCGAGCCTGCGCTCGAACAATTCTTCCGTTGGAAAGGGGATCAGCGCCAGTTCGTGCAGCGGCGTGTAATCCTGCTTGTCCGGCGGACGCAGGATCGAGAAATGCACGAGATCGACCGCCGGATCCGATTTGAGCAAATTCCGCCAGACGCGCGCACCCGGGTGAGGCGAGCCCGTCACCAGCAGCACGCGCAAGCGATCGCGCACCCCATTGGCCGCGAACGCTTGGCGATTGTTGGAGAGCGTGATTTCCTGGGGGCCTTCCTCAGCCTCCACGACCACCATGTTGCGCCCGCGATGCGGCAAGCGCACGTCAATCGAGAAATCCTGATTGGCGCGCGCCAACGTCTCGGTGACGCGTTGGCCATCGATGCTGACGCGCACCCGCACTTGGCCGTTGCCGCTATCGATCACGCGCCCGGTGATGCGCATTGGCTCATCGACGATGCCGAATGTCGGCGCCGAGATCAGTTCCAGGCGCCTGTCGCCGCGCTCCGGATCACCGACGATCAGGATATGCGCTGGGCCAAGCTCGGCGAAACGGCGCGGCTCTTCCGGCGCGTCCGCCGCTTGCCCGTCCGTTACGACGATGACGCCGCCGATGCGATCGGGTGCGACATCGCTCAACGCATCCGAGATCACGGAGGTGATCATCGTGCCGTCCGGCCCGCCGCGCGCTTCGCGCACGCGCACCTCCAGCCCGCTCTCTCGCGCCAAACGCTCGGCCATCGCGTCGCCCGCCGCACGCGCTGCGTCACGCCGTCCGGCTAACGCCAAGCTCTCGCTTTGGTCGACAACGATCAGCGCCACGTCATTGGCCGGCTCACGTGTTTCGCGGACCCATTGCGGTTGCGTCAGTCCCAAGAACACGAACGCCAAGCCGACGAAGCGCAGCATAGGCGCGCCGCCGCCACGCCAGACATAAACGCCAAGCGAAATGAGCACGAGCGCGCCAAGCGCGATCATTGCGCCCGTCGGCAAGGCCGGATCGAAGCCGATGCGCGCGCCCGCGATCATCGCCGGCCTTCGCCCATGCGCTCAAGCAGCGCCGGCACGTGCACCTGGTCCGCTTTGTAATTGCCGGTGAGCGCCACCATCACGAGATTCACGCCGAAGCGCAGCGCCAATTCACGCTGGCGCGCGCCGCCATCCACTTGGCCGGCCCACGCCGCGGCCCAATCGCCGTCGCCGATGAAGATCGAAGCCACGCCATCACGCGCGGCCGCGGCAGCCGGCGTTTCCGCCCAAAGTTGTGTGGATTGCGTGCGGCCGGGAAACGAGCGCATCAGATAGAAGGAGCGCGCCAGCACGTGATCGGTCGTCACTTGCTCAAGCGGCGGCACATCGACGCCCGCGAGCATCGTCGCGGCCGGGCGGTCGCGGCCGCCGGCACTGGCGTTGCGCGTATCGACCAGCAACAGCCCGCCGATCGCCAGATAGCGATCGACATTGGCGAGCGCTGTATCGCTCAAGCGGCGCGGCGCGGCAGGGGCGGGCCAATAGAGAAACGAATAAGCCGAGAGATCATCGCGCGCGAGATCGACGCTCACTGGCGGCCCGGGCTCAACTGAGGTGCGCTCCGTCAGCAAATCCGAAAGTGCGCGCAAGCCCGCTTCCGATGTGCGGTCAAGCCGTGCATCGCCCGTGCGTACATACGCCAGACGAATGGTCTGTGTCGGATCGGCGCTTTGCGCATGCGCGTCGCCGCCAAACACAAGAAACGCTAGCGCTGCGCCTGCGGCCGCGTGCGCGAAACGCGGCAGGCGGCCAATCAGAAAAAGCGCCACGAAGAGATCGAGCGCCAGCAATAACGCCGCCGCGCCAAACAACCACCCCGCCAGCGGCCGCTCAATCCGCGCGCCAAGCCCAGCGCGTTCCACGTTCGCGGGCAATGTCAGTGCCGACAACGATTCATCCGGCCGCGCTGCATCGATCGCAGCGCTCACGCCGGCGCGTTCGTAAAGCCCCGGCGGCGTGACCGGCGAAGGCTGCGCGAGCGCGAACGCTTCCGGCGCAATCGGCGCGATGTCGGGCGAGGCGGGCGCAAGCGCGCCGAAACCATCGAGCACACGTTGCGCCAGAAACGGCCCGCCCGTGATCTCGCGCTCGCCCGCGCCATCGGCGCGCGCCGCGAACGCCAGCGTGCGCCGCAGCGTTTCCACGAACAATCCCGAGAGTGGCAGATCGGACCAATCCGGCCCCGCGCTCACATGAAAAAGAACAATCAGCCCGCGCCCGCGCGGCTGTGCGGTGACGAGCGGGGAATTGTCCGTCAGCCGCGCCCACACGCGCGCTTCCTCAAGCGACGCCGGCTCAGCCAACACTTGCCGGCGCACGCTGACATCGCTTGGCGGCGCAACGCCCGCATAAGGCGAGTTATCCAGGAAGGGCGCGACGCCCAATGGCGTTTCCCAAGCCAGCGCGCCGCCGAGCGTGCGCGATCCTGGGCGCAAACGCACCGGCGTAAGATCGTCGCTCTCATCGGCGAGGCGCGGGCCCGCGAAGCGGATCAGCAAGCCGCCATTCTCCAGCCAGCGTTCGATCGCGGCGCGATCCGGGGGGCCAATCGGGCTTGAATCCGGCAGGATCAGTGCTTGCGCGCGCGCGCCGATCAATTCGCTGACGCCGCCACGCCGCAAGCTCGCGAACGGCTGTAGCGCGCGTTCGACATAGAAGATTTCCGAATTGAGCGATTCACCGCCGCCGCCCTGATCGATCAGGCCAACGAAGGGCCGGCCCGCGCCCGCCGGCAGCAGATGCACCGCGCCCGCCCCTTGCTCGCCGACGATGCGCACGCGCGCAGCGCGCGCCGCGATCTCCGGCGGCAGCTCGATCCGCGCCGACGCCGTGAGCGCATCGCCCCGAAAACTCACCTCCGCCGCGCCCAGCGAACGTCCCTCCGCTGTCTCCGCCGCGATCGCCGCGACCGCTGATCCATTTGGCGCGCGCCGCAACTCCGCCGTGACGCCCTGTGGCGTGACGCTGGCGGCGATGATGGCGCGCGCGGGAAGGGCGGGCGCATGCACAATTAGAGGCCCGCGCCGCTGCAATTCCGCAATCAGAGCGGCGGCTCCATCATCGTTCAAACCATCGCTGATCCAAACGATACGATCGAAATTGCCCTGCGTGCGCGCAAGCCGCTCGGCCGCATCCGCGCGATTGGGCCGCCACGGGCGTGGCTCCAGCCGGCCGATGCGCGATTTCGCATCCGCCGCCGTGAGCGCCTCGCCCGGATCGCGCGCCGGCACGTTTGGCGCGGTGAGCAGCAAGAACACCGGCGCATTGGCGCGCTCCGCTTGGTTGATCGCGGCGAGGGCCGCTGCGCGCGTGTCGCTCCAAAACGGCGCGGAGGTCCAGCCATCATCGATCACCAGCAGCGTGCGGCCGCCTTGCGCTTGGGCCGCGGCGTTTGGCGCCAAGCTGGGCCGCGCGAACGCCAGAATAAGCAGCGCCGCCGCCAATACGCGAAACAGCACCAGCCACCACGGCGCCCGTTCCTTGCTCTGATCTTCCGTGCGCAATCCTTCCAGCAAACGCGTCGGCGGAAACGCCGTGCGCTGCGGGGGCGGCGGCGTCGCGCGCATCAGCCACCACAGCGCCGGCAGCGCGAGCAGCGCAAACAACGCGCCAGGCGCCGCGAAGAGAAATGGCCCGAACGTCACCCGAAACGCTCTGAGATGAGCGCGATCAGCATGGCGAGTGCGGGCGACGCGCCATGATCAGTGCGATGCAACACGGCTGGAAAGCGAAATTCCGCGCCAAGCTCACGGATCGCGCGGCGATGCGTAGCGAGGCGTTCTGCGTATGCCGCTTGCGCTGTTTCCGCGCGGCCGATCAGAACCTCGCCACGCCCGCCCGGCGCGTGAAACAGCGTGCGGCCCTCGAACGGGAAATCTTCTTCCGCCGGATCGGCGATCATCACCAGCGCGCCACTGGCGCCCGATTGCGCGCAAGCGTGCAGATGCGCGCGCCATGTTTCCACCCGCGCATAGAAATCGCTGAGGAAGATCACACAAGAATTGCTCGGCGCCTCGACATCCTTCACGGGCGTCAGCAAATCGATGGCGAGCCGATCAACCGCCCGCGCGCCCGCACGTGGCGCGTTACCAAGCGCGCCCACACGTTCGCCGCCGCGCGAAAGCAGAATGGCCAGCGCCAGCGCAATCGTACGCGCGCGATGCAGCTTGCTTGGCCGGCTCGCATCGCTTGACCAATTGAAGCCCGCGTCCGGATCAATCCAGAACCACGCGGTTTGCGCGGCTTCGCGCTCCTGCTCGCGCACGAAGAAACGATCGCCGCGCGCCGAGCGGCGCCAATCGACCAAGCGCGCGCCATCCTCGGCGCGGTGATCGCGATATTGCCAAAACGCTTCGCCTTGGCCGGCGCGGCGACGCCCGTGCACGCCCGGCGCGCTCGCCGCCAGCCGCTTCGCATCGAGCAAAACGCCCGGCAAATCGCCAGCCAAAGCCAGCGCATCAAGGCGCGCGCGATCGTTCAAGCGTTGGACCGCCGGCTTCCAGCCGGCCCTTTTTCAACTTGCATGGGTCGTTGCATTGTCGAGCACCGTATGCCGGCTGGAAGCCGGCGGTCCAAAGTGGCGATCACGCCGCCTTCTCCGCCAAATCGTCCACCAGTGAATCTATATCCAAGCCCTCCGCGCGCGCGCCGAAGCTGAGCTGCATGCGGTGCACCAAGGCCGGGCGCGCGAGTGCGGCCACATCATCCACCGCCGGGGCCAAGCGCCCGCGCAACAACGCGCGCGCGCGCACCGCAAGCATCAGAGCCTGACCAGCGCGTGGGCCAGGGCCCCAGGCGACATGCTGGTTCACGCGCGGATCGTGGCTTGAACCCGGCCGCGCCGAACGCACCAGCTCGAGAATGGAAGCGAGCACTTTTTCGCCCACCGGCATCGTGCGCACCAAACGCTGCAGGCGCATTAACGAGTCCGCGTTGAGGATGGTTTGCGGCTGCGCATCGGCGAGGCCCGTCGTCTCGACCAAAATCTTCCGTTCGATCTCCGCGTCCGGATACGGCACATCGACTTGCAGCAAGAAGCGATCGAGCTGCGCTTCGGGCAGCGGATAGGCGCCTTCGTGTTCGATCGGGTTTTGCGTTGCCAGCACATGGAACGGGCGCGGCACGTCGTGCGCGACGCCAGCGACCGTGACATGATGCTCCTGCATTGCCTGCAGCAGCGCCGATTGCGTGCGCGGGCTGGCGCGGTTGATTTCGTCGGCCATCAGCAATTGCGTGAAGATCGGGCCCTTTACGAAGCGGAAATGGCGCCGGCCGGTTTCGTCCTGATCGAGCACCTCGGAACCCAGAATATCGGCCGGCATCAAATCCGGCGTGAATTGCACGCGCGCCCAATCGAGCCCGAGCACGCGCGCCGTCGCTTCCACCAGCCGCGTCTTGGCCAAGCCCGGCGCGCCCACCAGCAGCACGTGGCCGCCCGCCAGAATTGCCGCGAGCGTCAGTTCGATGACGCGCTCTTGCCCGAACACGGCCTTGCCGATCTCGGCGCGCACCTGCGCCAGCGCTTCGCCCGCCGCTTCGGCTTCGGCGACCAGCGCTTGGGGATTGTCCTGATTGCTCATGAAGGCGAAGCTCGCTTGTATGCTGGCCGAATTATGACGACACCGGAATCTAGCCTGTCCCTGGAGCAATTGCTCGCGAGCCTCAAGCGTGAAGCTGGCGCTCGCGGGGATTCACCAAATCGGGGCCTGCCTCCCGTCGACAAATGGAACCCCGCCCATTGCGGGGATATCGGCATGGAAATCTTGGCGGATGGAATGTGGAAGCACGAGGGAACGCGCATCACGCGCGAAGCCTTGGTGAAGCTTTTCGCCTCGATCTTGCGCAAGGACGAAGACGGCCAAACCTACCTCGTCACGCCTGTCGAAAAAATCGTGGTTAAGGTCGAGGACGCGCCCTTCGTCGCCATCCGCGTGGATCGGGTTGGAGAAGGCCGCGATCAAACCATCGTGTTCACCACCAATGTAGGCGACGTCGTGCAAGCCGGGCCGGACAATCCGCTTCGCGTGGCGACGCGCGGCGAGGATGAGCCAAGGCCGTACGTGTTGGTGCGCGGAAGGCTAGAAGCCCGCGTCCTGCGCGCGCCGTTTTATGAATTGGTGGATTGGGCTGAGACGCGTGACGGGAAGCTTGGGGTTTGGAGCGGGGGCGTGTGGTTTGAGTTGGGGGTGGGCTGAGGCGCTGTGTTAAACTCATTTCATGAGCGAATCGCCGCTGAGTCCCGTTGTTGCAGAGCTAGCCGTTCCCGCCAGCATCGACGCCGTTATTGGGGCTTTCGATAAGCGGACGGATGTTTTCACGTGCTTCGACGTGTCGAGCGCATTGAACGCGGAGCGAGCCAAGCTCCAACAACCAACGCCCGCGCAAAATCAGGGTGCGTGGTCCGAGGTTCTCGCTTTCGCTTTGGCGGCGGGAGACGAACACAATGAAAAGCCGTGGGACACGTACTTTGGACCGATGGGATCGTGGCGGCGCGATGATGGGCAGATTGTTTACGCTCCAGACGCGCGCCAAGCGGATGCCGGCATATTGCAGCATTGGAAAAACCGCGCGCAAACTGCACGCGCGCCGGTGTTGGCCGCTCGCTACAACGACCTAGTTTGGGACCTTTCGAAGCTGATCGCCAATGAGCGACGCCACGTTGATTTCGCGCGACGTGCAATCGATGCTTACGTGGCTTTGGCCGGTCAGGACGGTCGCGATCTGTACTATGCGGTTCCGGACGCAAAGCGTGCGCTGGCCTTGGCGATCCAGATTGATGACAAGCCGAGATTAGAATCTGCGCGCGCTGTTTTGCTTTTGTTGCATAGGAGATCGGTCGCAGATCACAAGATGTGGTGGGCTGTTTTTGATGCGCTTGAGGAGCAGCCAAAATCAGGTCTAACCGAAAGTGAAAGGAGCACACTGATCGCGGACTTCGAAGCGATCTTGGTGCGTGTCTCGGATACTTCCGATGCTACAAAGTTTGATCCGCATGCAGTTGAGAGCGTCGCGGATAAACTCATCCCGCACTATCGGAGCGTCGGGAGAGACGCAGATATTCGACGCATGAACCTCTCGATCGCTCGAGCGTTCGAACATTTTGGCGGCCTGGCCGATCCTATGCTGGCGTCAGTTGTGTTGCAGACGAGCATGGACGCTTACACAGCAGTCGGGGAGCATGCGGAGGCTCATCGTATCCTTGGTCTCATCGAGAAGGCGAATGTTGCTTCGATCGCGCAGATGACGAGGCATGAACATCGCGTAGAAATCCCCGCAGATGAGGTCGAGAAATTTCTCGCGCAGATAGTTGTGGATTCGCCAGCGGAAACCTTCCGAAGGATAGCCGGCGAATTCTTGCTGAGCCGAAAAAGTGTCGAAGACGAGTTGAGGGAGTCAGCGAGTTCGTCGCCACTTCAAGCGATGATAGGTCGTACCAAGTTGAGAGGCGATCGCGTTGTCGCCAGCATTGGATCAATAGATGACGATCCGATTGGCCGGCTTATTGACGGGGCCAGTGATAGTTTGGGTTTCAGCACGGTTTTTCTTAGCTGGGCAATTGATGCAGCCATTAAACGCCACTCGTTGATTGCGACCGATTTTGTTGATTTCGTTAATAGCACGAAGCTCTTTGGCGATGGTCGATTGTTATCGGAAGGCATTTCGGCGTGGCTCCGAAATGACTACATCATGGCGGCCCATGTGTTGGTCCCGCAGGTTGAGGCGGGCTTTCGGACGCTGTTGGGGCGAGGTGGTCGACCCACCACTAAGCCGCACCCACAAATGAAGCAGGCTCGAATGGTGACGACGTTTGGCGACATGTTGACCGAGAACAAAGCCGCCGCGTTAGGTGAGCACGGACCCGACATCGTCCTTCATTTTCGCGCGCTGTATGCTGACCCGCGCGGCAACAATCTTAGAAATGAATTGGCGCACGGTCTTGCCTCGATCGAGAGTATCAACGCTGGAATCTTGCTCTGGGTAATCCATTCGTTGTTGCTTTTGGGCGCATGGCTTAGACCGACGCCGGAGCTACCACCGGATGCGCTGTCGGCCGAGCTTCCATCGGATGGAGCTCCATAGCGCGGATTGCGCCGCTCTCTGTCCTCGCTTACCTGATCCACGTGCCTGATCTCGCCAACATTGAAACTCTGCTGCGCACGCGGCTCGATCCTGTGGATCGTGTGGCGGCGCTTACGCGCAGCGATCGCGATCTCAATCCCGATTGGGTGCGGCCTGAGGTCGAGTTGAAGCCGGCTGCCGTGCTCGCGCCGATCATCAAGCGCCCAGAAGGGTGGACGATGCTGTTTACGCAGCGCTCGGTGGAGACGCCGGCGCATCCGGGACAGACCTCGTTTCCCGGCGGTCGCGTGCAGGCGAGCGATGCGAACGCGGTGGAGACGGCGCTGCGCGAGACGTTCGAGGAAGTCGGGCTCGGGCGCGAATGGATCGAGCCGCTCGGCGCTTGGGATCAATACGAAACCGGCACCGGCTATCGCATCACGCCGATCCTCGGCCTGGTCGAGCCGGGCTTTACGCTGACGCTCGATCCGCGCGAAGTGGCGAGCGTGTTCGAAGCGCCGCTCTCGTTTCTGTTCGACCCCACCAAGCTCGAACGCCGCGAAGCCATGTGGCAGGGGCAAAATCGCGCCTATTACGCAATGGATTACGGCGACCGCTATATCTGGGGCGCAACCGCGGGCATGATCCGCGCGCTGTATGAGAGATTGTATCTCTAACCCCCTCCCCTTGAGGGGAGGGGGAAGGGGGCGGGGCGAAGCGCCGTGCGTTCAATGCTAGCGAAGATTCCAATGTGCAGACGTTCAAACATCGAGCTTCACCCCACCCCCCAACCCCCTCCTCTCAAGAGGAGGGGGCGATGAGCGCCTCCGTCACACACGCATCCTGGCTCAAGGCGCCGGAGACGCAGGCGCTGTTGGCCGCGCTTGAGGCGGCGCGCGCGGGCGGGTCGCGGTTTGTTGGCGGCTGCGTACGCAATACGTTGATGGGGCGCGAGGTCGATGACATCGACATCGCCACGCAGCTCACGCCGGATGAAGTTGTGGCCGTCGCCGAGAAAGTCGGCTTCGCCGCGCACCCGACCGGCATCGAGCACGGCACGGTGACGGTGGTGGTGAAGCACAAGCCGTTCGAGGTGACGACATTGCGCCGCGATGTGAGCACCGATGGCCGCCGCGCCACCGTGGCGTTCACCGAAAGCTGGGAAGAGGACGCCCAGCGCCGCGACTTCCGCCTGAACGCGCTTTACGCCGACGCGAGCGGAACGATCCACGATCCAACCGGCGGCGGCCTCGAAGACGCGCGCAAGGGCCGCGTAATTTTCATCGGCGACGCGCATCAGCGCTTGCGCGAAGATTATCTCCGCATCCTGCGCTTCTTCCGCTTCAATGCCTGGTACGCGCGCGGGCCGATCGATCCGCAAGGCCTGCAAGCCTGCGCCGATCTGGTCGCGGGGCTCGATACGCTGTCGGTCGAGCGCGTCTGGAAGGAAGTGAAGAAGATGCTCGCCGCCCCCGATCCGCGCGCCGCGTGGGAAGGGATGAAGGCGATCGAGGTGCGCGCGCGTGCGCTGCCTGAATTATCGAACGAAACACGGCTCGATGCGCTCTGCACGCTGGAAGCGGATTTGATGCTGCCCGTCGATCCGATGACGCGCGTTGCGGCGGCGTTGCGCGATCAGGAAAGCGCCAAAGCGCTGGCGCGGCGCTTGAAGCTTTCGAATGAAGAGCGCGATCGCTTGGTCGCAGCACTCGGCGACGAGGTGAAGCTCACCTCTTATATGTCGCTGCGCGAAATGCGGCGCGCGATCTATCGCATCGGCAACGAAGCATTCCGCGATCGCGTGATGCTGGCCTGGGCCGGCGCAGGTGGCGAGAAGGCGCAGCAATGGCGCGCGCTCGTTGCACACGGCCAGATGTGGCATGCGCCGAAACTGCCGCTCACGGGCGACGAGGTAATGACCGCTGGCGTACCTGCGGGGCCAAAGGTGGGGCTCGTCATGCGCGAGGTCGAGGAATGGTGGATCGACGCCGATTTCCCGGACGACAAACTCAGCGTGATCGAACGCCTGAAAGCCGTGGCGCAGGGATTGGCTTAGGCCAATCCAATTTGCGCACCCAATTGCGCGCCGGTTCTTCAATCCAGAGATAGGCGACGATCGACGCGGCGATACACGCGACGAACACGCCAACCAGCGTAGCGATCCGCAAGGTGAGGTCGGAGTTCTCCGTCACGCCGAAGCGCTCAAGCGCGTGAAACCAGACGATGTCGACGGGTAAGTGCAGCATATAGAGCGCGTAGCTCGCTGCACCCAAGAATACGAAACTCCGCTGCGCCATCGGCGCATCGATTTGATAGCGCGACGTTTCCGCCAAGCCGTAGAGCAAGCCGGCAAGACCAAACCAAGCGAGGCCTTCCCAAAGATCAAAGCTCGTGACGACAACAATCCATGCCGCGGAGATCAGCGCGATGGGCCAAGCCCAGCGCTTCGGTGCGGGCGTCGCGCGGCCGAACGCATAGAGCGCAACGCCGAGCAGGAAGGACGGCAAAATCCGCAGCGCGCCGATCTGCGCCGTCATCTGCGAAAAGTCGCGGCCGACGCCCGGCAGCACGGCGTGCAGATTGTCGAGCGCCGCGAACGAGGCGAGGCAAAGTGCTAGCGCACCGGCCGCAATCAAAGCCGGCCGGCGCGCTTTCAGCACCAGCGCCGCGATCAGCGGAAACAGCAAATACGCCGCCCATTCGGCGCTGATCGACCAAGACGGGAAGTTCCAGCCGACAGCCGCCGTAGCGCCCCAAGCATGGATCATCAGCAGATGCGCCGCCAGATCGGAGAGCTTGAACGCGTCCGGCGAGCCGACGCCCGCGCCCAGCGTTGTCGCGCCCACGAACAGCACGATCATCGCCGCCAGCGCCGCGAGGTGCATGGGATAGACCCGCGCCAGGCGGTTCTTGAGAAAGCCGCCATAGCCAAACCGGCCCGTCTGCAGGCTCTCCAAATAGACGTGCGCCAGGATGAAGCCGGAGAGGGTAAAGAAGAGGTCGACCCCCAAATACCCGTCTGCGATCAGCCCAAAGCGGCCCAGATCAAGGCCCAGATGGTCCTTGAAATGGTACAGAAGCACCCAAAACGCCGCGATAAAACGCAGTGAAGTCAGTGGCTTGATGTCTTGCGGGTAGGGTGCGGCGGTCATGCAATTCGCCTGAAGCAAGAAAAAGGCCGTGACGAGCGGCGCGCTTGTGTTATAACTTGTGTTATAACGTGAGTAATGGCCATGACCGATGAAACCAAGAAGCCCGGCGGCGTGCGTGACGGCGAGGCGCGCGATTTCCAGCACC
The DNA here is from genome assembly GCA_017303355.1 of Caulobacterales bacterium. Classification (GTDB taxonomy): domain Bacteria; phylum Pseudomonadota; class Alphaproteobacteria; order Caulobacterales; family Aquidulcibacteraceae; genus Vitreimonas. The sequence continues at coordinate 12,782 of JAFLCU010000001.1, read as the reverse complement.
AAGCGCCGGCCAAGCCCGCCGGCCGCACCCTCAAAGTGCGCCGCATCGGCAATTCGCTGGGCGTCGTGCTGCCGAAAGAGCTGCTGGCCAAGCTCAATGTCGGCGAAGGCGCCGAACTCACCGTGAGCGACACGCCGACTGGCGTGGCGTTGAGTGCAGCGCATGACGACACTGCAGACCTGATGAAGCTCGCCGAAGGCATCATGGCGAAGCGGCGCCGTGTGCTGAAGGCGCTGGCGAAATGAAGGAGCCGCGTTGGCTCCCGAAAGACCTGATCCTTGCCGTGCACAATCGCCAACTTGCAGAGCATGGCGGCGCGCGCGGCGTGCGGGATGAAGGCCTGCTTGAGTCCGCGTTGGCGCGACCGCTGAACCTCTTTGCCTATGGCGATGGCGATGTGGTCGCGCTGGCGGCCGCATACACCTACGGCCTCGCGCGCAATCATCCATTCATCGATGGCAACAAGCGCACGGCGTTCGTCGCCTGCGAACTCTTTCTGATGGCGAATGCTCATGAATTGATCGCGAGCGACGAAGAATGCTTAGCGATCATGTGGGCGCTCGCCGCAAGCGAGATCGACGAAGTCGAGTTCGCGGCCTGGCTGCGCGAGAACGTGCAGGCGCGATAGGGCGTTATCTTGCCTCTGAAACGTCCAATTCCGTCCAAAGAGCAGTCAGGCCCGGGGCTTTGAGGTGTGTGCCGAGGTCGATGAATCCGGGTGCCGCAATGGCAGTTTCATCGAGCCAAGCGGCCTCGCATTCCGGGCAAACCCAAATGCGTTGTGCAGTTTTTTTGATTGTGGCGGCTAAGACGTGGTCCTGCTCGCAGCGTGGACAAAGGCTCAAGGCCATTTCACCACCGGCGGCATGCTTGAAAGAATGCTCTCGATATTCCCGCCAGTCTTCAGCCCGAACGTCGTGCCGCGATCGTAGAGCAGATTGTACTCCACATAGCGGCCGCGTTGGATCAATTGCTCGTCGCGTTCGGCTTCGCTCCACGCTTCATGCATGTGCTTGCGCAACAGTGCGGGATACGTTTCCAGGAACGCGCGCCCGACGTCCTGCGTGAAAGCGAAATCCTTATCCCAGCTATCGTATTCCTTGGCGCCTCGATTGTGGTGATCGTAGAAGATGCCGCCAATGCCGCGCGGCTCGCCCCGATGCGGCAGCCAGAAATATTCGTCGGCCCATTTCTTATAACGTGGATAGAGTTCGGCGCCGTGCAAGCCGCACGCATCGCGATAGGCGCGGTGGAACGCGACGGCGTCCTCGTAATTTTCAGCGCGCTGATAAGCTTGCGTGGGATTGAGATCGCCGCCGCCGCCAAACCACCATTCAGTTGTCACGATGTGACGTGTGTTCATGTGCGCGGGCGGGCAGTGGGGGTTGCGCATATGCGCGATCAGCGAAATGCCCGAGGCCCAGAAGCGCGGATCGTTGGCCGCGCCCTTGACCTGTTTGGCGAATTCTGGGCTGAACGCCCCGTGCACCGTGCTCACATGCACGCCGACTTTCTCGAAGAAGCGCCCGCGCATCAGGCCGGCCACGCCGCCGCCCTGGTCGGCGGCGCCATCGCCACGCCGCCAGGGTTTGCGCTCAAACCGCCCCGGCGCGCCCGGATAGAGCGCCGTCGGCGCTTCATCCTCCAGCCGCTCGAACTCGGCGCAGATCAGGTCCCGTAATTCCTCAAACCACGCCTTCGCCCGGGCCTTGCGCTCTTCCATGTTCAAAATTTCTCCCACGCCCCGGTTTGCCGCATCGCCTCGGTCAATACTATCGCACCCGCGTTGATGACGTTGAGCGACCTTAAGCCCCGCACCATCGGGATGCGCACGCTGGCCTGCGCCGCCGCGTAGAGTTCGCCCGGTGAGCCAGCACTTTCGCGGCCCAGGATCAGCGTGTCGCCTGTGGAAAACGCAAAATCCTGAAAGTTCATCGCGCCATCGGTCTCGATCAGCACCAATCGCCCGCCCTGTCGTTCTGGCGCCGCACGGAAGGCGTTGAGGCTCGCATGACGCGTCGCCACGGCCTTGTCGCCATAATCCAAGGCGGCCCGTTTCATGGCGGTATTGGTGAGCGGAAAGCCGCAAGGCTCGATGATGTCCAAGGCCACGCCGAGGCAGGCGCAGAGGCGAAACGCCGCGCCGAGATTCTGCGGTATGTCAGGTTGATAGAGGGCGAGCCGCACGTTAGAGCCTCAGCGCCGGAGAATCGGGGCGGAATCGGGGAATCGGTAGGGCATGCGGCGCCACGCCGCGCGCTTTGCGTTCCCGGATTAGCCTAGCTTCGCCGCTGGACCAAGGTCGCGGGAGAGACGCGGGTGGCTGACGCCAAGACCATCGAGGCGCACGGGGACGATAGTACCCGTCGCGATTTTATTTTCATCGCGGCCGGTTCGGTCGCGGCCGTTGGCGTTGGCGCCACGGTTTGGCCGTTCATCGACCAGATGAACCCCGCCGCCGATACGCGCGCGCTGTCGACCACCGAGGTTGATTTGAGCGCCGTCGAACTCGGCCAGCAGATCAAAGTGATGTGGCAAGGCAAGCCGGTATTCGTGCGTCACCGCACGCCGACCGAAATCGCCGCCGCCCAGCGCGACGATTTCGCCAATCTGAAAGACCCGCAGAGCGACGCCGATCGCCTGATCCAGGAAGACGGCCAGGCCGGCCGCCCGGAATGGCTGATCCTGCAGGCCAGCTGCACCCATTTGGGGTGCGTGCCGACCTTCGTCGAAGGCTCGCAATTCGGCGGCTGGTTCTGCCCGTGCCACGGCTCGGATTACGACACTTCCGGACGTATTCGCCGTGGCCCGGCGCCGCGCAACCTTGATGTCGCGCCGTACCTCTTCACCGGCCCAACCGCCATTCGTATCGGCTAAGCGAGGAACCCCAAGTGAGCGGACCTTCGACCTACGAGCCGAAATCAGGCTTGACCCGTTGGCTCGATAAGCGCCTGCCGATCCTTCGGCTCGCGCATGACAGCTTCGTCGCTTATCCGACGCCGCGGAATTTGAATTATTGGTGGACGTTCGGCGCCATGCTGTCGCTCTGCCTCGTGGTGCAGATCGTCACCGGCATCGTGCTGGCGATGCATTACGTGCCGCACATCAACATGGCGTTCGCCTCGGTGCAGCGTCTTGAGCGCGACGTGCCGTTTGGCTGGCTGATTCAGAACATCCACGCCGTCGGCGCCTCGATGTTCTTCCTCGCCGTTTATATCCACATGTTCCGCGGCCTCTATTACGGGTCTTACAAGGCCCCGCGCGAACTGCTCTGGATCCTGGGCTGCGTGATCTACGTGCTCATGGTCGCCACCGGCTTCCTTGGCTACACGCTGCCATGGGGCCAGATGTCGTTCTGGGGCGCCACCGTCATCACCAATCTCCTGGGCGCGCTGCCGGTCGTCGGCGAGAGCATCAAGAATTGGCTCTCGGGCGGCTTCTCGATCGACCAGCCGACCATCAACCGCTTCTTCTCGCTGCACTATCTGCTGCCGTTCGTGATCGCGGGCGTCGTGGCGCTGCACGTGTGGGCGCTGCACGAAGCCGGCCAGGGCAACCCGACGGGCGTCGAGCCGCGCAAAGCTTCGGAAATCCCCGCCGGCGAGAAGGGCGACACCGTCGCCTTCACGCCGTACGCGACGATGAAGGATTTGTTCGCGGCGGTCTTGTTCTTGATCCTGTTCGCGACCTTCGTGTTCTTCATGCCGGACGCGCTGGGCCACGCCGATAATTTCATCCCGGCCAACCCGCTGCAGACGCCGCCGGAAATCGTGCCGGAATGGTATCTCTTGCCGTTCTACGCGATCCTGCGCGCCGTCGATTTCAACATCGGCCCGATCGACTCCAAGCTGGGCGGCGTGCTGGCGATGTTCGCCGCGATCGGCGTGTTGTTCGTGCTGCCATGGCTCGACACCTCGCGCGTGCGCTCAATGCGCTATCGCCCGATCGCGCGTCAGTTCTTCCTGATCTTCGTGGTCGTCTGCGTCATCCTCGGCTGGTGCGGCGGTCAGAACCCGGGCCGCATCCTAGTGCCGGCGACGTTCTCGGCCACGCTTGAGTGGGTCGAAGGCGGCGCGGTGACGGAAAGCGCTGTCCGCGCTGAAAGCGAGTCGCAATGGGCGCAAGCCGCCGCCGACGCACAAGCCGCGCAAACGGGCGCGGCGATGACGGCGGTGTCGCGCACCTCCGAAACCGAAGGCACGCTCCGTGCGGTCAGCGGCGGCACGCCGCAAACCCGCACCGTCACCGGCAATTCGGTCGACGCGCTCGAAGCCGCGATCACCGAGGTGAAGACGGAAATCGGCCAAGCCGCGCCGTTCTTCAACGTCGAGCGCGTGACGCCCTTCACCTTCACGGTGACGCGTCTCTCGCAGATCGCGACCTTCTACTATTTCTTCTTCTTCCTGGTGCTCTTGCCCGTGCTCGGTCTGCGTGAAACGCCCGGCCGCGTTCCGGACACGATCGCCAAGCCCGTGACCACGCAGGGAGCCGCCTAATGTTGCGCGCTTTGACACTCGCCGCGGCGCTCGTCGTCGCTTCGGCTGCGCCTGCGTTCGCCGCTGGCGACGCCGAGCATCCGCACGATCATCCGTTCAGCTTCGATAGCCCCGTCGGCACGTACGACATGGGCGCGGTGCAGCGCGGTTTTCAGGTCTATCAACAGGTCTGCTCGACCTGCCACGCGATGGATCACCTTGCCTATCGCCACCTCGGCGAGCGCAACGGTCCGTTCGCGCTCTACATGGTGCGCAACCATGAGACGGGCGAACTTGAGCCGCATGTCGGCCGTCCCGAGCACGGCGGCACGTTCGTCGATGTGACCGAGAACCAATACGTCCGCGCTATCGCCGCTGGCGTCACCATCAGCGATGTCGATCCGAACTCGGGTCAGCTGGCCGATCGTCCGGGCCGCATCTCGGATCACTTCCGCCGCCCGTTCCCGAACGAGATCGCAGCGCGCGCCTCCAATGGCGGCGCTTACCCGGTCGACCTCTCGGTGATCACCTCGGCCCGCCACGGCGGCGCCGACTACATCACCGCTCTGCTGACTGGCTACACCGGCGAGACGCGCGGCACGCTTTATGAAAACCCGTATTTCCCGGGCCATTACATCGCCATGCCGCCGCCGCTGACGGAAGGCGCTGTAGCCTATGCCGACGGCACGCCGACCACGGTGGAGCAATACGCCGAGGACGTGACGACCTTCCTGCAATGGGCGGCCGATCCGCACATGGAAGAGCGCAAGCGCACTGGCATCGTCGTGCTGGCCTTCCTGCTGATCCTCGCGGGTCTGCTCTACATTTCCTACAAGCACGTCTGGCGCGACGAGAGCCACTAAGCTCCGCCACGCATCCAAACACGGATCAGCGCGTCTCCCTCGGGAGGCGCGCTTTTCATGTCGGTGATGGTGCAGGTTGGAGCGCGCGGCCGCCCGCCGCGCACACAACGCCCACCGATCAAGCGCCCGGCCCGGCTGGAGCGCCAATCCATCGCCCGTGCTTTCACCGATCAGCCTGCTGTTTGGCTTGATCTACGCGCGCGCAAAGTCTCTGCTGCTGCTGGTTCCGCTGCACGGCCTCGTCGACGCGCCGCCGAACTTGGCCGATTTCATCAGACTGTGGACATGAGATGAGCGAGCACGACAAGCCCCAAGGCCCCATTGCGATCGACAGCGTGCCCTGGGATGAGTTTTTCAAAGGGCCGCGCTTCGGCAACAGATTCCGCGTGCTCTCCAATACGCGCGGCGAACACAAGCGTCAGATCGGCGTCTCGTACGAAGAGCTATTGCCCGGCAAGCAGAGCGTGCCTTTCCACTATCACTTGATCGAGGAAGAGCACATCATCGCGCTTGAAGGCGAATGCACGCTGCGCCTGGGCGAGGAGCGCTACCCGTTCAAGGCGGGCGAATATGTGTGCTTCCCAGCAGGACAGCGCGCCGGCCATTGTCTGATTAACGAAACCGATAAGCCGTTCCGCTTCATCATGATCGGTACGCACGATCCCAACGAGGTCTGCGTCTATCCCGACTCGAACAAAATCATGATCCGAGGGCTCGACCGCGCCATTCTCCGAGACGAAAACCGGCTCGACTATTTCGACGGTGAAAGGGCGGATGAGCCTTTGTAGCGATCAGCGTCCTGTCGCGGCGTCGATCGGCGTGCTCGACGTGATCGGCTGGCCATTGATGGTCGGCGTCGCGGCTGCGTTGGGATCCGCGGCCGTGGTTTCACTGGGCAGCGGCTGACCAGCGGCGCTCGCAGGCGCGTACTGGATCACGCCGTTGACGCGCCCCGCGCGCGGCCCGCGCCGCGTCGCCGCCGGAATCGCGCGCTCGCTCGATTGGCCGAATAATTGCGCGATGCTGATCGTGCGCGGCGTCTCGCGACGGCCCGGATCAGGCACGTCCGCATAGAACACGTGCGCGCCGATAGTCTGGCGGCCAACGCCGTGTGGCGCCCAGCGCGGGCGCACCGCGCGCGTATGATAGAAGAGGGCGCCGCTCGTTGGATCGACGGATTGGCCCGAGAGCACTTCACGCGCGACGCGTTCGGCCACGTCCCATTCGCCATCGGTGGCGTAACGCTCCGGATCGCGCACCAGATTGAGCACGCGCCGGCGATTGGGGTCGCCGCGATTCCACACCGAGAATTGCTTCGGCGACAGGATCACGGTCGAGAGGTCTTCGCCGAAGCGATCGCCGATCCGGTTCACCATCACGTGCGCGACCGCGCGCATGCCGTTCTCGCCTTCGCTGCGCGCTTCGCCCCACGCCGTGGCGGCCAGCAAGCGCACCTCGTTCTCATCGAGCACGACAGGTTCCACCGTCGAGACTGTGCTCGATGCCGGTTCATCCGGAACGAAGCCGACGATCTGGCGTTCGCCACTTACAACCGCGGCGAGCGCATCTGGGTGGAGCGCGAAATTCATCGCCGCGGCCATCACCAGCACGCCCGCGGCGCCGAGCGCATGCATGCTGTCGCGCAGCGCATGTTTGAAGCCGCGCTTGGCGGCGAGTTTGGTACGGTTCGGGCGCGTAAGTCCGATCCAGCGAGCGGCCATCTTGGTCTCTCTATCGCGCGGGCGCTTGGAGCCGCCCCACGTCATCTCAAAAACAAAAGGGTCGCGTCCACGCCGCAGCGTGCGCGGACACGAATGGCGTTTCTACTTTTCCACAGGGCGAAAATGCGACGCGCTGGCGGCGAAAAGCATCGGAAAACAGTGGGTTTCCTTGCTTTTTTGTCAGATAGGACAAGGGGCATAGCCGCGTGCGCTAAGTTCCGCCAAGTTCCCACGCCCAAAGGAATAGGCATGACGCAAACGCGCTCCGTCGATGTTGCTGCACGCGGCTATATTCGCCATCGCTTTGTCCGCGCGCTTAACGCCTCGTTTGTCGTGCTGATGGTGTTCGGCCTCGTCGGTCTCGTTGTCGGCGCCATGATGCATGCGATTGGCACAGGCGAATGGGCGCAGATCGTTGGCCTGCCGCTGGGCGCGGCGCTCGCGTTTTTGTTGTTCCTTGCGCCAATGGCCATCGTGATCGGCGCAACGACGGCGATCATCGACGGCTTGCATCGCCGCGTTGTCGGCTTCGCCCTGTTGCTTGCCGCGCTTTTCCTGTTCGCGTTTTTCGGATTGGCTTTCATCGCCTTTGTTTCCAGCTTCTTTGGGCTGGAGATCACCGACGATCCGGAGATCAACCCCGCCGCGATGGCGGCGTTCGGGTTATTTGGAGCCCTGATCAGCTATCAGCTCTTGCGCCACGCTTGGTGGCAGACAACGAGTCCAGCGCTTGACTACAAGGCCGCGCGTGGATGGCGGCCGCCGCCTTGGCGCTTCCTAACGGCGTTTCGCAGGCATCTGGGCTTGCCGGGCTTCATCGCTTACGTCGGTAACAAACGGCTCGTTGCGAGCTTGCTCTATTTCTTTGTCGCGGTGCTGAACGTCGGTATTGCGTTGCTGCTCTTGCTGCCGCTGTTTCTGAGCTCACCGACGGAGCGGACGGAGAATTTCGATCCCGCGAACGTCATCATCGGCTCAGCGATTTTGCTTCTGCTTAATGTCGTTGGCGCTGGTTCCTTGCTCTCGCGTCTAGCCGACGATCGCGCAACTAAACTCTATCAGAACGTACGCGAATGGGACGCGCGCGCGCCGATCGTATTCCTGCGTGCGTTCAATCAGGATGATGCGCGCCTGAAAGCGCGCGGCGGCGATGCGTTCGCGCGCTGGCCGGCGGGTGTGGGCCGCCCGCGCACGCTCGATGAAATTCTCCTTGAGCACGCTTCGCCCTATGGCCCGGTGATCGCGATCGGCGATCCGCGCGACCCGACGCCGCCGCTTGGCGCCGCGCGCGTCTTCGTCGAGGGCGAGGGCGAGGAATGGCAGGGCGTCGTGCGCGGATTAGCTGGCGCATCGAAGGCCGTTGTCATGTGTCCCAATCACGGTGAGGGCGTGAAGTGGGAGCTGGATCTGATCAGCCAAGCCGGCGGACGGCTGCAAGTGATTTTCCTCGCTAGCCCCGAATTGGATCGTGAGACAACGCACGCGCTGTTTCAGCGCCTCGTGCCGAACATGCCGGAAATCGAAGCCAAACAAACCATTATCGCCGCTTACGAGCTTGGCGGCGAATGGCGCGTGCTGACGGCCGCTGAACGCAGCGTCGACAGCTACACTGGGGCGCTCAACACAGCGCTGCAAGCGTTGTTCGGAATGAAGGGCGAGCCCGCGAAGCGCAAGAAGCTGGCTTAAGCGCCCAGCAGCACCGTGCGCTGGTTCAGCGGCTGCACGTGGCGCGAGCTTGCGCCGAGCACCTCACGCAAGCGCGCGATCTGCGCCGGCGAGGCGGTGATCGGCGTGCGCAGCACGTTCCAACGCACGCCTTCACTGCATGGCGGCGTCGTCAGCGAGCCGGCATATGCGAAATAGGTGCGGTCCGGCGGCAGCAGCGCCGCGAGATCGGCGGTGATGTGGGTGGCGAGTTCATTGCCTTGGCCCGTCGGTTCGCCCGCGAGCAGGGCGCCGAGCGCGGGATTTTCCGCGCCTTCCTCAAGGAACACGCCAATCACCGCGAGTTGGCCCTGGCCATTGCGATGCACGAAGTGCAGCTCAGCCGGATAGGCGCGGCGATCGAGCGTGTGCTCGGCCGGCGCATGGAAATGGAATTGCGCGAAGCCGTAGGCCTGGTTGCCGATCATCAGCGTCGCGGCGGTGTTTTCGGGCGTGAATTGCAGCGTATGGCCGTTGTTCACGAACGTGCCCGCGGCCGGCAGATAATGCGGCGCGAGATCAGGCACCTCCGCCATGGGCGCGGCCGAGGAGAGGTTCACCGGCGATTGCTCTTGGCCCTGGCCGCATACGCCGGCCACTGTCGTCCACGCGCTCTGATCCGCGTAAGCCCAGTGACCAGCGCCATGCGCGGTCGGCGCGGCGGCGTGGGCATTGGCTGGCGCGTGCGCGGCGGCATGGGCGTCGGCGGGGCCGAGAGACGGCCCGTGATGGCCGTTCTCGGCGCTCATCCCGCCGCGCGCTTCGTTATTGCCGTGCGCGGGTTCGCCGCCACAACCAGCCAGAACGAGCGCGAGCGCGGACGCCGCTGCAAGCATGCGCATGAAAGCAATCTCCACCAGACCCCATCCCGCGCGCCTCGTTGACAAGGTCTTTGCGGGGAAGCCTGCAGATTACCGCAACCGCGCTTAAGGCCGGGTTACGCTAGCTGCAGCGCCGCGCCGCGCGCATGATGGTAAAGCGCTCATTCACCTTGGCGTGAAAGTAGAGCGCGCTTGGAGCGTTTCGTGAGTTCCAGAACAACGCCGCGCCGTCACGGGTGATGAACGGCTCCATGGCATGATCGTCGTAGCCGGTGATCGACACCGGCTGCGGCGGTCCAAAGCATGTCGCGAGCGCAAGCGGGCCAGCAAGCTCAGCGAATTTCGCTTTGGCTCCGCACGATCTTGCCGACCAGGCCGTAAGCCTTCGCTTCTTCGGCCTGCATCCAATAATCGCGATCGACGTCGCGCTTGATCTTGTCGATCGGCTGGCCGGTGGCGTTGGCGAAAATCTGGTTCAGGCGCTCGCGCATGCGCAGGATTTCGCGCGCCTGAATTTCAACGTCCGAGGCCATGCCGCCCACGCCGCCGCGCGGTTCATGCAGCAGAAAGCGCGTGTTCGGCAGGCAATAGCGGTTCTCGCGCTCGGCGGCGGCGTAGATCAGCGCGCCCGCGGAGGCGACCCAGCCCGTGCCAAGCATGCGCACCGGCGCGTTGATGAATTTGATCACGTCATGGATCATATCGCCGCTTTCGACGTGGCCGCCGGGCGAGGAGATCACGAACGTGATCGGCTCGGCGTTCTCGGCCGCCAGGGCGAACAGGCGCTCCGTCACGCGGCGCGCCTGCACATCGTTCACTTCGCCCGTCAGCATGACGACACGCGCCGTGAACAGCGCTTTCTCGATCACGTCCGGCGCGTTGCGGGCTTCGGGGCTCGCCTTTTCGTCGTCGAGGCGGGTGGGGATAAGGGTCATGGGGGCTCCAAGCGGCCGGAATCTGAAGCCCATCAGGTAGGCGGGTTCGCCCCGATTTCCTAGCCCCGTACGGTTACCGCCGCCCGTCCCTCGGCGCCTGCTTTTGCCGGGCTCGGGCGCCCTTTACCTTGGGCTACGGGGGAGCAGGGCGATTCGAGCCCGAAACGGCGGGAGCGGCTGGCCATGAGCGACGTCTTCATTTCCTACAAGCGCGAGGACAAGGCGCGCGTGGAGACGCTGAACGCGCTATTGCTCGATTTGGATGTGGATGTCTGGTTCGACGCCGGCATCGAGGTCGGCGCCGAATGGGAGAGCCGCATCCACCAGGAGATCGACGCCGCCCGCGCCATGATCGTCTGTTGGACCTTTGCGGCCGTCTCCTCGCACTGGGTGACGCGCGAAGCGAAGATCGGGCTTGAGCGCAACATGCTCGTGCCGGTGACGCTGGCGCCGTGTTCGTTGGTGGCGCCATTCGACGCCGTACACGCCGCCGATCTCAGCGCTTGGGACGGCGCGCCCGATCATCCGGAAATACAAAAAGTGCTCGGCAAGCTTGAGCACTTGCTCGGTCGCAAGAACCTCGCCCGCAACGCGCGCCTGCGCGCCGGCGGCCAGAAGCAAGAGATGGTCGCGCTGTTGCGTTCCCTACTGGTGGAGCGCGCCCGCTCGGGCGATCCGCCCTTCACCTACAAGGATGCGGAGAATGCGCTGCGCGAAGCGGCGGAGGCGGAGGATATTCGCATCGGCGAGTTCGATCAGCATTCGCTCTGGGGCGCGCTCGACGCCATCTCCGAACAAAACCGCCGTCGCCGCGAACCACCGCTCGACGTGCTCGTCGTCAGCAGGGAAACCGGCCGTCCTGGCCGCGGTTATTGGCAAAAGCACGCCTTCCTCGAAGGCAATGGCGATGCGCTGGAGCAAGCGCTGTTCGAACGCCACCTCGCCCGCGTCCGCCGCTCATCCTGGCGCCAAGATATCTGACGCCCCCGACACCGTGGAGGCGCGACACCCTCAAGCCTTTTGCTGCGCTTCCAGCATCGCCGTCAGCCGCGCGACGGCGGCGGTGAGTTGGGCGATTTCTTGTTCGCGCAGCAGATCCATCTTGTGGTGCAGCGTCTCGATTTCAATTTCTGCTTTGCGGTTGATCTCGAAATCCTCGATGGCGCGGCCGCGGTCGATCTCGGATTGCCGGTTCTGACTCATCATGATGATCGGCGCCGTGTAGGCGGCTTGAAACGAGAGCAGCAAGTTGAGCAAGATGAACGGGTAGGGGTCGATGCGCGCGCCGCTTAGACTATTGAACAACAGCCAGCCGATCAGCAGCGTCGATTGGATCAGCACGAAGCGCCACGAGCCCACAGCGGCGGCGACCGCGTCAGCGGCGCGTTGCGCGAATGTGTTGGGCGCCGGATTGTTCGGCTCGCGCCGCGCGTGCGCCGTGGTGCGCAGTTTTTCGAGCAATTCGAGAGTGGCTTTGGACATCGCTGAACTCCACAAGGGAGCGGAGCTTAGCCCGTGGCGCGCGCAAACACAGCGTTGAACGCCGCGACAGCCGCGCGCGGCCCCTCGGGATGTGTCCACACGCCGGCCGAGACGGCCAGGAAATCGGCGCCGGCCGCAACCAGCGGCGGCGCGTTTTCAATCGTGATGCCGCCGATGGCGACGCAGGGCGTCTCGGCGATCTCGCTCCAGATTTCGAGCAATTCCGGCTCGGCCCAATGCTTGGGCGCCTTGGTGCCGGTTGGGTAGAAAGCGCCGAACGCGACATAGTCCGCGCCGGCTTCGGCCGCTTCCATGGCGAGATGGCGCGAGTTGTGGCAGGTGACGCCGACGATGTGATCCGCCCCCAGCATGCGCCGCGCTTCGGCATAGCTTGCGTCGTCCTGGCCGACATGTACGCCATCTGCGCCGAGCTTGGCGGCAAGGTCTGGCCGATCGTTGACGATGAAAGCCGCGCCCGCGTCTTGAACAATCGGCTTCAGCGCCTGACCAACGCGCAGCACCTCGGCGTCCGGCGTCTCTTTCAGGCGCAATTGCATGCACGCGACATCGCCGCCGGCCAGCGCTTCGCGAAGCGCGGGCGTAAACGCCGCGAGGTCGAAAGCCGGAGGCGTGATCAGATAGAGGCGGCAAGCGTCAGCCATGCCGTCTTCCTAGCGCGTCGTCTTGAGCTGGCAACTCAGCGTGTGATTCTGCGGCCAAAACCGGCCGGCGCGGCCGCCGGACGGAATGTCGGCGCGGGCGTCGCGGCAACAGGCGCGGG